>CAVWGQ010000028.1:0-463357 GCA_963754575.1 uncultured Actinomycetota bacterium | reverse complement strand
CGAGCGGGAGTAGCGTCCGACGGATGACGGTCGAGCTGCGTGAAGTCACCGAGGACAACCGCGAGGCGGTCCTCGGCGTACGCACGACCACGGCGCAGGAGCAGTTCGTGAGCACGGTCGCCTACTCGTTCCGGGAGGCGGCGGAGCACCCGGAGGGGAACCCCTGGTTCCGGGCGGTGTACGCCGGCGACCAGCCGGTCGGCTTCGTGATGCTGAGCTGGGACATCGAGCCGCAGCCGCCCGACCTCAACGGCCCGTGGTTCCTGTGGAAGCTGCTCATCGACCACCGCCACCAGGGTCGTGGCTACGGCCGGGAGGTCGTGCGCCAGGTGGTGGAGCTGCTGCGGGCCGAGGGCGCGGAGGAGCTGCTGACCAGCTACGTGCCGGGCGAGGGCGGGCCCGCGGGGTTCTACGCGAAGCTCGGGTTCGTGCCCCGGGGCGACGTCGACTCGCAGGGCGAGGTCATCCTCCGGCTCCCCCTCCAGCGCTGAGCGCTGAGCGCTACGCGCCCGGCGGGCCGAGCGTGTCGAGGTACGCCGTGATCGCGTCGGCCGGCCACGCGGCGTCGAGCGAGGCGGCCACCCGATCGAGCACCTCGTCCGGCGTACCGTCGGCCTCCGTCCACGGCGAGCGTTCCCACCCCAGGAGGTAGTCGTCGGCCCCCGTGTCGCCGAGCCGCATGGCGGCCTCGTCGATCGCCTCCTGGAACCGGGGCGCGAGCTGGACCTTCACGGTCGCGTCGGCAGACCGCGCCGCGACCATCGACGGCAGCTCGCGCCACCGGGTCACCTGGTACTCCGTCACGAGCCCGAGGGTAGACGGAGGACGTGGCTCAGTGGTGGATCCGACCCTCGCTGCCGGCGAGCCGACCGCCGGAGCCACCCCACTGCAGCGCGATGATCTCGGCCGCGATGCTCACCGCGGTCTCCTCCGGCGTCCGGGCGCCGAGGTCGAGCCCGATCGGGCTGGAGAGCCGGTCGATCTCCTTGTCCGTGAGCCCCGCCTCGCGGAGCCGCTCGAGCCGGTCGTCGTGGGTGCGACGGCTCCCCATCGCCCCGACGTACGCCGGCCGCTCGTCGTCGGGCAGCCGCAGCGCGACCTCGAGCAGCGGGACGTCGAACTTGGGGTCGTGGGTGAGCACCGCGAGCACCGTGCGCCGGTCGATCCGGCCGGCCTCGAGCTCCGCCGGGAGGTAGCGGTGGGGCCAGTCGACGACCACCTCGTCGGCCTCGGGGAAGCGGCTGTTCGTGGCGAACACGGGCCGGGCGTCGCAGACCGTCACGTGGTAGCCGAGGAAGGAGCCGACCCGCGCCACGGCGGCGGCGAAGTCGATGGCCCCGAAGACCAGCATCCGCGGCTTGGGGGCGAACGCCCAGACGAAGACCCGCATCCCCTCGCCGCGGCGCTCGCCGTCGGGGCCGTAGCTCAGCGTCGCGTTGTGGCCCTGGGCGAGCTGGCCGAGCGCGTCGTCGCGGATCGCGTCGTCGGCGCGCGGCGAGCCGAGGCTGCCCGCCACCGACTCGTCCGGGCGTACGACGAGGCGCCGGCCCAGCCAGGCCGGGTCGGGGTGCTCGATCACCGTGGCCAGCGCGACGGGCTGTCCGGCCTCGATGTCGGCCGCGATCTCGCCGAGCTCCGGGAACGTCTCGCGGTTCACCTTCTCGACGTAGACGTCGAGGATGCCCGCCGCAGGTCAGCCCGACGGCGAACGCGTCGTCGTCGGAGACGCCGTAGCGCTCGAGCACCGGCTCGCCGGACTCGACGACCGTCTGCGCGAGCTCGTAGACCGCGCCCTCGACGCAGCCGCCGGACACCGAGCCGACCGCGGTCTCGTCGGGTCCGACCAGCATCGAGGCGCCGGCCGGGCGCGGGGCGGACTGGAAGGTCGCGACGACGGTGCCGACGCCGACGGTCTCGCCGGCCTCCCACCACTGCAGCAGCTCGCTCAGGACGTCACGCACGGGACACCAGCTCCGTCAGCTCGGCGAAGGTCGCCAGCGAGTGGCCGGCGACGAAGTGGTCGCAGTGGGGCAGCGCGGCGACGACGCCGGCCTGCACCGGCTCGTAGCCGACCTTGCCCCGGTGGGGGTTGACCCACACCACGCGGTGCGCGATCCGCTGCAGCCGCGCGAGCTGCTCGCCCAGCAGGGCCGGGTCGCCGCGCTCCCAGCCGTCGCTGAAGACGACGACGACGGCACCGCGGGCCAGGCCGCGCTGGCCCCAGCGGGTGAGGAACATCTGCAGCGTCTCGCCGAGCCGGGTGCCGCCCGACCAGTCCGGGACGGTGTCGCCGGCCGCGACGATCGCCCGGTCGGCGTCGCGCAGCCGCATCGCGCGGGTGAGGTGGGTGAGCCGGGTGCCGACGGTGAAGGTCTCGACCGACGAGCCGCCGGTCTGGGTCATCCGGTGCGCGAGGCGCAGCAGCGCGTCGGCGTACCCGCTCATCGAGCCGGACACGTCGACCAGCAGCACCACCCGCCGCGCGCGGGTGCCGCGCCGCCGCCACGCGATGTCGGAGGGCTCGCCCATCCGGCGCAGCGTGTCGCGCAGGGTGCGGTGGGCGTCGACCTCGCCGCGGTGCCACCTCCGGTGCCGGGCCGTACGCCGCCGCGGAGGTCGGCACTCCAGCTGGGCGAACATCGCGGCCAGCCGCTGCTTCTCGCCGGCCGTCAGCGCGGCGACGTCGCGGTGGCGCAGCACCTCGGCCCCGCTGGCCGCGGCCCGGACCGCCTCCTCCTCCTCGGTCCCGCCGTCGCCCCCCTCGGGGTCGCGCTCGGGGAGGACGGACACCGGGGTGGAGGGGCGCTCGGCCCGCGTCGTGCGCGGCAGCCCGTCGCGGGCGTCGAAGTAGGCCTCGAAGACCTGGTCGTAGCGGACCAGGTCGTCCGGGGCGGCGCAGAGCGTGGCCCGGCCGGCCCAGTAGGTGTCGCGGCGGTCCTCGACGCCGAGCAGCGCCGCGGCCGCCAGGAAGTCGTGGGCGCGGTCCTGGGTGACGCCGAGGCCGGCGGCACGCAGCGCGCGGGTGAAGGCCAGCAGCACCTCGTCGCCGCGCCTGCTCGTGGTCGCCGGCCGGCGTCATCGCGACAGCATCCGGTCGAGGGCCTGCTTCACCCGGTCGCTGTCCTCGCGGTACTTCACGAGCGCGCCGAGCGTCGACGCCGCGGACTCCAGGTCGAGGTCGGTCGTGCCGAGGTGGTCGAGCGCGCGGGCCCAGTCGAGGGTCTCGGCGACGCCGGGCGGCTTGAGCAGGTCGTCGCGGGTGCGCAGCTGCTGGACCACCGCGACCACCTGGCGCGCCAGCGTCTCGCTCACCTCGGGCGCGCGGCTGCGGACGATCGCGAGCTCCCGCTCGAGGCCGGGGTGCTCGATCCAGTGGTAGAGGCAGCGGCGCTTGAGCGCGTCGTGGAGCTCGCGGGTCCGGTTGGAGGTCAGCACCACGATCGGCGGCTCGGCGGCCGCGACCGTGCCGAGCTCGGGGATGCTCACCTGGTAGGTCGAGAGCACCTCGAGCAGGAACGCCTCGAACTCGTCGTCGGCCCGGTCGACCTCGTCGACGAGCAGCACCGCGGGTGCCTGCTGCAGCGCCTGCAGCACGGGTCGGGCGAGCAGGAAGCGCTCGTCGTACAGGCTCTTCTCCGCCTCCTGGGCGTCCGCCGGCTCCTCGCCGCGGACCGCCTCGAGCGCGCGCAGGTGCAGGATCTGGCGCGGGAAGTCCCAGTCGTAGAGCGCCTGGCTGGCGTCGATCCCCTCGTAGCACTGCAACCGGATCAGCGGCAGCTCGAGCGCCTGCGCGATCGCCTCGGCCAGCGCGGTCTTGCCGGTGCCCGGCTCACCCTCGAGCAGCAGCGGCCGCTGCATCCGCAGCGCGAGGAAGCCGACGGTGGCGAGCTCGTCGTCGGCGAGGTAGCCGGTCGCGCGGAGCCGGTCGGCGAGGTCGGAGGCACTGGCGGGGGCGCGGTCGGAGGGCGCTGGTCGCCGGGGTGAGGGCCATGCCGCAAGGCTACGGCGGGGGTGTTGGCCGGAGGTTGGTGCTCAGGGCGGGAGGGCGGTCGACGTCGCGGCCGGTGGCGAGGTCACCGCACTCGACGTCCAGCACGTCGTGGGTGGCGAGGTAGTCGCGGGCGCCGACGTCGCCGCTGGCTGCGCCGGTCACGCCGGACCAGTGGTCGCGGCCCAGCGCCACCGGGTGACCGGGGCGGCCGTCGAAGGTGGCCCGGGCCAGGGTGGTGGTCGCCGGTGGCCGCAGCGAGCACGCGGCGCACGACGTCGGCGTGCGACGTCGGGGAGGTCGACGAGCGTCACCAGGGCGAGGTCCGCCCGCGGACCCGGCGAGCGCGTCGAGGCCGGCGCGCAGCGAGGCGCTCATCCCGCTCGCCCAGTCGTCGGCGACCACGACGTCGACGCCGTCGGGCACGAGCGCCGCGGCCTCGTCGGCGGCCGCGCCCAGCACCACGGTCACGTCGCCGCAGCCACCGTCGCGCAGGGTGGCGATGCCGTGCACCAGCCAGGGGGTGCCGTCCTCGCCGGTCACCAGCGCCTTGGGCCGGCCCATCCGGGTGCCGGCACCGGCCGCGAGGAGCAGGCCGTGCGCCCCGGTCAGCGCCGTCACGTCCCGAACGCCTCGGCGTAGAGCTGGGCGAGGTCCTCGGACCACGGGCCGCTGAACCCGCAGACCATCACGTTCCCGTCGACGGTGCCAGCCACGAGGTAGCGGTCGCCGGTCTCGAACTGCGGCGCCCCGATCAACGCGGTCAGGTCCTCCGAGCCGGCGGCGACCTCGACCTCGTCGGTGGGCTCGCCCGCGTACCACTGGGTGGGCTGGAGCGTGGCCCGCCCGTCCTCGACCGCGACCACCTCGGCGTCGACGGCGTACGCCGCCCCGCCGAGCACGTCCGGGCTCGGCACCATGCAGCGCCCGGGTGACGCACCGCCGAGGGACAGGGTGGTGACGGTGGGCTCGTCCTCCTCGGTCGACCCCGTCGTCTCCCCGGCGGTGGGCGGCGTCGCCGGGTCGTCGCCGCCACCGAGCGTGGCGGCGAGACCGACCCCGCCGAGGACGAGCACGACCGCAGCGGCGGCCAGCCAGGCGACGGGGCGACGGGTGCGGGCGGGGACAGAGACGGGGGCGGTGGTGTCGCTCATGGCGTCCTCCAGGAGTCGGGCGACCCGGTCGGGGTCGGCGGGTGGGAGGTCGACGGCGGGGTCGGCGGCACGCAGCCGCGCCGACAGCGCGTCCTCGGGCTGGTCCTCACTCACCGGGCACCTCCTGACTCCTCATGTCCGGCAACCTTCTCGATCTTTCCGAGCTCCTCGCGCAGCGCCGACCGGGCCCGGTGCAGCCGGATGCTGACGGCGTTCGGCGAGACGCCCAGGACGATCGCGATCTCGCCCGGCCCCAGCTGCTCCCACGCCCACAGCCGCAGCAGCTCGGCGTCCTCGCCGCGCAACCGCCGCAGCGCGTCGTGGAGCGCCCCGTCGCGCTCGCCCGACTCCCCCGGGCCGGGGACGTCGCGGGGCCGGTCGACGGCGCCGATCCGGCCCGCCAGCACCCGCTGCCGGCGGGCCGCCCGGTCGGCGTTGCCGAGGCAGTGGCGCGCGACGCCGTACGCCCAGGGCAGCGCGGGGTCGGGCAGCTCGTCGCGGCGCCGCCAGCACACGAGCAGCGTCTCGGAGAGCACGTCGTCCGCGGTCGCGGGGTCCGTACGCCGGGCCAGGAACCGCCGCAGCGGCTCGAGCAGCTCGTCACGCACCAGCGCCTCGAATCGCACGCGCTCGGCGTCCTCGGTGGCCACCCGCCCACGCTCCCACACCGCCGCACCGCATTCGGACCCGGACCGGAACCGGTCAGGTCCTCAGCTCGCGGTCGAGGAAGCGGATCGTGCGGTCCATCGACTGCTGCCACAGCGCGTAGAACGCGTGGTCCTCGCCGGGGTACCACGCCAGCTCGGAGTCGACGCCGGCCTCGCGCATCGCCGCCTGTGTCTGCGTCGCCCAGATCGGCGGGCAGGTGGCGTCGACCCTGCCGTGGTGGCTGAGCACCGGCTCGGTGATCCGGCCGAAGTAGGAGCGTGCGGAGATGCCGCGCCAGAACGCCGGCTCCTGCTGCGGGGTGCCGAACTCGTCGTAGAGCGCCTGCGCGGCCTCGGGCCGGCTCGCCTCGGTGAAGTGGCGGACGTTCTCGATCGCGCGCGAGCTCACCGAGGCGTAGAGGACCGCGGCGTCGACCAGCCCGGGGTGCGCGACCAGGGCGTTCATGGTCACCCCGCCGCCCATCGAGCGACCGAGCATCGCGAGCCGGTCGTCGTCGACGTACGGCAGCTTCCGGAGGGCAGGCACCGCGTTGATCGCGTCGCGCGTGTAGGCCATCCGGGTCTCGCGCTCCCGCGGGTAGACCGGGTCGGAGGCGGCGTGCCCGCGGTAGTCGGTGTGCAGCACGACGTAGCCCGCGCGCGCCAGCGCGTCCTGCTCGCGGGCCAACCCCTGCCCGGTGACGTAGTAGGCCGGGTCGATGTAGCCGTGGTTGAGCACGACCGCAGGGAACGGGCCGCGCCCCTGCGGGACGAGGAGCACGCCGGACACGTCGACGTCACCGCTGCGGTAGACGACCTGGTGACGGGTGTAGGCGTCGGTCTCGAGCTCGGTCGCCGTGATCCGGGGGCGGCCACCGCTGGGCCGCTCGCGCATCAGCGCCGGCAGCGAGAGCCGGTCCGGGACGTCCGGGCAGCCGGTCCTCGGCCCGCTCGCGGTCCCCCTTCTCCGGCTCGGCGCCCTCGCTGGGCGCCTCGCTGGGCCCTCGCTGGGCTCGGGCTCGGCGGTCGGGCTGCTGCTCGAGGTCCTCAGCCGGCGGAGGGCTGCTGGTCTCCTCGGCCGGCGCGCTGCAGCCGCTCGCCACGAGGGCGAGGGCGGCGACCGCCAGCCGGGTGCGCATGTGCCCCAGTGTGCCGGGCGGGCGGTGACGCGACCGCCGACCAACGGGGCCCGGGCGATCCTCGGGTCGGGCACCGGCGGATCTGCCGCACCGACCCGCCTGACCTCGATAAGGTCCGGGCACGACCGCGAACAGACGCGTGCGAGATGAACGGCACTCGGGGTGTCTGACACGACACCCCCGTCCAACGGGGGCTACGGCTCGAACGAGGGCGGGGCCTACGGCCCGCCGCCGACGGGTCCGACGTACGGCGGAGGGGGCGGTACGCCGCCGCCCAACCACCTGGTGTGGGCGATCATCTCCACCATCTTCTGCTGCCTGCCGCTGGGCATCGTGTCCATCGTGTTCGCGGCCCAGGTCAACTCCAAGTGGGCCTCCGGCGACCAGGCCGGCGCGCAGGAGTCGTCGCGCAAGGCGCGCTCGTTCGCCCTGTGGAGCACCGTCATCGGCGCCATCGGCGCCGTGCTGTGGATCCTGCTGCTGCTCGGCGGCGCGGTCTCCATGAGCGGATCGATGACCGAGTACTGATCGGACCCGTCACCATGACGCTCCAGCTCGACCCCGAGCCCACCGGCACCCGCCGGTGGGCCGGGCTCCTGCCTGCCTGGACCGCCCCGGCCGCCGCCACGGTGGCCGCCGCCGCGGCCGGGCTGGTGCTGTACTCGGTCGACCCCCACGAGGGCGGCCACTACCCCACCTGCCCGTTCCTCGCCACGACCGGGTTGTTCTGCCCGGGCTGCGGCAGCCTGCGGGCGATCCACGACCTGCTGCACGGCGACCTCGCGGGCAGCCTCGCCCGCAACCCCGCCATCCTGCTCGCGCTGCCCTACCTGGTGCTGGCGCTGGTCACCTGGGTGCTGCGCACCACCGGCCGCCCCGCCCCCCGCTCCACGAGCCTCCCGCCGTGGGCGATCTGGACGCTGCTGGCGGGCGTGCTGGCGTACGGCGTCCTGCGCAACCTGCCCGGCGCGACCTGGCTCTCCCCGCTCTGAGCCGCTCCGCAGACCGCGGCGTGTGCCTGGGAACGCCCTCTGGGTAGTTCTCAGGTACACGCCGCGGGTCGGCGAGGCTCCAGCACAGCACCGGGCCCCGACCACCTTGCGGTGGTCGGGGCCCGGTGAGTGTTCAGTGGCTGGGTGCCGGACTCAGAAGTCCATGCCGCCCATGCCGCCCATGTCGCCGCCGCCCGGCATGGGCTGCGACTTCTCGGGCTTGTCGGCCACGACGGCCTCGGTGGTGAGGAACAGCGCGGCGATCGACGCGGCGTTCTGCAGCGCCGAGCGGGTGACCTTGGCCGGGTCGAGGATGCCGGCGGCGACCATGTCGACGTACTCGCCGGTGGCCGCGTTGAGGCCGTGGCCCGGGGTCAGGCCGCGGACCTTCTCCACGACGACGCCGCCCTCGAGGCCGGCGTTGACCGCGATCTGCTTGAGCGGGGCCTCGGTGGACGCACGCACGATGGCGGCGCCGGTGGCCTCGTCCCCGGTCAGGTCGAGCTTCTCGAACGCGGCCTCGGCAGCCTGCAGCAGGGCGACGCCGCCGCCGGCGACGATGCCCTCCTCGACGGCAGCCTTGGCGTTGCGCACGGCGTCCTCGATGCGGTGCTTGCGCTCCTTGAGCTCGACCTCGGTGGCCGCGCCGACCTTGATGACGGCCACGCCGCCGGCCAGCTTGGCGAGGCGCTCCTGGAGCTTCTCGCGGTCGTAGTCGGAGTCCGACTTCTCGATCTCGGCACGGATCTGGTTGACCCGACCGGCGATCTGGTCGGCGTCGCCCGAGCCCTCGACGATGGTGGTCTCGTCCTTGGTGATGACGACCTTGCGGGCCTGGCCGAGCAGCTCGACACCGGCGCTCTCGAGCTTGAGGCCGACCTCCTCGGAGATGACCTGGCCGCCGGTGAGGATCGCGATGTCCTGCAGCATGGCCTTGCGGCGGTCACCGAAGCCCGGGGCCTTGACGGCCACGGACTTGAAGGTGCCGCGGATCTTGTTCACGACCAGCGTGGACAGCGCCTCGCCGTCGACGTCCTCGGCGAGGATCAGCAGCGGCTTGCCGGACTGCATGACCTTCTCGAGCAGCGGCAGCAGGTCCTTGACGTTGCTGACCTTGGAGTTGGCGATGAGGACGTAGGGGTCCTCCAGCACGGTCTCCATGCGCTCGGGGTCGGTGACGAAGTAGGCCGAGATGTAGCCCTTGTCGAACCGCATGCCCTCGGTCAGCTCGAGGTCGAGGCCGAACGTGTTCGACTCCTCGACGGTGATGACGCCTTCCTTGCCGACCTTGTCCATCGCCTCGGCGATGATCTCGCCGACGGTGGCGTCCGCGGCGGAGATCGACGCGGTCGCGGCGATCTGCTCCTTGGTCTCGACGTCCTTGGCCATCGAGAGCAGCTGCTCCGACACGGCCTCGACAGCGGCCTCGATGCCACGCTTGAGGCTCATCGGGTTGGCACCCGCGGCCACGTTGCGCAGGCCCTCGCGGACCATCGCCTGGGCGAGCACGGTCGCCGTCGTCGTACCGTCACCGGCGACGTCGTCGGTCTTCTTGGCGACCTCCTTGACGAGCTCGGCGCCGATCTTCTCGTAGGGGTCCTCCAGCTCGATCTCCTTGGCGATCGAGACACCGTCGTTGGTGATCGTGGGGGCTCCCCACTTCTTCTCCAGCACGACGTTGCGGCCCTTGGGGCCGAGCGTGACCTTGACCGCGTCGGCGAGCGTGTTCATGCCACGCTCGAGGCCACGGCGGGCCTCCTCGTTGAAAGCAATCAGCTTCGGCATAACTCCTGAAACTTCCTTCTGGGAGTCTGTGGTGACCCGGTGGGTTGCCCGCGACGGACGGCCCGCCCGGACCGGCGAACCCTGCTCGCCGACCGGACACGGACCTCAACGTCACCGCGTCAGGACTGGGTGGTGTTGTCACTCTCATGCTACGAGTGCCAGCCTCATGTTTAGCACTCGGGGTGGTCGAGTGCAAACGGATCCACGGGACGGATCAGCGCTCGGACGGGCTCAGAGCGACGACGACAGCACGGTGCACGACGGTGGCACCTCCCTGCTGAACGACACCCGAGTTCCGCCGGGCGGGGTCCACCCGTCCGGGTCACTCGATCAGGCGCACCGGCTCGCCCTCGATCTTCGCCGTCCAGGTGGTGGAGTCGTTGACCGAGCTCCCGGAGTCGAAGTTCACCCCGACCCTGAACCAGCAGCCGCCGCTCGAGGCGACGTTGCACCGCAGGTGCTGCACCGAGTCGGCCACCGGCACCCGGTGGGTCTGCTTCGCCAAGCCGCGCGCCAGTCGACCGCCGAGGGTGTCCTTGCGCCGCTCGGCACCCAGCCCCGCCGCGATCGAGTCGCCGAGCAGCAGCAGGTCGACCGGGTCGCCGTAGGACTTCCTCCAGACCCGGTCGGCGTCCACGGCGTCCTCCCCGTGGGGCTTGCCGATCAGGCGGCGTGCGACGGCGGCCTGGTGCTGGAGCAGCGTGCGCGCGGCGTACGTGCTGGCGGCGGAGGCGCCCACCACCCACCAACCCTGTCTGTGCACGGCCCCGTTCAACCAGACGGCCGTGAACGGAAGGTGACGTCGATTGGTCACCAACAACAGATTTCGGGGTCACGACCCCGCCGATTGGTCCCCAACGGCAGGGAGGTCACGACCACCGGGGCGGACTGACCCTGACGGCTCAGCCGCCCGCGACCGCCGGGATCACCGAGACCTGGGTGCCGTCGGGCGTGGGGGTGGCGAGGTGGTCGAGGAAGCGCACGTCCTCGTTGCCGACGTAGACGTTGACGAAGCGGCGCAGCGCGCCCTGCTCGTCGAGGATCCGCCCCTTGATCCCGGCGTACGACGCGTCGAGGTCGTCGAGCACCTCGGCGAGGGTCGCGCCGGCGGCGCTCACCTCGGACTCGCCCCCGGTGTAGGTGCGCAGGATGGTGGGGATCCGGACGGAGACGCTCATGGTGTGGCTGTCCTCTCTCAGGCGATGCCGGTGGCGGTGAAGGCGGCGTACGTCGGTGCGATCGTGGCGGCCGGTCCGACCCGGTCGGAGACCGCGTCGAGGGTCTTCAGGCCCATGCCGGTGTTGATCACGACGGTCTCGAGGCTGGTGTCGAGCTGGCCGGTCTCGACGAGCTTCTTGAGCACCGCGACCGTCGTGCCGCCGGCGGTCTCGGTGAAGATCCCCTCGTTGCGGGCGAGCAGCAGGATGCCCTCGCGGACCTCCTCGTCGGTGACGTCCTCGACGGCGCCGCCGGTGCGCCGGCAGATGTCGAGCACGTAGATGCCGTCGGCGGGGTTGCCGATCGCGAGGCTCTTGGCGATGGTGTCGGGCTTGACCGGGCGGATCGCGTCGGTGCCGGCCTTCCACGACGTCGACACCGGCGAGCAGCCGGTCGCCTGGGCGCCGTAGATCTTGTAGGGCTTGGCCTCGACCAGGCCGAGCGTGATCAGCTCCTGGAAGGCCTTGTCGACCTTGGTGAGCTGGGAGCCGGACGCCACCGGGATCACGACCTGGTCGGGCAGCCGCCAGCCGAGCTGCTCGGCGATCTCGTAGCCCAGCGTCTTGGAGCCCTCGGCGTAGTAGGGGCGGACGTTGACGTTGACGAACGCCCAGCCCTCCTCCTCGCCGGCGATCTCCGAGGCGAGCTTGTTGACGTCGTCGTAGTTGCCGTCGACGGCGACCAGCGAGTCGGTGTAGACGGCCGAGTTGACCTGCTTGGCGTGCTCGAGGTTGCTCGGGATGAACACCACCGTCTTCATCCCGGCCCGGGCGCCGGCGGCGGCGACCGCGTTGGCGAGGTTGCCGGTCGAGGGGCAGGCGAAGACCTTGGCGTGCAGCTCGCGGGCGGCGCTGAGCGCGCAGGCCACGACCCGGTCCTTGAAGGAGTTGGTGGGGTTGGTGGAGTCGTCCTTGACCCAGAGCTTGTCGAGGCCGAGCTCGGCGGCGAGGTTGTTCGCCGGCAGCAGGCGGGTGAAGCCCGGCTCGGTGTTGGGCGACTGCTCGATGTCGCTCGGCACCGGCAGCAGCGCCTTGTAGCGCCAGATGTTGCGGGGCCCGGCCTCGATCTCGGCGCGGGTGACCGCCGGGAAGTCGTAGGCGACCTCGAGGGGGCCGAAGCACTCCGGACACGCGTAGTGCGGACCCAGGGTGACCTGGTGGCCGCACTCGCGGCAGGCCAGGGCGGTGGCGTGCCCGAAGGCGCCCTCGCGGGTGCTGGTCGGGTCGGTGGTCGGGCTGGTGGTCTCGACCAGGGATGCGCTCACGGATTCCTCCTCCTCATCTTCCCCGGGCGTATCTCGCCTCGGGCCGGAATTGGCACCGTTTCCACGACCAGTGGAGCTGGATGGTTCTGGTGGTGCAGTCGTGGCGGTTGCCGGGACGTCGACGGGCCGTTCCCTCAGTCCCTCTCGATGAGCTGGACACGACTGTACGCCGCACGTCTCAGCATGCGTCACGGCATATCGCCATGTGGATGGTCAGTCGGTGTGCTGAGCGGCGTCGGCGGTCAGCTGCCGCAGCAGGTCGAGCACCCCGTCAGGCCCCTCGACCACGACGTCGGCACGGTCCGCGAGCGCCGACTCCTCGTCGGAGAGGGAGCAGACCAGCAGCGTCGGCATGCCCTGCTCGCGCAGCTGCTCGACGGCCGCGAAGGCATCGAGGTCGCCGAGGTCGTCGCCGGCGAACAGGAAGCCGCCGGCCGCCTGCTCGGAGACCAGCGTCTGCACCGCGTGGCCCTTGCTCATCCCCGGGGAGCGCACCTCGATCACGTTGCGTCCCGGCTCGGTCACCAGGCCGTGCCGGTCGGCGAGCTCGGCCAGCGGGTCCAGCAACCGGTCACGCGCGGCGCCCGGGTCGGCCAGCCGACGGGTGTGGACCGCGACCGCGAGGCCCTTCTCCTCGACGTAGGCCCCGTCGGCCTCGGCCCGGCGCAGCAGCCCGGGGAGCTCGCGCTGGAAGGTCGAGAGGCCGTGGGGCGGGCGGGGCGAGACGACCCGGCGCTGCGTGGAGGACCAGCGCTCGTTGCCGTACTGCCCGAAGACGAAGAGCTCCTTGCCGTGGTCGCCGATCTCGGCGCCCACCACGTCGAGGTCACCGAGCGCCAGCGCCTGCCTGGCCGGGCGGCCCGTGATCACCGCGACCGCGCGCACCACCTCGGCCAGGTCGACCAGCACCTCGCGGGCGTCGGGGTGGATGTGGGCCTCGGACGGCTCCTCGACGATGGGCGAGAGCACCCCGTCGAAGTCCAGTCCGACCACCGTGCGTGCGGCGGCGGCTGCGAGCTCGGCGTACCGCTGCTCGGCCTCGGGGGAGGTGAACTCCATGGCCCCATCCCACCACGGCTGGGTGGGGGCGGGTCAGGCGGCGTCGGCGGTGAGGACGACCGTCAGCCGGTCGAGCCGCATCTCGCCGACAGCCGGCATGGTGCGGTTGATGCCGAGGTCGAGGGCGAGCTGCTGGCCGGCGGCCTCGAGGCGCGCGGGGTAGTAGACGGTCGACTCCGGGACCGAGCCGACCCAGTTGTCCTCGCCGACGACCTGCCAGCCGACGTCGCCCGCGGTGGTGGCGTAGCGACCGGCGAGACCGGTGATGCCGGAGTTGTTGTAGACCTCGACGTAGACGTCGCCGCGCACGACGTCGCGCTCGATCTTCTTCTTCTTGTCCTTCGGCAGCTTCTGCTTCGGCGCCGCCGACGGCTCCGGCGTGGAGGGCTGGGCGACGGCGGTGACCTCGCGCTCGGCGGGCTCCTCGCCCTGGGTGGCGACGTAGGCGATTCCGGCCATCGCGACGGCGACGATGCTGAGCATCGCGACCGGCGAGGGGAACGCGACGCCGCGCTGGCTGCGGTTGATCACGGTCGGCCTAGATCTCGAAGCCGAGGCGGCGCGCCGAGCGCTGCCGCTGCCGGGCCGAGCGCAGCCGCCGCAGCCGGCGCACCAGCAGCGGGTCGGACTCGAGCGCCTCGGGACGGTCGATGAGGGCGTTGAGCACCTGGTAGTAGCGGGTCGACGACATGTCGAACTTCTCGCGGACCGCGGTCTCCTTGGCGCCGGCGTACTTCCACCAGTGGCGCTCGAACTCGAGGATGTCGCGGTCGCGGTCGCTCAGGCCCGGCTGCTCGTCGGCCTGGTGGCCGTGGAGGGCGTTCGCGGCGTCCATGCGGGGTCTCCCGGTGCTGATCACGGTGCTGGTGGTGTCCACTCGTGGGAGTGGTGGCCCTCAGGATAGGCGACGAACCACAACCGTGTCATTCGCTTCCCGGCGAGTCGGGCTCCTAGGCTCCGGGGATGCCCTCGCCGCAGTCCGACGACCAGCCCGTCCGCTTCGGGATCCTCGCCACCGGCCGGATCGCCGCGAGCTTCGCCACCGACCTGCATGAGGTCCCCGGCGCCGACCTGGTGGCCGTCGGGTCCCGCTCCGAGGAGGGCGCCGCCCGCTTCGCCGAGAAGCACGC
This sequence comes from uncultured Actinomycetota bacterium, assembly GCA_963754575.1. Taxonomy (GTDB): domain Bacteria; phylum Actinomycetota; class Actinomycetes; order Propionibacteriales; family Nocardioidaceae; genus Nocardioides. The sequence goes on along the minus strand of CAVWGQ010000028.1, from coordinate 448,981 downwards.
CGGACCGGGGTGCCGCGCCCACGGCTCCTACGACGCGCTGCTGGCCGACCCCGACGTCGACGTCGTCTACGTCGCCTCCCCGCACGCGCTGCACCTCGAGCACGCCCGCGGGGCCCTGGAGGCCGGCAAGCACGTGCTCTGCGAGAAGCCGCTGACCATCAACCACCGCGAGGCCACGGAGCTGGTCGCCACCGCGCGGCGCACGGACCGGTTCCTCATGGAGGCGATGTGGACCGCGTGCCACCCGGTCGTCCGGGCGGTCGTGGCGGGGCTGCGCGACGGACGATTCGGCACGCCACGTCAGCTCCACGCCGACCTGGGCGGGGTGTTCGCCCCCGCGGTCGACGACCGACTCGCCGACCCGGCGCTCGGCGCGGGTGCGTTGCTCGACATCGGCATCTACCCGCTGACGCTCGCCGACCTGCTGCTCGGTCCGGCCGTGCAGGTCGCGGCGACGGCCGACCTCGCGCCGAGCGGGATCGACCTCGACGTCGCGATGGCCACCCGTCACGAGGGCGGCGCGCTGGGCGCGCTGACCGCCTCGATGACGTCGCACTCCCCGCGCAGCGCCGTGCTCGCCACCGACACCGGGCCGGCTCACGCTGCCGGCGCCGGCCCACCACCCCGACCACGCCGTCTGGCGCCCTGCCGACGGGCCGCCGGAGCGGATCGAGGGGGTCGAGCCGCTGCTGGGCACCGGCCTCGGCAACGAGGCGGCCGAGGTGGTGCGCTGCGTGCGGGCCGGGCTGCGCGAGAGCCCGCTGGTGCCGCACGAGCAGTCGCTGCGGCTGATGGCGCTGATGGACGACGTACGCCGCCAGGTCGGCGTGGGCTACCCCACCGACGGGCCAGCGACGGACCTCCGCCGGGGTGACGCCGCTCGCCCGTCTCGCCCCTAGGGTGGGCAGGGTGACCCAGACCCCCAGCAGCCAGCTCGTCATCGTCGCCAACCGGCTGCCGGTGGACCGCGTCGAGCTGCCCGACGGGAGCCTGGGCTGGCGCCGTTCGCCCGGTGGCCTGGTCACCGCGCTCGACCCGGTCATGCGCAGCAACGACGGCGTCTGGATCGGCTGGCCGGGCGGCACCGAGACCGACCTCGAGCCCTTCGAGGACGACGGGCTCAAGCTGGTGCCCGTCCCCCTCTCGGCCGAGGAGGTCGAGGAGTTCTACGAGGGCATGTCGAACGCCACGCTCTGGCCGATCTACCACGACGTGATCGCCAAGCCGGAGTTCCACCGTGAGTGGTGGGACAGCTACGTCGCGGTCAACCGCCGCTTCGCCGACAAGGCCGTGCAGATCGCCGAGGAGGGCGCGACCGTCTGGGTGCACGACTACCAGCTGCAGCTGGTGCCCGCGATGCTGCGCGAGCTCCGGCCGGACCTGCGGATCGGCTTCTACCTCCACATCCCGTTCCCGCCGGCCGAGCTCTTCGCCCAGCTGCCGTGGCGCCGCCAGATCCTCGAGGGGCTGCTCGGCGCCGACCTGGTGGGCTTCCAGATGTCCGGTGGTGCGCAGAACTTCGTCCGGCTGGTGCGCCAGCGGGTCGGCCACAAGACCCACCGCGACCTGATCTACCTGCCCGACGGCCGCACCGTGAAGGCCGCCGCGTTCCCGATCTCGATCGACACCGCCGGCTTCGAGAAGCTGGCCCGCGAGGAGTCGGTGGTGGCGCGGGCTGCGGAGATCCGCGAGGCCGTCGGCGAGCCCCGCAAGGTGTTCCTCGGCATCGACCGGCTCGACTACACCAAGGGGATCATCGCCCGGCTGCGCGCCTTCAGCGAGCTGATCGCCGACGGCGAGATCGACGTCGAGGACGCGGTGTTCGTCCAGGTCGCGACGCCCTCGCGGGAGCGGGTCGAGCAGTACCGCATCCTGCGCGACGAGATCGACCGCCTCGTCGGTCGCGTCAACGGCGACCTCGGCCGGATCGGTCGCCCCGCCATCCACTACCTCCACTCCTCCTACCCGCGCGAGGAGATGGCCGCGCTCTACCGCGCCGCCGACATCATGGTCGTCACCCCCTACCGCGACGGCATGAACCTGGTCGCCAAGGAGTACGTCGCCTGCCGCCACGACGACGACGGCGCCCTGGTGCTCTCGGAGTTCGCCGGCGCCGCCGACGAGCTGCGGCAGGCGTGGCTGGTCAACCCCTACGACATCAACGGCATGAAGTCCGCGCTGCTCGACGCCTACCACGCCGACGACAAGGACCTCTCCCGCCGGATGAAGGCGATGCGCCGGACGGTCACCCGCCACGACGTGGCCGCGTGGGCGACGTCGTTCCTGAAGGGGCTGGCCGACGTCGAGCCCCACCAGAAGCAGCCGCGGACGACCTGAGACTCCGGCTGAGATCCGGGCGGGGACTCGGCTGCGGGCTCGGCCAGTTCGGGCGAACGTTCTCGAGCGAGTCTGTACGTTCCTGAGTGATCCAGCGCCCGGAAATCGCTGGTTCCCCGGATATCCGGGGAACCAGCACACAAGCCGGACAGCAATAACCGCTCAGCCGGCCATCAGGCGGCGTACCTCCGCGGCGAGCTCGGGGCCCACGCTGCCCCAGCCCGGCTGGTAGCCGTACGCCGCGCGGACCGACTGTCCGCTCACCACCCCGTCGAGCAGGTCGACGTCGTCGGCCGTGATCAGCGCCGGATGGGGGACGCCGACCGCCTCGGCGACCTTGAGCAGGTCGCGGCGCATCGACGTGACGTAGTTGGCGAGCCGCTCGCTCTTCAGCGTCGGGTCGAGGCCGCGCACGTAGCGCGGGTTCTGGGTGGCGATCCCGACCGGGCAGTGATCGGTGTGGCACTTCTGCGCCTGGATGCAGCCGATCGCGAGCATCGCCTCGCGGCCGACCGAGATCAGGTCGACGCCGAGCGCGAGCGCCACCACGGCGTTCTCGGGGATCCCGAGCTTGCCGGCGCCGACGAACGTGACGTCGTCGGTCAGCCCGGCCTCGGCGAAGCGGCGGTAGACCTCCGCGAAGCCGATCCGGAACGGGTAGGCGACCGAGTCGGCGAAGATCATCGGCGCCGCTCCGGTGCCGCCCTCCCCGCCGTCGACGTTCACGAAGTCGACGCCCCGCTCGCGACCCACCATCTGCTCGACCAGCTGGTCCCAGAACTCCAGGTTGCCGACCGCCGACTTGATCCCGACCGGCAGCCCGGTCGCGGTCGCGACCTCCTCGACGAAGTCGAGCATCGAGTCGACGTCGGAGAAGGCCGTGTGCCGGCTCGGCGAGGCGCAGTCGACCCCGGCCTCGATCCCCCGGATCGCCGCGATCTCGTCGCTGACCTTGGCGCCCGGCAGCATCCCGCCGAGCCCGGGCTTGGCGCCCTGCGACAGCTTGACCTCGATCGCGCGGACCGGGGCCGAGGCGACCAGCTCCTGCAGCCGGCCGAGGTCGAACCGACCGGCGTCGTCGCGGCAGCCGAAGTACGCCGTACCGATCTGGAAGACCAGGTCCCCACCGTTGCGGTGGTACGCCGAGATCGCGCCCTCGCCGGTGTTCTGCAGGCAGCCGGCCTGCGCGGCCCCGCGGTTGAGCGCCTCGATCGCGTTCTTCGACAGCGCGCCGAAGCTCATCCCGGACACGTTGACGATCGAGCGCGGTCGGAACGCCTGCGCCCGTCCCCGCGGTCCGCCGAGCACCTTCGCCGACGGCAGCACGACGTCCTCGTGGGAGTGCGGGGCGGTCGGGGTGCCGTCACCGGCGAACGTGCGGTGCTTGACGATCGGGTAGCCGACCGTGTTCTCCATGTCGTTGTCGGTGCCGAAGCCGAAGTAGTTGTTCTCCAGCTTGGAGCTGGCGTAGATCCAGCGCCGCTGGTCGCGGCTGAAGGGCCGCTCCTCGTCGTTGGACGTCACGATGTACTGCCGCAGCTCGGGCCCGAACCGCTCGAGCTGGTAGCGCAGGTGGCCGACCACCGGGAAGTTGCGGCGGATCGCGTGCTGCTTCTGGGTGAGGTCGCGAGCCGCGACGACGCCGAGGGCGGCGGCCGCGGCGACCCCGACGCGCTGGAGCTTCGATCGTCGCGTCATGTGTCCGTGTGTAGTGCTCCGCGACCGCTCGTGTCGAGGACGGGGTACTTTTCGGAGCATGGATCTGATCCCGAAGCCTGATCAGGTCGTCTCCGCGGCCGGCAACGTCGCCCACAAGGTCCTCTACGGCGGACTGGCCGACCTGCGACCGATGCCGCGCACCCTGATCGACGACGGCACGCTGCGCGAGCTCTACCACTACCGACCCCACGCGACGGTCCGCGAGCAGGGCGACCCGGTCCTGCTGGTGACCCCGTTGGCCGCACCGTCGCTGTGCTTCGACCTGCGCCGCGGCTGCTCCCTCGTCGAGCACTTCGTGAGCCAGGGGCGCCCGACCTACCTCGTGGAGTACGGCGAGGTCTCCTTCAAGGACCGCAACCTCGGGATGGAGCACTGGATCGAGGAGGTCGTCCCGGCCGCCGTCCGCGGCGCCTCCGAGCACGCGGGCGGCCGCCCGGTCCACGTCGTCGGCTGGTCCCTCGGCGGCATCTTCACGCTGCTCGCCGCCGCCGCCTCCCCGGACCTGCCGATCGCCTCGCTGAGCGTCGTCGGCTCCCCCTTCGACGTCACCCGGGTCCCCCTGGTGGCACCGCTGCGGCCACTGCTCCACCTCAACGTCACCCAGGGCCGCGGCGCGGTCACCCGGGCCTACCAGGCGATGGGCGGTGCGCCGAAGCCACTGGTGCGCTGGGCGTTCCAGCTCGCGTCGTTCCAGAAGCTCGTGACCAAGCCGTTGGCCGTGGCGCAGAACCTCGACGACACCGACTTCCTCGCCCAGCTCGAGGCGGTCGACCGGTTCACCGACCACATGATCGCCTACCCCGGCCGCACGTTCGGGCAGCTCTACCACCGGTTCGTGAAGGGCAACTCCCTCGTCGGCGGGGAGTTCGAGCTCGAGGACCGCACCCTCACGGTGGCCGACGTCAGCGCCCCGGTGCTGGTCTTCGGCGGCGCCACCGACGGCATCGCGCCGATCGCGGCCGTGAAGGCGGTCGTCCCGCTGCTCACCGGCTCTCCCGAGGTCCGCTTCGAGGTGGTCCCCGGCGGGCACCTCGGCATGCTCACCGGCCGGGCCGCGCGCGGGACGACGTGGGAGGTCATGGACGAGTGGATCGACCAGTGGTCCTCGGACTCCGGGGACCACACAGCAGACTCCCCCGTCGCGGACCCGACACCCACGAAGGACTCCATCGGCGCCAACCCGAGGCGTCGCCACGGATCCGGGCGGCTCCCGCTCGCTGGCCCGCTGACACCTGCTGGTCACCCGGCGGGGGTTGACCGCGTCGTACGACCCCCGGTTGTCTGGCTGCTGACCACTCCGCTCTCGGGAACCCAGGAGTCCTCATGCGTCTTCGCGCGCTCATCGCCAGTCTCGTCCTCGTCCTGTCCAGCCTCGGCGTCGTCTCCGTCGCCAGCGCACCCGCCCACGCCGACGAGTGCTACTCGTGGGGCCGCACCCTGTCCGAGGGGGCCAGCGGCGCCGACGTCGCCGAGCTCCAGATCCGCGTCGCGGGCTGGGCGGGCTACGGCGTGAACATGGGCATCGACGGCGACTTCGGCCCCCAGACCCGCCAGGCCGTCGCCAGCTTCCAGTCGGCGTACGGGCTGCCCGCCGACGGCGTCGCCGGTACCGCGACCTTCAACGCGATCTACGCCCTCCAGGACGCCGGACTGCACCCCCGCCCACTTCGCGTGGTCGGAGGTCGACGGCGGCTGCGGGCTCGGCGGCTACAGCGGCGGCTCGGTCAGCGCCGCGACCGTGCAGACGAACCTGATGCGCGCGATGTGGCGGGCCGAAGCGCTGCGGCAGCGGATGGGCGACCAGCCGCTGCGAGTGACCTCCGGCTTCCGGTCCCAGTCCTGCGACCGCCAGGTCGGCGGCAGCGGCACCGGCCAGCACACCTACGGCACCGCCATCGACCTGGTGCCCGCCAACGGCGCCACCCCGAGCTTCTGCACGATCGCCTCGAACGCCCGCTATGCCGGCTTCGGCGGCATCTTCGGTCCCGGCTACCCCGGCCACGACGACCACACCCACGTCGACACCCGGACCAGCCGTTCCTGGAGCGCCCCCAGCTGCGGGATCTGAGCGTCGCAGGACCCGTCGGCCCTGGCCGTCCGCGCCATCCCCACCGACGCGCTGCCCCGCGGGGTGCGGACCGGGTACGGCGCGGGGTCGGTGGCGACAGGCGCCTGCGGCCGGTCCCGGGGCTGATGCTGCTGCCCTACCTCACCGACTCGCTCGGCATCGCCGCGCTGTGGGCGGCCGTGATCGTGTTCCTCCCCCAGGCGTGGGCCGTGGTGCTCCACCCCGTCGCCGGCCGGATCAGCGATCGGACGGTCGACCCCCCTGCGTCCCCGCCGGGCCCTCGCCGCTGCGCGCGGGGCTGGCGGTCGCCTCGCGCGGTTCCCCGGATATCCGGGGAACCAGCGAAATCGGAGTGCTGGATCCCTCGAGAACCCACCATTTCCCCGGATATCCGGGGAAATGGTGGCCCCGCTAGCCTCACCCCATGGGCACGCTCGCCGACCTCGTCGAGAAGGGGTACGTCGCGGCCGACTGGGCAGCGGCGCTGGCCCCGGTCGAGGACCGGATCGCGGCGATGGGCAGGTTCCTGCGCGAGGAGACGGCCGCGGGGCGCGGCTACCTCCCCGACGGGAGCGCTCGTGCTGCGCGCGTTCGAGCGGCCGCTGGCGGACGTCAAGGTGCTGGTCGTGGGCCAGGACCCCTACCCGACGCCCGGCCACCCGATCGGGCTCAGCTTCGCCGTCGACCGCGACGTCTGGCCGATCCCGGCCAGCCTGCGCAACATCTACGTCGAGCTGCGCGACGACCTCGGCGTCGTACCCCCGAAGCACGGCGACCTCACGGCCTGGGCCGACCAGGGCGTGATGCTGCTCAACCGGGTGCTGACGGTGCGTCCCCGCGAGGCGGGCAGCCACCGCGGCCGGGGCTGGGAGGAGGTCACCGAGTGCGCGATCCGGGCCCTCGCCGGGCGGGGCGGGCCGTTGGCCGCCATCCTCTGGGGCAGCCAGGCGCAGACGCTCAAGCCGTTGCTCGGTCCGGTGCCGTGGGTGGAGTCGGTCCACCCCTCGCCGCTGGCGGCGTACCGCGGGTTCTTCGGGTCGAAGCCGTTCAGCCGCGTCGACCGGTTGCTGCAGGAGCAGGGCGGCGAGACGGTGGACTGGGCGAAGGCCTGGCAATGAAGTTGAAGATTGCACTAGTGTGGGGCACATGAATCCCCGCATCCCCGCCCTCTACCTCGGCCACGGCGCACCGCCGCTGCTGGACGACCCGCTCTGGTCGGGGCAGCTGGCCGCGTGGGCCGCGGACCTCCCCCGCCCGACGGCGATCCTCATCGTCAGCGCCCACTGGGAGTCCGCCCCGGTGATGCTCAGCGCGAGCAGCGCGCCCCTGGTCTACGACTTCGGCGGGTTCGACGCGAGGTACTACCGGATGACCTACGAGACGCCCGACGCCACGGCGCTCGCCGCCCGCGTCGCCGCGATGATGCCCGACACCGAGCCGGTCCACCAGCACGGCTCGCGCGGCCTCGACCACGGCGCGTGGGTGCCGCTGAAGATCATGTACCCCGACGCCGACATCCCCGTGCTGCAGATGTCGCTGCCGACGACCGACCCCTACCGGCTGCTGGCGCTCGGCGAGCGGCTGCGGCCGCTGCGCGACGAGGGCGTGCTGATCATCGGCTCCGGCTTCCTCACCCACGGCCTGCCGTTCCTCAAGGAGTTCCGGATCGAGGCGGCCGCGCCCGGCTGGTCGAGCGACTTCGACGCCTGGGCCGCAGAAGCCCTCGCCCGCGGCGACGTCGACACGCTCGCGGCGTACGCCGAGAAGGCCCCGGGCATGCCCTACGCCCACCCGACCGTCGAGCACTACACACCGCTCTTCGTCACGCTCGGCGCCGCCACCACCGCCGACGACCCGGGCACCCAGGTGATCGACGGCTTCTGGATGGGCCTGTCGAAGCGCTCCCTCCAGATGGCGTGAGTCGCGGCCGCGACAGCGCGTCGGCGCCCGCTGGGTGAGACGGCGGCGAGTCCCTTCCGACCCCGATTGCCTACAGTCTGACGCGAACGGACCGCCTCCCCCAAGGAGAATGACCGTGTCACCCAGGCATACTCGGATGCCCTTCATACCCACCCGCCTCGCCGCCACCGCCCTCGCGGTGGTGCTGCTAGCCGGCTGCTACCCGGTCCAGCCACGGACCGCCACGCCGGAGCGCGAGGACCGCACCACCGTGAGCGCCGAGGGCGTCGCGACCCGGGAGGGCGGCGACCTCGTGATGGGTCTCTCGGCCGACCCCGACCAGCTCGACCCGACGACCTCCTCCTCGCTCTACACGCGCTACGTCATGAGCTCGATCTGCGAGAAGCTCTACGACATCGACGCCGAGGGCGAGCTCGTCCCGCAGCTCGCGACCGCGCTCCCCGAGCTGCGTGACGACGGGCCGGACCGTGCGGATCCCGCTGCGCGAGGGGGTGGAGTTCGCCGACGGCACGCCGTTCGACGCCGACGCGGTGCGCACCAGTCTCGAGCGCCACCTGACCAAGGAGGACTCCGCTCGCGCCCCCGAGATGGGTCCGGTCGAGGAGGTCGCGGTCGTCGACGACCAGACCGTGGAGATGCGCTACGAGCAGCCGTTCGGCCCGATCACGGCCTCCCTGGCCGACCGCGCCGGGATGATCATGTCGCCGCGTGCGCTCGAGGAGCTCGGGCGACGACTTCGGCAACTCCCCCGTCTGCGTCGGGCCGTTCAAGTTCGAGGAGCGGGTGCCAGACCGCGATCCGGGTGGTCAAGGACCCGCGCTACTACGCGGCGGACGAGGTCAGCCTCGACTCGATCACCTACCGGATCATGACCGACGCCAACATCCGGGCCGCCAACCTCCGCTCCGGCGACGTCCAGGTGGCCGACTCGATCTCGCCGACCTCGATCGACTCGCTGCTGCGCGAGCCCGGCATCGGGCTGCTGCAGATCGGGTCGCTCGGCTACCAGGGCATCACGTTCAACGTCGGCAACGCCGACGGTGTCGGGGAGCCGCCCGGCGAGATCGACTCGCCGTTGGCCGACGACGCCCGGGTCCGGCAGGCCTTCGAGCATGTCGCTCGACCGGGCCGCGCTGGTGGACTCGGTGTTCAACAACTGGTTCGAGCCGGCGTGCTCGCCGATCTCGCCCGACACCGTCTTCGCCACCGAGGCCAGCAACGCGTGCCCGGCGTACGACCCCGGGCGCTCGCGCGAGCTGCTCGAGGAGGCCGGCGCCGAGACCCCCGTGAAGCTGAGCATGAAGGTCTCCAACACCCCTGACACGCTGCGGCTCGCGCAGGCGATCCAGGCGCAGCGTCGCGGAGGGTGGCTTCGACATCGAGATCGAGCCGGTCGAGTACACCACCCTGCTCGACGTCCAGACCCGCGGCGACTTCGACGCTGCTGCAGCTCGGCTGGTCGGGCCGGATCGACCCGCACGGCAACATGTACTCCTTCCTCGCCACCGGCCCGGCCAACAACTACTCCGGCTACAGCGATCCCCGGGTCGACCGGCTGCTCACCCGGGCCGCCCGCCAGGTCGGCACCCGCCAGCGCGCCGCGACGTACGGCGAGGTCGTGCGGATCGTGCAGCAGGACGACCCGCTCGTCTACCTCTACCGCCAGCGCAACCTGACCGGCTTCAGCGAGGACGTCGTCGGCGTCTCGACGTACGCCGACGGCGTCGTCCGGCTCTCCCGGGCGGCCTTCGTGGACGGGGCCGACTCGTGACCCGCTACCTGCTCAGCCGCCTCGTCCAGTCGCTCGTGACGCTGTTCCTCGCCTCGGTCGTCGTCTTCGTGGGCGTCCGTGCGCTGCCGGGCGACCCGGCGCTGGCCCTGGCCGGCGAGGAGGCCGACCCGGCCACCCTGGCGGCGGTGCGCGCCGACCTCGGCCTCGACCAGCCGTTGACGACGCAGTACTTCTCCTTCGTCGACAACCTCCTCCACGGCGACCTCGGCACCTCGGTCGCGACCGGCACCCCGGTCAGCGACCTGATCGCGACCACGCTGCCGGTGACGCTGTGGCTCTCGGCGTACGCCCTCAGCGTCGCGGTGCTCGTGGGGGTCGCCGCCGGCGTCGTGGCCGCGGTCAAGCGCGGGCGCTGGCAGGAGTGGGTGGCCAACGGCTTCACACTGGTCGGCCTCTCCGTGCCGAGCTTCTGGCTGGGGATCCTGGCGATCCTCTACCTCGCGGTGGGGCTGCGGTGGTTCCCGGCGTCGGGCTACGTCCCGGTCTCCGAGGAACCGCTGCGCGGCCTCTACTACCTGACGCTGCCGGCCCTGGTGCTCGGCACCGCACTGGCGGCGGTGATCATGCGCCAGACCCGGTCCTCCATGCTCGACACCCTCTCGGCCGACTACGTGCGCACCGCCCGGGCCAAGGGACTGCGCGAGCGACGGGTGCTGACCCGGTTCGCGCTGCGCAACTCGCTGATCGTGGTCGTCACGATCATCGGCCTGCAGCTCGGTGGCCTGGTCTCCGGCGCGGTCGTCACCGAACGCATCTTCGGGCTGCCCGGCTTCGGCAAGCTGACGCTGGACTCGGTCTTCACCCGCGACTACCCGGTGATCCAGGCCGTCGTGGTGATCACGACCTTCGCCTACATCGTCATCAACCTGGCGATCGACATCCTCTACTCCGTCATCAATCCGCGGATCCGCGTGGGAGGGAAGGCCTGATGAGCGAGGCAACCCCCGTCGTCACCGCCGACAACCAGGGCCCCGGCGGCCCGGCCGTCGACCTCGGTCGTGCCCGTGGCGAGGTGCTGCGGCAGCTGCTGCGCAACCCGCTGGGCGTCGCGGGCGGCGTGCTGCTGCTGCTCGTGGTGCTCACGGCCGCGTTCGCCCCGCTGCTGGCGCCGTACGACCCGAGCCAGGTGAACTTCGACCTGCCCTTCCAGCGCGCGTTCACCGAGGGCTACCCCCTCGGCACCGACGACCTCGGCCGCGACGTGCTGTCCCGGATCGTGTACGGCACCCGCGTCTCGCTGCTGGTCGGCCTGCTGTCGGTGCTGCTCGCCGTCCTCGTCGGGACGCCGCTGGGCCTGCTCGCGGGCTACTGGCGGCTGGGTCGACGTCGTCGTGTCGCGGCTGACCGACCTGACGCTCGCCTTCCCGTTCCTCATCATCGCCGTCGGTCTGGCCGCCATCAACGGACCCTCGGTCACCAACGCCGCCGTGGCGCTGGGCATCGCCCAGGTGCCGACGATGGTGCGGGTGGTGCGCGCCGAGACGCTGCGCTTCAAGGAGCAGGAGTTCGTGCTCGCGGCGCGCAGCCTCGACGCCTCGGGCGCCCGGATCCTGCTCACCCACATCCTCCCGAACGCCCTGTCGGCCGTGATCGTGCAGGCGACGGTGATCATGCCGGTCGCCGTCATCGGCGAGGCGCTGCTGTCGTTCCTCGGGCTGGGCATCCAGCCCCCGACGCCCAGCCTCGGGATCATGCTCTCCGACGCCCAGCAGTACATCTTCCGGGCGCCCACGGCCGCGATCTTCCCGGGGCTGGCGATCATGGTGATCTGCCTCGCCTTCAACCTCTTCGGCGACGCCCTTCGCGACGCCCTCGACCCGACCACGAGCGAAGCGCTGACGTGACCTTCTCCAGCCCCGATCCCTTCACCACGCGACCGACGCTGCGCGGCCACTTCGGCATGAGCGCCTCGACCCACTGGGTGGCCAGCGCGTCCGCGCAGGCCGTGCTCGAGCGCGGCGGCAACGCCTTCGACGCGGCCGTCGCCGCCGGCTTCGTGCTGCACGTCGTCGAGCCGCACCTCAACGGTCCCGGCGGTGACCTGACCGCCGTCTTCGCGACCGCCACGGACCCCACCCCGCGCGTCCTGATCGGGCAGGGCCCGGCGCCGGCCGGCGCGACCATCGAGCACCTCCGGGCCGAGGGGCTCGACCTGGTGCCCGGCGCGGGTGGCCTCGCCGCCGCGGTGCCCGGCGCCGTCGACGCCTGGCTGCTCCTGCTCTCCGACCACGGCACCTGGGAGCTGGCCGACGTCCTCGCCTTCGCCATCGGTTACGCCGAGCGAGGGCCACCCGCTCCTCGAGCGGGTCACGGCGCACCATCGCGACCGTCGCCGACCTCTTCCGCGACCACTGGCCCACCTCCGCCGACGGCCTGGCTGCCCGACGGCGAGGTGCCGCAGCCGGGCGACCTGTGTCCGAACCGGCAGTACGCCGCCACGTTGCGCCGCCTGGTCGAGGCCGGCCAGGACGCGTCGACCCGGGAGGAGCGGATCGACGCCGCTCGCCGCGCCTGGGGCGAGGGCTTCGTGGCCGAGGCCATCGAGGCCTTCGTCGCCACCCCGCACCGGCACTCCTCGGGCACGGACCACGCGGGCGTGATCACGGCCGCCGACCTCGCCGGCGTTCCGGGCGTCGTACGAGCCGGCGGTCACCCGCGACTTCCACGGCGTCACCGTGGCGAAGACCGGCGCCGTGGGGCCAGGGGCCGGTGCTGCTGCAGGCGCTGGCGATCCTCGAGGGGTTCGAGCCGCGACGAGCGTCGACCCCTCGACCGCCGACGGCGCCCACCGGGTGCTGGAGGCGCTCAAGCTCGCGATGGCCGACCGCGACGCCTGGTACGGCGACCCCGACCCGGACGGTGACGGCCCGCAGGTCCCGCTCGACGTCCTGCTGTCCGAGGAGTACGCCGCGACCCGCCGCGCACTGATCGGCGAGCAGGCCTCGCACGAGTTCCGGCCCGGCGACGGTGCCCGGCCGGACTCCGTACCTCCCCCCGTTGGCGACCGAGCCGCCGACGGCGGCGCCGGGGCGGGCGAGCCGACCGTCTCGGTCGCCGGTCGCACGACCGGCGACACCTGTCACGTCGACGTCGTCGACCGCTGGGGCAACCTGGTGTCGGTCACCCCGTCGGGCGGGTGGCTGCAGTCCTCGCCGTACATACCCGCCCTGGGCTTCGCCCTGGGCACCCGGCTGCAGATGACCTGGCTGGACGAGGCGTCGCCCTCGGCGCTGCGGCCCGGCCGGCGCCCGCGCACCACGCTCACGCCGACCCTGCTGCTGCGTGACGGCGTCCCGCTTCTCCGCGGTCGGCACCCCGGGCGGCGACCAGCAGGACCAGTGGCAGCTCCTCTACCTGCTGCGCACGATCGTCGGCGACCACGACGCCGCAACAGGCGATCGATGCGCCCGCACTGCACACGACGCTCCATGCCCGGTTCCTTCTGGCCGCGCAACTGGACCCCCGGCGGCGCCGTCGTCGAGGACCGGCTGGGCGAGGACGTGATCGCCGCCCTCGAGTCGCGGGGCCACGTCGTGACCCGGGCGGGCGACTGGGCGCTCGGCCGGCTGTCGGCCGTCACCCGTGACCCCGACACCGGCCAGCTGAGCGCCGCTGCCAACCCGAGAGGAGCCCAGGGCTATGCCGTCGGACGCTGAGAGGACCCCGCTGCTGTCGATCCACGACCTCGAGGTCAGCTACGGCGGTACGCCGGTGCTGCACGGGATCGACCTCGACATCGCCGAGGGTGAGCGCGTCGCCCTCGTCGGCGAGTCGGGCTCCGGCAAGTCGACCACCGCCGCTGCCGTGCTGAACCTGCTGCCGCCCGGCGGCGGGGTCACCCGCGGCTCGATCTCCTTCCGCGGCGAGGACGTCGCCCACGCCGACCCGCGGCGGCTGCGCGGGCTGCGCGGCAAGGAGGTCGGGCTGGTCCCGCAGGACCCGATGTCCAACCTCAACCCGGCCACCCGGGTGGGCCACCAGGTCGCCGAGACGCTGGTCGCCCACGGCGTGGCCCGGGGCAACGACGCGTGGGAGCGGGCCGTCGAGCTGCTCGGCGAGGCCGGCATCCCGGACGCCGAGCGGCGGGCGAAGCAGTACCCCCACGAGTTCTCCGGCGGCATGCGGCAGCGGGTGCTGATCGCCATCGCGCTGGCCTGCGGGCCGGACCTGCTCATCGCCGACGAACCGACCTCGGCGCTCGACGTGACCGTGCAGCGCCAGATCCTCGACCACCTCGAGGAGCTGCGCTGCCGCGTCCGGCACGTCGCTGCTGCTCGTCACCCACGACCTCGGGCTCGCCGCCGACCGCGCTGACACCGTCGTGGTGATGTCGCAGGGACTCATCGTCGAGCGCGGGCCCGGCGCGGCAGATCCTGCGCGACCCGCAGCACGAGTACACCCGCCGACTCGTCGCCGCCGCGCCCTCGACCACCTCCGCGACCAGCCTCGTGCGGGAGCGCCCCGAGCCCGTCGAGGGGGAGCGGCCGATCCTCGTCGTGCGCGACCTCCACAAGCAGTTCCGGGTCCGCGGCCGCCGGGAGCCGCTGCAGGCGCGTCGACGACGTCTCCTTCACGGTCCCGACCGGCACCACGACCGCCCTGGTCGGCGAGTCCGGCTCCGGCAAGACGACGGTCGCGCGGATCGTGCTCGGCCTCGAGACCCCGACCTCCGGCGAGGTCGAGGTCGACGGCGTGCCCGTCACGACCGCGACCCGGTCGCAGCGCCGCGCGATCCGCCGGGCGATGCAGCCCGTCTTCCAGGACCCCTACGCCTCGCTCAACCCGATGTTCACCGTCGAGCACATCATCGCCGAGCCGCTGCGGGTGTTCCGGACCGGTGGCCGTCGCGAGCGGCGGCGCCCGCGTGGCCGACCTGCTCGACCACGTGGCACTCCCCCGCGCCGTCGCCCAGCGGCACCCCAACGAGCTGTCCGGTGGCCAGCGCCAGCGCGTGGCGATCGCCCGGGCCCTCGCGCTGCGACCCGCGACTCGTCGTGTGCGACGAGGCGGTGTCGGCGCTCGACGTCCTGGTCCAGGACCAGATCCTGCGGCTGCTCACCGACCTCCAGCGCGACCTCGGCCTGTCCTACCTGTTCATCACCCACGACCTCGCCGTGGTGCGGCTGATCGCCCACGACGTGCTGGTGATGCGGCAGGGCGCGGTCGTGGAGCACGACAAGGTCGCGGAGGTCTTCGACAGCCCGCGCTCCGACTACACGCGTGAGCTGCTGGCGGCCATCCCCGGGGGCGAGGTCTTCGCGTGAGGGTCCGCTGACGGCCGTTTGTGCCTCGACCGGGTCACCGGCAGGATCGGGGGTGTGCGCATCCTGTCGATCCAGTCCCACGTCTCCTACGGCCACGTCGGCAACTCCGCCGCCGTCTTCCCGTTGCAGCGCCTCGGTCACGAGGTGTGGCCGGTGCTGACGGTGAACTTCTCCAACCACACCGGCTACGGGAACTGGCGCGGGCCGCTCATCGACCCTGCCGACGTCACCGCCGTGATCACCGGGATCGAGGAGCGCGGCGCGTTCACCGCGTGCGACGCGGTGCTGTCGGGCTACCAGGGCAGCCCGGCCATCGCCGAGGTGATCGTCGACGCGGTCCGCCGGGTCAAGGCGGCCAACCCCGCCGCGACCTACACCTGCGACCCGGTGATGGGCAACGCGAAGTCGGGCTGCTTCGTCAACCCCGAGATCCCGCCGATCATCCGCGAGCAGGTGGTGCCGGTGGCCGACATCCTCACGCCCAACCAGTTCGAGCTCGGCTTCCTCACCGGCACCGACCCCCACACGCTCGAGGAGGTGCTCGAGAGCGTCGACGCCGCGATGGCGATGGGCCCCTCGACGATCCTGGTGACGAGCGTCGAGACCGGTGGCGACACGATCGGCCTGATGGCCGTCGACGCCGAGGGCGCCTGGCTGGTCGAGACCCCGCTGCTGCCGATGAAGGCCAACGGCTCCGGCGACCTCACCGCCGCCCTGTTCACCGCCCACCTGCACGAGACCGGCTCCGCGGCCACCGCCGTCGCGCGCACCGTCTCGAGCGTCTACGCCGTCCTGCAGGCCACCCTCGCGTCGGGCGAGCGCGAGCTGCGGCTGATCGCCGCCCAGGACGCGCTCGCCAGCCCCGCCGAGGAGTTCGAGGTCAGGCGCGTCCGATGAGGCTGCGATGAGGCCCGTCCTCGCCCCGCGCCGGCGCACCGTCCTCGCGGCGGCGCTGCTGGTCGCCGGGCTCTTCGCGCTGCACGTGCTGTCCCACCACGGGGAGCACGTGCCGTCGGTGTCCGCGTCCCCGGCGGCCGCTGCCCACGGTGAGCACAGGGATCGCGGCTCGTCCGGGCAGTCGCCCGCTGGGGACCACCACGACGGCTCCGGCGTGATGACGCTGTGCCTGGCGATGCTCGCCGGGCGGCCGTTCCCGCACGCCCAGACCCGTCTCGTCCCGGGAGGACACTCATGAGGAACACCCGCACCACCCTGCTCGCCGCCGTCCTGCTCCCGCTCACGCTCGCCGCGTGCGGCGGGGAGGAGTCGACGGGCCCGGGGTCTTCGATCGCGGAGTCGGAGCCGTTCAACCAGGCAGACGTCGACTTCGCGACCGACATGGTCCCGCACCACGCCCAGGCCCTGCTGATGGTCGACGCGGCCGCCCCGCGCGACGACCTGTCGCCGGAGCTGACCGAGCTCGTCGAGCAGATCCGTACCGAGAACACCGGGGAGATCGAGGTGATGACGGACTGGCTCGAGGACTGGGACCAGCCGGTCCCCGACAACCCCCGCGACCACGGCGGCATGGAGGACGGCCACGGCGGCGAGATGGCCGAGATGCCCGGCATGGCCAGCCAGGAGGAGATGGACGCGCTCGCGGACGCCTCCGGCGACGCCTTCGAGGAGAGGTGGCTGCAGATGATGGTCGCCCACCACGAGGGCGCGATCGAGATGGCGGAGGCGGAGATCGCCGACGGCGAGCTCCACGACACTGTGGAGCTCGCCGAGCAGATCTCTGCCTCCCAGGCCGACGAGATCGAGAGGATGGAGCAGCTGCTCGGCTGACTGACGCCCGCGGCGTGCGGCCGCTCGACGTTCGGCAGGCGTCGTACGGCGTGTCGCCTGCCGAACGTGGAACGCCGTGGCTCGGGAACGGGTACGACCCGCCTAGGATGTCGCCCGTCCCGCCGGTGTAGCTCAGTTGGCAGAGCGTTCCCCTTGTAAGGGAGATGTCGCAGGTTCGACTCCTGTCACCGGCTCCAGGTCCCTGTCGGTGCGAGTGTCCGACGTCGTGGCACGAGGGTGTGCGAAGGCTGTGGCGTCGAGCTCGTGGCGCGACCACAGCGACGCTTCTGCAGCGTCGCGGGTCGACAGCGTCAGCGCCAAGAGCACGCCGTCGAGCGCTGGCCGGCCTCCGGCGAGGCGGTCCCCGGGCACCCACCCGTTCCACTACGTCCGCCGCTACCTCGCCGACCAGCAGGCCTACTGCTGTGCCGGCTGCGGTCGGGCCGACGAGTGGCAGGGCCAGCCGCTCACGCTGGTGCTCGACCACGACGACGGTGACTCCTCGCACAACCACCTCGACAACGTCCGGCTGGTCTGTCCCCACTGCGACTCACCGCTGCCGACCCACCAGAGCCACCACCGTGGCCGCGGACGCCACCTGCGCCGCCACCGCTACGCCGCCGGCTCGTCGTGCTGATCGATCGGAGCCTGTCGCGAGGAGGGCGATGTGGACACCTAGGCTGGACCCGTGACCTCCGTCGACGACTGGCCCGCCCTCGCCGCCCTGGCCGACAGGTACGGCGTCGCCCGTGAGTACTGGGACTGGCAGGGCAACCACGTGCCGGTGCCGGCGGCGACCGCGCAGGCCCTGCTGGCCGCGCTGGACGTCGACGCGTCGACCGACGAGGCCGCCCAGGCCGCCCTGGTCGCGGCCGAGGAGGCGCCGTGGCGACGGACGTTGCCGCCGGTGACCGTGGGCCGCGCCGGACACGAGCTGCTGGTGCTCGCGCACGTCCCGCACGGCGAGCCGCTGACCCTCGAGGTCCACACCGAGGCCGGCGCGGTCGTCGCCGCCCGCCAGGTCGACCACCACGCGGACCCGCGCACCGTCGACGGCCAGCTCGTCGGCGAGGCGGCGTACCTGCTGCCCGACGACCTCCCCACCGGCTACCACACGCTGCGGGCGACCTGCGGCGAGCGGACCGACGAGGGCCTGCTGGTGCTCGCGCCCGACCGCCTCGACCTGCCGCCGCAGCTCGCGCAGCAGGTGTGGGGGCTGATGACCCAGCTCTACTCCGTCCGCTCCGCACGCTCCTGGGGCATCGGCGACTTCGGCGACCTCGCCGGCCTCGCGCAGTGGGGGGCCGACCTCGGCGCCGAGTTCGTCCTGGTCAATCCGCTGCACGCCGCCGAGCCGGTCCCGCCGGTCGAGGACTCGCCGTACCTGCCGACCTCGCGCCGCTACCTCAACCCCCTCTACGTCCGGGTCACCGACCTCCCCGAAGCTCGCCGACCTCCCCGCCGCCGACCGGGCGAGGGTCGAGGTGCTCGGCGCCGGCCCGTTCGACGACGCGGCCGGCCTGCTCGACCGGCAGGCGTCGTACGCCGCCAAGCTCGCCGCACTCGACCTCGTCCACGCCGTGCCGCGCACTCCCGCGCGCGACGCCGAGCTGGCTGCGTTCTGCGACCGCGAGGGCCCCGAGCTGCGACAGTTCGCGACCTGGTGCGCGCTCGCGGAGGACCTGCACGGGCAGGAGTGGCCGGCCGCGCTGCGCGATCCGGCCTCCCCGGCCGTCGCCGCGGCCGCCGAGCGGCTCGCCGACCGGGTCGACTTCTTCGTCTGGCTGCAGTGGGTGGCCGACCAGCAGCTCGCGACCGCCCAGGCGACCGCCGTCGACGCCGGGATGGCGATCGGCCTGGTGACCGACCTCGCGGTCGGCGTGCACCCGGCCGGCGCGGAGGTGTGGACGCTCGGACCGGCGCTCGCCCGCGGCCTGACCGTCGGCGCCCCGCCGGACGCGTTCAACCAGATCGGGCAGGACTGGTCGCAGCCGCCGTGGCGTCCCGACGTGCTGGCCGAGCTCGGCTACGCGCCGTACCGCGCGGTGCTGCGCGCCGCGCTGCGTCATGCCGGCGGGCTGCGGATCGACCACGTGATGGGGCTCTTCCGGTTGTGGTGCATCCCCGAGGGCGCGTCGGCTGCCGAGGGCGCCTACCTGCGCTACGACCACGAGGCGATGGTCTCGATCCTGCTGCTCGAGGCCGAGCGCGCCGGCGCCTTCGTCGTCGGCGAGGACCTCGGCGTGGTCGAGCCGTTCGTGCGTGACTACCTCGCCGGGCGCGGTGTGCTCGGCACCTCGATCCTCTGGTTCGAGATGGACGGTGACCGGCCGCGGCCGCCCGAGACCTGGCGCGAGCTGTGCCTGGCGACCGTCACCACCCACGACCTGCCGCCGACCGCGGGCTACCTCGCCGGCGAGCACGTCCGGCTGCGCGACTCGCTCGGGCTGCTGACCCGCTCGGTCCAGGAGGAGCTGGCCGTCACCGAGCGCGAGCGGGACACCTTCCTCGCCGAGCTCCGCTCGCGTGGCCTGCTCGCGGAGGGTGCCGGCGAGGAGGAGACCGTCGCGGCGCTGCACGAGCTGCTGACCCGCTCGCCGAGCCGACTGCTCGGCGTCGCGGTGTCCGACCTGGTGGGCGACCGGCGTACTCAGAACCAGCCCGGCACCCACCTGGAGTACCCCAACTGGCGGGTCCCGCTCACCGGCCCGTCCGGCGAGGACCTGTCCCTGGAGGACCTGCCGGCGTCCGCGCGGGCGCGAGCGCTCGCGGCGCGGCTCGGTGGCTCCGCCGCGGGCTGAACCTCGTGCGCGAGTCGGTGACCTCGCTCGGGTTGTCTCCGTGACGAGGTCACGGTCTCCCCGCCCGGGCGGGGAGACCAACGGCACGCACTAGGCTCCCCCGTATGGCCCTCCGCATCGTGGCCAGCCGCCCGGACCCGGCGATCGTCACCCTGCCGTGGTCCGTGCCGCTGGAGGAGTGGGGCGACGAGTTCGTCGTACCGCTGCCGCGCGGGCTCTCGCGCCACGTGGTCCGGATCGTGCGCCTCAAGGACCGGGTGTACGCCGTCAAGGAGACGGTCGAGGACATCGCGTTCCGCGAGTACCGGCTGCTGCGCGACCTGCAGCGGATGGGGCTGCCCGCGGTCGTCCCGCAGGGCGTCGTCACCGGCCGCGTCGACGCGCACGGCGAGGAGCTGCCGTCTGCTCTGCTGACCGAGCACCTGCGCTTCTCGCTGCCCTACCGCAGCCTGTTCTCCCACGGCCTCTCCGCCGACAGCCTGCCGTCGCTGGTCGACGCGCTCGTGGTGCTGCTCGTGCGGCTCCACCTCGCCGAGTTCTACTGGGGCGACGTGTCGCTCTCCAACGTGCTGTTCCGACGCAGCGCCGGCGGCTTCGCGGCGTACCTCGTCGACGCCGAGACCGGCGAGCTCAAGCCCCAGCTGTCCGGCACGATGCGGGAGTACGACGTCCGCGTCGGCTGCGAGAACGTCTACGCCGAGCTGCTCGACCTGCAGGCCGGCGGCTCGCTCGACGAGTCGGTCGATGCGTGGGACATCATCGAGCTGATCGAGTCGCGCTACACCGCCCTGTGGTGCGAGCTGACCAGCGAGGAGGAGTTCCCCTCCGGCGAGATGTGGCGCATCGAGCAGCGCATCGAGCGACTCAACGACCTCGGCTTCGACATCGAGGAGCTCGACATCGTCACCGACTTCGACGGCGACCAGATCCGGATCCAGCCGCGCGTGGTCGAGCTCGGCCACCACTCCCGCGAGCTGCAGGGCCTCACCGGGATGTACGCCGAGGACGCGCAGGCCCGCCGGATGCTCAACGACATCGCGGCGTACACCGCGGCCAAGGACCTCGGCCGCGAGGACCGCGCACTGGTCGCCAACCGCTGGCTCACCGACGTCTACGAGCCGCTGATGACGATGGTCCCGCTCGACGCCCGCGGCAAGCTGGAACCGGCCGAGCTCTTCCACGAGCTCCTGGTGCACCGGTGGTACCTCTCCGAGCGTGCCGGGAGCGAGGTCAGCCTCACGGACACCGCGCGCGACTACATCGACCGGATCCTCGCCACCAAGCCCGAGGAAGCCGTCGCCGCCCCGACGGAGGCCGACGCGACCCTCGAGCCGGCGCTCGAGCCCGACAGCCCCTGACAGCCCCTGACAGCACTGTCGTCGCGCCCGGCGTGTCGCGACCGTCTCGTGGGGGACTACCCGGATGCGGGGTCCGACGCCGGGTCCGCAGGGAACGCCGGATCGACCTCCGCCAGGTCGAGCTCCACGAAGTCCCGGACCACGAAGCTGCCGTTGGTCTGCAGGGTGACCGACTGGATCCCGACGGGACGCCCGTCCTCGCCGTAGGTGATCAGCGAGACCATCGCGTCACGTCGGGGCTTGGAGCCCACGGCGATGGCGTACGCCGCGCCGCCGGTCGTGCCGGTCGTGTAGGTGTAGCCGACGCGACCGTCCTCGGCGACCACCCGGTCCGGCCCGATCTCGACGTGCACGTGGCCGCCGACGACCAGGTCCACGCAGCCGGCCTCGAGGGCGTCGCGGGCGAGGTTCACGTCGTGCACGAGCACGGTGGCGATCCGCTCCTCGGCCGCGCACAGCGACTCGCTGAAGCGGTCCCCGACCTCGGCAAAGCTCAGCCCCGACTCGTCGCGCCAGTTGCCCAGACCGCTCGAGCGCGGGTCGGGGACGCCGACGAGCGGCCCGCCTCCCGGCCCCTCGACGACCTCGACGTCGAGCACCGTCCAGCCGAGCTCGTCGAGGTAGTCGCCGACGAAGGTGCCGTTGTCGTGGTTGCCGGTCACGGCGAAGCGCTGGTCGTAGTCCTCGAAGGCCACGGTCACCGAGTCCAGGCTGAACGCCTCCCACGGCGCCCCGGTCGAGGTGTCGTCCCCGGCGTCGAGGACCGCGGTGGCGCCGGCCCGGTCGCCGATCGCGCGGGCCACCCGGTCCATCCCGATGTTGTCGTGCCGGTCGGAGACGAGGACCGCGACCGTCTCCTCCTCCGCCGGCTCGCGCAGCTCGAGACCGGCAGCCTCCTCGGCCGCGGCGTCGTAGAAGTCCGAGGACTGCTCGAACGTCGAGACCGCGCTCTCGACCAGACGCCGGGTGTCCAGCGCGGTCGGGTCGCTGCGGATCTCGACCGCGGCCGCGGGGCTCGGCACCGGCACCCCGGGACCGAGGAACTCCGGCAGCGTCAGCCAGTTCTGCTCGCCCTCGACCGATTCGGTGTCGGAGCTCCACGGCTCCCAGACCAGCACCCCGGCAGCCACGACGCCGACCACGACGGCTGCCCCGACCGGGGTCCTGGCCCGCCGCCACAGCTGCCCCCGGCGCTCGGTGCCGAGCAGCAGCCACACCGACACGGGGAGCAGCCCGACCAGCGCACCGCGCAGCGCCGCGTCGTAGGCCATGTCGCGGACGGCGGACTCGACCCGGTCGATGGAACCCTCGGGCTGGCTGGCGATCAGCGCGTAGCGCTGGACCAGCTCGGTCGTGGTCGTCGCGGTGGTCTTGCCGAGCGTGACCTCGACCCCGAGGGTGCGACCGGACTCGAGCCGCAGGTCGGGCAGCACCGGTCCGGTGCGCACCGTGACCCGGCCGTCGAGCGTGGGCCGGATGACGGCGTCGTGGCTCGCCACCACGACCTCCCGGTCGGCGTCCATGAAGAAGCCGAACCCGGCGCCCGCGGACACCACCAACCACACCGCGGCCAGTCCGAGACCGCGGAGCAGCGGGGCGCGCCTGGTCAGCCTGATGCGCGCACCTGGGCGATCGCGTAGAGGGTGACGGACGCCGCGACGCCGGCGTTCAACGACTCGAGGTCGTTGGCCATCGGGATCGACACCAGCTGGTCACAGGTCTCGGCGACCAGCCGGCCAGCCCGTCGCCCTCGGCGCCCACCACGAGGACGAGCGGTCCGTCGGCGAGACCGCCGGGGGCGACCAGGTCGGGCAGGGAGACGTCGCCGTCGGCGGCCAGCCCGACGACCATGCAGCCCGCCTCCTGGTAGGCCTTGAGCTGGCGGACCAGGTTGACGGTCTGCGCGACCGGGATCCGGGCGGCGGCGCCGGCGCTGGACTTCCACGCGGAGGCGGTCATGCCGGCGGCGCGACGCTCGGGGATGACCACGCCGTGGGCACCGAAGCCGGACGCGCTGCGCACGACGGCGCCGAGGTTGCGGGGGTCGGTGACGGAGTCGAGCGCCACGATCAGCGGCCGCTCCCCCGCCTCGGAGGCCCGGGCGATCAGGTCATCGGCGTGGGCGTACTCGTAGGACGGCAACCGCGCGGCGAGGCCCTGGTGGACCGCCCCGTCCGTTCGCCGGTCGAGCTCGACCTTGGTGACCTCGAGCAGGCTCACGCCCTGCTCGGCGGCGAGCTTGAAGACCTCGCGCAGCCGGCCGTCGCGCTCGGTGCCCTCGGCGACGTAGACCCCGGCGACCGGGATCCCCGCGCGCAGCACCTCGACGACGGAGTTGCGCCCGGCGACCCACTCGGCCTCGGTGGACGTACGCCGCCGCGGCTTCGTCTGCTGCTGACGCTCGTTCTGCTGCTTGGTCTTGTAGGACTTGTGGTAGGGCCGGTCCTTCGCCTTCGGCGTCGGTCCCTTGCCCTCGAGCCCACGCTTGACCCGGCCGCCGGACCCGGCGGTCGGCTTCTTGGCGGTCTTGCGGATCGAGCCCTTGCGCTGCGAGTTGCCAGCCACGTCAGTGTCCTCTTTCGGTGGTTGAGGTGCGAGCGGAGCGAGCCTCGAGAACCCCGGGCACGTCACACGCTCCACTTCGGGCCGTCGGGGGTGTCCTCGATCTCGACGCCGGCGGCCTTGAGCCGGTCGCGGATCTCGTCGGCGCGTGCCCAGTCCCTGTCGGCACGCGCCCGGGTGCGCTCGTCGAGCATCCCGGCGACCAGGGCGTCGACGACGCCGGTCAACGTCTCGTCGCCACCGGTGGTGGCGAAGTCCGTGGTGTTCAGCCCGAGCACGTCGAGCATCGCGAGCACCGCGGCGGCGACCTCGTCGGCCGACTCGCCCGCGGCGAGCAGCCGGTTGCCCTCGCGCACGTGCTCGTGGACGACCGCGACCGCCGCCGGCGTACCGAGGTCGTCGTCCATGGCCGCGGCGAACGCCTCCGGCAGGGTGCCGGGAGCGAGGTCGCCCACCCGCTCCAGGAACGACTCGATCCGGCGGAAGGAGACCGCGGCATCGTCGAGCGCCTCGAAGGAGAACTCCACGGTGGAGCGGTAGTGGGCGCTGACCATGTAGTAGCGCAGCTCGATGCCGCGCACCCGCTCCAGCACGCTCGGCACCAGCAGCGAGTTGCCGAGCGACTTGCTCATCTTCTCGCCGGCGGTGGTGATCCAGGCGTTGTGCAGCCAGTAGCGACGCGAAGTCGTCGCCGGCCGCGCGCGACTGGGCCTGCTCGTTCTCGTGGTGGGGGAAGCGCAGGTCGACGCCACCGCCGTGGATGTCGAAGGCGGGGCCGAGGTACTTGCGCGCCATTGCCGAGCACTCGATGTGCCAGCCCGGCCGTCCGCGGCCCCAGGGCGAGGGCCAGGAGGCCGACTCCGGCTCGCCGGCGTCGCTGCGGCCCTTCCAGAGGGCGAAGTCGCGGGGGTCGCGCTTCCTGGGCGTGGAGTGCGGGTCGGCGTCGCCGGCCGGCTCCATGTCGTCGAGCCCCTGCCGGGTCAGCTCGCCGTACGCCGGCCAGGAGCGCACGTCGAAGTAGACGTCGCCCGAGCCGTCCTCGGCGGCGTACGCGTGACCGCGCTCGACCAGCGTCGCGACCAGCTCGAGGATCTCGGGCACGTGGCCCGTCGCGGCGGGCTCGTAGGTCGGGCGCCGGACGTTGATCGAGCCGAGGGCGTCGTCGAGCTCGTGGAGCATCCGCTGCGCCAGCTCGTACCAGTGCAGGCCCCGCTCCTCGGCCTTGCGCAGGATCTTGTCGTCGATGTCGGTGACGTTGCGGATGAAGTCGACCGTGTAGCCGCGGTGCTCGAGCCAGCGCCGCAGCACGTCGAAGTTGACCGCCGACCGGACGTGGCCGACGTGGGGCTCCGACTGCACCGTGAGGCCGCAGACGTAGATGCTCGCGTGGCCGTCCCGGAGCGGGACGAAGTCGCGGACGTCGCGGGTCGCGGTGTCGTGGAGGCGGAGGGTCACCCAGCGATTCTCCGCGGACCAGAGTCGGGGGTTGAGGTGCGAGCGGAGCGAGCCCCGCATTGTCGGATCGTGTGACTCGTGGGACAGGAGTGACAGCGTCGTCGTACCCTCGACGAGTGCTCCCCCGCCGACTGACCCCCCTGCTGCCCGCGCTCGTCCTCGCGCTCGTCGCCCCCCTCGGCGTCGTCGCGCCTGCCGGGGCCGCCCCCGACCCCCGCAAGGTGAGGTACGCCGAGTGGCGCCAGGGCGACCTCGACGCCGGTACGTTCACCGGCACGAAGCTGCGCCAGGGCCGGGTCCGGATCGGCGACCCGGTCGCCCGTCGCACGCTCGCCGGCACCCGCTACGACGTGGGCCGCTGGGTCTCGCCGTGGTCGGAGCCCGGCTTCGCGCTCACCGAGCTGATCGCCTCGTGGACCGCCCGCACCCCCGGCAACAGCCTGGTCGAGGTGCAGGTCCGGGGCCGGACCAGCGGCGGCCGGACGACCAGCTGGGACACCCTCGCGCGCTGGGCGGCGGGCGACGCGTCGTACGACCGGACCTCGGTGGGCGGCCAGGGCGACGACCTCGCCGACGTGAACGTCGACACCTGGCAGGTGCCCGGCGGCGTCACGTCGTGGCAGGTCCGGGTCTCGCTGCTCCGTGCCGGGCGGGCGGACCCGTCGTTGCGCGCGGTCGGCGCGATGGCCTCCCGGCTGCCCGACGTCGACGGCGTCGCCACCTCCTCGCCCGGTGTCGCCTCGGGCCCGGACGCGGTCGTGCTCGACGTCCCGCGCTACTCCCAGATGGTCCACTCCGGCCACTACCCCCAGTGGGGGAACGGCGGCCAGGCGTGGTGCTCGCCGACCTCGACCTCGATGGTGCTCGGCTACTACCGGTCCCTGCCCCGCCCGAAGACCTACGCCTGGGTCGGGAAGGACCACCCGCAGCCGTGGGTCGACCACGCCGCGCGCTCGACGTACGACCACGCCTACGGCGGGACCGGCAACTGGCCCTTCAACACGGCGTACGCCGCCCCGCTGGCCGGTGGACCGACCTTCGTGACCCGGCTGCGCAACCTGCGCGAGGCCGAGCGCTTCATCGCCGCCGGGATCCCGCTGGTCGCCTCGATCTCCTTCGGGTCCGGGGAGCTCGACGGCGCCCCGATCGGTGGCACCAACGGCCACCTGCTGGTCATCGTCGGCTTCACCCGCGGCGGCGACGTGGTCGTCAACGACCCCGCGGCCCAGCAGAGCGGCGGCGTACGGCGCACCTATGACCGCGGCCAGTTCGAGGACGCCTGGCTGCCGACCTCGGGCGGTCTGGTGTACGTCGTCACCGACGCCGACCACCCGCTGCCGAAGAGCCCCGCCGGCGGCTGGTGACCCCCGCCCGCGGGATCAGCCGGCGCTGAACTCGACCTGGTGCCAGCCGGTCGCGCCATCGGGGACGACGTAGCGCTCGGTGCCGGTCTGCACCTCGCCGTCCTTGCTGATGGCGCGGACCCGGAGCACGTGGTCGCCCTCGGCGGCCGTGACCGTGCCGGCCCACTGGACCCAGGTGTCGTCCGTGCGCGACCCGGCGATGTCGACCTGCTGCCAGTCGTCGCCGTCGAGGGAGACCTCGACGCCCTCGATGCCGACCTGCTGCTGCCAGGCGACCCCGCCGACGCGGACGTCACCGACGGGGACCTCGTCGCCGGAGGACGGGACGTCGATCCGCGAGGCCAGTCGGACCGGGGCCTGCTCGGCCCAGCCCTTGGTGGTCCAGTAGGCCTCGAAGTCCGCGAACCGGGTCACCTCGATGTCGACGAGCCACTTGGTCGCGGACACGAAGCCGTAGAGCCCCGGCACGATCGTGCGGACCGGGAAGCCGTGCTCGACCGGCAGCGGCCGGCCGTTCATGGCCAGCGCGAGCATCGCGTCGCGACCGTCGGTGACCGCCCCGATCGGCGTACCGCACGTCCAGCCGTCCTCGGAGGTCTGCAGCAGGGCGTCGGCGTCGGGGCTGATGCCGGCCTCGGCGAGCAGGTCGTCGAGGCGTACGCCGCTCCACCACGCGTTGCCGATCAGGTCGCCACCGACCGGGTTGGACACGCAGTTGAGGGTCAGCCAGGCCTCGGTGCGCTTGCGGTCGAGCAGGTCCTGGTAGGTGATCGTCAGCTCACGGTCGACCATGCCGTGGATGCGCAGGCGCCACTCGTCGGGCGCGATCGTCGGCAGCGCGAGGGCGGTGTGGATGACGTAGAAGTCGTTGGCGGGGGTCTGCCAGGAGGAGACGCCGGCGAGGCCGATCCGGGCAGCGGGTGGCACCCGCGGCTCGCTGACGCCGGGGATCCGCAGCAGCCGGCGGGACGCCTCGACCCGGCGGCGGCCGCTGCCCCAGACCCGACCGAGCACGCCGAGCGCCGCGGAGACCGCGACCACGCTGGCGGCGCCGACGAGGAAGCCGCGGCGGCGGGGCTGCGGTTCGGCCCTCTCGCCGACGCCGCCGCCGGCCTCGCCGACGCCGGACGGCTCGGGCACGGGCTCGGCCTCCAGCGTCCGCAGCCGGTCGGTGAGGAAGCCGACCACGAGCAACCAGGTCACGAGCCCGACCGCGATCGGCAGGTAGGACAGCAGCGAGGGGGTCTCGGTCGTGGCGATCGCCGCGACCCCGGCGGCCGCGAGCGGGCCGAAGACGAGCACCGGCGCCCACCAGCGGCGCGCAGCGAGCCGACCGGCCCACGCGAAGACGCTCACGAGGAAGGCGAGGATGCCGCCGATCAGCAGCGGCTTGTCGGCCGCCGCCGAGGTTCTGGATCGCCCACTCGACGACAGGCCCGGGCGTGATCCGCACGACGAGCTCGGCGACGGCGACGACCGGGGCGTCCCGTACCGACATCAGGTTGGCGGCGGCATAGCTCGTGGCCAGCCCCGCCACGCCGGCCACCACACCGGCGAGCGACCAGGCGCCACGGAACGTCCTCATGGGTGAATCATCCCTCAGGCATGATCATCCCGTGCAGTCCTCAGCCCCGACACCCCCGTCCGTGCCCTTCCGGGTCGGCGTCGGCACCGACGTCCACCGTCTCGTGGACGGCGTACCGATGCACCTCGCGGGGCTGGCGTGGCCCGACGAGCCGCAGGGCCTCGAGGGCCACTCGGACGCCGACGTCGCCGCCCACGCGGCCTGCGACGCGCTGCTGTCCGCGGCCGGGCTGGGCGACCTCGGCAGCAACGTCGGCACCTCCGACCCGGCGTGGGCCGGCGCGGCCGGAGCCGCCCTGCTCGCCGAGTCCGCCCGCCGGGTGCGCGACGCGGGCTGGGAGGTCGGCAACGTCGCCGTGCAGGTGATCGGCAACCGGCCCCGGCTCGGCCTCCGGCGTACGGACGCGGAGGCCGCGCTCTCCGCCGCCGTCGGCGCCCCGGTCTCGGTCTCCGCCACCACCACCGACGGCCTCGGCCTCACCGGCCGCGGCGAGGGCGTGGCCGCCATCGCGACCGCCCTGCTGGTCCGGCCCTCGGGGGGATAGTCCCGCTTCAGGGCCGACGAGGGCCGACCCGGACGGTGCCGGAGTCGACCCGCACCTCGAAGACGGCGACGTGGACGCTGGCGTCGTCGAGGCAACGGCCGGTGCGCAGGTCGAAGGCGTGCCCGTGGTGCGGGGAGGCGACGAAGAGCACGTCGCCGCGACGGCCGACGATGCCGCGCGAGAGACCCGCCGTGTGGGCGTACGGGTCGTGGTTGCTGAGCGCGTGGACGCGGCCGTCCGGCGTACGGAACAGGGCGATGGCCTGGCCGTGCACGAGCGCCGCAGCGCCCCGCTCGACCTCCAGCTCGTCGAGGCGGCACACCGGGAGGAAGTCCTGGTCGGTGTCCACTCCGGGAACCTAGACGTGGGGTGTTTCCGCGGTCCGCGGGACGTGTTTCGACCGCGTGACGACATGACAAGACCCCCGGGACGACGTCCCGGGGGTCTCGACGTGTGGATCAACGAGCGATCAGGAGGCGAGCACCTCGTCGAGGATGGCCTCGGCCTTGTCCTCGTTGGTGTGCTCGGCCAGCGCGAGCTCGGAGACGAGGATCTGGCGCGCCTTGGCCAGCATCCGCTTCTCGCCCGCGGACAGGCCGCGGTCCCGCTCCCGGCGCCAGAGGTCGCGCACGACCTCGGACACCTTCATGACGTCCCCGCTGTGCAACTTCTCGAGGTTGGCCTTGTAACGGCGCGACCAGTTGGTCGGCTCCTCGACGTGCGCGGCACGGAGGACGTCGAACACACGGTCGAGGCCCTCCTTGTCGACGACGTCGCGGACACCCACGAGATCGAGGTTGCACGCCGGGACCCGAACGACCAGGTCCTGCTGGGCGACGATCCTCAGGACGAGGTACTGACGGTCCTCCCCCTTGATCTTCCGCATCTCGATGTCCTCGATGACTGCGGCCCCGTGATTTGGATAGACAACCGTTTCGCCGACGGTGAAGGTCATATGTGAAGTACCCCTTTCCAGATGACCATGATAACACGGCGATCCGGGTGCTCCTGACGCGTTTGTGCAGGTCAGAGGCCACATTCAGGGCTTGACAGAATCCCGGTACGTGTGGTGCGGACCACGTCGGGACGGGTCGGCTTCGACCGAGTTGCGGACCGGCAGGGCACTCGTGGTCGATACTGCGGGACATGTCGTCGAGCACGCTGCGCCCGACCCGGTCCGGATGGCGCGAGTCCGGCCCCGTGCTGCTGGTCCGGGCCGCCCACCCCCGGCTCGCGCTCGGGAGCGCGCTCGGCCTCGCCGGCGCCGCCGCGCTGAGCGGTCGCGCCACCCGGGAGGTGGCGATGGTGCTGGTGACCGCCCTGGTCGGCCAGGCGGTGCTGGGCTGGGCCAACGACCTCGTCGACCGCCGCCGCGACGCCGCCGACGAGCGCCCCGACAAGCCGCTGGCCCGCGACCAGCTGGCCCCGGGTGACCTCGCCTTCGCGCTGTCGTGCGGGGTGCTGCTCGTCGTACCCCTGGCCGTCTCGCACGGGCTGTGGTCGGGCCTCGCCTACCTCGCGGCGCTGGCGGTCGCGCTGCTCGGCCACCTCTTCCTGCGCCACGGCTGGCTCTCGTGGCTGCCGTGGGCCGTGTCGTACGCCCTCTACCCGGCGTTCCTGGCGTACGGCGGCTGGGCCGGCGACGGTCGCGACACCCCACCGGAGCTCGCGGTGACCGTGCTGGCTGCCGCGGTGGGCGTGTGCGTCCACGTCCTGGTGTCGCTGCCGGGGCTGGTGCTGGACCACGAGGCGGGACGCCGCCACCTGCCGCTGCGGATCGCCCTGCGCACGGGTGCCTCGCGGCTGCTGTGGGCCACCGTCGCGCTCACGATGCTGGTCCTGGGCGGACTGCTGGTCGTAGGGGCCCAGGTCGGCCTGCGCCAGTGAACCGCCCGGCCGGCACGCCCGATAGCATGCGGCCATGCATCTGCGACGCTCCCTGGCGCTCGGCGCGCTCCTGCTGACGGTGCCGCTCACGTCCTGCGGCTTCGACCTCGCCACCGACCGGGTCAACACCATCTCCCCCGGCGCGACCAACCGCGACGCGACGATCGACGTGCTCAACGCCGTCATCGTCTCCGCGGACGAGGGGTCGGGCGTCCTGGTCGCCACGCTGGTCAACAACGACGGTGGCGCGGCCGGCACCCTCGACGCGGTCACGCCGGCCGACGAGACCGTGCAGGTCGGGGAGTTCACGCCGATCGAGGTCGCTCCCGACGGGGCGGTCAACCTCGCCGCCGCCGACCAGCAGGGCATCGCGGTCACCGGCGAGCTCCAGGCCGGCGACAGCATCCCGATGAGCATCGAGATCTCCGGCGGCCAGGTCGTCGAGGTCGAGGTGCCCGTGGTCGCCAACTGCGGGGAGTTCGCGGGCATCGACGGCGACGGTGCCGAGTGCGAGATCGCCGAGCCGGTTGGAGAGCACTGAGATGACCCACACCCTGATCCTGCTCCGCCACGGCGAGAGCGAGTGGAACGCCCAGAACCTCTTCACCGGCTGGGTCGACGTCGACCTGACCGCCAAGGGTCGCGACGAGGCCGTCAGTGGCGGTCGCCAGCTCGTCGACGCCGGGTTGCTGCCCGACGTCGTCCACACCTCGCTGCAGCGCCGGGCGATCACCACCGCCCACCTCGCGCTCGACGCCGCGGACCGCCACTGGATCCCGGTCCGGCGCTCGTGGCGCCTCAACGAGCGCCACTACGGCGCGCTGCAGGGCAAGGACAAGAAGCAGACCCTCGAGGAGTACGGCGAGGAGCAGTTCATGACCTGGCGCCGTTCCTTCGACGTCCCGCCGCCGCCGCTGGACGACGACGCCGAGTGGTCGCAGGCCGGCGACCCGCGCTACGCCGGTCTCGGCGACGAGCTCCCCCGCACCGAGTGCCTCAAGGACGTCATCGCCCGGATGCTCCCCTACTGGGAGGCCGCGGTCCTGCCCGACCTGCAGTCCGGCAGCACCGTGCTCGTCGGCCGCCCACGGCAACAGCCTGCGGGCGATCGTGAAGCACCTCGACGGCATCAGCGACGAGCGACATCGCCGGGCTCAACATCCCGACCGGCATGCCGCTGGTCTACCGGCTCGACGAGTCGCTCTCCCCCACCGTCGCAGGCGGCGAGTACCTCGACCCCGAGGCGGCCGCTGCCGCCGCTGCCGCGGTCGCCAACCAGGGCCGCTGAGCGCCGTCTGGGCGGTAGTCCAGTGGGAAACGGTCGCTGACGACCCCTCCGGACGACCGTTTCCCACTGGACTACCGCGACGTCAGGGCCGGTGGGGGCGGCGGAGCACGGGCGACAGCCGAGCGGCGCCGGTGGCGTCGTCCTCTGCTGCCAGGACGTCGCCGGGGTTGTAGATCGAGCACCGCTGCAGGGACAGGCAGCCGCAGCCGATGCAGCCGTCCAGCCCGTCGCGCAGCTGCTCGAGGGCCGCGATCTGCTCGTCGAGCCGGCCGCGCCAGTGCCGCGAGATGCGGGTCCAGTCGGCCCTGGTCGGCGTACGCCGGTCCGGCAGCCGGTCGAGCTCGTCGCGGATCTCCTGGAGCGTGAGGCCGACGTTGGCCGCGGCGCGGATGAACGCGAGCCGTCGCAGCGTGCCGCGTTCGAAGAGCCGACGTCCGCCGGGCGACCGGGACGCCTGGATCAGCCCCTCGGCCTCGTAGTAGCGCAGGGCCGACGCCGCGAACCCGCTCCGCTCGGCGACCTCGCCGACGGCCAGCAGGTCGTGGGTGTCCATCACATCTCCCCTTGAACTCAAGTTAACTTGAACTTCAATACTGGCAGGCATGACCCACGACATCAAGAAGAACGCCCTCGTGACCGGCGGCTCGGAAGGGCTGGGCCTCGAGCTGGTCCGGCTGCTGACCGACCGCGGCTGGCACGTCGTCACCGACGCCCGCTCCGCCGACCGGTTGCACGCCCACCTCCACGACCTCCCTGCCGGCCTGCTGACGCCGCTGCCCGGCGACGTCGCCGACGCCGGCCACCGGGACGACCTGGTCGCCGCCGCCGAGCGGCTCGGCGGTCTCGACCTGCTGGTGCTCAACGCGAGCACGCTCGGCCCGCTGCCGCTGCGGCCGCTGCGCGACCTCACGGCCACCGAGCTCGGCGAGACGATCCGCGGCACCGCCGGCGCCAACGCCGCGCTCATGATCGAGCTCACCGACCAGCTGCTGCGTCGCGGCGGCACGGTCGTCGGCATCTCGTCCGACGCGGCCGTCGAGCACTACGAGACCTGGGGGCCCTACGGCGCGGCCAAGGCGGCGCTCGACCACCTGGTCCTCACGTTCGGCGCCGAGACCGGACTGGCGGCGTACGCCGTGGACCCGGGCGACATGCGCACCCGGATGCACCAGGACGCCTTCCCGGGCGAGGACATCTCCGACCGGCCGCTCCCGGCCACGGTGGCCCCGCGACTGCTCGCGCTGCTGGACGAGGGTCCGCCGAACGGGCGCTACCGCGCGGCCGACGTCGGTCGGGAAGTCTCCGCATGAGGGCCCTCGTCGAGCGTCCGACCACCACCTTCCGTCCCCCGCCGGGGGCGTTCGCGCCGGCTCCCGCCGAGGCGCGCGGGCTGCCCCGCGACGGCGTACGGCTGCTGGTGGCGGAGCCGGACGGAATCCGCCACGTCCGCTTCACCGACCTGCCCGACCAGCTGGCGCCCGGGGACCTGGTGGTCGTCAACAACTCCGCGACCGTGGTGGGCCAGCTCGACGCGCACCTGCGGGGCGCCGAGCGGGGGCGCCCCGTGGTCGCCCACGTCGGCACCGCGCTCGACGACGGGTCCAGGGTCGTCGAGGTCCGGACCGCGCCGCACGCCGAGCGGGCGGTGCTCGACGCCCGGGTCGGGGACCGGCTGCGGCTGCCGGGGGCCGAGCTGGTGCTGCGCTCGGCGTACCCCCGCGACGGCTCGTCGCCCACCGGGGACGGCAACCGGCTCTGGCGGGCGTCGGTCGAGGGCGACCTGGGGGACGCCCTGCGGCGGCACGGCCGGCCGGTCAGCTACGGCTACCTCGACCGCTCCTACCCGGTCGAGGACTACCAGTCGGTGTTCTCGACCGTGCCCGGCAGCGCC
Organism: uncultured Actinomycetota bacterium; assembly: GCA_963754575.1. GTDB lineage: Bacteria > Actinomycetota > Actinomycetes > Propionibacteriales > Nocardioidaceae > Nocardioides. The sequence goes on along the minus strand of CAVWGQ010000028.1, from coordinate 415,358 downwards.
GAGATGCCGTCGGCCGGACGACCGTTCACCCCCGAGGTCGTGACCCGGCTGGTCGCCCGCGGCATCGGCGTCGCGCCGATCACGCTGCACACCGGCTTCTCCTCGCAGGAGGCCGGCGAGGCGCCGCAGCCGGAGTGGTACGCCGTGCCGGAGGCCACCGCCCGGCTGGTCGGCTCGACCCGCGCCGCCGGCGGCCGGGTCGTCGCCGTCGGCACCACCGTCACCCGGGCGCTGGAGTCCGCGGCCTCACCGGACGGGTCGATGTCCGCGAGCGCGGGCTGGACCGAACGGGTCGTCACGCCCGCCGACCCGCCCGCCGTGGTCGACGGCCTGGTGACCGGCTGGCACGACCCCGGCGCGTCCCACCTGCTGCTGGTGGAGGCGGTCGCCGGGACCGCGCTCACGCAGGCGGCGTACGACGCGGCGTCGGCCGGCGGCTACCTGTGGCACGAGTTCGGCGACGCGGGGCTGTTCCTCAGGGGCTGACGGTCATGCGTCGACCGGCGCCTGGCCGGTGACGACGAAGACGATCCGGTTGGCGACCGAGACGGCGTGGTCGGCGATCCGCTCGTAGTAGCGACCGAGCAGGGCGAGGTCGACCGCCGCCTCGACGCCGTGCGCCCAGTCGTCGGAGAGCAGCTCGCGGAAGCTCTGGCGGCGCAGCCGGTCCATCACCTCGTCGTCGCGACCGAGCTCGATGGCGGCCTCGACGTCCTTGGCGGTGATGATCTGGGCGACCCGGGACACCATGTCCTGGGCGACCTCGGCCATCCGGCTCATCGTCGGGCGCACCTGGTCGGGGACGGCGACCTCGGGGACGCGCAGCCGCGCGATCTTCGCGACGTGCACCGAGAGGTCACCCATCCGCTCGAGCTCGCTGACCATCCGCAGCGCCGAGACCACGACCCGCAGGTCGCCGGCCACCGGCTGCTGCAGCGACAGCAGGGTGAAACAGGTGTCCTCGACGCGCTCACGCGCCGTGTCGACGTCGACGTCGGAGCTGATCACCTGCTCGGCGAGCTCCGCGTCACCCTCGAGCAGGGCTCGGGACGCGAGCTGGACGGCGGTCTCGACCTGGCGGCAGATGCCGGCGAGGTCGGTGAAGACGGAGTCGAGCTGGTCATGGAAGGCCTCACGCATGAGCAGCACCCTAAGCGGGACAGGTGACAGGACGGGGTTGATCAGTGAACGAGCGGTGAACACTGGACGGCGGCGCGTCCAGCGGCCGAATGCCGGGTGAATGGCTGCGTACGCTGGGCGAGTGGATCCGACGACCCAGGCGTTCCTGGCGGCCCTGCTCGGGGCCGCCGTGGCCGGGTCGGCCGTGCTCGCCTGGTCGGTCAGCGAGCGGATCCAGTCGCGCACCCCGGAGGTCGAGGAGCCCGTCGTACCTCCCGGCATCGCCACCGTCCTCTCCGTCCTGCGCAGCAGCGCCGTGGTCGTGGGGGACGACGGCGAGGTGCTCAAGGCGAGCGCGCCGGCGTACGCCATGGGCCTGGTGCGCGGCAACGCCCTCGTCTCGGGGGAGCTGGCCGAGCTGGTCGCCCAGGTACGCCGCGACGGGACGATCCGCGAGACCGAGCTGCTGATGGGCCGCTCCGGCCTCTCGCCGCGCCACGTCACCGCCCGGGTCGCACCGCTCGGCTCGCGGCTGGTGCTGGCCCTGGTCGAGGACCGGACCCGGGAGCGCCAGGTCGAGTCCGTACGCCGCGACTTCGTCGCCAACGTCAGCCACGAGCTCAAGACCCCGGTGGGCGCCATCCGGCTGCTCGCCGAGGCGGTCAGCGAGGCGGCCGACGACCCCGAGGCCGTGCAGCGTTTCAGCGGCCGGATGCTCACCGAGTCCGACCGGCTCACGCGGCTGGTGCAGCAGATCATCGAGCTGTCGCGGCTGCAGGCCCACGAGCCCGTCGAGCAGCCCGAGCCGTGTGCCGTGGACGACGTCATCAAGACGGCCGTCGACACCAGTGCGATCGACGCCGACGCCCGCAAGATCTCGGTCGTCAACGGCGGCGCCCAGGGACTCGAGGTCTACGGCAGCACCGAGCAGATCACCGCCGCCGTCTCCAACCTCATCGCCAACGCCGTCTCCTACTCCGGCGAGGGCTCCACGGTGCTGGTCAGCTCCAAGGGACTCCCCGACGTCGTGGAGATCTCGGTCGTCGACCAGGGCATCGGCATCCCCGAGGCCGAGGTGGAGCGGATCTTCGAGCGGTTCTACCGCGTCGACCCCGCCCGCCACCGCTCCACCGGCGGGACCGGGCTGGGGCTCTCCATCGTCAAGCACGTCGCCGCCACCCATGGCGGCGACATCAGGGTGTGGTCCGTCGAGGGGCAGGGCTCCACCTTCACGCTCACACTGCCCCGCAGGAAGCAGGAGACAAGCCGGTGACCCGGGTACTCGTCGTCGAGGACGAAGAGAGCTACAGCGACGCTCTCGCCTACATGCTGCGCAAGGAGGGCTTCGAGGTGGCGATCGCCACCACCGGCCCCGACGCGCTGACCGAGTTCGACCGCAACGGTGCCGACATCGTGCTGCTCGACCTGATGCTGCCGGGGCTGCCCGGGACCGAGGTGTGCCGGCAGATCCGGGCGACCTCGAGCGTCCCGGTGATCATGGTGTCGGCCAAGGACGACGAGGTCGACAAGGTGGTCGGCCTCGAGCTCGGCGCCGACGACTACGTCACCAAGCCGTACTCCCCCCGCGAGCTGGTCGCCCGGATCCGGGCGGTGCTGCGGCGCGGGGTCGGCGAGGGCACCGACGACGACGCGGCCCTCGAGGCCGGGCCGGTGCGGATGGACGTCGAGCGCCACGTCGTGACCGTCGACGGTCAGGAGCAGCGGCTGCCGCTCAAGGAGTTCGAGCTGCTCGAGATGTTCCTGCGCAACCCCGGCCGGGTGCTCACCCGTGGCCAGCTGATCGACCGGGTGTGGGGGTCCGACTACGTCGGCGACACCAAGACCCTGGACGTCCACGTGAAGCGGCTGCGCGCCAAGCTCGAGCCGGACCCGAGCGACCCCGCGTTCCTGGTCACCGTGCGCGGGTTGGGCTACAAGCTCGACCTGTGACGGGGCCTCGTCGGTTTCCCCGCTCAGGCGGGGAAACCGTGACTTGGTGACCGAAATTTCGTGGACACAGTCACTGGTTCCCCGCTCAGCCGGGGAAACCGACGTCGCCTCCCCACCACGACATGGCGGGATCTGACGGGTGCACGTCCGAAATCCGCTCGCGCCGAGTCATCGGCGTACGTAGCCTTGACGTGTGACCACTCGTCCCTGGCTGCCGTTGGCCGCCGTCGCCTGCACGCTCGTCTTCTGGGCCAGCGCGTTCGTGGCGATCCGTCACCTCGGCGACGACTTCTCCCCCGGCGCGCTGTCGCTGGGCCGGCTGCTCGTCGGGTCCGCGTGCCTGGCCGTGGTCGCCCTCGCGAGCGGCCTGCCGCGGCCGACCGCGGCGGAGTGGCGCTCGATCGTGCTGATCGGCGTGCTGTGGTTCGGGATCTACAACGTGGCGCTGAACGAGGGCGAGCAGCGGGTGGACGCCGGTACGGCGGCGATGCTGATCCAGGTCTCGCCGGTGCTGATCGCGCTGCTGGCGGCGCTCTTCCTCGGCGAGCGGTTCACGGCGTACCTCGGGATCGGCCTGGCGCTCGCCTTCGGCGGCGTCGCGCTGATCGCCCTGTCGACCTCGCCCGGCGGCGACCGCGACCCGCTCGGGGTGGTGCTGTGCCTGGTCTCGGCCGTCGTCTACGCGATCAGCGCCGTGCTCCAGAAGCCGCTGATGGCGCGGCTGCGCGCCGTCCACGTGGTGTGGCTCGCGTGCACGATCGGGGCGATCGCGTGCCTGCCGTTCGCCGGGCAGCTCTGGACCGAGACGGCCGCGGCGCCGGCGTCCTCGATCTGGTGGCTGGTCTACCTCGGCGTCTTCCCGACGGCGCTGGCCTTCACGACCTACGGCTACGCGCTGACGCACATGACCGCCTCGAGCCTCGGGGTCACGACCTACCTGGTCCCGCCGATCACGATCGTGATGGGGGTGCTGCTGCTCGACGAGGCGCCACCGTCCATCGCGTACGTCGGCGGGGCGCTCGCCCTGGTCGGGGTGGCCGTCGCCCGGCGCAAGCCGCGGGCGCGGGCCCGGGAGTCAGTCCCGGCCTGAGCCGGCCTCGAGCCAGCCGCGGAACGCGTCGAGGTTGCGGGTCGACTCGCCGCGCGACGTCCGCCACTCCCACTCCTTGCGGATCGCGGTGCCGAAGCCGAGCTCGAGGATCGTGTTGAACGACTCGTCGGCGTAGGTGAGCACGGAGCCGAGCAACCGGTCGAGCTCGTCGGGCGTCACGGACGTGAGCGGCAGCCGCGCGTCGAGGTAGATGTCGCCGAGCGGGTCGACGCCGAACGCGACGGCGTACATCCGCAGGTTGCGCTGGAGCAGCCAGCGGTGGACGCCCTCGTGGTTCTCGTCGGGGTTGCGGCAGACGAAGGCGTGGACGCCGAGGGCGTGGGGGCCGACGTCGAGCCGGACCGGCACCTGCAGCTTGCGCTCTCCGGGCATGGTGACGGTGAAGACGCCGTCGGAGAGCTCCTCGTGCTCCAGCTCCGCGTCGGCGAGGTAGGCGCGGATGACCTCGGCGGGCGTGCTCACACCAGCACTCCGAGCCCGGCCCTCGCCTGCCGGTAGACCTCGAGGGTGCGGTCGGCGGTGCGCTCCCACGAGAAGCCGCGCGCCTGCTCGAGGGCGCCGACGGCGAGCCGGTCGCGCAGCGCGTCGTCGGACACGATCCGCTCGAGCGCGGCCGCCCAGTCGCGCGGGGCGTGGCCGTCGACGAGCAGGCCGGAGACGCCGTCGCGCACCACCGTCGTGAGGCCGCCGACGGCGGCGGCGACGACGGGGGTGCCGGAGGCCTGGGCCTCGACGGCGACCAGCCCGAAGGACTCGTTGTACGACGGCACGGCCACCAGGTCGGCCGCCGCGCACCAGCGGCTGAGCTCCTGCTGGGCGACCGGCAGCACGAACCGGACCACGTCGTCGATCCCGAGGTCGGCCGCGAGGTCGGCCAGGGCCGTGGGGTGCTCGAGCCCGGAGCCCGACGGCCCACCGACCACCGGCACGACCAGGCGCGAGCGGAGGTCGGGGCGCCGCTCGAGGAGCACCGCCACCGCCCGCAGCAGCACGTCGGGCGCCTTGAGCGGCTGGATCCGACCGGCGAAGAGCAGCACCGCCGCGTCCTCGGGCAGCCCGAGCTCGCGCCGCGTCGTACGCCGGTCGTGGGGCCGGAACACGTCGAGGTCCACGCCGGGGTGGACCACCTCGACCCGCGCCGGATCCGCGTCGTACAGGTTGATCAGCTGCTTGGCCTCGAGGTCGGTGTTCGCGATCAGCACGTCGGCGGCCTCGACGACCTGCTCCTCGCCGATGATCCGACCCTCGGGCTCGGGGGTGTCACCCTCGGCCAGCGCGTCGTTCTTCACCTTGGCCATGGTGTGCATCGAGTGGATCAGCGGCACGCCCCACCGGTCACGGGCCAGCGCGCCCACCTGGCCGGACAGCCAGTAGTGGCTGTGGACCGCGTCGTAGTGGCCCACGGGCTGGGCGGCCTCGGCACGCAGCACCTCCCGCGCGAACACGCACAGCTGGCCGGGCAGCTCGCCCTTGGACAATCCCTCGAACGGACCGGCGGTGATGTGGCGGACCAGGACGCCGTCCGCCGCGAGCACCTGCGGCTCGAGCGCGGAGGTGGTGGCGCGGGTGAAGATGTCGACCTCGACCCCACGGGCCGCCAGCCGACGGGCCAGCTCGACCACGTAGACGTTCATGCCGCCCGCGTCGCCGGTGCCGGGCTGGTCGAGCGGCGAGGTGTGCAGGCTGATCATGGCGATCCGCTCCGGACCGTCGCTGTGCTCGCTGCCCACGTCTGACCCCTCAGTCCGGTTCACGTCCGGTCGGTGATGACCTCAGGGAAGAACCACACGCGCGGGCAGATCATTCCGCGCCCCCGTCGACCGGTCAGCGGACGTGGGTCCCGTGGCGGCTGCGCCGGGCTGCCGTGCCGGCGCGGCGTGCCTTCACCAGGGCCGCAGCCCCCGCCAGGGTCGCGACGACGCCGGTCACGCCGTCCAGCGCGAGCGACCCGGACTCCCCGCGCACCACCGACCACACCGACCACACCAGGACCGGCAACGCCACCCCGACGATCAGCCGCAGCCACGCCGCCGAGCTGCCCACGAGACCCGCACCCGCACCGGCCAGGCCCAGCCCCAGCAGCACGAGTCCGGCCAGGTGGGCCTGCTCACCCCACCCGGGGTCGGCACCGGCGGCCAGCTCGGCCACCCAGCGGGTGGCCCAGCACAGGCCGCCGAGCAGGCCTGCCGAGGCGGCGAGGACACGGAGGGACATGGGCGACTCCTGACTGCCCGTCGAGGGCGTGGGACCGGGCGATTGTGTCACCCGTTCGGGTGGGGCGGCAGAATCGGCCGCATGAGCCCCTCCCGCACCGCCGTCGTGACCGGAGCCAGCAGCGGAATCGGCGCCGCCGCGGCGCGCGCCCTCGCCGCCGAAGGTTTCACCGTCGTCTGCGCCGCCCGCCGGGCCGACCGGATCGCGGCGCTCGCCGCCGAGATCGGCGGGACCGCGGTGACCTGCGACGTCACCTCCGCCGACTCCGTGGCCGGTCTCGCCCGGGCGGTCGGCGACACCCTGCACGTGCTGGTCAACAACGCCGGCGCCGCCTACGGGTCAGACCCGGTCGCGACCGCGGACCCCGAGCAGTGGCGCGCGATGTACGACGTCAACGTGCTCGGCACGCTGCACGTCACCCAGGCGCTGCTGCCCGCGCTGCGCGCCTCGGGCGACGGGCTGGTGCTGAACGTGGGCTCGACCGCCGGCCGGATCGCCTACGAGGGCGGAGGTGGCTACACCGCCGCCAAGCACGGCACGCAGGTGCTGACCGAGACGCTGCGGCTCGAGCTGTGCGGCGAGCCGATCCGGGTCTCCGAGATCGCTCCCGGGATGGTGCGGACCGAGGAGTTCTCGAAGATCCGCTTCGGCGGCGACGAGGAGCAGGCCGACGCGGTGTACGCCGGCGTACCCGACCCGCTGGAGGCCGAGGACGTCGCCGATGCCATCGCGTGGATCGCCACCCGACCGTCCCACGTCAACATCGACGAGCTGGTGATCCGGCCGCGGGCGCAGGCGGCCCACTACAAGGTCCACCGGGTCTGAACGCCGTCGCCGGGCAGCCCGTCGGCCGTCCCGGAATCGTGACAGACTTCGTCGCCGTGCAGACCATCGGACTCGTCGGGGGCATGAGCTGGGAATCCAGCCTCGTCTACTACCGCGACCTCAACCTCGGGGTGCAGGAACGGCTCGGCGGGCTCTCCTCGCCGAAGCTGGTGCTCTCGGCCGTCGACTTCGCCGAGCTGACGGCCCTCGAGGACGCCGAGCGGTGGGACCGGATCGGGCAGCTGCTGGCCGAGGCCGCGCAGGGCGTCGAGCGTGCCGGCGCCGACTTCCTGGTGCTGTGCACGACGACGTTCCACAAGGTGGCCGACGAGGTCGCCGCGGCGGTCGACATCCCCGTGCTGCACCTCGCCGACGTCGTGGCCGAGGCAGTCAAGGAGGCCGGGGTGACCCGGGTCGGGCTGATCGGCACCGCCGTCGCGATGTCCGACCCGTTCTTCGCCGACCGGATGGCCGAGCACGGCGTCGAGGTCGTGGTGCCGGCGGTGGAGCACCACGAGTTCCTGAACTCCGCGATCTACGACGAGCTGGTGCACGGTCACGTCATCGACCGCACGCGGCGTCGAGTCGTCGGCATCGTCGACGAGCTCTGGGACGCGGGCGCGCAGGGGATCCTGGTCGGGTGCACGGAGCTGGAGATGCTGATCCGGCAGTCCGACATCGACCTGCCGGCCTTCCCGTGCACCTCGCTGCACGTGAAGGCGGCCCTGGACCGCGCGCTGGGCTGAGCCTGCTCCGGGTCTTCGGGGCCTGTGGATGAGGTCCGCGAGCCCGCTGCGGTTCGTGGTCTGCTGCCGGCATGGACGACGTGGCCCCCTGGGGCGACCTGCACCGCCCGATGACCGTGACCGACTCGTGCGCCCGGGTCGACCAGCTCACCACCCTCGGCATCCCCGCCGTGGCGGCGCGCGGATGGGCTGCGTTGACGCCGTCGGTCATCGCCGAGGCGGCGGGCTGCACCCGGCAGGCGGTCCACCAGTGGTTCGGGCCGGGGACGGCGATGCGCCACGGCTTTGCCGGCCGTTTCACCGCGCGCTGGTCGCGCTGGGCCGAGGTGCGCGTCCACTTCTACGGCCCCGAGGGGTTGTTGCCGACGACGCCCGCCGCGCTGGCCTGGGTCCGGGTGGCGTGGGCGCTGCGCGAGCAGGCGGTCCGCGATCCCGAGCTCGCCCGGCTGGTGCAGACCTACCGGGTCACCGAGGCCGAGGCGCTCGCCGGTCACCTCCGCACCGGCCCTGCGGAGACCGCCACACTTCAGGCGCTCCTGGACGGGCTGCGGCTCGACCTCCTGCTGCACCCGGGGGTCGAGCCCGGCAGCCTGGCGGCGGCGCGCGCGTCGCTCCGGACGGTGCTTCCCCATGTGCTTGACGTCAAGCAAACGGGGAGGGGTCCTCCTCCAGCACCAGCGACACCAACCGGCGCAGGTCGTCGGTGAGGGCGGACTCGGGGAGCTCGACGTCGTCGTCGCCGGTCCGGACCCGGTAGGTGTAGCGGTCGGGCTCATTGGTCGTCGAGGAGGCCGCCAGGCGCAGGTCGACCCGGTCGAGCAGGTCGCGGACCTCGCGGGCGCGGTCGTCGTCGGCGGCCGGGTCGAGCTCGGCCTCGACGACCTGGCCGAGGATCCCGCCGCTGCGACGCACCACGACCGGTCCGCGGGGCCGGGGCGAGCCGGGCGAGCCGGGCGACGACCCGGTCGAGGACGAGGACGAGGAGGCTGTCACCCCCACCTGCGCCCAGGCGTCCCGCACCGCGTCCGCGTGCTCCCCGGCCGCCGCCACCGTGGCCGCGGCGAAGGCGGCGAAGTCGGCGCGGGGGGCGAGGTCGCCCGACGTGAGGGTGTCGAACCAGATCCGTCCCGCGCCGGTGGCCGTCTCGCCGCCGACCGCCTGCGCGGCCAGCACGAACGCCCGGTTGGGGATGCCGGAGTTGAGGTGGACCCCACCGTTGTCGTCGGTGGTCTCGACGTAGTCGTCCAGGTGGGCGGGCTGCGGGTCGGTGCCGAGCCGGGGGTCGTCGTACGCCGTGCCGGGGCGCTCCATGTCGCGCAGCCCGCGCGCGGACACCCCCTCGGCGAAGATCTCCTCACCGATCAGCCAGCTGCCACCGGCGGCGTCCTGGCCGAGCAGCCGCTGCTTGAGGCAGATCGCGAAGACGTCCGAGACCGACTCGTTGAGGGCGCCCGACTGGCCCTGGTAGACGAGGGCGGCCGTGTGCTCGGTCAGGCCGTGGGTGAACTCGTGGGCGAGCACGTCGACGGCGCGGGTGAAGCGGCGGAAGACCTTGCCGTCGCCGTCACCGAAGACCAGGTGGCTGCCGTCCCAGAAGGCGTTGGCGTAGTTGCGGCCGTAGTGGACGGTCAGCAGCAGCTCGGCACCCGCGCCGTCGTAGGAGTCGCGGGCGTAGGCGTCGCGGAAGAGGTCGAGCGTGGCGGTGATCCCCGCGGCGGCCTCGTCGACGGCGGCGTCCCCGGACTCGGGCTGGCCCTCGCGGCGCACCGGGTCACCGGGCAGCCGCTCGGAACCGGCGGAGGTGTGGACCGTCCACCGGGCGTCGTCGACCCGTCGCCGCGGCTCCCGGTAGCGCCCGGGCCCGCGCCGGGCCCGCAGCGTGGCGTCGACGCGCAGGCTGGCGTCGACGTACGCCACGTCGAGCGTGCCGCGGCGGGCGAGCTCGGAGAGCAGGTAGGGCGGGACGAAGCAGGCGGGCCCGAGACAGGTCATGGGTCCTTGCTACCCCCGGCCACCGACAGCCACAAGAGCAGCGCAGCCAGAGGCAGCACCGGACCAGGCACCGGGATCAGGCCTCGGGCGTTCCCTGGTGGAACCGCTGCAGCCACCGCTCCCCGGACCGCACCCACAGCGAGCTGCGCAGCGTCGACTCCCCCGAGCCGCCCACCGCTCGCCACACCAGCAGCAGCGCGTCGCGGCCCACCCGGTCGACGGCCAGCACCTCGAGCTCCACCGGGTCCGTCGAGCCCACCGATCGCGGCCAGCACCTCCTCGCGCGTCCAGCGCCGACCCGACCGGCCGACCTCCTCCCAGTCCGCGTGGAGCAGCGCCGCGACCGTCGCCGGGTCCGACCGGACCTCGTCGGTGAGCAGCGACCGCTCCAGCGCCACCACCTGGTCCTCGTCGGAGAGCTCGAGCGACTCGGCGAGCGAGAACAGGTCGGCGTCCGGCTCGGGCGGCAGCGTCACCGAGAACGCGTGGGGGTCGCGCCCGGCGCCGGCGTACCCCGGTCCGGCGACCGCCTCGCGCCCCTCCTGGAAGGCGCGGGCGGCGGCGTTGGCCAGCACGTCGGCCTTCTCGTTGAGCGGGTGCCCGGCGTGCCCCTTGACCCACTCGAAGCGGACCCGGTCGCGGCGACCGGTCATCGCCTCGTCGAGCGCCTTCATGATCTCGACGTTGGCGACCGGCTTGCCGTCACCCTTCTTCCATCCCTTGCGCTTCCAGCCCGGCATCCACCTCGTGATCGAGTCGATCGTGTACTTGGAGTCGCAGTAGACGAGCAGGTCGTCCGACGTCGGCGGTCTGCTGGAGCAGGTCGAGGACGGCGGTCAGCTCGCCCATGTTGTTGGTGCCGTGGGCCCAGCCCCCGCTGGCCCAGCAGTCCTCGTCGACGTACCACGCCCAGCCGGCAGGGCCCGGGTTGCCGATCGCGGACCCGTCGGCGGCAGCGACGAGGCGCACGGGTCCGGTCATGCGTCGGAGGACTGCTCGGGCGGGAAGCCGCCGGTGGCGACCGGTCCCCACGACTCGGGCGTGACCCGGATCAGCGACTTGCCCTGCCGGCGCATCGCCTCGCGGTACTCGTCCCAGTCGTCGTGCTCGCCGGCGATGCAGCGGAAGTACTCCACCAGCGCGTCCTCGGCCTCCGGCGCGGGCATGTCGAGCACCTCGGCGGTGCCGTCGACCTGCACCCACGGGCCGTCGAACTCGTCCGACATCACCAGCACGCGTGGCGGCGGGGTCGCGGCGCAGGTTCACCGCCTTCGCGCGCTGGGGGTACGTCGAGATCACGAGCCGACCGTCGGCGTCGACGCCACCGGTCACCGGCGAGACCTGCGGGCGACCGTCCTGGCGGGTGGTGACGAGCGCGTAGCGGTGGCGCTCGCGGACGAAGTCGAGCAGCTCGTCGAGCTCGACCCGCGTGTTCGTGGCGATGGAGGGCATGCCCGCAAGCCTAGTCAGCGGGCACCGACGAATCGTCGGGCGGACCGCCCCCTCCGTAGACTCGGCCGGTGCCCACCACCACCCGCTCAGACCTCCGCAACGTCGCCATCGTCGCGCACGTCGACCACGGCAAGACCACCCTCGTGGACGCGATGCTCCGCCAGGCCGGTGCCTTCACCGCCCACCAGGCCGAGAGCGTCGCCGACCGCGTCATGGACTCCGGCGACCTCGAGCGCGAGAAGGGCATCACGATCCTCGCGAAGAACACCGCGGTGCACTACGACGGTCCCGCCGGCGGCGGTCAGCCGATGGTCATCAACATCATCGACACCCCCGGCCACGCCGACTTCGGCGGCGAGGTCGAGCGCGGCCTGTCCATGGTGGACGGCATCGTGCTGCTCGTCGACGCCTCCGAGGGCCCGCTCCCCCAGACCCGCTTCGTGCTGCGCAAGGCGCTCAACGCCGACATGCCGGTGATCCTGGTGGTCAACAAGACCGACCGCGGCGACGCCCGGATCAGCGAGGTCGTCGACGAGACCTACGAGCTGTTCATGGACCTGCTCGACGAGTCCCACAGCCAGGACGCGCTCGACTTCCCGGTCGTCTACGCCTCCGGCAGTGCCGGCATCGCCAGCGCTCGTGCAGCCCGCCGGGACGGCACCATGCCCGAGGGCAAGGACCTCGAGCCGCTGTTCAAGACGATCCTCGAGACCATCCCCGCGCCGACGTACACCGAGGGCGCGCCGCTGCAGGCCCACGTCACCAACCTCGACGCCTCGCCCGTTCCTGGGCCGGCTCGCGCTGCTGCGCGTCCACGCAGGGCACGCTCCGCAAGGGCCAGACCGTCGCCTGGATGCGTCGCGACGGCTCGGTCAAGAACGTCAAGGTCACCGAGCTCCTCATCACCGAGGGCCTCGAGCGCCAGCCGGGTCGAGAAGCGCCGGGCCGGGCGACATCGTCGCCGTCGCCGGCATCCCCGAGATCACCATCGGCGAGACCCTCGCCGACGTCGGAGAACCCCGTCGCGCTGCCGCTGATCCACGTCGACGAGCCCGCGATCTCGATGACCATCGGCACCAACACCTCGCCGCTGGTCGGTCGCACCAAGGGCGGCAAGGTCACCGCACGACTGGTCAAGGACCGCCTCGACTCCGAGCTGGTCGGCAACGTGTCGCTGCGCATCCTCCCGACCGAGCGTCCCGACGCCTGGGAGGTGCAGGGCCGCGGCGAGCTGGCGCTGGCCATCCTGGTCGAGCAGATGCGCCGCGAGGGCTTCGAGCTGACCGTCGGCAAGCCGCAGGTGGTCACCAAGGAGGTCGACGGCAAGGTCCACGAGCCCGTTCGAGCGGCTGACCATCGACGCCCCCGAGGAGTACCTCGGCACGATCACCGAGCTGCTCGCCTCCCGCAAGGGCCGGATGGAGTCAGATGACCAACCACGGCACCGGCTGGGTCCGGATGGAGTTCCTGGTCCCGGCGCGTGGCCTGATCGGCTTCCGCACCGAGTTCCTCACCGACACCCGCGGCACCGGCATCGCGCACCACATCTCCGAGGGCTACGAGCCCTGGGCCGGCGAGATCCGCTCGCGCAACAACGGCTCGCTGGTCGCCGACCGCAAGGGCGCGGCCACGGCGTACGCCATGACCACCTGCAGGAGCGCGGCGTGATGTTCGTCGAGCCGACCACCGAGGTCTACGAGGGCATGATCATCGGCGAGAACTCCCGCGCCGACGACATGGACGTCAACATCACCAAGGAGAAGCAGCAGACCAACATCCGGTCCGCCACCTCCGACAACTTCGAGAAGCTCATCCCGCCGCGCCAGCTCTCGCTCGAGCAGTGCCTGGAGTTCTGCCGCGACGACGAGTGCGTCGAGGTGACCCCGGACGCGGTCCGGATCCGCAAGGTCGTGCTGGACCAGAACGACCGGGCCAAGACCGCGAGCTCGAGCGCGCAAGGCGAACAAGTAGGTCGTGTCCGACCGCGGGGAGCGGCTGGCGGCCTGGCTCGAGCAGCTCGGCCTCGCCGACCAGCTCGGTGACGCCGGGCTGCCGTCGTTCACCCGCGACGCCGACGGATCCGTGTCCTGGCAGGAGCCGGGGAGCGGCGCGCCGGTGAGCGCCGAGCGGCTCGAGCAGCTCGAGGTGCTGCTGCACGCCGAGGGCGACGACCCGGAGCACGCGGTCCCGGTCGGACTGGTGGCGCTGCGGCGCCAGGCCCGGGTGCGGTCCGCCCTGCTCGACGGTGCCGGACGGTCGGGCTGGCTGTCGTACGCCGAGGTCGGCGTGCGGCGCGGGACCTCCGAGGACGCCGCCCGGTTCGCGGTGCACCGGGCCGCGCAGCGGCGGGCGCTGCTGGTCGTCCAGCACGACGGCGCGACCCTGGTGCCCGCATTCCAGCTCGACGAGGTCCGGCGAGGTCCGTCCCGAGCTGCTGCCGGTGCTCGAGCCGCTGCTCGTGGCGTCGATCGACCCGTGGCGGGTCTGGGCCTGGCTCACCACGCCCGCAGGACTGCTCGGCGGGCAGGTGCCCCACGAGGCCGCGCGCGACCCCGAGGAGGCGCCGCTCGTGCGGCACGCCGCGGTCCGGCTGGCCGAGCGGGCCTGAACCGACGCGTCTGCCGGCAGGTAGCCTCACCGCCCGTGCCCCTCCTGCCGTACGACGTCGCGCTGGCCGCCCGACCGCAGCGGGTGCTCGTGGCCGGTGGCTCGGGCTCGGGCAAGACGACCCTCTCGGCGCGGATCGGGTCGGTGCTCGGCGTACCCCACGTCGAGATCGACGCCCTCCACCACGGTCCCGGGTGGGTGAAGCGGCCGAGCTTCGAGGCCGACGTCGAGGCGTTCACGGCCGAGCCGTCGTGGACCACGGAGTGGCAGTACTCCGTCGTCCGGCCGCTGCTGGCCGAGCGGGCCGACCTGCTGGTGTGGCTGGACCTGCCGAAGGCGCAGGTGATGTGGCAGGTCACCGCACGGACTGCGACGAGGTGGGCACGCCGCGAGGAGCTGTGGAACGGCAACCGCGAGCCGGCCCCGTGGCGGATCTTCCTCGACCGCGAGAACGTGATCCGCTGGGCGTGGAACACCCACCACCTGGTCGAGGAACGGGTCGACGCACTGCTGGCTGCCGACCCCGCGAAGCCGGTCGTCCGGCTGCGTTCACACGCCGAGTCGGCCGCGTGGGTGAGCGGCCCGCTCGCGGCTCAGGCGCGCACGTAGCGGTTCAGCAGGACGCCGCCCGGGAGGGCTGCCGAGTCGACCAGCTCCACCGGCGGCAGCGACGTGCCCCGGCCCACGAGCGGGACGCCGTCGCCGAGCACCACCGGGTTGACCTTGAGGTGCAGCTCGTCGATCTCGTCGACGAGCTGGGCGGCGAGGTCGCCGCCACCGCACAGCCAGAGGTCCCGGCCCTCCTCGTCGCGCAGCCGCTGCACCAGCGCGACCGGGTCGTCGGTGACGCTGACGGTCGGGTCCGCGGGGAGCTCGCGGTGGGTGACGACGTGCTGCGCCAGGTGGGGGTAGGCGCTGGTGAGACCCGCGTCGAGCGCCGGCTGGTGGGTGCGCGAACCCATCAGCACGGTGTCGAAGCGACGGGTCCGCCGGTCACGCCGAGCAGGTCGCGCACGTGCGCCGGGCAGGTCTCGGGATACTCCGAGAACAGCGCCCCGAGCAGCTCCGGGGTCTGCACGAAGGCATCGGCAGCCCCGGCGGTGTCGGCGATGAACCCGTCGATGCTGACGGCGACGTAGTAGACGAGGGAGCGCACGGACCGACACCCTACGAGGCGTCGACGGGCTCCCGCTCGACCAGGGTCGGGGCGAGCACGAGCAGCCCGAGCAGCGGCAGCACCGCGAGTGCGAGCAGTGCCCCGGCCATGCCGAGCGCGCCGCTGAGGCCGGCCACGACGGCCGAGCCGACGCTGCCGCCGACCAGGAAGAGCAGCGTGGCGATCCCGAGCGCGACGCCCCGGACCTCGACCGCCACCGCGTCACCGACCGCAGCGCTGAGCGCCGGCTGGCCGAGCCCGAAGGCGAAGGTGACCAGCACGATCGCCACCACGAGCAGCGGGGCGCTCGACGAGCCGGGCGCCGAGCGCGGCCACCAGCAGCGCGGCCGACGCGACGATCGCGGCGATCCGCAGCGCGCGGCCGGGTCCGACCCGGTCCATCAGCGGTCCGGCCACGCGCGGCACGAGCATGGCGACCGCCGCACTCGGCACCATCGCCAGCCCGACCTCCCACGCCTCCCAGCCGTCGGCGAGCAGCACCGCGGGCAGGGCGATCAGCATCGCGAACCACGAGGCCGGGACGGCCGCCGCGGCGATCGCGCTGCGGACCAGGACCGGGTTGCGAACGACCTCGAGCGGGAGGAAACCGGCGGGTCGGCGGCGTACCTGCACCGTCACCGCCGGTACGCCGAGGACGAGCAGCGCGGCGCCGGCGACGGCCACCAGGAGGCCCGCGGACGGGGACTGCACCAGCAGCACCATCCCGGCCGCGGTGAGGGCGACCAGCACCGCGCCGAGCACGTCGAGCGAGGCGCCGCTGCCACCCGCGGTCAGCGCGCGCCAGAGGAAGGGGACGACGAGGATGCCGAGGATCGGCAGCGCCATCACCGCACGCCAGCCGAACGCCGACTCCACCAGCCCGCCCGCGAGCGGGCCGAGGCAGCTGATCGCGGCCGCGGTGCCGGCCAGCCGGCCGAAGGCGAGGCCGCG
This sequence comes from uncultured Actinomycetota bacterium, assembly GCA_963754575.1. Taxonomy (GTDB): domain Bacteria; phylum Actinomycetota; class Actinomycetes; order Propionibacteriales; family Nocardioidaceae; genus Nocardioides. Next base: position 399,235 of record CAVWGQ010000028.1, on the reverse strand, counting down.
GACCGAACCCTCGTAGCGCTGCGACAGGATCGCGACGCCGAGCGTCGGCACGGCGGCCGCACCGGCACCCTGCAGCAGCCGGGCGGCCAGCAGCGCGCCGTACGACGGGGCGAGCGCGGCCACCAGCGCACCGACCGACATCAGCACCAGGCCCGCCAGCAGCGGGGCGCGGACGCCGACCAGGTCGGAGATCCGCCCGTAGACGGCCGTGGTGACGGCGAGCATCAGCACGTAGAGGCTGATCGTCCACGCCGCGAGCCCCTGCGAGACCCCGAGGTCGGGGCCGAGCAGGGGCAGCGTGACCGCCGCGCTCGACGAGCCCATGCCCGCCAGGCCGAAGAGCAGCCCGAGCAGGATCGACACCCGCCGCGAGTCGTCGCGGGTCGAGGTCGGGGCTGCGGCGGTGGAGGTCATTGCGGTGCTCAACACCGGGGTCGAGCCGCTGATTCCTCCCGGCCTACGGCGAGGGCACCATCCAGCCCAGCACCGGCGTCGACTGCAGCGCCACGAGCACGCACACCACGAGGAGCAGGCCGAGGCTCCAGCCGATGACCTTGCGGAAGATGTCGCCCTCCCGGCCGGCCATCCCCACCGCAGCGGCGGCGATCGCGAGGTTCTGCGGGCTGACCATCTTGCCGAGCACGCCACCGGAGGTGTTGGCGGAGGCCAGCAGCAGCGGGTCGAGGCCCGCCTCGGCGGCGGTCTGCACCTGCAGCGCACCGAAGAGCGCGTTGGCGGAGGTGTCGGAGCCGGTGACGGCGACGCCGATCCAGCCCAGGATCGGCGAGAGCACCACGAACGCCTCCCCCGTGCCGGCGAGCAGCGCGCCCAGGGTGGTGGTCTGGCCCGACAGGTTCATCACGTAGGCCAGGCCGAGCACGGCCATCACGGTGGCGATGGCAGAGCGGAGCTCGACGTACGTCGCGACGTAGGTGCGCGCCGCCCGGGCCGGCGAGATCTTGAGGATCAGGGCGGTCAGCACGCCCGCGAGGATCATCAGCGTTCCGGCGGCCGGCAGCCAGTTGAACTTGAACTCGGTGACCACGGGGTCGCCGGCGGGGTTGAGCACGTCGAGTCCCGGGACGGCGAAGACGTAGGTGAACGGCTCCTCGGCCAGCGCCTCGAGCACCGCCGGGATGCTGACGACCGAGAAGATCGCGATGATGATCAGGTAGGGCGCATAGGCCTTGAGGACGTCGGAGCCGGTGTCCCGGACGGGAGCGTCCCCGCCCTGGCCACTGCCACTCCCACTGGTGTGCGCGGCGCGCCCGGTCGAGGAGGTCACCGAGGTCGAGACGCCGCTCGGGCTGCGGCGCGAGCCGGCGGCGGCGGACTCGAGCTGCTCGTCCTCCTCCGCCTTCGCCTGGTCGGCGGTGAGCACCTCCGAGGGGGTCCACACCCGCAGCAGCAGCACGACCGCGGCCGCGCCGACGAGGGCGGCGATGATGTCGGCCAGCGGTACCGAGATGAAGTTGGCGGCGACGAACTGCGCGACACCGAAGGCCAGGCCGCAGACCAGGGCCGGCAGCCAGGTCCGGCGTACGCCGCGCTTGCCGTCGACCACGAGGACCAGGATGAGCGGCACCACGACGGCCAGGATCGGCGTCTGCCGCCCCACCATGCCGCCGAGGTCGTCGACGGTCAGCCGCGGGTCGTCGCTGACGGCGGAGGTGACCTGGGCGAGCGTGACGATCGGGGTGGCCAGCGCACCGAACGCGACCGGGGCGGTGTTGGCGATGAGGGCGACGGCGGCCGCCTTGATCGGACGGAAGCCCAGCGCCATCAGCATCACCACGGTGATCGCGACCGGCGTCCCGAACCCGGCCAGCGCCTCGAGCAGGGCGCCGAAGCAGAAGGCGATGATGATCGCCTGGATCCGCTGGTCGGGGCTGACCTTCTCGAAGGAGCGCCGGAGCACGTCGAAGTGCCCCGAGGCGACGGTGAGGTTGTAGACCCAGATCGCGTTGATCACGATCCACAGGATCGGGAAGAAGCCGAACGCCGCTCCGTCGACGGCGGCGATGACCGACTGGCCGACCGGCATCCCGAAGAGCACCACGGCCACGACGAGGGACACGCCCAGCGAGATCAGCCCGGCCAGCCAGGCCCGCATGCGCAGGCCGCCGAGCAGCACGAACAGGGTGACCAGTGGCAGGGCGGCGCACAGGGCACTCAGGCCGAGCGAGTCACCGACGGGTTGGAGGTCCTGCTGGAACATGCGAGCTCCCGAGATAGGGGTGGGTTCGGTCCGGAGGGTCAGGGGCGGGCGGCGGTGGGCAGCAGTCCCGCGGCGCCGGCGCCGCGGATCGAGGCGTCGAGCACCTCGATGGTGTGGGCCATGCCCATCGGGTGCCCGGAGCGCTCGATGGCGCTGGCGACCTGCATCAGGCAGCCGGGGTTCGCGGTGACCAGCAGCTCGGCGCCGGTGGCGACGATGTTCTGCGCCTTGCGGTCGCCCAGCTCGCGGGCGGGCTCGGGGTTGAGGATGTTGTAGATGCCGGCCGAGCCGCAGCACAGGTCGCCCTCGGCGACCTCGCGGACGGTCAGTCCGGGGATGCCCCGGAGCAGCCGCCGCGGCTCGTCGCGCACGCCCTGGGCGTGGGAGAGGTGGCAGGCGTCGTGGTAGGCCACGGTGACGTCGAGCGGGTGCCGCGGTGCGACGCTGCCGAGCTCGTCGAGGATCTCCGAGACGTCGCGCACGCGGTCGGCGAACGCCGCCGCCCGCTCGGCGTACGCCGGGTCGTCGGCCAGCAGCGCGGCGTACTCCTTCATCGTGGAGCCGCAGCCCGCCGCGTTGACGACGACGTGCTCCACGCCGGTCCCCTCGAAGCTGTCGACCAAGCGGCGCGCGTAGTCCTGCGCCTCCTCCTCGCGGCCGTTGTGGGCCGAGAGCGCCCCGCAGCAGCCCTGGGACGGCGGCACCACGACGTCGAGGCCCTCGGCCTGCAGCACCCGCGCGGTCGCGGCGTTGACGCCGGGGAAGAAGGCACCCTGCACGCAGCCGGTGAGCAGACCGACCGTCCCGCGACGGGTGCCGGTCGCCGTGATGTGGGGCGGCAGCGGTTGCGGCTTGCCGAGCCGGGGCGCGAGGCCCTCCATCGCCGCGAGCTGCGGCGAGAGGCGGTCGAGCAGGCCCGTACGCCGCAGCGCCCGGTCGAGCCCGGTGGCCTGGACGGCGCGCAGCGGACCGCGCAGCAGCCGCAGCCGCTTCGGGTGCGGGAAGATCTCGAAGATCAGCCGGCGCAGCGCCCGGTCGCCGCGGCTGCGTTCGTGGCGGCGCTCGACCTGGGCGCGGGTCTGCTCGATGAGGGTGTCGTACTGCACGCCCGAGGGACACGCGGTGACGCAGGCCATGCAGCCGAGGCAGGCGTCCCAGTGCTCGACCATCGAGTCGCTCATCGGCTCGCCCTCGAGCCCCTCCTTCATCAGGTAGATCCGGCCGCGCGGGGAGTCCATCTCCTCGCCCCACAGCACGTAGGTGGGACACGACGGCAGGCAGAAGCCGCAGTGCACGCAGTCGCCCACGAGCGCGGCGTCGGGCGGGTGGTGGTCGTCGAAGGCGCCGCCGGGGACGGGCCCGTCGACGTCGACGATCGACCCGGTCGCAGGGGCGTCGGGCTGGTCGCGGTGCTGGTCGGACGGGTCGGTGCTCATCAGATGCCTCCCACGAAGCGGCCCGGCGCCAGCCGGTGGTCGGGGTCGAACTGGTCCTTCACCCGGCGCATCAGGTCGAGCGCCGGCACCGGTCCCCAGAGGTCGAGGGAGCGTTCGAGGTCGGGCGGCGCGACGACCACGACGGCCGAGCCGCCGTGCGCCGAGCAGGTACGCCGCAGCCGGTCAAGGGCCGTGGCGGTCCCTGTCGCGTCCGTGGCGTCGGAGGCCGGCAGCGCGGCGTACAGCACCCCGGCGCCGGACGAGCCCCGGACGCTCGCGCCGACCTCGGCCGCGGCGGCGAGCACGTCGCCCACGCCGCTGAGCACGCAGGTGAGCTTGAGCCCGACCTCACCGTCGCCCCAGGGGTACGCCGCCCAGCCGTGCGGGACGGTCGTCGTGACCTCGGCCCCGCTGCCGAGCAGGCCGGCCACCACCTCCGCCCGCTGGGTCACGCCGTCCTCACGGCCGTTCAGCAACGCGGTCAGCACGCCCGCGCCGGACGCGTCGACGTCCACCTCGACGGCGGCGGCCACGGCCTGCGAGTGCACCACCGCGTGGGTGAGCCGGTGGGCGTCGGCCGGGCCGGCGACCGGGACCGAGACCCAGCGCTGGGCGTCGGGCACGGGGTGGAGCCGGAAGAGCGCCTCGGTGATCACGCCGAGGGTGCCGGCGGAGCCGACCATCAGCTTGCCGAGGTCGTAGCCGGCGACGTTCTTGACCACGCGCCCGCCCGCCTTGGCGACCACGCCGTCGGCGCGGACGACGGTGACCCCGATCAGCAGGTCGCGCACGGTGCCGACCAGCAGCCGCTCGGGGCCCGAGGTGTGCGCGGCCAGCGCCCCGCCGACCGTCGAGCCCGGCACGGTCTCGTCGACCACCAGCCGCTGTCGCTGCTCGCCGACGACGTCGCGGACCCTCGCCAGCGGCGTGCCGGCCTGGGCCTCGACGATCAGGTCGCCGGCCTGGTGGTCGAGCACCCGGTCCATGCCCGACAGGTCGAGGACGACGTCGGCGGAGTCGGGCGGAGCCCCCCAGGCGAGCTTGGTCCCCGCGCCGCGGGGCACGACGGTGAGCCCGCGCGACGCGGCCTCGGTCATCACCTCGGCCACCTCGGCGGTGCTGGTGGGCCGGGCGACGAAGCGGGCGGCGACGCCGTCGACCACGTCCTCGGGTCCGGCCTCGAGCAGGGCTCGGCGGCCATCAGAACACCTCCGCCAGCCCGGACTCCTGCAGGGGGTGGGCGCCCTTCTTGCGACCGGGCACCTCCCCGCACAGGCGCGGCGTCGGGAAGATCTTTCCGGGGTTGGCGATGCCGTCGGGGTCGAAGGCGCACCGCACCAGCTGCATGGTGTCGAGGTCGTCGTCGGAGTACATCCGGGGCATGTACTGCGCCTTGTCCATGCCGACGCCGTGCTCACCGGTGATCGAGCCGCCGTGCTCGATGCAGAGGTCCAGGATCGCGCCGCTGACCGCCTCGGCCGCCTCGCCCGCGCCCTCGACCGCGTCGTCGAAGAGCACCAGCGGGTGGAGGTTGCCGTCACCGGCGTGGAAGACGTTGGCCACCCGGACGCCCGAGCTGCGCGAGACCTCCGCGATCGCGCGCAGCACCTCGGGCAGCGCGGTCCGCGGGATGACGCCGTCCTGGACGATGTAGTCGGGGCTGATCCGGCCGACCGCCGCGAAGGCCGACTTGCGGCCCTTCCAGATCAGGGCGCGGTCGGTGGGGTCGGTGGCCAGCCGCTGCTCGAAGGAGCCGTGCTCGGCGCACAGCCGCGCCACCTCGGCGTACTCCTCCTCGACCTCGACGGCCGGGCCGTCGAGCTCGATGACGAGCACCGCCCCGGCGCCGTCGGGGTAGTTGCAGTGGACGGCCGCCTCGGCGGCCTCGATCGCGAGGGCGTCCATCATCTCGATCGCCGCCGGCACGACGCCGGCCGCGATGATCGCCGAGGTGGCGGCACCGGCCTGGTCCGTGGACTCGAAGCCGACCAGGATCGTGCGGACCTCCTCGGGCAGCCGCACCAGCCGCAGCGTCGCCTCGGTGACGACGCCGAGGGTGCCCTCGGAGCCGATCACCGCGCCGAGCAGGTCGTAGCCCGGGGCGTCCGGGGCCTCGGTGCCGAGCCGCACGACCTCGCCCTGCGGGGTCACGAACTCGGCGGCGAGGACGTGGTTGGTGGTGAAGCCGTACTTCAGGCAGTGGGCGCCGCCGGAGTTCTCGGCGAGGTTGCCGCCGATGGAGCAGACCTGCTGGCTCGAGGGGTCCGGGGCGTAGTAGTAGCCCCCCGGCGTGGCCGCGCGGGTCACGTCGAGGTTGATCACCCCGGGGTCGACGACGGCCCGCTGGTCCTCGGCGCGGACCTGCCGGATCGTGCGCATCATCGAGGTCACGACCAGCACGCCCTCGGCGTGCGGGAGAGCGCCTCCCGAGAGTCCCGTCCCCGACCCGCGGGCGACGAAGGGCACGCCGTGCTCGTGGCAGGCCCGGACGATGGCGGCGAGCGAGGCGGCGTCGGGCGGGATCACCACCAGGGCCGGGGTGACCCGGTAGTGGGCCAGGCCGTCGCACTCGTAGGTGCGCAGCCGGGCGCGGTCGGTGATCACCGCGTCGTCCGGCAGGCTGCGCCGGGCGACGTCCGCGACTGCTGCGATCCCGAGAGTCATCGCCATCCTCCTGACCGTCTCCCTCAGTCGACCTGGGCGGTGAGTCCGGCCGCCTCGATGCCGGCGACGGCCGCGGCCTCGTCGGCGTCCGAGGTGTCCCCGGTGATGCCGACCGCACCGAGGAGCGTGCCGCCGCCGTCCTTGACCAGCACGCCACCGGGCACCGGGACCAGCGCCCCGCCGATGGCCGCGCCGGCGGCGCCGACGAAGTAGGCCTGCTGCTCGGCACGCGCCATGGTGGCGCGCGATCCCTGGCCGAGCGCCAGGGCGCCGTAGGCCTTGCCGAAGCCGATCTCGAAGCGTCCGATCGACGCGCCGTCCTCACGCTCGGCGGCGACGACGTGGCCGCCGGCGTCGAGCACGACGACGGTGAGGGGCTTCAGCTCGGCCTGCCGGCCGTGGGCGCGGGCAGCCTCGACGATCGTGCGGGCGGTGCTGAGATCCATCAGTGGTCCCTCTTCTTCTCGGCGCGACGGCGGTGGAGGATCGGCTCGGTGTAGCCGCTGGGCTGGGTCAGTCCCTCGAGGACGAGGTCGTGGGCGGCGAGGAACGCCGCGCCGTCGTACGCCGGGGCCATCGGCTCGTAGCCGTCCGCCCCCTCGTTCTGCTCGTCGACGATCGCGGCCATCCGCCGCAGCGTCTCCTCGACCTGGTCGGCGCTGACGATCCCGTGGTGGAGCCAGTTGGAGACGTGCTGGGCGGAGATCCGGCAGGTCGCCCGGTCCTCCATGAGTGCCTCGCCGGTGATGTCGGGGACCTTCGAGCACCCGACACCGGCGTCGACCCAGCGCACGACGTAGCCCAGCAGGCTCTGCAGGTTGTTGTCGATCTCCTGCTGGCGCTCGTCCGCGGACCACTCGTCGGGACTGCCCAGCGGCAGGACGAGCAGGTCGTCGCGCTGCCGACGGCGACCGCCGCGGGCCAGCTCCTCCTGGCGCGCGCGCACGTCGACCTGGTGGTAGTGCAGCGCGTGCACCGTCGCCGCGGTGGGCGACGGGACCCAGGCGCAGCTCGCGCCGGACTGCGGGTGACCGATCTTGGCGTCGTACATCGCCGCCAGGGAGTCGGGGGCGGCCCACATGCCCTTGCCGATCTGGCCGCGGCCGAGCAGCCCGCACTCGAGGCCGATGTCGACGTTGAGGTCCTCGTAGGCCGAGATCCAGGTCTCGCCCTTCATCTGGCCCTTCGGCACGACCGGGCCGGCGTGCATCGAGGTGTGGATCTCGTCGCCGGTGCGGTCGAGGAAGCCGGTGTTGATGAACACGACGCGCTCGCGGGCCTGCTCGATGCAGGCCTTGAGGTTGAGGGTCGTACGTCGCTCCTCGTCCATCACCCCGACCTTGATGGTCAGCGGCTCGAGGCCGAGCAGCTGCTCGACGCGGCCGAAGGTCTCGACGGCCAGCGCCACCTCGTCCGGCCCGTGCAGCTTGGGCTTCACGACGTACATCGACCCGGTGCGGGAGTTCTGCCGCTCGGTCTCACCGCGGAGGTCGCGCAGGCTGCCGAGCGCGGTCATCACCGCGTCGACGATGCCCTCGGGCACCTCCTGGTCGTCCGCGTCCAGCACGGCGTCGGTGGTCGTCAGGTGCCCGACCTGGCGGATGAAGAGCAGCGAGCGGCCCCGCAGGGTCACCTCCGCCCCGTCGCGACCGGTGACGGTGCGGTCGGGATTCATCGCCCGGGTGAAGGTCTCGCCACCCTTGGTGACCTCCGCGGTGAGGGTGCCGTCCATGAGCCGCAGCCAGTTGCGGTAGCCGAGCACCTTGTCCTCGGCGTCGACCGCGGCGACCGAGTCCTCGAGGTCCATGATCGTGGAGACGGCCGTCTCGAGCAGCAGGTCCTTGACCCCGGCCCTGTCGGTCGAGCCGACCTCGTCGTCGGGGTCGACCTGGATCTCGACGTGCAGGTCGTGGTGGACGAGCACGACGGCCTCGGGGTCGTCCGGTGCGCCACGGTGGCCGACGTACTGCGCCGGGTCGGCGAGGCGGCGTACGTCGCCGGCGACCGTGACGGCGAGCCCGTCCCCGTCCGCGGCGTACTGCTCGGCGTCGGCGTGGGAGCCGTCGGCGAGCGGGAAGTGCGCGTCGAGGAACTCGCGGCCGCGGCGGATGACCTCGTCGCCCCGGACCCGGCTGTAGCCCTCGCCCGGGGCGAGGTCACCGTCGTGCGGGACGACGTCGGTGCCGTAGAGCGCGTCGTAGAGCGAACCCCACCTCGCGTTGACCGCGTTGGTCGCGAACCGCGCGTTGAGCAGCGGTACGACGAGCTGCGGCCCGGCGATCGTGGCCACCTCGTCGTCGACGCCCGCGGTCGTGACCTCGACCTGCTCGGGCTCCTCGAGGAGGTAGCCGATCTCGCGGAGGAAGGCGTCGTAGGCCTCCGGGTCCGGCCGGCCGGGGTGGGACCGGTGCCACTCGTCGAGCTGGGACTGCAGCTCCTCGCGACGCTCGAGCAGCGCCCGCTGGCGGGGGGCGAGGTCAGTCACGATCGCGGCGAGTCCGCCCCAGAAGGCGTCGGCGTCGAGCCCGGTGCCCGGCAGCCCCTCCTCCGTCACCCAGCGGTGGAGCTCCGGGGCCACCCGGAGTCCTGCGAGGTGAACCCGTGACTGATCCTGAACCGCCATGCCGCTCCTTCGATCGCTTGCACCGATTTCTACAGTGCAACACGTCTACCAGCACCACTGCACCCTCGTCCTCACCGCATCGATCGACGGAGGCAGGTGTCAGCGGCGGTGCGGCGTCGACGAACGTACCGATCACCCTCTTCTCGTGGCACCCACGTCTGAGCACCCGCCCGAACGGCCCGTTGGGTACGTCCGGCCACGCGAGCCCTGGGACGTCAGGCCCGCAACCGCCGGCCGGCGAGGGAGTACGCCGCGATCACGCCGCCGACCGCCCCGAACAGGTGCCCCTGCCAGGAGACGCCCGGCTGGCCCGGCAGCACGCCGAGCAGGATGCCGCCGTAGACGAAGAAGACGAGCACCCCGACGAGGATCCGGGTCGCGTTGCGCTCGAGGAAGCCCGCGACGAGCAGGTACGTGAGCAGGCCGAAGACCAGCCCGGAGGCGCCGAGGGTGATCGAGTTGGCCGGCGCGACGAGCCAGACGCCGATGCCGCTGACGAGCCAGGCACAGGCCATCACCGCGACGAACCGGGACACCGAGGACGCGGCCACGAGGAAGCCGAGGACCAGCAGCGGGATCGTGTTGGCCTCGAGGTGGGTGAAGCCGCCGTGCAGCAGCGGGGCGGCGGCGATGCCGACCAGGCCGTCCTCGCTGCGGGGGCGGATGCCGTACTGGTCGAGCGCTCCCCCGCTGATCGCGTCGGCGATCTCGGAGACCCAGAGCACCGCCACGAAGCCGAGGCTGACCAGGAACCCGCGCACCCACGCGCGGGTCGGGTCGGCGCTCGGCGTACTCACGTGGGGACGGTATCGGGACCGTCCAATACGGTGGCCCCACCGACCCCCACTCCCCAGGAGGACACGTATGCCCGCGACCCGGGTCATGCCCACCGAGGAGTCCGCCGAGCTGATCCGGCTCGTCCGCGACTTCGCGACCAGGGAGCTGCTGCCGCGCAGCGCCGAGGCAGAGGCCACGGAGACGTTCCCGCGCGACGTGTTCGCGATGCTCGGGGAGCTGGGCGTGCTCGGGCTGCCGTACGCCGAGGAGCACGGCGGGGGCGGTCAGCCCTACGAGGTCTACCTCCAGGTGCTCGAGGAGATCGCGGCCGTCTGGTCGAGCGTCGGGGTCGGGGTCTCGGTGCACGCGCTGTCCTGCTTCGGCCTGGTCACCCGCGGCACGCAGGAGCAGCAGCAGCGGTGGCTGCCCGAGATGCTGGGCGGCTCGCTGCTCGGCGCCTACTGCCTGTCCGAGGCCCACGCCGGCTCCGACCCGGCCGCGATGCGCACGACCGCACGGCGTGACGGCGACGACTACGTGATCAACGGCGCGAAGGCCTGGACGACCCACGGCGGCCACGCCGACTTCTACAAGGTGATGGCCCGGACCTCGGACGACCGCAACGGGATCAGCTGCTTCCTGGTGCCGGCCGACGCCGAGGGGCTGGTGGCCGACCCGCCCGAGCGCAAGATGGGCCTCACCGGCTCCGCGACGGCGACCATGCGCTTCGACGGCGTACGCGTGGCCGCGGAGCGGCGGCTCGGCGAGGAGGGCGACGGGCTGCGGATCGCGCTCGCCGGCCTCGACTCCGGCCGGCTCGGCATCGCCGCGGTCGCGACCGGCCTGGCCCAGGGCGCGGTCGACAACGCCGTCGCCTACGCCAAGGAGCGCGAGACCTTCGGCAAGCCGATCATCGAGCACCAGGGCCTCGGGTTCCTGCTGGCCGACATGGAGGCCGGGGTGCAGACCGCCCGCGCCGCCACGCTCCACGCCGCGCGGCTCAAGGACGCCGGCCGCCCCTTCTCCCGCGAGGCGAGCATCGCCAAGCTGGTCGCGACCGACGCGGCGATGAAGGTCACCACGGACGCCGTCCAGGTCCTCGGCGGCTACGGCTACACCAAGGACTTCCCGGTCGAGCGCTTCATGCGCGAGGCCAAGGTGATGCAGATCTTCGAGGGCACCAACCAGATCCAGCGGATGGTCATCGCCCGCAGCCTCGCCCAGGGCGGCGGGTCGGTCACCCACCTCTGAGTTCTGCCCCTGGCTCCCTTGGTTTCCCCGCCTGAGCGGGGAAACTGTGACCTGGCACGGGAAACAAACCACCCGAAGTCACGGTTTCCCCGCCTGAGCGGGGAAACCGAGCCCGCGCCCCGGACCCCTACCGAACCGCGTATCCACCCTTTCGGGTGCGTCGTAGCGTCGTACCCATGACCAAGAAGATCGCTTTCCTGACCGCATCCGAGGGCATCGAGCGGGTCGAGCTGACCGAGCCGTGGCAGGCGGTGACCGACGCGGGGCACACCGCCACGCTGCTGTCGCCGGAGTCCGGCGAGGTCCAGCTGTTCGACCACCTCGACAAGGCCGAGACCCAGGCCGTCGACGCCGAGGTCGGCAGTGCCTCGGTGGACGACTACGACGCGCTCGTGCTGCCGGGCGGGGTGGCCAACCCCGACGCGCTGCGGATGGACGCCGGCGCCGTCGCCTTCATCCGCGACTTCGCCGCCTCCGGCAAGCCGGTGGCCGCGATCTGCCACGCGCCGTGGACGCTTGTCGAGGCCGGCGCGCTCTCCGGCAAGCGGTTGACGTCGTGGCCGAGCCTGCAGACCGACATCCGCAACGCCGGGGGCGAGTGGGTGGACGAGGAGGTCGTCGTCGACGGCAACCTCATCACCAGCCGCAACCCCGACGACCTGCCCGCCTTCAACAAGGCACTGCTCGCCGCACTCAGCTGACGGGCGGCTCGACAGGCCGCTCGACGAACCACCGCGCCAGCAGCGTCCCCTCGTCCTCCACCAATGAGTGGAGGGTGAGGGGTACGTCGAGCGGCGGGCCGTCGGTGATCCGCGGGTGGGTGCCGCCGATCATCCGGGGCACCGTCGTCACGCAGACCTCGTCGGCGCAGCCCTGGTCGAGCAGGTCGCGCAGCAGGTGCGGTCCGCCCTCGGACAGGATCCGACGGAACCCGCGCTCCACCAGCGTCGTCCGCAACGCCGCGAGGTCGACCCGGTGGGAGCCGAGCACCAGCACGTGCTCCTCGCCGAGCAGCTCACGGGCGCGGTCGAGGCCCTCCGCGTGGGCGGTGGTCGCCAGCAGCAACCGGCCGGGCTCGAGTCCCGCCAGCGTCGGCGGCACCGACGCGGTGCGGGTGACCGCCACGATCGGCAGCCGGTTGGGCGCGTAGCCCTCGTCGCGCAGCGTCCCCGCCCCGACGACCAGCGCGTCGGCCTGCGAGCGCAGCAGGTCGAAGACCCGCTTGTCGGCGGCGTTGTTGATCGAGCGGCTGGTGCCGCCCTCGCCGGTGGCCGCGCCGTCCACGGTGACGACCATGTTGACGCGCAGCCACGGCTCGGCCGGGGCGGCGTACAGCTCGGGCAGGGGGACGTCGGGACCGACCAGCACTCGCATGCCCCTGACGCTACCCACGCCTATCTAGAGTGGACGGCGTGATCACCCTCGCCGGCCTGGCCGAGCTCCACGAGCGGTACGCCGACGACCTGGCGCGGCCGGTCACCCCGGTGCACGTCACCGACGACGTGGTGATCGGCGACGGGATCCCGACGCTGATGGGGGTCGTCAACCTGTCGACCGACTCGACCTACCGCGAGAGCATCGCGGGCTCGACCGAGGCCGCCGTCCGCAGGGGACGGGTGCAGGCGGCCCAGGGGGCGGCGATCATCGACCTCGGCGCCGAGGCCAGCAGCGACGACGCCGACCGGGTCGGTGCGGAGGGCCAGCTCGAGAGGCTGCTGCCCGTCGTCGAGCAGCTGTCGCGCGAGACGGTCGTGTCGGTGGAGACCTACCGGCCGCAGGTCGTGCGGGCCGTGCTCGACGCGGGCGCCCGGATGATCAACCTGACCGGTCGCGCGGACGAGGACGAGATGCTCGCGGCCGTCGCCGAGCACGACGCGACGCTGCTGATGTGCTTCGGCACGGCCGCCAACGTCCGCGAGCAGGACGAGCTGCCCGTCGGTGAGGACCTCGCGCCGTTCCTCGTCGACCACTTCGCCGAACGGCTCGAGCACGCGCGCTCGCTGGGCGTCGACAAGGTCGTCGTCGACCCGGGGATGGGCTTCACGTTCCCCAACCTCAGCGGCCTCGAGCGGGCCCGGCTGCAGACCCACACGATCACGCAGGCCTTCCGCCTGCGCCGGCTCGGCGTCCCCGCGGGGAGCGTGCTGCCGCACAACCTCGACATCTTCGAGGACGAGTTCCGCAAGGCCGAGGGGTTCTTCACCGTCCTCGCCACGCTCGGCGGCGTGCACCTGCTGCGGATCCACGAGGTGCCCCACATCCGCGCCGTGCTGCGCGCGATGGACTGGCTCGACGTCAGTCGCTGACCGGCGGCAGCACCATCGCCACCACGTCCGGCTCGGCGTCCGGCAGCCAGTGCGGTCGCATCCGGCCGACCTCGCGCCAGCCCAGCCCGGCGTACATCTGGAGCGCCGCGGCGTGGCTCGGGACCACGTCGAGGCACGGCGCGAGCCCCTGCTCGCGCAGCCAGTCGACCGCGGTGTCGTGGAGGCGACGGCCGAGCCCGCGCCGGCGTACGCCGGGATCGACGAAGAGCGTGCCGAGGACACCGAGCCGGTCCACGGGCAGGCCGTGGCCGCCCACCCACGGCTCCACCAGCGGCGCGGGCGTGAACACCTGGTCGGCGCGCTGGACGGCGACGTGCCCGACCGGCCGCCCGTCGAGCTCGGCCGTCCACGCCGCGAGGTCCTGCTCGCGGGCGATGAACTGCTCGACGGGGAACGGCAGCGGCCAGCGCACCGGGTAGCGCGCGACCGCCTGCTGCGCGGTCAGCACCTGCGCCAGCGCCGGCAGGTCGTCGTCCCGGCGCGGGCGTACGACGAGGTCGCTCACGGCTCGCCGCATCAACGGTCGTAGGTGTAGAAGCCGCGGCCGGTCTTGCGACCCAGCAGACCGGCGTCGACCATCCGGGCGAGCAGCGGCGGAGCGGCGTACAGCGGCTCCTTGAACTCCTCGTAGAGCGACTCGGCCACCGCCTTGGTGGTGTCGAGGCCGATCAGGTCGGCGAGCGCCAGCGGGCCCTGCGGGTGGGCGGCGCCGAGCACCAGGCCGCGGTCGATGTCCTCGGCGGTCGCGAAGCCGGACTCGAGCATCCGGATCGCGGAGAGCACGAAGGGGATCAGCAGCGCGTTGACGACGAAGCCGGCACGGTCCTGGCAGTCGATCGCCTGCTTGCCCAGCCGCCCCTCGACGAAGGCACGCGAGCGCTCGGTGGTCCCGGGGGCGGTGAGCAGGCTCGGCACCAGCTCGACCAGCGGCAGCACCGGGACCGGGTTGAAGAAGTGGATGCCGATGACGTGCTGCGGCCGCTCGGTGACGACGCCGAGCTTCATGATCGGGATCGAGGAGGTGTTGGAGGCGAGCACCGCGTCGGGGTCGGTGACGACCTTGTCGAGGACCCGGAAGAGGTCGGTCTTGGCGGCCTCGTCCTCGACGATCGCCTCGATCACGACCTGCCGGTCGGCGAGTACGTCGAGGTCGGTGGCGACCGTGATCCGCTCGAGCACGGCGGCGGCGGAGTCGATCTTGCCCTTCGACTCGGCCCGCGCCAGCGAGGTCTCGAGCCGGCGCCTTCCGGCATCGGCGGCACCCTCGCTCGACTCCACGACCAGCACGTCGAGCCCGGCCCGCGCACTGACCTCGGCGATGCCGGCGCCCATCAGGCCGCAGCCCACGACACCGACCCTGCTCGAATCCCTCACCCATGGTGCTCCCTCGGCCCGGAACTGTCATTTAGTAGGACGTCCAACTACCCTCGATCCTAGGACGTCCTTCCCCACCACCCAGAGGCCACCCCCCATGACTTCACAGACCGACCTGCACGTGCCGCAGCACCCTGTCCGGCTGGTGACGGCCTCGGCCCTCTTCGACGGCCACGACGCCTCGATCAACATCATGCGGCGGATCTTCCAGAGCCAGGGCTGCGAGGTCATCCACCTCGGCCACAACCGCTCGGTGCAGGAGGTCGTGGACGCCGCGCTCGAGGAGGACGTGCAGGGCGTCGCGGTGTCGTCGTACCAGGGCGGCCACGTGGAGTACTTCGAGTACCTCGTGGAGTCGCTCCGCGCCGCGGGCGCCGGCCACGTACGGGTCGTCGGGGGCGGTGGCGGCGTGATCGTGCCGAAGGAGGTCGCCCGGCTGCGCGAGTCCGGCGTCACCATCTTCTCGCCCGAGGACGGCCAGAAGATGGGCCTCGTCGGGATGGTCAACTCCGTCGTCAAGGACTGCGACCTCGACCTGTGGGAGCAGCGGCAGGCCGGCGCGGACGCCGTGCTCGCCGGCGAGCGCACCGCCGTCGCCCGCGCGATCACCGGCGCCGAGCAGGGCCGGCTGCCCGCCGACGTGCTCGCCCGGCTGCGAGACGCCGCGGCCGCCCACGCCACCCCGGTCCTCGGCATCACCGGTACCGGCGGCTCCGGCAAGTCGTCGCTGACCGACGAGCTCGTACGCCGCTTCCGGCTCGACCAGCAGGACAAGCTGCGGATCGCGGTCCTCGCGATCGACCCGACCCGCCGTCGCGGCGGCGGCGCGCTGCTCGGCGACCGGATCCGCGCCAACTCCCTCGACGGCGACCGGGTCTTCTTCCGCTCGCTCGCGACCCGTGGCTCCCACGAGGTCCCCGAGCACCTCGCCGACGTGATCGACGTCGTGAAGGCCGGCGGCTTCGACCTCGTCGTCGTCGAGACCCCCGGCATCGGGCAGGGCGACGCGGGCATCGTCCCCTACGTCGACTCCTCGCTCTACGTGATGACGCCGGAGTTCGGCGCCGCGTCGCAGCTGGAGAAGATCGACATGCTCGACTTCGCCGACACCATCGCGATCAACAAGTTCGAGCGCCGCGGCGCGATGGACGCGCTGCGCGACGTGGGTCGCCAGCTGGTCCGCAACCGCGGAGCGTTCGGCAAGCGGCCCGAGGACATGCCGGTCTTCGGCACCAGCGCCGCGACCTTCAACGACGACGGCGTCACCGCGCTCTACCAGCACCTGCGCACCGGCCTGGCCGAGGCCGGGCTGGCGCTCGAGGAGGGCGTGCTGCCCGTCGTCGACGTCCGCCACTCCTCGACGATCCGCCAGGTCGTCCCCGGTGACCGGGTCCGCTACCTCTCCGAGATCACCGAGACCGTGCGCGGCTTCCACGCCGAGACGTCCCGGCTCGCCGAGGCGGCCCGCAGCCTCCAGCGCGTGCAGCACGTCGCCGACCTCCTCACCGACGCCCCCTCTCGGGTCGGTCGAGACCCTGCTGGAGGAGGTCCGCAAGGGCGTCAGCCACGACGTGCTCGAGCAGATCGAGGCCTGGCCGACGGTCGTCGAGACCTACTCCGGCGACGAGCAGGTCGTCGTGGTGCGCGACCGGGAGATCCACACCGCACTGACCCGGGAGTCGCTGTCGGGCAACAAGATCCCGCGCGTCGCGCTCCCCCGTTTCTCCGACCACGGCGACCTGGTGACGTTCTGGCGGCGCGAGAACCTCCCGGGCTACTTCCCCTACACGGCCGGCGTCTTCGCGTTCAAGCGCGACAACGAGGACCCGGCCCGGATGTTCGCCGGCGAGGGCGACCCGGCGCGCACCAACCGCCGCTTCAAGATCCTCAGCCACGGCAACGACGCGACCCGGCTCTCGACCGCCTTCGACTCGGTGACGCTCTACGGCCGCGACCCCGACCCGCGGCCCGACGTCTACGGCAAGGTCGGCACGTCGGGCGTCTCGGTCGCCACGCTCGACGACATGAAGGCGCTGTTCGACGGCTTCGACCTCGTCGCCCCGACGACGTCGGTGTCGCTGACGATCAACGGCCCCGCCCCCACGGTGCTCGCGTTCTTCCTCAACACCGCGATCGACCAGCAGGTCGACGCCTTCACCGAGCGGGAGTCGCGCGAGCCCAGTGCCGAGGAGCGCGCGCAGCTGGCGGCGTACGCCCTCGCCAACGTCCGCGGCACCGTCCAGGCCGACATCCTCAAGGAGGACCAGGGCCAGAACACGGCGCTCTTCTCCACGGAGTTCTGCCTGCGGATGATGGCCGACATCCAGGAGTGGTTCATCGAGCAGCAGGTGCGCAACTTCTACTCGGTGTCGATCTCCGGCTACCACATCGCCGAGGCCGGGGCGAACCCCATCAGCCAGCTCGCCTTCACCCTCGCCAACGGCTTCACCTACGTCGAGGCCTACCTCGCGCGCGGCATGGACATCGACGACTTCGCGCCGAACCTGTCGTTCTTCTTCTCCAACGGGATGGACCCGGAGTACACCGTGCTCGGCCGCGTCGCCCGCCGGATCTGGGCGATCACGATGAAGGAGAAGTACGGCGCCAACGAGCGCTCGCAGAAGCTGAAGTACCACGTGCAGACCTCGGGCCGGTCGCTGCACGCGCAGGAGATGGACTTCAACGACATCCGCACCACGCTGCAGGCGCTGATCGCGATCTACGACAACGCCAACAGCCTCCACACCAACGCCTACGACGAGGCGGTCACGACCCCGACCGAGGACTCCGTACGCCGGGCGCTCGCGATCCAGCTGATCATCAACCGCGAGTGGGGCCTCGCGATGAACGAGAACCCGCTGCAGGGCTCGTTCGTCATCGACGACCTCACCGACCTGGTCGAGGCGGCCGTGCTCGAGGAGTTCGACCGGATCAACGAGCGTGGCGGCGTGCTCGGCGCGATGGAGACCGGCTACCAGCGCGGCCGGATCCAGGACGAGTCGATGCTCTACGAGCACCGCAAGCACGACGGCTCGCTGCCGATCGTCGGCGTCAACACGTTCGTCAAGGAGTCCGCCGCGGACGCGCAGCCGACCGAGATCGAGCTCGCGCGGGCGACCGAGGCCGAGAAGGAGTCGCAGCTGACGCGGGTCCGGAGCTTCCAGGCCACCCACGCGCAGGAGGCGTCCCAGGCGCTCGCCCGGCTCAAGGAGGCCGCGATGGCCGGCGACAACGTGTTCGCCGTCCTCATGGACGCCGCCCGCGTCTGCTCCCTGCAGCAGGTCACCGAGGCGTTCTTCGAGGTCGGCGGCCAGTACCGCCGGAACGTCTGAGTGATCGCCGCGTGTGCCTGAGCACTACCCAGGGGGCGTTCTCAGGCACACGAGGCGGGATCAGTCGGGGGTGGTGAGGGCGTCGGGGTCGTGGCGGACCGGCAGGTCGGCGAGGGCGTGCTTGACCAGCGCGGTGCGGGCGGCGACGACCGCCTTGCGGCGCAGCCGGCCGGCTCCGGTCTCGGTCAGGGTCGCCTCGACGGCCGCGACGACCTGCGCGGTGCTGAAGCTCGGCCGGGTGCCGGCCTCGACGGTGATGTCCGGCAGCGCGACGAGCACCGGCAGCACCTGGTCGCCGACCGCGTCGAGGACGTAGAACCGCTCCAGCTTGGTCATCGCCTCCCACGACTTCGACCTCCGGCGGCCCTGGGCGACGGTCCTGGCCGCGGCGGTGACGGCCACGGTCATCTCGTGCTCGGTGAAGCGCATGGTGCCTAGGATGCCGGACCGGGTCGCAGCGTAGGTTCGGGCAGGTGCTGCACGACGATCTGGGTGCCCCCGTCGACCTGTCCGGACCGGCCCGCCGCGTGGTGAGCCTGGTCCCCTCGCTGACCGAGGCGCTGGCCTCGGTCGACCGCGGCGTGCTGGTCGGCGCCACCGAGTGGTGCACCCACCCCGCGGACCTCGACGTACCCCGCGTCCGCGGCACCAAGAACCCCTCCGTCGCAGCGATCGTCGACCTCGCCCCCGACCTGGTCGTCGCCAACAAGGAGGAGAACCGCGAGCTCGACGTACGCCGGCTGCGCGAGGCGGGCGTGACGGTGTGGGTGACCGACATCGAGACGGTGCCGCAGGGGATCGCGTCGATGGAGCGGCTGCTCACCGAGGCGCTCGGCCGGCCGCACCCCGACTGGCTGCTCCGGTCGCGCGAGCTGTGGTGCGGCGACCCCGCCCCCCACCGGGCGCGCACGGCCACCCCGATCTGGCGCGACCCGTGGATGGTCGTCGGCCGCGACACGTTCACCGGCGACCTGCTCGCGCGCGCCGGACTGCCCAACGCGTTCGCCGACGCCGACGGCCGCTACCCGAAGGTCGAGCCGGCCGAGGTCGACGCGTCCGGTGCGGAGGTCGTGCTGCTGCCGGACGAGCCCTACGTCTTCACCGCCGACGACGGGCCCGAGTCCTTCGCGCTGCCGACGCGGCTGGTCGAGGGCCGGCTGATCACCTGGTACGGCCCCTCGCTGGTCGAGGCGCACGCGTGCTCGCGGCGCTCGACGTCTGAGGACGCCGCAGCCTCAGCCGGCGTAGCCCTCCGGGTTCTGCGACTGCCAGCGCCACGTGTCGGCGCACATCTCCTCGACCGTCTTGACCGTCGCCCAGCCGAGCTCGGCGTTGGCCTTGGCGGGGTCGGCGTACGACGTGGCGACGTCGCCGGGGCGCCGGGCGACGACCTCGTAGGGGAGCTCGCGGCCCACCGCCTTCTCGAAGGCGTGCAGCAGCTCGAGGACCGACGTGCCGCGCCCGGACCCGAGGTTCCAGGTGTTGACCGCCACGTCCGTGGTGGCGAGCTTCTCGAGCGCCGCGACGTGGCCGGCCGCGAGGTCCTCGACGTGGATGTAGTCACGCACCCCGGTGCCGTCGGGGGTGTCGTAGTCGTCGCCGAAGACCGACAGCTTCTCGCGCTTGCCGACGGCCACCTGGGCGATGAAGGGCATCAGGTTGTTGGGGATCCCCGAGGGGTCCTCGCCGATCGTGCCGGAGGGGTGGGCTCCGACCGGGTTGAAGTAGCGCAGCAGCGCGAAGCGCAGCCGCGGCGCGGCGGCCGCGACGTCGCGCAGGATCTGCTCCTGCATCACCTTGGTCCAGCCGTAGGGGTTGGTGGCGAAGGTGGGCCGGTCCTCGGTGGCGCCGGCCTGGTCGGTGCCGTAGACGGTCGCGCTGGAGGAGAAGACGAGCTTGTCGACGGCGTACTTCTCCATCGCGCGCAGCAGCGAGAAGGTCGAGCCGAGGTTGTTCTCGTAGTAGTCCAGCGGCTGCGCCACGCTCTCCCCCACGGCCTTGAAGCCCGCGAAGTG
The DNA here is from genome assembly GCA_963754575.1 of uncultured Actinomycetota bacterium. Lineage (GTDB taxonomy): Bacteria > Actinomycetota > Actinomycetes > Propionibacteriales > Nocardioidaceae > Nocardioides. The sequence goes on along the minus strand of CAVWGQ010000028.1, from coordinate 379,218 downwards.
GATGACGGCGTCGACGTCGTCGGTGGCGAAGAGGTGCTCGGTCTTGTCGTGGTCGCCGAGGTCGAAGGAGTGGCACTCGATCGCCTGTCCGGTCAGCGCCTCCAGCCGGCCCAGCACCGCGGGCACCGCGTTGCTGAAGTCGTCGACGATCACCACGTCGTGGCCGGCCTCCACGAGCCTCACCACGGTGTGCGATCCGATGTAGCCGGCACCACCACTCACGAGAACCTTCATGGCCAGCCACCCTAGACTCCGGGCGTGCCCACAGCCCTCATCACCGGCATCACCGGCCAGGACGGCCTCTACCTCGCCGAGCTCCTGCTCGCCAAGGGGTACGCCGTGCACGGGCTGATCCGCGGCCAGAACAACCCGCGTCGCGACCTGGTCGAGGCGCTGGTGCCCGAGGTCGTGCTCCACGCGGGCGACCTCACCGACCTCTCGAGCCTGGTGCGGGCGATGCGCGACTCCGACCCCGACGAGGTCTACAACCTCGGCGCCATCTCCTACGTCGCCTACTCGTGGGAGAACGCCTCGCTCACCACCGACGTCACCGCGAAGGGCGTGCTCAACCTGCTGGAGGCGGTGCGGCTCCACGTCGGCGAGGACGTCGACCGGGTCCGCTTCTACCAGGCGTCGAGCTCGGAGATGTTCGGCAAGGTGCAGGAGTCGCCGCAGCGCGAGACGACCCTGCTGTGGCCGCGCTCGCCGTACGGCGTCAGCAAGGTCTTCGGCCACCACCTGACCATCAACTACCGCGAGTCCTACGGCCTGCACGCCAGCTCGGGCATCCTCTTCAACCACGAGTCGCCGCGACGCGGTCCGGAGTTCGTCACCCGCAAGATCAGCCGGGCCGTGGCCAGGATCTCGCTGGGGCAGCAGGACCTGCTGACCCTCGGCAACCTCGACGCGCGTCGTGACTGGGGCTTCGCCGGCGACTACGTCGAGGCGATGTGGCTGATGCTGCAGCAGCCCGAGGCCGACGACTACGTGGTCGCGACCGGCGAGTCCCACTCGATCCGCGACTTCCTCGACCTCGCGTTCACCCACGTCGGGATCGACGACTGGACGCCGTACGTCCGGCAGGACCCGGCCTTCATGCGCCCGGCCGAGGTCGACGTGCTGGTCGGGGACGCGAGCAAGGCCCGCGAGGTGCTCGGCTGGAAGCCCACGCTGAGCTTCCCCGAGCTGGTCGCGACGATGGTCGAGGCGGACCTCGCCGCCACCCGGCAGGGCTGGTGACCCAGCGGTGACGGGCGGGTCCCGGGCCTTCGTCACGGGCATCGGCGGGCAGGACGGCCGCTACCTCGCCGCCCGGCTGCTGGCCGAGGGCGTCGAGGTGCACGCCCTGGCCCACGAGGCCGAGCCGCTGCCCGACCTCCCGGGCGTCGAGCTCCACGTCGGCGAGCTGCTGCCGCACCGACGACGTACGCCGGCTGCTGCTCGACCTCGCACCGGACGAGGTCTACCACCTGGCGGCCGTGAGCTCGGTCGCCCGCTCGTGGGAGGACCCGGACCTCACCTACGCCGTGAACGGGTCCGCCGCCGTCTCGCTGCTCGGGGTCGCCGGCGAGGTGCAGGAGCGAGCAGGGCGGCAGGGTGCGCTTCCTGCAGGCCTCCAGCGCCGAGATCTTCGGCGAGCCCGACCACGCCCCTCAGGACGAGCGGACGCCGATCCGGCCCGTGAACCCCTACGGCGCGGCCAAGGCGTTCGCCCACCACGCCTGCCGGGTCGCGCGCGCCCGCGACCTCCACGCCGCCACGGTCATCCTCTACAACCACGAGTCCCCGCTGCGTCCGCGCCACTTCGTGACCCGCAGGATCACCTCGACGGTCGCGGCGATCGCGCGCGGTGACGCCGAGCGGCTGGTGCTCGGCAACCTCGAGGCCCGCCGCGACTGGGGGTGGGCACCCGACTACGTCGACGCGATGGTGCGCGCCACCCGCGCCGATCAGCCCGACGACTTCGTGGTGGCCACCGGCGTCGCGCACTCGGTGCGCGACTTCGTCGCCGCGGCCTTCTCCCACGCCGGGATCGAGGACTGGGAGCGCCTGGTCGAGGTGGACCCGGCCCTGGTCCGCCCGGCCGACGCCACCCAGCTCGTCGGCGACGCGACCCGGGCGGCGACCCGGCTGGGCTGGAGGCCGAGCGTCACCTTCCCCGAGGTGGTGGCCAGGATGGTGGAGGCCGACCTGGCTCCCCAGCCTTGATCCATGCGCCTCAGCCGGGCGATCGGGCTCCAGCAGCGACAGCAGGTAGTGGCCGTAGCCCGCTCTTGGTGAGGCCCTCGGCGGCCGTCCGCAGCTGGTCGTCGTCGAGGAATCCCATCCGCCAGGCGACCTCCTCGGGGCACCCGATCTTCAGGCCCTGGCGTCGTTCGACGGTGCGGACGAAGTCGCTGGCGTCGATCAGGTCGTCGAAGGTCCCGGTGTCGAGCCACGCGACCCCGCGCGGCAGCACCTCGACCTGCAACCGCCCCTCCTCGAGGTAGCCGCGGTTGAGGTCGGTGATCTCGAGCTCGCCCCGCGCCGACGGCGTGAGCCGCCGGGCACGCGCAGCGACGTCGGGCCCGTAGAAGTAGAGCCCCGGGACGGCGTACCGGCTGCGGGGGTGCTCGGGCTTCTCCTCCAGCGAGATGGCGGTCCCGCCGTCGGTCGAACTCGACCACGCCGTACGCCGACGGGTCGGAGACCCGGTAGCCGAACACGGCCGCGCCGTCGATGCCCTCGAACCGGCGCAGGTGCTTGCCGAGCCCCGCGCCGTAGAAGACGTTGTCGCCCAGCACCAGCGCCACCGGCTGGTCGCCGATGTGCTCCTCGCCGATCAGGAACGCCTGCGCGAGCCCCTCCGGCTCGGGCTGGACCGCATAGCTGATCTCGATGCCGAACGCCGACCCGTCGCCGAGCAGCCACTCGAACTGGGCCGCGTCGTGCGGGGTGGTGATCACCAGGATCTCCCGGATCCCCGCCAGCATCAGCGTGGAGAGCGGGTAGTAGACCATCGGCTTGTCGTAGACCGGGACCAGCTGCTTGCTGACCGCCCGGGTGATGGGGTGCAGCCGCGATCCGGTGCCACCGGCCAGGATGATCCCGCGCATGGCGCCGATCATGGCACGGCGCGCTCTCGCGGGTAGCATGCCGCGTCGACACGGACGGCCTGCCCCGTCGACCACTCCCTCACGTCTCGGACCCGCCATGACCGCACGTTCCCGCCGCCCCCGCGCGCGGTGGATCCTGCTCGGCCTGTTCCTCCTGGTGGTCGGGCTCGGGCTGCTGGCCCTCCCGCTGCTCAAGGTCCCCGGCGAGGCGCGTGCGGCGAAGACCGACCTGACCGCGGCCCTCACCGCACTGCAGGGCGGGGACATGGCGGCGGCCCGACGCTCGGTCGCCGACGCGCGGGAGCACACGGACGCGGCACAGGACGGCGCGCAGGGGATCGGCGGCGACATCTGGAGCCGGATCCCGGTGCTCGGGACCCCGGTGGCCGACGCCCGCCACCTGGTGCAGGCGCTCGACGACGGCACCTCGGTGGCCGAGATCGGCGTCGACCTCTATCCCGCGGTCGCCGGCCGGAAGGCCACGCTGTTCCGTGACGGTCAGGTCGACGAGGACACCCTCACGACGTTCGTCACCGAGGCCCAGCGGGCCGGGACGCACCTGCGCTCGGCGCGCGACGAGCTGGAGTCGATCCGCGCCAGCACCCCGCTGGTCGGGGACACGATCGCTGCCAACCGCGACGCCGCGGCTGCCCAGGTCGTCCCGGTCGCGGACGCCTACGACCGTGTCGACCCGATGCTGGCCGAGCTGCCCGCGCTGCTGGGCTTCGACGGCAGGCGCTCCTACCTCGTGGCGCTGCTCAACCCCGCGGAGCTGCGCTACTCGGGTGGCGCCGCGCTCTCCTTCGCGCCGATGACCTTCGACGAGGGCAGGCTGGCCGTCGGTGCGACGGTCTCTCCCGCGGTGGACCCGCGGTTCCAGCGCCAGATCCTGTGGCGCAAGGTGGTCGGCAACAACTTCCACCGTGGCCGCAACCGGATCGCCAACTCCACCTTCGCGCCGTCGTGGTCGACGTCGGGCGAGGAGCTGGCGCGGGCGTGGAAGCGCGGCGGCGGTGGGGAGCAGGACGGGGTCATTGCCGTGGACGTGGTGACCCTGGACCGGCTGCTCGCCCTCAGCGGCGACGTCACGGTCCCCGGCTACGGCGTCCTGAGCGGCGGCGAGCTCGTGGAGACCCTGATCGGCAGCTACGACGACTTCTACCCCGACGCGACCGCCCAGGACGGCTACAACAACGCCCTGGTCGCCGGTGTTCCAGCAGTCGCTGTTCGGCGGTGGTGACTACGTCGCCAAGGGCCGGGTCCTGGGCGAGGCCGCGGACGGCCGCCACTTCGCCACCTACTTCCGCGACGACGAGGTCCAGCAGGGCTTCGCCGCGGTGGGGCTCAGCGGCGACCTCGCCGACACCCCGGGCGACTACCTGTTCGTCGGCACCCAGAACACCAACGGCAGCAAGGTCGACTACTACCAGCGCCGCAGACCTCGACGCTTGACGTGGACCTCGGCGCTGACGGGTCGGCGACCAACCGGCTCGACGTGACCGTGGACAACGCCACGCCCCCGTTCGTCGACCCGCTGATCACCGACCCCCGGACCGGCTACTTCACCCGCTGGGCCGGCATGGCGCTCGCGGCCTTCCTGCCCGGATCGGCCGAGGTCGAGGCCGTCTCCGTCCAGGGCGAGCCGGTCGAGGTCAAGGTCAACAACCACTACCAGCACCTCTTCCTCGGCGAGCCGCTCACGCTCGAGCCCGGCGGCACCGGCACCCTCGCGGTCGACTACCGGGTGCCCGACGCGGCCTCGGTCTCCGACTCGGGCGTCGCTCGTCTACCGGCTCGCCGTCGATCCCCAGGGCACCGTCAACCCCGCCTCGGCCCGCATCACCCTCCACGTGCCGGAGGGGTACGCCGCCGCGGCGCTGCCCGAGGGCTGGGCCCAGCGCGGCGACTCGCTCGTGTTCCGGACCGACGCGCTGCAGACCAGCGAGGAGTGGGCGATCGCGCTCGAACCCGTCGACGTGACGCACGTCTAGACTCCGGCGGCATGCGACGAATTCTGGTCACCGGTGGAGCCGGCTTCATCGGCTCCAACTTCGTGCGCCACGTCGTCGGCGGGACCGACCTCGACGTCACCGTCCTGGACAAGCTGACCTACGCCGCGAGCCCGGCGGCCCTCTCCGGGCTCCCGGAGGGGCGCGTCGACCTGGTGGTCGGGGACGTCACGGACGCGGGGCTCGTCGGCCGCCTGGTCGGGGAGCACGACGCCGTGGTCCACTTCGCCGCCGAGTCCCACAACGACAACTCGCTCGACGACCCGTCGCCGTTCGTCCAGACCAACCTGGTCGGCACCTTCACGGTCCTCGAGGCGGTCCGGCAGGCCGGCGTACGGCTCCACCACGTGTCGACCGACGAGGTGTACGGCGACCTCGCGCTCGACGACCCCCAGCGCTTCACCGAGGACACCCCCTACCGCCCGAGCAGCCCCTACTCCGCGTCCAAGGCCGGCTCGGACCACCTGGTGCGGGCCTGGGTGCGGAGCTTCGGGGTGCACGCGACGATCTCGAACTGCTCCAACAACTACGGACCCTGGCAGCACGTCGAGAAGTTCATCCCCCGCCAGGTCACCAACCTGCTGATGGGTGGCCGGGTCAAGCTCTACGGCACCGGCGCCAACGTCCGTGACTGGATCCACGTCGAGGACCACAGCGCGGCGGTGCTCGCGATCCTCGAGCGGGGTCGCTCCGGCGAGACCTACCTGATCGGTGCCGACGGGGAGCGCAGCAACCTCGACGTCGTCCGCCTCGTGCTGCGGCTGCTGGGCCGCGACCCCGACGACTTCGACCACGTCACCGATCGCGCCGGTCACGACCTCCGCTACGCGATCGACCCCGGCAAGCTGCGGGACGAGCTCGGGTGGCGGCCCCGGCTCGGCGACTTCGAGGAGGGCCTGGCCCGCACCGTCGAGTGGTACCGCACCCACGAGGACTGGTGGCGGGCCGACAAGGACGCCACCGAGCAGTCGTACGCCGCGAAGGGGCAGTAGCCGATGACCGACCTCGCGGTCGGGGCCACCGCCGTGCCCGGCCTGCTCGTGCTGGACCTGCCGGTCCTCGAGGACACGCGCGGCTGGTTCAAGGAGAACTGGCAGCGCGAGAAGATGACCGCCCTCGGACTGCCCGACTTCGGTCCGGTGCAGCACAACCTCGCGTTCAACCTGCGCCGCGGCGTGACCCGCGGCGTGCACGCCGAGCCCTGGGACAAGCTGGTCTCGATCGCCACCGGTCGGGTGTTCGCGGCGTGGGTCGACCTGCGCGAGGGACCGTCGTTCGGCGCCGTCCACCACGAGGTGCTCGACCCCGGTCGCGCGGTCTTCGTCCCGCGCGGGGTCGGCAACGCCTACCAGGCCCTCGAGCCCACCTGCTACAGCTACCTCGTCAACCAGCACTGGCGCCCTGACGCGACGTACGCCGCCCTCGACCTCGCCGACCCGACCGTCGCCATCCCGTGGCCGGTGCCGCTGGCGGAGGCCGAGATCTCGGCCAAGGACCGCGACCAGCCGCGGCTCGCCGGGGTCACCCCGTTCCCCGCGCGCCGGCCACTGGTGCTCGGCGCGTCCGGCCAGGTCGGCCGCGCCCTGCGGCAGGTGCTGCCCGCGGCCCGCTTCGTGGACCGGGACGAGCTCGACCTCGGCGACGAGGCCGCCCTCGACGCCTGGCCCTGGCCGGAGCACGACGTCGTCGTCAACGCCGCGGGCTTCACCGCGGTCGACGCCGCGGAGACCGAGGAGGGTCGCGCCGCCGCGTGGCGTGCGAACGCCGAGGGGCCGGCAGCGCTGTCTCGGCTGGCCGCCCGGCACGGCTTCGTGCTGGTCCACTACTCCAGCGACTACGTCTTCGACGGCACCCACGAGGACCACCCCGAGGACGAACCGCCGACGCCGCTCGGCGTCTACGGCCAGAGCAAGGCCGCCGGGGACCTGGCCGTGCGCGGCGCGCCCCGGCACTACGTGCTCCGCACCTCGTGGGTGGTCGGCGAGGGGCACAACTTCGTGCGCACCATGCTCGACCTCGCCCGGCGCGGCGTACGTCCCCAGGTCGTCGAGGACCAGGTCGGACGGCTCACGTTCGCCGACGAGCTCGCCCGGGCGACCCGTCACCTGCTGGACTCCCGTGCCCCCTACGGGACCTACAACTGCACCAGCGGCGGACCGTCGTCGTCGTGGGCCGACGTGGCGCGCGCGGTCTTCTCCCACGTCGGGCGGGACGCGAGCGACGTGACCCCGATCAGCACCGAGACGTACGCCGCCGGCCGACCGACCGCGCCGCGACCCCGTCACAGCACGCTCGACCTGACCCGGCTGCGCGCCACCGGCTTCGAGCCGGAGGACGCCGGGTCCGGCCTCGCCCGCTACCTCCGGGACCTCGAGGACGGCCGTCCCCGGTGAGCCCGCTCGCGCCCCTCCTCGCCGCGGCCGACCACCCGCTGGTGCTCCACGACACCGTCTCGGCGGGACGCGCGGCGGAGCTCGCCGACGGGAGGGCGGAGGTGCTCGTCCCCGAGCAGCTCCCGGACGGCGGCTCCTGGGACGCCGTCGTGCTGGTCGTGACCGACCGGACCAGCCTGCGGCGTACCGCCGGTCGTCCTCCCCCGGCTCGCGGCCGTCACCACCGTCGGCTGCCTGCTGACCAGTGACGCCGTGCCCCCCGTCGTGCGCGCCCGCCCGGAGTGGCCGTCCCTGGTCACGATCGACGCGACGCGGCTTCCCACGGGTGGGGCGGCCACCGGGCTGACCTTCGCAGGACCGCTCGCGGCCGACGAGGTGCTGCGCGAGCTCGCCCGGCTCTCCGTCCCCGCGAGCACCCAGCCGCTGCCGGGCGGGCCGACCGCCGCAGGGCCCGACCCCGCGTCGCTCAACCCGATCGGGTTCCGGCCCGACGCCACGGAGCCGCTCGCCGACCTCTCGTGCGACGCCGACGCCGTCCTCCTGGCCATCGGCGACATCCGCCACGACCTCACCGCGGGGGCGACCAGCAGCGTCGTGGAGGCGCTCCGCGGCCGGCTCGGCATCCGGGTGAGGTGGGAGCCCGTCACGCCCGCGCTGGCCCGCGCCGTCTCCGGGCTGGCGATGGCCGGGATCCCGGCGGTCAGCGACACTCCCCCGCCCACGGCCGTGCGCGACGCCCTCGGTGCCGACCTCCATGCCGCGCTGGCCTCGCTGTCCGGCGACGGAGCTGCGCTCGAGGACGTCGTACGTCGTGAGGAGGCCAGCATCCTGCTGCGCCGCGCGGCCCTGACGCACCACGCACCGGCGGGCGCTCGCGGCGGGTCCCGGTTCCCGGCGTGCACGGCACTGCTGGCCACCCGCCGTCCCGAGCAGCTGGACTTCGCGCTGCGCCAGGTCGCCCGCCAGCGCGGGCCCGAGGTCGAGCTGGTCGTCGTCGGCCACGGCTTCGAGCCCGACGCCGCCCGGGTCCGCGACCTGCTCGGGGGCCGGGCGCACCAGGTGCTGTCGCGGCCCGCCGAGGCGGTCTTCGGGGACGTCCTCGACGCCGCGGTCGAGGCCGCCTCGGGCGAGGTGGTCGTCAAGATGGACGACGACGACTGGTACGGGCCGGACTTCCTCGGGGACCTGCTGCTCGCCCGCGAGTACTCCGGCGCGGACGTGGTGGGTGCTCCGGCCGAGTTCGTCTACCTGCACCAGCTCGACCGCACGGTGCGGACGCGCGCCGGCGGGGAGCAGTTCGCCCGGTTGGTCGCCGGCGGCACCATCGCCCTGCCGCGGGAGCTGCTCCACGACCTGGGCGGGTTCCGACCGGTCCGTCGGTTCGTCGACCGGCAGCTCCTGGCGGCCGCCGGCGCGGCCGGGCTGCGCATCTACCGCGGTCACGGGCTCGGCTACCTGCTCCGGCGTACGTCGAGCGGCCACACCTGGGACCCGGGGCTCGACTTCTTCGTGGACCCCGCGCGGGTCGCGCAGCAGTGGGAGGGCTTCGCGCCCACCGCGGTGCACGACGTGGACGCGCTGGACACGCCCGGCGAGGGCGGTCGACAGACATGACCCCCACCCCCGACAGCGCCCGCGAGCTGGTGGACCTCGCCCTCGCGGACCTGCGCCGGCCGGCGCTCGTGCTGCACGACGAGGACTCCGCGGGCAGTGGCACGCAGCCTGGCCGGTGACGGGACCGTGCTGGCCGCCCTGGGCGCGGTCGTGCCCGGCGTCCCCCGCCCGTGGTCCGCCGTCGTCGTGGTCGCCCGGGACGCGATGTCCCTGCGTCGCACGTCCCCGCTCCTCCCGCCCCTGGGCAGGACCCCGCTCCTGGTCTGCTGGTTGGTCGAGGCGGAGGCCCCGGTGACGGTCGTGCCCCGCCCCGAGTGGCCGGCGCTGGTCGAGCTCCGCGGCAGCCGCGGTCCCGGTGGCGCCGCGACCCTGCTGCGGCTCGGTGGCCCGGTGCCCGCCCACGTCGTGCTCGCCGAGCTCGCGAGGGCGGCGGGCGCCGCCCCCACGGCGGGCCGTGGCCTCGTGGTGGGGACGACCACGGCGGAGGCGGCCCGTGCGGCGACACCCGGCGATCCCGGCCTGGTCGTGGCACCGACCGCGACCGACGCCGCCGATCCCGAGCGCCCCGTCCCGCCGGACGTCGTCCTCACCGCCCTCCCCACGCCGGCGCTGCCCGACCACCCCGTGCTGGGACGACCACCCGTGGTCGTCGCGGATCAGCTGCTGCTCGGCGGCCCCCTCGACGAGGGTCTCCTCAACCCCACCGGCTTCCGCCGCAGCCCCGGCCGGGGGCTGGTCGAGCTCCGCGACGTCCTCCATCAGGGCGAGGTGACGCCGCGCCTGGTCTCCCGGCTGCGGGACCACCGCGGGGTCAGGCTGGACTGGCCCGACGAGGACAGCGAGGGCACCGCACGCGCGGTGGCAGCCCTGGCGATGGCCGGCGTCCCGCTGGTCGGCGCGCCGGCCGGTCCGGCGACCGCGGCGCGGCTCGGACCGGGGTTGGCCGAGGCGCTCGCGGCGGACGTGGACCTCGAGGACGACCGGAGCCGTGAGGCCCACAGCGTGGTGCTGCGCCGGGCGGCGCTGCTGACCCACTCCAGCCTGGGGTGGCGGGCCCGGCTCGCGGCACGGGCCGGCGTACCGTTCCGGCGCTTCCCGATAGTCAGCGTGCTGCTCGTCCCGCGCGGCTCGGCGGCGGAGGACCGCACCGCCGACCAGCTGCGCGCGCAACGGGTCGGCGACCTCCCGCTCGACCTGGAGGTCGTGGAGGTGGGGGCGGACGGCCTCGGTCGAGCTCTCTCGATCGCCACCGGGGACCTGGTGGTGCTGCTCCCGACCCCGGGTGACCTGGGTCCCGACCTGGTCGTCGACCTGCTGCTCGCCCGCCACTACTCGGGAGCCGCACTCGTGGAGGCCCCCGACGAGCTGGTCGCCGCCGCCGACGGCACGGTCGTGCGTCGCCCCGTCGCGACCGAGCGGAGCGTGACCGACCTGGTCGGTGGACCCACCCTGGTGAGCCGGTCGCTCCTGGCCCGCACCGGGGCTGCGACCGCGGCCGGCACCCTCGGCACCCTCGGCCCGGAGCTGCGGCGCCACGGCCACACGTTCTACCGCACCCACGGGCTGGGCCACGTGGCCCGGCCGACCGACGAACAGGAGAGACCGTGATCGACGCCCTGAAGCGCGCCGCCGTGCGCCACGTGAAGCCACGGGTCCCGGCGGCGACCTGGGACCGGCTGCGCCGCTCGCCGGCTCCGGCGGGTGCCCCGGCCCCGGAGCAGGGCACCCGTCCCGACCTGACGTCGATCGCCCGGCGTACCGGCACCGACAAGTGGGGGGCGCACTTCTACACCCCCCACTACGAGCGCCACCTCGGCCACCTGCGCGACGAGGCCTTCGTGCTGCTGGAGATCGGCGTCGGTGGCTACGCGCGGACCGGGCAGGGCGGGGGCTCGCTGCGGATGTGGCGGCGCTACTTCCCCCGGGCCGAGGTCGTGGGCCTGGACATCGAGGACAAGTCGTTCCTCGACCGTCCCCGGATGACGACCGTGCAGGGCGACCAGGCCGACCCGGTGGTGCTGAACGGCGTGGTCGAGCGGTTCGGCGTCCCGCGGGTGGTCGTCGACGACGGCAGCCACCGGCCCGACGACATCATCGCCACCTTCGAGGTGCTGTTCCCGCTGCTGCCGGACGGCGCGGTGTACGCGATCGAGGACACCCAGACGTCGTACTGGCCAGAGTTCGGGGGGAGCGAGGACCTCGACTCGCCCGACACGACCATGGCGTTCGTGAAGCGGCTGCTCGACGGCCTCAACCACGAGGAGATCCTCGACCCCGACTACCGCCCCCGGCCCACCGACGCCACGGTCCGGGCGGTGCACTGCTACCACAACCTCGTGGTGATCGAGAAGGGCCAGAACCTCGAGGGGAGCAACAAGCGTCGGGTGCTGCCGCACCGCTTCAAGGAGCCGCGTCCCTGACCGCCCAACGCTGAGCCGTCACTTGTGCAGGTTGGAAACCGGCCGAGCCGTCACTTGTGCAGGCTCGGCGCCGACCTCAACCTGCACGAGTGACGGCTCGGTGCGATCTGAACCTGCACGAGTGACGGCTCGGCCACTCAGTCGCGGGTGACCAGCGCGACCAGCTCCCGGGCCCGGTCGACGAAGGTGAGGCTGGGCCGACGGGCGCCGCGCACCCCCGACCGGAGCCGGTCGAAGGCGGCCGCGACCTCAGCGGGGGTGGTCGCCACCACCACCTCCCGGGGGTCGAACACGTCGTGCACCCCCACCACGTCGTCGCAGATCACGCGGGCCCCGGACGCCACCGCGTCGAAGACCCGGTTGGCCACGAACCCGCGCGAGGCCATGTCGGCCCAGTGGTCGGCGAGGACCACCCCGTGGTGGTGGTAGAGCTCCGGGAGCCGGGCGTTGTCGACGTACTCGCCGTGCCAGGTGCCCGGGGGCAGCCCCTCCCAGCCCCGGCCGTGGACCGTGAGCGGCACCCCGGCCTCGACCGCCGCCCACACCAGCGGACGCTCGCGGCCCGCGCCGTTGTTGCCCACGAAGACGACCCCGGGCTCGACTCCGTCGTCACCGGGTTCGCCGAAGGCGGTGGCCTGCAGCAACGGGACCACCTCGCGTCCCCACTGCTGCGACATCGCGGCGCTCCAGCTCGTGGACGCCGCGCAGACCACGTCGTAGCCCTCCAGCTCCTCCGCCGTCACGTCGTCGGGGTGGCTGATCACCCACAGCACGTTGCGCCGGCCCGGGGTCGGGGGGATCGGGTAGAGGCCGCGGATTGCCAGGCACACGTCGTCGAGGTGGGCGGGCCCCAGCCCGTCGGCACCCCGCCGCCGCGTCACCACGTCGTGCCCCAGGCTCCGCAGTGCCCCGGCCAGGGCGTCCGCGAAGTGCGTGTCGCCCCAGATGTCTCCCGGACGTCCCGGCCACGAGGGCAGCTGCAGCGACCACCGGAGCGCGCCGGGCTCGTCGTGCCGTACGCCGACCATCGTGGGGGTGTCCCTGCCGTCGACCACGAACCCCAGCCGCTCGTGGAGCGCGGGGTCGGCCGCGACGGCGGTGGGTCCGCCCTGGTCCGCGACCGCCTGCGGCGACGTCACGTACGCCGAGGGGACGACCCGGAAGCCACCCGGCCGCCGCTCCCGCAGCCGGTCACCGAGTACGGCGAGCACGGCGGCGCGGTCCCCTCCCGTCGTGGCCACCTCCGCGTGGTCGACGTCGACGGCTCGCACGGCGACCAGGTCGGGCGCCGTTCCCTCCAGGCGGTGGCCGGCCAGCCGTGCGGCGTCCTCGCGCGGGTGCCCGGCCAGCAACGGGAGGCGGACGCCGTCGCGCACCACGACGCCCGCGGACGCGACCATGTCGTCGGGCCCGAGCACGACCGGCTGTGCACCGGCGACCTCCGGATCGGCCAGCGCGTCGACCAGCGGCGCCAGCACGGCACGCCGCACGACCACCCCGGGGGTGACCAGCAGCAGCACCTCGCCCCGGGCCAGCGCGAGGCCGCGGGCGAGCCGCTCGCCTGCGGTCAGCGCGTCCGGCATCCGGTGGAGGGTGACCTCCGGACGCTCGTGCCACAGGGCCTGGAAGTGGAGGACGCTCGCCGGCGGGGTCCCCGGATCGAGGACCACCACCTCCACCCCCTGCGGGAGGTCACCGGCCCGCTGCAGGACGCTCTCGACCGTGCGTGCGGTGGGTCGTGGGTCGGAGGCGACCACCACCAGCGAGACCCCCGGGCGCTGCGACGACGCTGCCGGGTCCTCACCGGGGTCGATCGACGCCTGGCCGAGCCGGGCCGCGACGAGGCGCAGCCGGCGGCGTACGGCGTCGGGGTCGCGCGCGCGGTCGAGCGGTCCCGGGACCACGACGCGCCCGTCGTCACCGCCGAGCAGGTCGAGCACCTCGCGGGCCCGGCCCTGGCGCCAGGCCCGTCGTGCCTCGCGCGGGAGGCTGACCACGTCGAGGTCAGGGTGAGGACTCAGCCGCAACCGCATGCCGTGCGCGACGAAGTCCTCGACCGCCTCGGGCAGGCTCGCGAACTCCCGCCCGCGCAGGGCCCCGTAGAACTCGGCGTCGAACGGCCCCCGGGCGAGCCAGGCGGCCGCGCGTGGTGAGACCGGGGCCCGTCGGTCACCCATCGCTAGCGGCAAGTCTGGGGGACGGCGCACTCGGCCTGGACGATCACGTCAGCACCCTAGCGAGGACGCCGTCAGCGGCCGACCGGGCCTGCCTGCCGCGCGCTGACCAGGGCCATCTCCTCGCGCAGCGTCCCGGCGCTCGCTCCGAGCAGCCCGTGCGCGTCCGCGACGTCGATCGGGGGCACCGGGACGTGGGAGACCAGCGGGTGGGCCGGACGGACGTTGCGCGGCTCGGTGTCGGCGAAGAGCTCCTCGTGCAGCTTCTCGCCCGGCCGGAGACCGGTGTAGACGATGTCGATGGGCGCGCCGTCCTGCTCGATCAGCTGGCGGGCCATGTCGGCGATCCGCACCGGCTCGCCCATGTCGAGCACCAGCGCCTCCCCCGGCCGCCCGATCGCGGCCGCCTGGATCACCAGCTGGCAGGCCTCCTCGATGGTCATGAAGTAGCGCGTGACCTCCGGGTCCGTCACCGTCACCGGCCCGCCCGTGGAGATCTGCTTCGCGAAGGAGGTGAGCACCGAGCCGCGGCTGCCGAGCACGTTGCCGAACCGCACCGAGAGGTAGTCGCCGCCGGTCCGCTGCGCGCGGGTGGCCGTGAGCCGCTCCGCGACCCGCTTGGTGTAGCCGAGCACGCTCTCGGGGTTGGCCGCCTTGTCGGTGGAGATGTTGACGAACTTGTCGACGCCCACGAGCTCGCAGGCGTCCAGCACGTGGCTGGTCCCGAGGACGTTCGTCTTCACGGCCTCGGCGGGGTACTGCTCCAGCATCGGCAGGTGCTTGAGGGCGGCCGCGTGGAAGACGACGTCGGGGCGTCGCTCGCGGAAGACCGTCTGGAGCGGCGCCGGCGTCGCGGATGTCGCAGAGGATGACGTCGTTGGAGTCGAGCAACGCGCGACCGTGGATCGAGAGCTGGACCGCGTGCAACGCGCTCTCGTCGCGGTCCAGCATCATCAGCTCGGCCGGGGCGAAGCGGTGGATCTGGCGGCAGAGCTCGGACCCGATGGACCCGCCGGCGCCGGTCACGAGCACCCGCCGCCCGGTGAGGTAGCCCGCGATCGCCCCGATGTCGGTGTCGAGCTGGTTGCGCCCGAGGACGTCGGTGAGGTTGATGTCGCGCAGGTCGCGGATCCCGACGTGCTCGGTCAGCAGCTGGGTCGTGGCCGGCAGCACCTTGACCTGCACCCCGGCGCGCAGTGCGTCGCGACGCAGCCGGTTCACCAGCTCGGTGCCGGCGCTGGGGATCGCGATCACGACCGCGAGCGCGCCCGTCTCGGCGACCAGCTGCTCGACCCGGTCGGTGGTGCCGATGACCGGCACCCGCGAGAGGCGCAGGTGTCGCTTGTAGGGGTCGTCGTCGAGCAGCCCGACCGGCCGCCAGGTCCGCTGGGGGTCCCGGGTCATCGACGCGACGAGGTCACGCCCGCCCTCACCGGCGCCGACGACCAGCACCGGGATGGAGCCCTGGTGGTCGAGCAGCGTCCGGTCACGGGAGCGCAGGTGCACCCAGGCGGTGCGGGCCCACACGGCCAGCACGAGGGTCAGCAGGCCGGCGCCGGCGGGCACGCTGCGCGGGACCCACTGGAAGACGAGGTTGAGCGTGAAGACCACCGCGGTGGTGCCCATCAGCGCCGTCCCCAGCTGGAAGATGTGGTCCACGCTGGCGGTCACCGCCCGGCCGTGCTGGATCCGCGTGGCGAGGCGACGACGGCGTACGCCGGCAGCGGCGGCGAGCGCCAGGAGCGTCACCGGCAGCCACGGCACGCGCGACGACGTCGCCCTCGAAGCGCAACCAGGTGAAGACCCAGAACGAGAGCAACCACGCCATCGAGTCGAACAGCGATGGAGTAGAACGCACGATGCCGGCGCATGGCCGGGACCAGGTGTGTCACGAGTTGTTCCCCCGAGTCCGAGTAGCACTCGAACCTGTCTATACCATTTCGATGCCTGTCAGGAGCATAATGACGGCAATGTCGTCAGGTGGACGACTTCCTGGAGCCGCCCCGGGCTCAGCGCTGGTAGAGGCCCTTCATGGCCGGCCGCACGTCCGCGAGGTAGACCAGCGCGGCGATGCCGAACGCCAGGTTGAGCAGGTTCAACGGGCTGCTCGGGAAGATGATCGCCGCCAGCACGCCGAGCCCGAGGATCGCGACCCACGCCTGCTTGGTGAGCTTGTCGGCGGCCCGGTAGTGCTCGGGGCTGAACATCAGCGCCGTCACGAGCGCGAAGATCTTCACGGCGAGGAAGGCCAGGGCGACCACCAGCATGATGGTCCCCTCGATCTGGAACACGTTGGGCACACGCCCACGGTAACCGACCGGTGGCCCTGTGCCCGGACGCACGACCGGGTGGGTCAGCCGCGCCGGATGCGGCGGGTGAACTCTCCTTGGAGCTGGCGGTTGTGGGCGTTGTCGAAGAAGGCCCTCCCCCGACCCGTGACGTGGATGACCTTGACCTGCGCCCTGACCCACGCCGGCCGGGCCAGGCACCTGGTCGGCACCGACAGCCTGATGACGTCCTTGCCATAGCTCAGGGAGTGCCGGGGTTCGCAGGTTCTGCTGTCACCGGCGAAGAAGGTGGTGGTGCCCTTCCAGCTGCCCCGCCAGGCGTCCGCGGACGCGCTGTAGGTGACGTCGGAGGGGGTGTCGATGTCGACGGCGAGGGTGATGGCCTGACCCTCCCTCCGCAGGTCCTGCACGCGGGCCCTGACGACCACCTTGCGCGCGGTGTGCTTCACGACGACCTTGCGCACGTCAGCCTCCGGGTGGCCGGGCTTCCTGGCGGGCTCCGTGCCGAAGATCTGCCAGGTGTCGCCGCGACCGTCCTTGAGGGTGCGGGACTCGGCGGAGGCCGAGGCAGCGGTGGCGACGACCGCGGCGAGGCTCAGGACGGTGACGACGGCAGCCGAGGCGGCTCGACGAGCGAGGACAGACGAGATCACCGGTTCCTCCGTGCGAGTAGTTGGCGGCCGAGACCGCTCCTTCCGGAACGTAGCACCGGCCCCCTCGCTGCGCCGGTCGAACCCGGGAGGACAGCAAGGACCCCCGGACCTGGTGGGTCCGGGGGTCCTCCGCGTCGTACGACGCGGACGGTCAGCCGCGCTCGATGCGGCGCGTGAACGTGGGCTCGAGCTTGGCGCTGTGCGCGCTGTCGTAGAAGGCCTTCCTGCTCGTTCTCGACGTGGATGCCGACGATCTTCGCTCGCGACCCACGCCGGGCGGGACAGGCAGCGGGTCGGGACCTTCAGCGTGACGACGTCCTTGCGGTAGTTCATCGCCCCCTGGGGGCTGCAGGTCGTGCCGTCGCCGGCGAAGAAGGTGGCACGGCCCTTCCTGTGGCCACGCTCCCCGTACGCGGACGCGCTGTAGGTGACGTCCGAGGGCGTGTCGATGTCGACGGTGATGCCGGTGGCGTCGCCCTTCTTCTTCAGGTTCTGGACCCGTGCGGAGACGACCAGCGTGCGGGTGGTGTGCTTGACGACGACCTTGCGCACATCGCCCTCGGGGCGGTCGGCTGCAACGCTGAAATGGCGAGGACCCCCGGGCGTCACACACCCGGGGGTCCTGCGCGTCACGTGGGCGAGAGGTCAGTCGCCGACCTTCTCGGCGGCGTCCGCGACGGCCTTGGTGGCGGTCGTGGCGGTCTTCTTCGCCGCGGTGCCGGTCGCCTTGGCGCTGCTCTTGGCGGGAGCGCTCTTCTTGGCGGCGGTCTTCTTGGTGGTCGAGGCGGCCTTCTTGGTGGTCGTCGGCGGTCGTCGTGGTGGCCTTGGCGCCCTGGGTCTTGGTCGTCTTCGCCTTGGCCGTGGTGGTCCTGGCGTTGCTGACGGTCGCCTGGGTCGACTCCTGCTTGCGGATCCGGGTCACGAGGCCCTCACCGCGGACGACGAGGTCGCCGTAGGTGTCGTTGACGGTGGCCTGCACCTTGAGCGGGAGGGCGAGCGCCTCGGCCTGGAGCTCGGCGACGCGCTTCTCGACGGCCGTACGACGCGCCTTGGCGTCCTTGCTGATCGCGTCGACGCGGGCGTTGACGACGGTGGTCGCCTGGCTGCGCAGGGCCTGCGGCTCCAGGTCGATCTTCTGGACGCTCTTCTGGAGCTTCTGCGCGGTCTTCTGGGCCTCGGTGACCTGGTCGCGGACGTACTCGACGACGGCGTCGGTCACGCCGACACCGGCGTACAGCGGCTTGGAGGCCTGGGTCTTGAGGGTCTCGAACGTGGTGGCCATGTGGCTCACTCCTTCTCGATGGAAAGCTCGGTGGAAATCTCGGTGGGTGCTTCGGCTGGCGTGCTCGGTGGGGCCGTGGAGCGCCAGGAACGACGCGTAGACGTCGAGCAGCGACTGCTTCTGCCGCTCGTTGAGGTGCTGGTCCTGCAGGATCGCCAGCTCCACGGAGCGCTCGGGCAGGCCCGGCACCTCCTCCGGGCTGACGATGCCGGCCCGGATGTAGAGCTGCTCCGCGGAGATCCGCAGCGCCTTGGCGATCTGGTTGAGCACCTCGGCCGAGGGCTTGCGCAGACCACGCTCGATCTGGCTGAGGTAGGGGTTGGAGACGCCTGCCTGGTCGGCGAGCTGCCTCAACGAGAGCCGCGACGCGGTGCGCTGCTCCTTGAGGTAGTCGCCGAGCGAGTCGACGGTCTTCCCTACCTTGCCCTTGGCCATGCCTCCATGGTGCTAGCTGGAGTTAGCAAAATGCAAACCGAGCAAGCGTGAGGTCGTTCACACTGGGTCCCGGGACGTTCTGGGTAGTTGGTCGAGCCGCCCGCACCCCGCACGTCCGGTGGTTGAGGTGCGAGGAGCGCCAGCGACGAGCCTCGAAACCCCCGGACCCCGACGCCCACCCCTCAGAAGCAGGCGCGGATCTCCCCGACGGGCTCGCCGCCACCGAGCAGGGTGAGGGTGCCCGTACGCCGCACGGCGGCCGCGTCGACCCCGGGCTCGTCGAGCACGCCCGAGCGCTCGAGGGCGGCGGCCATCAGCACGGGGCGGACCCGCGGGGCGCCGTCGTCGGTCTTCAGCGCCCAGGCCCGGCCGTCGGGCAGGGCGATCGCGTAGCAGGACTCCGCGCCCGCCTTGCCGATCGAGCCGGGCAGTGCGGTGAGCAGCTCGCGCTCGTCGCGCCGGCTCCCCGAGACGTACGCCGGGTGCGCGCGGATCGCGTCGGCCACGCGCACGCTGTGGGGGTCGGTGGAGACCGCGAGCCGGCTGAACGCCCGCCCGAGGCCGACCAGCGACGTGGAGAGCAGCGGGGCGCCGCAGCCGTCGACGGCGACCTCGGACGGCTCGCCGGTCAGCTCCTCGAAGGTCGCCCGGATCGCGACCTGCAGCGGGTGGTCGGGGCTGCGGTAGGTCGCGGTGTCCCAGCCGTTGACGACGCAGGTGGCGAGCATCGCGCTGTGCTTGCCCGAGCAGTTCATCAGGATCGGCGACCGGGCACCGCCCGCGCGGATGACCGACTCCCGGGCGGCGTCGTCGAGCGGGTAGTCGGGCGGGGTCTGCAGCGCCGACTCGTCGAGCCCGACGCTCGCCAGGATCCGGCGGGCGCCCTCGACGTGGAAGTCCTCGCCGCTGTGGGACGCGCAGGCCAGCGCGAGCAGGTCGGGCGGCAGGTCGAGCCCGGCGCGCACCATCCCCAGCGCCTGGATCGGCTTGTTGCACGACCGGGGCAGCACCGGCGACCCGACGTCGCCGACCGACCACGCGACGCTCCCGTCCGCCGCCAGCGCGACCAGCGAGCCGTAGTGGTGGCCCTCGACGAACCCGGAACGGACGATCTCGGCGACGACGGGCGCGCTCACGAGTGCTCGCACCTGGAGTAGTCGTCCTCCAGCCGGACGATGTCGTCCTCGCCGGTGTAGGCACCCTTCTGGATCTCGATGATGACCACTGGCTCCTCGCCCTCGTTGCTGATCCGGTGCGGAGCACCCTGGTCGACGTCGACGTGCTCGCCGGGGCCGGCGGTGGTCACGGTGCCGTCGACGACGAACGTCGCGATCCCCCGCACGACCAGCCAGTGCTCCGAGCGGTGCTCGTGGGTCTGGTAGGACAACCGGTGCCCGGGGAACACCTCGATCCGCTTGACCTTCCAGCCCGGTCCCTCGTCGAGCACGAACCACGCGCCCCACGGGCGTTCGGCGGACTGGACCTCGTCGTGTGACACATCGGGAACCCTAACCAGAGGCCTCAGGGGATCCGCCGGTGGCAGGATGTGCGCCGTGACCGACCAGCCTGCTCCCCCGCCCCAGCACTGCCCCACGCCCCGCGAGCTGGACGACCTCGAGCTGCTCGCCACCGGCGCCCTGGCCCCGGTGACCCGGTTCGGCGAGCCGGGCAGTCCGGTGACGCTCTCGCTGCCGGCCGGGCTCGCGGACGCCCCCGTCGTCGAGCTGGTCGACCCCGAGGGCCTGCCGCTGGCCCGGGTCACGACCGCCACCGGCGAGGTCGAGGTCCTCACCCACCACCAGTACGGCGCGTTCCGTCGCCTCTACCTCTCCCCCGCCCAGGTGCGGGAGCAGTACGCCGGCCGCACGGTCGTCCCGGTCGCCGACGCGCTGGACGACACCCAGCTGGCGGAGCTCGCCGGGCTCGGCACCCCGCTGGTGCTGCTCGCCCTGGTCGGCCACGGCACCGGCGAGCTGACGCCGGTCGCGCTGCTGCGGGCGACGCTGGCCGCGGCCGAGCAGCTGTCCGGCACGGTCGAGACCGCGGTGGTCGGCGTACCCCTGGCCGCGCACGGCGACCCGGCCGCTGACCACGACCTCGGGGTGCGGGTCGTCGCCCACTACGCCGGGCCCGACCCGGTCCACGCGATGACCGAGGGAGACGGCAGCTACTCCCCGGCGATCGAGCAGATCGTCGACGCCGACCGGCCCGCCCCCGACGAGCAGGGCCTGGTGCTGTTCTTCACCGGCCTGTCCGGCAGCGGCAAGTCGACGCTCGCGCGGGCGCTGATGGACCGGATCCTCGAGGAGACCGACCGCACCGTCACCAGCCTCGACGGCGACGTCGTGCGCCGCCACCTCTCGGCCGGGCTCACCTTCTCCAAGGCCGACCGCGAGACCAACATCCGCCGGATCGGCTGGGTGGCGGCGGAGATCTCGCGCCACCGCGGGCTGGCGGTCTGCAGCCCGATCGCCCCGTTCGCCGAGACCCGCGCGCAGGTGCGGGAGATGGTCGAGGACGCGGGCGGCGCCTTCTTCCTGGTCCACGTCGCCACGCCCCTCGAGGAGTGCGAGCGGCGCGACCGCAAGGGCCTCTACGCCAAGGCCCGTCGTGGCGAGATCCCCGAGTTCACGGGCATCTCGTCGCCCTACGAGGAGCCGGACGACGCCGCGGTCCGCGTCGACACCACCGGCCGCACCATCGAGGCGGCGCTCGACGACGTGCTCGACGCACTCCGGAACGCCGGACTGCTCGACCTGTCGCCGCTATCCTGAACCCCTCCGATTCGACAAACTCACGTAGTTCAGTAGGGTTCGTCGATCCGCCGGGTCGGCGGGTCGTTCTGGTCAGGAAGGGTCACCACCATGGGCGACGTCATCACCACGACGTTCTTCGCAATCCTCGCCGCCGGCTTCTTCGTCGGCATCGTCGTCGGTCTCACCGGCATGGGGGGCGGGGCGCTGATGACGCCCGCACTGATCTTCCTGGGCGTCGGCGAGACCACCGCCGTGATCACCGCCGACCTGACCGCGGCGGCCGTCTACAAGTCCGGCGGGGCGATCGTGCACAAGCGCGAGGGCTCGCCCCACATGGGGCTCGCCAAGTGGCTGATCATCGGCTCGGTGCCGATGGCGCTGCTCGGTCCCTTCCTCGTCAGCTGGGTCACCGACAGCCCGGAGCAGCTGGAGTCGGTGCTCAAGCTCTGCATCGGCTTCGCGCTGCTGTTCGCCGCGGCGACGTACGCCTTCCGGCTGCTGATCAACCTGCGCCGCGTCCGCGCCGGCACCCAGTCCCAGGACGAGCACCCCGACGTCCGGATCGTGCCGACGCTGCTCGTCGGCATGCTCGGTGGCCTGCTGGTCGGCGTCACCAGCGTCGGCTCCGGCTCGGTCATCATGATCGCGCTGCTGATGCTCTATCCCGGGCTGTCCGCGGTGAAGCTGGTCGGCACCGACCTGGTCCAGGCCGTCCCGCTGGTGCTCGCCGCCGCCATCTCCAACATCGCCCTGCACGGCCTCGACTGGGGCCTGCTGATCCCGCTGGTGATCGGCTCGCTGCCCGGCACGATCCTGGGGTCGCAGGCTCGCCCCGCGCGTCCCGCAGTCCTTCATCCGCCGCGGCATCGTCGTGGTGCTGACGATGTCGGGCGTCGCGCTGCTCGACAAGGCCGGCTGGGCGCCGCTGGGTGCCGGTGAGGACGAGACCCACCCGATGCTGATCGGTGGCATCGGCCTGGCGATGGTGGTGCTGCTGCCCCTGGTCTGGGGCCTGATCCGGCGCACGCAGGGGTTGCCGATGTTCGGCTCCCCCACCGTCGCCGAGCTCGAGGACCCGGCGTACCGGCCCGGCATCAGGGGCATGCGTCGCACCGACGCGTGACGCGCAACACACCGTTCTCACGCACCGCCAAAATTGATCCGCGCCCGCCAGTCACGGCTAGCATGAGTCCGCTTACCCGAGGAGAGGTCCCGCAATCTGATGAGTGCTCCACCGACCCATGCCGACTACCAGCTGAGCCAGCTGGACCAGCTCGAGGCCGAGTCGATCCACATCTTCCGTGAGGTCGCCGCCGAGTTCGAGAAGCCCGTCCTGATGTTCTCGGGCGGCAAGGACTCGATCGTCATGCTGCGCCTGGCGCAGAAGGCGTTCTACCCGGCGAAGGTCCCGTTCCCGCTGCTGCAGGTCGACACCGGCTACGACTTCCCCGAGGTCCTCGACTGCCGCGACCGCTGGGTCGAGGCGCTGGGCGCCAAGATGATCGTGGCCAGCGTCGAGGAGGCGATCGCCAACGGCATCGTCGTCGAGGACGGCAAGACCACGCGCAACCGGCTGCAGATCGGCACCCTGCTGCACGCCATCGAGGAGGGCGGCTTCACCGCTGCCTTCGGTGGCGGTCGTCGTGACGAGGAGAAGGCCCGCGCCAAGGAGCGCGTCTACTCCCACCGCGACGAGTTCGGCCAGTGGGACCCCAAGATGCAGCGTCCCGAGCTCTGGAGCCTCTACAACGGCCGGATCCACGCGGGCGAGCACATGCGGATCTTCCCGCTGTCCAACTGGACCGAGCTCGACATCTGGCACTACATCGGTCGCGAGGGCATCGACATCCCGTCGATCTACTTCTCCCACCAGCGTCGCGTGTTCAACCGCGGCGGCATGTGGATGACCGAGTCGGAGCACAACCCGTGCCGCGAGGGCGAGGTCGCCGAGGAGCGCACCGTCCGCTTCCGCACGGTCGGTGACCTGACGCTCACCGGTTCCGTCGAGTCCGAGGCCGACACGATCGAGAAGATCATCGACGAGGTCGCCGCCTCGCGCATCACCGAGCGCGGCGCCACCCGCGGGGACGACAAGTTCTCCGAGGCTGCCATGGAGGACCGGAAGAAGGAGGGCTACTTCTGATGGCCCCGACCCCAGACACCCCCAGCACCATCGTCAACGACAACATGGACCTGCTGCGCTTCGCGACCGCCGGTTCCGTCGACGACGGCAAGTCCACCCTCATCGGCCGGTTGCTGCTCGACTCGAAGTCGATCTTCGAGGACCAGCTCGAGGCCGTGGAGTCGTCCTCGCAGGCCAAGGGCTACGACTACACCGACCTCGCGCTGCTGACCGACGGTCTGCGCTCCGAGCGCGAGCAGGGCATCACCATCGACGTGGCCTACCGCTACTTCGCGACGCCCAACCGCAAGTTCATCATCGCCGACACCCCGGGCCACATCCAGTACACCCGGAACATGGTCACCGGCGCCTCCACGGCCGACCTCGGCCTGGTGCTCGTGGACGCCCGCCAGGGCCTCACCGAGCAGAGCCGTCGCCACGCGGTGCTGCTCTCCATGCTCCGCGTCCCGCACCTGGTGCTGGCCGTGAACAAGATGGACCTCGTCGACTACGACCAGGCCACCTACGAGCGGATCCACCAGGAGTTCACGCAGTTCGCGACCAAGCTCAACATCCCCGACCTCGAGGTCATCCCGATCTCGGCGCTCAACGGTGACAACGTCGTGGACCGCAGCGAGCACATGTCGTGGTACTCCGGTCCCACGCTGCTCCACCACCTCGAGCACATCCACGTGGCCTCCGACCGCGACCTGGTCGACACCCGCTTCCCGGTGCAGTACGTCGTGCGGCCGAAGTCCGACGAGTTCCACGACTACCGCGGCTACGGCGGTCAGGTGGCGGGCGGCGTGCTCAAGAAGGGCGACGAGGTCATCGTGCTGCCCAGCGGCATGACCTCGACCATCGAGGGCATCGACCTCTACGACAAGGAGCTGGACGAGGCCTTCCCGCCGATGAGCGTGACGGTCCGGCTGGCCGACGACGTGGACGTCTCCCGCGGGGACATGATCGCCCGGGTCAAGAACGCTCCCACCCCGGCGCAGGACATCGACGCGATGGTCTGCTGGATGACCAACGCGCCGCTGAAGCCGCGGCAGAAGCTGGCCATCAAGCACACGACCCGCACGGCGCGCGCGATGGTGAAGGACATCCAGTACCGGATGGACGTCAACACCCTGCACCGCGACCTGGAGACCAAGGAGCTCGGCCTCAACGAGATCGGCCGCGTCAGCCTGCGCACCACGGTGCCGCTGCTGTGCGACCCCTACTCGAAGAACCGGACCACCGGCTCCTTCATCCTGATCGACGAGGCCACCGGCGTCACCGTCGGCGCCGGGATGATCAACAACGACCAATTCGGGAATTGAGCCCGGAAGCGAGACCGGGAACCCGTACCACCACGAACCAGGTGGTACGGGTTCTGGCGGAGTCGCCCGCACTTAAGCGAATGGCCGCGGCTTTCGGCGGTCAGACACAAACTTGGCGACTAACCGAGCGCTGGCGCGGCTTGGTCCCGCCCTACTGGTGGTGCTCAGCGTTCGGTCCATACCTTGTCGGGGGTCTCCGAACTGATCAGTTGATTGCGTACCTGGCAGCGCTTGCTGTCACGTTCGCTCTCCCTCACCGGAAGGCTTCGGGCACGCGTCACACGTCCTCCAGACTCGCACCAGCCAGTTGGGTTTCGATCTTTGCCATTCACTCCCGACCTTCATCTTCACGAACCGCCACAACGGATCGCCCGTGAGCGCAGCAGATGATCTGCTCCTGCCTATCGCAATTGCAATTGTGGTCATACCTGTCGCGGATTGGACGACCTTCCCAAACAGTTAGAACTGGTCGCTTGGGTTGCCATCGGACGCTTCGGCAACAATTAATGTTGTCTTCGCCTTGATGCAGGCCTCAGAAATCGCCCCCCCTTTTTCGAGCCATTGGCTTCCTGCAGGTGAATCGACTGCCACACGCGCAGCAACCAACGGTCGCTTCTCCGGCGCCCTGAATCAGCCAGCACTTGCCGGGTTGGCGTACGGGGTAGGCATGCTCCTTTTGGTTACGTCGCGCGTTCTTGGGTTTTGGTCTCCGGACTTCTCGTCATGACCTTGGGCGCAATACTAAGCGGCTCAAAGGCGTCCTTCCTTGTTTGCGTCCCCGCCCTGGTGATGGACCTCCTCTGGAAGGTACGTCGCCGGCGAGACATGGCGCTTGCCATCGTAGGAAGTTTCCTTCTTGGAAGTGTCGCTGTCGTCTCGGCTCTGCCACGCCTGCCGAGCTGGCCGGGGATAGCTCAACTCCAGCGCAGCTTCAGCGGCGAGATGACCTTAGGCAAGTTGACCGGAAACCGATTGGTGGGCGAATGAAGTCTGGGGAGATGCCCGAGCAATCTTCGATGAGTCTCCCATTTTCGGGCGGGGTCTCGCCGGCCTCGAGTCGGCAGCGGACTCAGCGTTCCTGCATGTCCTAGTCCCTAGTGAAACTCTCCTGGGCGTCCCGTCGTCCTCCTCAGCCATGATGCTGGGTTGCGCTGCTGGGTCTCGCGCACTTCAGAGGGAGAAGGAGAATGGGGGTTGATGCTTGCCTTTATTGTCCTGGTCCAGAATAGCAATTTGCGTTTCCGATGTTGTGCCGGGCAACCGACTTGCCGTTGTAGTCTGGGTGTTGACCTTTTTGCTCGCGCGACTCGCACCGCGACGAAGACGATGTACCGATCCATGGTGTTCCGAACGAAATATCTCCGATGTCGCACTGGCCCGCGGTAGACCTTGCGAGTTCCCGAATACTCGTTGGGGAGGATCGATTTGGAAGACCAGGGCGCCTTCTCGGCCGACTCAGACACTTGGCGACTTTCCGGGCGGCGCAAGGACCTCGCGCGCCGACGGGAGCGCGTCCGCGTTCTAGGCGAAAGACTAGTCAGCCGAAAAGCAACACCACCTCGGACGCTGTCCATCCTCCTCATCAGGGGGGGGGACGGCGTACGACAGGTTTCGGGTGGGCGAGAATCTTGAGCATGCTCAAAGCGTTCCGCGACCCGGTGGATCGGAGCGAAAACTTCGGCGACCTTTTTGTCGCCGTGGTTGATGGGAAACGAATGACCGGCAAGCCGGTTCGCTACGCCACCGGCCATGAGCATCGCGTCACGGCAATCGGATCGATCGCGAATCTCGCCGGCAAGAACACCGTGGGTGCCTGGGGCTCAGGTTCTTTCGGGAACGGACCTCAAGGATTTTCACCGAGAAGCAGCCCTATCCGCTGTTTCGCGGACCCTTGACTCGAAGTCGCTTGCTCAACGTTGGAGTTTCGTGCCCTCGCGTATACGGAGATCCTGCGCTACTAGCTCCGCTCTTTCTACCAGCCGAAGGTCGAGAAGAGGTTCTCCGTCGGTCTGGTCATTCGGTGGTCCGAGAAGCGATGGCGGGACCTGGCGGCTGCGGAGGACGTTTGCCTGATCGATCTCGGCAGCGCGGACGTGGAAGGGACACTGCGAAAGATCCTGAAGTTGCGAGAGGATCATTTCTTCATCGCTCCACGGCCTGATTCTCGCCGACGCCTACAACATCCCTAGCGCATGGCTCGACGCAGACTCGCAAGCTGGGGGAACGCGCCCTTGGGCGGGGAGTTCAAGTTCTACGACTACTTCTTGTCGGTAGAGAAGGTACGGCGGCACGCCCAGCAACTGCACGGTGCTCGACGTGCTCACTGCAACCGCCCGCTCGACGTCGTCCGGGTCGAGGCCGGTCATCATGATCGACCCGCTGTCGAGCGCCTCCGGGCGCTCGATCGAGTCGCGCAGCGTGACCGCGGGGAAGCCCAGGATCGAGGACTCCTCGGCGATCGTCCCGGAGTCGGAGAGGACGCACGCGGCACGCAGCTGCAGGTGGTTGTAGTCGTGGAAGCCGAAGGGCTCCAGCCAGCGCACGTCGCCGCTCACCTGCTCGCCCGAGCGCCTCGAGCCGCTTGCGGGTGCGGGGGTGGGTCGAGACGACGATCGGCAGGTCGTGGACGCGGTGCACCCGGTCGAGGCAGGCGAGCAGCGCCCGCAGCCGCTCGGGGCTGTCGACGTTCTCCTCGCGGTGCGCGCTCACCAGGAAGTAGCCACCGGCGGCGAGCCCGAGCCGGTCGAGGACGTCGGAGGCCTCGATCCGGTCGCGGACGTGCTCGAGCACCTCACGCATCGGCGACCCGGTGACGAGGACCCGACGCGGGTGCAGGCCCTCGGCCAGCAGGTTGCGCCGGGCGTGCTCGGTGTAGGCGAGGTTGAAGTCGGCCACGTGGTCGACCAGGCGCCGGTTCGTCTCCTCCGGCACGTTCTCGTCGAAGCAGCGGTTGCCGGCCTCCATGTGGTAGGTCGGGATCCGCATCCGCTTGGCCATCACGGTCGCCAGGCAGGAGTTCGTGTCCCCCAGCACCAGCACCGCGTCGGGCCGCTCCTCGGTCAGCACCCGTTCGGTGCCGATCAGCACACCGCCCAGCACCGCGCCCAGGCTGGAGGTGTCCACGCCCGAGGTAGTGGTCGGGCGCGCGCAGGTCGAGGTCGTCGAAGAACACCTGGTTGAGCTGGTGGTCGTAGTTCTGGCCGGTGTGGACGAGCACGTGCTCGATTCCCGCGGTCGACTCCAGCCGCGCGATCACCCGGGCGAGCCGGATGATCTCGGGGCGGGTCCCGACGATCGTCATCACCTTCACGGCAGGCTCACCTTCTCGGGGTACTGGTCGGGGTTCGCGTGGTCCAGCAGCTGGTCGGCCCAGAACATCGTGACCAGCTCACTGTCGCCCACGTTGCGGATGTTGTGCACCCACAGGGTCGGCATGTCGACGAACGACGGCCGGTCCCCGCTGAGCCGGAAGGTCACCACATCGTCGTGCAGCAACCGGCGCAGGCTGATCTCGGCCTCGCCCGCGCACCACGAAGAAGCGCTCGACCTTGTGCAGGTGGTAGTGGTCGCCGCGCAGCTGCCCGGGGCGGGTGGTGGACACGAAGGTCTGACCGGTGCCGCCGTGGGCACGCACCGTCTCGAACAGCTCCCCCCGGTCGTCGGCGTGGACGCTCGGCGAGAGCGGCCACATCTGCGGGAACGCGGCTGCCCGGTAGGTGTTGAACAGGTTGACCTCGAACCGTCCCGGCAGCGGCGGGATCTCGCCCCGCGAGGCGTAGAGCCCGTGCGCCTGGCGCAGCAGGTCCAGCACCTCGCCGATCCCGCGCTCCTCCCCCGCGAGCACCCGGCGCTCGGTGCGGCCGATCGAGCTGATGACCTCGTGCGCGGCGTCCTGCGCGTGCAGCAGGGGGATGGCACGGTCACCGACGACGACAGGGGCTCCCCCGGTGGCCACGTCGTGGGCGAAGGTCGCCACGAACGAGTTGTACGCCGGGCGCCCGTGCTCACCGAAGAGGTTGGGCAGCAGCAGGTCGGCGAAGTGGCCGCCCAGCGACGCCGTGGCGTCGGCCAGCACGGTGGCGGCGCCGGCCTTGCCGCGGCCGTAGGGATTATCGAGATCGGCCTGGACGGAGTTGGCGTAGACGACGTCGACGGGGCGCTCGAGCCTGCGGAGGGCGTCGGCGAGCAGGCGCCCGAGGGCGAGGTTGCCCTCCTCCACCTCGCTGTTCGGTGTCGGCCCGGTTGACGCCGGCCAGGTGCAGCACGGCGTCGGCCCCCTCCAGGGCCGCCGCGAGGCGCTCCGGCGTCGGCGAGCTCGGCACGCCCCAGCCGGACGGCGTCCACCCCGTGCACCGCCCGGAGCCGGCACGCGGTGTGCCAACCGAGGAAGCCATGGCCGCCGGTGATCGCGATCCTCACCGCGGAGCCTCCCCAGGGCGTCGTGCAGCACGCCCAGCACACGGTCGATCGCCTGGGCATCGTGCGACGGAACCGCTCGGCAGGGTGACGCCGGTGCGGAAGAGACGCTCGGCCGACCCCGGTGTCGAGGCGCGGCGCGGTCGGCGAAGACCGGCTGCAGGTGCATCGGCTTCCAGAGCGGTCGGGCCTCGATGTCGGCGTCCTCGAAGAGCGGCCGCGAGCTTCGGCGCGTCCACCGGGGCGATCGCCGGGTCGAGCACGAGCGCGCTCAGCCAGCAGTTGGCCTCCGCGTCGTCGGCCGCGCCGAAGACCCGGACACCCGGGACGTCTGCGACCGCAGCGACGTAGGCGGTCCGGATCTCCCGGCGACGCGCGATCATCGAGTCCAGCCGCGACAGCTGCGCCCGACCGAGCGCCGCGAACACGTTGGAGAGCCGGTAGTTGTACCCGACGTGACGGTGCTCGTAGTGAGCGCACCGGCTCGCGGGCCTGGGTGGAGAGGAACCGCGCGTGGTCGGCGAGGTCGCCGGATCGTCGGTGAGCAGCATCCCGCCACCCGAGGTGGTCATCACCTTGTTGCCGTTGAAGGACAGGGCGGCCACGCGACCCCAGGCGCCTGCGGGACGGCCCGCGTGGGAGGCGCCGAGCGACTCGGCGGCGTCCTCGATGAGCGGGACCTCGTGCTGCGGCACAGACTGCGCTGATCGCTCGTCAGGTCGGCCGCCTTGCCGAGCAGGTCGACCGCCATCACGGCCCCCACCCGACGGCCCTCGGCCGCCAGCCTGGCGTCAGCGTCTCGTCGAGCAGGTCCGGGATCGAGGTTCCCGTCCTCCTCGCAGCACGTCCACGAAGTAGGGCGTCGCGCCGGTGTAGGTGACCGCATTGGCAGCTGGCCACGAAGGTCATCGTGGCCACCACGACCACGTCGCCCGGGCTCCACACCGACCCCGAGCATGCGCCAGGTGC
The DNA here is from genome assembly GCA_963754575.1 of uncultured Actinomycetota bacterium. Classification (GTDB taxonomy): domain Bacteria; phylum Actinomycetota; class Actinomycetes; order Propionibacteriales; family Nocardioidaceae; genus Nocardioides. Next base: position 349,267 of record CAVWGQ010000028.1, on the reverse strand, counting down.
AGAGCAGCGGTGCCTGACGAGAGCGCGACCGCGTGGCCGACGCCGCACACGCTCGCGACCTCATCCTCGAAGGCGGTCGACCTCCGGGCCCGTCGGCGCGACCCACCCCGAGCGCACCGCGCGGAGCACGGCCTCCTCCTCGAGCGGGCCGACGTCGGGAGGGGACATCAGCAGGCGGGTCACGGAGGCGACCTCCTCGGGGGGCAGAGGGGCGGGCGGTCGTCGCGAGCGCAGCGTCGCGACCAGGCAGGCTGAGGTCAGCCGTGCAGAGTCCAGGTCCTCGACGTATCGGCGGTTGATCCGAACCTTGTCGGGCCAGACGACCTCGCGGTTGTAGCTCTCGGGGTCCGACAGCCATGGCCAGGATCTCCTCCTCATGACGGTACGCGAGCGCCGCCGGTCCGGTGATGCCCGGTCGCACTCGACAGCACCACCCGGTCGGCACCCGTCAGCTGGTCCGCGTAGCCGGGCACGTCGGGTCGCGGGCCCACCAGGCTCATCTCGCCACGCAGCACGTTCACCAGCTGGGGCAGCTCGTCGATCTTGTAGCGGCGCAGCACGACACCCACCCTGGTGATGCGGACGTCTCCGCTGACCGTGACGGTCGAGCCGAGCCCGGTGGCAGCTCGCATGCTCCGCAGCTTGAGCACCTCGAACGGTTCGCCGTGACGGCCGATCCGAACCTGTCGGAACAACCCGTTGCGTCGCGTCGACAGGGTCGCCGCGATCCAGCCGAGCAGCAGCAGCGGCCAGGTCACCGCAAGGGCGACCAGGGCGACTCCGACGTCCATCGCTCGCTTGGACGCCGCCTGGCGGCGGGTCAGTCCGGGGAGCTCAGTCACGGGCCACCCGGTCCAGGGTGGGCCCGACGAGCTCGTGCAGTCGGGCCACGGTCTCCGGGCCGAGCCGCTCACGACCCTTCCCGACGCTGCGCGCCGACACGTTGTCGACCGCGGGGGTGCCGCTGAGCCCGAGGGCGTCGATGACGCGCACGGCCTGGGAGACCGGATCGGCGACGAAGTCCTCGTACCGGACCGTCACCAACTGGTTCGGGGGGAGCCCCTGCGTCCCACGCCAGGCGGCCTCGACGCACCGCTGCCACTGGATGGCGCAAATCTCGTCCAGCGGGTGGTTCTCCATCAGCTCACGAAAGTCGTGTGGCCGTGGCCCCCACCAGGTGGAGACGGCACCGCCGGACCCGGTCGGCGGGTCGGCACGCGCTCCCCGCCGCCGCAGCTGGGTCGTCGCGAACTGCCAGCCGTGCCACAGGAGGTCGCTCGGGGGTGCAATACGTGCCTTGGCGGCCGTGTAGCGGAGGTCGAGCGGCGCGTGCCAGCGCTGCATCGCCGACGCGGCGGCGTCGACCCCGTCCCGCGTGATCAGCACGTAGGTCGCGTCGGGCAGGACCTGGCGAGTGAACTCGACGCGGAGGGAGGTGGCGCAGGTCTTCTCGACCACCACGGCGCCACCGTGACGGCGACGCAGCCGCTCGAAACGGTCGCGGACGTAGGCACGAACCTCTGGCCGGGCCTGGTCGGCCGTCAGCTCGTCGGAGGGCTCACCGCGGTTCCCGTGCTTCCAGACCAGGTTGATCTCGTCGCACGGCCAGGTCGTGACCCCCGGCAAGGAGGTCAGGACGTCGCGCAGCATGTTGGTGCCGGATCGTGGGGCACCCACGATCACGATGTCTCGAGGCCTCATGCCGACTACCCGACCGTCGTCACTCGTGAGCCAGCCACGACGTCGTCCAGCAGGGCGTCCCAACGAGCCAGTCGACCTTCGACCGTGAACTCGCGGTCCCAGGTCTCCCTCGCCCGTCGTCGGGCCTCGTCGTGCTCCCGGCCGGTGGGGAGGGATGCCAGGACGGCCGCCGTCTGCGAGGGGTCGTCCAGTGGGAGGTGGACCCCGACTCCCCACGCGTCGACGTCGCGGGCGAGAGCACTCCCGGGCTCCACCGCCGCGAGCAGCGGCAGCGCCTCGGAGAGGTAGGTGGCGGTCTTGCTCGGATAGGCGTACCTGATGACCCCGGCGGTCAGGGAGACCAACCCCCAGTCAGAGACGCGCATCAGCGCGCGAGCCTGGGCCGTGCTGCCGTGCGGGATCAGCAGCACGCGTCCCGCGCCTCGTCTCGGCAGCGGAACGGACTCGCTCGACGAGGTCCGCCTTGGCGGCCCCCTCCCCCATCAGGACCAGACGGACGTCGCGCCGCGCCAGGATGGTCCGAGAGGACCGTGTCGACGATGGTCTCGAGCCCCTGGAACCGACCGAGGTTTCCGGTGAAGGCGACGGTCACCACGTCCTCGCGCAGCGGGACGGGCGACTCGGCCGCAGCCTCGGCGTAGTCGGGGAGGTCGAAGTTGTTGAGGACGACGATCCGATCGACCAACGACGGGTCCCGGTGCAGCAGCGCCTCGCGCATGTCGGACAGAGAGGACGACGACGGTCGTCGCGCGCCGGCAGGTCGCGACGTCGAGCCGCATCAGCAGCCGGAACACCCACGGTGAGGCGAACTCCCCGGAGAGGCGCCCGATCTCGGGGTGGAGGTCCATGCAGTGGTAGACGAAGGCGACCCCACGACGCGCGCTGCCCACGACACCGCCCAGCCGAGGAGCACCTGGGGTGCCGTCGAGCACATGACGACGTCGCGACGCGGGCCCGAGGAGGACGCGAAGACCCGACGAGCAGGCTGAACCTGACCATGTTGCGCGCCCGGCGCAGGCGGGGTCCGCGATCAGGCCGCATGGGCAGCCGGCGGACCCGGAAGCCGTCCACCGTCTCCGTGGTCGGGGCCGGGACCAACGACGTCTCCGGCTTGTACGACGGTTGGCTGCTGAGCACCTCGACGTCGTGGCCCCTCGTCGCCCAGTGCGGCAGCGATGGCGCGCAGCATGACGGCATACGGCGGCGTGTCCGGCCAGAAGTAGCGATGGATCAGCAGCAGGCGAGCCGGTCGACCGTCAGGGCGAGCTCCGCTCACGCCACGCTTCCCAGCAGCTTCTGGAAGTCAGGCAGCCCTTGGAGCAGGTCCACGACCTGGTCGACGTCGAGCCGTGTCGGTGTTGTGCGAGTGGTAGTCGTCGTCGGACGTCGCACGCTCGCCCTCGTCGAAGTACTCCCCGTAGTTGAGGTTGCGGGCGTCGACGCTGACCCGGAAGTAGTCGTCCTGGTCCTCCGCGCGGGTCAGCTCCTCCCGGGTCGCGAGCGTCTCGAAGAGCTTCTCCCCGTGCCGGGTGCCGATGACCTTCAGCTCCGGCTCCACGCCCATCGCCTGCCCAACGGCGAGGGCGAGGTCCTCGATCGTGCACGCGGGAGCCTTGCGGATGAACAGGTCCCCCGGCCGCGCGTGCTCGAAGGCGTGCTCGACGAGCAGCACGGCCTCGTCGAGGCTCATCAGGAACCGGGTCATGGACGGGTCGGTCAGGGTGAGCGGCTGCCCGGCCCGCAACTGCTCCACGAAGAGCGGGATCACCGAGCCCCGCGAGCACATCACGTTGCCGTAGCGCACGGTGGAGACCACCGAGTGCCGCCGTCGGGTTGTTCCGGGCGAAGGCCTGGGCCACCTTCTCCATCAGCGCCTTGGACATGCCCATCGCGTTGACGGGGTACGCCGCCTTGTCGGTGCCCAGGCACACCACCGAGCGGACGCCGTTGGCGTTGCTGGCCTCGATCACGTTGGCGCTGCCGAGCACGTTGGTGCGGACCGCCTCCATCGGGAAGAACTCACAGCTGGGCACCTGCTTGAGCGCCGCGGCGTGGAAGACGAAGTCGACTCCGCGGGTGGCACGGTCCACGCTGTCGTAGTCCCTGACGTCACCGAGGTAGAACCGCACCCGCGGGTCGTCGAGACCGCGACGCATGTCGTCCTGCTTCAGCTCGTCGCGGCTGAAGATCCTGACCTCGGCGACGTCGCCGTCGAGCAACCGGCGGGCCATGCTGGACCCGAAGGACCCGGTCCCTCCGGTCACCAGCACGGTGGACCCGTCCGTGTGCATGCTGTGGAACCGTCCTTCATGGGCGAGCTAGAATCGGAACTACGGGTAGAGCCGCGGGCCCGCAGCCCCGCGACTACCTGCGGGACGCGACCATGATCGGCCGGAAGTCGACCGCGATCTTCTCACGTCCCCCGGGCTCGGAGACGATCGCACCGTCCTGGTTCTCGACCCGCTTGGTGGAACGCGGAGTGGTGAGAGTGACTGACCCGCCCTTCGTCCAGTAGACGCGGCGCACCTCGTTGCGGCCCCGTCTTCGTGGCGCAGACCCACAGCCCGCTCTTCTTCTTGGTGCAGCCCTGGAACGAGGTCTTGTTCAGCCATGACCGCACGACCCCGTAGGAGTCGCCGGCGGCAACGCGTTGCCGGAAGAATCAGCCATCTTGATCGGCCATCGTGTCGGTGCTGAACCACCCGAGCCAGTACGTGCGCTGCATCCGGGCTGCGGCGCTCAGGGCATAGGTCCGGATCGACGTAGGCCTGCTGCTTGGCCACCGAGTACTCGACGGGGGTGGTCGCGCCAGCCCCGGCGACCCCGTAGTTGATCTCGTTGTTCCAGAACGGCTTGCGCACGCCGATCTTGCCCAGCTGGCGCTTGATGCCGCGCATGATCGCGTAGGAGTCCTCGGGGGTGCCCTTCTGCTCGGGGAAGGGGTCGATCGCGACGGCGTCGACGTAGGCCTGGACCCGCTTGCCGCCGACCGTCTGCTTGAAGTAGCTGACCGTCCATCTGCCGCTGGCTCTTCAGCCGCAGCGCCACCGCCGGCGACACGACCTTGGCCTTCCTGCCAGCCTTCTTGGCGATCGTCTTCGAGGCCACCATGGTCAGCACCGCCATCTGCCGCGGCGAGCCGGTCCAGTTCTGGATGATGTTGGGCTCGGGCCAGACCTGGTAGTCGAGTCGGCTCCCGTAGCGGTTGGCGACCTTGCCGACGTACTTCTTCCACAGCTTCAGCTTCGGCGGGGCGTCGTCGAAGTCGGCCGACCGCGGCTTGGTGGAGGCGAACTTCGGCGACTGGCCGAGCACGATCATCGGCTGGGCGCCGATCGCCTCCGCCGCGGCGACCTGGGCGTCGAGCCTGGTCCAGTCGAAGGTCCGCTTGCCGGTCTGCACCCGGGGCCAGTAGGTCCCGGAGCGTCGTGAAGTTCGCAGAGCCGACCGGCACGGTGGGCGCGGTGGTCCAGTCGCGTGTCGTGCATCCCCCAGAAGTCGTTCCGGATCTTCTGGGCGGAGGCGCCGGTGGCGGTCACCGCCAGCGTGCCGAGCGCCAGGGCGAGGGCGACGGTGAGAGCAGCCACGGCTCGACCGAGGGATCGGACGTGGGACATCGAGAACTCCAGACGAAGGACGGGCCAGGAGCGTGTGCCCCCGTGCACGGGCGGCAGCGTAACAGCGACCGGGACCGGACTAGACCTCGTCCGAGGTTCTCCTGGCGACCGACCACGCGATCGGCAACGACGCGAGCGCACCCAGCAGCGCACCGAGGGTGTTGGCCACGACGTCCACCATCTGGGCCGAGCGAGGCGGCAGGTAGAGACCCTGGAGCAGCTCGACCGCCGCCGAGCCGACGAAGGCGTAGACCACCCAGTTGGCCCAGGGGTGCCGCGGAAGGGTCAGCGCCGCCAGGAACACCAGCGGGCTGAACATGAGGGCGTTGAGCCCGAACTCCACCCGCTCGGGCGTCGAGAACGTGTCAGGCAGCCCCCGGGCCGTCATCGACCTCGCTCACCCGGCCCACCACGTCGGTGGCGACGGTGGGGTTGTACTGGGTGAGCACGGCCGCCAGGAACACCACGTAGGCGACGAGGAGGACGGCCGAGACGGTCCGGATGGCGGTCAACACGCGCCCATCCTGACGACGTGGGCCAAGTCCCGGCATTGTCATACTGTGGCGCCATGCGGGGGTTCAGGGCAGCACGGAACGCGTGGCGTGCCCGCCGGGCGCGTCGTACGACGCGGCCGATCCTCTCCGTCGTGGTCCCGGTCTACGACGTCGAGCCCTACCTGCCCGCCACCCTCGACAGCCTGCTCGCCCAGACCTTCCGCGAGCTCGAGGTCGTAGTCGTCGTCGACGGCGCCACCGACCGCTCCGCCGAGATCGCCCGGCAGTACGCCGCGCACGACCCGCGACTGACGGTGATCCACCAGGACAACGCCGGCCTCGGCGCCGCGAGGAACGTCGGCGTCCTCGCGGCCCGGGGTGAGTACCTCACGTTCGCCGACGCCGACGACGTGGTGCCTCCCCACGCCTACGCCACGATGATGGAGACGATCCGGCGTACCGGCTCGGACCTGGTCGTCGGCACCCTCAAGCGGGACAACGGTCGCCGCCAGGTGGCGATGCGGCTGATGCGCGAGAACCACCGGGTCCGGCGCGAACGGGTCACGCTGCGCGAGGCGCCACTGATGGTGGCCGACGTGTTCGCGGTCAACAAGGTGTTCCGCCGGTCGTTCTGGGACGGCGCGGAGCTGTCGTTCCCCGTGGGCATCCGCTACGAGGACCAGCCGACCCTCACCCGTGCCTTCCTCGCCAGCACCGCCTTCGACGTCATCCCCGAGACGGTCTACCTCTGGCGGGTGCGCGAGGACCAGTCCTCGATCACGCAGGGCCGTCACCACCTCGCGGACCTGCAGGACCGGATCGAGACCAAGCGGACCAGCACCGACCTCGTGCTGGCGACGGGGGACCCGGGGCTGCTCGACGTGTGGTTCCGCGACGTGCTGCCCATCGACATGTGGGAGTACTTCCGCGCCGTCCCCGGCTGCTCACCCGACTACTGGTCCACCCTCCGCTCAGGCGTACAGGAGCTCTGGAACCCACGGACCGTCGGCTTCGGCGACACCCGGGTGCCGGCGCAGCAGCGACTCATGGGCTGGCTCGTGGACCAGGGCAGGCGCGAGGAGCTCGAGGAGCTGGTCGCCTTCGTGGACTTCCACCGGGGCGACGTCCCGATCGAGCTGCGTGACGACCACGTCGTCACCCTGCTCCCGGGCGTCGACGACGACGCGGCCGCTCTCCCCGAGTCCGTCTACGTGCTCGGCGAGCACGAGCACCGGTGGGAGGGTCGCGCCACCGCCCACGAGTGGGACGACGGCGGGCTGCGGCTGGAGGGCTTCGCCCTGCTCCACAACGCACCGACCGAGTCCGTCGGCACGACCCTGGCCGGGGTCCTGGTCCCCGACGGCGGCGAGGGTACGCCGTTCCCGCTCGACCTCACGAGCGTGCCGGAGCCGCGGGCCACCCGCCTGGTGGGGCGGCCCCGTCAGCACTATGACGACTGCGGCTTCCGGACGACCGTCGACGTGGCGTCGCTGCTCTCCGGCGTGACCGGACCGACCACGTGGCGCTTCGAGCTGCGTCGTACCGTCGCGGGCCTGGCCGGGGGCGGCGGCCTGTCGCCGATGCCCGGGCCTCGACCCGACTGGTCCTGGCACGAGGTCGTCGACGGCCGGGGCCGACCCGGTCGCGCGCGGTTGTGCGAGCTCGACGGTCAGCTCGTGCTGGAGTGCGAGCCCGGCTGAGTGAGCGGCAGCACCACGCCGACGACGCTTCCGGTCCCGACCTCGCTGCTCAGGGAGACCGTGCCGCCGTGGGCCTCGACGATGGAGCGCACGATGGTGAGGCCGAGGCCGGTGCCCTGGATGTGGCGATCGCGCGCCGCCTGGCCGCGGAAGAACCGGGTGAAGAGCCGATCGAGGTCGTCGGGGGCGATCCCGAGGCCGGAGTCGCGGACCGTGAGCTCGAGGGTGTCGCTCGTGGCACCGAGGGTGACCACCACCGCGCCGCCCACCTCGGAGTACTTGATGGCGTTGGAGACGAGGTTGTCGACGACCTGACGCATCCGCCCGGGATCGATCGTCGTGACGAGTGAGCCCGGGAGGTCGAGCGTCACGGTCAGGCCGGCGGCCTCGGCAGTCGGCCGGGCAGCCTCCACCGCATCCGTCACGATCTCGGCCAGGTCGGCGCTGGCGAGCTCGAGCTGGACGCCGGCGTCCCGGGCGGAGGCGACCTCGAGGAGGTCGGAGACCAGCTGTCGGAGGCGGAGCGCGTTGCGCTCGACCGTGTGGATCCGGGACCTGGCGTGCTCGGGGATCGACGGGTCCTCGGCGAGCAGCTCGAGGTGGCCGAGGACCGAGGTCATCGGGGTACGCAGCTCGTGGGAGACGGAGGCGACGAACTCGTCCTTGACCTCGAGCGCACGGACGTAGTCGGTGACGTCCTTGTAGGCGAGGGCGGCGCCGGCGAACTGGCCGGCGTGGTCACGCACGACCCTCGAGGAGACCGAGAGGGCGCGCCTCGTCGCCGGGTCGGAGCCCACCCAGCAGCGCACGTCCTCGAACTCCTCGCCACGCACGGCGCGGTAGGTCGGCATCTGCTCGCGGACCAGGCGCGTCGTGCCGTCCTCGGCGAAGATCTCGCCGACCTGGCCCGCCTGCCCGCCGTGACCCTCGGGGAAGGCCAGCGCGCATGAAGTCGCGGTGGCGGCGGTTCATGCTCTCGTAGCCGCCGTCGGCGTCCAGCAGCACCAGCCCGACGTCGGTGCTGTCGTGGACCGCCTCGGCCCGACGTCGCTGATGGTCGATGGTGGCCTGGGCGACGGCGAGCCGGCGGCGGTACTCGTACTGCTCGGTGACGTCGACGATCTGGCCGATGAAGTGGATCGGGGTCCCGTCGTCCTCGCGCAGCAGCGAGACCGCCAGGTCACCCCAGACGACGTGGCCGTCGGCGTGGAGGTAGCGCTTGGTGATCCGGTAGGAGCGTCCGCGCGGCCGGCCAGCGTCTCCTGCAGGAGGGCGAGGTCCTCGTCGAGGTCGTCGGCGTGGGTGATGTCCTGGAAGCTCAGCGCGCGCAGCGTGGCGGCGTCGTAGCCCAGCATCCGGCAGAACGCCTGGTTGACCGCGACGAAGCAGCCCTCGGGGGTCACCAGCGACATGCCGACGGGCGAGTGCTGCAGCGTCAGACGCCACAGCTGGTCGCCGTCCGCCACCTTGTCCATGGCATCCATGCCGTGGTCACCCCGATCCCTCCCGCGCCCCGCGGCCTCGGGGTGATCGTACTGGCGGGCCCGGGCGCGGGGGAGGGAATCGAGGGGCAACCCTCGGGGAAGCCGACAGGCGCCGGGGACAGGCCACAGGCCCGCGGGGTCGAGGTCTCGCACCCTGCTGCTCGACCGACGGTCCGACTACTCCTCGAGGAGCGTGGTGGGGGCCCGGTCGGCGGGGAGGGTGTAGTCGTCGCCGACGGCGTACGGCGGACAGAAGGGGTCGGAGCCGAGCGGTACGTGCGTCACGCCCGGTGTCCTACCCACCCGGGGTGATCGCCAATCATCGACCGCTCACGTCGCGACCCGTAGGTCGCTGCCGTAGCCCAGGGCGTCGAAGTCGCCGCGGTAGATGTGGCGCACCAGCTCGACCGCCTCGTCGTCGTAGTGCTCTCGGAGCCGCTGCCCGGCTCCGGTGACGTGCGCCGTGCGTTGTCGGGGGAGGTCGGCCGGGACCTCGAGCCCGAGGACGTCGATCACCCGCTGCAGGTCGGCCTGGAAGTTCTCGAACCGCCCCAGGAAGTCGTAGCGCACCGTCCCCAGGCCGAGCAGGAAGTGGGCGGGCGCCCAGTGGATGTCCATCTGCCGGCGCGGCTGCTCGGCCACCCGGCGCAGGAAGGCGACGAAGGAGACCTCCTGCTCGGGGTCGAAGCCGAGGTCGGGGAGCCGCTTCTCGCGCAGCCACTGCTCCCCCGCGATCTTCTCGAGGTAGCACGACAGGGCCCGGGTGAAGGGGTTGCGCACGAAGCTGAACCGGAAGTACGGCGAGGGATCGCCGAAGACCTCGGTCAGGTCGTCGCCCCGCGAGACCGGGGCGACCAGGGGCGAGAGCGACCGGTCGTGGACGGAGGCGGTGGGGTCGAAGCCGCGGCCTTCGACCTCGCTGTACTGGAGCACGCGCTTGACGACGCTGCACCCGGTCTTCGGGACCTCGACGAACACCGCGTCGTGCCGCGTCGAGAGATGGGTGAGGTAGTCGACCCGGCCGCGTCGGTAGGCGAAGTAGTCCCGGCTGGTCACCACGGCGCCACTGTAGTCAGCAGCCACCGGGGGGTGGCCTCTCCGCAGTCGGGTACGGGGGACTGACTGCACATCCGACGAAGGAGATCCCCGCATGGCACGCGACACCCTGTCCCGTTCGCTCCACGACCTCGGCCTGTCGGCCTGGTTCGGCGGCACGCTCGCCAACGCCGTGGCGCTGAACCCGGCCTCCGCGCACGCCGGCTCGTCCCCGCCACCGGCGAGGTCGCCAACGTGGGCTGGGACCGCTGGACGCCCGTCAACGCGGCTGCCATCGGCGCCCACCTGGTCGGCAGCGTCGGCCAGGTGGTCGGCAACAAGGGTCGCGTCGCCGGCCAGGAGGGCGTCGCGTCGATGGCGCTGGCCAAGACCGTCCTCACCGCCGCCGCGCTCGGCGTCACGGCGTACTCCCGGGTGCTGGGCCAGCGGGTCTCGGCCGAGACCCGGGTGCCTGTCCACTCCGCCACGGACCCGGAGTCCGGCACCCCGGTGGCCGTCGCCCAGGCCCAGCGGCAGCTCAAGCAGCTGCAGTGGGTCGTCCCCGCGCTGACGGGCGCCCTCGTGGTCGTCAGCTCGTACGCCGGCGAGCAGCAGCGGGCGAGCGAGGTCCACCGCGGGGTCCGGCAGCGGCTGGTGCGCTGACCCGTCTCCCGTACGACTCCCGGTACGACGACGGAGGATCCGGGTCACCTGGTGACCCGGATCCTCCACTGGTGTCTGAGGCGCACCGGACCGTCAGATGCTGACCGCGACCTCGGCGATCGAGCCCCGGTGGGCGTCGACCCGGTGGTCGGTGGGCTCGGCCTTGGGGGCGAGCGTCCGCAGCGTCCAGGAGCCCTCGCCGGCGAAGAACCGGAACTGGCCGGCGTCGTCGGTGGGGACCTCGGCGGTGAACTCACCGGTGCCGTCGAGCAACCGCACGTAGGCGTTGCCGACGGGCGCTCCGGAGCGGGTCACCTGGCCCTGGATCACGGCCTCCTTGGTGAGGTCGACGCCCTCGATCGAGCGGCCGCCGACGACCGCGCCGCAGCCCATCAGGCCTCGCCCTTCTCGTCGCCGAGGGCGACCGGGACGCCCACCAGGGAGCCGTACTCGGTCCACGAGCCGTCGTAGTTCTTCACGTTCTGCTGGCCGAGCAGCTCCTTGAGCACGAACCAGGTGTGGCTCGAGCGCTCGCCGATGCGGCAGTAGGCGATGGTGTCCTTGCTCCAGTCGACGCCGGCCTCGGAGTAGATCTGCTGCAGGTCCTCGTCGGACTTGAAGGTGCCGTCGTCGTTGGCCGCCTTGCTCCACGGCACGTTCGCCGCGGTCGGGATGTGGCCCGCGCGCTGCGCCATCTCCTGCGGCAGGTGGGCGGGGGCGAGCAGTCGGCCGGCGTACTCGTCGGGGCTGCGCACGTCGACGAGGTTCTTGGTGCCGATCGCCTCGACGGTCTCGTCGCGGAAGGCGCGGATCGAGTGGTCCTGCTCCTGGGCGGAGTACGACGTGGTCGCCCGCTGGGGCAGCTCGTCGGTAGCTCACGCGAGTCGAGCTCCCACTTCTTGCGGCCGCCGTCGAGCAGCTTGACGTCCTGGTGGCCGTAGAGCTTGAAGTACCAGTACGCGTACGCGGCGAACCAGTTGTTGTTGCCGCCGTAGAGCACGACGGTGTCGTCGTTGGACACGCCACGCTCGGAGAGCAGCGCCTCGAACTGCTGGCGGTTCACGAAGTCGCGACGCACCTGGTCCTGCAGGTCGGTCGTCCAGTCGAGCTTGATCGCTCCCCGGATGTGGCCCTTGTCGTAGGCGGTGGTGTCCTCGTCGACCTCGACGAGCACGACGTTGTCGGAGTCGAGGTTGGTCTCGACCCACTCGGCGGAGACGAGGGAGTTCTCGCGGCTCATGGTGGTGCCTTTCGGTTGGTGGTGGCTCAGTGGGGTGGCGACGGTGGTGCGGCCCGAGCGGCGCTGGGCGCGCTTGAGGAGGAGGTAGACCTCGCAACCCAGGCAGAAGCCGGTGGTGGCGTTGAGCAGGGCGGCGGCCAGCGCGAACCCGACGGCCACGAGGCCGAGGGTGGTGGCGCCGGCGATCAGCCCGAGCAGGCCGACGAGCGCGAAGCCGAGACCGACCGCCTGGGCGAACCGCGGCGGCGTGGCGTCCTCGAGCTCGGAGGGCGGGCCGAGCCGCGGCCGCACGAACGCACGGAAGGCCAGGCCGTACGGCGTGTGCTGGACGCCGGCGAACGCACCGACCGCGAAGACGGCCGCCTGGGCTGCGAGCAGGACCGTAGCGAGCGGGCCGGGGGCCGTCAGCAGCACGATCGCGAGCACGAGCGTGGTCAGCGTGGCGGCGACGCGGGGGCCGCGCGGGTCGATCTGTGGGGTGGTGGGCATGGCTGTCCTGTCCAGGAGTCCGATGGGTTCGGGATCGGAGAGGGGCACGCCGTGCGGTTAGTCGACTATCCGACTAGACAAAAGCCAGAAGAGGCAGGCAGGCGCGCCCTAGGACATCCGACACATGGCCGAGCGCACGAGGCAGTGATCCACCGCGCGGCGCTTGGTCAACATGGTCGAGCTCATGGAGGGAACTGTAGGGCGGCTCATCGGACTTCCCCACCGCTGATCTCGCCCTGCGAGACGACTGTCTGCAATGTGGACAGTACCTGCTCCTTGCGGGGAGCGCCCGAGGCGCGGGTGACCTCGTGGCCACGGTGGTCCAGGACCAGCGTCGTGGGCGTGCGGAGCACGCCGACGCGGCGGACGAGGTCGAGGTGCTCCTCGGCGTCGATCTCCACGTGGGCCACACCCGGCACGATCTCGGCCACGTCGGTGAGGACGCGGCGGGTGGCTCGGCACGGGGCGCAGAACGCCGAGCTGAACTGGAGCAGCGTCGCGCGCTCCCCCAGCTGCTCGGCCGGGATCAGCGGGTCGGTCGCCGGCTGCTGCTCGCTCGCCGCGCCCCTGACCTCATGGGTGCCGCGGAACCGCCCGTCGGCGTACGCCCTCCAGAGGCCGAACGCGCCCACGAGCAGCACGCTCGCCAGCAGGATCCAGGCTCCGGTGGTCATGCGTTGCTCAACGCCCGCGCCGTGCGGATTTGTTCCGCGGGGGCCTGAAGGTCGCGGTAGTCCGCTTCACGACCACCGCAGCCGCAGGAGGGCGACCAGGCCGAGCCCCCACAGCGCGGCAGCCAGCAGGTCGGAGAGTGGACGCCGTGGTCGCCGTGGACGCCGTGGACGCCGTGGTCGCCGACGCTCACCAGGACAGCAGGCCGCTCAGCGCCACGGCCAGTACGACGAGGGCCGCGCGCGGCTCCAGGACGCGAGCGTCGGCGTGCGGGTGGTCGGGTGCCTCAGCCGCGCGCCCGGGGGTCGTCCAGCACCGCCCGCAGCCGGCGCACCTCGTCCTCCAGCACCAGGACCCGGGCGACGCCGGCGAGGTTGAGGCCGTCGGAGAGCAGGTCACGGATCCGGAGCAGGCGCTCGACGTCGGCGCGGCTGTAGCGCCGGGTGCCACCCGAGGAGCGGTCGGGCTCGAGGAGGCCGTGGCGCTCGTAGACGCGCAAGCTCTGGGCGGGGACGGCCACCATCTCGGCCACGACGGAGATGGCGTAGACGCCGCGATCGGACATTTCTCCCTCCCCCACTTGATTTCTTGCTGGCAGGAAATCTATAACGTCATGTCAGGTTACATTCGCCTGACGCCACCTGGACAGGTGGCCCGACAGACCCGAGGAGGACTTGTGATGTTGCTTCGCACCACCGACCCGTTCCGCGACTTCGACCGACTGACCCAGCAGCTGCTCGGCACCACCAACCGCCCCGCGGTCATGCCGATGGACGCCTGGCGGGAGGGCGACCGATTCGTCATCGAGTTCGACCTGCCCGGCGTCAGCCGTGACAGCATCGACCTCGACGTCGAGCGCAACGTGCTGACCGTCCGCGCTGAGCGGGTCACCCGCAACGGCGACTGGGAGATGCTCGCCACCGAGCGGCCTCGCGGCTCCTTCAGCCGGCAGCTGGTCCTCGGCGACAACCTCGACCTCGAGCGGATCGAGGCGGCTTACGACGGCGGGGTCCTGCGGCTGACCGTGCCGGTCGCCGAGAAGGCCAAGGCGCGCAAGATCGAGGTCGCCGGGGTCGGCTCCGAGCGGACCGCGCATCGAGGCCTGAGCGGCCACGGCCTGCCGCGGCGTGTGCCTGAGGACGCCCTCCCGGTCGTTCACAGGCACACGCCGCGTTGCGGTGGACTCCGCTCAGCCGCGGGTGACCACGGCGACCGGCGACTGGCCGAGCCGCAGCCGCTCACCGCGGCGGGCGACCCGGGTCGCCCCCGCCAGCGTCTGCACCTCGGCCCGGGCCGGCAGCCGGACCCCGCGGTGCCCCGCTCGCGCCAGTGGACGGTCGTCGTGGTGCTCCGCGACGTCACCACGCAGGTGTGGGTGCCGGCCCGGACCGAGCACTCCGGGACCGAGCCCCCTGCCAACCAGCCGCGCACCCGGATGAAGGCCTGCCCGGCCGGGGTCGTGACCCCGTCGCGGCTCATCTCCACCGCGAGCCCGGGATAGCTGGACCAGCCCAGCCAGTAGACGCGGTCGACGCCGAGCGCGGCATGCAGCAGGTACGTGCGCGCCACCACGGCCGCCTGACGCTCGTCGGGGTACGGCGCCACCCCGAAGGACGATCCGCCGCTCGGGACCCCGTAGTTGATCTCGTTGGTCCACACCGGCAGGTCGACGTCGTGCTTCTCGAGGATCTCCTGGGCCCGGCAGATCAGGTCCAGGGAATCCTCCGGGGTCCCGCTCCTCCAGGGGGAAGGGATCGAGCGCCACGGCGTCGACCGAGTCCGCGACCGGCGACCCGTCGACCTCGGTCGCCCAGAACCGGTCCATCCACCGCTGCTGCGACGTCAGCCTGCAGCGTGGTGGCCGGGCGCGACGACCAGCGCCTCCGGCGCCCGCTCGTGGACGATCTCGCCGGCCACCGCCGTCAGCCGGGCCATCTGCGCGGGCGAGTCCTCCCAGTTGCTGACGATGTTCGGCTCGGGCCAGACCTGGTAGTCGATCCGGTTCCCGTAGCGCTCGGCGACGGTGGTGACCCAGCGCCGCCAGGCGGCCGGGTCCGGCATCGTGGCCCGCGCCGTGGGCGACTCCGGGCTGGAGGCATGGAAGGCGGGGGTGAACCCGAGCACGAGCATCGGCTGCGCGCCCCGGTCCTTGCTCGTCGAGACGATCTGGTCGAGCCGGCTGAAGTCGTACTGCCCCGGCGCGGTCTCCACCTGGTTCCAGTAGACCTGCGAGGTCGTCAGGTTGACGGCCGCGACGGGCGCGTCGGGGAACTCCGCTCCGATGGGCGAGGGCACGTGCATGCCCCAGAAGCGGGTCGGGACCCGTCCGGGGAGCCGCGTCCGGGGCGCATCGCGCGACCGGTCTGCCGGGTGGCCCGGCCTCCGTCGCCCCGGAGGGGCCGGACGGTGCGGGCGGTGCGAGAGGTGCGGGGGTCGGGCTCTCGGACGGCGTCCCACCACCGGACGAGGTCGGCGTGTCGCGGGCCGACCACAGGGCGAGGGCGCCGACGAGGACCGCCACCACCAGACCGACGGCCAGGACGGCGGCGCGGGACCTCACGCTCAGCCTCCTGCGAAGGGCGGCAGGAACTGGATCTCGTCACCCGGCCGGATCACGACGTCGGCGGGGTCCTCGGTGGAGACCGGGCGGTCGCCGACGAGGACCGAGCAGACCTCGAGCACGCCGACGAGCGGGGTGCCGGCGTGGGCGGCGGCCACGCGGCGCACGACCTCGGCGAGGGTGGTCTCCCCGTCGACGGGGACGTCGTCGTGGTCGGTCCCGGCCGCGGACCGTGCGGCTGCCCAATAACGGACAGTGACCGTGGAGGCGTTCATCGTTCACTATCCTTGCGTATCGGCCCTGACGAGGAGGTGCCCCGCCCGTGAGCAACATCCTGCTCCTGACGAGCGCCCTGCAACCCTCCGCCGAGGTGGTGCCCGGCCTCGCGCTGCTGGCCCACCACGTGCGGGTCCTGCCCGCCGAGGGGAGCGCCCTGCTCGACGCCCCCGCGGCCGACCTGCTGATGGTCGACGGTCGCCAGGACCTCGCCCACGCCCGCGACCTGTGCCGGCTGATCCGCACCACCGGCGTCGACGTACCCGTGCTGCTCGTGCTCACCGAGGGCGGTCTCGCCGCGGTCAGCCACGACTGGAGGATGGACGACGTGGTCGTCAACACGCTCGGGCCGGCCGAGCTCGAGGCGCGGATGCGGCTGGCGATCGGGCGGCTGCGCGCCGAGCGCGAGGCCGACGACCCCGAGGCCCACGTCATCCGCTCGGGCGACGTGGTCGTCGACGAGGCGACGTACACCGCCAAGCTCGGCAGCCGGACGCTCGACCTGACCTTCAAGGAGTTCGAGCTGCTGAAGTACCTCGCCCAGCACCCCGGGCGCGTCTTCAGCCGCCAACAGCTGCTGCAGGAGGTGTGGGGCTACGACTACTTCGGCGGCACCCGCACCGTCGACGTGCACGTACGCCGGCTCCGGGCCAAGCTCGGTCCCGAGCACGAGACCCTGATCGGGACCGTCCGCAACGTCGGCTACCGGTTCGTGCTGCCGACCAAGGACGTGCCCTCCTCCTCACCCTCCTCACCCTCCTCGTCCTCGCGGAACTCCCAGGACGCCTGAGCACTGGGATAGTCCCCAACCTTTGGTCGCAGATCCGCGCTGGTTGGTGGCGGCTTCGTGCCAGTAGTCGGTCGAGGACCTCGGCTGGGGTCTGGAAGCCGTGGCGTTTGCGGGGTCGGGCGTTGAGTTCGGCGGCGATGTTGTCGAGCAGCCCGGGGCCGTAGAAGCCCAGGTCGGTGCCCTTGGGCAGGTACTGGCGCAGCAGGCCGTTGGTGTTCTCGTTCGAGCCTCGCTGCCACGGCGAGTGCGGGTCGCAGAAGTAGATGTCCAGGCCGGTGGCCTCGGTGATGATGGACGTGGTTGGCCATCTCGCTGCCCTGGTCCCAGGTCAGCGACCGCTTCAGCTGCTCGGGCAGGGTGCGCCATCTTGGCCACCAGCGCCTCTTGCACCGCGAGCGCGCCGTGGTCGTCCGGCAGGTGCAGCAGCATCACGAACCCGGTGGTGCGCTCGACCAGGGTGCCGACCGCGGACTTCGACTCGGTCGATCCCGAGGATCAGGTCGCCTTCCCAGTGCCCGGGCACCGCCCGGTCCTCGACCTCGGGCGGGCGCTCGCTGATCGAGCACCATCCCCGGGATCCGGCCGCGGCGTTCGCCGTCACGCCGTCGTGGCTTGCGCATCGAGCGGCCGGTGCGCAGATAGGCCGTCAGTTCCCGCTTCAGCCCGCCGCGGGCCTGCACGTACAGCGACTGGTAGATCGTCTCGGCCGACACCCACATCTCCGGTTCGTCGGGGAAGTCGCTCTTGAGTCTGCCAGCGATCTGCTCGGGGCTGTCGCGGCGTTTGAGCCGGGTCTGGACCTCGCTGGCGCAGCCGCAGGTTGGTGGCCAGCTTCGCGGCCCGAGGAGCCTCCGGCCACGGTCGGCGCTGGCCTGCCCGACCGAGGCGCGGTACCCGCGTGGGGTCGCGCCCCGTTCGAGCTCGCGGCTGATCGTGCCCGGGCTGCGTCCCAGCCGACGGGCGATCTCACGCACCCCGTGACCGGCATGGTCCAGCGCCGCGATCTCCTCACGCTCGACCACGACAGGTAACGACCGATCGGTGCGACCGCGCGCGTGGGATTCACCCCGCCAGCCTTGCGGAAAGCCCGCCTGCCACACGGTCACGGACATGCCCGCAGCAAAGCGACGCGTCCTCGATACTCAGCCCGGCGCGGACCCCCGCCCAGAACCGACGATGGAACTCCAACGGACTGCTTCGGACGAGCCCCATCATGACAACTCCTCGACATCGAGGTGTTGCGTCACTACCTAGAACTCGCGCCGAATCGCGACCAAAGATTCGGGGACTATCCCCCGCAGGTACGGTCGACGGCGTGGACGCCGACCGACTACGCCAGATCGCCGACGTCGCCGCGGACAGCGAGGCGGCCGACGGGGTGGCGCCGATCGACGAGGCCACGTGGCTCGCGCTGCGCAACCGGCCCGACGACGTGGCGTGGTGGGTCGTCGGACGACGGGTTCGCGCTCGTCATCGGCGAGGACCTCTCGCTGGCGGTCCGGCCGAACGCCCGCGGCCGCGGTGAAGCGGGCGGCCTGCTGACCGAGGCGCTGGCGTCGTACGCCGGGAGGCTGCGGGCCTGGTCCCACGCCGACCACCCCGCCGCGGCGAGGCTCGCCGCGCAGCACGGCTTCGAGAAGGTCCGCGAGCTGTGGGTGATGCGCCGCGAGGGCGGCGAGTCTCCCGGGCCGGTGGTGCTCCCCGAGGGGGTCGCGATCCGCAGCTTCCACGGCAAGGACGAGAAGGAGCTGCTGCGCGTCAACGCCGAGTCGTTCGCCCACCACCCCGAGCAGGGCGCGATGAGCTCGGCCGACCTCGCCGAGCGGATGGGCGAGCCGTGGTTCGACCCGGCCGGGCTGCTGGTCGCGATGCGCGGCGGACACATGCTCGGCTTCCACTGGACCAAGCAGCACTCCGCGGCGCTCGGCGAGGTCTACGTCGTGGGCGTCGCGCCGGAGGCGCAGGGTCTCGGCCTCGGCAAGGCGCTCACCCGCGCCGGCCTCGCGCACCTCTCCGGACGGGGCATCTCCGAGGTCGAGCTCTACGTCGAGTCGGACAACGCGGCCGCGATCCGGCTGTACTCCGGGTTGTCGTTCACCCATCACGACCGGGACACCCACGTGATGTACGCGCGCTCCTAGACTGCGCGCCATGTCATCGATCGTGGTCGTCGGACTCGGGTACGTCGGACTCTCCATGGCCGCCCTGCTCGGGCAGAAGCACCGGGTCGTCGGCGTCGACGTCGACGCCGACCGGGTCGCGCTGCTGCGGCAGGGCACCAGCCCGATCCACGACGCCGAGCTGGAGGAGTACCTGGGTCGGGGCGACCTCGACGTCAGCTTCACCACCGACACCGCGGCGTACGCCGAGGCGGAGCTCGTCATCGTCGCGACCCCGACCGACTACGACCCCGAGACCGACGCCTTCGACACCACGACCGTCGAGCGGGTGGTGCGCGACGTGGCGGCCGTCAACGACCGGGCGCTGATCGTCGTGAAGTCGACGGTGCCGGTCGGCTTCGTCACCGGCGCCCGCACGCGGCTCGGCACCGACCAGCTCGTCTTCTCGCCGGAGTTCCTGCGCGAGGGCCGGGCGCTCACGGACAACCTGCACCCCTCGCGGATCATCGTCGGCGAGAAGTCGGAGCGCGCCCGGGCGTTCGCCGACCTGCTGGTCGACTGCTCGCGCGAGCCCGACGTACCCGTCCTGCTCACCGACCCCGACGACGCCGAGGCGATCAAGCTCTTCGCCAACACCTACCTCGCGATGCGGGTCGCCTTCTTCAACGAGCTCGACTCCTTCTCGGTCGCCCACGGGCTGTCCTCGCGCGACGTGATCACCGGCATCGGACTCGACCCGCGGATCGGCTCGCACTACAACAACCCGTCGTTCGGGTACGGCGGCTACTGCCTGCCGAAGGACACCCGGCAGCTGCTCGCGAACTACTGGAACGTCCCGCAGAACCTGATCCGCGCGATCGTCGACGCCAACACGACGCGCAAGGACTTCATCGCGATGGAGATCATCAAGCGCGCGCCGTCGGTGGTCGGCGTGCACCGGCTGGTGATGAAGTCCGGCTCGGACAACTTTCGCTACTCGTCCGTGCAGGGCGTGATGAAGCGGATCAAGGGCAAGGGGATCGAGGTCGTCGTCTACGAGCCCGAGCTGCCCGAGGACGAGTTCTTCGGCAGCCGGGTCGTGCGCGACCTCGACGAGTTCAAGTCCGCCGCCGACCTGATCATCGCCAACCGGGTGGTCGAGGAGCTCGAGGACGTGCGGGAGAAGGTCTACACGCGGGACCTGTTCGGCGGGGACTGACTGGCTGGCTGGTCGGGGTAGTCCAGTGGGAAACGGTCGCTGATCGGTCCTGCACCCGACCGTTTGCCACTGGACTACCGCAACTACCGCAACTTCGGCCGCACGTGCAGCCCGACCTCGGGATCGACCACGACCTCCTGGGCGGCCACCAGGCCGTCGGCGTCGAGGACCGCGTCGAGGGGCACGTTGCGCTTGACGATCGCGAGTGCGATCGGGCCGAGCTCGTGGTGGCGGGCGCTGGTGCCGACGAAGCCGACGACCTTGTCGCCGTGGCGCAGCTCGGCGCCGAGGCCGGGCAGCCGGTTCTCGGAGCCGTCGAGGTGCAGCAGCGTCAGCCGCCGCGGCGGCCGGCCGAGCGTGTGCACGCGCGCGACCGTCTCCTGGCCGCGGTAGCACCCCTTGTCGAGGTGGACCGCGCTCGGGATCCAGCCCGCCTCGTTGGGGATCGTGCGGTGGTCGGTGTCCATCCCGAGGCGCGGCTCGCCCCGCGCGATCCGCAGCGCCTCGAACGCCCAGAGCCCGCACGCCGGCCCCGCGGCCTCGGCGTACGCCGGGAGCTGGTCGCGCGGCACCAGGTCGTAGCCCTTGGGGCGCCACATCACGGCGACCTCGTCGGTCACGTCGGTGACCTCGACGCGCGTCATGAAGACCATGCGGGACAGGAAGTCGCGCAGCGGCGTACCTGCTCCCGGCTCGGTGTGGAGCGTCACCGCCTCGCCGTCGTCGACGACGGCGAAGGCGTGCTCGACGTGCCCGTTCGGGCTCAGCACGAGCGCGCTGGTCCACTCCCCCGGCGCCAGGCCGGTGAGGTGCTGGGTGGTGAGCGAGTGGAGCCACGTCAGCCGGTCAGGTCCGGCGATGCGGAGCACGTCGCGGTGGGAGAGGTCGACGAAGCCGTCGCCCTGCTCGAGGGTGCGCTGCTCGCGGTTGAAGGAGCCGTAGTGGCCGGCGACGCCGGCGTCGATCCCCTCGGCGGCGACCGCGTCGGGGAGCGTGAGCAGGGGGCTGGTCATCGGCAGTCCCGGCAGGTCCCGAAGACGGTGAGGTGACCGACGTCGGCGGTGAAGCCATGGTCGGCCTCGAGGCGTTCGAGCAGAGGAGTCAGCACATCAGGTGCAACCGAGATCGTGGCCCGGCAATTCCGGCAGACCAGGTGGAAGTGCTCGTGGTCCGAGACGGAGTGGTACGTCGGCGCGCGGTCGCTCAGGTGGGCGTGCCGCACCAGCCCGAGCTCCTCGAGCACCTCGAGGTTGCGGTAGACGGTCGAGGCGTTGATCGCGTCGGAGTGCTCGCGGGCCTCCGCGAGGATCTCGTCGGGGGTCGCGTGGCCGAGCCGGTCGACGGCGGCCAGGATCAGCTCGCGCTGCGGGGTCAGCCGGTAGCCGCTCCCGCGGAGCCTCGCCTTCCAGTCGCCGTGGGTCACTGCCTCACCAGTTGGGCGTGGGTGTGCGGCTGGAGCTCCTGCCCCATCGCCGCCATGTCGAAGGCGTAGAGGAGGTCGCCGTTGACGTAGCCGTAGAGCCGCTTGCCACCGGTGTACTCCTTCGCGGTGGCGGTGCGCGCGACGGCGTCCGTGATCAGCTCGAAGCGCGGCTGCTCGGGGTGGAGCTCGCCGTGCCAGATCTCGACGAACCCGGTGTTGTGCGTCAGCACCATCTCGATGGTGCCGTCCTCCTGCGGGCGGAGGAAACCGGTCTCCTGCGCGGCCGCGCGGATGACGGTGCCCTCGGCGTCGGTGATCCACGCGCGGCTGAAGTAGTGGATGAACGGGCGGCCGTCCTGCTGGAAGATCGCCTCCTGACCGAACTGGAACGGCTCGATCGTCGGGTACTCCCCGTGGCCGTTGCCCGCCCACGTGCCGATCAGCCAGGCGAGGCGGGCGCAGCTCGGGTGGATGTTCTGCGGGATGTCGAACGGCATGGCCGTCAGTCTAGGAGGGTGCCGAACGATCCCGCTCGTCGCGAGCGGCTCGAGGCGCGCGCGATGGCAAGGCGCACGAGCGAAGGCGGGCCGTGGCCCGTCGAGCGAGGGCAACGCAGCCAGCGTGCCCGCATCGTGTCGCGCAGCAGAGCGGATTGTTCGGCAGTCTCCTAGGGTTCGGGCATGTCGCGATCGCTGGTGGTCAAGGTGACCTGTGGGGCCGAGGACGCCGAGCGCTGCAACCAGGCGTTCACCGTCGCCGCAGCCGCGGTCGCCGCCGGGGCCACGGTCTCGCTGTGGCTGACCGGCGAGGCGGCGTGGTTCGGCGTACGCGGGCGGGCCGCGGAGTTCTCCCTCCCCCTCGCCACGCCGCTCGACTCGCTGCTCGCCGCCGTGCTCGCCGCCGGCACCGTCACCGTCTGCTCCCAGTGCGCCGAGCGCCGCTCGATCGAGCCGTCGGCGTTGGTCGACGGGGTGCGGGTCGCGGGCGCCGCGACCTTCACCGAGGAAGTGCTCGGCGAGGGCGTGCAGGCGTTGGTCTACTGACACCTGGGGCAGCGGTTCATCGCCCTGGGCGGGGATAGTCCCTAACGAAACGGTCGTGACCGACGGCGTGTCGCGACCGTTTCGTTAGGGACTATCCGCGGGCACACCTCGTCGGGTGGGTTATCCACAGGAAGGACTGGGGGTGTCGCTGAGCCGCCTGCGTCGTTAGATTTCCCAGGAAGTCTCTCGGAAGGCTCTCGGATGTCCGTACGACGCACCCTCGCCGCCGGGCTCGCCGCTGGCCTGCTCCTCGCCGGCTGCACGGACGAGCCCGAGCCGGAATTCACGCCGACCGAGTCACCCTCGCCGTCGCCCTCGGCGTCGGAGAGCGAGACGGCCGAGCCCGAGGCGCAGAGTCCGGAGGAGTTCATCGAGGAGTGGTTCGACCTCAACCTCGAGATGCAGAACACAGGCGACACCAGGCCCTTTCTGAACGCCTCTCGTGGCTGCGTTCCTGCGAGGAGCTGGCAGGGCGGGTGGACCGCATCTACGCCAACGGTGGCTACATCCGCCTTAAGTCGCAAGAAGTGCTGAGCATCGACGGAGGATCGCGATCCGCGACGATCAGGCAGTTCGAAGTCACGGTCAAGACCTCAAGCACCGAACTGCGGGAGACAGAGACTGCGCCGGTCGACTCATTCGAGGGTGGCACCACCACGTATCGCCTGACGCTCGTTCTTCGCGGAACGCGTGGCTCGTGGAAAGCGTGGTGGGCAGCGTGAAGCACCTCATCGCCGTGCTGGGCGCTGCTGCCCTACTGTCCGCTACAGGCGCGCTGCCTGCGCATGCCGAGGGGGATCCCTGCGATCGAACGGACTTGCTCGCCTCCCAAGTGCTGCGAAGACACGGGTGGTACATCAACGACCGACCCGGGAAACGGCGAAGTCTCGGATGCCAGTTCTGCGCCGCCCAAGTATCGATTCAAGTACGTGCAGCGTTGCAAGGCAGGCGAGGGCTGTGTGGCCCAGGCTAGGGTGTGTCGAACTGCGAACGGCGACGTCGGCGCTTGGTACGTGGTGCGGCGTATCGAGATCGCAACGGGGATGCCGTGAACCTCACCTCCGTTTGTCTCAGCCCGAGCGAGGCAGAGGACGACGTCATCACCATCACCCCCGCCATGGTCCGCACCGAGTTCGAGCGCCTCGCCTGGCCCCGGGCCCAGCTCGAGGTACAGCCGCCGGACGGTCAGACGCTGATCAACTTCGACACCAACTTCTTCACCGACAACACCGCCCCGACGACCCGGACGGTCACGCTGCTGGGGCAGCAGGTGGAGATCGAGGCGACGCCGACGCAGTACGCGTGGGACTTCGGCGACGGCCAGGGCAGCACGACGACGAGCCCCGGAGCGGCGTACCCCGCCCTCGACGTCACCCACGAGTACGCCGAGCCCGGCCGGGTGGCGCCGAGCGTGGACACGACGTACGGCGGCCGGTTCCGCATCAACGGCGGCGGGTGGCAGCAGATCCCCGGCACGCTCACGGTGCCCGGCGACGACGTGTCGCTGCAGGTGCGCTCGGCCAGCCCGCGGCTGGTCGGGAGCTACTGAGCGGGCCGGATCCCGAGGAAGGTCCGCGCCTCGACCGAGGTCATCGGCGTCCGCTGTGCGAGGCGGCCGAGCTCGGCCGCGCGCGACACGAGCTGCGCGTTGTGCTCGACCGGGACGCCCCGGGCGAGCGTGAGGACGTCCTCCATCCCGACCCGCAGGTGGCCGCCCTTCGACAGCGAGGCGAGGGCGACCGAGAGCGTGGAGCGGCCGATGCCGGTCGCGGACCACGACGTGACCGCGGCCGGGAGGTCGTGGACGGCCGCGACGAGCGCGTCGGTGGTGCCGTTCATGCCGCCGGGGACGCCCATCACGAGGTCGCAGTGGACGCGGCCGCCGTAGGGCAGCCCGAACTTGTCGATCAGCCGCGCGAGCGCGTGCACCTGGCCGAGGTCGAACAGCTCGAACTCCGGCACGACCTCGCGCTCCTGGCTGAGCCGGTAGAGGTCGCAGACGAACGGCCACGGGTTGGAGAAGACGTCGTCGCCGAAGTTGGTGGTGCCCATCGTCAGCGAGCAGGAGTCGGGCTCAGCATCGAGCACGCGCAGCCGCTCGTCGAGCGGGTCGTGCACCGAGCCGCCGGTCGAGAGCTGGACCACCAGCGACGACGCGGACCGCACCGCCGCCACCCACTCGCGCAGCAGCCCGAGGTCGAGCGTCGGGCGGTGCTCGGCGTCGCGGACGTGGATGTGGATCATCGCGGCGCCGGCCGCCTCGCAGGCAGCCGCCGTCTCCGCGATCTCCTCGGGCGTCGTCGGGAGCTGCGGGCAGCTCTCCTTCGTGGTCTCCGCGCCGGTCGGGGCGACGGTGATCAGGAGCCGGTCGGCGGGCACGTCAACGTTCACGGCTGGGAGACTAGTCCCATGCGTGCCGTCCTCCAGCGGGTGCTCTCCGCCTCGGTGACCGTCGACGGCCGGGTCGTCGGCGCGATCGACGAACCGGGGCTGCTCGTCCACCTCGGCGTCACCCACACCGACGGCGAGCGCGAGATCGCCTGGACGGCCGGCAAGATCCGTGACCTGCGGCTGCTGCGCGACGAGAAGTCGGTCCAGGACGTCGGCGCCCCCGTGCTGGTGGTCAGCCAGTTCACGCTGTACGGCGACGGCCGCAAGGGTCGGCGCCCCACGTGGGTCGCGGCCGCTCCGGCGCCGGTGAGCGAGCCGGCGTACGACGCCGTGTGCGCCGCCCTCGAGCGCGACGGGATCCGCGTCGAGCGCGGGGTGTTCGGCGCCGACATGCAGGTCGCGAGCGTCGGCGACGGCCCGATCACGCTGATCCTGGACAGCCCCTAGAGCAGCGCGTCCGCCATCCGGTCGGCGACCTCGGTCACGGCCGCACGCCCCGACCGGCCGACGCCGACGAAGTGCACGAACGCGTGGATCTGGTCCGGGAAGCGCTTCAGCTCGATCTCGACGCCGGCGTCCGCCAGCTTGCGCGCGTAGGCCTCGCCCTCGTCGCGCAGCGGGTCGAAGCCGGCGGTCACGACGTACGCCGGGGCGAGGCCGTCCGGCACCTCGTCGAGGAACACCGACGCCCGCGGGTCGAGCACGTCGTCGGCACCGGAGAGATAGCTGGACTTCGCGACGTCGAGGAACTCCTGGGTCAGCACCAGTCCCTCGTTGTAGCGCGCGCGACTCTCGGTGCCGCCACGCATGTCGGTGCCGGGGTAGAGCAGCAGCTGCCAGGCCAGCGGAAGCCCCTCGCGGGCCGCGGCCAGCGCCGTGGCGGCGGCCAGGGCGCCACCGGCGGAGTCGCCGCCGACGGCGAGCCGGGCGGGGTCGGCCCCGAGGGACGCGGCGTGCTCGACGACCCAGTGGTACGACGCCAGGCAGTCGTCGTAGGCGGCCGGGAACGGGTGCTCGGGGGCGAGCCGGTAGTCGACGGACAACACCCGCACGCCCGACCGCTCCGCGAGGAACCGGCAGGCCGGGTCGTGCGAGTCGAGGTCGCCGTAGACCCAGCCGCCCCCGTGGAACCACACCAGCAGCGGTCCCGGGGACGTCGCCCCGGTCGGCACGTAGAGGCGCCCGTTCCGCTCACCGACCGGGAGGTCGCGGACCGCGCCGATCGGCTGGGTGCCGCCGGCCAGCGCCGTGACGCGGCGTACCTGCTCGCGGCCTTCGGCCACGGGCAGCGAGGCGAACTCCGGCTCCCGCGTGATCCTCATCAGCCGCAGCGATGCCTGGACGTCCGTCGCGAGGGTCTGCCCCTCGCTACGGACCGGGCGACCGGCGAGCAGCCGCTGGACGGGCTCGGGGAGCGCCAGCACGGCGCGGAACGCGGGACCGGCGAAGCGCAGCGGGATCGGCACGTCGGGCAACCTACCGGCGCCCGGATCGGAGGACACCCGCTGTTCACCTGTCGGTGACACACTGACGACCATGACCACGCTCGACCGCGCCCCGGGCACGCCGGAGGCACCCACCGCGCCCGGCGGAGCGGCCGAGGCCGCCGCCGCGACCGATGAGCGGCCGGCGTACGTCCCGGACCCGGTGGCGATCGAGGCGATCCAGAAGTACGACGACCGCTTCCTCGACCGCGAGATCTCGTGGCTGCACTTCAACCAGCGGGTGCTCGAGCTCGCCGAGGACCCCGCGTCCCGCTGCTCGAGCGCACCCGGTCCTGGCCATCTTCGCGAGCAACCTCGACGAGTTCTTCATGGTCCGCGTGGCCGCCTCAGCGGCGCATCGCCGCCGGGTGGTCGTCCGGGCGGTGTCGGCTGATGCCGCGCGAGGAGCTGGAGGCGATCTGGACCGAGACGGGGAAGCTGACCGCGCGTCACGGTGCGCTGTTCCGGGAGGAGATCGTGCCGGGGCTGTTCGACCACGGCATCGAGCTGGTCCGCTGGGCCGACCTCGACCGCGAGGAGCAACGGACCTGCAAGCGGATCTTCAAGGAGCGGATCTTCCCGGTCCTCACCCCGCTGGCGGTCGACCCGGCCCACCCGTTCCCCTACATCTCCGGCCTCTCGCTCAACCTCGCGGTGCTGCGTGCGCAACCCGAAGAGCGGCAAGGAGCACTTCGCCCGGGTCAAGGTGCCGCCGACGTTCTCCCGCTTCGTCGCGCTCGGCAACCAGCGCTTCGTCCCGCTCGAGGACGTCATCGGCGAGCACCTCCGCAAGCTTTTTCCCGGCATGGAGGTGCTGGAGGTCCACAGCTTCCGGGTCACCCGCAACGAGGACCTCGAGGTCGAGGAGGACGACGCCGAGAACCTGCTCGCCGCCCTCGAGAAGGAGCTGCTGCGCGCCGCTTCGGCCGCCGGTGCGGCTTGAGGTCGAGGAAACGATCAGCCCGCGGTGCTCGAGCTGCTCGTCAGCGAGCTCGGCATCTCCCAGGACGAGGTCTTCAAGCCGCCCGGACCGCTCGACCAACGGGCCTGCACGCGATCGCCGACCTCAACCGCGAGGAGCTGAAGTTCCCGGCGTTCATCCCCAGCGCCCTCCCGGACCTCGCCGAGGTGGAGTCCGCCGCGCGGTCGACGTCTTCAAAGCGGCGGCGCGCCACGACGTGCTGCTCCACCACCCCTACGACTCGTTCGCGACCAGCGTGCAGCGCTTCCTCGAGCAGGCCGCCGCCGATCCTCACGTGCTCGCCATCAAGCAGACCCTCTACCGCACTTCCGGTGACTCCCCGATCGTCGATGCCCTCGTTGACGCCGCCGAGGCCGGCAAGCAGGTGCTCGTGATCGTCGAGATCAAGGCCCGCTGCGACGAGCAAGCCAACATCCAGTGGGCGCGCAGCTCGAGGAGGCCTGGCTGCCACGTGGTCTACGGCCTGGTCGGCCTCAAGACCCACTGCAAGCTGCCTGGTGGTGCGCGACGAGTCCGATGGCAGCCGCCGCTACGTCCATATCGGCACAGGCAACTACAACCCCAAGACCGCACGCACGTACGAAGACTTCGGCCTGATCACCGCTCACCCGGAGGTCTGTGCAGACGTCGCGGATCTCTTCAACCACCTGTCCGGCTACACGCACCGCGACCTACGAGCAGCTGCTCGTCGCTCCCGACACGTTCCGCACCGGACTCGGTCGATAGATCCACCGCGAGAGCGAGCACGCGCGGGCCGGGAGGCCGGCGCTGATCCGGATCAAGGCCAACTCGGTCGTCGACGAGCAGCTGATCGACGCGCTCTACCTCGCCTCCGCCGAGGGTGTCCGCGTCGAGGCACTGATCCGCGGCATCTGCGCCCTGCGCCCCGGGGTGCCGGGGCTGTCGGAGAACATCGAGGTCCGCTCGGTGCTCGGCCGGTTCCTCGAGCACAGCCGGGTCTACTGGTTCGACGACGGCGACCCCGCGGCCTGGATCGGCTCCGCGGACCTCATGCACCGCAACCTCGACCGTCGCGTCGAGGTGCTGGTCCGGCTGCCGAGCGACGACGACGTCGCCGAGGCACGCGCCCTGCTCGACCTCGCCTTCGACGCCGAACCTCCGCGTGGGTGCTCGGCCCCGACGGCACCTGGCAGCTCAACGGTGGATCGCCCACCTCCAGGAGGAGCTGACTCGCGCGCCAGCGGCGTCGGCGTACGACCTCCTGACGCGGAGCGGACCCCGAGCTGCGTCACGGACCCGCCACCCCTAGTCTGAGTGCCTCCCGCTCCGCCTCGCTAGGGTTCACCGTGGCTTGGAGGATTTCGTCCCTGTCGACGGGTTCGTTCTACGATCTTTCTCTACCAGCCCGAGCGCAGCCGCCTCGACGCCAGTACCACCCCTGCTGGCGGAGATACCTGGCGGAGGGCGCCGGCGTGAGGACGTCGCCGGCCGGATGCGGGAGGCCGAGCACGACGCCGACGACCGCGCGCGCTGTCGTACGCCGGGTCGACGGCACGTTCGTGACCCGTTCGACCGCGAGGACATCTACGACCTCGCCCTCGGCCTCGACGACATCATCGACATCATCGACAGCGCTGACCTGGTCTACAAGGTCGCCGAGCTGCCACGGCTTCGACACCCTGGTCGAGGTCATCGCCGCGCTGTTCGCCGTCGCCTCCGACTCGATGCCGCCGACTGCGGGTCGATCAAGGACCTCGACGAGTACTGATCGAGATCAGCCGTTGTTCGAGAACGCGGCGACAAGACCTACAGCGCGCTCTTCGCGAAGCTCTTCGACGGCCGCTACGAGGCGCTCGAGGTCCTGAAGCTCAAGGACATCGTGACCTCGCTCGAGGGTGCGATCGACGCCTTCGAGAAGGTCGCCAACATCGTCGAGCAAGATCGCGGTAGAGAAAAAATGACTCCATGGAGGATCTACGATGCCGCTGATGATCCGCGCGCGCCGAGATCGTCATCGTCGACCCGCCTGGTGTTCGACTACACCAGTCGCTTGCCGCGACGCTGCCAACGCCATTGCGACATCGATTTCCACTGGCGCGCTGACCCCGCGTGGCCCTCGCCATGGCGGCGGTCATCGATTTCGTCGGCGCCTTCCTCGGCAGAGGTCGCCCAGACCGTCTCTAACGATGCCGCCACCCTCCGGCTCCATGGCCTGGTGATCGTGATCGCCGGCCTGCTCGGCATGCACCTGGACCTTCGTCACCTGGTCCTGCGCCTGCCCTCCTCCTCCTCGCACGCCCTCATCAGCGGCCTGGTCGGCTCGGCGATCGCCGCCGGCATCGGCGTCTCGTGCGACATCATGCTGGAGAACCATCATCATCCCGATGATCCTCTCCCCGCTCGTCGCCTTCGGCCTCGGCTTCGCGGTGATGGTCGCGATCATGTCGATCTTCCGCGGTGCAGAACCCCGGCAAGGCCAGCCGCGGCTTCGAGGTCGCGCAGCCGTGTCGGCCGCCGCGATCGCGCTCGGCCACGGCCTGCGGACCACCCCGAGGCGGTGGACGTGATCTCTTCCTGGCGCTTGTACCAGCGGCTACGTCGGCGCGAGCGACGACCTGCCGCTGTGGGCATCTTCGCCGCCGCCGCCGCGATCTCGCTGGGCGCCTGCTCGGCGGCTGGCGCGTCATGCGCACGCTCGGCCGCCGGATCGTCTCCACCTCGACCGCCCGGGGCTTCGCCACCCAGTCGGTCGCCGCCTCGGTGCTCTACACCACCGCGTACGTCTTCGAGCGCCGATCTCGACCACCCACACCATCACCTCTACCACGGTCATCGGCATCAGCGCCGCCAAGCAGCTCTCCCGCGTCCGCTGGGGCGTCACCGGCTGCGTCCTTCACCCCCTCGGTCTCACCTTTCCCCGCGGCCGGCCTCGCCGCCGCCCTCTGCTACTGGCTGAGCCACCTGTTCGTCGAGGTGCTCTGACGGTCTTTTTCAGTGGGATAGTCCCTAACGAAACCGTCGTCGCGTCGGCGTGTCGCGACGGTTTCGTTCAGGGACTATCGCTGCGTCCGGTGAGGGCTGTGGAGGAGCGGCCCGCAGGTAGCGAACTCGTGCACCCTCGTCGGATGTTCGTGCCGCCCCATTTCCATCCCTCCCGACCGAGGTGTCGCGCGCCGGTCAGGCTCGACCGGCGGGTCTGGCGGGGCCCGCGCCGGCCAGGTCAGGGGCACGGCGTGGCGACGGGCCGCCCACGGTGTGGTACGAGCCGTCGTACGTCGACGCGCGACGTCCCTGGCAGCGGGCAGTCGAGGCGGCGGTCTGCCTCCCGCGGTACGGCGGCGTCACCGGCTGGGCCGCCCTCGCCTGGGAGCGCGCCCGCTGGTTCGCGGGCTCGCGGCGACGGCTTCGCGCTGCGGCCGGTCACGCTGGCCACCGGGCTCGTCCACGTCCGGTCCAGCCCGGCATCGTCATCAGCGAGGAGCGCTGCCCGCCGACCTCGTGGTCGTCGACGACTTCCTGTCACCCGGTCCATCTGCTCGGCGTGGTTCGAGATGCGGTACGCCGCCTCCGCGTGGGACGCGGCCCGCGCGCTCGACATGGCGGCGTACTCCGACCTGGTGTCGATCGCGGAGCTGCGCGGACTACGCCGGCGAGCACCCCGGCTGGACCGGCATACCGCAGTCCGCGCCGGCGCTCACGCTGGCCGACGAGAAGCCTGGTCGCCGACCGAGGTGCGGATGCGCGGGATGTGGCAAGACGCCGGTCTCGGACGTCCGCTGTGCAACCCGCCGATGTTCGACCGCTCCGGCCGCCTCATCGGGACCCCCGACGTGCTCGACCCCGTTGCCGGAGTCGTCGGCGAGTACGAGGTGCCCTCGACCTCGCGGTTCACCAGCGCGCCCACGACGTACGCCGCGAGGGCGTGTTCCGGCACCACGGACTGGAGCCCGGCGCCATGGTCGCCGCCGACCTCCGGACCCGAGCGACTACCTCGCGCGGCTGCGGGCGGCGTACGGCCGAGCGCGCACCGACCGGCCCGGCGACCGCTCCTGAACCCTCGAGCGTCCGCCGTGGTCGACGCCCACGCAGACCGTCGCCCAACGGCGTGCCCTGGATCCCGGATGCGCGAGCGGCTGCTGCGCCACCGCTGGGTCTCATGACTCGCGACGATTGGGATAGTCCTACCGAAACCATAGTCACCCCGGCATGCTCGCGACAGTTTCGGTAGGGACTATGCCGCCGGCCAGGAAGGACTCAGCCGAAGCGGCCGGAGATGTAGTCCTCGGTCCGCTTGTCCCGGGGCTTGGTGAAGATGTTGCTGGTCAGGTCGAACTCGACCAGCAGCCCGGTGCGGTTGCCGGTGCGTCTCGTCGGCCAGGGCGGTGAAGAAGGCCGTGCGGTCGGCCACGCGTGCCGCCTGCTGCATGTTGTGGGTGACGATGACGATCGTGTAGTCGCTCCGCGAGCTCGACCATCAGGTCCTCGATGCGCGAGCGTGGCGATCGGGTCCAGGGCCGAGCAGGGCTCGTCCATCAAGATCACCTCGGGGCGACGGCGATCGTGCGTGCGATGCACAGCCGCTGCTGCTGACCGCCGGAGAGTGCGTAGGCGGACTGCTTGAGCTTGTCCTTGACCTCGTCCCACAGCGCGGCCGAGCGCAGGCTCCTCGACGAGGTCGTCCATGTTGGACCTTGATGCCGTTCACTCGTGGACCGTAGGCGACGTTGTCGTAGATCGACTTGGGGAACGGGTTGGGCTTCTGGAACACCATTCCGATGCGGCGCCGCACTTCGATCGGGTCGACGCCGCGGGCGTAGATGTTCTGGCCGTGGTAGGTGACCTCGCCCTCGACGCGGGCGCTGGGGATGAGGTCGTTCATCCGGTTCAGGCAGCGCAGCACGGTCGACTTGCCGCACCCGAGGGACCGATCAGCGCCGTGATCTCGTTCTTGCCGAACGCGAGGTTGACGTGGTGGACCGCGCGGAAGTCGCCGTAGTAGACGTTCAGCGCCGAAGCCTCATCACCGGATCGGGCGGGGCGTCGGGCAGCTGCCGCTCGACCTCGACGTGGGCGTCGGCGAGCGAGCCCATCTGGGTCTCGGTCTCGTCAGCGGTGCTCACTGGGTCGTCCTTTCGAGCCGTCGTGATCGGGGAAAGCTGGTGGCCATGCTCACCACGTCCTCTGGAACTTGTTGCGGATGAAGATAGCGATCGCGTTCATGCCCAGGACATCACCAGCAGCACGATGATCGCGGCTGCCGCGGCGGTCTGGAACTCCTCGCGCGACTGCGAGGTGCTGGTGTAGATCTGGATGGGCAGCGCGGTGAAGACGCTCATGAAGCCGTTCGGGTCGAACCGGATGCCGATCGCCACCCCGAGCAGCAGCAGCGGCGCAGCCTCGCCGATCGCCCGGGACAGACCGAGGATCGTCCCGGTCGCGATCCCGGGGATGGCCGACGGCAGGGTCTGGCGCCACGTCGGTCTGCCACACCGTCGCGCCGAGCGCGAGCGAGCCGTCCCGGATCTCGCGGGGGACCGCGCGCACCGCCTCGCGCGTCGTGATGATGATGACGGGAAGGATCAGCAGCGCCAGCGCGACGGAGCCCCCGAGCACGATGCCGCGCTGCAGTCCCAGGACCGACATCGCCGCCACCGCCGACCAACCCGTAGACGACGGACGGGACCGCCGCGAGGTTCTGCAGGTTGACCTCGATCAGCTTGTTGTACCAGCGGTGCCGGTCGGCGAACTCCTCGAGGTAGAGCGCCGAGGCGATGCCCAGCGGTACGGCGAGCAGGGCCGTCCCGAGCATCAACCACATGGAGCCGAGGATGCCGGCCCGGAAGCCGGTCTGCTCGGGCCGGATGCCGGAGTAGTAGTCCGTGACCAGGGGGCCGTCGAGCCGGGGGATAGCATCGATCGCCGTGCTGACGATCAGGACCAGCAGCACGATGACACCGAAGAAGAGCGAGGCCCACAGGGCGCCCAGGAAGAGGACGGACGGTGCGTTCGCGTCCCGACTGCGCCGGCCCGAGGCCAGCACGCTCGATCGCGTGGCGGCGGTGATGCTGGCCATCAGTACTCCTGCCTGAAGCGTCGCACGAGCCGGATGCTGATCACGTTGATGAGGAGCGTGATCACGAAGAGGGTGAGACCCACGGCGAACAAGGTGTTGTACTCCAGGGAGCCGACCGGGTTCTCCCCTCCGGCGGTGGTGGCCATGTAGCCGGTCATGGCCTGCATGCCGTCACGGGGGTCGAGCGAGGTCGACGGCAGGGCACCCGAGGCCAGCGCGACGATCATGGTCTCCCCCACGGCGCGGGAGAGCCCGAGGACGATCGCCGCCCCGATGCCGGACAGCGCGGCCGGGAAGACGACCCGCAACGTGGTCTGCATGCGGTTGGCACCCATGGCCAGCGATCCCTGGCGCAGCGCGAGCGGTACGGCGGACATGGCGTCCTCGGCGAGCGAGGCCACGGTGGGCACGATCATCACGCCGAGCACGAGCCCGGCGGCCAGCGCGTTGGTGAAGCCGACGTCGAGGTTGAGGAGGTCCTGCAGGAGCCAGGGCGTGACCACCGCCAGCGCGAAGAAGCCGTAGACGACCGAGGGGACGCCGGCCAGCAGCTCGAGGACGGGCTTGAAGATCTTGCGCACCCGGGGCGAGGCGTACTCCGAGAGGTACATCGCCGCACCCAGCCCGACCGGGACCGCCACCAGGAGCGCGATCAGCGTGATCAGGAAGGTGGCCTTGACCAGAGGGTAGATGCCGAACTCACCGCGCTGGGGAGCCCACTCGGTGCCGGTGAGGAAGCCCCAGATCTCGACCTCCCCGAAGAAGTCCAGCGACGGCCGGATCAGGGTGACGATGATGCCGATCGTGGTGACGATCGAGATCATCGCCGACACGAACAGCACGCCCTTGATGACGGCCTCCCCCGGGCGGGAGCGGCCTGCGAGGGACACGGGCTGCAGGCCCGCCCCGGGGGGCGAGCCTGCAGCGCTGGTCGAGGAGCTCGACGACATCGAGTGGGTCAGCCCCCGATGCCGGCGAGGGCGTCCTGGGTCTCGCCGTACTGCTCGTCGTTGAGCGCGATGTACTGGGCGATCTCGGCGATCTCGGCGAGGTTCTCGATGTAGTAGTCGACGTACGCCGCAGCGGCCTCGTTGTCGGTGTAGCTGGCGTTGCTCACGTAGATGAACAGCGGCCGCGACAGCGGGGTGTAGCTGCCGTCGGAGGCGGTCTCGGCCGAGGGCTCGACGCAGCCGTTGCCGTCGTCGATCGCGAGTGCCTTGAGGCTGTCGGCGTTCTCTTCGAAGTAGGTGTAGCCGAAGTAGCCGGTCGCACCCTCGGTGCCGGACACGCCCTGGACCAGCACATTGTCGTCCTCGGACGCCTCGTAGTCGTCGCGGGTCGTCTCCGACTCGTCACCGATCACGTCGGCGGCGAGGTAGTCGTAGGTGCCGGAGTCGGTGCCGGGACCGAACAGGGCGATCTCCTGGTCGGGGAAGCTCGGGTCGAGGTCGGACCAGTTGGTGATCGTGGAGCCGGGCTCCCACAGCTCGATGACCTGGTCGGTGGTCAGGCAGTCGACGGCGAGGTCGGGGTGGACGACCAGGGTGAGGGCGTCCAGCGCCACGCGCAGCTCGGTGAACTCGACACCGTTCTCCTCGCAGATCGCGACCTCGTCCTCCTCGATCGGGCGGGAGGCGTTGGAGATGTCGGTGTCGCCGGTGCAGAACACCTCGAACCCGCCACCGGTACCCGCAGCGCCCACGTTCACCTGGATGTCCGGGTTCTCCTCGGCGAGCAGCTCGGCGGCCGCGTCGCTGAGCGGGAACACCGTGGACGAGCCGTCGACCGCGACGGAGCCGCTGACGCCAGCGCTGTCGCCGCTGCCCTCGGCCTCCTGGCCACCGCCGCAGGCAGTGAGCACCAGCGCGAGGCCGGCGATACCGGGAACGAGCGCCCGGCGCATGGAAGTGCTCTTCACTTCGTTCTCCTGAATGTCTGTGAGTCCAGCTGACACCGGGAAAACTAGGGAGCCGAAGTGACCGGACCCGGGGCCGTCGGTGAACGGAGGGTGAACGAGGTCCGGCGACTTCCCCACGGGCGGCCGGACATGAGACGGCCGTCACGTGAACGGGCCCGGCAGGGCCCTCAGGGGCGGGCGTGGACCTCGGTCGCGACCACGGTGCCCTTGCGGTGGTGGACCACGAGGATCCCGGCGGGGTCCAGCGTGGTCTCCGGTACGCCGAGGGCGGCGCAGACCAGCGGCAGCACCGGCCGATGGGTGCACACCACGGCGCCGTCGGTCCCCTCCAGCAGCTCGGCGACGGCCTTGGTCACCTTGCGGTCCGTCGCGCCCTCCTCGGACAGCGCCCGCCGCCGCTCGAGGTCCCACTCCGTGGCATCGGCGTACGGCTGGAGCGTCTGGACGCACCGCTCACTGCTGGAGCTCAGGATCCGCGGGGTGTCGAAGACGGCGAGCAGCGCGACGAGCCGCTGCGCCTGGTCGTGGCCCAGGGACACCAGCGGCCGCTGCTCGTCGGGCTTGCTGGTCCAGCCCTTGCGGGAGCGGGCCTTGGCGTGGCGCAGCACCACGAGGGCGTGGGTCTTCTTGCGCAGCCCGCGCGCCTCGCGCAGGGTGTCGCGGTCGCGGTCGTAGGTCAGCTTCTCCAGCGCCGCGTCGTAGGGCACCCAGGCGACCTCGTCGATCTCCTCGTTGACGGCATAGCCCGACACGTCGTCGTCGCCCACGGGCCAGCCGACCCAGTAGTGCACGTCCTTGCACCGTCCGTCGGCCATCGGGTAGCGCTGCCCGGTCAGCGGCGGGCCGAGCCGGACGTGGACGCCGGTCTCCTCGTCGATCTCCCGGACGGCCGCGACGGGGGCCGCCTCACCCGGGTCGAGCTTGCCCTTCGGGAAGGACCAGTCGTCGTAGCGGGGACGGTGCACGAGCAGCACCTCACGACCGGGACGGAAGACGACGGCGCCCGCGGCGACCACGTCCTTGCGAGGTGGCATGGGGTTAGTCTCACACCATCCGGACCGAGGAGGACGAGTACGTGCGCAAGTGGCTGGTGGTGGCCCTCGCCGCCGTCGTCCTCCTGGCCCTCGTCGGAGTCGGTCTTCGCTGGTGGCAGGACCGTGACCGCAGCGACCTGCAGCGCGCCGTCGACCTCGCCCCGCAGGGCGCACAGCGGCTGACGTTCACCGACTGGGCGGACGTACGCCGCACGCTGGGCGCGGACCTCGCGGCCGACACGCCCACGGCCGAGGTCGAGGACTTCCTCGGCGAGGCGTTCGAGGCGGACCTCTCCCCCATGTCGGCGTTGCTCGAGTCGACGCCGGACCTGCACCGCAGCTTCGGCTTCTCCCCCGCCACGCTGGAGTGGGAGATGCTGAGCCAGAGCCCGGAGGGCGCGGTGGTGGTGATGCAGCTGCCCGAGTCGACCGACGTCGACGCCCTGCAGGACGGCTTCGCCGAGCTCGGCTACGAGCGGCCCGCGTCGGAGACCGGGGTGTGGAACGGCGGGATCGACCTGCTGCCCTCCATCGGGGGGACGCTGACCCCGGAGCTGCAGTTCCTCGCCGTCGACGCCGACCAGCGGCTGGTCGTCTCCTCCGATACCGACGACTACCTCGCGCAGGCGATGAGGACGATCACCGGCGACGCCGGGTCGGTCGAGGGCCTCGACGAGGTCGTGGCCGCCACGGGGGACCCACTGGCCGCCGCGGTGTACGCCGGCGACGAGGCGTGCCGCGCCCTTGCCATGGGCACCGCCGACGCGGCCGACCAGGACCAGGGGGACGAGCTCGTCGCTGCTGCCGGGGAGGTCGACCCGCTCACCGGTTTCGTGATGGCGACCGAGCCGGACCGCGGCGTACGGGTGGCGATGTCGTTCGACGACGAGGACGAGGCGCGGGCGAACGCGGACTCCCGCTCGACGCTGGCGTCGGGCCCGGCGCCCGGCCAGGGCGGCGACTTCGCCGACCGGTTCGCGCTCGGGGACGTGGTGGCGCGGGGCGCGGTCGTCACGATGGACCTCGCACCCGGCGAGGGCGAGTACCTGCTGTCCGACCTCACGAGCGGGCCGGTCCTCTTCGCGACCTGCTGAGCCTCAGCCTTGGTCGGGAGCGGGGACGACGCCGAGGATCTGGTCGATCTCCTCGGCGCTCAGGTGTTCGTCGGACTCGCTCGCGGCGATGATGAGGTTGGTGGTGAGCTCCACCTCGCCGAGGAGGTCGGCGTCCTCGAGGGTCACGTCGAACTGGTCGTGCACGGGTTGGTACCCCCTCCTGCCCCCGCCGAAGTGATGGAACATTCCCCGAACCCCCACCATGCCCGTTCCGGGATGGCGGCAAACCGGGAATCACCTAAATTCTCTCCCCGGACCCAAGCCCCGGGGACGGAGCGAGACCCCACCCGCCGGGTGGGGCCTCGCGAGGTCCGATCAGGTGCAGATCAGACGGCGTGCACGTTCTCCGCCTGCGGGCCCTTGGGGCTCTGCGTGACGTCGAACTCGACCTTCTGGTTCTCGTCCAGGGACTTGTAGCCCTGGGTCTGGATCGCCGAGTAGTGCACGAAGACGTCGTCGCCGCCGTCTTCCTGCGCGATGAAGCCGAAGCCCTTCTCGGCGTTGAACCACTTAACGGTGCCCTGAGCCATGTGCTCGAAACTCCTTGTGTCGGGGCGAGAGCCGCCACCTCGACGGCCCACATCCAGATGCGGTGAGACGTCGCTCCGACGTGCGTGGCTGGCAGACACACCCGAAAGAACGCCGTTGGATCACAAACTCCGCGGGCGTCAGACCTGCTGGAACTTGCACCTGATGCGGGCCCGAGCCTACCAACCACCGGGG
The DNA here is from genome assembly GCA_963754575.1 of uncultured Actinomycetota bacterium. Lineage (GTDB taxonomy): Bacteria > Actinomycetota > Actinomycetes > Propionibacteriales > Nocardioidaceae > Nocardioides. The sequence continues at coordinate 311,081 of CAVWGQ010000028.1, read as the reverse complement.
CGAAGGGAAGAGCAGATCCCGTGTCCACGAGCGCCCCTGAGCTGCACATCCCTGCACTGCAGGGATGTGCAGAACCCCTGCCGTGACCCCCTCCGCGGCCCCTCGTTGGAACCGGGTGTCAGGTCGCCCGCGGGCGGCATCCCGACGATCGGATGAACCCTTGCGTCCTCGCCTCACGGCTCTCGCAGCCCTCACGACCACCGCGCTCGCGCTCGGCGCGGGTACGACGGCCACCTCGACCGCGTCCACCCCCACCCCCTCCGCTGCGGCCCCCGCGCAGGAGAACGGCTACATCGTCGTGCTGGAGGACGGCCTGGTCGCCCAGACCGTGGCCTCCCTGCACGCCGGGCGGTTCGGCCTCGACCTCGGCCACGTCTACTCCTCCGCGCTGCAGGGCTACTCGGCGACCATGCCGGCGGCCACCGCGGCCACGCTCGAGTCGCTGCCCGGCGTCGCCTGGGTGCAGCACGACACCCCGGTGGCCGCGACCGCCCAGTCCACGCCGACCGGCGTCGACCGCGCCGGGGCGGACCTCAGCCCGACGGCGGCCATCGACGGCACCGACCAGCGGGTCGACGTCGACGTCGCCGTGATCGACACCGGCGTGGACCTCGACCACCCCGACCTCGACGTCCACGACGAGGGCGCGAAGAACTGCACGCTGTTCGGCATCGGCAGCGCCGACGACCAGAACGGTCATGGCTCCCACGTCGCCGGCACGGTCGGCGCGCTCGACGACACCACAGGCGTCGTCGGGGTGGCCCCCGGGGCGCGGATCTGGCCGGTCAAGGTGCTCGGCGCGGCCGGCACCGGCCTCAACTCCGACGTGATCTGCGGCATCGACTACGTCGCCGCCAACGCCGACGAGATCGAGGTCGCCAACATGAGCCTCGGCGGTGGCGGAGAGGACGACGGCAGCTGCGGCGCCGACAGCGGCGACGCGATGCACGCCGCGATCTGCGAGGCCGTCGACAACGGCGTCACCTTCGTGGTGGCGGCGGGCAACGACGCGGCCGACGCCTCGACGAGCACCCCCGCGGCGTACGACGAGGTCGTGACGGTCAGTGCGCTCGCCGACTTCGACGGCCAGGCCGGAGGCGGCGCACCCTCGACCTGCCGCGCCGACGAGGACGACACGTTCGCGTCGTTCTCGAACTTCGGCGAGGACGTCGACATCATCGCGCCGGGCGTGTGCATCACCAGCACCTGGATGAACGGCGGCTACGACACCATCTCGGGCACCTCGATGGCGGCGCCGCACGTCGCCGGCGGAGCCGCGCTGTACGCCGCCACGCACCCGGCCGCTTCGCCGGCGCAGGTCAAGACCGCGCTGGTCGGCTCGGGCACCTCCGACTGGGACTCGAGCGACGACCCCGACGGGACGAAGGAGCCGCTGCTCGACGTGTCGTCGTACTGACGCACGACCTGGTCTGCACCGCTCGGTCCCTCATGGGGGGACCGGGCGGTGCTGTCGTTCCTGCTGCCGTGCGGGGGGCACCCCTGCAGGTGACGACGTCGGGTGCGGGACCGCCCTAGCGTGCAGGGATGGACACCGAGCAGATCATCTGGATCATCGTCGCCGTCGTGGTGCTGGCCGTCGTGCTGGCGATCGTCGCGGCGATGCTGCGCAAGCGCCGCACGCACGCCCACCGCCAGCAGGCCACCCAGCTGCGGACGCAGGCCGAGGCGCGCGTCGGTGACGTGAAGCAGAGCGACCTGGAGGCACGGCAGGCCGAGGCGGAGGCTGCGCGGGTCAAGGCTCAGGCCGAGCAGGCAGAGCTCCGGGCCGAGGAGCTGCGCCGCGGGCAGCAGCACGAGGAGGCCCGCGTGGAGGACCACACGCGCGAGGCCGACCGGATCGACCCGGACGTGGACCACCGGCACTGAGAGCAGTCGCCCCCGGGACTTGGATCGATCCAAGTGTCGGCGCACACTGGAGTCATGCGCCTGATCGACGAGCTCAACGAGCTGTACGCGACCTACGTCCACGCCATCAACACGGCCGTGACCGCGGGTGACCTCGACCGCGCCGAGCAGCTCGCCGCGGAGTACGACGACGACGCCGTGCGGCTCGTCGCCGAGTGGGAGGGCAAGACCCATCTGCTCCCCCTCGTCCGCCCCGTGCCCGAGACCCCGCTGCGGCGCCTCGTCGCGCGACTGCGGGTTCCGCGCGCTGCCTGAGGTCCGGGGGCCTGTCGGTTATCAGGTTGACGTAAGGGCGTGCCTCCGGCCCGCCGTTGGTGACCAATCGGCAAGAACAGTGGCCGCAAACTTGCCGATGGGGACCAATCGGCCGGCCCTCGGCGACCGAGGTCGGCACCCGGCACCACTCGCCCCACGCATCCCATCGCGCCCTTGGATGGTCACGAACGGCACGTCCAGGGGACGAAATCATGGCGTTGGGGACCAATCGGCATACGCTCGGCCGGCCGGGCCTGCAAGGAGGTAGGACGCTGCGGCCGATCCGCGGGACGTCAGCGCCGACCCCGGCGGCTGACCGACCGGCCCGTGTCGGTGACTAGGCTGAGCGGCGTTGCGCGCACCCGGGTCGCTGCACCCCGGGCCCTTAGCTCAATTGGCAGAGCTCCGGACTTTTAATCCGTTGGTTGTGGGTTCGAGTCCCACAGGGCCTACCGCCGGACCGCCGTCACGTGACCGCGCACCAGTAGCGCAGCTTGTCGCCCCGCCGGTCCTCCAGCACTCCCCCGTTGCGCTCGATCGTGCGCCGGGACGCGTCGTTGTCGTGGTCGCAGGTGATCAGCGCGCGCTCGATGCCGAGGTCACCCGCCTCGACCAGCGCCAGCCCGAGCGCCCTGGTGGCGTGTCCCTCGCGACGCCGGCTGGGGCGTACGCCGTACCCGATGTGGCCGCCCTGGTCGAGCAGCCACGGGGAGAGCCGGTGCCGGATCGCGACGTACCCGACCAGCTCGTCGCCCTCGACCATCCAGAAGTAGGTGCAGTGCACCCAGCCCTCGCGCAGCACGGTCGCGGGGTCCTCCTCCGCGCGCAGCCGGTCGACCTCGCGCGCGAGCACGTCGCGTGAGGTGTCGGAGGGGTCCAAGCCCCAGAGCCCGCTGCCGTGCATCGTGGTGCCGTCGGCGGCGAACTCACGCACCGTCGCCTCCCACGAGGGGTGGAAGCGGACGTCGGGTCTCACCAGCTCGATCACGCGACCAGCCCATCACGCGAGTGCGCGACGGGCCACCGGATATCAGCGGTGGAACACCTTCTGGAGTCGCCGTCATGGACGGGTACGCCGCCGAGGACCTCACTCACGAGCAGATCGCCGAGCAGGTGGCCGCCTTCGGCCCGCTCGCCGACGCCGTGCGCGGCTTGGTCGACGCCACCATCCGCAGCGAGGTCGACCCGACCGAGGCCGCCGCGGTCCGCGCCGAGGTCGAGGCACTGACCGAGTGGCTACGGGCACGCCAGCGCGACGGGTCGTACGGCGTACGCCTGACGCCCGAGGGACAGGTCCACGCCGGCGTCTCGGCGATGGTGCTCGACCAGGTGCTCGGCGAGGCGGCGGGCGCCGGTGGCGGCCCGGGGATGACCGGGACGCTGACGATCCGCTACCGCCGTCCGACACCGCTCGGCGACCTGCACGCGGAGGCCCGCATCGACCGCACCGACGGCTGAAGACGATCGTGATCGGCTCCATCAGCGACACCGGGGGCGTCACCGTCGAGGCCGAGGCGATCTTCGTGGTCCCCGCCTGGACTCGTGAGGCGGTCTCGAGGCTGCGCTCCTTCGGCTGAGGCGCGGCTGCGTGGGGCGATAGTTCCTGCAAGCAGGGCCGCAGGGTCAGCGCTGGTCGGCGGGGACGCCGCGGACACCGGCGTCGGTGAGCCGGGCCTCCTCGGCGGCCTGCGCCTCGAGCTCGGCACGCCGGGTCTCCTCGATCATCTCGCGCGCGGCGTCGTAGGCGCCGGGGGCGGAGACGAGGTCGGCCGCGCCGCGCTGCAGCCGTGCGAGGGCGGAGCGGGCGAAGATCTGCTGCTCGGTCGTGGTGCGCTCGGAGCGGCCGCGACCCAGGAACGAGATGAACCAGTGCAGCAGCGCGGTGATCCGGCTCTTGAAGCCCGTGATGTAGACGAGATGGACCGCCAGCCACATCAGCCACGCGATGAGGCCCTTGAGCCGCAGCTTGCCGACCATCGCGACCGCGTTGAAGCGGCTGATGATCGCCATCGAGCCCTTGTCGAAGTACTTGAACGGCTGCTGCGGCGCCTTGCCCTGCAGCCGGCCGTCGATCTCCTTGGCGGCGTACTTCGCGCCTTGGATCGCGACCTGGGCGACGCCCGGGAGGTTGTCGAGCGCGATCATGTCGCCGACGACGAAGACCTCGGGGTAGCCGGGCAGCGTGAGGTCGGGGTTGACCCCGATCCGGCCGGCGCGGTCGAGCGGGGCACCGGTCTGCTCGGCGAGCGACTGGCCGAGCGGGCTGGCCTGGACGCCCGCGGCCCAGATCTTGGTGACCGCGTTGATCGTCTCGGTGCGGCCGTCCTTGAACTTCAGCTCGAGGCCGCGCTCGTCGACGTCGGTCACCATCGCGCCGAGGACGACCTCGACGCCGAGCTTCTCGAGCTCCTTCTGGGTGGCCGCCCCGAGCTTGGCGCCGAACGGCGGCAGCACCTGGGGTGCGGCGTCGACGAGGATCACCCGCGCCGCGTGGGTCTGGATGGCACGGAAGTCGCGCCGGAGCGTACGCCGCGACAGCTCGGCGATCTGGCCGGCCATCTCGACGCCGGTGGGCCCGGCGCCGACGACCACGAACGTCAGGTGGTGGTCGACGTCGTCACCGCGGCTGGCGCCGAGCTCGGCCATCTCGAAGGCGCCGAAGATCCGGCCCCGCAGCTCGAGGGCGTCGTCGATGCTCTTCATGCCGGGCGCGAACTCGGCGAAGTGGTCGTTGCCGAAGTAGGACTGCGCGGCGCCGGCGGCGACCAGCAGCGAGTCGTACGGCGTGACGGTCGGGCGGCCGAGCACTCGGGAGGTGACGAGCTTGCGCTCGAGGTCGATCTCGGTGACCTCGCCGAGCAGCACCTGCGCGTTGCGCTGGGCGCTGAGCACCTCGCGCGTCGGCGGCGCGATCTCTCCCTGGGAGAGGATGCCGGTCGCCACCTGGTAGAGCAGCGGCTGGAAGAGGTGGTGGGTGGTCTTCGCGATCATCGTGATCTCGACGTCGGATCGGCGCAGTGCCTTGGTCCCGAACAGACCGCCGAACCCGGAGCCGATCACCACGACGCGGTGCTTCGAAGTGGTCTCCTGCGGGTGTGTCATGCCTCCAGTGTCCTCTCTGCGGCGGGCCGAGCCCCAATCCAGCCCACCGTTCGGTTGCTCACAGCCGACTACGGAATATCGCCACGCGCAGAAAGGTGGACGTGAGAGGTTTCAAGACATGGGGTTCGGGGAACCCGTAACCCGTCAGGACCATCCGAATCATGCTGGGGGGCCGACCCGTGCCGCTCGACAAGCCCGCGCTGTCCGTGGGCACCGGCCCGCGCAGTGCGCAGCTGGCGCGGCAGTGGGCGATCGACGCGATGCGGGAGCTGGGTCGGCCCGAGCTCGTGGAGACCACCGAGCTCGGCGTCTCCGAGCTGGTCACCAACGCGGTCCTGCACGCGGCCCCGCCGATCGAGGTCCGGGTCCGCGGCACCCGCCTCCACCCGCGGATCGAGGTGCGCGACGGCACCACCGAGCCGCCCGACATGCCGACCCCGGCCCACGTCGAGGGTGATCCCGCCGACCTCGACGAGATCGACCTGCTGATCACCTTCGGCCGCGGCCTCGACATCGTCGCCCGCGGCGCCGACGCGTGGGGCGCGGAGATCGAGGAGACCGGCAAGGTCGTGTGGTTCGCGCCGGCCACGGAGCTGCGCGGCACCGGCATCCCCGGCACGGTCACCGGCGAGCTCGACGCCGCCCACCGTCCGAACCGGTCCGGGACCCGGCCCTACCGCCTGCTCGGCGTACCCCTCGCGAGCCTGGCCGCCTTCCAGCGCCACTACCAGGAGCTGCAGCGCGAGGTGCGGCTGCTCGCCCTGGCGCACGCGGAGGAGTACCCCCTCGCGAAGACCCTCTCCGACCTGTTCGGGACCATGCAGCGCGAGCTGCGCGACGGACTCGACAGCACCCGCACCCAGGACTTGGTGCCCGGCCCCGACGGCGTCGTCGACCTCACGGTCGACCTGACGCCCGCGAGCGCCCACACGATGGGTCGCTTCGTGGAGCTGCTCGACTTCGCCGACGAGTTCTGCCGGCAGGAGCGGATGCTCTCCCTGGCACGGACGCCGGAGCAGCGCTCGTTCCAGACCTGGTTCCTCACCGAGTTCGCGCGCCAGCAGGGCGGCGCCGCGGCCCTGCCGTGGGGCGGTCGGACGACCACCGGCCTGGAGAAGCGTCAGGCGTAGCCGAGCTCGTGCAGCCGGTCGTCGTCGATCCCGAAGTGGTGGGCGACCTCGTGCACCACCGTGATCCGGACCTCCTCGGCCAGCTCCTCGGCGTCCTCGCAGAAGGCCAGCAGCGGCCGGCGGAAGACGAAGATCCGGTCGGGCAGCTCCATCGTCGGCTCGCCGTAGCGCTCGGTGAGCGCGATCCCGTCGTAGAGCCCGAGCAGGTCGGGGTCGTCGTCGGGGGCGTCGTCCTCGACGATCAGCGCGACGTTGCGCACCAGCGAGGCGATCTCGTCGGGGATGGTCTCCAAGGCACGCTCGACGAGCGTCTCGAACTCCTCACGCTCCATCTCCACCGGCACCCGGCCAGCCTACGGACGGCACGCGAACGGCGAGGCCGCGGCGACCCTCGAGAAGTGGCGCGGGTCGTGGCGATCGTCTTCGCAGTGATCACGGGCGTGGGTGCGCTCCTGGCTCTCCCACCAGTCCACCGTCGTCGTCGACGGGAGCGGTGCGCTGCCAGGGCACGACCTTCCACGCCCGCTGGTGTCCGGGATCCCGGCCGAGGAGGACGTGCCGTTGCGCCCCGCCGGCTGCGAGGCGGACCACCAGCGCTCGATGCTGTACGCCGGCGGCCTGGCCCTGCTGTCGGCGACTGCGACCACGGGCGCGGTCTTCGGGCGCCGCCCCGGGCAGCCCGAGCCGGAAATGACAGGAAGCGCAGGTCGGTGACCTGCGCTTCCTCGCCTGCTGGCGACCCCGACGGGACTCGAACCCGCGGCCTCCGCCGTGACAGGGCGGCGCGCTAACCAACTGCGCTACGGGGCCTTGCGTGCCTCGTGCAGCGAACTGCTCGAAGCGGTGGAACTCTAACCCACGGTCGGTGGTGGTTCCCAATCCGGGCCCTGCGCGGCCCTCCGTCAGCGCTGCGGGGCCGCTGCCCCGCACCAGTACCCCCAACGGGATTCGAACCCGTGCTACCGCCGTGAAAGGGCGGGGTCCTGGGCCGCTAGACGATGGGGGCAGGACTGCCGGGCAAGCATAGAGCCGGGCGGCGGGGGCCCGGGAATCGGCCGAGCAATCGACGGTGCCCGTTTTCGTGGCCGCGCGACCGCTCCGGTATGGTCTGCCTCGCTCCACCAGACGCGGCCAGGTAGCTCAGTTGGTACGAGCGATCGACTGAAAATCGATAGGTCGGCGGTTCGACCCCGCCCCTGGCCACGCGAGCAGAGCACGAGGGCCGCACCCATCGGGTGCGGCCCTCGTCATCTCCCCCGAGACCTGTCAGGCGCGCGTCACCCGATCACCCGCCAGCGCAGCGCAGCGCCGCCCCCGAGTAGCACGAGCAGCACGCCGCTGCCGAACCACGCCCAGGCGGGGGCGTCCCCACCCGTCCGGCCCGGCACCCCGGACGGCACCTCCCGCGGGACCGGCCCCGTCGGTGGGTCGTCCCGCGGGTCCGGAGCCGGCGCGGGGTCGAGTGCCGCCTCGACGGCGGCGACCAGCGCGGGGGTCTCGCGCGCCGTACCGCTGCAGGAGCCGGAGGTGAGCCCGTCGTCCCTGGTCCGCGAGGCGAACACGACGTACGCCGTGCCGACCTTGATGCCGTCGAGCCCGCAGCTGGCGCTGTCGCGGGCCGAGGTGACCACCACCTCGTCGGCGTCCCCCAGCGATCCCTTGAGCAGGCGTTCCTCGTCGACGGTGTACCGGACGGGATCCAGGCTGCTCTGCACCGCGCCTCCTCCGGGGTCCGTCCGCTCGATGTCGGTGACGGTGCCCACGAGGACGACGTCGGCCCAGCGGGTGTACTTCGCGGGTCCTCCGCCGACGCAGCTGCAGGCCTCGGCAGGCAGCGCGGTGAGCACGACGAGACCGGCGCTGGCGGCGAGCGCGGCGAGCACCGGGGCGAGCAGGCGTCGTAGCGGCGTCATGTCCGGTTGGACGCGGCCGGGGGAGCTCCGGTTGCGTCTCCCGTATCCCAGATTCAACGGTGAAATCCGGGGAGAACAGGGATGATGGTGCCCTCCCCCCGGAAGGACCCCGAGTGATCGAGGAATCAGCGCTGTACCGGAAGCTGGTCGACGCCAGCACCGGTGGCTTGTGGCTGCTCGACGGCGAGGGCAACACGCTGCTCTTCAACCCCCGCATGGCCGAGCTGCTCGGGCGCACGCCGGCGCAGATGGAGGTCCTCAACGCCTTCGACGTGCACGACGCGCAGGGAAAGGTGGAGTTCGCCTCGCACCTCGCGCGCGCCCGCGGGGGCGATCCGGGCCACGACGACATGGAGACGATGTACGTGCGGCTCGACGGCACCCCCGTCTGGTTGCTCGCGAGCTGGCGTCCGATCCACGCCGACGACGGCCAGACGATCGGCTACCTCCACCAGTACAGCGACTACACGCACCTGCGCGGGCTGATCGACGCCCTCGCCCGCCGCGACCAGCAGCTCTCGACCGCGCAGGAGATCGCGGAGATCGGCAGCTGGGAGTGGGACGTCGTCTCCGACCGCACCGTGTGGTCCGAGGAGCTCTACCGGATCTACGGCGTCGACCCGGTCGACTTCGGCGGTGACCTCGAGGCCTTCCTCGACTTCATCCACCCCGACGACCGGGAGGACGTGCGTTCGGCGATGGCGGCGATCTACGACGGCGCCGACCAGTTCGAGTGGAACGCTCGCAGTCATCCGGGGCGACGGCGTCGTGCGCTGGTGTCGTGGGCTGGGGCGGGTAGAGCGTGGCCCCGACGGCACGCCCGTGCGGATGAACGGCGCTGACCAGGACGTCACCTCGCAGGTCACCGCCGACCGGGAGCTGAACGAGGCGTCGCGGCGGCTCTCGATGCTGCGCGACGTGGCCGAGGTGGCCAACAAGTCGACGGTGCTGACGGAGGCGCTGATCCTCACCTCGCGCGTCATCGAGGCGACCCCGGGCTGGCACATGGCCTGGGTGGTGACGGCCGGCGAGGACGACGGCATCAGGACCTTCCCGCTCACCGAGGACTCGGAGCTCGGGCCGGTCGCCCCCGACCACGCGCTCGCCGAGGCCGCCATCCGCTCCGGCCGGGTCGAGATCCGGTCGCTGGCCGGACGCGAGTCGACCCACTCCGTCGTCGCGATCCCGATCCGGCACTCCGAGGACGTCGTCTGCGTGGTGCAGGCGATCGGTGCCGAGATGCCCCCCGACGCCCACAGCCACGACATGATCGAGCAGATCGCCGCCATGCTGGGCCGGGTGGCCGAGCGGGAGCGCTCCGCTGCCGAGCTCGCCGAGGCGCGTGACCAGGCCATGGAGGCGTCCCGGCTGAAGTCGGAGTTCCTCGCCACCATGAGCCACGAGATCCGGACGCCGATGAACGGCGTCCTCGGGCTGACCGACCTGCTGCGGCGAACGCCCCTCGACGAGCAGCAGCAGCGCCTCGCGGAGGCGCTGCACGGCGCCGGGTCGACGCTGCGCGGGATCATCAACGACATCCTCGACCTGTCCAAGATCGAGGCCGGCAAGCTCGAGCTCGAGCTGATCGACTTCGAGGTCCGCTCGGTCGTCGAGCAGGCGGTGGGGCTGCTGCGCGGCCACGCCCAGGACAAGGGCCTCGACCTGCGGCTCTCCGTCGCGCCGCGGGTGCCGACGTACGTCCGGGGTGACGCGGTGCGGTGGGAGCAGGTGCTGTTCGAACCTCGGGTCGAACGCCGTGAAGTTCACCGACCGCGGCTCGGTGCACGTCTCGGTCGACGTCGCCGAGAAGCGTCCCGACGGACACGTGCTCGAGGTCGTCGTGCAGGACACCGGCCCCGGCATCCCGGAGCCGGCGCAGCGACGGCTCTTCGACGCCTTCACCCAGGCCGACCCGTCCACGACCCGACGCCACGGCGGCACCGGGCTGGGACTGACCATCGTGCGTCAGCTCGTCGACGCGCTCGGCGGCGAGATCGACCTGTCCAGCGTGGTCGGGCAGGGCAGCAGCTTCCGGTTCACGGCCGTCTTCGGCACCGCCTCGGGCGACGCCCGCGAGGAGCCGTCGGTGCCCGGCGGCGCGGTCGCCGCGCCCGCCGCCACCCACAAGGTCCTCGTGGTCGAGGACAACCAGGTCAACCAGATGGTCGCGGTCGGGCTGCTCGAGAGCGTCGGCTACGCGACGGACGTCGCCGTCGACGGGGTCGAGGCCGTGGAGGCGCTCGCCGGCGACCACGGGTACGCCGCGGTGCTGATGGACTGCCGGATGCCCCGGATGGACGGCTACACCGCCACGCGCACCATCCGCGAGCAGGAGCCGCCCGGGGCTCGAGTGCCGATCATCGCGATGACCGCCTCGGCGCTCGAGGGCGAGCGCGAGCGCTGCCTGGACAGCGGCATGGACGACTTCCTCACCAAGCCGGTCGACTCCGAGCGGCTCCACCGCACGTTGCGGATGTGGATCGGGCAGGTCGAGGACGCGGCACCTGCTGCTCCCGCTGCTCCCGCTGCTCCCCCTCCTGCCCCGGAGCCGCCCGCTCCCCCCGCCGCTGCCGCCCCGCCGGCCGACGTCGTCGACACCGAGCGGATCGACATGCTGCACGAGATGGTCAAGGACGGCATCAGCCTGTTCCAGCGCAGCTCGGGCAACTTCGTCGCGCACGCGCAGGACCACCTCAGCGCGATCGCCGGTGCCGTCGAGGGCCGGGACGCGGACGCGTTGATGGCGGCCGCACACAAGCTCAAGGGCAGCGCGCTCAACCTCGGACTGCCCCGCGTCGGCGCGGCGGCGTACGACCTGGAGGAGCGCGGCCGCGAGGGTCGGCTGGACGGTGCTGGTGCGGCGTACTCCACGCTGTCGCGGGAGATGGGCCTGGCCGTCGCGGCGCTCGAGCGGGAGCGCGCGGCACGCGCCTGACCCGGATGACTGCGCCTACTTCTGGGTAGCGGTGCGCGGGCCTACGCTGGGTGGTGCGGATCCGCGCCACCCCTGCGGCCGCGACCCCGCCACCCACCTGCGTGGCCTCGACCAGAAAGTGCACCCCGCCATGACCAGCACCTCACCTGTCGACGTCTTCGAGCTCGGGGACGGGCACGAGCAGGTCGTCTTCGCCCACGACCGCGCGACCGGGCTGCGTGCCATCGTCGCGATCCACTCCACCGCGCTCGGGCCTGCCCTCGGCGGCACCCGCTTCTACCCCTACGCCACGACCGACGACGCGGTCCGTGACGTCCTCAACCTCTCGCGCGGGATGTCCTACAAGGCGGCGCTCGCCGGGCTCGACCTCGGTGGCGGCAAGGCGGTCATCATCGGCGACCCCGCGACGCTGAAGTCCGAGGCGCTGCTGCGCGCCTACGGCCGCTTCGTGCAGTCGCTCGGCGGGCGCTACTTCACGGCGTGCGACGTCGGGACCTACTCCGAGGACATGGACCACGTCGCGCGCGAGTGCTCCTTCGTCACCGGCCGCACCGTCGCCCACGGTGGCGCGGGCGACAGCTCGGTGCTCACGGCGTACGGCGTCTTCCAGGGCATGCGCGCCGCTGCGGAGGCGACCTGGGGCGAGCCGACCCTCGCCGGTCGCACCGTCGGCGTCGCCGGGGTCGGCAAGGTGGGCCACCACCTGGTGCGGCACCTGATCGAGGACGGCGCCGCGGTCGTGGTGACCGATCCTCACCAGCCGTCGGTCGACCGGGTGACCGCGGAGTTCCCGCAGGTGCGGGTCGTGGCGGACACCGACGCGCTGGTCGCCTCGCCGCTCGACGTCTACGCACCCTGCGCGCTCGGCGGCGCGCTGACCGACGAGGTCGTCGAGACGCTGTCGGCGGTGCTTGTCTGCGGGGCCGCCAACAACCAGCTCGCCCACCCCGGCGTGGAGAAGGCGCTCGAGGAGCGCGGCATCCTCTACGCCCCCGACTACTGCGTGAACTCGGGCGGCCTGATCCAGGTCGCTGACGAGCTCGAGGGCTTCTCCTTCGAGCGCGCCCAGCACCGCGCCAGCGGGATCTTCACCACGACCCGCTCGGTCTTCGCCGCCGCCCGGCGCGACGGCGTACCGCCGGCCGTGGCCGCGGACCGGCTCGCCGAGAAGCGGATGCGCGAGGTCGGCCGGCTGCGCGGGATCTGGCTGCAGGGCTGAGTGGGGGTCGGTCGGGAGCCGTTGGTTTCCCCGCTCAGGCGGGGAAACCGTGACTGTGTCACCGAACCAATCAGGGCGAAGTCACAGACTCGCCCACAAGGTTCACGTCCCTTCGGGCTCCGGCTGAGCGGAAACCGGCGCGGGTTCTCCACAGGTCGACAACGACCCGTAGTCAGAGCCGCCCGGACCGGGCAGCCTCCCTGCCATGACTTCCGACCTCCCCCGCGACCTGACCGGCGCCGTCGTGCTCCGTCGGCAGCTCCTCGCGGACGGCATCACCGACCAGCAGATCCAGGCAGCGGTACGCCGGGGCGAGCTCCATCGGGTCCGGCACGGCTCGTACGTCAACGGCGACCTGTGGCGATCGCTCGACGTCCTCGACCGGCACCGCGTCCTGCTACGGGCCGTGCTGCTCCGGGCACACCCCTCCAGCGTGGCCACGCACATCTCGAGCTCGGTCGAACGACGGATGCCCGTGTGGGGGATTCCCCTCGACGAGGCCCACGTGACCCGCACAGACGGGAGGTCGGGCCGGCGCGAGGCGGGAATCGCGCACCACCGGGGAGAGCTCGAGGAGTCCGACGTGGAGGTGCTGAACGGGATCAGGGTGTCGAAGGCCCCGCGCTGCGCCGTCGAGGTCACGACGATGACCACCGTCGAGCCTGCCCTGGTGACCGTCAACGCGCTGCTGCACGCCCGACACCTCACTCCCGCGGACCTCGCCGCGGAGATCGAGTCGCTCAAGCACTGGCCCCGCACCCTCACGGCGACCCTCGTGCAACGGCTGGCCGATCCGCGCATCGCATCCGTCGCGGAGTCCCGCACGCTGTTCATGTGCTGGGACCAGCACCTCCCACGCCCGGAGCTGCAGATACCGGTCCTCGACGAGTTCGGCCACGAGTTCGCGTACACCGACTTCGGCTGGCCTGACGCCGGAGTCTTCCTGGAGTTCGATGGTCGCATCAAGTACCAGCGCTACCGGCGCAAGGGCGAGACACTCGAGGAGTTCCTGATGCGCGAGAAGAAGCGTGAGGAGCGCATCTGCCTGCTCACCGGGTGGGTCTGCATCCGGATCACGTGGGCGGACCTGGCCGATCCCGTGCGAACAGCGGCCCGCATTCGACGCATCCTCGACTCACGGCGACGTCCCGTCGCGTGAATGGACGAACGTGTGCGGCTCGCCCGTGCGCCTGAGCCGGCCAAGGCCCAAGTCCGGCGCCCGGACTCTGCGCGCCAACCTGTGACATCGCCCGGATTGTTTCGCGTGCCATGTCACCGTTTCCCCGCCTGAGCGGGGAAACCGACGAGGCTTGCCGCAGCACAAGCCCGGGCGCGCCACGACGACACGCGGAGGCCGACTCGCGGGGTACGCGGGTCGGCCCCGTCGTCAGGAGGCCGTCAGCTGGACTGCGTCAGTCCCGATCTCGCTGGGCGACGTCGGCCCATTGGTCGTACTCGTCGGAGTCAGGTTGTTCCTCGACTCCGCCTGAGCTGGTCTCACCGCCGTGCAGCTCTCGCGCCAGCGCCCCGAAGTCCGTCTCGTGAGTGCGGTACTTCAGGTCGCGGGCGACCTTCGTCTGCTTGGCTTTCGCTCGGCCGCGCCCCATAGGGTCAGCCCCCTCGCACGCTGGACCGGGTCACCGGTGAGGGCATTGCTGCGCGCACTGTGACTCCTGGTCGATCGGTCTGATTTCGTCGTGGGGCCAACGCTACCTGTTGGCTGGCTGTTCCCGCACACCCAGTCCGGCAATTCGGTACGTGATCTCACCAACCCGGGTGCTGGCCCACGAGCGAGACCGCTCCGGAACCGCCCCCGGTGACCTCGCCGGCGACCCACGCGCGGACGCCGTGCTGCGCCAGGATCCCCATCGCCGCCGAGGCGTCCTGGGGCGCGAGCAGGGCGACCATGCCGACGCCGCAGTTGAGGGTCTGCTCGAGGTCGGGCTGGGGTACGCCGCCCACGCGCCGGACCAGGTCGAAGACCGGCGCCGGGGACCACGTCGCGCGCTCCATCGTCGCGTCCAGCTCCACCGGCAGCACGCGCTCGAGGTTGGCCGCAAGGCCACCACCCGTGATGTGCGACATCGCGTGGGTGTCGGTGCCGGCAGCCAGCGCCAGGCAGGCCTTCGCGTAGATCCGGGTCGGCTCGAGCAGCTCCTCGCCGAGGGTGCGGCCGAGGTCGTCGACGTGCCGGTCCAGCGACCAGCCCGCCTCCTGGAGCAGCACGTGGCGGACCAGGGAGTAGCCGTTCGAGTGCAGCCCGCTGGCCTCCATCGCCAGGACCGCGTCACCGGGCCGGACCCGGCCGGGACCGAGCAGCCGGTCGGCCTCGACGACACCGGTGGTCGAGCCCGCGACGTCGTACTCGTCGGGCTCGAGCAGGCCGGGGTGCTCGGCGGTCTCGCCACCGATCAGCGCGCACCCGGCCTCGACGCAGGCGTCGGCGATGCCCTGCACGATCGCCGCGATCCGCTCCGGGACGACCCGGCCGGTCGCGATGTAGTCGGTGAGGAACAGCGGCTCGGCGCCGCAGACGACCAGGTCGTCGACGAGCATGCCGACGAGGTCGAAGCCGATGGTGTCGTGCTTGTCGAGGGCCTGCGCGATCGCGACCTTGGTGCCGACGCCGTCTGCGGAGGTGGCCAGCAGCGGCCGGTCGTAGGACTTGAGCGCGGAGGCGTCGAAGAGCCCGGCGAAGCCGCCGATGCCGCCGATCATCTCCGGGCGCCGGGCCTTCTCGATCGAGGCCTTCATCAGCTCGACGGCCCGGTCACCCGCCTCGATGGACACGCCGGCGGCGGCGTAGGCGGTGGCGGCGGCGCTGGCGTCGGTCACGGAGGGCCTCTCGGATCAGGGGTTGTTGAGCACGGGCAGCGACTCCGACGTCAGCGACGACTCGAGCAGGTGCTTGCCGAGCAGCTTCTCGTCGGGCAGCGCGATCGGGTAGTCGCCGGTGAAGCACGCGGCGCACAGCCGCTCGGCCGGCTGTCCGGTGGCCTCGACCATCCCGTCCAGGGAGATGTAGCCGAGGCTGTCGGCCCCGACGCTGGCCGCGATCTCGTCGCCGTCGAGCCCGTTGGCGATCAGCTCGGCCCGGGTGGCGAAGTCGATGCCGTAGAAGCAGGGCCACTTCACCGGCGGGCTCGAGATCCGCACGTGCACCTCGAGCGCACCCGCCTCGCGCAGCATCCGGACCTGGGCGCGCTGGGTGTTGCCGCGCACGATCGAGTCGTCGACGACCACGATCCGCTTGCCGCGGATCATGTGGTCCAGGGCGTTGAGCTTCAGCCGGATGCCGAGCTGGCGCAGGGTCTGGCTGGGCTGGATGAAGGTACGGCCGACGTAGGCGTTCTTGACGAAGCCCTGGCCGAACGGGATGCCGGACTCCTCGGCGTACCCCGCGGCGGCCGGGGTGCCGGACTCGGGCACCGGGATGACCAGGTCGGCCTCGACGGGGAACTGTCGGGCCAGCTCGCGGCCCATCTCGACCCGCGCCTCGTGCACGCTGCGACCACTGATGGTGGCGTCGGGACGGGCGAGGTAGACGTACTCGAACACACAACCCTTGCGATCGGGCTCGGCGAACGTGTGGCTGCGCAGGCCGTTCTCGTCGATGGCGAGCAGCTCGCCGGGCTCCACCTCGCGCACCACGCTGGCCCCGATGGTGGCGAGCGCCGAGCTCTCGGAGGCGACGACCCAGCCCCGCTCGAGCCGGCCGAGGACGAGCGGCCGGATGCCCTGCGGGTCGCGGGCGGCGTACAGGGTGTCCTCGTTCATCCAGACGAAGCAGAAGGCGCCGCGCAGCTGCGGCAGCACCTCGAGCGCCCGCTGCTCCAGCGAGGTGTCGGGGTGGTGGGCCAGCAGCGCGGTGACCAGGCCGGTGTCGTTGGTGGACGTCTCGAGGTCGCGGGCGTGCAGGTCGAGCTCGTCGGAGGCCGCCGGCAGCGCGGCGACCTGGTCGCGCAGCTCGGCGGTGTTGATGAGGTTGCCGTTGTGGCCCAGCGCGATCGAGCCGTCGGCGGTCGGGCGGAAGGTCGGCTGGGCGTTCTTCCAGACGCTCGACCCGGTCGTGGAGTAGCGGCAGTGGCCGACCGCGAGGTGGCCCTTCAGCGAGGCCAGCGTGGTCTCGTCGAACACCTGCGAGACCAGCCCCATGTCCTTGTAGACGAGGATCTGGCGACCGTTGCTGACCGCGATGCCGGCCGACTCCTGGCCGCGGTGCTGCAGGGCGTAGAGCCCGAAGTAGGTGAGCTTGGCGACGTCCTCGCCCGGGGCCCAGACGCCGAAGACGCCGCACGCGTCCTGCGGTCCCTGGTCCTGCGGGTCGAGTGCTGCACTGAGGCGGCCGTCGCCCGGACGGTTCCAGCTGTCTCGGAGCACATGGGTGAGTCTAACGGCGACGCGGCCCAGAGCCGCGTCGCCGGGGTCGCGTGGACGAGTTGTCCGACCTCCGAGACAGCAGGGTGGGGACGCCGTAGCATTCCTGCGGGGGAGACCGAGGAACAGGGAGTCGCGGTGAGTCAGGACGTGGGGAGCCCGGCCGTCACCGCGACGCCCGGACCGGAACGCGTGTTCCGTGACGCGCTGCAGCTGATCGCTGAGGGCGTCACGGAGATCGTGGGGTTCCAGCTCGCGACGATCAGCGTCGTGCGCTCCGCCCCGGACGGCTCGCAGGAGCTCGAGGTCATCGCGGACGCGGGTGACGACAGCAACGAGGTCATCGTCGGGCGCCGCACGCCGCTCGCGAGCCTGCTCGAGGAGATCCAGCAGGCGGAGATCTGGGGCCAGTTCCGCTTCCTCCCCCACGAGAAGCTCCAGGACAAGGACGTCGCGAACGCCTACGGGTGGGTCGTGCCGGACATCGAGCCGATCGACGCACCCGACGCCTGGCACCCGCTCGACCTGCTGGTCGCGCTGCTCTACGACGACGCGGGGGTGCTGCGCGGCACGCTGG
Source organism: uncultured Actinomycetota bacterium (assembly GCA_963754575.1). Taxonomy (GTDB): domain Bacteria; phylum Actinomycetota; class Actinomycetes; order Propionibacteriales; family Nocardioidaceae; genus Nocardioides. The sequence continues at coordinate 293,647 of CAVWGQ010000028.1, read as the reverse complement.
CCATCGACCTCCCCGAGAACGGTCGCCGCCCCGGGCCGGAGCAGCGTCGGCTGCTCGAGAAGTTCGCGGTGCAGGCGGCCCGGACGGTCGTCACCACGCTCGAGCGCGAGCAGCTCGCCGAGCAGGTCCGGCTGGCCCAGACGGCCCGCTCGATCGTGCGTGAGGCGAGCGCGCAACGTGAGCTGGCCGAGATCCTCGGCGAATGCCAGCAGGGCCTGGTCGAGGGATTCCGCTCGCACGGCTCCTGGATCCAGACCTTCGACGAGGACGGTCGCGGCAGCGGCGCGGTCTACGCCTCCAACGGCGCCCAGGTGTCGCTGCCCGACGAGCTGGTCGTGCTCGCCGAGCGGTCTGCCCGCGCCTGCTGGGCCACCCAGGAGGCCGTGGTGATCGCCGGCAGCCACCCGGTGCCGGACGTGCTCAGCGTATTCGAGCAGGCCTCGATCGTCGCCTACCTCGACACCCTCGGCATCTGCTCACTGCTCTTCGTCCCGATCGGCGCCGGCGCGGAGTGCCTGGGCAACCTCGTGCTCACCCGCAGCACCGCCAGCGACTGGACCACCCTGGACCGGCAGGGTGCTCTCGACATCGGCCACGACCTCGGCCGGGTCATCCTCAACTCCCGTACCTTCCAGCGCGAGCACCAGCTCGTGGTGGAGCTGCAGGCGCTCGACACCTACAAGAGCCAGCTGATCGCGACCATCTCCCACGAGCTGAAGAACCCGCTCACCGCCGTCAGCGGCTACCTCGAGATCCTGGAGGCGTACGACGGGCTGGCGGACCACGCGCGGGCCGCGGTCGAGGCGATGGGCCGCGGCACCAGCCGGCTGTCGCGCGTCGTCGAGGACCTGCTGCTGCTCTCCAAGGTCGGCGACCCGCACCACGGGATCATCGCCTCCGACGTCGACGTCAAGCGCGTCGTGGACGAGGTGGCCGACCTGGTCGACGTCACCGCGCGGCAGAAGCACCTGCACGTCGACGTCGACCTGCCCGGTGAGCCGGTCACCGCGCGCGGTGACGCGATCGAGATCGACCGGCTGGTGGCCAACCTCGTCAGCAACGCCGTGAAGTACACCCGCGAGGGACGCCGGGTGACGATCAGGGCGCGCCGCGAGGACGAGCGGGTCCGGATCGACGTGATCGACGAGGGCCTCGGGATCTCCGAGGACGACCAGGAGCACCTGTTCGAGGAGTTCTTCCGCTCCAGCAACCCCGAAGCCGTCGCCCAGCCCGGCACCGGCCTGGGGCTCGCCATCGTCAAGCGGATCGTCGAGCGGCACGCGGGGGACATCTCCGTCACCTCCCGGCTCGGGTCGGGCAGCACCTTCAGCGTCACGCTGCCGGCCGGCGGCTGAGCCCGCCGGGTGTCGCGCTTCGACGGTGTCGCCGACGCCTACCGGGCGTCCTTCGCCACCTTGTGCGCCGGGACCGTGCACCGGCTGCTCGACGGCGCGACTGGTCCGCTGCTGCTCGACGTCGGCTCGGGCACGGGTGGGCTCGCGGCGGCCGCGAGGGACCTCGGCCGGAGCGTCGTCGCGGTCGATCCCGACCCGGACATGGCCGCCCTGACCGGGGCCGCGGTGCCCGGGCGGGCGCTGCTCGCCGCGTTGCCGGACCTGCCCTTCGCTGACGGCACGTTCGATGCCGTCACCGCCAACTTCGTCGTCAACCACGTGCCCGACCCCCGGGCCGCCGTCCGCGAGCTCGCCCGGGTCGTCCGCCCGGGCGGCCGGGTGGCCCTGACGACCTGGCCTGCGGCGCCCACCGCCTGGGGCGAGCTGCTCTCCCGGGTGTACGCCGAGGCCGGCGTCGTGCCCCTGCCGGGGACCCTGCTCCCTCCCGCGCTGGACTTCGAGCGCTCGACCACCGGGCTGCGCGGACTTGCGGAGGCCGCCGGGCTGGAGGTCGTGGCGGCCGCGGAGCTGCGCTGGACGTGGACGATCGGGGTCGAGCCGCTCTGGACCGGAGTGTCCGGCGGGGTCGGGGTGGTCGGGGCGACCTACCTCGCCCAGTCCCCCGCCGTCCGGGCCGCGATCGCCGACGGCTTCCGGCGCGAGGCAGGACGGGCGGCACCCGACGGGGTGCTGGAGCTCCCGGCCGTCGCGGCGTACGTCGTCGCCACCCGCCCTGCCGGCTGAGCTGCCGGGTGAGCGCGGGCAACGGGTGATCGCGCCCTGGACGATCGCCTCCCGGATCCGGGTGTAGGTGCCGCAGCGGGAGCCCCCGCTCGGCCCGACGGCGCCCGGTCGCGACGAGCCGGTCTGTCAGCTCGGTCACCCGGATGGCGCGGTGCTCGGTCAGGACCGCCAGAGCGGCGGGGCCCCAAGGTTCCCCGCGTCAGCCCAGGTGGTGGAGCAGCAGCGCCTCGGCCAGCAGAACGCGCTCGAACTCCGCGAGGTGGAGCCCCTCGTTGGCGCCGTGGGCGCGGGTGTCGGGGTCCTCGACGCCGGTCACCAGCACGCTGGCCTCCGGGAAGGCCTCGAGGAACTCGGCGATGAAGGGGATCGAGCCGCCGACGCCCATGTCCACCGGGGCGGTGCCGTCCCACGCCTCGGTGAAGGCGCGGCGCGCGGCGTCGTACGCCGGGCCGGTGGCGTCGATCGCGGTCGCCTCGCCGGTGTCGACCACCGTGAAGGTCAGCTCGGCGCCCCACGGGACGTGGGCCTCGACGTGGCGGCGCAGGCACTCGACGGCGTTGGCGGTGGTGTCACCGGGGGCGATCCGCATCGAGACCTTGGCACGGGCGGTCGGGACGAGCGTGTTGCTGGCGCCGTCGACCTGCGGCGCGTCGAGGCCGGTGATGCTCAGCGAGGGCTTGGTCCAGAGCCGCTCGACGACCGAGCCGTCGCCGATCCACTGCACCTCGGCGGTGGCACCGGACTCGGCACGCAGCCGCTCCTCGGGGTAGACGACGTCGGCAGCCGGGCCGGCGTGGAGGCCGGCGACCGCGACGTTGCCCTCGTCGTCGTGGAGGCTGGCGATGACCCGGCTCAGCGCCATCAGCGCGTCGGGCACCAGCCCGCCCCACATGCCGGAGTGGACGGCGTGGGTGAGGGTGCGGACCTCGACGTCGGCGCGGACCAGGCCGCGCAGGCTGGTGGTGAGGGCGGGCTCGCCGATGTCCCAGTTGCCCGAGTCGGCGATCACGATCACGTCGGCCCTGAGCCGCTCCTGGTGGGCCTCCAGCAGCGCCGGGAGGGTGTCGGAGCCGACCTCCTCCTCGCCCTCGATGAAGAGCGTGACGCCCACCGGCAGGTCGTCGCCGAAGATCCGCAGCGCGGCGAGGTGGGCCACCACGCCGGCCTTGTCGTCGGCGGCGCCGCGCGCGTAGAGCCGCTCGCCCCGCTCGGTCGGCTCGAAGGGCGGGGAGTCCCACTCGGCGTGGTCGTTCTCGGGCTGGACGTCGTGGTGGGCGTAGAGCAGCACCGTCGGCGCTCCCTCCGGACCCGCCTTGTGGGCGATCACGGCCGGCGCGCCGCCGTCGACGTCGACGATCTCCGTGGTGCAGCCCTCCGCGGCGAACAGCGCGCTGACGGCCTCGGCGCTGCGGCGTACCTCACCCGCACGGGCGGGGTCGGCGCTGACCGACTCGATCCGGACGAGGTCCTCGAGGTCCCGGCGGATCCCGGGCAGGACATCGGCGACGCGGGCGCGCAGGTGATCGATCATGTGAGCGACCCTAGCCGGGCGCAGTGTGGGGGCGGCCGTCGGAATCCCCGGCTATGTGGGGAACCGTGCGCCTCCAAGGCAGTGCACCGCCCGGGAAGCGACAACTTCCCCGCATAGCCGGGGATTCCGCGGGTCGCGTCAGCCCGGATGCACCACGTTGCGCAGGGGTTCTCCGCCGGCGTAGCGGGTGAGCTGGTCGCGGACCAGGGCGGCCATGCGCGGAAGCATGGCCGTGGTGCCGCCGGCCACGTGGGGGGTGACCAGCACGTCGGGGGCCGACCAGAGCGGGTGGCCGTCGGGCAGCGGCTCGGGGTCGGTGACGTCGAGCGCGAAGCGCAGCCGGCCGGCCTCGGCGAGCACCGCGTCGGTGTCGAGCACCCCGCCGCGGGCGACGTTGACGACCAGGGCGCCGTCCGGGAGAAGCGCCAACCGGTCGCGGCCGAGGAAGCCGCGGGTCCGCTCCGACAGCGGGAGCAGCAGCACCACGACGTGCTGGTGCGGGAGCAGGTCGTCGAGCTCGTCGGTGCCGTGCACCCGGCCGACCAGATCGTCGTCGCGGGCCGTCGAGGCGACGGCGGTGACCTCGGCGCGGTGCGCCAGGAGTCGTACGCCGAGGGCACGGCCGATCGAGCCGTAGCCCAGCACCAGCACGCGGGAGTCCGCCAGCGACCGCATCTCCCCGCGCAGCTGCTGCCACGAGCCGTGGCCGCGCACCGCCTCGGGGACCCGGCGCAGCGAGGCGAGGATCAGCCCCACGGCGTGCTCGGCGGTCGCGTCGTCGTGGACGCCGGCCGCGTTGCACAGCGTCGTGCCGTCCGGCAGCAGCGCGACCTGGCCTTCGTAGCCGGCCAGCTGGGTCTGCACCACGCGCAGCGCCAGCAGCTCGGTGAGCCGCTCGAAGTGGGTCAGGTCGCGGTAGTCGGGGACGCACACCTCGATCCGCGGGTCGGGCTCGTCGTGGCGGTCCCAGACGACCAGCTCGACGCCGTCGACCGGACCTACGGCCGCTCGCAGCTCCTCGCTCGGCAGCGACGCGACGATGCTCATGCGGGACCTCCCAGCAGCGGGAGGTACGCCGTGAGGTCGGCCCGCTCGCCCGAGGCCTGGATCCGTCCCAGCGCGACCGCGTCGACCCAGGCCAGGTCGCCGGTGGCGAGGGCCAGCCAGGTCTCGGCGTCGGTCTCGACGACGGCGGGCGGGGTGCCCCGGGTGTGGCGGACGCCGGGGACCGCCTGCACCGCGGCGTACGGCGGGACCCGGACCTCGACGGACCGGCCGGGAGCCCGCTCGGCGAGGACGGCCATGAAGTGCTTGGTCAGCAGCCGCAGGTCGGCGGACTCGCGGCGCTCGAGGGCGGCGGCGACCGTCGCGGGCTCGGCGACGCGCAGGCGGGCTGGCATGTCACGACTGTAGGTCGTCACCGTGTCGGCGCGACAAACCCCTCGAGGTCCTTGTGCACCGTGACCCGGGACACATCGTTCACGCCATCCCCGTCCGACCGGGCGGAAGTTCGGAGCTCTCGAAACCTCGGAGGAACTCTAGTGCCATCATCTCGCGGCCGCCTGACCGGCGGCGCAGCCCTCCGGCGTCGGTGCCCTCACGGTCGCCCTGCTGAACCCGTTCTCGGCCACGGCCGAGGACCAGACCGAGCGGCTCACCCCGCGCCCGGCACCCAACGGCACCATGCAGGGCGCCTTCAACCACATGATCGCCCTGGAGGAGATCGCCGACGCCAACAACGGCACCCGCGCCTCCGGCACACCCGGCTACGACGCCTCGGTCGACTACGTCGTGAAGCGCATGAAGAGGGCCGGCTACGTCACCAAGCGCCAGGCGTTCGACTTCCCGTTCTTCCAGCAGACCGGGCCCTCGACGTTCGAGCGGACCGCGCCGGCTCCCGCCCAGACCTACACGGAGGAGGAGGACTACGCGCTCATGACGTACTCCGGCTCCGAGGCCGTGGTCGACACGCCCGTGCAGGCGGTAGAACCTTCGCCACGGTGGACAACTACCACCAGCGGCTGCGAGGACGCCGACTTCGTCGGGTTCACCACCGGCAGCATCGCCCTGATCCGACGCGGCACCTGCACCTTCGGCGAGAAGGCGCTCAACGCCCAGGAGGCCGGCGCCTCGGCGGTCATCGTCTTCAACCAGGGCAACTCCCCGGACCGGACCGGCGTCGTCGCCGGCACCCTCGGCGCCCCTGACGTCACCATCCCGGTCATCGGCACGACGACCGCGATCGGCGACGCCCTCTCGGCGCCGGACACCCGGGCCACCGTGGAGGCCTCGACCATCTTATTCGGAGATCCGCGAGACCTACAACGTGATCGCCCAGACCAGGAAGGGCGACCGGAAGAACATCGTCATGGCCGGCGCGCACCTCGACAGCGTGGCCGAGGGCGAGGGCATCAACGACAACGGCTCGGGCAGCGCCGCGCTGCTCGAGACGGCCGAGGCGATGGCCAAGGGCAGGGCGCCCAAGAACAAGGTGCGCTTCACCTGGTGGGGCGCCGAGGAGCTGGGACTGCTCGGGTCCGAGCACTACGTCACCGATCTCTCCGAGAACCGGCCGGCGCGGTTCCAGAACATCGCGCTCTACCTGAACTTCGACATGGTGTCCTCGCCGAACTACATCCTCGGTGTCTACGACGGCAACAACAACTCGTTCCCGCCGGAGCAGTCCGCCACCGCGCCGGAGGGCTCGGCCGCCATCGAGCGGACCTTCCACCGGTTCTTCGACAAGCTCGGCACCGACTCGGTCGAGGCCCTCGCCGGTGCCGGTGGCGTGCTCGGCGCGCTCATCGCCCCGTTCGTCATCGACCGGATGCGCACCGGCCACCTGACGATGTCGGTCGCGTGGGTGTGGGTGCCGCTGCTGGTGCCGCTGGTCTTCTGGTCCTCGCCGTGGCTGGTCGGCGCGATGCTCTTCGTCGGCCTCCTGCTCAACCCCGCGGGCAACGCCGCCGGTCAGTCCTACCGCGTCGCGATCACCCCGACGGAGCTGCAGGGCCGGATCGCGTCGTCCTCGCAGTTCCTCTCGATGACCACGATCCCGTTCGCGCCGCTGCTCGGCGGCTGGCTGCTCGAGACCTGGGGCGGTTCGACCGCACCGGTCTGCGGCGGCGTGCTCACCGCGCTCATCCCGACCCTGTCGCGGTCGGTCGCAGCGTGCCGCGACCGCGGGACTGGCCGGTGCTCGACGGGACCGCGTCGCTCGCTGCCCCGACGTACGCCGCCTGAATCTGCTCAGCGCGCGCGGCGGGTTCTTGAGCGAGTTGTGAGGTTCCTGGGGGCACCCGCACTCCGATTTCGCTGGTTCCCCGGATATCCGGGGAACCAGCACACCCCTCAGAACGACGCGAGCAGCTCCCGCTGACGCGCCCAGGCGGGGGCGTCGGGGTCGGCGACGGCGAAGTGGTCCCCCTCGACCTCGACCAGCTCGGCGGTGGCGCCGGCAGCGCGGGCGGCGTCGACGTAGGACTGCGACTGGGTCGGCGGGACGACCGCGTCGTCGCGGCCGTGCACGCACCAGACCGGGACGTCGAGAGGCACCAGCTGCACCGGGTCGACGTCGGCGTCGTCGGGGCCCGGCGGGTGGCCGAGGAACGCCTCGACGGCACCGGCGCCCAGGTCCGCGTCGTGCGCCGCCCGGAGGTCGAGGACGCCCGCCTGCGACACGACGTGGGTGAGGCCGCCGCCCGAAGCCGCCCACGTGACGAGGTGCCCGCCGGCGGAGTGGCCCAGGCCCACCACGGTGTCGGCGGCGACGGGGAGGTCGGCGACGGTGTCGATCGCGGAGCGCACGTCGGCGAGCGTGTCGGCGGCGCCGGTGCCTCGGCGGTACTCGACCGCCCACACCGCCCAGCCGTCCTCGACCAGGCTCGGCACCAGCGGCCGGGCGTACTCGATGCCGTACTCCGGCTTCCAGAAGCCGCCGTGCACCACGACCACGACGCCACGCGGGTCACCGGCAGGACGGGTGAGCTCCCCGAACTGGGCGGGGTGGTCGCCGTACGCCACGACCTCGGCCTGCTTGCTCACGCGGCGCTGCACCACCGGCGGGTCGGCGGCACACCCGGCGAGCGGACCGGCGGCGGCGGCGCCCAGCGCGACGACGAGGAAGCCACGTCGATGCACCGTCAGCCCAGCGCCGCGGGCAGGGTGGCTGTCCACGCCTGCCGCAGCTCGGCCAGCGGCAGGTCCAGGGCGCCATCCACGACGCCCTCGACGACCAGCGCGTCGCCGCCCGTGGACCCCAGCCGGGTGAGGGGTACGCCGAGCCGGGCGGCGAGGTCGGTCAGCGCGGCGACGTCGCCCGGGGCGACGGTGACGACCGCCCGGGCGGCCGACTCGGAGAACAGCCCGACGAAGGCGTCGCCCGCGAGCTCGACCGTGACGCCGACGTCGTGGCGCAGCGACGACTCGACGAGCGCCTGCGCGAGCCCACCGTCGGCGAGGTCGTGGGCGCTGGTCAGCAGCCCGAGGCCGTCGGCGAAGAGGGTGGCCAGCGCCTGCTCGGCGGCCAGGTCGACCCGCGGCGGCCGCCCGCCGAGGTGGCCGTGGACGACGTGGGCCCACTCCGAGCCCGACAGCTCCTCACGGGTCTCACCGAGCAGGAAGACCTCGTCGCCGTGCGGCCTGGAAGCCGGTGGGGGTGCGCCGGGTGACGTCCTCGACGACGCCGAGCACGGCGACCACCGGGGTCGGCAGGATGGCGGTCTCGCCGGTCTGGTTGTAGAGGCTGACGTTGCCGCCGGTGACCGGGATGCCGAGCTCGAGGCAGCCGTCCTTGAGCCCGCGGCACGCCTCGGCGAACTGCCACATCACGCCCGGGTCCTCGGGCGAGCCGAAGTTGAGGCAGTCGCTGACCGCGAGCGGTCGGGCGCCGCCGGTGGCGACGTTGCGGAAGCTCTCGGCGAGGGCCAGCTGCGCGCCGGCGTACGGGTCGAGGCGCGCGAAGCGGCCGTTGCAGTCGGTCGAGACGGCGACGCCGAGGTTGGTCTCCGCATCGATGCGGACCATGCCGGAGTCGCTGGGCTGCGACAGCACCGTGTTGCCGCGGACGTAGCGGTCGTACTGGTCGGTGATCCACGACTTGTCGCAGAGGTTGGGGCTCGCGACGAGGCGCAGCACCGTCTCGCGCAGCTCCGCGCCGGTGGCCGGCCGCGGCAGCGCCTCGGCGACGTCGTGCCTGCAGCGCGTCCTGGTCGTCGGGGCGGGCGAAGGGTCGGTGGTAGGTCGGTCCGTCGTGGGCGACCGAGCGCGGAGGCACGTCGACGACCCGCTCGCCGTGCCAGTCGATGACCAGCCGGCCGGTGTCGGTGACCTCGCCGATGTCGACGGCCTCGACGTCCCACCGCTCGCAGATCTCCAGGAACGCGGCGAGGTCGTCGGGCTCGACGACTGCCATCATCCGCTCCTGGGACTCGCTCATCAGGATCTCCTCCGGCGCGAGCGTGGAGTCGCGCAGCGGGACCAGGTCGAGCTCGACGTGCATGCCGCCGTCACCCGCGCTCGCGAGCTCGGAGGTGGCACACGAGAGGCCCGCGCCGCCGAGGTCCTGGATGCCGGCGACGACGCCGGCCGCGAAGAGGTCGAGCGTGCACTCGATGAGGAGCTTCTCCATGAAGGGGTCGCCGACCTGGACGGCCGGGCGCTTGGCGGGCCCGTCGGCGTCGAAGGTCTCGGAGGCCAGGACGCTCACGCCGCCGATGCCGTCGCCGCCGGTGCGCGCGCCGTACAGCACGACCCGGTTGCCGGCGCCGGTCGCCTTGGCGAGGTGGAGGTCCTCGTGGCGCAGCACGCCGACGCAGAGGGCGTTGACGAGCGGGTTGCCGAGGTAGGTGCTGTCGAAGACGGCCTCGCCGCCGATGTTGGGCAGCCCGAGGCAGTTGCCGTAGCCGCCGACGCCGGCGACGATCCCCGGCAGCACGCGCTGGGTGTCGGGGGCGTCGAGCGGGCCGAAGCGCAGCGGGTCCATCACCGCGACCGGGCGGGCGCCCATCGCGAGGATGTCGCGGACGATGCCGCCGACGCCGGTGGCCGCGCCCTGGTAGGGCTCGACGTACGACGGGTGGTTGTGCGACTCGACCTTGAAGGTGACGGCGTAGCCCTGGCCGATGTCGATCACGCCGGCGTTCTCGCCGATGCCGGCGAGCATCTTGCCGACCGGCGTCTCCTGGGGGATCTCGGAGAACTGCTTGAGGTGCACCTTGGAGGACTTGTAGGAGCAGTGCTCGCTCCACATCACGGAGTACATCGCGAGCTCGCTGCTGGTGGGGCGGCGGCCGAGGATCTCGCGGATCCGTTGGTACTCGTCGGGCTTGAGCCCGAGCTCGGCCCACGGCTGCTCGTGGGTGGGGTCCTCGGCGGCGACGGCGACGGTGTCGAGCACGCGGCCAATCTACCGGTGACCTGCGAGGACGCCCGCCCCGGTAGGTGGTCATGGGACGCTCGTGAACTACAGATCTGTAGTTCACGAGAACCCCTGATGCTGGTGTGACTGGTGGGGTTATGGTCGGCCAGCCCCCTTCCCCCAGGAGCTCTCATGCGCCGCCTCACCGCCGGTCTCCTCCCGGCCTGCTGACCACCGCCGGTCTCCTCGTCGGCCCCGCCCCGGCGTACGCCGACAACCCGGTCACCCCCGGCAACTTCCGCGGTCACGGCTTCGACCAGTGCGTCGCCCCGAGCCAGTCCGCGATGGACACCTGGCTGCGGACGTCGCCGTTCCTGGCCGCCGGCATCTACATCTCCGGCGACAGCCGCGGCTGCCGCAGCCAACCGAACCTCACGCCGAAGTGGATCGCCACCCAGCTCCGCAAGGGCTGGCGGCTGCTGCCGATCACGCTCGGCCCGCAGGCCGCCTGCCACCCGAGCTTCCCCCGCTACGGCGACGACGCCACGATCCGCACCAAGCCCGGCCGGAACGACAGCTACCCGAAGGCGCGTCGCCAGGCGCGGCGCGAGGCCGTCAAGACCGTGGAGGCCGCCCGCGCGCTGGGCATCAGCAAGCGCAGCACGCTGTGGTACGACCTCGAGGGCTTCGACGTCACCAACACCCACTGCCGCGAGTCGGCGCTGGCGTTCCTCTCGGCGTACACCGTGAAGCTCCACTCGCTCGACTACGTCTCCGGCGTCTACTCCAGCGCCAGCTCGGGCATCAAGATGCTCGACGACGCGCGGGTCAAGCGGCCGAACGCGTTCACGCTGCCCGACGCGATCTGGATCGCGCGGTGGGACGGCAAGGCCAACACCCGGACGGACTACATCCGCGACGACGGGTGGCTGCCCGGCGGCCGCATGAAGCAGTACCGCGGCGGCCACAACGAGTCCTGGGGCGGCGTCACCATCAACATCGACAGCAACTGGCTCGACCTCGGCAAGGGGGCCTGGGCCAAGCCGGTGTCGCACTGCAAGGACACGGTGGTCGACCTCGGCACCTACCCGGTGCTCGCGCCCGGCACCGAGGCGACCACGCAGGTGACGGCACTGCAGTGCCTGTTGAAGGAGGCGGGTTTCTACGGCGGCAAGCTCAACGGCGCCTACAACGAGAAGACGATCGCGGCTGCCAACGCCTGGCAGACCGGCCGAGGGTTCCGCGCCACCCGGACGTGGGGCCGGGTGCACTGGATGAGCCTGCACGCCGCGGGGCCGAAGCCGGTGCTGAAGACCGGCTCCGCCGGTGAGGAGGTACGCCGGCTGCAGCGGGCGCTCAAGTCCGCCAGCGCGACGCTCGACCTCCGGATCAGCGGGGTCTACAACGCCAAGACGAAGCAGGCCGTGCGCGCCTACCAGTCGACCGTGGGCGCCACGTCGAACGGGATCGTGGTGCCGCGGACCTGGAAGGCCCTGCGCAAGGGTCGTCGCTGAGGGTCGGCGTACTGCCGGTGCGGCGAGCGGACTTCGTCGGCGAGTCGGTGACTTCGCCCGGATTGGTTCCGTGACGAAGTCACGGTTTCCCCGCCTGAGCGGGGAAACCGACGGCGCGCCCCCTCAGACCCGAGTCAGACCGGCGGGCCCGCCAGCAGCGCGACGCCGGTGAGTACGACGACGCCGAGCACGCCGGTGGCGGCACCACGGGCGGGGTGGCGCACCAGCCAGCCGACGAGCCGCTCGGCGGGGGTGGCGGGAGGCTCCGACCGCAGCCGCCAGTGGTCGGCGAGCAGCCCGCGGCGTTCGGCGTACCGCTCGAACAGCAGGGTGGCGAACGGCGGGATCGCGCTGACCAGGCCGAGCAGGGTGCGACCGCGCGACCAGCGCTGGTCGACGGCCACCACGACGGTGGTCAGGACGTAGCCGATGAACACGATCCCGTGCAGCATCCCGAAGACCTGGACGCCGACCTCGGTCGTCCCGGTGACGTACTTGAGGAACATCCCGGCCAGTAGCCCGGCCCAGGTGAAGGCCTCGGCGACGGCGACGGTGCGGAAGAGGCGAGGAGTCAGGCTCATGAGGCGAAGGCACGTGCGGCGAGCGAGGTGAAGAACCCGAGCCCGTCGGTGCCGGAGCCGGTCAGCGCCTCGACGGAGTGCTCGGGGTGGGGCATCAGGCCGACGACGTTGCCGGCCTCGTTGGTGATGCCGGCGATGTCGCGCAGCGAGCCGTTCGGGTTGTCGTCGAGGTAGCGCGCCACGACCAGCCCCTCCCCCTCGAGCCGGTCGAGCGTCGGCTCGTCGGCCACGAAGCCTCCCTCGCCGTTCTTGAGCACGATCGTCACCTCCGCGCCCTCGTCGTACGCCGAGGTCCACGCGGTCGACGCGTTCTCGATCCGCAGCCGCTGGTCGCGGCAGACGAAGCGGCGGTGGTCGTTGCGGATCAGCGCGCCGGGCAGCAGGTGGGACTCGCAGAGGATCTGGAAGCCGTTGCAGATGCCGAGCACCGGCATCCCACCCCTCGCCGCGTCGACGACCTCGGTCATCACCGGGGCGAAGCGGCTGATCGCGCCGCAGCGCAGGTAGTCGCCGTAGGAGAAGCCGCCGGGCAGCACCACCGCGTCGACGCCGCGCAGGTCGTGGTCGCCGTGCCACAGTGCGACCGCCTCGTGGCCGCCGATCGTGACCGCGCGCTGCGCGTCGACGTCGTCGAGCGAGCCGGGGAAGGTGACGACCCCGACCCTCATCCGGCGACCGGCTCGTCGACGTGGACGGTGAAGTTCTCGATCACCGGGTTGGAGAGCAGCGTGCCCGCCATCTCGGCGACCTGCGCGAGCACCTCGTCGGTGATCTCGCCGTCGACCTCGAGCTCGAACCGCTTGCCCTGGCGCACGTCGCTCACCCCCTCGAAGCCGAGGCGGGGCAGCGCGCCGAGCACGGCCTTGCCCTGGGGGTCGAGGATCTCCGGCTTGGGCATGACGTCGACGACGACACGGGCCACGGCGCTACTCCTGGGATGGGGCGGGCGGGACGCGCCCCATCCTACGGTCGCGCCCGGGGCCGGTTCAGCCGGGGAACAGCTGGCTGCCGGGCTTGCAGACCGTGCCCGGCGCCGGGAGCGTGCCGTCGACGAGGTAGTCGCGGTACGCCGCGTCGGTGCAGGGCCCGGTCCCGAGGGCGCCGTGGCCCCACCCGTCCATCACCAGCAGCCGGGAGTTCGTCGATGCAGCCGGTTGACGGCGCGGGCGCCGTGCAGCGGGGTCGCGGGGTCGTAGGTGTTGCCGACGACGAGCACCGGGTTGATGTCCGTGGTGGCGAAGGGTCCGGCGAACCGGTCCTCCTTCGTCACCGCGGGCCAGCCGGCGCACGGGCTGGAGGCCCAGGTCCAGAGCTTGCCGAACCACGGCGAGAGCCGGTCGGCGCGGTTGCCCGCCTTCACCCACGCCCGGGGGCCGGTCGGGTTGTCGGAGTCGGCGCACGCAACGCCGGCGAAGGCGTCGCTGACCCGGCCGAACGCGTAGGGACCGGGGAGCACGGGGCCGTCGCCGATCCGGCGGCGGACCGCCATCGGGCGCCAGGCGGCGGCGCGCAGCGCGCCCTTGCCGAACATCGCGCGGTGCAGGCCCTTGATCTCCCGCATCAGCCACGGCAGCCCCTCGGCGGAGTAGAGGTAGCCCAACGTGGAGCCCACGACCTGGTCGTAGGTCACCCGGTTGCCGCCCCTGCCGAAGGGCTTCTTGCGCAACCGCTCGATGATCTCGTTCCAGGCCTGCGAGGCGTCTCCGGCGAGGACACAGCGCCGCTTGCCGACCCGGTCGCACTCCGCAAAGGCGGCGGTCAGCGACTGCCACGCGCCGTACCCGCTCTCGAGCCGCTCGGAGAACGGCCGGGTCCTCCCGTCGCCGTGGCCGGTCGTCCACTCCTCCGGGTCGAGGACCCCGTCGAGGATCATCCGGCCGACGGTCTCGGGGAACATCGCGGCGTACGTCGAGCCGAGCTGGGTGCCGTAGGAGATGCCGTAGTAGTTCAGCTCGGCGTCACCGACCGCCTGCGCGGACCAGGTCCATGTCGCGGGCGGTGTCGGCGGTGGTCATGTGGTTCACGATCGGCGCCGGGCCGCCTCGTGCAGGCTTCCCGGACCCAGGAGTCGTAGGCGATCCGCTCGTCGACCTGCTTGCCGGTGGTCGGGAAGCTGCTCCACGGGTACGCCGGCTTGCGGCCCGGCTTGGTGCACTCCATGGGGGCGCTCGGGCCGACCCCGCGCGGGTCGATGCCGACGACGTCGTACGCCGCGGACACCTCGGCCGGGACGAACGCGCCGAACTGGGCGGCGAAGTCGCGCGAGGGGCCACCCGGCCCTCCGGGGTTGACGAACAGCGTGCCGAGCCGCTCGCTCGGGTCGTGCCGGTGGCCGCGACGCGCAGCAGGTCGAGGGCGACCGTCTCCCCCTCGGGCTCGTCGTAGTCGAGCGGGACCGGGACCGTCGCGCACTCAGCCGGGGCGTCGTAGCCCTGGCACGGTCCCCACTCGATCGTCGGGACCGCGAGCGGCGGCGGGTCCGGCAGCGGGTCCGCCTGGGCGGTCCCGGTCGGCGCGAGCAGGCCGACCGCGAGGGCGAGGGTGGCGAGGGGGGCGACGATCCGAGCGCGCGTCATGGCGGCATCGTACGTCCGGATCCGCCTCCGTGGGGCTGGTCCGGGAGTGACCGGTCAGCGGGTGCGGGAGCCCCGGGCCGTCGTGACCGCGAGCGCGACGCCGAGGCCCGCGACGATCGGGCCGATGATCGCCCACGTGTCGGAGCCGGTCATCGAGCTGCCCTCGACGTACCCCAGTCCCTGGAAGGTCCACAGCCCGCCGACCAGGATCATCACGACCGCGACCACCAGGCCGAGGGTGCGACCCATCAGGACAGCTCGCGCTTGAGGATCTTGCCGGTGGCGGTCATCGGCAGGTCGTCGACGAACTGGACGGTGCGGGGGTACTTGTAGGCCGCGAACTGCTCCTTGCCCCACGCCACGAGGTCCTCCTCGGTGACGTCGTCGTGACCCTTCTCCTTGATGATCACGGCCTTGATCTCCTCGCCGTGGCTCTCGTGGGGTACGCCGATGACCGCGGCCAGCGAGACGGCCGGGTGCTCCATGAGCACCTCCTCGATCTCGCGGGGGTACACGTTGAAGCCGCCGCGGATGATCATGTCCTTGGAGCGGTCGACGATGTAGTACCAGCCGTCCTCGTCGCGCTTGCCGAGGTCACCGGAGCGGAACCAGCCGTCGCGGATCGACTCCTCGGTCGCCTCGGGGCGGCCGTGGTAGCCCTTCATGATGTTGGGGCCCTTGATCGCGATCTCGCCGACCGCGTCGGGACCGTCCTCGACCTCGCTCCAGTCGGGGTTGATCAGCTTCATCTCGACGTCGGGGATCGGCGTGCCGATCGAGCCGACGCGCACGTCCTGCCCCAGCGGCGAGAAGCTCGCGACCGGCGACGTCTCCGAGAGGCCGTAGCCCTCGAGGATGCTGACGCCGAATCGCTTCTCGAAGCCCTTGTGGACCTCGATCGGCAGCGCGGAGCCGCCGGCCGCCGCAACCCGCAGGTTGGCCGCCAGCTCCTTGACGTCGACCCCGGAGTCGTCGAGCGCGCCGAGCAGGCCCCAGTACATCGTCGGGACGCCCGCGAAGAAGGTCACACCCTCCTTCGCCATCGTCTTCAGCGCCGGGTCGGCCTCGAAGCGGGGCAGCATCACGACGGTGCCGCCGTAGGCGAAGCCACCGTTCATGATCACGGTCTGGCCGAACGAGTGGAAGAGCGGCAGCACGCACAGGTAGGTGTCGGGCCGGCTCGCGTCGGCGCCGAAGAGCGCCTCGCCGGTGAGCGCGTTGGAGTGCATGTTGCGGTGCATCAGCTCGGCGCCCTTGGGCTTGCCGGTGGTGCCGGAGGTGTAGAGGATGACCGCCGTGTCGTCGGCGTCGGTCGCGACGGTGTCGAAGGTCGGCGGCTGGTCGGCCATCCCGGCGCCCAGCGTCTCGGTGCCCTCGATCGGGGAGTCGGCGGCCGGGTCGACGGTGATCATGAAGAAGTCCTCGCAGCCCTCGGTCTGCTCGAAGCCCTCGTGGCCCGCCTTGCCGATGGGCAGCTCGTCGGTCCCCTGGAAGCAGAAGAAGGCCTTCGCGTCCGAGTCGGCGAGGTGGTAGGCCACCTCGCGGCCCTTGAGCAGCACGTTGAGCGGGACGACCGTCGCACCGGCCTTGAGGATGCCGTAGTAGACGATCGGGAAGTAGGGCAGGTTCGGGCAGCTGAGGGCGACCTTGTCGCCGGGGCGGATGCCGCGCTCGACGAGGAGGTTCGCGACCTGGTTGGCCGCGCCGTTCACCTGGGTGTAGGTGAGCCGGGTGTCCCCCAGCACGACCGCCTCGCGGTCGCCGTACTGCTGGGCGGAGATCTCGAGCAGGGACGCGAGGTTGAGAGACATGACCCGACCCTAGGGGAGGTGTGGTGGACGCAACAGGGTGCTGCTCACACCGCTGGCCGGTCGGCGGGCGCGCACCTCAGCGCGGGGAGCGGGTCAGGATGTCGCCCGCGCGGGCGAGGTCGTGGCCGATCGCGGGTCCGGCGAGTCGCCCGGCCACCCGTACCGGCACCGACCAGAGGCCGCTCCCGGTCAGCGACCCCTCGCCGTGGACCCGGGTGCCCGAGCCGATGGCGGTGAAGTGGAGCGCGAGCGTCGCCGTGATGCCGTGCCAGGTCCCCACCTCGGTCCACAGCCGGTAGGGCACCAGCTCGGTGATCCGCATCGTCGGGCGTACGCCGGCCATGGTGTGGTCGCGCCAGGTCATGCCGACGTGCGGCTCGCCCCGGTCGTGCAGCTTCACGGAGAGCAGCGAGGACTGCCACTCCGGCCGGTTGCGGGGGTCGGCGAGGTAGCGGAAGACCTGCTCCGGCGGGTGGGCGAGGTCGACGCGCGTCGTGAAGTCGACGGTGGTCAGAACGACTCCCCGGTCAGCAGCTCGTAGGCCTCGACGTAGCGCTGCCGAGTCCGGTCGACGACCTCGCGCGGCAACGGCGGCGGCGGTCCGCCGGCGTCCCGGTCCCAGCCCGATGCCTCGGACAGCAGCCAGTCGCGCACGATCTGCTTGTCGTAGGACGGCTGCGAACGGCCCGGCTGCCACTGGTCGGCCGGCCAGAACCGCGAGGAGTCGGGGGTGAGCACCTCGTCGGCCAGCACGATGGTGCCGTCGGCGCGACGGCCGAACTCGAGCTTGGTGTCGGCCAGGATGATGCCGCGCTCGCGGGCCATCTGCTCGGCCCGGCCGTAGACCGCGAGCGTCAGCCGACGCAGCTCCGCGGCCGTCTCCGGACCGACCGTCGTCTCCACCTCGGCGTACGACACGTTCTCGTCGTGGTCGCCGATCGCGGCCTTCGTGGCGGGGGTGAAGATCGGCTCGGGGAGCCGGTCGCCGTCGACGAGGCCGTCGGGCAGCGCGATGCCGCAGACCTCGCCGGTCGCGGTGTAGTCCAGCAGGCCGGAGCCGGTGAGGTAGCCGCGCACGACGCACTCGACGGGGAACATCTCGAGCCGCTCGCAGACCACGGCCCGGCCGCGGAGCTCCTCGGGCACGTCGGTCGACACCACGTGGTGCGGCACCAGGTCGGCGAGCCGGTCGAACCACCAGAGCGACATCCGGGTGAGGATCTCGCCCTTGTCGGGGATGAGCGTGTCGAGGACGAAGTCGAAGGCGCTGATCCGGTCGCTCGCGACCATCAGCAGCCGCCCGTCGGGGCCGTCCGACAGCGCGTAGAGATCTCTCACCTTGCCGGAGTGGAGGTGCTCGGGAGTCACGACGTCAGCCTAGTGGGACTCCAGGAACTCCTTGAGCCGCGCCAGGTCCCGGGTGGTGGCGCGGCGCATCGCACGCTCCATCACCGGCGCCGCGAGGCCGGCGAAGCCGCTCGGCTCCCCCCGGTTGCGCAGCGTCATCCGGGTGGCTCCCTCGCCCACCGGCTGCCAGGTGTACGTCGTCTCCATCGGGAACGGGCCGTCCGCGGTGCGCATCACCAGCCGCTCGCCGGCGAGCAGCTCCACGACCTCGTAGGTGTAGGCGAGCCGGCGACCGAGGAAGTGGGCGACGAAGTCCATCCGCGAGCCCACCCGGACCGGCGGCTCGGTCCGCCAGTCGACCGAGCGGATGTTGGAGTACCACTGCGGCGCGTTCGTCGGGTCCCCGGCGTACGCCGCCACCACGGCGACCGGTCGCCGGACCACGGTCTCCACGTGCACGTCGACGGCCACGTGTGGATTGTAGTGAGAGGCTGGCCCCTGATGAGCGAGCAGCCGGACCCGCGCCGGTGGCGGATCCTGTCGGTCAGCCTCCTCATCGGCTTCATGTCGCTGCTCGACGTCACGATCGTGAACGTCGCGATCCCCTCGATCCGCTCCGGCCTCGACACGAGCGCGGGCACGGTGCAGTGGGTGGTGTCGGGCTACGCGCTCGCCTTCGGGCTGACCCTCGTCGCGGGCGGCCGGCTGGGCGACGCCCACGGCCGGCGTCGGATGATGACGATCGGGCTGGTCGGCTTCGTGCTCGCCAGCGCGGCGGTCGGGCTCGCCCAGGGGCCGGCGTGGATCGTGGCCGCACGGCTGGCGCAGGGCGCGAGCGCGGGCCTGCTGACGCCGCAGAACTCCGGGCTGATCCAGCAGTACTTCAGCGGCGCCGAGCGCGGCCGGGCCTTCGGGCTCTTCGGCTTCACGGTCTCGCTGGCCTCCGCCACCGGCCCGCTGATCGGCGGGGCGATCATCGCGCTGGTCGGCGAGGAGCAGGGCTGGCGGTGGCTGTTCCTCGTCAACGTGCCGATCGGGCTGGTGGCGCTGGTGCTGATCCGGCGGCTCGTCCCGGCCGACCCGGGTGGTGGTGACCCCCGGATCGACGTGGTCGGCGCAGCGCTGCTCGGGCTCACCGTGCTGGCCGTGCTCTACCCGCTGGTCAGCGTGGAGTCCGGCGCACTGCTGCCGCTGGTGCTGCTGCTCGGCGTACTCCCGCTCGGGTGGGGGTTCGTGCACTGGGAGCGGCGCACGGTCGCGCGCGCCCGTCCCCCGCTGCTCGACGTCTCGCTGCTGCGGCGGCTCCCGGGGTACGCCGACGGGCTGGCGGTCGGCACGCTCTACTTCACCGGCTTCACGGGGATCTTCCTCGTGCTGTCGGTGCACCTGCAGGAGGGGCTCGACCTCTCGGCGCTCGACACCGCGCTGCTGGTGACCCCCTTCGCGATCGGCGCCGCGTCGACGTCGCTGGTCGCGGGGCGGCTGGTCAGCCGGCTCGGCCGACGGATCACGCTGCTCTCGCTGGGCGTGATGATGGCCGGCACCGCGCTCGCGGCGGTGCTGGTCGTGGCGGACACCGGCGACCTCTGGTGGACGCTCGCGCCGGCGCTGTTCCTCGCCGGCGTCGGTGGCGGCGGCGTGATCTCCCCGAACTTCACGCTCACCCTGGCCGACGTACCCCCGGCCATGGGGGGTGCGGCCGGTGGCGCCCTGCAGACCGGGCAGCGGATCGGCTCCGCCCTCGGCGCCGCGCTGCTGATGACCGTCTACCAGTTCGCGCTCGGCCTCACCTCGGCCCCGGTCGCGGCCCGCTCCGCCCTCGTCGCCGCCCTCCTGGTGCTCTCGGTCGCCATGCTCGTGGCCGTCCGGTCCGCCCGCCACGACGCGGTGGCTGCCGTTCGCGTCGATAGTCCCTAACGAGACTGTCGCGACCCGCCGTAGCGGACGACTGATTCGGTAGGGACTATCCCGCCGAGGCGCCAAGAGCGGGGGGTCAGAGGATGGCGCCGGGGGTGTACGCCGCGGCGGCGGGGTGCCGGGCTGCGAGGGCCTCGACGGTCCGGACGACCGCCTGGGTCTGGGCGACGGCGGCGCCGGTGAACTCGATCGGGTCGGCGACGAGGCGATCGATGTCCTCCCGCGTCAGGCCGAGCCGGTCGTCGGCGGCGAGCCGGTCGAAGACGTCGTTCTCGGCCTGGCCCTGACGCATGGCGAGGGCGACCCCGACGGCCGCCTGCTTGATCGCCTCGTGCCCGACCTCGCGGCCGACGCCGCGGCGGACGGAGGCCATCAGCACCTTCGTGGTGGCCAGGAACGGGAGGTAACGGTCGAGCTCGCGCTGGATGACGGCCGGGAACGCACCGAACTCGTCCAGCACGGTGAGGAAGGTCTGGAACAGCCCGTCGGCGGCGAAGAACGCGTCCGGCAGCGCCACCCGGCGTACGACGGAGCAGGAGACGTCTCCCTCGTTCCACTGGTCGCCGGCGAGCTCGCCGACCATCGAGAGGTAGCCGCGGGTGATGACGGCGAGCCCGTTGACCCGCTCGCAGGAGCGGGTGTTCATCTTGTGGGGCATCGCGCTGGAGCCGACCTGGCCCTCGACGAAGCCCTCGGTCACCAGCTCGAGGCCGGCCATCAGCCGGATCGTGGTGGCGAGGTTGGAGGGAGCGGCGACCAGCTGGACGACGGCGGAGAGCACGTCGAAGTCGAGGCTGCGGGGATAGACCTGGCCGACGCTGGTCAGCACCCGCTCGAAGCCGAGGTGGGCGGCGACCCGCTGCTCGAGGTCGGCGAGCCGGGTCGCGTCGCCGTCGAGCAGGTCGAGCATGTCCTGGGCGGTGCCCATCGGGCCCTTGATCCCGCGCAGGGGGTAGCGCGCGAGCAGCTCCTCGACGCGCTCGACGGCGACGAGCAGCTCGTCGGCGATCGTCGCGAAGCGCTTGCCGAGGGTGGTCGCCTGGGCGGCGACGTTGTGGGAGCGACCGGCCATGACGGTGGTCTCGTGCTCGCTCGCGAGCCGGGCGAGCCGGGCGAGGGTGGCGACGGCGCGGTCGCGCAGCAGCTCGAGCGACTGGCGCACCTGCAGCTGCTCGACGTTCTCCGTCAGGTCGCGCGACGTCATGCCCTTGTGGATGTGCTCGTGCCCCGCCAGCGCGCAGAACTCCTCGATCCGGGCCTTCACGTCGTGGCGCGTGACCCGCTCGCGGGCGGCGATCGAGTCGAGGTCGACCTTCTCGACGACCTCCTCGTAGGCCTCCACGACCCCGTCGGGGACGTCGACGCCGAGGTCACGCTGGGCACGCAGGACCGCGATCCACAGCTGCCGCTCGAGCACGATCTTGTGCTCGGGGGACCAGATGGCGACCAGGTCGTCGGCGGCGTAACGGGTGGCCAGGACGTTGGGGACGGTCACGGCAGAGATTCTCCCACGGAGCGGGCGGTCAGCGTCCCGCGGCGATGTCGGTGCGGTGCTGGGCGCCGTCGAAGGAGATCGCCGCGACCCCGTCGTACGCCGCGGACCGCGCGGTCGTGAGGTCGGACCCGGTCGCGACGACGGCGAGCACCCGGCCCCCGGCGGTCACGAGGTCGTCGCCGGCCAGGGCGGTGCCGGCGTGGATGACGTGGACGTCGGGGAGCGACTCGGCGGCACCCGTGCCGGTGATGACGTCGCCCGAGGAGGACGACGTGGGATAGCCGGCGCTGGCCATCACGACCGCGACCGCGCTGCCCGGCTTCCACCGCGGTCGCTCGACGTCGGCCAGCCCGCCGGTCGCTGCGGCGAGGAGCAGCGGCGAGAGCGGGCTGTCGAGGAGGGCCAGCAGCGGCTGGGTCTCCGGGTCGCCGAAGCGGGCGTTGAACTCCACGACCCTCACGCCGCGGGTGGTGAGCGCCAGGCCGGCGTACAGCAGGCCCTCGAAGGGGGTGCCGCGCCGCGCCATCTCGTCCACGGTCGGCTGCAGCACGTCGCGCTCGACCTCGGCGACGAGGTCGGCGGGCGCCCACGGGAGAGGTGTGTAGGCGCCCATCCCCCCGGTGTTGGGGCCCTCGTCCCCGTCGAAGATCCGCTTGAAGTCCTGGGCCGGCTGCAGCGGGACGACGGTGGCGCCGTCGGTCTCGTTCCAGCTGCAGAGCGCGAACAGCGACACCTCGGGTCCGTCGAGGAACTCCTCGACCACGACCTGGTCGCAGGCGACGGCATGGGCGAGCGCGGCCGCGCGGTCGTCGGTCACCACGACGCCCTTGCCGGCCGCGAGGCCGTCCTCCTTGACGACGTACGGCGCGCCGAGCTCGTCGAGCGCGGCCTCGGCCTGCTCGCGGGTGGTGCAGACCCGGGCGGCGGCGGTGGGGACGCTGGCCGCGGTCATCACCTCCTTGGCGAACGCCTTCGAGCCCTCGAGCACGGCGGCCTCGCGGCTCGGTCCGAAGCAGGCGATCCCCCGGGCGCGCACGGCGTCGGCGACCCCGGCGACCAGCGGCGCCTCGGGTCCCACGACCACCAGGTCGACCCCCAGGTCGACCGCCAGCGCGGCCACCGCCTCGCCGTCCATCGGGTCGACGTCGTGCAGCGTCGCGACGGCGGCGATCCCCGGGTTGCCGGGGGCCGCGTGCACCTCGGTGACGCCGGGGTCCAGGGACAGGGCGCGGGCGAGCGCGTGCTCGCGGCCGCCGGAGCCGATGACGAGGGTCTTCACGGGCCGCCAGCCTAGTGGCCCTCCGGACCCACCGACGCCCGACCGGGCACGACGTGGAAGCGCTCCCACTTCTTCCCCCCCACGAGCGGCACCGTGGCCAGGTCGTCTCCCACCGCCGCGACGACCTCGGCGTGGCGGAGACCACCGACCCGCCCCTGACGACCATGCGCAACCCGATCGGCGAGATGGCCGAGCGCGCGACGCGGCTGCTGCTCGACCGCATCGACGGCCGCGAGACCGGGGGGCCCCACCGGCTGATCATCCCCACGTCGCTGGTCCGGCGCGCGACCGCCTGAGCGGGCTCCTCAGTCGTCGTGGACGACGAGGGTCTGCTCGCGGCTGGGGCCGACGCCGACGCCCCAGATCCGGGTGCCGGACATCTCCTCGAGAGCCTCGACGTACCTCTGCGCGTTGCGCGGCAGCTCATCGAACGTGCGACAGCCGGAGATGTCCTCCCACCAGCCGTCGAGGTACTCGTAGATCGGCTTGGCGTGGTGGAACTCGGTCTGCGTCATCGGCATCTCGTCCTGGCGCACGCCGTCGACGTCGTAGGCGACGCACACCGGCACCCGCTCCCAGCTCGACAGCACGTCGAGCTTGGTGAGGAAGAGGTCGGTGAGGCCGTTGACGCGGGTGGCGTAGCGGGCGACGACCGCGTCGTACCAGCCGCAGCGCCGGTCGCGACCGGTCGAGACGCCGACCTCGCCACCGACCTTCCACAGCTTCTCGCCGTCGGCGTCGAACAGCTCGGTCGGGAAGGGCCCGGAGCCGACGCGGGTCGTGTAGGCCTTGATCACGCCGATGACGCGGTCGATGCGGGTGGGGCCGACCCCGGAGCCGGCGCTGACCCCGCCGGCGACCGGCGAGGAGGACGTCACGAACGGGTAGGTGCCGTGGTCGACGTCGAGCATCGTGGCCTGGGCGCCCTCGAAGAGCACCGTCTCGCCGGCGTCGAGCGCGTTGTTGAGCATCAGGGTCGTGTCGCGGACCATCGGCCGCAGCCGTTCGGCGTACGACAGGAGCTCCTCGACGACCGCGTCGACGTCGACCGCGCGTCGGTTGTAGACCTTGGCGAGCACCTGGTTCTTCAGGTCCAGCGCGCCCTCGACCTTGTCGTGCAGGATCTTCTCGTCGAAGAGGTCGGCGATCCGGATGCCGAGCCGGTTGACCTTGTCGGCGTACGCCGGACCGATGCCGCGACCGGTGGTGCCGATCTTGTTCTTGCCCAGGAAGCGCTCGGTGACCTTGTCGACGGTCACGTGGTACGGCGCGATGACGTGGGCGTTGGCCGAGACCACGAGCCGCTCCTCGACCCCGTCGACGCCGCGCGCGATCAGTCCGTCGAGCTCGCGGAAGAGCGCCTCCGGCGAGACCACGACACCGTTGCCGATCACCGAGGTGGCGCCGGGCGTGAGGATGCCGGAGGGCAGCAGGTGGGTGGCGTACTTCTCGCCGTCGACGACGATGGTGTGACCCGCGTTGTGCCCGCCGCTGGTGCGCACGACGAAGTCGATGGTCTCGGTGGTGGCGAGCAGGTCGGTCGCCTTGCCCTTGCCCTCGTCGCCCCACTGGGCACCGAGGATGATGATGGCCGGCATCCGGGCCTGCCTTCCGCGTTCGGGGTGCTGGGAAAAGCAGGAGCCCCGGCGGCAGGCAACCGCCGCGGGGCTCTTGCGACCCGAGGCTACCAAAGCCGGTACGACGCCACCCGGGCGTGGACTACCGTTCAGCCCGTGGACTCATGCCTGGTGATCACCAACGAAGGCGCCGGGACGTCCGACGAGGAGAACCTGCAGCGCGCGCTCGACGTGCTCGACGGTGAGTGCTCCGTCGAGGTCGTCGCGACGTCCAACCCCGGGGAGCTCGACGGCGTGCTCCACCGTGCCGGTTCGCGGCGGATCGTGGTCGCCGGCGGCGACGGCAGCCTGCACGCCGTCGTGGCCGCGCTGCACCGCCGCCACGACCTGTCCGACAGCGTGCTCGGACTGCTCCCCCTCGGCACCGGCAACGACTTCGCGCGCTGCATGGACATCCCGCTCGACCCGGAGGCGGCAGCCCGGCTGCTGCTCCAGGGCGAGGTGCGGCCCGTCGACATGCTGGTCGACGAGCTCGGCGGCATCGTGGTGAACAACGTGCACGTCGGTGCCAGCGCCCAGGCCAGCCGTCGAGGCCACCGCTGGAAGAAGCGGCTCGGCTCGGTCGGCGTCGGCAAGGTCAACCTCGGCAAGCTCGGCTACCCGATCGGCGCGCTGCAGGCGGCGTTCCTGCCGCCGCAGATGCGGCTGCGGATCGAGGTCGACGGCCACGTCGTCGTCGACGTGGACGACCCGGTGCTGATGGTCGCGATCGGCAACGGCACCAGCGTCGGCGGGGGTGCCGAGCTGACGCCGGAGGCCGACCCGGAGAACGGCACGGTCGACGTGATGATCTCCCGGTCGGTCAGCGTGGGCGCCAAGCTCGCCTACGGCGTGCAGGTCGCCCGGGGCACCCACCACGAGCGCGACGACGTCATCTACCTGCGCGCGAAGGAGGTCACCGTGTCCGGCGAGAGCTTCTACTGCTCGGCCGACGGGGAGATCTCCGGGCCCGAGCGCCGGCGGTCGTGGCACGTGGTGCCGTCGGCGTACTCCATGCTGCTGCCCGAGGCCTGACGGCGAGCCTGCGAGCAGGCAGGCGGCACGAGCGCCCCGGGGATGCGACACTCGGCCCTGGAGACGTGGGCGTCTCCAGTCACTTCGCGGGGGAATGTGACTGGTCGTGGCACCCGCGGCCCGGGCGAGGGCCCCGGCGTCGGACCATGGGCGACGAGCCGGGGCCCTTCCCAGTCCCGGGCGGCGGTAGCGTTCAACCACGTCCAGCACCCGTCCAGCACTCGTCCAGCACTCGTCCAGCACTCGTTCAGCACCGTCCCGCACCAGGAGCGACCTCCCCATGGCACGTGGCCAGCAGGGCCCCCCGACCGACTGGGTCACCCGGGCCGCCGACGACGCCCTCCGGCACGCCCGCGAGGGCGAGACGATCACCTGCTCGTCAGGTGCCTCCCCGTCGGGCCCGGTCCACCTCGGCAACCTGCGCGAGTTCCTCACCGTCCACTTCGTCGCCGACGAGCTGCGGCGACGCGGGCTGCCGGTGCGCCACCTGCACGTGTGGGACGACTACGACCGCTTCCGCAAGGTGCCGGCCGGGGTCGACCCGTCGTGGGCGGACCACATCGGGCGCCCGCTGAGCGCTGTCCCCGACCCGTGGGACTGCCACCCGTCGTGGGCCGAGCACTTCAAGGCGCCGCTGCGCGACGCGCTGCACGAGCTCGGCGTCGACATGGAGGAGGTCTCGCAGACCGAGCGGTACGCCGCCGGGGTCTATCGCGAGGAGATCCTGCGGTCGGTCCGCCACCGCGACGACATCGAGGCGGTCCTCGCCCGTCACCGGACCAAGCAGGTCGACGTCGACGACGCGTCCTCCGTGGACGACCTGGCCCGCTTCCCGTTCAAGGCCTACTGCCGGCAGTGCGGGCGCGACACGACCACGCCCGCGTCGTACGACGAGGAGAGCACCGACCTCGCCTACACCTGCTCCTCCTGCGGCTTCTCGGGGACGACCAACCTCGCCACCCAGGACGAGGGCAAGCTGGTGTGGAAGGTCGACTGGCCGATGCGCTGGGCCTTCGAGCACGTCGACTTCGAGCCCGCCGGCATGGACCACGCGACCCCCGGCTCGTCGTTCACCGTCGGCCACGAGCTGGTCGAGAAGATCTTCGACATGCCGCGCCCGGCCTGGTTCGGCTACGGCTTCGTCGGTTTCGCCGGAACCCAGAAGATGTCCTCCTCGGCCGGCGGCGCCCCGACCGCCTCCGACGCGCTGCGCGTGCTCGAGGCGCCGATCCTGCGGTGGCTCTACGTGCGCCGCAACCCCAAGCAGACGTTCGACATCGACTTCGGTCCCGAGGTCGTGCGGCTCTACGACGAGTGGGACGCGCTCGCCCGCAAGGCGGCGTCCGGCAAGCGCGACGGCGCGGTGCTCGCGTGGGAGCGCGCCTCGTCCACCGCCGACGCCGGGACGCTGCCGATCTCGCCGGTGACGGTGCCGTTCCGGACCCTCTCCTCCGTCGCGGACGTCACGGCCGGCTCCCCCGACCTGATCAGCCGGATCGTCGGCGACCTCGGCATCGAGCACTCCTCGGTCGCCGACCTCGAGCCGCGGCTGACCAAGGCGATGCAGTGGACCGCGGAGTTCGTGCCGTCCTCGGAGCGCACGACCGTGCGCTCCTCCGCCGATGCGGTCGCGCTCGCCTCGCTGGGGCCGCAGGAGTCGGAGTGGCTCTCGCTGCTGCTGCAGGGGCTGCCCGCCGGCGCCGACCTCCACCTCGACGAGGTGACGGCACTCGTCTACGGCGTGCCCAAGCTGACGCGGGGCCTCGGTCTCGACGACAAGCCGACCGACGAGGTGAAGGCGGACCAGAAGGAGTTCTTCCGGCTGCTCTACCACCTGCTCGTCGACGCCGAGCGCGGTCCGCGGCTGCCGACGCTGATCGTGTCGCTCGGCGCCGACCGGGTGCGTTCCCTGCTCGGCGGCTGACCCGTCGCTGTGTCGCGTGGCTAACGTGCCGTCGGCGGCACTCCAGTCCCGTTGCAGCGGGACCCGAGTGACGCTGAGGGCACGTTAGCCAGTCATTCCCCGCCTCGCCGCACGCAGCCGACGCAGCCGGGCCGCCACCGCCGCCTGCTCGGCTGTGAGCTCGGTGCCGAAGCGTCGTGTCGCGTCTGCGTGCTCGCGGCGGATCCGCTCCTCCGCCGAGGCGCGAGCCGGCTCGACATGGTCGGCGTAGACCAGGCGCGTCAGGCCGAACGCCTCGTCGGTCACCTCGACGCCCCGGCGACGTTCCTCCCACAGGATCTCCTCGAGCTCGCGGTCGGCAACCCCGCCATCGCGGACCGAGCGGTACTTGATCCGGCCGTCGAACTCGAACAGGTGACGCCCCACCCGCAGGTCTGCCCACCTCACTCCTCTGCGCGTCAGCACCGGGAACTGGGTCTCGGGCCTCACTCCCAAGGTGGTGGCGACCAGGTCGCGGGAGAGGGTCTCGCCCGCCGACTCGGCACCGTCGTCGGCGTCCTCCACCACCGCTCGCACCGTGAGGCTGAACGGCCAGCCACGCACCTCCGCCAGCGCCCGCTCCAGCTCCTCGCGAGGCAGGCCGTCGGCCAACGCGCCGTCGGCGGCCACCAGGCCGGCGAGGTAGCCGTGCTCACGAGCGAGGTCGATGACCGTGCGCGGCGTGTCGAGGACCGGCACCCCGTCGACGACCTGGACCCGCGACGGGTCGACCTCCGCACCGTGGTGCTCGATGCCGTAGCGAGTGCGGCGGCCCCGGAGGTCCTGCCGATTGATGTGGATGGCCGAGTCCTGGGGCCGGAGCAGTCGCAGGCGGCGTACGACCCCTGCCGAGTCGTGGCTGAAGGCGTGGTCCACCGTCAGGGTGAGGTGCGCCGCCCGGATCCGGGCGAGGGGCCGGCCGTGGAACTCGTCCCACCCGGACCAGAGGTCCCCGGTCGTGTAGACACCGCGCCGGAGCCGCACGAGCACGCCGGTGCGGACCCAGCGCTGCAGCTGTCGCTCCTCGATGCCGAGCTCACGCAGGCGCTGGGCCGTGACGACGCCGTGGCCTGCGACCACCGCCGCCCGCATCCGTGATTCCATCCCCCGAGGCTGGCCGCTCCGGGTGGCCGGAACGACCCGGACCGGAGCACCCGGTGGAGAGGGCCGCAGGGGTCGGGGCTGGGGACGAGAAGTGGCCCGGGTGGGGGTGGGTCCTTGGCTAACGTGCCGTTCCCCGCGCTTGGGTCCCGCTGCAACGGGACTCAAGCGAGGGCGCGATCACGTTAGCCAGCAGCACCCGGCAGCAGCTCGGTCGCGGCCTCGGGGGACGAGTCGCGCAGGAAGGTGGCGCAGCGGTCCGCCTCGTCGGTCTCGCCGATGGCGAGGGCGGCGAGGGCGAGCAGCGCCAGGCAGCGCAGGAAGCCGCGGTTGGGCTCGTGCGACCACGGCACCGGGCCGTGGCCCTTCCAGCCGTTGCGGCGCAGCATGTCGAGCGAGCGGTGGTAGCCGACGCGGGAGTAGGCGTAGACCGTCACGTCGTCGGCCCCTTCCTCCGCGGCGAGCGCGGCCAGGGCCGCCCAGGCGACCGGCGAGGCCGGGTGGCGGCGTACGACGTCCGCGGGCGCGGTGCCCTCGACGAGCTCGGTCGAGGCCGGGTCCTCGGGGAGGTGGGTGGGCGGGGGGCCGGCCATCAGGTCCATGTGACTCATGCCCCCCAGCCTGCCACTACCCTCGCAGCCATGGCCGACACCCACCTCGACCCCGACCTGGCCAGGGACGTCGACGCCCTGTGCCGCCTCACCGGTGAGTTCACGCTCCGCTCGGGGCAGGTGAGCCACGAGTACTTCGACAAGTACCTCTTCGAGGCCGACCCCGCCCTGTTGGCCCGCGTCGTCGCGCAGATGGAGCCCCTGCTCCCGAGCGGCACAGAGCTGCTCGGCGGCCTGGAGATGGGCGGCATCCCGATCGCGACCGTGCTCAGCGCCCGCACCGGGCTGCCGGCGCTGTTCGTGCGCAAGCAGGCCAAGACCTACGGCACCTGCAAGCTCGCCGAGGGCCCCGACGTCTCCGGCAGGCGGGTCACCCTGGTCGAGGACGTGATCACGACGGGTGGCGCGGTGCGTGACGCGACCCGCGCGCTGCGGGAGTACGGCGCGACGGTGGAGCACGTCGTGTGCGCCATCGACCGCAGCCCGGCCGACGAGAACCCGCTGGCCGATGTCGGCCTCGAGGTCCGCCCGGTGCTGACCAAGGCACAGCTCGACGCCGTGCGCGCATGATCCTCTCCACCACCAACCCCACGGGCGACGACCTGACCGGCATCTCCGGGTGGGCGGTCGACCTGATGGAGCGGCTCGGCGGCCCGGGAGCGGGGCTGATCGTCGCGATCGAGAACCTCTTCCCGCCGATCCCGAGCGAGATCATCCTGCCGCTCGCGGGGTTCACCGCGAGCCGGGGTGACTTCACGCTCACCGAGGCGATCTTCTGGACGACGCTCGGGTCGGTCGTCGGAGCGCTGGCGATGTACTACATCGGCGCGGCGTTCGGCCGCGACCGGATGTACTGGATCTGGGAGCGGCTGCCCCTGGTCAAGACCGAGGACCTCGAGCGCACCGAGGCGTGGTTCGCCCGCCACGGCACGAAGGCCGTCTTCTTCGGCCGGATGGTCCCGATCTTCCGGAGCCTCGTGTCGGTGCCGGCGGGCATCGAGCGGATGAACGTCGGTGTCTTCCTGTTGCTCACCACCGCCGGCAGCCTGATCTGGAACTCGATCTTCGTCGTCGCCGGCTACACCCTCGGCGAGAACTGGCCGCGGGTCGAGCCCTACGCCTCCACGTTCCAGAAGGTCGTGATCGGGCTCGTCATCCTCGGGATCGCCTGGTTCGTGACCGCGCGGGTGCGCTCGATCCGCAGCGACCGGCTGCCTCCCGCGGCCTGAGATGGACGACGAGCCCTTCGAGACGGTTGCGGAGCAACCTCCTCAGGAACCACGCGCGCCGTACGACCCGATGCCGCACGGCCCGCCCGAGGTCGGGGTCGGCCCGTGGGAGGGCGAGTGGCCCACCGGGGAGGAGTACGACGCGGAGCTGCTGCGCGAGGGCGACAGGCGCAACGTCGTGGACCGCTACCGCTACTGGACCGTCGAGGCGATCCGGGCCGACCTCGACACCCGCCGCCACGACTTCCACGTCGCGATCGAGAACTGGAAGCACGACTTCAACATCGGCACCGTGGTGCGGACCGCGAACGCGTTCCTGGCCGCCGAGGTCCACATCGTCGGCAACCGGCGGTGGAACAAGCGCGGCGCGATGGTGACCGACCGCTACCAGCACCTGCGCCACCACCCCACGCCCGACGACCTCGCGGTGTACCTCCACGAGCAGGGGGTCGCGCTGCTCGGCATCGACAACCTGCCGGGGTCGCAACCGCTGGAGAGCGCCGCGCTGCCGCGGCGGGTGTGCTTCCTGTTCGGTCAGGAGGGGCCGGGGCTGAGCCCCTCGGCGCGCGCCGCCTGCGACGGGACGCTGTCGATCGCGCAGTTCGGCTCGACCCGCTCGATCAACGCCAGCGCCGCCGCCGCGATCGCGATGCACTCGTGGGTGCGGACCCACGCGGACCTCTCCGGCGACGAGCACCGGGACGTGTGGCGGGGCTGACGCGCTCCGGCGTACGCCGACACCCGGGTCCGGGACGACCTACGTCCCGGACCCGGGCCTGTGCGTCTCCCCCGAGTCCGCCCTGTCCAACGAGCGGGTGAGACGTAGGTCACGCTCGAGGTTGCTCGGGCCAGTGACAGCCCTGACTCAGTGGGCAGGGCCGCGGGGTCAACCACCGGCAGGGGGCGCGGTCGCCAGCGTCCCGCGCAGCCGCTCCAGGGCTCGGTGGGAGTAGGACTTCACGGTCCCGGTCGAGATCTTCAGGTCGGTCGCGGTCTCCTCCACCGACAGCCCGAGCCAGTGCCGCAGCACCACGACGCGCCGCTGCATCGGCGGCAGCTCCTGCAGCGCGTCGAACAGGGCCGAGCGCTCCTCGGTCGGCATCGGCTCGCGGGCGGCGGCGTCGAAGCCCTCGAGGCCGGGGCGCTCGCGCCGCCACCAGCCGCGCCTCACCTCGTCGAGGTGGGAGCGGACGATGATCTGCCGGACGTAGGCGTCCTCGCGGCCGTCACGGTGCAGCCGCGGCCAGGCGACGTACAGCTTCGCGAGCGCGATCTGCAGCACGTCCTCGGCCAGGTGCCAGTCGCCGACGACGGCGTACGCCACCCGCCGCAGGTGGCCCTGCCGGGCGGCGACGTACGCCGTGAACTCGGTGTCCCGGTCCGTCACAGCAGCCCTTCCCCCGACTCGTAGCGCTCCCGTGCCCAGGCGAGCAGCGCGTCGAGGGAGTCGCCGTGCCCGGCCGACTCGACGGCGATCAGCTGGTCGGGCCGGGAGAGCACGAGGTAGCGCTCCCCGTCCTGCTCGACGTAGGCCGCGGCGGTCGCCTCGCCCGGCATCGCGAAGGTCTCCGGGAGGTCCGGCGAGGGCCGCTGCTCCAGGATCGTGGTCGAGCCGTCGGAGCTGAAGGTCTCGCTCTTGACCCTCAGGCCGGTGACCTCGCCGGGGACCGGCTGGTCGTCACCGCCGCCACCGCGGTTGCGGGGCGGCGGACCGTCGGTCATGCCACCCCCGCTGGTCGCCTTGGCGAGGAAGTCGTCCCAGCCGGTGTAGAAGTCGTCGTCAGGACCACCGAGGGTGCCGCTGGAGCCGCCCTCGTCCCACTCCAGCACCACCCACTCGCGCTCCCCGCGGAGCAGCAGGTCGAGCGCGACGGACTGGGTGTCCTTGCCGGGGTAGAGGTCGTCGATGCGGTGCAGCACCTCGGCCCGCGGGTCGATCATCAGCTCACCCGTGGTGAGGTCGGCGTAGGCGACCTGCCGCAGGGAACGCTCGAACTGCGCTTTCGGCTCGATGTCGAGCCGGGGCGCCACCGACGGGGTGGGCGTCGCGGAGGCGGTCGCCGGCGGGGCCGCCGGCGCCGGCTCACCCCCGCTGGTCGGGGTACCACCGGCCAGCGCCGCCACCGGCAGCACCACCGCGGCCACCGCTGCGGCCGCGCCCGCGGCCACCACCGCCCGCCGCCGTCGCAGCGCCCTCCGGCCCGAGGCCAGCCGCTCGACCGGGGGCGGCAGCGCGGGGCCGTGGCCGATCGCGTCCTCGAGCTCGTCGTGCAGGTCCATGCCAGTGATACGCAGCTCCCGTCCCGGAGGTTGCCCGGTCCACCATCCGACCACCGGATTCTGCCCCGGGAGGCGACTCGTCAGTAGCCACTAGGCTGGCCGACATGCCGATCGCAACCCCTGAGAAGTACGCCGAGATGCTGGACGCCGCGAAGCAGAAGTCCTTCGCCTACCCCGCCATCAACGTCTCGTCGTCCCAGACGCTCAACGCCGCCCTGAAGGGCTTCGCCGACGCCGGTTCCGACGGCATCATCCAGGTCTCCACCGGCGGTGCCGAGTACCTCTCGGGACCGAGCGTGAAGAACATGGTCACCGGCTCGGTCGCGTTCGCGGCGTACGCCGCCGAGGTGGCGAAGGCCTACCCCGTCAACATCGCACTCCACACCGACCACTGCCCGCAGGACAAGCTCGACGGCTTCGTCCGGCCGCTGGTCGACATCTCCGCCGAGCGGGTGGCCCGCGGCGAGGCGCCGCTGTTCCAGTCGCACATGTGGGACGGCTCCGCCGTACCGCTGGAGGAGAACCTGCAGATCGCGCAGGAGCTGCTCGCCAAGTGCGCCGCGGCCCACATCGTCCTCGAGATCGAGGTCGGCGTGGTCGGTGGCGAGGAGGACGGGGTCGCCAACGAGATCAACGACCAGCTCTACACGACCCCCGAGGACGCGATCGCCACGATCCAGGCACTCGGCGCGGGCGAGAACGGCCGCTACCTCACCGCCCTGACGTTCGGCAACGTCCACGGCGTCTACAAGCCCGGCAACGTCAAGCTCCGACCGGAGATCCTGCTCACCGCGCAGCAGGCGGCGGCCAAGGAGCTCGGCCTCGGCGACGACGCCCGCCCCTTCGACCTCGTCTTCCACGGCGGTTCCGGCTCGACCGCCGAGGAGATCGGCCTCGCGGTCGACCACGGCGTCATCAAGATGAACGTCGACACCGACACCCAGTACGCCTTCACCCGGCCGGTCGCCGCCCACATGTTCGCGAACTACGACGGCGTGCTCAAGGTCGACGGCGAGGTCGGCAACAAGAAGGCCTACGACCCCCGCGCCTGGGGCAAGGCCGGCGAGGCCGGGATGGCCGCCCGCATCGTCGAGGCCTGCGAGAACCTCCGCTCCGGCGGTCACTCCCTGGGCTGAATCCCGTGCTCGGGTGACCTGCCGCAAGGGCTAGGGTCACCCGCGTGGCACGGGGGTCAGGGGTCCGACTGGTCCTCCACCGCGCCCGCGCGTTCCCGGCGCCCGTGGTGTCGGTGGCGCTCAACGTGCTGGTCGTGTGCACGCTCGTCTCCGGGCTGGCCGCGAGCCTGACCCTGCTGCAGCGCGACGCGCTGCGCTCGGCGCTCGCGCTCGCCCCCTCCGAGGAGACGGTGGTCGCCGTGACCTCGCCGTACGCCGACGAGGACCCCGCCGCGCAGGACGACGCCGTTCGCCGGGCGCTCGCGCCGGTGACCGAGGTCGCCGGTGGCGACGTGGTGACGATCGTGGAGTCCGGGACCTACGACGTCGCGGGCGTGCGCACGTCCGACGACGACGGGCTGACGTTCGCCGCCGTGGCAGGTGCACCGGGGCAGGTGGAGGTGGCCGCCGGCGTGCTCCCCGAGGCCGGGGACGGCCCGCTCCAGGTCGCGGCGCCTGCGGGTGGCGACCTCGCCGTCGGCGACCGCACGGTCCTCGTCGGCCGCACCGACGACCGGCGGGTGCGCGCGAGCGTCGTCGGCACCTGGCTCCCCGCGACCGGCAGCGAGCGCTGGCTCGGCACCCTCGACCCGGCGTCGCTGCTCGTCGCACCCGGGTCGTTCGACGCCGTGGCCGGCACCGGCACCCTCGCCCGGTGGCGGGCGGTGCCCGACCTCGACGCCCTCGGACCCGACCAGCTGGCGACGCTCTCGGACGCTGCGACCACCTCGCTCGGCGAGGTCGAGGCCGCGGGCGAGGAGGTCTCGTCCAGCGTGCAGGTCGACGACCGGCCTCGTCGAGGTCCTCGCGTCGCGGGCCCGCGAGCTGACCGTGCTGCGCGCGCTGCTGCTGGTCCCCGCCGGGTTGCTGATGCTGGTCGCCGCGGCCGGGCTGGTGCTGGTGGCGACCGGCCTGGCCGGCGTACGCCGGGACGAGGAGTCGCTGCTGCGCTCGCGCGGAGCCGGCTACCGCCAGCTCGCGGCGCCGACCGTGCTGGAGACGCTCGCCGTCTGCGGGGCGGCCGCCGCGGTCGCCCCGCTGCTCGCGGCCGCCGTGGTCCGGATCGGTGACGTCCGACCCCCGCTGGACGCCGCCGCGTGGGTCGGCAGCGGGATCGCCGCAGCCGCCTGCGCTGTCGCCCTCTCGATCCCGGTCGTGGTGCGCGCCGTGGGTGGCGACCGCGGCCAGCAGCTCACCGTCGAGAAGCAACGGCGGCGCGTGCTGACGTTGCTCGTCACCACGGTCCTGGTCGTCGTCGGGCTCGGCGCGCTGGCCCTCGTCACGCTGCGCGGCTTCGGCGAGACCGTCGGTGCGGCCACTGTCCGCTCCACCACCGTCGACCCGCTGCTCGTCGCCTCCCCCGCCCTGCTGCTGCTCGCGGTCGCGGTGGTGACGGCGGTGCTGGTGCTGCCGCCGGTCTTCCGGCTGCTGGCGACGGCGGTCGGCTCCCGCGGCGTACCGCTGGCGATCGGCACCCGCTTCGCCGCCCGCGCCCCCGCCACCGCCGTCCCGATCGCCCTCGCCACCACGCTCGCGGTGGGGACCCTCGCCTTCGCCGCGGTCGAGCGGGCCAGCAGCGCCGCCGCCCGCGACGACCGCGCGGCGTACGTTGCCGGACCGGAGGTCCGCGTCACCGCGCCGACCGGCGCCGTGCGGGCCGGCGCGGAGGCCGAGGAGGAGCAGCTGCGGGCGGTGCCGGGCGTCGAGGACGTCCGCGCCGTACGTCGCTCCAGCGTCTTCCTCGACGACCTGCGGGCCGAGGTGCTGGTGACCGACACCACCCCGCGCCCGGCGCTCTTCGGACCCGAGTCGGTGGACACCTCCGCCCTGAGGTCCGTGGACCCCGACGCCCCGGTGCCGGTCGCGCTCTCCGAGGACCTCGCCGCCGACGCCTCGCTCGCGGTCGGCGACACGCTGTCGCTCTCCCTGCTCGGCGTCCCGGTGCAGGTCGAGGTCGCCGCGCTCGTCCCCTACGTCCGCACCGTCCCGGACGGCAGCGGCGCCGTGCTCGCCGACGCGGGGACGCTGCTCCCGGCCCTCGGCGAGGACGTCGACGACCCGACCGAGTGGTGGCTCGACGTCGCCGACGGCGGCAGCGAGGACGTCGCCGTCGCCCTGGCCGACCGGCCCGACGTCGCCCGCGACGTCCTCACCACCGCCGAGGTGGAGCAGCGGCTGGACGACGACCCCGGCACCGGCGGCGCCGCGCTCGGGCAGGTGCTGCTGCTGACCGGCACCGGCTGCCTGGTCGTGGGCGCGCTGCTGCTGCTCTCGGTGGTGCTGCTGCGCCGCCGCGAGCGTGCCGACCAGGCGTGGATGCTCGGCACCGCCGGGGCCGGTCGTCGCGACCTGCTCGGCGTCCTCGGGTGGGAGTACGCCGTGACGACCGGTACCGGCGTCGTCACCGGGGTGCTCGCCGGCACCGGGGTGGCGGCCGTGACGCTGGTGTCGATGACCCTCGGACCCGACGGGCAGCTGCTGGTGCCGGCCCCGGAGCTGGTGCTGCCGTGGCCGGTGCTGGTGGTGGCGCCGCTGGCGATGGCGCTGGTGCCGCTGCTCGGGATGCTGTGGCTGACCCGCCGCGACCACGCGCGCACGCTGGTCGCCGACGAGGTCCCCGGGAGCCACCGATGAGGCTGCTCCGGTTCCTGCCCGCCCCCACCCGCGCCGACCGCGGCCTGGTGCTGCTGCTCGCACTGCTCTGCGGCTGCCTCACCGTGGCCGCCACCCTCACCAGCCTGTGGCTGCGCACCAGCGCCGACACGATGGCCGCCGCAGCCTTCGACGCCGCGCCCCACCCCGCCACCCAGCTCCAGGTGTCGTACGCCGCCACGCCGGCCGGGCGGGTCCCGGAGGACGGCAGCAGCCGGGTCGAGGCGGCGGTCGCCCCGGCGCTCCGCGAGGTCCTCGGCGACCCCCGCCACGCGGTCGTGACGATCCCGATGGTGCCCCAGGCGCTGCCCGCCCGCCCCGCGGAGCCGGCCTTCCTCTCGGTCGCCGGGCTGCCCGACCGGGACGCGCTCGTCGACCTGGTCGACGGCCGGATGCCCGAGCCCGGCAGCCCGGTCACCCGGCTCCCGGACGAGGTCGCGGCGGAGTACGACGGCGACCCGGACACGGCGGTGGTGGAGGTCCTGCTCGAGGAGTCGGCCGCGGCCGAGCTCGAGATGCCGGTCGGGTCGTGGGTGGTGCTGACCGGGTCGTCCTACCGCGGTCCGCAGGCCGAGCCGAACGCCGTGCTGCACGTCGTCGGCACCTTCGCCCCGACCGACGACTACCCCTCCCCGGTCGACGACGTCGACACCCTGCGCGAGCCGGCCGTCTCCGACACCCCGGAGCTCAACCTGGTCCGCGCGACCGCGCTGGCCGCCGACGAGCAGACGGTGCTGCAGGCGCAGTGGGAGGACGAGCCGGAGATCCGCTGGTCGATGGACCTGGTGTCGACGCCGACCGCCGCACAGTCCGACGTGCTGGTCGAGGAGGGTCGCAAGGCGACGCTGCAGGCCTGGCCGCCGGTGGTGCGCTCGGCGCCCCCCACCGGCGCCACCGGGATCGGCCCGATCGCGGAGACCGTCGTCGACCAGCGCACGACCAGTGACGGGCTGGTCGCGCTCGTCGCCACCGCGCTCGCCGCCGGCGCGCTGGTGGTGCTGCTGGCGGCCGCGGCCGTGCTCGCCGGTCGACGGCAGGACGTGACCGAGGTGGTCCGCGCCCGCGGCGCCGGCCCGCGGTGGCTGGTCGTGCAGCGCGGGGGCGAGGCGCTGCTGGTGGCGCTGCCCGGTGCCGCCGTCGCGCTCGGGCTCGCCGCGTCGCTCTCCCCCGGCGGCCTCACCGTCCGCGACGCCGTCATGGCCCTCACGGCGGCCGCGGTCGGTGCCGCCCTGGTGACGGCCGCGCAGACCTTCCGGCTGCCGGGTGGCGAGCAGCTGCAGCTGGTGCTGCGCGACTCGGTGCAGCTCGGGCTGGTGCTGCTCGCCGGCGGCGCGGTCGCCCTGGTGGTGCTCGGCGGCGAGCTGGGCCCCGACGACCCCGTGATGCTGCTGACCGCGCCTCTGCTCGGCGCGGCCGCCGCGGTGGTGACGATGCGGCTGCTGCAGGTCGTGCTCGGCGGGCTCCGGGTCCTCGCGCGGCGTACGTCCTCGGCGCTGCCGGTCGTCAGCCTCAGCCAGGCCGCGGCCGTGACCCGCCGGGTGATGCTGCCCGCGGCGGCGCTGGTGCTGGCGGCGTCGGCCGGCGTGCTCGCGACCTCGGTGGGTGACGCGCTGCGCGCCGGCGCCGAGCAGGCCGGCTGGGAGGAGGTCGGTGCCGACGTCGCCGTCCGCGCCGACGGCCTCGACGACGACGTGGTCGCCGCGCTGCGCGACCTGCCGGGCGTCACCGGCGTGGCCGAGGTGTTCACCGCCGAGAGCGTCTCCCTCGACACCCGCGGCGGGGTCGAGGGCGTCACGGTCATCGGTGTCGACCCCGCGGTCCTCGCGCAGGTCGGCGAGCAGCGGTTGCGCGACCTCGACCTGCCCGCGGGCGACGACGGTGAGGTCACCGCGATCGCGTCGCCCGACCTGCTGCTCGACGACGGGCTGGCGACGCTGCGCTACGCCCAGTCGGAGGTGCCGCTGCGCGTCGTCGACCGGGTCGACCGGGTGCCGGGCGTGACCACCGGCGAGTCCTTCGTGCTCGCCGACCGCACCCTGTTGACCGAGGCCACCGAACGCCCGCTCGACCTCTACACGACCGTGCTGCTGGAGGGCGACCCCTCGCTCGACGCCGTGCGCGACGTCGCCCGCGAGCGCGACCCGCGCGCGGTGGTCACCACCCGCGCCTCCGTCGCCGCCGACCGGC
Organism: uncultured Actinomycetota bacterium; assembly: GCA_963754575.1. Lineage (GTDB taxonomy): Bacteria > Actinomycetota > Actinomycetes > Propionibacteriales > Nocardioidaceae > Nocardioides. The sequence goes on along the minus strand of CAVWGQ010000028.1, from coordinate 255,272 downwards.
TCGACGACCAGGTCGTGGCCCGGACCCTGGCGATGACCGGCGTGGGCGTCGTCGTCGCGGCCGGGCTCGCGGTGTTCGCCGTGCTGCTCGCCGCCGGCCTCGGTGCGCCCGTACGCCGCCGCAGCGCGGCCGTCCTGGTGGCTCTCGGGTCCGACACGCGGCTCGCCCGGAGGTCCGGCGTGCTGGGGCTGCTGCCCGTGGTCGCCGCCACCTGCCTGGCCGCGGCGGCGTGCGGCGTCCTGCTCAGCGTCGTCGCCGGCCGCGGCTTCGACCTCGCAGCGCTGACCGGCACCCTCGCCGACGTCCCGGTCCGGCCGTCGGCCACGTCCGCGCTGCTCGTGCTCGGCGGGCTCGCCGGTCTCGTGCTGCTGGCCGGCGCGGCCGCGCTGCGGCGTACCTCTTCCCTCACCGATCCCTCCCACCCCGAGGAGCGCCCATGACGACCGCCTCCCAGATCACCTGCGAAGGGCTCGTGCGCATCTACAAGCGCAAGGGCGTCGAGGTCGTGGCGCTGCAGGGGCTGGACCTGCACGTGCGACAGGGCGAGCTGGTCGCCATCGTCGGCGCGTCCGGCAGCGGCAAGTCGACGCTGCTCAACATCCTGGCCGGCCTCGACAGCCCCAGCGCCGGGCGGGCCGAGGTCGCCGGGCACGACCTGCTCGGGATGGGGCGCGGCGAGCGGCGGCACTACCGGCTGCGGACCTGCGGCTTCGTGTGGCAGCGGGCGGCCGACAACCTGGTGCCCTACCTCAGCGCTGCCCAGAACGTCGACCTCCCGCAGCGGCTCGCGGGCGCCGACCGGACCGAGCGGGTACACCGCACCGAGGTGCTGCTCGATCAGCTCGGCATCGCCGCGGCCGGCGACCGACGGCCCGGGGAGCTGACCGGGAGCCAGCAGCAGCGCCTCGCGATCGCCACCGCGCTGGCCAACGAGCCGCAGGTGCTCTTCTGCGACGAGCCGACCGGCGACCTCGACACCGCCGAGTCGCACGAGGTCTACGCCGCGCTGCAGGGCGTGAACGAGGCCCACGGCACCACCGTCGTGGTGGTCACGCACGACCCCGCGGTCGCCGGGGAGGTACGCCGGACGGTCGCCATCCGCGACGGCCGCACCGCGTCCGAGACGCTGCGGGGGGAGGCCGGCTCGCTGGCCAGGGAGTACGCCGTGCTCGACCGGGTCGGCCGGCTGCAGCTGCCGCGCGACTTCGTGACCGCGCTCGGGCTGCAGCACCGCGTGCGCGTGGAGCTGGTCGACGACCACATCCGGATCTGGCCCGAGGAGGGGCAGTCGTGACCGAACCGATGATCACCGTGCAGGACCTGCACAAGACCTACCACCGCGGCGGCGGGGACGTGCACGCGCTGCGCGGCGTCGACCTGACCGTGGAGCCGGGCCAGCTCGTGGTGCTGACGGGGCGGTCCGGAGCGGGGAAGACCACCCTGCTGCACCTGGTGGCCGGGTTGCGGCGGGCCGATCGCGGCAGCGTCACCGTCGACGGGCTCGACGTGACCGGGGCGAGCGAGCCGCAGCTCGTGTCGCTGAGGCGGCGTACGGTCGGGGTGATCCACCAGGACCTCGCACTGCTCCCCCTGCTCACCGCCGAGGAGAACGTCGGGCTGCCGCTGCGCCTGGCCCGCACCTCCCCCGCCGAGCGCGACGCCGTCGTGGCCGGCCTGCTCGCCGACGTCGGCCTCGCGTCCCACGCCCGGCAGCGCCCCGACGAGATGTCGGGCGGTCAGCAGCAACGCGTCGCCATCGCCCGCGCCCTGGCGATCCGCCCCGCCGTGCTGCTCGCCGACGAGCCCACCGCCCAGCTCGACTCCGAGACCGGCGCCGCGGTGATGGACCTGCTGCGGACCCTCGTCGCCGACGCCGGCACCACCGCGATCGTCGCCACCCACGACCCGACCCTCGAGCAGTACGCCGACGTGGTGGTGCACCTCGACGACGGCCGGCTCACCGCCCCAACCCCGACTTCCGCGGTGTAGTTGCTACTGCCGCGGGTGCTGACACCCGCGGGAGTGGCCACAGCACCGCGGAAGTCGGGCCTGTGGAGAGCGCCCGACGTGCACCGCGATTCTCAGGCAGGGTCGGCGCATGCACCCCCAGCTCCTCGCACTCGCCACCCAGCAGGGTGGTGTCTTCCTGCGGCGACAGGCCGTCGCCGCCGGGCATGCCGACAGCGAGATCCGCGCACTGACCCGGCCGGGTGGCCCCTGGGTGGTGCTGCGTCGCGGCGCCTACATGGAGCGTGAGGCCTGGAAGGCGCTCGACGCGTACGACGGCCGGCCCACTGCGCTCGACTGGGCCGCGCACCTGACCATGCAGCGCGAGCACGCCATGAGCCACGACTCGGCCGGCCGGGCCCATCGGTTGAGCCTGCTCCGGCCGGCCAAGCCGATGCCGCACATCACCCGGCCCGGCGTCGGTGGCAGCCGGACCGAGCACGGCGTGAAGCACCACCTCGGCCAAGGACTCCCGTGGGTCAGGAGCATCGCCGCCGGTCTTCCGGTCACGCCGCTCGCCCGGACCGCGGTCGACATCGCCCGGGAGCACGGACTCGCGCACGGCGTCTGCGCCATGGACTCGGCGATGAGGCTCGGCGCGGACGAGCGTGACTTCGCGCGTGCCCTGGTGGCGATGAAGCACTTTCCCCACATCCGTCGAGCCCGCCTCGCACTGGAGCTGGCCGATCCCGGTGCGGAGAACGCCGGGGAGTCGATGGCCCGGTTGCTCGTGATGGAGTCGGTCCCCTCGGGCCCGATCCAGACGCAGTACCCGATGCTGATCCGGGGACGGGTCGTGTGGCTCGACCTGGTCGTCGGGTGCCATGCCTACGAGTTCGACGGTCGGGTGAAGTACCTCAGGCTCGACGAGGGCGGGGTAGCCGACCGCCCTGCCGGTGAGGTCGTCTGGGACGAGAAGGAGCGGCAGCGGCTGGTCTGCGGCGAACGCATGGGGATGTCCCGCATCGTCTGGGCCGACTTCTGGGGACACGCCCGGCAGGAGGCACGCCTCCGCCTCCGCGAGGAGGACGCGCTGACCCGCGAGAGGTTCGGCACTCGGCGACCGGCCCACCTCGACGCCTTCGCCGCGAGCATGAGCGACGTACGACTGCGCCGGATCTTGCGCACTCCTGCGGTGTAGCTGTTACTGCCGCGGGTGCTGACACCCGCGGGAGTGGCCACAGCACCGCGGAAGTCGGGTCGTTACGGTGGGACGCATGGCGGTGAGCAGGCTCGAGGGCATCGGTCCGACCATCTTCAGCACGATGTCGGCACTGGCGGTGCGGACCGGGTCGGTGAACCTCGGGCAGGGGTTCCCGGACGCGGACGGGCCGGCGAGCCTGATCGAGGCGGCGCAGCGGGCGCTCGCGGACGGTGCGAACCAGTACGCACCAGGGATCGGCGTACCCCCGCTGCGGGAGGCGGTCGCGCGTCACCAGCAGCGCCACTACGGCATCGAGCTCGACCCCGACCGTCAGGTCTGCGTGACAGCCGGGTGCACCGAGGGGGTGGCCGGAGCCCTGCTCGGGCTGGTCGAGCCGGGCGACGAGGTGGTGGTGCTCGAGCCGTACTACGACTCCTACGCCGCGGTACTCCAGATGGCCGGAGCCGTACGCCGCGCGGTGACCCTGCGCGCGCCGGCGTACCGCCTCGACGCCGACGAGCTGTGGGCGGCGGTCACGCCGCGCACCCGGTTCGTGCTGCTCAACTCCCCGCACAACCCGACCGGCACGGTGCTCTCGGACGCCGAGCTGCAGGCCGTCGCGGACGTCGCCGTCGAGCACGACCTGGTCGTCATCACCGACGAGGTCTACGAGCACCTGGTCTTCGACGACCACGTCCACCGCCCGATCTCGACGCTGCCGGGGATGGCCGAGCGGACGCTGACGCTATCGAGCGCCGGCAAGTCCTACTCCGTCACCGGGTGGAAGATCGGCTGGGCCACCGGCCCCGCGCACCTCGTCGCGGCCGTGCTCGACGCGAAGCAGTGGCTCAGCTTCAGCAACGGGACGCCGCTGCAGCACGCGGTCGCCCACGCGCTCGACCACGAGCCTGACTGGCCCCGCGCGCTGGCGGCCGACCTGCAGCAGCGCCGCGACCTGCTGTGCACCGGGCTGGCCGACCTCGGTCTCGCGCCGCGGGTGCCGGAGGGTACCTACTTCACGCTCACCGACGTCGCCCACCTCGGCTGGCAGGACGGCCGCGCCTTCTGCGAGGCACTGCCCGAGCGAGCCGGCGTGGTCGCGATCCCGGCGCAGGGCTTCCACGACTCCGACGCCGGGCGACACCTCGTGCGCTGGGCGTTCTGCAAGGAGCAGGACGTCATCGAGGACGGCCTGCGCCGACTGCGCGGGGCCGTCCTCGAGAAGTGAACCGTCAGGCGACGGGTCCGACGCCCCGCGGGGGCTGACCGGGACCGGACGCGGTGTCGCGCCGGGCGAACCACGGGCCGGCACCGCCGGTGAACAGCAGGATCACGACAGCCACTCCCCCGATCACCCACAGTGCCGGGAAGATCGCCGCGACCGGGAGCAGCGAGGCGATGCTGGAGAGCACCGACGAGACGACGAGGCCGATCCGGGCACCGTTGGAGCGCCGCATCGCGAAGATCGCCAGCACGATCGCACCGAGCGCCCAGAGGGTGAAGGCCACCATCGCGATGACCCCGAAGGTCACGATCGTGTTGGGGTCGAAGTCCTGGAAGTCCGGCTCCTGCTGCAGCTCCGCGACGAGGTCGGCGCGGGCCACGACGAGCCCGAGGATGCCGAGCACGCAGCCGATAGCGGCGATGCCGCTGAGCACCATCGTGATCACCGCAGCCGCGGTGACGGTGCCGGGACGCTTGTCCGGGTCGCCGCCGGCGTGGCCGTAGCCCGACTGGCCGTACGCCGACTGGCCGTACGCCGGGGCCGCGCCGTACGCCGGCTGCCCGTAGCCCGGCTGCGGGGCGGGCTGGCCGTAAGGCTGCTGCTGGCCGGACTCGCCCGGCTGCCCGAAGGGCTGGGACGGCCCGCTGGGCTGGCTCGGCTGGCCGTAGGGGTTCTGCTGCGGCGGTGGGTAGGCCGGCGGCTGCTGCTGCGGCTCGCCGTAGGGGCTGCCCGTGGAGTCACTCATGCGCACATTGGATCACGCGCGCGGCTGCCGCGACCCCGCGCGGTGGGCGAACCACGCCCGCACCTCGGAGCGGTTCAGCAGCACCACCGCCGCCAGCGCGACGGCCGCGGGCAGCAGCATCACCAGGGAGTACGCCGCCCCGAACAGGCACACGACCCCCGCCACGGCCGCAGAGGCGAGCAGCGCGCTGCGCGCCCACCCGGTGCCGCGGAAGGCGAGGACCGCGAGCACCATCGCGAACAGCGACCAGGCGCCGATGATCGCCGCGGTGATGTTGATGGTGCCGGTCAGCGTCTCCGCCTCGGACGCGGTGAGCCCGGCGTCCTGACGGCGCATCTCCTCCACGACGAGGTCCGGGTTGGTCGCCATCAGCACCACGCTGGCGGCCATCACGACCACGGCCAGGCTGCAGAACGCCCAGGTCAGCACGCACGCCCACACCAGTGCGTCCGGACGAGCGGTCGCCTCCGGCGGGGCGTCGTACGCCGAGGCCGGCGCGGACCGCTCGACCTGCAGGGTCGCGGTGGAGCGGCCGGGCTGCCGCGTCGGGAGCGGCGGCGCGCCGCCGCTCGGTGCGTCCGGTCGCGGCGCCGGACGTCCGGGCCGCGGCGGTGGCTCGGGGATCTTCTCCCCGCGGTACCACATCGCGGAGTGGCCGGTGAACAGCAGCGCGGTGCCGGCCGCGACGAGCGAGGTCAGGAAGCCGCCGATCGCGAAGCCGCCGAGGAAGATCGGCACGGCCAGCACGGCCAGCGCGAGCCGGGCGCGGAGCCCGCCCTGCATCGCGTGCCAGCCGAGGACGGCGGCGGCGGTGCAGAGCCCGGCGAGGATCATCAGCACGGCCCGCAGCGACTCCAGCGCGGTGCTCACCGACATCCCGAGGTCAGAGCCCGGCGAGCTGGCGAGGAACTCGCTCACCCGTTCGCGGGTCTCGAGCGACTGCAGGCCGGCGAGCTGCTCCCCGACCGCGACGATGACGCCGACCGAGCCCCCGATGACGAGGGCGGTCGCCATCGTGGTGTGCCGGGGTCGGGGCTCGCGCTCGCTCACGCGCCCATTGTCCATGTCGACCCTGACGGGCCGGTGACCGCCGGGGTCACGCGGCCGGACCTGACAGGATCGACGCATGCGCCAGACCGACCACCTGCTCGAGGTACCCGTCGACCACGACGACCCCGGCGGTCCCACGCTCACCGTCTACGCCCGCGAGGTGTCGGCGTACGACGGGGAGGACCGGCCGTTCCTGGTCTTCCTCCAGGGCGGCCCCGGGTCGGAGAGCCCCCGCCCCAACCCGTTCAACGCACCGGCCTGGCTCGGGCGGGCACTGCAGGACTTCCGGCTGCTGCTGCTCGACCAGCGCGGCACCGGCCGCTCGACGCCGATCGGCGACTACGACGCGATCCCCGGTGACGACGTGGCCGCGAAGGCTGCCCACCTCACCCACTTCCGCGCCGACGCGATCGTGCGTGACTGCGAGCTGCTGCGCGAGCACCTCGGGGTCGAGCGGTGGAGCCTGCTGGGGCAGTCGTTCGGCGGCTTCACCTCGCTGACCTACCTCACCCGGTCGCCGGAGTCGCTGGCGAGCGTGCTCATCACCGGCGGCCTGGCCCCGGTGGGGATCGGCCCCGACGAGGTGTACGCCGCCACGTTCGACCGGATGGTCGAGCTCAGCGAGAAGCACCACCACCGCTTCCCCGGGGACCGCGACCGGCTGCGCCGGGCGCTCGACGCGGCCCGGGAGGGGCGGGTCCGGCTCCCCGGCGACGTGACGATCTCGCCCCTGCGGTTGCGGACGCTGGGCAACAAGCTCGGCATGGACGGCGGCTCCGAGCAGCTCCACCACCTGCTCGAGCTCGACCCGACCTCACCCGCCTTCGCCCACGACGTGGCGGCCGGCGTGCCGTTCGGCCCGCGCAACCCGATCTACACGTTCCTGCACGAGTCGTCGTGCTCCGACGGCCACCCCACGCGCTGGGCGGCCGAGCGTGTCCGCCCGGCGGCGTACGACGAGGACGAGACGCTGCTGACCGGCGAGCACCTCTTCCGCTGGCACTTCGAGGAGGTGCCCGGCCTCGAGCAGTACGCCGAGCTGGCCGACGTCCTCGCCGAGCACCCGTGGCCGCGGCTCTACGACGAGGCGGCGCTGCGTCGCGCCGACGTACCCGTCGCGGCGGCGGTCTACTACGACGACCCGTTCGTGCTCCGCCAGCACTCCCTCGCCACCGCCGACCTGCTGCCGCGGGTCGAGCCCTGGGTCAGCAACGAGCACCTGCACAGCGGGCTGCGGACCTCGGGCACCCGGGTCCTCGACCGGCTGATCGGGCTCTCCCGCGAGCTCTGACCCGTCAGCGAGGAGCCGGGGGCCGGGCGCGGCCGGCGCTCTTCACCCGTCGCCGCAGCCGTCGCAGCTGCTCGTCGACCGGGCGAGCGAGGTAGGTGCCGAGGGTGGCGCCGGCGGCGATGCCGAGCGCGACGAGCAGCCCCACGAACAGGCTGCGACCACCAGCGACGATCGCGGGGTTGGCGGGGTCGTCGCCCATCATCTGGAGCAGCCCGTTGAGCAGCGTCAGGCCGGGCACCAGCGGCAGCAGCGCGCCGCCCTCCATGCCGAAGCCGGGGGCGTTGGTGCTGCGGGCGGCGATCATCGCGAGCCCCCCGACTGCCAGTGCGGCGGTGGTGTTGGCGACGATCTCGGACGTCGCGGAGCTCGCGAGGGTCAGGTAGACCGCCCAGCCCACGAGCCCGATCGAGGTGGTCAGCGCGGTGGTCGTGAAATCGGCGTAGCAGTAGACGGAGAACGCCAGGCAGATCAGTCCCGCACCTGCGAACTGTGCCCACACCGGAGCAGTCGACGTCGGGCTGTTGAGGATCTCGAACTCGATGCCTCGCTCCCCGAGGAAGCTCAGCGCGACCAGGATCCCGGCCACGATGCCGGCGGTGCGCATCACGACCTCCATCACGCGCGCCGCCGCCGTGACGTAGAACTGGTCGATCGCGTCCTGCACCGCGCCGACGATCATCACGCCGGCGAGCAGCATCACGATGCCACCGACCACGATCAGGGTCGGGTCGACGTCGCGCAGCGGCGCCCAACCGAGAGCGGCGACCTCGCTGACGCCCGCGGCCACCAGCGTCATCCCGCCGGCGACCAGCGCCTGGCTGAAGAAAGGTGGCACCCGGCGGCTGTGGAGGGACAGGAGCAGCCGGTCCATCCCGGCGGCCGCGAGGAAGGAGAGCAGGAGCAGCAGCCAGGACGTCGAGAACGTCAGCGTCACCCCGGCGGCGATGCCACCGGCGCCGAGGCTGGAAACCCAGCCGGGGTACGGCGCGGCCTGGTAGGAGATCCGGTCGTACTCCGCCGTCGCCCCGGTCACGTCGAGCCCCTGCTCGATCGCGGCCAGCAACCGGTCGAGGTCGCGGACCTTGGTGTAGTCGACGATCAGCGGCTGCACGACGCGGCTCACCGTCAGCGGCGCCCGGGTCGGACCGCGGTGGTGGGTGACGGTGATCGAGGTGTAGGTGAGGTCGACGTGGACGCCGGCGAGCCCGTAGGCCCGGGTGACCCGCAGCATCTGGACCACCACGTCGTTGGCCGACATGCCGGAGGCGAGCAGGTGGTCCCCGATGCGCATGGCCAGGTCGAGGACGGGCATGGACGGCACCCGACCGGGGCGGGGGCGGAGGTCGGCGGTGCTCACCGGACCAGCGTGACAGGGAGCCGGCCCGGGATTCCAACCCGCGCTGGTGCGACCTCGGGCACACCAGGGGGCACACCACAGGCCACCTAGGCTCGCCCCATGAGCACCCTCCCCCGCACGGCCGCCCGGTTCCTGCTCGGCACCGCCATGGTCGGGGCCGGCGTGCTCCACCTGACCACCCAGCGGCAGGAGTTCCAGGCGCAGGTGCCGTCGTGGTTCCCGCTCGACGAGGACCTCACGGTGGTGGCGTCCGGCGCCGTCGAGATCGCCCTCGGCGCCGCCCTCGTCGCCCTCCCCGGCCGGCGCCGGCTGGTCGGCGGGCTGCTCGCGGCGTTCTTCGTCGCGATCTTCCCCGGCAACGTCGCGCAGTACGTCGAGGGCACCGACGCGTTCGGCCTCGACACCGACCGGGCCCGGTTGGTCCGGCTGTTCTTCCAGCCGCTGCTGGTGCTCTGGGCGCTCTACGCCGGCGACCTGCTGCGCCGGCGACCTGCTGCGCCGGCGCCCCCGCGACTGATCTGAGGGCCGCGCCCGCGAGGTTCTTGAGCGAGTCGGTGGGTTCTTGAGTGATCCAGCGCCCGGGTTTCGCTGGTTCCCCGGATATCCGGGGAACCAGCAGGACCAGCCCGCTCAGCGCAGCACGAGCCCGTCCTCGCCGAGGTCGACGGTGACCGACCCGCCGTCGGTGACCTGGCCGCCGATCAGCAGCCGGGCCAGTGGGTCGCCGATCGCGCTCTGCACCAGCCGTCGCAGCGGACGGGCGCCGTACGCCGGGTCGTAGCCGGTGTCGGCCAGCCAGCGCTTGGCCTCGTCGGTCACCTCGATCGAGATCCGGCGTACGGCGAGCCGCTTCTCGAGCAGCGCGAGCTGCAGCTCGACGATGTGGGTCAGCTCGTCGCGCGTCAGCGCGTCGAAGAGCACGATCTCGTCGAGCCGGTTGAGGAACTCGGGCTTGAACGACGAGCGCACCACCCCCATCACCGACTCCCGCTTGGCCTCCTGCGAGAGCGTCGGGTCGACGAGGTAGGTCGAGCCGAGGTTGCTGGTGAGGATCAGCAGCGTGTTGCGGAAGTCGACGGTGCGGCCCTGCCCGTCGGTGAGCCGACCGTCGTCGAGCACCTGCAGCAGGATGTCGAAGACCTCGGGGTGCGCCTTCTCGACCTCGTCGAGCAGCACCACGGAATAGGGCCGGCGCCGGACGGCCTCGGTCAGCTGCCCGCCCTCGTCGTAGCCGACGTAGCCCGGAGGCGCGCCGACCAGCCGCGCGACCGAGTGCTTCTCGGAGTACTCGCTCATGTCGACGCGCACGATCGCCCGGTCGTCATCGAAGAGGAAGTCGGCCAGCGCCTTCGCGAGCTCGGTCTTGCCGGTGCCGGTCGGGCCGAGGAAGAGGAACGAGCCGGTCGGCCGGTTCGGGTCGGAGACCCCGGCGCGGGAGCGGCGTACGGCGTCGCTGACGGCCGTGACCGCCTCGCGCTGCCCGATCAGCCGTTGGCCGATCACCGACTCCATCTCCAGCAGCTTGGCGGTCTCGCCCTGCAGCAGCCGACCGGTCGGGATGCCGGTCCAGGCCTCGACCACGTCGGCGATCTGCTCGGCCCCGACCTCCTCACCGACGAGCGGTTCGAGGTCGACCGCCTCGGCGCGCTCGGTGTCCTCGATCCGGTGCATGAGCTCCTGCTTGGCCACGCCGATCTCGGAGAGCCGCTTGAGCATCGGGATCCGCTCGTCCTCGGAGATCCCGGCGGAGAGGCTGCTCTCCAGCTGCCGCTGCTCGGTGGAGAGGGCGTCGACCTGCTTGCGCAGCTCGCCCTCGCCCTCGAGCAGGGAGCGCTCGCGCTCCCAGCGTGCCTCGAGGCCGCGCAGCTCCTCCTCCTGGTCGGCCAGGTCGGCGCGCAACACCGCGAGCCGCTCGACCGAGGCGTCGTCGCTCTCCTTCTCGAGGGCGAACTGCTCCATCTTGAGGCGGTCGACGTGGCGCCGGAGCTGGTCGATCTCCTCAGGACTCGACTCGATCTCCATCCGGAGCCGCGAGCTCGCCTCGTCGATCAGGTCGATCGCCTTGTCGGGCAGCTGCCGGCCGGTGATGTAGCGGTCGCTCAGGGTGGCCGCTGCCACCAGCGCCGCATCGGTGATCCGGACGCCGTGGTGGGCCTCGTACTTCTCCTGGATCCCGCGCAGGATCTGGATCGTGTCCTCGACGCTCGGCTCGCCGACGAACACCTGCTGGAAGCGGCGCTCGAGGGCGGGGTCCTTCTCGATCCGCTCGCGGAACTCGTCGAGCGTGGTCGCGCCGATCATGTGGAGCTCGCCGCGGGCGAGCATCGGCTTGAGCATGTTGCCGGCGTCCATCGCGGAGTCGCCGCCGGCGCCCGCGCCGACGACCGTGTGGAGCTCGTCGATGAAGGTGATGACCTGGCCACCGGCGTCCTTGATCTCCTCGAGGACGGCCTTGAGGCGCTCCTCGAACTCGCCGCGGTACTTCGCGCCCGCCACCATCGCGGCCAGGTCCAGGCTCAGCACCCGGCGGCCCTTGAGCGAGTCGGGCACGTCACCCGCGACGACGCGCTGGGCGAGGCCCTCGACGACGGCGGTCTTGCCGACGCCGGGCTCGCCGATGAGGACCGGGTTGTTCTTGGTACGCCGACTGAGCACCTGCACGACCCGACGGATCTCGGCGTCCCTGCCGATGACCGGGTCGAGCAGGCCGTCCTCGGCGGCCTTCGTGAGGTCGACGGAGTACTTCTCGAGCGCCTCGTAGGTCGACTCGGCCTCCTGGCTGGTGACCCGGCGGTTGCCCCGGACGGCGGTCAGTCCTTCGCGCAGCCCGTCCGCGGTCAGCCCGGCGTCGCGCAGCACCTGCTGCGCGGAGGACTCCACGGTCGCCAGCGAGATCAGCAGGTGCTCGGTGGCGACGTACTCGTCGCGCATCGAGGAGGCGAGGTCGAGCGCACCGGCGAGGACCCGGGTCAGCGCCGCCGAGGCCGCGGGCTGCTGCACGGTCGCCCCGGTCGCCTTCGGCAGGGCGTCGCGCTGGGCGACCGCCGCGTGCACGAGCGCCGGCGCGTCGGCGCCGGCCTTGCCGACCAGGCTCGCGGGGACGCCGCCCTCCTGCAGCAGCAGCGCCACCAGCAGGTGGATCGGCTCGGTGGTGGTGTTGCCCGCGGTGGTCGCGGACAGCTGTGCGGCCTCGATGACCTCGCGGCTGCGGGTGGTGAACTTGTCGGCTCCGAACTGGCTCAACGCTGGGCTCCTTCCACTGCTCCGATGCTCCTACTGCTGCAACGCCCACAGAGTTGAGTCTGTTCCACTCAACTTCGCCGATTTGGGGGACACCTCCGACCCGCTCGTTCGCACCCGTCTGCACCCACGCGGGCACAGTGCGGGCTAGTATCGCCGCAATCGGGTCCGAGGACCCCGGACCGCAGGAGGTTGGAGCCACGATGGGCCTGGGCAAGCTCTTCGGCAAGCGGGAGACCCCGCCCGAGGCGGAGCCGGTCGTCGAACCGGAGCCAGAGAAGCCGAAGCTGAAGGTCGTCATCATCGATGACGACCCCGACGCGCGCGACTTCATGCGGATGGGGCTCGAGGTCGGCGGCTACGAGGTCGTCGGCGAGGGCGGCGACGGCGCCTCCGCGATCCAGGCCGTGAGCGAGGGCCAGCCCGACCTGGTGCTCGTCGACCTTCACATGCCCGACATCGGCGGCCTCGAGCTGCTGCCCGCGCTGCGCGAGGCCCACTGGCCCACCAAGTACGTCGTGGTCTCCGCGATCGGCGCGACCCGCATGGTCGAGGCCGCGATGGAGGCCGGCGCCGTGGGCTTCATCGAGAAGGGCGTCTCGCCCCGCTCGATCAACATCCACCTCGAGAAGGTCGCCCACTCCGGCGCCGTCAAGGTCGTGCGGCCCTACCCGCTCAACCACGAGTACCCCTAGGCCGCTCGTCACCCTGGTCTCAGGTTTCCCCGCCTGAGCGGGGAACCCGTGGGTTGGCAACCGAAATTTCGGTCACGAAGTCACCGTTTCCCCGCCTGGGCGGGGAACCCGACGGCGACCCTCAGTCTCCCTGCCCCTCCGGCACCTGGTGGGCGGGGAGGTCGACGGCGTCGGCCGGGGCCACGAGCACGGCCCGGCAGAAGTCCTCGCCGAAGGGCGTCAGGTGGATGCTGCGGCGTACGACCCGGGTGAACCGCTGCGAGTGCAGCGCGGCGAGGACGTCGGGTTGCGCCTCCAGCACCTGGTACTCCATCGGGTCGGTGAGCTGCTCGCGCGAGAACCACACCAGCCCGAGCCGGTGCAGGTTGTTGAGGTACGCCGGCACCCGCTCGAGGTAGCGGCACCCGGCCCGGGCGCCGATCATCGTCAGCCCCGGCGCGATCAGCTGGCTGCTCAGCTTGCCGACCGGGCCTCCGGTGCGGACGTCGACGCTCGGCTGCGGACCCGAACGCATCAGCAGCATCAGGACCCGCGCCTCGTCCGGGGCGAGGTCGCCGAGGATCCGGCCGTACGCCGGGTGCTCCGCCTCCTCGTGCCACACGTCGCGCGAGCGCTCCATCAGGTCCGCCCCCCGTTCGCGCAGCGACGCGTCGGGGTCGTCCTCGTGGGGTCGCTCGGCGAGCTGCTCGGACTCGACAGCCACGGCCGCCGCCACCGCCTCCGGCAGGGGTACGCCGGAGGCGACCGCGCGGGCGAGGTCGGTGACCGTCGCGACGGTGACCCCCAGCTCGTGGGCGAGGTCGCCGGCGATCGCCGGGTCGCGGGTGGCCGCGAGCAGCCGCCGGGTCGTGCGCGCGGAGGTCAGCAGCCCCCACTGCGCGGCGTTGAGGGCGGTGGCCGCGGCGATCCGCGCCAGCCCCGGGATTGCCGCCGCGGCCTCACCGGGCCGCGGCAGTCGCAGCGCCGGTCCGTCGAACTCGTCCCGCTCGTCGTGCATCAGGCCCCCACTCCGAAGATCCACAGGTGCAGCAGTCCGCCGCCGAAGCCCATGATCGCGCCATGGGCGTACAGCATCCACTCGTCCTCCTTGATCGCGGCCCGCATCATCTCCACGAAGTCGCGCGGCGGCAGCTCCTGGGTGCGGGTCGCGACCAGCGTCCGGATCTTGTCCGCCTGCTCGCGGCTGAACGCCTTGTCGCGGAACGGCGTCATCGTGTGCTCCACGCCCTCGCGGGCGATCGCCTGCCGGATCGACTCGTAGCGACCACGACCGAGCGCGACCTTGACCGCCGGCCGGACCGCTCCCGCCGCCCGGTCGATCGCCGGCCCGAGGGCGACGGCCAGCATCTGCCGGGTCCGGTCGCCGCGGGGTCCATTGAGCAGGAAGTCCCCGATGTTCTCCAGCGTGATGACGTCGTCGGCGATGATCCCGGCGTACACCTCCGCCGCCTCGTTCTGGCGGCGTGGGAACAACCCGTGCACCTTCACGCCCCAGATCCGGCGCGGCTCGGGCGGCTCGAAGATCAGCCACATGCCGAGCGCGTTGGTCATCCACCCGACCACCACGCCGAGCACGGGCAGCATCCACCACTGGTGGAACGTGTAGTCGAGGACGGCGACCGGGATCCCGAGCAGGAAGCCGAAGACGCCGCCGAACCACACCATCAGGTTGAGCTCGCGCTGGCCGAAGTCGCGGAAGATCCGCACCACGAGGGCCGGGTGCTTCTTGAAGTGCTCGATCACCATGATCTTGGGGTCGAGCAGCTGGTCGATGTGGTTGCCGATCTCGGTCGTGATCGTGCGGACGACAGCGGGCAGCTGCTCGCGCACGCGACTGGTCACGGCCCGCCGCCCGGCCTGCGGCAGGTCACGCCACAGCGCCGGGTGCTCGGCCGTCATCACCTCGTCGATCAGCTCCGGCAGCTCAGGACCGAAGAGCTCGACGATGTGCTCAGCGATCCGGTCGGGCTCGAGGTTCTGGTAGAACTCCGCCGGCGTGCCCAGCTTCGAGATCGCCTTGTCGACGGCGATCGATCCCATCTTGGCGGCGCGGGCGGGGATGATCCCCTGCCAGCCGATGCCGCCCTGCATCAGCCCGGGAACCTCGCGGAGCTTGTGCGGCAGCACGGAGGTGAGCTCGCGCAGCCCGGGCACCCGGAGGCCGCGGAACTGGACCGGGCTGAACAACATCACCAGGCCGGTCCAGTTGATCAGCCAGCCGACGACCGCGGTGAAGACGGGGATCGACCAGAACACCAGCCGGTCGATGCCGGCGAACCACTCCTCGAGCGCCTCCACCCGACCCACCTCCCTCCCGCGAACGGCTCCGCCGAGAGTAACGAGGGTGGAACGATGGGGTGATGGTTCCCGATCTGCCGGTGCTGCCGGTGCTCGCCGCCGACTGCAGCTCCTGCTTCGGACTGTGCTGCGTGCTGCTGCCCTTCCGTCGCAGCAGCGCGTTCGCCGCGGACAAGGCGTCCGGGGAGCCGTGCCGCCACCTCGACGCCGCCGACCACTGCGGGATCCACGACTCGCTGCACGAGCGCGGCTGGTCGGGCTGCGCGACCTTCGACTGCTTCGGCGCCGGTCAGCACGTCTCCCAGGTGACGTACGCCGGCACCTCGTGGCGCGACCAGGACCAGCTCGGCGAGATGGCGGCGGTGCTGTCCGTGGTGCGCCAGCTGCACGAGATGCTCGCCCACCTCGCCGAGGTGACGCGCCGGGCACCCGACCCCGCCGCCACCGCGATGACCGAGGAGCTGCTGGCCCTCACCCACGCCGTCCCCGACACCCTGCTCCGGGCCGACCTCGACGAGATCCGGTCCCGCGTCAGCCCGGCGCTGCAGGAGGCGACCGTGCGGTTGCACGGCCCCGCCCGTCCGATGCCGGCCGACCTCGCCGGCGCCGACCTGCGCGACCGCGACCTCGCGCGGGCGGACCTGCGCGGCGCCTTCCTGGTGCAGGCCGACCTGCGCCACGCCGACCTCGCCCGCGCCGACCTGCTCGGCGCCGACCTCCGCGACGCCGACGTGCGCGGAGCGCGGCTGGCCGAGGCGTGGTTCCTCACCCAGTCACAGGTCAACGCCACCCGCGGCAACGTCGCCACGACGCTCCCCGACACCCTGCACCGGCCCGGCCACTGGGACCAGAGTCCTGGCTAACGTGCTGTGGCCCGCGCTTGAGTCCCGTTGCGACGGGACCGGAGCGCGGGTGCGGGCACGTTAGCCAAGCCCGCGACGCCAGACCACGACCGACTGGCCCGGGTCCGAGGCGCGCAGCACGGGCAGCTTGTTCGGCAGTGCCGGACCGGGCCGGGCCGCGCGCGCCTGGTCCAGCGCCTGGCGCAGCGCCGCCCGGGTCGCGTCGAGCTCGGCGAGCAGCTCCGCGTTGCGGGAGCGCAGGGCGTCCACCTGCTGCTCGAGGTCGAGCAGCCGGCGTACGCCCTCGACGCCGACGCCCGAGGACGTGAGCTCGGCGATGGACCGCAGCCGCTCGATGTCGCGGTGGGAGTAGCGCCGGCCGCCGCCGACGGTGCGGCCGGGGGTGATCAGCCCCATCCGCTCGTAGGCCCGCAGCGTCTGGGGGTGCAGCCCGGAGAGCTCCGCGGCCACGCTGATGACGTAGACGGCCACCTCGGGTCCGGGCACGGAGAAGCTCATGACGCACCGGCCTCGAAGAGGTTGGCGCGCAGCGGCTTGTCGGCGGTCGCGGCCCGGTAGGCCTCGACGGCCTCGCGCGCGGCCGGGTCGAGCACGGCCGGCACCTGGACCTCGACGGTCGCGAGCAGGTCGCCGTACGTGCCGTCGCTGCGGGGGGCGCCCTTGCCGCGCACCCGGAAGGTGCGCCCGTTCGGCGTACCGGCCGGGATCTTGAGCGTGACCGGCAGCCCACCGAGGGTGGGGATCCGGACCTCGGCACCGAGCGCGGCCTCGTCGAAGGAGACGGGCACCTCGAGGGTGAGGTTGTCACCGGTGCGACCGAAGACCCGGTGCGGACGGACCTTGACCTGGACGAACAGGTCGCCCGCCGGGCCGCCGGACTCCCCGGCGCCACCCTTGCCCTTGAGCCGGATCCGCTGACCGTCCTTCACCCCGGCGGGGATCCGGGCCTGGATCGAGCGGGCGGAGGTGCCGCGCCCGGAGCCGTGGCAGGTCGGGCAGGGCTCGTCGTAGACCAGCTGCCGACCCGCGCACGCGGGGCACGTCTCGTTCATCGAGAAGGCCCCGCCCGCCGAGACGACGACGAAGCCGGCACCCTCGCACTCCGGACAGATGTGAGGCTTGGTACCGGGCTTGCCGCCGGTGCCGGAGCAGGCGGAGCAGGCCGACTCGGAGGTCATCCGCAACGAGATCGTGACTCCGTTGATCGCGTCGGTGAAACCGATCGTCGCCGTGGTCTCGACGTCGCCGCCGCGCCGGGGCCGTCGCTGCTGCTGGGTGCGGGTCCGGGCGCCGCCCCCGAAGAGGTCGCCGAACATGTCGCCGAGCCCGCCGCCGGCGCGACCCCGGTCGCCGAAGAGGTCGCTGACGTCGAACCCGCCCTGGCCGCCCGGCGGGAAGCCGTGGCCGCCCGAGGAGTACGCCGCGCGGACCTCGTCGTACTTCGTGCGCTTCGCGGGATCACCCACCACGTCGTAGGCCTCCGCGACCGCCTTGAAGCGGTCGTGCTTGGCCGTGTCGCCGGGGTTGGAGTCGGGGTGGTTGTCCCGGGCGAGCACCCGGTAGGCCTTCTTGATGTCGGCCGCGCTGGCGTCCTTGGGGACACCGAGGACCTGGTAGAAGTCCTTGGTCGCCCAGTCCGCGCGGATGCCGTCGGTACTGCTCACCGGTTGCTCACCCCCCTGCTCAGCTCGTTCGTTCGATGCGTCAGGACGCCGGGTCCACGACCAGGACCTGCGCGGCGCGCACGACCCGGTCACCGATCCGGTAGCCAGCCTTCGCCACGACCTTGCAGGTCGTCACCTCCACGTCGGGATCCTCCCCGATGTGGGAGAGCGCCTCGTGGATGTTGGGGTCGAAGGCCTCGCCGGGCGTGCCGAACCGGGTCAGCCCCAGCCCCGCGACGACCCGCTCGAGCTGGTCGGCGACCGCCGCGAAGCCGGCATCGAGCTCGCCGTGCTCACGGGCCCGGTCGACGGTGTCGAGCACCTCGATGATCGGTGCGAGCACGCGGTACGTCGCGTTCTCGACGACGACGGTCCGGTCGCGCTCGACGCGGCGCTTGTAGTTGAGGAACTCGGCCTGCAGCCGCTGGAGGTCGGCGGTGAGCTCCACGACCCGCTGGTCCTCGGCGCTCCCGTCGACCCCGTCGACCCCGTCGGCGGGCTCGAGCGGACCGCCCTCCTCCAGCCAGTTGTCGACGCCGGTGGTGTCGGACCCGGCCGGGGCCGAGGCGTCCACGGGGGACGCCTCGACCTCGGACTCGTTGGCCATCTCGGCGGCGTCGTCCCCGAAGCCGCCACCGGACCCGTCAGGGGTCTGGGTCACTTGGACTCACCCTCGGCAGCACCGTCCGCGCCGTCGGTCGGCTGGTCGGTCTCCTCGTCGACGATCTCGGCGTCCACGACATCGTCGTCGGCCTCGCCGGTCGCCTCGCTGGCACCGCCGGCAGCGGCCTGGTCGGCCTCCGCGGCGGCGTACATCGCGGCGCCCATCTTCTGGCTCGACTCACCGAGCTTGCTGATGCCGGCCTTGAGGTCGTCGCCGGACGCGTCCTCCTGCGCCAGCGTGGCCTTGAGCGCGTCGACGTCGGCCTGGACCTCGGTCTTGACCTCGTCCGGGATCTTCTCGCCGTTCTCCTCGAGGAACTTCTCGGTGGAGTAGACGAGCGAGTCGGCCTGGTTGCGGGCCTCGATGGCGTCGCGACGCTGCGCGTCCTCCTCGGCGTACTGCTCGGCCTCCTTGACCATCCGGTCGATCTCGTCCTTCGACAGCGCGGAGCCGCCGGAGATCGTCATCGACTGCTCGCGGCCCGAGGCCTGGTCCTTGGCGGAGACGTGCACGATGCCGTTGGCGTCGATGTCGAAGGTGACCTCGATCTTCGGCACGCCGCGCGGGGCCGGCGGCAGGCCGGTGAGCTCGAAGTTGCCGAGCGGCTGGTTCTGCGCCCACATCTGGCGCTCGCCCTGGGCGACCTTGATCTCCACCGACGGCTGGTTGTCGTCGGCGGTGGTGAAGATCTCCGAGCGCTTGGTCGGGATCGTGGTGTTGCGCTCGATGAGGTTGGTCATCACACCGCCCTTGGTCTCGATGCCGAGGGAGAGCGGGGTGACGTCGAGCAGCAGCACGTCCTTGACCTCGCCCTTGAGGACACCGGCCTGGAGCGCGGCGCCGACGGCGACGACCTCGTCGGGGTTGACGCCCTTGTTGGGCTGCTTGCCACCGAGCAGCGCGGTGACGACCTCGCTGACCGCGGGCATCCGGGTGGAGCCACCGACGAGCACGACGTGGTCGATCTTGTCGATCGCGACGCCGCCGTCCTTGAGCACCGACTGGAAGGGCGCCTTGGTGCGGTCGAGCAGGTCGGAGGTCATCTTCTGGAACTCCGAGCGGGTCAGCTTCTCCTCGAAGTGGAGGGGGCCGGACTCGCCGTGGGTGATGTAGGGCAGGTGGATCGTGGTCTCGCTGGAGCTCGACAGCTCGATCTTCGCCTTCTCCGCGGCCTCCTGGAGACGCTGCTTGGCGATCTTGTCGGCGGCGAGGTCGACGCCGTTGCCCATCTTGAACTTGTCGACCATCCACTGCACGACGCGGGCGTCCCAGTCGTCACCACCGAGGTGGTTGTCGCCGGAGGTCGCCTTCACCTCGACGACGCCCTCGCCGATCTCGAGCAGGGAGACGTCGAACGTGCCGCCGCCGAGGTCGAAGACCAGGATCGTCTGGTCGTCGCCCTTGTCGAGGCCGTAGGCGAGCGCCGCCGCGGTCGGCTCGTTGACGATCCGGCTCACGTTGAGGCCCGCGATCTCGCCGGCCTCCTTGGTCGCCTGGCGCTGCGAGTCCGAGAAGTACGCCGGCACGGTGATGACCGCGTCGGTGACCGTCTCGCCGAGGTAGGCCTCGGCGTCGCGCTTGAGCTTCTGCAGCACGAACGCGCTGATCTGCTGGGGGTTGAAGTCCTTGTCGTCGATCTTGACCGACCAGTCGGTGCCCATGTGGCGCTTGACCGACCGGATGGTGCGGTCGACGTTGGTGACCGCCTGGCGCTTGGCCACCTCACCGACGAGCACCTCGCCGGACTTGGAGAAGGCCACCACCGAGGGGGTGGTCCGGGAGCCTTCCGCGTTGGCGATGACGGTGGGTTCGCCACCCTCGAGGACCGAGACGACGGAGTTGGTCGTCCCGAGGTCGATGCCGACCGCACGAGCCATGATCAGTTCCTTCCGGTTGTGCTGCACTTGAGGAGAGATTGAGCCGCAGGGACTCAACTTATGTGTGCCACTGTAACGAAGGGTCGGTGATGCTTTGTTCCCGCCCCGTCCAGCCCGTGGTGTCCATCGGCGTGGCCGACCTGCGCACGACCCTGGTCCACCACGCGGGCCGCCCGGGTGGGCCGGCCGGTCGGGTCCGGCCCGTACCCTCGCCCCCGAACTGGACCGCCCGCTGGGGGGTGGACGGCCACGACAGTGGCCTCGACGGGCAAGGCATGACCGGCCGACCTGGTCAAACACCGGCTGTGCAGGACCACCGTCGACCGCGGTGACACCTGGGTCTTCACCAGCCGGGTCCGGCGCTACCACGCCACCCCCGACGCCCGGGCCGCCCTCACCGCCCTGAGCGGCAACCGGCGGGTCGCGCACTGGCGCACCGGCTGGCTCGACCGCGGCGAGGTCGAGGTCTCCCGGGTCCGGGTCGCGACGTCACCACGGGTGCGGCTCGTGGTCGAGGAGGAGGCGGGTGACCGCGACTCCGACATCGGCACCACCGCGCAGGCGACCACCGTCGACCCGCGCGACGTCCGTCGGTGTGGGTAGGCGCTGCGGAATACTCGGCGTCGTTCTCGTGTCACACCTCGTATGACTTCTGCCTCCCACGAGAACCTCCACGTCCCGACGATCCCGCTCCACGACGGCACGTCGATCCCGCAGCTGGGCCTCGGCGTCTTCCAGGTCCCGCCCGAGGAGACCGCGCAGGTGGTCGAGCAGGCGCTCGAGGTCGGCTACCGCCACCTCGACACCGCGCAGATGTACGGCAACGAGCAGGGGGTCGGCGACGCCCTCAGGTCCGCCGCCCTACCGCGTGAGGAGGTCTACGTGACCTCCAAGCTCAACAACGGGTTCCACCGCCCCGACGACGCCCGCCGGTCGTTCGAGGAGAGCCTGACCAAGCTCGGCCTCGACCGGATCGACCTGTTCCTGATCCACTGGCCGCTGCCCACGCAGTACGACGGCGACTTCGTCTCCACCTGGCAGACCCTCGCCGAGTTCGTCGAGGACGGCCGCGCCACCTCGATCGGCGTCTCGAACTTCCAGCCCGCCCACCTCGACCGGATCGTCGCCGAGACCGGCGTCGTCCCGGTCGTCAACCAGGTCGAGGTCCACCCGTTCTTCGCCAACGAGGACGTCCGCGAAGCCAACCGGCGCCACGGCGTGCTGACCGAGGCCTGGTCGCCGCTGGCCCAGGGCGCGATCGGCGACGACGACGCGATCGGCGAGATCGCCTCCCTCACCGGGCGTACCCCCGCGCAGGTCGTGCTGCGCTGGCACCTCCAGCGCGGCGACATCGTCTTCCCCAAGACCACCAAGGTCGAGCGGATGCGCGAGAACGCCGCGATCTTCGACTTCGAGCTCACCGCCAACCAGATGTCGACGATCGACGGGCTCGACCGCGGCGAGGCGGGCCGCACCGGACCGAACCCCGACGTGTTCGACTACATCCCCGACTGAGTCGGAGGCGAGTCAGCGTCCCGACCCTCAGCAGCGGCGTACGTCGCTGACGGTCCCGCCTCCACCGAACTGGTCGGCGCCGACCGAGAAGCTCAGGTCCCAGGCGCGGCCGGTCCCGATCCGCAGCTGACCGGTCTGTGTGTCGCCGCCGCGCACCCAGCCGCTCTTCCAGACGCGGTCGGTCTCCTCGCCGCCGCGCAGAGCGGTGACGGTGCTTCGGACCCGGTAGTCGTTGCCGTTCCTGAGGCGCAGCCGCACCCGCCACGCGTTCCCGTCGTCGACGGAGACCTTGCACGCCTGCAGCGTGGCGTTCTCCAGCTCGCTCAGCGTCGCCCAGCTCGGGGCGGCGGTGGCGGGCGCGGCCGTGAGCACGGCAGCAGCGAGGCCGAGCGTGGTCGCCCCGGCGACGGCCGCGAGGTGGCGCGACGGGCGGGCAGACAGACGTGCGGGCCGGCGAACAGGCATGAGATCCCCCGTGGAGTGGCTGGTCATGGACTCCCGAACCTAGCCGCCGGGCCGGGGACGAGAATGGGGAACGATGATCTCGGACCACGAGCAGTTCCGGCTGCGCGACATCGCCGTCGCGGCGTACGGCCCGAGCGTCGTCACCTCGGTCGGTCACGGCGCGGTGATGCCGGTGCTCGCGCTGCGGGCGCGCGACCTCGGGGCCGACGTCGGTACGGCGGCGCTGGTCGTCGGGCTGCTCGGCGTCGGGATGCTGATCGCGTCGCTGCCGGCCGGCGCGCTGGTGGCCCGGATCGGCGAGAAGCGGGCACTGCAGCTCGCCGGCGTCGTCGACGCGGCCGCCATGGCCGGGGCGGCGCTGACCGACTCCGTGCTCGGCCTCGGCGCGGCCGTGGTCGTCAGCGGGATGGCGTGGACCACCTTCCTGATCTCCCGCCAGGGGTTCATGATCGAGGCGGTGCCGCCGCACTTCCGGGCCCGGGCGCTCTCGCTGCTCGGCGGCACCTACCGGATCGGGGTCTTCGTCGGGCCGCTGGTCGGGGCGGTGCTGATCGGCGTGACCGGGCTGACGGCGGTGTTCTGGCTCGCGCTGGTGATGTCGCTGGCCGCCTCGGCGCTGGCCACCGTGGTGCCCGACCTCGGCTCGGACGGGCGGGCGGAGCAGCGCGCGGAAGGCCACCTGTCGGTGTGGTCGGTGCTGTCGGCGCACCGGCGTACGTTGCTGACGCTCGGGTCGGCGGTGGTCGTCCTCGGCGCCTCCCGCTCGGTCCGCAACGGGCTGCTGCCGCTGTGGGCGGAGTCGGTCGGCATCTCCGCGTCGACGACCTCGTTGATCTTCGGGCTCGCGGCCCTCGTCGACATCATCTTCTTCTATCCCGGCGGCTGGATGATGGACCGCTACGGCCGGATGGTCGTCGCCGTGCCCGTGGTGCTGTCGGTGGCGATCGGCGCCCTGCTGCTGCCGCTGACCAGCGGCCCGGTCGGGGTCGCGGCGGTGATGGTCCTGATCGCGGTCGGCAACGGGCTCGGCTCGGGGATCGTGATGACCCTCGGCGCCGACACGGCTCCGGTGCGGGGCCGCTCGCAGTACCTCGGCGGCTGGCGGCTGTGCGGCGACGTCGGCAACTCCGGCGGTCCGCTGCTGGTCGCCGCGGTCGCCGCGGTGGCACCGCTGGCGACCGCCAGCGTCGTGGTCGGCGTGCTCGGCCTGGCCGGCACCGTGTGGGTGGGGCGGTGGACCCGCGACCTGGACCGGCGACGGGCCGCTCAGGTCACTGCACGGTGACCTTGACCTCGTTCGAGGTCTCGCCGGTGCCGGTGTCGAGCATCCGGAAGCGCTGCAGGCCGGACGTGCCGGTCTGGACGAAGGTGGAGAAGGTCTGGTTGCTCACCGAGACCGGCGACGCGGGGAAGTCCTCCCACGACCCGGCCTCGAAGCGCTGCACCTGCAGGATCGATCCCTCGCCGCGGGGGTAGACGCCGGTGAGGTCGATCTGGGCCATCGGGGAGACGGTGGTCTGGCCGGCCGAGAGCGAGATGTCCTTCTGCGGGCTTCTTCTTGGTCTTGGTCTCCGACGGCTCGGGGTCGTCGGTCGCGGTCGTCTCCTCGCCCGGGGCCAGCGTGACCTCGGGGCCGTCATCGGCCTGGGTCTTCTCGGGCTTCGGGAGGTACATCGTGGCCTGGCCACCGCCACCCTCGGTCTCCTCCGCGCCGTCGACGCCGAGCACCCTCGCCCCGCCCAGGGCGCCGAGGCCCAGGACCAGTCCGACGACGACGGCGACGCCCACCAGGGCGAGCAGCCCGTAGGTGACGGGACGCTCACGCCGGGGCTGCGGGTCCTGATCGAGTCGGTCGGCCATGCGGCCCATTGTCACGGGTCCTCCGCGACCAGCCAAACGACCGGCCCTGGCACCGGTCGCACCGTGGCGGCGCGGGCAGCTAGCGGTGCTCGTCCGGCACGACCTCGCCCGCCGCGCGACGGCGCGCGCGCTCGGCCACGGCATGCGGATCGGTGCGCTCGTCGTACGTCCAGAAGTCGCGGAGCCACGCGGCCGTGATCGCGACCCCGGCGACGCACGCGAAGCCGCCGCTGACGATCGACCCGCGCACCGACCAGGCGTCGGCGACGAGCCCGGCGCGGACCTGGCCGCCGAGGGGGCCGACCGAGTACGACAGCATCTCGATCCCGGCCAACCGACCACGCATCGACTCGGGGATGGTCTGGTTCCAGACCGTGGTGCGGAAGATCCCCGAGACCATGTCGGCAGCGCCCGCCAGCGCGAGGCAGAGCGCGACCAGCCACAGGTTCGGCATCAGCCCGGCGAGCCCGACGAAGAGCCCGAAGAACGACGCGGCAACGACGATCGCGCGGCCGTGGTGGTGCACCCGCGACGTCCAGCCGCTCAGCGCCGTCGCGACGAGGGCGCCGACGGTCTCCGCCGAGTAGAGCAGCCCCAGCATCTCGGGCCGGGCGAAGACGTCCTCGGCCAGCGCGGGGAACAGCACCACCGGAGTCGCGAGGAACATCGCGGCGACGTCGACGAGATAGGTGCCGAGCAGGTCACGGCGTCGCAGCGCGTAGCGGACCCCCTCCCCGATGCCCGCCAGGCTGGGCGGGGTCGTCTCCTCGCGGTGCGGGTAGGACCGCATCGCGGCGTACATCAGGGTCGCGACGCACAGCCCGGCCACGTCGACGACGAAGCACCAGCCGATGCCGACGAAGGCGATCAGCAGGCCGCCGACCGCCGGCCCGACCAGCACGCCGACCTGCATCCCGAGACCCGTCAGGGCGTTGCCGGCCGTGATCTGGTCGTGCCGCACGGTGCGTGGCATCAGCGCCTCGCGGCTCGGCCGCTGCATCGCCGAGGCGGCCGCGAGCAGTCCCGACACCACGAAGATCACCGGCAGGCTGGGGTCCTCCCGGAACGCGTTGGCCCCCAGCACCGCGGTGAGCACGGCCTGCGCGACACCACAGCCGACCAGCAGCCGGCGCCGGTCGACGTGGTCGGCCAGCGCCCCGCCGTAGAGGCCGAACACGACCAGCGGCACCAGCTCCACGACGCCGATCACGCCGACCAGCAGGTTGGAGCCGGTCAGCCGGTAGACCTGGAACGGGATGGCGACGTAGGAGACCATCGCGCCGAAGTAGAAGACCGTGCCGGCGACGAAGAGCAACCGGAAGTCGCGCGACTCCCGCAGCGGCGTCAGGTCCATCCGCACGCCGCGCCAACGCTCCGACCAGGTCACGACCAGCCATCGTGGCACCGGGCCCGGGGCGCCGCACCCGAATTGCCGCGGGGTCGTTCAGCGCCGCAGCTCGTGGAGCACCAGGGCCAGCGGCGCCCAGGTGCCCCGGCCCCGGGGGACGGCGGCGTAGGCGCGCAGCGTCACGTCCGGGTCGTGCAGGGGCAGGACGGCGACATCGGGGTGCGTCGTCTGGTCACGCGGGAGCAGACCGACGCCCAACCCGGCCCGGATCAGGTCCTGCACCAGCTCCAGGCTGTCGACACGGTGAGCGATGGTCGGGGTGAACCCGACCATCGAGGCGAGGACGCGCACGACGTCCTCATCGGCGGTGTTGCGGGAGTTCACGATCCACGCGTGGTCGCGGTAGCGGTCGAACGGGTGCCCGGTGGCCGGCTGACGTGCGTCGGCGCGCGGGACGCCGAGGCCCCACCGGACCGACCACAGCGGGGTGGTCTCGAACGCCCGGTCCGCGGGGGCGGGTGCGAGGTTGTAGTCGTAGGCCAGGGCCAGGTCGAACTCGTCCCGGGACAACCGGTGGAGCGCCTCGATCGGTTCGTGCTCGTGGATGCTGAGGTCCACGGCGGGGTGGTTCGCCGACAGGTCGACCAGCAGCGGGACCAGGGCACGGCGGATGGCGGTCGCGAACCCGGCGACCCGGACCGTGCCGACCGGGTCCGCTGCGGGGTCGAGGTCGGAGCTGGCCGCCGCCACCGCAGCCAGGATCGTGACGGCGTGGTCGGCGAGCCGCCGGCCGGCGGGGGTGAGGCGGACCCGGCGTCCGACCGGCTCCAGCAGCGGGGTGCCCACCTCGCGCGCGAGCGCAGCGATCTGCTGCGAGACCGTGGACGTGGTGGTGCCGAGGTCGTCGGCGACCTCGCGCATCGACTCCGCCCGTGACAGGCGGAGCAGCATGTCGAGCCGTCGCGGGTGCATCTCCTCATCATTGGAGATCTGTTGATGATCTGTCCATGTTTCTCACGTGGACGTGAACGATCTCGGCCGTGTCCACTACAGCCATGAGCACCAGCACCACGCCACGGAGCCTGACGCCGCGGCCCCACGCGGAGCACCCCGCCGGGAGCGGCGTCGCGATGGCGCTCGCCTCCATGACCTGCGTCCAGCTGGGCCTGGCCGTCTCGATCGGCCTGGTGGACCAGCTCGGGACGGTCGGGGTGGCGTGGTTGCGACTGGCCTGGGCCGCTCTCCTGCTGCTGGTGCTGGTCCGGCCACGGCCGTGGACCATGAGCCGCGCCAGCCTCCTGACCTGCGTCACCCTGGGCGTGGTCACCGCGTCGGTCACCATGCTCTTCATGGCCGCGGTGGAGCGGCTGCCCCTGGGGACGGCGAGCGCCCTGGAGTTCCTCGGGCCACTGGGCGTGGCGATCGCGCGAGGCCGCGGTCCGGCGCGACTCTGGGCGCTCGTGGCGGCGGCCGGGGTGCTGCTGCTCACCGAGCCGTGGCACGGTTCCGCTGATCCGGTGGGGGTCGCCTTCGCGCTGGGCGCGGCGGGCTGCTGGGCCTCCTACATCCTGCTCACCCAGCGGGTGGGTGACCAGCTGACGGGCCTGCAGGGGCTGGCCGTCTCGATGCCCGTCGCCGCACTCGTGGCGACCGTCGTCGCCGGTCCCTCCGTGATCAGCGGGGTGAGCCCCGAGGTCGTCCTCGTCGGTCTCGGCCTGGCGCTGCTGCTGCCGGTGATCCCCTTCGCGCTGGAGCTGGTCGCACTGCGCCGGCTCACCACCGCTGCCTTCGGGACGTTGATGAGCCTCGAGCCCGCCATCGCGCTCGTCGTGGGACTGCTGCTGCTCGGCCAGGTCCCGGGCCTGGTCCCGGTGGCCGGGATCGGGCTCGTCGTCCTCGCGGGCATCGGAGCCGAGCGCACCGGGGCCCGCCGCCCCCCGCCACGGCCGGGATCGCCCTGACGTCGTGGTGCCGGATCGCATCGGGCATGGATCATCGGGTGCGTAGCGTCCCCGTCCCGCAGGCTGGAACGCGAAAGGGGGACCTCCCGATGATCGCCGTTCTCAACCAGGCCGTGGACGCCGTCGAGTCACAGCTCGCGACCGACCCGGCCGCGCCGGTGGACGCCGCCGCCGTCGCGACCGGGCTCGGCACGACCGAGCACCACCTGCGCCGGATGTTCGCGTCCCTGGCCGGGATGCCCCTGTCGGAGTACGTACGCCGGCGGCGGATGTCGCTCGCGGCCGCCGACCTGGTCGGTGGCGACGCCGACCTGCTCACGGTCGCCGTCCGCTTCGGCTACGGCTCGACCGAGTCGTTCGGGCGCGCGTTCCGTGCCGTGCACGGCCTCGGCCCGGGCGACGTACGCCGTCACGGGGGTCCTCTCCGCACACAACCGCGGATCAGGTTCCACCTGACCGTCGAGGGGAGCGTCCCCATGGACACCCGCATCGCCCGCCTGCCCGACCTCCGTCTCGTCGGCCACGCCACGCGCGTGCCGCTCGTGCACGACGGCGTCAACCCGCACATCGCCGAGCACGTCGCCTCGGTCCCGGTCGAGGAGGTGGTGCGGCTCAAGGGACTCAACGACACCGAGCCGTCCGGCGTCCTCGCGGTCAGCGACGACCTCGACCCCGACCGCGCCGAGGGCAGCGAGCTCACCTACCTGCACGGCGTGGCCACCACCGCCGACCCGCCCGAGGGCCTCGACGTGATCGCGGTGCCGGCCGGCACCTGGGCCGTCTTCCGGACCGAGGGTCCGCACCCAGCCGCCCTCCAGGACGCCTGGGCCGCGACCGCGACCACCTGGTTCCCGTCCCAGCCGTGGCGGCTGCGCCCCGGCCCCGAGATCGTGGCGATGCTCGCCTTCGACCCCGACGCGGCGACTGCGACCTGCGAGCTCTGGCTGCCGGTCGAGCCGCAGCCGGGGTCGGTCACCGGCGGCTGACCCGGACCCGCGAACCGCGCAGTGGGACGCTGGTGATGTTGCGGACCTTCGGCTGGTCGGTACCGACCGCCTCCACGTCGTACGCCGCCAGCACCTCGCGCAGCACGGCGACTCCCTCCATCAACGAGAACCCGGCGCCGATGCAGCGGCGGACGCCACCCCCGAACGGGATCCAGGTGTGGGCGGGCGGGTTCTGACCGAGGAACCGCTCGGGCCGGAAGACCTCGGGGTCGGGATGGTTGTCGGCGCGGGCATGGGTGAGCAGGATCGAGGGCCCGACGGTGGCGCCGGCCGGCAGGTCGATCCCGCCGATCGTGGCCGGCGCCATCAGCGTGCGGACCACCATCGGGATCACCGGGTGGAGCCGCATCGCCTCCTTGAGCACCGCCTCGAGCCAGGCGTCGTCGCCGTCGCGGGCAGCCGCCAGCGCCCGGCGGCGCTGCTCGGGGTCGCGGCCGACCTCGTGCAGCGTCCAGGCGAGGGCGCTCGCGGTCGTCTCGTGGCCGGCCAGCAGCAGGGTCACCAGCTGGTCGCGCAGCTCCTCGTCGGTGAGCCGGTCCCCCGCCTCGCTGCCCGTCGAGCCGTCGGCGTGGATCAGCCGGGACAGCACGTCGGTGCGCTGCTCGAGGTCGGGGGCCGAGCGCCGCTCGCGGATCTCGGCGTACATCAGCTGGTCGAGGGCGTAGGCGTTCTCGACCGTGCGGCGCCAGGGCCCGATCCTCTGCAGCCACGGATAGCCCCAGCCGAGCAGGATCGCGGGGCTGATGTCGACGGTCTCGCGGACCCGCGGCCGCAGCGCGGCGAGCCGGGACTCGTCGGTGACGCCGAAGACGACGCGCAGGATCACCTCCAGCGTCAGCGCGTTCATCCGGTCGAGCGAGCGGAACTCCTCGCGATCGCGCCAGCCGGCCACCTCCGACCGGGCGACCTCGGTGACCAGCGACTCGTAGCCGCGCAGGGCGAGGCCGTTGAAGGCCGGCATCAGCAGCGAGCGGGCCCGCTGGTGCTCGCCGGCGTCCTGCAGCAGCAGCGAGTGCTCGCCCATGATCGGGCCGAGGATCGCGTTGCCCTTGCCGGCCATGAACACGGCCGGGTCACCGGCGAAGATCTCCTTGGCGTGCTCGGGCCGGGTGAAGAGCACCAGCGGTCGGCCCCTCGGCATGATCCGGACGGTGAAGGTGTCGCCGTAGCGGCGGTGCAGCCACGGCACGAACCGGTGGCGGAAGCGCAGCAGCCCGCGCTCTGCAGCAGCACCGGCCAGCGTGGGCCGGGCGGCAGCGGCGAGGAGTCGACCGGCGACGGGGCGGCACCGCCGAAGGGCCGCATCCGGGAGAAGCGGCGGTCGGCGAGGCGGGTGACGTCGTCCTGGAGGGCCGTCATGTTCGCATACTACGAGTACGCGACCGATCAGGACAGGGCCGGGACCAGCCGGATCTCGTGGTGCGGCAGCGGGTTCTCGCGCCCCGCCCGGCAGGTCAGCTGCGCGGTCGCCGGTCCGGTGGTGGTGATCACCTCGACCTCCCAGCGGCGACCGGCCGCCTCCATCACGACCCGGGTGGTGGCGCCGTCGCGCCGCCGCTGCACCAGCCGTACGCCGCCGACGGCCGTCAGCTCGAGCCGGCGACGCAGCGCGATCTCCGCCGCCTGCACCGGCATCGCCCAGCCCGAGCGACCCCGCAGGTGGTCGAGGTCGAGGTCGCCGGCGAGGTGGGCGCCCGCCACCGTCAGCGCCGAGGTGGGGTCGACCCGGCCGTAGTAGAGCCCGTGCGGTAGCACCAGCAGGTTGCCGGCGAAGCGGTCGCCGCCGATGTGGGAGACCTGCCAGGTCTCCTCGGGGTGGGCGGCCGCCAGCGCCGCCGCGGCCGGGCGGCCGAGCTCGGCGCAGCAGGTGTCGTGGCGACCGTGCGTGCAGACCGCGAGCACCGGCACGTCGCTGGGCGTCAGCCCCGGCGACTCCCCGCGACCGAGAGCGGCCAGGTCGAGGTCGAGCAGGTCGGCGTCGTCGGTGACCACCGTCGACTCGAGCCAGGGCGCGTGCGGGTCGGCGTACGCCGCGAGGACGCGCCGCCCCGCACTCACGTCCGACCGGCCCTGGCGGCGGACCAGCAGCGGCCGGACCCCGGCAGCTCCGGGCCGCCGCCTGCAGCGCGGCGCCGACCGGGAGCCGGCTGTCGGGCAGCGCGTCGACGCCCCACGGGCCGGGCTCCTCGACCAGCAGGAAGGCCCGGACCTGGGACGCGGTGCCGGCCAGGTCGTCGGGTCGACCGGCCGAGGCGACGGCACAGCGGAAGGACTCGCTCACCCGACGACCTCGAGCAGCCCCTCCCGCACCAGTCGCCGGCACAGCACCAGCCGGCTCTGCGGGTCGAGGCCGGTGAGGTCGGCCGGGGTCAGCTCGGCGGCAGCGCGCACCTGCTCGAGGGCGGGCCGCAGCCAGGCGGGGACGTCGAGGCGCTCGGTCGCCGAGCAGGACCCGCACCCGGTCCGCGTCGAGGTCGCGCACCACCATCGGCCGGCCCGGTCGGCGTCGCAGCCGGGAGTCGTCCGCGAGGTCGCGCACCGCGATCACGTCGCCGAGGCCTCCGGCGAGCAGCGGGCCGCGCGACGTCAGGAACCGCTCGGCCTCCCGGTCGACCGCCGCGGTGGCGTCGAGGTCGGACACGGCGTCGGCGAGCGCGCGCAGCTGCTCGGCGAGTCCGGCGGCCAGCGGGCCGGGGTCCTCGAGGTGGCCGGCAGGCAGGTGGGTGTCCGGTACGTCGCGCAGCAGCGGCTCGACGCTGCGGCGTACCAACCCCCGCCAGGTCAGCTGGTTGATGCCGAGCGTGACGTGGAGCGAGGCGCCGTCCTGGGCGCGCGCGGCGTGCGGCGTGCCGGTGGGCAGGTACATCGAGACGCCGGGCTCGAGCAGCACCTCCTCGGCCCCGGCCTCGCCGTGGACCTCCCAGAGCTTGGTGCCGTGGGTCTGGAAGACGAAGACGTCGTGGCTGTCGGAGTGGACCGCGAAGCCCTGGGAGCCCGGGGGTGTCAGGTAGGCGTTGGCCTGGCAGGGGTGGCCGAGCTCGAGCTCGAGCTGGGCGGTGAGCTCGCGCAGCGGGGACCAGTAGCGGTGCAGGCCCTGGAGCACGACGGTCGCGCCGCCGTCGAACAGGTCGAGCACCTTGCGGGCGTCGACCAGGCCGGTGAGCTGCTGGCCGGCGAGCGTGGCGCCGGAGCGGGTGTAGTGCGAGGCCGGCAGCACCGCACCGTCCTGGGCGACCCGGACCGCGGGCGTGCGGATCGCCGTCGAGGTCAGCAGGTGGTCGACGTCGGCGAAGGACAGCAGCCCGACCAGCCGGTCGGGCTCGGTGTGGTGCAGGTGGACCCGCGACGCCCAGACCTTCGCCAGGAAGGTCTGGGCGTCACCGGCCAGCAGGTCGAGCGCGTTCAGCTCGCGTCCCCGTCCGTGGTGTCGGTCGCGTCGCCGTCGGTCGCGTCGCTGTCCGTGCCGTCGGCGTCGGAGCCGTCACCGTCGGTGGTGTCGGTCGCGTCGCCGTCGGTGGCGTCACTGTCGGTGCCATCGGCGTCCGAGGCGTCACCGTCGGTGGTGTCGGTCGCGTCGCCGTCGGTCGCACCGCCGTCGGTGCCGTCCGCGTCCGCGCCGTCCGCACCGTCGGCGTCGGCCGGGCTCGTGTTCGAGGACGCCTGCGGCGTACCGCCGGTCGTCGTCATGTTGTCGTCGTTCAGGGGCTCTTCTGGAATCGAGGTCATGCCGCCGAACCTAGCCCGCGACCCGTCGGGAGCACACCCCCACAGGGGTGGCGAGACCGGTCCGAGGGCGGCCACCGCTGCGGTCCCTCAGTCGAGCAGCCCGCGTCGCCGGCCGAGGGCCGCAGCTTCGGTCCGGGAGGCCGCGCCGAGCTTGCCGAGGATGTTGGAGACGTGGACCGAGGCGGTCTTGGTCGCGATGAAGAGCCGCTTGCCGATCTCGCCGTTGCTGAGCCCCTCGGCCACCAGGCCGAGGATCTCGGTCTCGCGGGCGGTGAGGGCCTCGCTGCCGGCCGGCCGCCGGGCCGCCGCAGAGCCCTGCGACCCGAGCGAGGTCAGCGCGTCGAGCAGCGGCCGGGCGCCCAGCGCGCGGGCGGAGGCCCGGGCCAGGTCGGCGACCTCGCGGGAGCCGGCGGTGTCACCGGTCGACCGAAGCACGCCGGCGAGCACGGTGCGGACCTCGGCGAGCCCGTGGACGTCGCCGTACGCCGAGAACCGCTCCTCGACCAGCCGCCAGGCCGCGACCAGCGCGTCCTCGGCGGGCGGGTCGCCGGCCAGCCACCGCACCCGCAGCAGCTCGGCCTCGAGCCGGGCCGACCACGCCTGACCCTCCGGGCCCCACACCGTGCCCCGCTCCTGCTGGTGGACCATCACGTCGCGACCGTCGTCGAGGAGCCGGGCGGCGTGGGCGAGGAGCGCCGGCCGGTCGACCGCGGGCTGGTCGGGCAGCAGCGTGGCGAGGGAGGCCAGCGCGGTCGCTGCGAGCCGCACCCGCGCCGGGAACCGGGCGTGCCAGAGCCGGGACAGCACGGCGACCGCGTCGTCGTAGGCCGCGACGACGGCGGGCACCTCGCCCCGGCGCGCGGCCTCGACCATCTCCATCGAGCCGGAGTGGATCGCGATCAGCCCCTCGGTGTCCCAGAGCCGCCGCATCGCCGGCAGCCGGTCGGAGACGACCGCCCCGCGCGCCTGCTCGACCTGCAGCGTGAAGAGGTCGAGCAGCGCCTGCTGCACCGGCGGCGGCGAGCCGGCGGCCGCGGCCAGGTCGAGCGCGGCGTCCCACTCGCCGCGCACGACGTGCTGGAAGACGAGGTGCCACCGGCACTCGAAGGCGTACGGCGCGTAGGGCAGTCCGGTCTCATCACCGCGTGCCACGCCGCGGCGGAAGGCCGCCTGCGCGGCGTCCCAGTCGGCGACGTCCTCGAAGGAACGGCCGAGCAGGAACCGGGCGCGGAGCTCGGCCTGCACCGCCCCGGCACCGCGGGCCCGCCCGATCGCCTCCTCGAGCGCCTCGCGCAGCCCGGCCCGGGGTCCGGTGTGCCGCGCCTGGCTGAGCGTGACGACGACGTCGGACACGGTGTCGGTGAGGTTGAGCCGCTCGGCCAGTGCCAGCGCCTCGAGCGCGACCGGCTGCGCCTCCTCGAACCGCTGGAACGAGGTGAGGATCCGGGCGTGCGTGGCGAGCACCCGCGCCCGCACGGCGGTGTCGCCCTCCGGCACCAGCCGGTGGGCCTCGGCGCTGAGGTCGGCAGGGTCGTCCTCGGTCTCGGTGATGAGCAGGAGGTAGGCACGGGCGGCGAGCATCCGGGCGCGGCCGGCGTCGGGCACCCCGGCCGGACCGGCGAGCTCCTCCGCGAGCAGCGCGGCCGCCCGGTGGGGGCGACCGGAGGCGGTCAGCGCGTCGGCGAGGTGCACGACCACCGCGGAGCGGTCGATCTCGTCACCCGCTGCGACGGACCCGGCGCGGGCGGGGTCACCGAGCAGCTGCAGCGCCTGGTCGTAGTGGTGGGCGGCCTCGTCGGGCCCGCCGACGCCGAGCGCGTCGTGCCCGGCGCGGATGCTCGCGCGCAGCGCCGTCTCGAGGTCGTGGGCCAGCCGGGAGTGGCGGGCGAGCTCGGCCGCGGTGCCGGTCGCGCGTCCCTCGCGCAGCGCGGTCGCGAACCCGTCGTGCAGCCGCACCCGCTCGCCGGGCAGCAGGTCGTCGTAGACCGCCTCGCCGAGCAGGGCGTGCCGGAAGGCGTAGCGGTCGGCGTCGGGCACCAGCACGTTCATCTCGACCGCCTGCCGCAGCCCCTCGTCGAGCGCGGTCGAGGAGAGCCCCGAGGCGGCCGCCAGCAGGTCGTGGGAGACCTTGCGGCCGGCGACGCTGGCCGAGCGGACGACCTGGCGGGCACCGTCACCGAGCCGGTCGAGCCGCACCAGCAACAGGTCGGCCAGCTCGGCGGGCACCCAGCGTCCCGGGCCGGAGGCCGCACTCGTGAGCTCCTCGACGAAGAACGCGTTGCCCTCGGCCCGGTCGACGATGTCGCTGGTCTCGGCGGGCCCGAGACCCCCGGGCACCAGCTCGCCGACCAGCCGGGTGACCGCCTCGTCGCTCAGCGGCGCGAGCGCGAGCCGGCGTACGCCGCCCAGGCGCGACCACTCGGCCAGCTGGCGGCGCAGCGGGTGGCGGCGGTGGAGGTCGTCGGCGCGATAGCTGACGACCAGCGAGACCGCGGCCGCCGGCTCGCGGGAGAACAGGAAGGTGAGCAGGTCACGCGTCGACTGGTCGGCCCAGTGGGTGTCCTCGACGACCACGAGCAGCGGCCGCTCGGCGGCCGCAGCGACCAGCACTGCGTGGACGCCCTCGAACAGCGCCGACCGGTCGACCGCCTCGCCCTCGCCCGCCTCACCGGCGAGGGTGCGCCGGCCGGGCTGCAGCCGGGCGAGGGTGGGGTGGTCGGCGGCCACGGCGTCGACGACCTCGGGGAGGTCGGTGGCCAGCCGACCGAGGATCTCGGAGAAGGGGAGGTAGGGCAGCGCGCTGTCGCCGAGGTCGAGGCAGTGCCCGGCCACCACGCGCCAGCCGTCCGTGGTGAGCCGGTCGCGCACCTCGGCCAGCAGCCGGGTCTTGCCGACGCCGGCGTCGCCGGAGAGCAGCACCGCTCCGGGCGCGGCGGCACCCCCCTCGTCGGGACGCGACAGCAGCAGCGCGAGCTCGTCGAGCTCCGCGTCGCGTCCCACGAGGGGGGCGGTCGTACGTACGGCCACGTCGCCCATCATGACGTGGTCCGCCGACAGCGTGCGCACCCCGAGCCGGGGTCAGCGCACGTGGTGGGGGGCGGTCCGGGTCGCCCGGCGCAACAGGCCCGCGGTGGCGGGCCGGCGGCGCTCGGCGCGACGCGGGGCGCTCAGGCCGCGCATCCGCTCGGCGCGGTAGGCGGCTTCGTACTCCAGGAAGGTCGCGTTGCTCTCGAACATCTCGTCATCTCCTCGGTGAGTGGTTCCGAGGTCGAGATTCGTCGTCTGAGGTAGGCCCGCACATCGGGCGGCTGCCCTATCTCTGACGCAGTACGCCGAGCGCTACCTCAGAGGGCCGCGCGGACCGGGCGACCCGCCTGCCAGACGCCCGCGACGAGCGGGACGCCCGGCCGGTAGGCGAGGTGGAGGTGGGAAGGGGCGTCGAGCAGCACCAGGTCGGCCGCCTTCCCCGGTGCGAGCACGCCGACGTCGTCACGACCGAGCGCCCGGGCGCCGCCGGCGGTGGCCGACCAGAGCGCGTCGTACGGCGTCATCCCCATCTCGCGCACGGCGAGCGCGAGGCAGAACGGGACCGAGCTGGTGAAGCACGAGCCGGGGTTGCAGTCGCTCGCGAGCGCGACCGTCACGCCGGCGGCGCGCAGCCGACGGGCGTCGGGGTAGGGCTGGCGGGTGGAGAACTCGACGCCCGGCAGCAGGGTGGCGACGGTGCCGCTGTCGGCGAGAGCGGCGACGTCGTCGTCGCTGAGGTAGGTGCAGTGGTCGACCGCGGCCAGCCCGAGCTCGGCCGCGAGCCGGACCCCGCCGCCGTAGGTCAGCTGGTTGGCGTGCAGCCGACCGCGCAGCCCGGCCGCCTCGCCGGCGGTCAGCACGGTCCGGGCCTGGTCGACGTCGAAGGCGCCGTCCTCGCAGAACACGTCGATCCATCGGGCGTACGGCGCGCAGGCCTCGAGCATCGGCCCGGTCACGAGCTCGACGTACGCCGCCGGGTCGGTGCCTGCGGGGACCACGTGGGCGCCGAGGAACGTGGTCTCGTCGGTGAACTGCCGCGCGACGGCGAGGCTGCGCGCCTCGTCGTGGACGCTCAGGCCGTAGCCGCTCTTGATCTCGAGGGTGGTGGTGCCCTGCCGACGCATCTCGTCGACGAGCCGGGCGACGTGGGCGGTGAGCTGCTCGTCGGTCGCGGCCCGGGTCGCGGCCACCGTGGTGCGGATCCCGCCGGCGGCGTACGACTCCCCCGCCATGCGGGCGGCGAACTCCGGCCCGCGGTCGCCCGCGAACACGAGGTGGCTGTGGCTGTCGACGAACCCGGGGACGACCGCCCGGCCGCCGGCGTCGACGTGGTGGTCGGCGGCGGGCGCGTCGACGGCGTCACCGACCCAGGCGACGGCGGTCCCGTCGAGGACAAGCGCGGCGTGCTGGCGCACCGGCCGCTCGGCGTCGTGGGTGACCAGCTCGCCGATGTTCGTGATCAGTGTGGTGGCCACAGCTTCCCGATCGCCTCCTCGAGCTCGCGCCCGATCTCCTCGTCGTCGTCGCAGGTGTACACGACCTCGCCGCCCACGACCACCCGGCGCACGTCGGCACCGGTCGCGGCGAAGACCGCCGTGTGCTCGTCGGCGCCGGTGCCGGCGGTGCGCGGGCTGGTCGTGTCGAGGGTGACCAGGTCGGCCAGCGCGCCGACCGCGATCGCGCCGGCGTCGTCGATGCCGATCGTGTCGTGGGCCGTCCCGACGTCGAGCAGGTCGGCAGCCGTCCAGTGCCCGCGCTGCTGGGTGGCGAGACGCTCGTCGAGCTCGAGCCCGCGCAGCTCCTCGAACGGGTCGACCACCGCGTGGCTGTCGCTGCCGATGCTGATCCGGCAGCCGGCGTCGCGCAGCCGGCGGGCCGGCCCGATCCCGTCGGCGAGGTCGCGCTCGGTGGTCGGGGTGAGGCAGACCCGGGCGTGGGTGGCGCCGAGCAGCGCGATGTCGTCGTCGGTCAGGTGGGTGGCGTGGACGACCGTGGTCCCGGGTCCGAGCAGGCCCTCGTCGTGGAGCAGCCGGGTCGGCGTCACGCCGTACGTCGCGAGGCAGGCGTCGTTCTCGGCGACCTGCTCGGACAGGTGGACGTGCAGCGGAGCCCGGCCGCGGAAGACGTGGAGCTGGTCGCGGGGCACCGCCCGGACGGAGTGGATCGCGGCCGGGCCGCTCCCAGCGCGCTCGGCCCAGCGCTCGGCGGTGCCGTCGCTGTAGCGGCGCTGGACGCCCTCGGGCGGCGCGCCGAAGCCGCTGCTGAGGTAGCAGGTGTCGAACAGCCGGATCCGGATCCCGGCCTCCTCGGCGGCCTCCCGCAGCGCCCGGCCCATCGCACGCGGCTCGTCGTACGGCGTCCCGTCGGGCTGGTGGTGGAGGTAGTGGAACTCGGCCACGCTCGTCCAGCCGGCCGCCACCATCTCGCGGTAGGCGGCGCGGGCCAGCCGGAAATAGCTGTCCGGGTCGAGCCGCTCGGCCACGGCGTACATCTGCTCCCGCCAGGTCCAGAACGTCCCGCGCCCGTGCTGCGTCCGCCCGCGCAGCGCCCGGTGGAACGCGTGGCTGTGGGTGTTGGCCAGGCCCGGCAGCGTGAGGCCGGGGAGGCGGGTGGGTGTGGGGCTGTCGGTTTCCCCGCCCGGGCGGGGAAACCGTGACTTCGTGACCGAATCGATCCGGGCGAGGTCACGGTTTCGGTCACGAACCTCGACCCGGGTGAAGCGCCCGCCCGCGATCTCGACCAGCACGTCGTCGTGGACCGCGCCGTCGACCCACGCCCGCTCCAGGACGTACGCCGTGGTCACGCCAGCAACCGTTCGAGGGTGTCGGCCAACGCGGTGACCCCGGCCAGGCAGTCGACCGTGGCCGCGTGCTCGTCGGGTGAGTGGGAGATCCCGGTGGGGTTGCGGACGAACAGCATCGCGGTCGGTACGCCGGCGGCGGCGAGGATCCCCGCGTCGTGCCCGGCGGCGGTGGGGATCACCGGCCAGCCCCGGCCCTCGACGATCCGGTCGGTGAGCGAGGCGTCGAACGAGACCAGCCCGGAGACCGACTCGGCGGTGACCTCCAGCGAGGTGCCGTCCCGCGAGGCCCGGTCGTGCGCCTGGCGCGTGACCGCCTCGACGAGCTCGTCCAGCGACGCGGTCGAGGACGCACGCGCGTCCAGCCAGCCGGTGACGCGCGAGGGCACGGCGTTGGTGCCGTTCGGCTCGACGGCGACCCGGCCGAAGGTCGCCCGGGCCGAGCCGAGCCGGGCCTGCTCGTCGGCCGCCAGCGCGGTCATGGCGTAGGTCAGCATCGGGTCGTGACGGTCCTCCATCCGGGTCGTGCCCGCGTGGTTGGCCTCCCCGCCGAAGTCGAAGCGGTAGCGCCCGTGCGGCCAGATCCCGCTGCCCGCACCGACCGCCACGTCACGCTCGACGAGGTCGCGGCCCTGCTCGACGTGGAGCTCCACGAAGCAGCCGACACCGTCGAGCAGCCGCGAGGGCGCGCTGCCGTCGACCACGTCGCCGAGCGCGACCCCGTCACGGTCGCGCAGCCCGATCGCCGACTCCCACGCGAGCGCCCCGGTCGCCAGCCGGGACCCGAGGCAGGCCAGCCCGAACCGCGAGCCCTCCTCCTCGACGAAGACCCCGATCCCCAGCGGCCGGGCCGGGGCGATCCCCCGCTCGCGCAGCAGGTCGACCGCCGCCAGCGCGGAGACCACGCCGAGCGGGCCGTCGTACGCCCCACCGTCGAGGACGCTGTCGAGGTGCGACCCGGTGAGCACGCCCGGACCGTCCCCGGCGTCCCACCAGGCGACCGCGTTGCCGAGCGCGTCGGTCTCCAGCCGCAGCCCGCGCGCGGTCGCCTCCTCGGCGAACCACCCCCGCAGCTCGGCCTCGACCGACGTCCACGGCTGCCGGAAGTAGCCGCCCGAGGAGGCCGAGCGTCCCACCGGCGCGAGGTCGGCCCACATCTCCTCGAAGCGCATCCGCCCAGTCCACCGCCGCCCCGCTCCGCGGGCAAGCGCGCCACGCACCCGGTCGTCTCGGATCCGAGACGTGTCAGGGTGGGGGCATGGAGTTCCAGCAGGTCGTCGACCGGCGCCGGATGGTCCGCAACTACGCCGAGCGGCCGGTCGACCCGGGCGCCGTGCAGCGCGCGCTGCGCAACGCGACCCGGGCCCCGAGCGCGGGATTCACCCAGGGGTGGGCGTTCGTGCTGCTCGACGAGCCCGGCGACGTACGCCGCTACTGGGAGGCGACCACCGACGCGCGCCAGCTCGCCGAGCCCGACTCCTGGCTCGCCGGGATGCTGCGGGCGCCGGTCGTGGTCATCCCCTGCTCGAGCAAGGCCGCCTACCTCGACCGGTACGCCGCCGCCGACAAGGGCTGGTCGGACCGCGACGAGGCCCGCTGGCCGATGCCGTTCTGGCACATGGACACCGCGATGGCCAGCCTGCTGATCCTGCAGACCGTCGTCGACGAGGGGCTCGGCGGGCTGTTCTTCGGCATCCCGGCGGACCGGGTGGACGCGGTGCGCGAGGCGTTCGCCATCCCCGACTCGCACGAGCCGATCGGGGCGGTCACCATCGGCCACCTCGCCGACGACACCGGCGCCCCCGGCTCGCCGTCCCGCCGGCCCCGGGTCCCGCTCGACGACCTCGTCCACCGCGGCGGCTGGTAGCGCGAAACCCGTCGTGGTCGTGGCTAACGTGCCCGCACCCATGCTGGAGTCCCGTTGCAACGGGACCCCAGCGCAGCCCCCGGCACGTTAGCCAGGGGAGCTCGCTGCACGACCACGGACGACCACGCCCCGCCGCTCACGTACCGACGGTTTGCGAAACTCACCCTCAAGGGTCACGGTGGAGCAATGGCTACCACCACCGAGCACCGCTCGGGTGCGCTCCCTGAGCCGCCCGACCACGAGCACGGGCCGGAGGGGAAGCACCCGCGCAAGCGGCGTCACCCGGCCCTCGACCTGCACGTCCGGGAGCGCGGCACCAGCGACGCTCCCGGTGGACACAGATCGTCTTCGGCATCACGGCCGTCATCGCCGTCGCCTTCCTGATCTGGGGCTTCGTGAGCACCGCCAGCCTCTCCGCGGCGTCCAGCACCGCGCTGGAGTGGACGATGAGCGGCCTGGACTGGTTCTTCGTGCTGATCGCGTCCGGCTTCGTCGTGTTCGCGCTCTGGCTGGCGATGAGCAAGTTCGGCAACATCACCCTCGGGCGTGACGGCGAGGAGCCGGAGTTCCGGACCACGTCGTGGATCGCGATGATGTTCTCCGCCGGTATGGGCATCGGCCTGATGTTCTACGGCGTCAACGAGCCGCTCACCTTCTTCGCCGACGGCGGCGACTACGCCGTACCGGGCAGCGGTGGCCAGACCCAGGCCCAGCTCGCCGAGACCGCGATGGCCCAGACCCTGTTCCACTGGACCCTGCACCCGTGGGCGATCTACGCCGTCGTGGGGCTCGCGATCGCCTACGGCACGTTCCGCAAGGGCCGCAAGCAGCTGATCAGCTCGGCGTTCGTCCCGCTGCTCGGCAAGCGCGCCGAGGGCGGCGCCGGCAAGGTCATCGACATCCTCGCGATCTTCGCCACCCTCTTCGGCTCCGCGGCCTCGCTCGGCCTCGGTGCCCTGCAGATCAAGAGCGGGCTGCAGATCGTCGGCGGCATCGGCCAGGTCGGGAACGCGCTGCTGATCGGCATCATCGCCGTGCTCACCGTGGGCTTCGTGCTCTCGGCCGTCTCCGGCGTCGCCCGGGGCATCCAGTGGCTGTCCAACTTCAACATGGTGCTGGCCATCGCGCTCGCGCTCTTCGTGTTCGTCGCCGGCCCGACCATGTTCGTGCTCGACCTGCTGCCGACCGCCGTCGCGGGCTACTTCGGCGACCTGCCCGACATGGCCGGTCGCACCAACGCCCAGGGCGACTCGGTCGCGACCTGGCTGTCCTTCTACACCGTCTTCTACTGGGCGTGGTGGATCTCCTGGACGCCCTTCGTCGGCATGTTCATCGCCCGCATCTCGCGGGGTCGCACCATCCGGCAGTTCGTGACCGGCGTCCTTCTCGTGCCGAGCCTGGTCAGCCTGGCCTGGTTCGCCATCTTCGGCGGCTCCGCGATCAAGCTGCAGATGGACGGCACCGACATCTACGGCTCCGGCGGCGCCGAGGCGCAGCTGTTCACGATGCTGGAGAGCTTCCCGTGGGCGACCTTCACCTCGATCGTGGTGATGGTGCTGGTCGCGGTGTTCTTCGTGTCCGGCGCGGACGCCGCGTCCATCGTGATGGGCACGCTCTCGCAGAACGGCGCGCTCGAGCCGCGACGGGCCGTGGTGATCTTCTGGGGCGTCGCCACCGGTGGCGTCGCGGCGGTGATGCTGCTCGTGGGCGGCAAGTCCGGGCTCGACGGGCTCAAGAACATGACCATCGTGTCGGCGGTGCCCTTCGCCGTCGTGATGGTCGGGCTCTGCGTCTCGCTCTGGAAGGACCTCGCCAACGACCCGCTGGTCGTCCGCGCTACCTACGCGAAGAACGCGGTCGAGGACGCCGTCGTGGCGGGCGTGA
Organism: uncultured Actinomycetota bacterium; assembly: GCA_963754575.1. Classification (GTDB taxonomy): domain Bacteria; phylum Actinomycetota; class Actinomycetes; order Propionibacteriales; family Nocardioidaceae; genus Nocardioides. The sequence continues at coordinate 213,692 of CAVWGQ010000028.1, read as the reverse complement.
CCGAGCACGGCGACGACTTCCGGATCGCCGTCGAGCACGACACCCCCGGCGCCTCCGGGGACGCGAGCACCGACCGCGCCGGGCAGCGCACGAGCGACACCTGATCCGCCGGCCGCTCGACGCTCACCCCCTGCCTCGTATCCTGACGGGGCAGGGGGTGATCTCTTTGTCCGGATCCCGAGAGCCACGTGACGACCGACCGGAGCGGGTCGAGCAGGCCCGCGACGCCCGCACCGGCGACTCCGCCGCCCGGGTCCGGATGCGCCACCAGCACCGGTGGGTCGACCTCCAGGTCCAGCAGGCGATGGAGCGCGGGGAGTTCGACGACCTGCCCGGCGCCGGCAAGCCGATCGAGGGCCTCGGCCCCTCCCACGACCCCGACTGGTGGCTCAAGCGGCTGATCGAGCGCGAGCGGATCACCGGCGTGCTGCCGCCCGCGCTGCAGCTCCGCAAGGACGACGCCGAGCTCGACGCACGGCTCGACCGGCTCGCGGCCGAGCGGGAGGTACGCCGCGAGCTCGACGACTTCAACGCCCGGGTCGTCTCGGCCCGCCGCCAGCTCGAAGGCGGACCCCCGGTCATCACGCCGACCCGCGACGTCGACGCGGAGCTCGGTGCCTGGCGGGAGCGGCGGGCCGCTCGGCGTACGACTGCGGCGGCGGCGGAACGCTCCGAGGAGCCGCGCGGTTGGTGGCGCCGGCGTGGAATGCGTCATACCGGAGGCCGGTGACCGGGCGGTAGGTTCCCGCCCATGCCCAGTTCGTCGCAGAGTGCCAAGGACTTCTTCCGCCCCCTCGCCGTCGGCGCCCCGGAGCCGGTGCGCGAGGTACCGGCCCGCCCCAGCCGCGCCATCCACTTCTTCGACCCGAGCAACGCGAAGATGGCCGCCAAGATCCCCGACATGGTCGGCACGGTCGACGTGCTGCTCGGCAACCTCGAGGACGCCGTCAAGGCCGACAACAAGGAGGCCGCCCGCGCCGGCCTGGTGACGATCGCCCGGGCGACGGCCCCTCTCGGTGGGCAGAGCGGACCCACCCAGCTGTGGACCCGGATCAACGCCCTCGACAGCCCGTGGGCGCTCGACGACCTGACCACGCTGGTCGGCGAGATCGGCGACAAGCTCGACGTGATCATGGTGCCGAAGGTGCAGGGCGCCGAGGACATCCACTACGTCGACCGGCTGCTCGCGCAGCTCGAGGCGAAGGCCGGACTGGATCGGCCGATCCTGGTCCACGCGATCCTCGAGACCGCCCGCGGCGTGGCCAACGTCGAGGAGATCTGCGGCGCCTCGCCCCGGATGCAGGGGCTCTCCCTCGGACCCGCAGACCTCGCCGCCGACCGCCGGATGAAGACCACGCGCGTCGGGGGCGGACATCCGGGCTACCTCGTCCGGCAGGACCCCGACCCGCTGCAGCCCGACAAGCAGCGCCAGACCTTCCAGCAGGACCTGTGGCACTACACGATCGCGCGGATGGTCGACGCCTGCGCGATGCACGGGATCTACCCCTACTACGGACCCTTCGGTGACATCGCCGACGAGATCGCCTGCGAGGACCAGTTCCGCAACGCCTTCCTGCTCGGCTGCGTCGGCACCTGGAGCCTGCACCCCAAGCAGATCGCGATCGCGAACCGGGTCTTCTCCCCCAGCGTCGAGGACATCGCCCATGCCCGCCGCGTCGTCGCCGCCATGGGCGACGGCACCGGTGCGGTGATGCTCGACGGGAAGATGGAGGACGACGCCTCCCTCAAGCAGTGCTTGGTGATGGTCGAGCTCGCCGAGCAGCTGGCGGCCGTCGACCCCGAGCTCGCACAGGTCTACGAAGGGATCGAGGCGTGAGTGACTTCCGGCCGCGGCGCAGCGTCCTCTACATGCCCTCCTCCAACGCCCGCGCGCTGGAGAAGGCGAAGACGATCCCCTGCGACGGGCTGATCCTCGACCTCGAGGACGCCGTCGCCCCCGAGGACAAGGCGACCGCACGGGACGCCGCGTGTGCCGCCGCCGCGTCCGGCGAGTACGGCGAGCGCGAGGTCACGATCCGCGTCAACGGCGCCGACACCGAGTGGCACGATGACGACCTGCGGGCCGCCTGCGCCGCCGGTCCGGCCGCGATCGTCGTCCCCAAGGTCGACAGCGCGGAGGCCGTGCTGACGCTCGTCGACGCGATGGCGGCGTACGACGCTCCCGAGCACACGACGCTCTGGGCGATGGTGGAGACCCCGCGCGCGATGCTGCACGCCGAGGAGATCGCGGGCGCGTCCGAGCGGCTGTCGCTGCTGGTGATGGGCACCAACGACCTCGTCAAGGAGCTGTACGCCGAGCACGTGCCCGGCCGCGCGCCGGTGCTGACCGGCCTGTCGCTCGCGCTGCTCGCCGCCCGCGCGACCGGCACGGCGATCCTCGACGGCGTCTACAACGACGTGAAGGACGAGGACGGCTTCCTCGCCGAGTGCCGTCAGGGCCGCGAGATGGGCTTCGACGGCAAGACCCTCATCCACCCCGGCCAGGTCGCCGGCGCGAACACGTCCTTCGCTCCCTCCGAGGAGGACGTCGAGACCGCCCGCGGCATCCTCGACGCCTGGGAGGCCCGCACCTCCGGGGTCGTCACCTTCCACGGCCGGATGATCGAGAACCTCCACGTCGAGTCCGCCCAGCGCACCCTGCAGATCCACGACGCGATCTCCTCCCGCCCCTCCTGAGGTCGGCCCGCAGGGTGGATAGTCCCCGAATCTTTGGTCGCGCATCGGGCCGATGAGCGACCAAAGATTCGGGGACTATCGTTTCTCCCGGCCGATGAGCGAGGTCAGGTGAGGCCGCGGTGGGCTGACCAGAGGACGCCGGCACGGGTGGCGGCGCCGGCGATGAGGTCGTGCAGCGTCGGGTCGGTGCTCGGGCACGGTCACGTCGGTCGCGAGCGCGCTGACCTCGACCGCGTCGCCGGCCACGACGACGGCCTAGGCCGAGAGCCGGGACGCCAGCAGCCGGTCGACGACGCCCGCGTCGCCCGAGACGACACTCCCGGAGCCGCGGTTCCACAGCCGCAGCCAGAGCTGCTCCGCGGTGCCGGTGAGCCGGTGGACGGACAGCGCGCCACCCTCCGACAGCAGCGGCGGCCCGGAGGTGCCGGGTGAGAGCGTCCACGTGTGTCCGGTGTCGGTCGCGACCAGCGACACGGGCGCGGCGAGGTCGGCCGGGAAGCCGCGGGCGTGCAGCCGCGGCCCGAAGACCTCGACGGTCTCGCTCACCCCGTCCGCGCAGACCGTCGGCTCCAGCGACGTGTCCCGGCCGTGCGCCTGGTCGAGGTCGACGAGGTGCATCAGGATCTCGAGCAGCTGTCGCCGCCGCCAGAACCCCGCGGTCTCGTCGACACCGGCGAAGTTCCAGCACGGTGCGTCCGGATCGCTCGCGGTGAGCACGCCGAGCAGGTGGCTGGCCCGGGCGGCGTACCACGCGTCGAGCGGCACCTCGCCGGGCTGCTGCACCGGCTCCTCCACCCGCCCGCCAGACGTCACGATCGCGGCGGCCCACGTGTGGACGTTGCCGAGGTGGGCGACCAGGTCGAGCACCGTCCACCCCGGGCAGGCCGGGACGACCGCGGCCGGGTCGGCGTCGGCGAGACCGCCGGCGAAGCGCTCGGCCGCCGCGGCGACGTCGTCGGGGCTGCAGCTCACGACTCGTCGGTGCCGGTACGCCGACGCAGCTGGTCGTCGAACCAGCCCTTGGCGCTCCCGAGCCAGCCCGCCATGTCGTGGACCAGCTTTCCGAGCACGTCCTGGGAGTCGCGGAACGCCTCGGAGTAGGAGCGGGCGGCCTCCTGCGCGGCCTGGCTGACCGGCGCGGTGGCGTCGTCCTGGCGGCGCGGGTAGGCGCCGCCGAGGATCCGGGTGTAGTCCCCCGAGTCGACCCAGTGGCGCATCTCGCTGGCACGCGAGACGGGGAACGGGTGGGTGCGCTGCTCGATCAGCAGCAGCTTGAGCACCGCGTCACGGACGTCCTGCGCCTCGTCGTACTCCTGGCCCTGGGCGAAGAAGGACGTCTGGTCGAGCTCGTCGAGGTTGCCGCCGGAGGCCATCCGCATGTGGGCGCGGAAGGCGACGGCAGGGTCCTGGGTGGCGAGCAGGCCGGCCCGGTCGGCGGACAGCTCGGACGTGCGGACCCACTCCATCAGCGCAGCCGTGATCACGCGGAAGCCCAGCCCGCCGATCGGGATGGTCGAGAGCACGCCGGTCAGCGACAGCATCCGCATCAAGAGGGTGCGGTAGAGCGCGTGGCCCGACAGGGCGTGGCCGAGCTCGTGGCCGATCACGAAGCGCAGCTCGTCCTCGTCGAGCAGCCCGACCAGCCCGGAGTCCAGGACGATGATCGGCGTCTCCAGGCCGATCGTCATCGCGTGGTATCCGGGGTCGGCCTGGACGAAGAGCTCGGGCAGCGCGGGCGCGTCGAGCACCGCGCCGACCTCGGCCAGCGACCGGTGCAGCCCGGGGAACTGGCGCTCGTCGACCCGCACCGCGGAGCCGAGGTAGAGCAGCCGGACCGCGCGCTCGTTGATCAGTCCCGACATCGCCTGGAGCAGCGTGTCGAAGCCCTTCAGTCGTCGCAGCGCGACCAGCGCACCCTTGTCGGCCGGGTGCTCCCAGGCCCGCGAGCTGATGTCGGTCAAGGTCACCCGGGAACGTGCTGGTCGCGTCTCCCCCATGGGGGCATGATGCCTCATCGACCCGACGTCCAGCCGGGGGATCAGCCCCGGAGCAGCACCGGCGCGGCCCAGTCCGTGTTGTCGACGACGACGTCCGCGCAACCCGCCGGGTCGCACGTGTCCCGGTAGTGGCGCTGCGCGCCCAGGTAGCGCTGCTGGCCCGGGGCGGTGGGGTCGTCGACGGTGCCGTCGCGCACCGCCATCCGCGAGACCCGCACGTCGTCGGGCACCTCCAGCCACACCACGAGGTCCCAGCAGCCTGCAAGCTCCGGGCGCTGGGCGAACACGCCGTCCACCACCAGCACGCCGCCCTCGGGCACCCGCTCCGGCGCCTCGTCGAGGTGCCGGTCGGTGTCGAGGTCGTGCCACCGACGGCGGTACGCCGACCCGGCGCCGGCCCGCCACGGGTCGAGCAGCTCGCGCCGGATCGCGGTGGTGTCGAAGGAGCGCTCCCACACCGTCGCCGCCGTCCGCCCGAGCGCGTGCCGGTCGGCCCGCGGGTGGTGGAAGTCGTCGAGGCCGGCGCGGACGACGACCCGGCCGACGTCGGTCAGCGCGAAGCCGAGCCCCTCGGCCAGCTCGGTCTTCCCGGCCCCGTCGGCACCGTCCACGACGACGAGCACCGGCCGCCCCGGTGTGGGCACGCGGATCACCAGCCGGGCGAGGACCGACGTCACGGACGCCAGGACGGGTCCCTCCCGATGAAGCCGAGCAGCCGGCTCTGCGGGTCGGCGTCGTCGGGGACCGGGACCCGCGCGCCGTACTGCCCGCTGGAGCGCAGCAGGTCGTCGATCGGTGCCATCCCCTCGACCATCGCCTCGCAGCGGCCCGCGTCGAGGGTCGGGTCCTGGCCGGTCGCGACGGCCAGGTCCCAGGTGTGCATGAAGACGTCGGCGACGAAGAACTGCGAGACCGCCTGCGGCAGCGGCATCGCGCCGGTGTGGGGGTTGCTGAAGGACCGCCCGGCCGTGGCGGGGTCGTCGAGCAGCGCCTGCACGGACGCGGCGAATGACTCCCACGCAGCGACCGGGTCGTCCTCGACCGGCGGCACCGGTGGCAGCGCGACGTCGGACCCGCCGGCGAGGAAGCCGGGGAACCAGCCGACCAGGTGACCGACCACGTCGCGCGCCACCCATCCCTCGACCGGGGCCGGGGCGTCCCAGCCGTCGTCCGCCACGCCGCGCACGACCTCGCCGAAGCGACCCCCCACCTCGCGGAACTCCGCCGCCGGGTCCGTCCCGTCGATCATGGGGCTCACCGTCCTCGACCGTCGAGGGCCGCCGTGCGGCGTACCCCTGCCGTCAGGCGGTACGACGCGTCGAGCAGCTCGGCCACCTCGTCCCAGTCGGTGTCCTCGCGCAGGTCGACCCCCACCCAGCCGGCCGGCCCGAGGTACGCCGGGCCGAAGGCCCGCTCCACGCCGAGCAGCGCCTCCCGCTCCCCGGCATCGGGCAGCACCATCACGCAGTGAGGGTGCTCGACCCAGTCCCCGTCGAGCTTCTGCGCACCGCCGTAGTAGGCGAACACCTTGGTCGTGAAGAAGGCCGGTCGACCGTGGCTGACCTTCTCGGCGGCGTCCGGCAGGTCGAGCGCCAGCGCCCGCACCCGCGCCAGCACCGGGTCGTCGTCGTCGAACATCTGCGGGTGCGCCATGGGGGTCATTCTTCCCTGATCGGGATCCTGACGCCATGCTCGGCCGCCACCTCGACCGCCCGGTCGTAGCCGGCGTCGACGTGCCGGATGACGCCCATGCCCGGGTCGTTGGTGAGCACCCGCTCGAGCTTCTCCGCGGCCAGGGCGGTGCCGTCGGCGACGCAGACCTGGCCCGCGTGCAGCGAGCGACCCATCCCGACCCCACCGCCGTGGTGGAAGGACACCCACGACGCCCCGGACGCGGTGTTGACCAGCGCGTTGAGGATCGCCCAGTCGGCGATCGCGTCGGAGCCGTCGAGCATCGACTCGGTCTCGCGGTAGGGCGAGGCGACCGAGCCGCAGTCGAGGTGGTCGCGGCCGATCACGATCGGCGCCTTCAGCTCGCCGGAGGCCACCATCTCGTTGAACTTCAGCCCCGCGAGGTGCCGCTCTCCCTGGCCCAGCCAGCAGATCCGCGCCGGCAGGCCCTGGAAGTACACCCGCTCCCCGGCCATGGTGATCCACTTCCGCAGCCGCTCGTTCTCGGGGAAGAGCTCGAGGATCGCGCGGTCGGTCGCCGCGATGTCGGCCGGGTCGCCGGACAGCGCCGCCCACCGGAACGGGCCCCTGCCCTCGCAGAACAGCGGCCGGATGTACGCCGGCACGAAGCCGGGGAACTCGAAGGCCCGGTCGTAGCCGCCCGTGCGGGCCTCGTCGCGGATCGAGTTGCCGTAGTCGAAGACCTCGGCGCCGCGGTCCTGGAACTCGACCATCGCGCGCACGTGCACGGCCATCGACGCCTGCGCCGCCTTGGTGAAGCCGGCGGGGTCGGCGGTGCGACGCGCCTCCCACTCGTCGAAGGGCACGCCGACCGGGAGGTAGAACAGCGGGTCGTGGGCGGAGGTCTGGTCGGTGACGACGTCGATCGGGGCGTCGCGCTCGAGCAGCTCCGGGAGCATCTCCGCCGCGTTGCCGAGCACGCCGATCGACAGCGGCCGACGCTCGTCACGCGCGGCCACCGCGAGCTCGAGCGCGTCGTCGAGGGAGTCGGCGCGGACGTCGAGGAAGCGGTGCTCGATCCGCCGGTCGATCCGCGCGGAGTCGCACTCGATGCAGATCGCGACGCCGTCGTTCATCGTCACCGCGAGCGGCTGCGCGCCGCCCATGCCGCCGAGGCCGGCGGTGAGGGTGATGGTGCCGGCCAGCGTCCCGCCGAACCGGAGGTCGGCGACCGCGGCGAAGGTCTCGAACGTCCCCTGCAGGATCCCCTGCGTGCCGATGTAGATCCACGACCCGGCGGTCATCTGGCCGTACATCGTGAGCCCGAGGTCCTCGAGCCGGCGGAACTCCTCCCAGTTGGCCCAGTCGCCGACCAGGTTGGAGTTCGCGATCAGCACCCGCGGCGCCCACTCGTGCGTCCGCATCACGCCGACCGGCTTGCCCGACTGCACGAGCATCGTCTCGTCGTCGCCCAGCGTGCGCAGGGTCCGCACCAGCGCGTCGTACGCCTCCCAGCTGCGGGCGGCCTTGCCGGTGCCGCCGTAGACGACGAGGTCCTCGGGCCGCTCGGCGTTCGCGGGGTCGAGGTTGTTCATCAGCATCCGCAGCGGCGCCTCGGTCTGCCACGAGCGGCAGGAGAGCTCGGTGCCGGTGGGCGCGTGGATGGGGAGACGAGGGTTGTCGGTGCTGGTCACTGGAGCTCTCCGATCACGGACTCGGCGGCCGCGAGCACGGCGCCGGACTGGACGAGCGAGACGGTGGTCTCGATCTCGGGCGAGAGGTGGCGGTCGGGGCCGGGGCCCTCGACGCCGGAGGAGCGCAGCAGATGGACGACGGCAGCGGTGCCGGTGACGGGGCGAGCGGCGCGCGCAGGTCGAGCGCGCGGGCGCGCGGTGAGCACCTCGATCGCGACGACCCGGGTGAGGCCGTCGACCGAGCGCCGCAGCTTGCGGGCGGCCGACCAGCCCATCGACACGTGGTCCTCCTGCATCGCGCTGGACGGGATCGAGTCGACGCTCGCGGGGATCGCGAGCCGCTTGAGCTCGGAGACGATCGCGGCCTGCGTGTACTGCGCGATCATCAGCCCGCTGTCGACGCCGGGGTCGTCGGCCAGGAAGGGCGGCAGCCCGTGGTTGCGGGCCTTGTCGAGGAACCGGTCCGTACGCCGCTCGCTGATCGAGGCCACGTCGGCGGCGACGATCGCGAGGAAGTCGAGCACGTAGGCGACCGGGGCGCCGTGGAAGTTGCCGTTGGACTCGACCCGGTCGCCGCACCACCACCGGGTTGTCGACGGCCGAGGCGAGCTCGCGACCGGCCACGGTGGCGGCGTGGCGCGACGGTGTCGCGGGCGGCGCCGTGGACCTGCGGCGAGCAGCGCAGCGAGTAGGCGTCCTGGACCCGGTTGCAGTCGGGCCCGCGGTGGGAGGCGACCACGCCGGAGTCGGCGAGCAGCCGCACCAGGTTGGCGGCCGACGCCGCCTGACCGGGATGGGGGCGGAGCGCCTGCAGCTCGGCGGCGAAGACCCGGTCGGTGCCGAGCTGCCCCTCGACCGACATGGCGGCCGCGATGTCGGCGGTCCGGAGCAGCCGCTCGAGGTCGGCGATCGCGAGGACGAGCATGCCGAGCATGCCGTCGGTGCCGTTGATCAGGGCGAGGCCCTCCTTGGCGGCGAGCTCGACGGGCTCGAGGCCGGCCGCGGCGAGCGCCTCGGCGGCGGGGCAGCAGCATGCCGTCCGCGTCGCGGACCTCGCCCTCCCCGATCAGCGCGAGCGCGCAGTGCGAGAGCGGCGCGAGGTCGCCGGAGCAGCCGAGCGAGCCGTACTCGTGCACGACCGGGGTGATGCCGTGGATCAGCAGCCCGGCGAGCAGCCGCGCCGTCTCCGGGCGTACGCCGGTGTGGCCGGTCGCCAGCGTCGAGAGCCGCAGCAGCATGAGCCCCCGGACCACCTCGCGCTCGACCTCGGGCCCCGAGCCGGCGGCGTGCGAGCGGACCAGCGAGCGCTGCAGCTGGGCCCGCAGGTCGGTCGGGATGTGGCGGGTGGCGAGGGCTCCGAACCCGGTCGAGATGCCGTACGCCGGCACCGGCGCCCCGGCCAGTGCCTCGACCACGGCCCGGGAGCGGTCGAGCGCCTGCTCGGCCTCGTCGGAGAGCGCGACAGCGGCGCCGTCGACGGGCCACGGCCACCACCTCGGAGAGGGTGACCGGACCGGTGCCGACGATCACGTGCGGAGTGCTCATACCCCTCATGGAACTCCCTCCCCCCGCCCCCCACCAGCCCCGCCAGCCGTCCCAAGTCTCGGATACGAGACGTCAGGGCGCTCGAGACCCCCGACTGCTCTGCCCTAGGTTGTCCCGATGAGCCAGGTGCCCGCGGCCTCCCGATGCCTCCGGGTGCTGACGTTCCTGGCCAGCCAGCCCGAGCCGGTCCCGCTCGACCGGATCCGGCGGGCGTGCGACCTGCCCCGCAGCACGGCGTACCACCTGCTGCAGGCGATGGTCGAGCAGGGCTTCGTCGAGCACCTCGAGGAGGAGCACCGCTTCGGTCTCGGCGTGGCCGCCTTCGAGGTCGGCAGCGGCTACTCCCGCCAGGGCCAGCTGCAGCGGCTGGCCCGGCGGGTGCTGGCCTCGATCGTCGACCAGACCCGGCAGAGCGCCCACTTCGCGGTGCTCCACGGGAGCGACGTGCTCTACGTCGTCGAGGAGCGGGCACCGGGCCGACCGAGCCTGGTCACCGACGTCGGGGTGAGGCTCCCGGCCCACCTCACCGCCAGCGGACGCGCGATCCTCGCCGGCCTCCCCGCGGCCCAGGTCCGGGCGCTCTACCCCGACGGCTCGGCCTTCGTCGAGCGGCACGGGGTCGGACCCGGGTCCCCCAGCCAGCTGCGCGCCCTGCTCTGCGAGACCCGGCAGCGCGGCCACGCGGTCGAGGACGGTGAGGTGACACCGGGCTTCGCGAGCGTCGCGGCGACGGTGCGCGACCACAACGGCCGCCCGGTCGGTGCGGTCGCGATCACCTACGAGAGCCACCTCGCCCGGACCGGTCCCCTGGTCGAGGCGGTGCTGCAGTCCGCGCGGAGCCTCACCCTCCGGCTCGGCGGCCGGGTGACCTCCCCCGCACCTGCTCGTTAGGCCGCTCGTCGGGAGCACCCCCCGACGGTGTGCGCCTCTGCCGGGCGTGGCCGAGGTCGCCGCCCGGCCATGGTTACCAACGGGTAGCCTTTCTCCGACGACGCTCCAGAGGGCTGATCTAGCACCCGGGTCGGCGCGCGCCGTAGTCTCGGCGCACGCGCCGTGCCCGAACCGGCCGCGTGGCCGTCGCTCAGTACCACGTCGCGTCGTACCACTCGCGCCCTCGGACCACGGCGTCGTACCACTGCCTTGCGAGGAGACAGAAGTGACCTGGGTCTTGATCGTCGGTCTGATCATGCTGGCGGCGGCGCTGCCGGTGGTGGGGCGCCGCGTCCTGTTCCTGTTCCGCCTGATCCGCAGCGGACAGCCCGCGCCGGACCGGATCGAGGGCGTCACCGGGCGCCTCGGTGCCGCCGTCCGCAACCAGGTGGTCGAGGTCTTCGGCCAGCGCCGGCTGCTGAAGTGGAGCATCCCCGGCGCCGCGCACGCGATGGTCTTCTGGGCCTTCCTGATCCTCGGCACGGTCTACCTCGAGGCGTTCGGCATCATGTTCAGCCGCAACCCCGAGTGGGCGATCCCGCTGGTGGGCCACTGGGACCTGCTGGGCTTCGCCCAGGACACGATCGCGATCCTCTGCCTGGTCGGCCTCTTCCTGTTCTGGCAGATCCGGCTCAAGAACGCGCCGGAGAAGCTGGGCCGCAGCTCCCGGTTCAAGGGCTCCCACCTCGGGGGCGCCTACCTCGTGCTGTTCATGATCTTCAACGTCATCTGGACGATGTTCTTCTTCCGGGGCGCGTCCGCGGCGCTGGACAACCTCCCCTACGGGTGGGGCGCCTACGGCTCCCAGTCCGTCGGTTCGCTCTTCGACGGGCTCAGCCCCGAGACGCTCGAGGTGCTCGAGGGCGTCGGGCTGCTGCTCCACATCGGGATCATGCTGGTCTTCCTGATCGAGGTCGTGCACTCCAAGCACCTCCACATCTTCCTGGCGCCGCTCAACGTGCTGTTCAAGCGTGAGAACGACGGCGTCGCGCTCGGCGCCGTCAAGCCGCTCACCGCGCAGGGCAAGCCGGTCACCCTCGACGACATCGAGGAGATGGACGAGGACACCACGCTCGGCATCGGCTCCATGGAGGACTTCTCCTGGAAGGGCCTGCTGGACATGGCGACCTGCACCGAGTGCGGCCGCTGCCAGAGCCAGTGCCCGGCCTGGAACACCGAGAAGCCGCTCAGCCCGAAGATGCTGATCATGAACCTGCGGGACCACGCATTCCACATCGGTTCCTACCTCCAGGCCGACACCGCCAAGCGCGAGAAGCTGCTCGAGGACGACCCCGAGCTCGCGGCCGAGGTCGAGCGGGCGCTGGTCGGTGCCACCGAGGGCGAGGCGTGGCAGCCCACCGGCGGCGGCATCATCGACCCCGACGTGCTGTGGTCCTGCGTGACCTGCGGCGCCTGCGTCGAGCAGTGCCCCGTCGACATCGAGCACGTCGACCACATCGTCGACATGCGCCGCTACCAGGTGCTGGTCGAGGCGAACTTCCCCGCCGAGCTCAACCAGCTCTTCAAGGGCATGGAGTCCAAGGGCAACCCCTGGAACCTCTCGCCCAACATGCGCATGGACTGGGCGCAGGGCCTCGACTTCGAGGTGCCCGTCGTCGGCGAGGACCTCGAGTCGCTGGAGTCGGTCGACTGGCTGTTCTGGGTCGGCTGCGCCGGCGCCTACGAGGACCGTGCGAAGAAGACCACCCGCGCCGTGGCCGAGCTGCTGAACATCGCCGGCATCTCCTTCGGCGTCCTCGGCAAGGGCGAGACCTGCACCGGCGACTCCGCGCGCCGTGCCGGCAACGAGTTCGTCTTCCAGGGCCTCGCCCAGCAGAACATCGAGACGTTCAAGGAGTTCAAGGTCAAGAAGGTCGTCTCGACCTGCGCCCACTGCTTCAACACGCTCAAGAACGAGTACCAGGAATTCGGCATCGAGCTCGAGGTGGTCCACCACACCCAGCTGCTGAACCGGCTCGTCCGCGAGGGGAAGCTGACCCCCGTCACGGACGGTGCGGGGGCCGCGAAGCGCTCGATCACCTACCACGACCCGTGCTACATCGGCCGCCACAACAAGGTCTACGAGCCGCCCCGCGAGCTGCTGCAGGTGCTGCCCGGCGCCGAGATCGTGGAGATGGAGCGCAACTCCGAGCGGTCCTTCTGCTGCGGCGCCGGTGGTGCCCGGATGTGGATGGAGGAGACCATCGGTGAGCGGATCAACCTCAACCGGACCAGCGAGGCCGTCGGCACCGGTGCCGACCAGATCGCCGTCGGCTGCCCGTTCTGCCGGGTGATGCTCTCCGACGGGCTCACCGCCATGCAGGACTCCGGCGACGCCCGCCCGGAGGTCGAGGTCCTCGACGTCGCCCAGATGCTGCTCGCCTCGGTGAAGGGCGAGCCGGCCACGCGGCAGAAGAAGGTCGCCGCGTCCTCGTCGTCCGCCGCTGCTGCTTCCGGTGGCACCGACACCCTCGTCCGCGAGGACGAGCGGTCCGAGGAGACCGCCGCCGAGCCCTCGGCCGGCGACGCCACCCAGACCGAGGGCACGATCACCGCGACCGCGGACGCCGGACCGGCCGCCAAGGCCTCCGGCGGGTCCTCGCTGTTCGACCTCGGCGACGACTCCGGCGACGAGCCCGCCCCCGCCACCGCGTCGCAGGAGAAGTCCGTCCCCGAGGAGGCGAAGGCCGCCCCGACGGGTGGATCGCTGTTCGACCTGGAGAGCCCGACCGAGCCCGAGCCGTCGGCGAGGCCCGCCGCGGGAGGCTCGCTCTTCGACATCGAGACCCCCGCCGAGCCCGCCTCGGAACCCGCCTCGGACGTCCCCTCGGGCTCGCTCTTCGACATCGAGACCCCCGCCGAACCCGCCCCCTCCGCCACGGCAGCCGACGACGACGCTCCGGAGGTCGAGGTGCGAGAAGCGCCAGCGACGAGCCCCGAAACCCCCGGAGCCGCCGAGCCCGCCTCGGAACCCGCCTCGGAGATCCCCTCGGGCTCGCTCTTCGACATCGAGACCCCCGCCGAACCCGCCCCCTCCGCCACGGCAGCCGACGACGACGCTCCGGAGGTCGAGGTGCGAGGAGCGCCAGCGACGAGCCCCGGAGCCGCCGAGCCCACCTCGGAACCCGCCTCGGAGATCCCCTCGGGCTCGCTCTTCGACATCGAGACCCCCGCCGAGCCCGCCCCCTCCGCCACGGCGAAGCCGACGCCCGAGCCGAAGGCGGAAGCCGCGCCGGAGGCCGCTCCCCCGAAGCCGGCCGCGCAGCCCTCGGCCGGGATCCCGACGGGCGGGTCGCTGTTCGACATCGCCGCACCGGGGCCGACCGCCAGCGAGCCGATTCCTGCCGCGGAGCCCGAGCCCGAGGTCCAGGAGGCGACTGAGGTCGAGCCCGAGCCTCAGGAGGAGGCCGAGCCGTCCGACTCAGGGCAGCCGGATCCGACTGCCCTGAGCCAGGCCGCGACGTCGGCAGCGTCCGACACCGACGCCGCGGCGACTCCTGCCGCCGCGCACGATCCCGAGCCGGTGACACCGGCCCCTGAGGACTCGGAGGACTCGGAGCCCCAGCCTCCACTGGCGAAGCCGGCCTCCCCGGGCGAGGCGCACACGCCGAAGACGGACGTGGACATCAACGAGTCCGGGTCGCTCTTCGACCTCTGATCACGCGCGCGCCGGACGCACGGCCCGGTCGCCCCTGACGAGCAGGTAGCCGATCACCCAGAACTCCCCGATGGTCGCGGGTGCGGCGAGGGCTCCCGTGACGCCGCCGGCCTCCGGCAGCAGGTAGGTGGTGCAGGCGCTGAGCACGTGGCCGACACCGCCGGCGACCAGCACCCAGCCCAGCAGGCGAGGCATCCCGGCGCGAAGCACGCACCGGCCCATCGGGATCAGCCACAGCCCGAAGAAGACGGCACCGACACCCCACAGGTTCTCGCTCACCAGGTACATGAGCTGCGGCTCACCCACCCGCGACGCGGGGTCGGCGAGGGCGACTTCGAGCGCGGTGGCGAGAAAGGCGGTGCTACTGAGGAGGGCGACGGCGTTGACCATCCCGAAGACCGCGATCGCGCCCGCGGCGAAGGCATCGACCGAGTGGAACAGCCGGTAGAACCACAGCGCCGCGAGTGCCTGCGCCGTGACCAGCGCCAGGTTGAGGACGAGCCCCACCCTCGCGAGGCGCTCGTGGTCGATCAGGTTCGACACGGTGGCCGCTGGGTCGTCGACGTCGTACAGCAGGGGTCGGACCACCAGGTAGGCCGCGATGCCGGTGATGCCGAGGGCGAGGTAGAGCAGCCCGGTGGTGCGGGCGATCCCCGGTGCCGTCGAGGTCGTCGTCCGTGGTGTCCGGGAGGAGTCCAACGTGACCATGTCTACATCCTTATCGCGTAAGGTTATTCTTACGTCATAAGAAAAGCATGCCGGTACGGTCTTCGCAAGAGCCGACCGAAGGAGAGGGTGTGGCACGAGGACGACCCCGGACGCTGACCCGCGAGCGCATCCTGGGGGCCGCGGTCGCGCTGGCGGACAGGGACGGACTGGAGTCCGTGACGATGCGCAGCGTCGCGACGGAGCTGGGCGTCGAGGCGATGTCGCTCTACCACCACCTCCCGGGCAAGGAGGGGCTGCTCGACGGACTCGTCGACAGCGTGATGCTCGAGGTCGACGAGGCCACGGCGACCCTGGCGCCCGGCGCCGACTGGCGGACCGACGTACGCCGCCGCTGCCTCTCCGCCCGTCGCGTGATGCTGCGCCACCCCTGGGCGCCCGCACTGTTGGGTTCACGCACGACCGCGCCGCGCGCGGCGTTCGCTCACTACGAGGCGCTGCTGGCGATCATGGTGGAGGCCGGGTTCTCCTACCACCTCGGACACCGTGCCATGCACTCCCTGGGCAGCATGGTCCTCGGGTTCGTCCAGGAGCTCTTCAGCCCGGCCGGCTCGGGCGACGAGGCCGGTCAGGCCGAGGAGTCCGAGGAGGAGCTGGCCCGCATGGCCGAGCTGCTGCCCCACCTCACGGCGATGGTGGCCTCCGAGGTGCACGAGAACGACGGCGACATGCTCGGCTGGTGCGACAGCCAGGCCGAGTTCGAGTTCACCCTGGACCTGCTGCTGGACGGCTACGAGAGCCAGCGAGTCGCCCTCCGAACGACCTCCCGTGAGCGGTAGCCCCGGCCACCCGGCGTCTCAGCGGGCGGGGCCGGACACCTCGTCCTTGTCGGTGCTCTCGGGGACGACCAGCGGCTTCAGCCGGGCCCACGCGAGGAAGCCGAGTCCCACGACCAGCAGGGCGAGGCCGGCCCAGAGGTTGGCGTTGACGCCCCCCGTCTTGTCCTCCTCGGTGTCGGCGAAGAGGCCCATCAGGGTCAGGATGACGCCGTACGCCGCGAGCAGCATCCCGATGATGCTGCGGACGTCGAAGGCGCCGGCGGTCTTCTTCTCAGCCATGTCGTGCTCCTCAGGTCAGAACGCGAAGTTCAGGGCGATGACCATGGCCAGCGCGAGTCCCGCGAGCGGGAGCGTACGCCGGAACCACGGGGCGGATGCCTCGTCGGGGTCGGTGCGCATCTCGACCGGGGTCTCGGAGTAGACCAGCCCGACCAGGTGCTCGACCGGCTTCGGCTTCGTGACGGTCGAGACCAGGACGCTCAGCGCGATGTCGACCACGAAGGCCGTCGAGGCGGCGAGGAACGCGGCTCCCTGCCCGCCCACCGGGATGACGCCCAGGCTCAGCGAGCCGAAGGCGTCCTCGGTGAGGTAGGCGACCACCACGGCCGAGACGGTGCCGGCGACCAGCCCGATCCAGCCCGCGGCCGGGGTCATCCGCCGCCAGAACATGCCGAGGATGAAGGTCGCGAAGAGCGGCGCGTTGAAGAACCCGAAGAGGGTCTGCAGGTAGGTCATGATGTTGGAGAACGACGCGGCGAAGGTCGCCGTACCGATGGCGATCGCGGTCGCCGCGACGGTGGCGACCCGACCCACCTTCAGGTAGTAGTCGTCCTCACGGTCCTTGACGACGTAGGCCTGCCACAGGTCGTAGCTGAAGACGGTGTTGAACGCCGAGATGTTGGCCGCCATGCCGGCCATGAAGGCGGCCAGCAGGCCGGTGATCGCGAGTCCGAGCAGGCCGTTGGGCAGCAGGTCGCGCATCAGGTAGAGCAGCGAGTCGTTGTAGGTGACCTCGGCGCCGGTGGCGACACCCGAGGGCGTCTCGCCGGCCTTGAGGTCGGCGATCTCGGTCACCAGCACCGCAGCGATCATGCCGGGGATGATGGTGATGAAGGGGATGAACATCTTCGGGAAGGCGCCGATGATGGGAGTACGCCGGGCCGCGCTCATCGAGTTCGTCGCCATCGCCCGCTGCACCTCGACGAAGTTGGTCGTCCAGTAGCCGAAGGACAGCACGAAGCCGAGGCCGAAGACGATGCCGATCACCGAGAGGATCGGCGAGTCGAAGCCGGAGAGTGCCTGGCCGGGCCAGGAGTTCAGCTGCTGCTCGGCCGGCGGGCCGGCGCCGCCGTTGGCGGCCTCGGTGATCTTGCTGGTCAGGCCGTCCCAGCCGCCGACCCGGCGGAGCCCGAGCAGGGTCAGCGGGAGCAGCCCGGCGACGATGACGAAGAACTGCAGGACCTCGTTGTAGATCGCGGCCGACAGCCCGCCGAGGGTGATGTAGGAGAGCACGATGACCGCCGCGACGACCAGTGCGACCGGCAACGACCAGCCCAGCAGCGCGCGCACGATCGTTCCGAGCAGGTAGAGGTTGACGCCGGCGATCAGCAGCTGCGCGGCGGCGAACGAGATCGCGTTGACCAGGTGGGCGCCCGGGCCGAAACGGCGTCGCATGAACTCGGGGACCGAGCGGACCTTCGAGCCGTAGTAGAACGGCATCATCACGACGCCGAGGAACAGCATCGCCGGGATCGCGCCGATCCAGAAGTAGTGCACGGTCGGCAGCCCGAACTCCGCGCCCGAGGCGGACATGCCCATGATCTCGACGGCGCCGAGGTTGGCGGAGATGAACGCCAGCCCGGTCACCCAGGCGGGGAGCGAGCGGCCGGAGAGGAAGAAGTCGACCGAGTCGGAGACGTGGCGGCGGGCCAGGATGCCGATGCCGAGCACGAACCCGAAGTAGAGCGCGAGGATCGCGTAGTCGACGAGCTGTGCGTCGATCAGCGTCTCCGCCATCACCGTGACCTGTGGTGCGACCTGGGCCTGCATGCCCTCCCCTTCCCGGCTCGGGGTCCGGACCCCGAGCAAACCTGACCACCGTAGACCTCCCGATCCGGCGGTGTCCCTCGCCCTCAGGGGTGAGGTGACGGCAGTCGCGCACCACTCGATGCTTGACGTGACATCATATTGATGTCACGGTGGTGCACATGGACATCACGCCGCTACGTCGACAGCCTCCGCCGCGACCTCGTGGCCGCGGCCGAGGCCGGGGGCGACGACGTCAAGCAGGCGGCCGAGCGGCTGCTGCTGGCGCTCGATCCTGCGGCCCGGCTCGCGCTGATGGAGGCGATCTCGCAGGCCGCCGCCGAGATCACCGCCGAGCTTCCCGCTGGCGGCGTCGACGTACGCCTCGCGGGACGGGAGCTCGACTTCGTCGTCCACCTCGCCGCCCCGCCGGCACCGCCCGCTCCCCCGCCGCCACCGGCTTCGCCCGACGACGCCGACCAGGGCGGACTGGCCCGGATCACGCTCCGGATCCCGGAGTCGGTCAAGGCCCGGGCCGAGGAGAAGGCCGCCCGCGCCGGCGACAGCCTCAACACCTGGCTGGTCAAGGTGGTGCGGGCCGCGAGCTCCGACGCCTCGATCAACATCGACGTCGACCTCTCGAGCATCCCGTTCCCCGACGGCTTCGACCCGTTCGGGACAGGCAAGGGCGGCCAGCGCCGCATGACCGGCTGGCTCTGACCAGCACCACCCCACTCACACCCACCCACACCCATCAGGGACCGGCACCCGGCCGGCCCCGCGGTCCCGCACACCCTGGAGACACCCATGAGCGCCACCCGCCGCCACCAGTTCGACACCCCCGAGCCCGTCGCCCTGTACGTCGAGACCGGCTCCGGCCAGATCGACGTCACCGCCACCGGCACCGCACCGCCGAGAGCACCGTCGAGGTCACCGGTCGCCGTGCCGAGGAGGTCGACGTCCACCTCGACGGCCGGCACCTGCGGGTCATCGCCCCGAAGGACCACGGCGGGCTGCTCGGCCGCGACACCAGCCTCTTCGTCACCGTCACCGTCCCGAGCGGCAGCGACCTCGCGGTCCGCACCGGCAGCGCCGACCTCGGGGTCGTCGGCGAGATCGCCGAGGTCGCCGTGAAGTCCGGCTCCGGCGACGTCCGGCTCGACGTCCTCACCGACAGCACCACCGTCGAGACCGGCTCGGGCGACGTCGAGGTCGAGGACGCCCGCGGCCCGGTCCGCGTGAAGTGTGGCTCCGGCGACGTCGAGCTGCGCCACAGCGCCGCCGAGCTCGCCGTGTCCACCGGTTCCGGCGACGTCCTGCTCGGCGCCACCCGTGGGTCCGTCGTGGTCAAGACCGGCTCCGGGGACGTGCGCGTCGTCGAGTCGCGCGCCGACGTCGCCCTCACCACCGGCAGCGGCGACCTCCAGGTCGAGACCGCCCACCGTGGCAAGTACTCCGCCAAGGCCGCCTCCGGCTCCGTCCACGTCGGCATCCCCAGCGGTACGCCGGTGTGGACCGACATCTCCACCATCTCCGGGCGCATCCACAACGCCGTCGAGGGCGTCGGGGAGCCGACCGGCGACGCCGACCACGTCGAGCTGCGCGCCACCACCGTCAGCGGCGACATCGTGCTCGTCCCCCGCTGAACCCCCTGCGCGTCGAGTTCCGGCTCGCTCGCTGTCGAGTTCCGGCTCACTCGTCGTCGACGATTCACGTCGACGGAACTCAACCACCGACCGCCACCCACCCGAGGATCCCGAGAGAGGAGACCGTCATGAACACCCACCTGACCGAGGCCGGGGAGCTCACCCGGCGCTACGACCTGGCCGAGCGGAGCAGCCACCACCGACCGCCCGTCCGGCCGGTCCGGCGCCGCCAGCAGCTCGCCGCGAGCCTGCGCCGCGTCGCCGACCGGCTCGACCACTGAGACCATGGGGGCCCTGAGACCCGCCCGTCAGCTCTTCATGGCGACACCGCGGCGCCAGTAGCCCATGAAGGCGACCTGGCGGCGGTCGATCCCCAGGCCGCGCACGAGGTGGCGGCGCAGACCGGTGACGAGGGAGGACTCGCCCGCGATCCAGGCGTAGAGGTCGGCGTGCGTGCCGGAGGCGGTGCCGGTGTGGTCGAGCGGCTCGCCGGAGGAGGAGTACGTCGGGGTCTCCCACACGTCCGGGTCCGCCTCCCCGTCGTCGGCCCCGTCACCGGACGCGGCCAGCGGCAGGCCGAGGTGGGCCACCACCGCCTCGTGCAGGAGCACGCCGCCGGGCGCGCCGTCCCGCGGCAGCCAGATGACCTCCACGCCGACCGGCCCGTCGAGGTCGAGCACGTCCTCCGAGACCGGCACCTCGAGGAACGCCGTACCGCGAGCCCCCTCGGGCAGGCACCCGAGGATCGAGGAGATCGCCGGGACGGCCGTCTCGTCGCCCACGAGCAGCAGGTGCCGGGCGCTGCCGGGCTCGAACTCGATGCCGCCGTAGGGCACACCGCGACGCGGGGCGAGCGTGACCACCCGGTCGCCGGGAACGGCCCTGGCAGCCCAGTCGGCGCCCGGTCCGCAGTCGTCGTCGTCGACGTGCAGCACGACGTCCACGACCAGCCGGGTGTCGACGCCGCTGCCGCGGACCTCGCGCACCGAGTAGGTCCGCATGTGGCCGCGCTCGTCCTCGGGCTGGTCGAGCCAGGTGGCGTACCAGCTGTCGTCGCCGACGAGCAGCGGCACCTTGCCGGACGAGCCGGGGAAGACCAGCTTGATCCGCTGGTCGTAGATCGGGCCGTCGACCCCGAAGTCGGCGAGCGCGGGGCTGCCGAGCTCGAAGCGCGCGAAGCTCGGCGAGAGCCGCTCGACGGACACGACCTCGACCTCGGCGAGGACCATCGGGAACGGGGTGGTGGTCATGGTCATCCAGTGTCCTCTCGGGCGGCGCGTCCCAGCGGGACGACCAGGGGCGATCCGGAGACGGGGTCGGGGATGACCCGGCAGGGAAGTCCGAAGACCTCCTCGACAGTCTCCTCGGTCAGCACGGAGCCGGGGTCGCCGGCGGCGACGACCCGGCCGTCCCGCATCGCCACCAGGTGATCGGCGAAGCGGGCAGCGAGGTTGAGCTCGTGGAGCACCATCACGATCGTGGTGCCGCGGGCGGCGTTGAGGTCGCGCAGCAGCTCGAGCAGCTCGACCTGGTGGGCGACGTCGAGGAAGGTGGTCGGCTCGTCGAGGAGGAGCACGCCGGTCTCCTGGGCGAGTGCCATCGCGACCCAGACCCGCTGCCGCTGCCCCCCGGACAGCTCGTCGACGAACCGCTCCGCGAGTCCGGCGGTGTCGGTGACGGCCAGCGCCTCCGCGACGGCGCGCTCGTCGTCGATGTTCCAGAGCCGCAGCATCCCCTGGTGGGGGTGGCGCCCCCGACCGACGAGGTTGACGACCGTCACGCCCTCGGGGCTGATCGGGCTCTGCGGCAGCAGCCCGAGCAGCTGGGCGACCTCCTTGCTGGAGCGGCGGTGGATCGCCTCGCCGTCGAGCAGCACCGAGCCGGCCTTCGGCTTCAGCAGCCGGGCCATCCCGCGCAGCAGGGTCGACTTGCCGCAGGCGTTGGGGCCGACCACGACGGTGATCCTGCCGTCGGGCACGCTCAGCGTGAGGTCGTCGACGACCACCCGGTCGGCGTACCCCAGGCTCACGTGCTCGGTCTGCAGCCGGCTCATCCGGCGCTCCTTCCGACGGCTCCACGGGCCAGCAGCCAGAGGAGGAAGGGCGCGCCGAGCGCACCCGTGACGATGCCGACCGGCAGGCTCACCGGGCCGAGCAGGTAGTTGCCGATGAAGTCGGCACCGAGCATGATCACCGCGCCGGCGAGGCCGGCGCCGACCAGCGTCGCGCGGCCGCCGTTGAGGCCGCGGGCGACCGGGCCGGCCATGAAGGCGACGAAGGCGACCGGGCCGGTGGCGGCGACGCCCACGCAGACCAGGACGGTCGCGACGCCGAGGACCGCGACGCCGTGGAAGCGGGGCAGCCCGAGGCCGGTGGCGGCGTCGTCGCCGAGCTCGCCGATCGGCAGGTCGCGGGCCACGCACCACAGCAGCGGCAGCGCGACCAGCGCCACCAGGGCGACGGCCTTCACCGCCGACCACTGCGCGTTGTTGAGGCTGCCGGCGAGCCACTGCAGCGCGAGCTGCACGTCCCAGATGGCGGCGCGGGTGAGGAGGTACTGCACGCCGGACGACGCCGCGGCCGCGAGCCCGACCCCGACCAGCACCAGCCGCATCCCGCCGATGCTGCCGGCGACCCAGCCGACGAGCAGCGCCGCGGCGAGCCCGCCGAGGACCGCCGCGACCGAGACCGCGGACCCGCGCATCCCGAGCTGGAGGATCGCGAACAGCGCGGCGAGGCTGGCGCCGCCGCTGATGCCGATGATGTCGGGGCTTGCCAGCGGGTTGCGCAGCACGACCTGGAAGCAGGCACCACCGGCCCCGAGGCAGACCCCGACCAGCACCGCGAGCAGCGCGCGCGGCAGCTTCGACTCCATCAGGATGTAGCTCGCGACCGGGATGTCCTTGCCGAACAGGATCGCGACGAAGTCCGGGACGGTGAAGGTGTAGTCGCCGAGCAGCACCTCGACGGCAAAGGCAGCGACCAGCAGCAACGACAGCGCACCGAGGACCAGCGCGTAGCGGCGGCGCGGTCCGCGGCGCGCCCGGCGTACGAGCGCGACGTCGGCGGCGGCGGAGTGCGGGAGCGACCCGGCGCGCACGGTCTCGTCCATGAGCGTCACAGTGCCGCAGTCCGTCCACGCCGGATCATCCACACGAAGACCGGGACACCGATCACCGCCGTCATCACGCCGACCTGCACCTCCTGCGGAGGGAGTACGACGCGGCCGACCGTGTCGGCCAGCACCACCAGGGCCGCGGCGAACCCGGCGCTCAGCGGCAGCAGCCGGGTGTAGTCGGAGCCGACCAGGGCCCGGACCATGTGCGGCGCCACCAGGCCGACGAAGGCGATCGGACCGACGACGGCCGTGCCGGTGCCGGCGAGCAGCACGACGGCCGTCCCGACGACAGCCCGGTCCCGCGCGGTGCGACGGCCGAGCCCGCGCGCGACGTCGTCGCCGAGCGCCAGCGCGTTGAGCACCCGGCCGGACGCCAGCGCGACCAGGACGCCGACGAGCAGGAAGGGGGCGGCCACCAGCAGCGGCTCGAGCTCGCGACCGGCGACGCTGCCGATCTGCCAGCCGCGGATCCGCTCGACCGTCTCCCGCTGGGTCAGCAGCACGCCGCTGGTCCACGAGGTCAGCCCCGCGGTGACCGCTGCGCCGGCCATGGCGAGCCTGACGGGGGTGGCGCCGTCGCGGCCGAAGCCGGCGAGCAGGTGGACCAGCAGCGTGGCGACGGCGGCACCGGCGAAGCCGAACCAGATGTACTCCGAGAGCCCGGCGGCACCGAGGAAGCCGATGCCGAGGACCATCGCGAAGGCGGCGCCCGCGTTGACGCCGAGCAGCCCGGGATCGGCCAGCGGGTTGCGCGTGAGGCCCTGCATCAGGGTGCCGGCGAGGCCGAAGGCGACGCCGGTCGCGAGCCCGAGCAGGGTGCGGTCGAGCCGCGCCCGCATCACCCCGTGGTCGGCGCTCGCGGGGTCGAGCAGGGCGAGCGGCGAGACCCGGGTGGCGCCGACCATGAGCGACAGCACGACCACGAGCACCAGGACGGCGACGAGCACCGCCGCGGTGGACCCGGTCGAGAGCCGGGCGCGACCGCGCGCACGACCCGCACCCCGGCCGGGAAGTCGGGCCGGGGTGGGGTCGAGGGCGGTCGTCGTCACGGGTGCTCGGCGTCCGTCAGGAGCCGTCGATGGTGTCGGCCAGCTGCGGCAGGAAACGGTCGAGCACGAAGGGGATCGCGATCGGCGACGGTGCCGAGAGGCCCGCGGTGTCGGCCGGGTCGATGGAGGCCAGCAGGCGCCCGTCCGCGACGGCCGGGATGTCGGAGACCAGCGGCGCGGTCGCGAGCTTCTCGGCCTCCTTCTCGTCGGCGGCGTAGGTCAGCAGCACGTCGGCGTCGAGGCTCTTGGCCTTCTCGAGGGAGTAGTTGAAGTAGAAGACGTCGTCCGGACCGTCCTCGACCACGTCAGGGTTCTCCATGCCGAGCTCGTTGAGGATCACCGGCCGGTTGTCGAGCGTGGTGTAGATGCCGACCTGCGAGAGGTCGGTCGCGTCGAACCAGGTGAACATGAACGACGTGCCCTCAAGCTGCGGGTAGTCGGCCCGGGCGTCGGCGAAGACCTGCTCGGTCTCGGCCTCGACCTCGTCGGCCAGCGAGGAGCGGCCCAGCGCCTGCCCGACCATGTCGAGCGACTGCTGCCAGGTCGTGCCCCACTGGATGCCGGGGTAGGCGACGACCGGGATGCCGGCCTGCTCCAGCTGCTTCACGTCGTTCTCGGCCAGCCCGGAGTTGGAGCCGAGGACCACGTCGGGCTCGAGCGCGACGATCTCGTCGACCGGGGTGCCGTCGGCGGTGTCGAGCAGCTCGGGAGCCTCGGCACCGTCGACCTCGGCGAGCGCCTCGTCCCACCACTCGGTGGTGCCGTCCTCGCCGCCGGCCCAGTCGTTGCGCTCGATCGCGATCGGGACGACCCCGAGCGAGAGCGCCACGTCGGCGTCGGGGCCCAGCGCGACCACGCGCTCGGGGGCCTCCTCGATCGTGGTCTCGCCGAAGGTGGTCTGGATCGTGACCGGGAAGGCGTCCGCGTCGACGGTCGAGCGTGCCGTCGGCTCGGGGGCGTCGTCGGCGGTGGTCGAGCCGGTGCTGCACGCCGCCAGGGCGGGGAGGGCGAGCGCGACGACCGCGGCGTACCTGGCCAGCGCCGGCAGGCGACGGGCACGGGACATGGGGTGCTCCTCGAAGTTAGGTGGGCCTTACTTTCGTAAGGCTAACCTAACTTCACCTCGCTGGCGCCGTCCGGGTCCCGCCCCGTGGACAGCGCCCCCGCGCCGGTCGCTCAGATCGGCGTGCGGTGGAAGCTCTGGAAGGAGCGGCTCGGGGTCGGGCCGCGCTGCCCCTGGTAGCGCGAGCCGTACTTCGCGGAGCCGTAGGGGTGTGCGCTCGGCGAGGAGAGCCGGAAGAAGCAGAACTGCCCGATCTTCATGCCGGGGTAGAGCTTGATCGGCAACGTCGCGACGTTCGCCAGCTCGAGGGTGACGTGCCCGGTGAAGCCGGGGTCCACGAAGCCGGCGGTGGCGTGGGTCAGCAGCCCGAGCCGGCCGAGCGAGGATTTCCCCTCCACGCGGGCGGCGACGTCGTCGGGCAGCCCCACGACCTCGTACGTCGAGCCCAGCACGAACTCGCCCGGGTGCAGGATGAACGGCTCGTCGCCCTCCGGCTCCACCTGCCGGGTCAGGTCGGACTGGTCCGCCGCCGGGTCGATGTGGGGGTAGCGGTGGTTCTCGAACACCCGGAAGAAGCGGTCGAGCCGGACGTCGATGCTCGAGGGCTGCAGCATCGACTCGTCCCAGGGGTCGAGGACGATCCGCCCGGCGTCGATCTCGGCCAGGATGTCGCGGTCGCTCAGCAGCACGGTCGTAACCTACCGGGCCGTCGCGACGGGAGCTGCCTTGCTAACATCTCCCCCGCGGGTCCGCCCGCATGCGGATGTAGCTCAGTTGGTAGAGCGCGACCTTCCCAAGGTCGATGTCGCGAGTTCGAGTCTCGTCATCCGCTCCACGCCACCACTTCCCCCTCTTCACGCCTCGTGTGCCTGAGAACTACCCAGAGGGCGTTCACAGGCACACGCCGCGATCCCTCTCTGTGACTCGAGTGAAACTTGACGTTTCGTGTGACACATGGGGACAGTGGGACGTCCCCTTCCCCGGACGGAACGGCAGTCCCATGCCCCCGCACATGTCTCGGAACCATTCGCTCCTCACCTCCCTCCCGCCCCGCCACCGCGCCCTCGTGGTCGGGATCGGCGCCCTCGCCCTGCTGCTCCTCGTCGCCCTGCTGGTCCCCACCGGCCGGGACACCGACGAGGGATCGATCGCCCCCGCCGCGGATCCGGCGTACGCCGCTCGCGACGGCGCCCCGGGTCCGGGCACCGTCTCCGACCGCGACCGTGACGAGATCGAGCGGGTGCTCGACGCGGCGCCCGCCGGCAACGTCAGCGTCCGCACCAGCACCACCGCCGCGGCCGAGCGGCTGCTGCGCTGTGCGGAGTTCGAGGGCCAGCGCTACTGCCTCGGCCTTGGCTGGACCGAGCAGCCGGCCGACGAGCTGCGCGCCCGCGCCCTCGCCGCGCCCACCAGCGCGCGCACCACGGCCGGTGGCAACGAGACCACCGGCGACCTCACCACCGCCGACCTCGTCGCCCAGCGCGCCGCCATGACCCCGGCCGAGCTCGAGGCCGCCGAGCGCGACGAGCTCGAGGAGGCCGCGCGCAGCGTCGTCGAAGGTCGTGCTGCTGCGCCACCAGCTCCTCGGCGAGCCGCTTCCTGCCGGGTTCCTCGAGCGGCACCCCGAGGCGCGCGCGGACACGAGCGCGACGACGAGCACCACGAGCGGCCGCGCCACGGCCACCAAGGGCTTCAAGGACTACCCCCAGCGCGACACGGTCCTCAACACCAAGCAGGTGCGCGCGCAGCGGCGTACGTACTGGTGCGGCCCGGCCACCATGCAGATGATCGCGTGGGGCTGGCAGGACCGCCGCAAGACCCAGGGGCACTGGGCCGACCGGCTCGGCACGACGACCTCCGGCTCGTCGATCTCGGAGATGGTGGACGTCGTCAACGGCTCCACCGGCTACGACCAGGCGAAGTACGCCGGGCGCTACGTCGTGCTCGACATCTCCGGCTGGTCCTACAAGAAGTGGATGCTGCTGCAGCTGCGGCACGTCCACGACTACCGCGCCCCCGTCGTGCTCCACCCGAACCTCTACCAGCGGTTCTACCCCTACCTCGACGACGACGCGTCCGGGCACTTCCAGGTCGGTCGCGGCTACGACAAGAACGGGAAGAAGCCCGGCCTGCTCGGCTACTTCGAGCCGTGGAACCAGCAGCGCTTCGACCCCTCGGAGCCCTACATCGCCCGAGTCCAGTGGCGCCGCGCCTACAACAGCTTCCGCGCCAACAAGGACCACCCGCACCAGAACATCGGGGTCTGAGTGAGGACCCGGAACGGGCTCGGCCTCGTCGTCGTCCTTGCACTGACCGGCTGCACCTCCGCCGGGCCGGAGCCGGACGAGCCCTCCGCGACGCCGACGCCGTCGTCCCCCTCGGCGACCCCCAGCGACGAGCCCACCGACGAGCCCAGCGAGGAGCCGGCCGCGCTCGATTGGAAGCCCGTCCCCGGTCCGGTCGAGGACCAGGTCACCACGAGCGGTCCCTGGTCACTGGCACTGGTCGACGGCGGCGGGACGGTCCGGCTCGACGGGCCGGAGCCCGAGACGTTCGAGGCCCCGTCCGGCTACGCCTTCAGCGAGGCGCTGATCGACGGGCAGTACGCCGTCGTCGTCGCCGAGCACGAGCAGGCGAGCAGGCCGAACGTCGTCTCGGTGCGCGACCTCGAGTCCGGCGAGACCACCGAGGCCGACACCCCGCCGGGCGTCGGCGGCGCGTGGGCACTCGGCTCGGGCATCCTCGCGACCACGGTCCAGCGGGGCCGGGACTACTGCGTCGCCAGCGTCGACCTCGTGGCCGACCGTCCGAGCGACGGCCCCTGCGTCCCGCCGCGCCACGGCATCTCCACCCTCACCATCTCCCCCGCCGGCACCGCCGCGATGACCTTCGACGACGGTCGCCCGTCGTGCCGCACCCTCAACCGGGTCGAGGGACAGGAGTTCACGCCCCTCGCCGGGGTCACGGAGTGCGCGGGCTGGGAGGCGGTCGTCACCGAGACCGCCGCGATCTGGGGCGAGGTGCCGAACGAGCGCCGGATCGAGTCGGCGACGTACTTCCTCGACGCCGGCAACGGCACCGTCGACCTCGGCCCGGGCACGACCGGCTCGCTGACCTGGTGCGGTGACGCGGCGTACGTCGTGCGCGACCCGCAGCGCAGCAGTGATCCTGCGCGGCTGCTGCGAGTGGTCCCGGACGCCGGCGGGACGGAGGTCGTCTACGAGACCGAGGCGACGGGTCGCGCCTTCCTGTCCGCCCCGCGCTGCGGCGCCACCGACCTCACGATCACGGCGTACACGGGTCAGGGCGACGAGCAGGTCACCGCGTCGCTGTCGTAGCCGGACCGGAGGTCTCGACGCTCTCCCTCGCCCACTCGCAGGTGGTCGAGCAGCGAGGTTTCGAGACGCTCGACCTAGGCTGGCCCGATGAGCGAGTTCACCGGCTTCCCCGTGAGCGCCCTGGACTTCTACGACGACCTGGAGATGGACAACACCCGGTCCTTCTGGGAGCAGCACCGGCCGACGTACGACGCGGACGTACGGGCGCCGATGCAGGCGCTGGCGACCGCGCTCGAGCCGGAGTTCGCCACCTCCGGGCTGCCGGTCAAGGTGTTCCGGCCGCACCGCGACGTCCGGTTCGCGAAGGACAAGACGCCGTACAAGACCCACCAGGGCGCCTTCGTGCCCGGCGGGCGAGGCGACCGGGTGGTACGTCGAGATCTCCGCGCGCGGCACCCGCGTCGGCGCGGGCTACTACGACGCCTCCGGGCCGCGACTGGCTGCGGTCCGCGAGGCGATGGCGCACGACCACTACGGCGCCGAGCTGCAGCGGATCCTCGACGACCTCGTCGCCGAGGGCTTCGAGATCAGCGGCGAGAAGCTGAAGACCAGCCCCCGCGGGTACGCCGCCGACCACCCGCGGATCGAGCTGCTGCGCCACAAGCAGCTGATGGCCGGGAAGCGCTACGGCTTCGAGGCCGAGGACATCGGTCCCGGGCTGCTCGACCGGGTCCGCGCCGACTGGCGCTCGCTGCGGCCGCTCGTCGAGTGGACCAAGCAGCACGCCCGGACGTGATCCGCGCGGTCCCGGACTGTGTGACCGAACCTGTGACCTCGCCCTGTTTGGTTCGGTGACGAGGTCACGGTTTCCCCGCCCGGGCGGGGAAACCAACGCCCCTCAGTGAGGCTGCCAGGCATCCTCGTCGGCGGTCCGCGAGGTGACCTCGGCGGGGAGCGAGCCGGCGGCGAGCTGGGCGATGGTGACGTGCTCGAAGACGTCGCGCAGCGAGCGGCGGGCAGCGATCCAGACGTGCTGGAGCACCTCGGCCTCGGAGTTGTAGCTGACCGCCTCGGGGCGCAGGCCGTAGACCGAGACCAGCGGGCCGTCGACGGCGCGGATCACGTCGGCGACCGAGACGTCCTCGGCCGGCCGGGCCAGTCGCCAGCCGCCGGACTGGCCGCGCTGGGAGATCACCACGCCCGACCGACGCAGGTCGGCGAGGATCGCCTGGAGGAAGCCGTGCGGGATGTCCTGGCGGCGACCGAGCTCCTCGGCGCTGATCGCCGTCCGCTCGGTCTCGCGCGCGATCTCGATCAGGGCCCGCAGGGCGTAGTCGGACTTGGCGGAGACGCGCATGGCGCCAGTCTGTCAGACCCAGTCGACCGACTCGGTCGACTCGCACGCGTTTCACCGGGCTCGCGGCCTACCGCCCCTCGCCCGGTGGGCTGGCTCACATCCTCGACACGGGTTTCGACGTCTCCTTGCGTGCGTGGTGCAGCCGGGCGATACTCGTTGTTACCGGTGAGTACTACTACTCAGTAGAAGACCAGTAGGACGCCGCCGCGACACACGATCCCCGGAACGAACAGGTGCAGCAGTGAGCCACTACAAGAGCAACCTTCGCGACATCGAGTTCAACCTCTTCGAGGTGCTCGGCCGCGACGAGGTCCTCGGCGAGGGCCCGTTCGCGGAGATCGACTCCGAGACCGCCCGCGCGATCCTCTCCGAGGTCGACCGCCTCTCCCGCGAGGACCTCGCGGCGTCGTACGAGGACAGCGACCGCCACCCGCCGGTCTTCGACCCGCAGACCAACACCGCCCCCGTGCCCGAGTCCTTCCAGAAGAGCTACCAGGCCTGGATGGACGCGGAGTACTGGCGGCTCTCCATCCCCGAGGAGCTCGGCGGCACCCCCGCCCCCTCGACCCTCAACTGGGCGATCGGCGAGATGGTGCTCGGCTCCAACGCCCCCGTCTGGATGTACGCCGCCGGCCCCAGCTTCGCCAGCATCGTCCACCGCAACGGCAACGAGCGCGACTCGAAGATCGCGCGGTTCATGGTCGACCGGCAGTGGGGCAGCACCATGGTGCTGACCGAGGCCGACGCCGGCTCGGACGTCGGCGCCGGTCGCGCCAAGGCGACCGCCAACGACGACGGCTCGTGGAACATCGAGGGCGTCAAGCGCTTCATCACCTCGGCCGAGCACCAGATGAGCGAGAACATCATCCACCTCGTGCTGGCCCGTCCGGTCGGCGTCGAGGGCGTCGGCGGCCCCGGCACCAAGGGCCTCTCGCTGTTCATCGTGCCCAAGGAGCACTTCGACCACGAGACCGGCGAGCTCACCGGCGAGCGCAACGGCGCCTACGTCACGAACGTCGAGCACAAGATGGGCATCAAGGTGTCCAACACCTGCGAGGTCACCTTCGGCGACCCGTCCGTGGGTGGCGGCGAGCCTGCGAAGGGCTGGCTGCTCGGCGAGGTCCACCACGGCATCGCCCAGATGTTCCAGGTCATCGAGAACGCCCGGATGATGGTCGGCTCCAAGGCCATCGCGACGCTGTCGACCGGCTACCTCAACGCCCTCGACTACGCCAAGACGCGCGTGCAGGGCGCCGACCTCACCCAGGCCGCCGACAAGACGGCGCCGCGGGTCACGATCACCCACCACCCCGACGTACGCCGCTCGCTGATGACCCAGAAGTCGTTCGCCGAGGCGATGCGCTCGCTGGTCCTCTACACCGCCACCTGGCAGGACCAGGTGATGCTCGCCGAGCACCGCGGCGAGAAGGACGAGCTGGCCGCAGCCGTCAACGACCTGCTGCTGCCGATCGTCAAGGGCTACGGCTCGGAGCGCTCGTGGGTCCTGCTCGGCACCGAGTCGCTGCAGACCCTGGGCGGCTCGGGCTTCCTCACCGAGTACCCCGTCGAGCAGTACGTCCGCGACGCCAAGATCGACACCCTCTACGAGGGCACGACCGCGATCCAGGGCCAGGACTTCTTCTTCCGCAAGATCGTCAAGGACCAGGGCCGCGCGCTGGGTCACCTGGCGAAGGAGATCGAGGGCTTCATCGCCTCCGAGGCGGGCAACGGCCGGCTCAAGACGGAGCGGGCGCTGCTCGGCTCCGCGCTCGAGGACGCCAACGCGCTGGTCGGTCACATGATCAACGACCTGATGTCGGCCGACGCCTCGGCCGAGGGCGGCGACCTGCGCAACATCTACAAGGTCGGGCTCAACACCACCCGGCTGCTGATGGTGCTCGGCGACGTCGTCTGCGCGTGGCTGCTGCTGCGTGGCGCCGAGGTCGCGCTGACGAAGCTCGGCGGTGAGCTGTCCGAGAAGGACCAGCGCTTCTACGAGGGCAAGGTCGCGGCGGCGCAGTTCTTCGCGCAGACCAACCTGCCCCGGGTCAGCGCCGAGCGGGCGATCGCCGAGGGCGTCGACCTGTCGCTGATGGACCTCGACGAGGCCTCCTTCTGACGAGGCCCCGACGTACGACGCCGGCCCGCTCGGACCTCCGAGCGGGCCGTCGTCGTCCGGGGGTCAGCGCCGGGGCGGTCGGCGGGGAGCTCCCGGCGGTAGCGCGCAAGGTTGAGCAGAGGCGACACGGCCGGCTCCGGCGCCCGGGGGCCTACCCTGCTCAGGAGGGGAACCTGCTCACCACTGAGGAGTGACCATGGGAATCGGAGTCGGCATCCTGCTGCTCGTCGTCGGACTGATCCTGGTGACCGGGGCGATCGACCTGCCCGACGCGGTCACCTCCGCCATCGACGCGGACACCATCGGCTGGATCTGCGTGCTCATGGGCGTGCTCGCGCTCGTGCTTGCCCTGGTGACGAACCAGCAGCGCTCGCGCACCAAGCACGTCGAGGAACGCCGCCAGATGTAGGCAGCGGCGACCCGCACGCCCCTCACCGCCGCAGGTGGCGACGGGCGGCGACGGCCACCGCGTCGTCCAGCCGGCTGAGCGCGGGCGAGTCCAGCCGCCAGCGCATCCAGTGCAGCGGCACGTCGACGACGTCGGACGAGGCGCTGCCCAGCCGCACCAGCGTGCCGTCGGCGAGCCCGGGCCGCAGCTGCTGCTCGGGGAGCAGGCCCCAGCCCAGGCCCCGGCGTACGGCCTCGAGGAAGTCGGCCGACGTCGGCACCCGGTGGACCACGGGCGGGTCGCCGAGCCCACGCGCCGCGAGCAGGTCGTGCTGGAGCCGGTCCTTGTCGTTGAAGCGGACCACCGGCATCGCCGCCCAGTCGTGGCTCCGGCCGCGCCGCCACCGCTCGGCGTACGCCGGGGAGGCGGTCGGCCGGTAGCGCATCGCGCCCAGCCGGGTCACCCGACAGCCCTGCACCGGTGTCGGGTCGGAGGTGACGGCGGCGAGCACCTCGCCGCGGCGCAGCAGGTCGGCCGACCACGCCTGGTCCTCGACGTGCAGCCGCAGCGCGACCGAGTCCCAGGTCCCGACCTCGGTGAGCACGTCGCCGAACCAGGTGGCCAGCGAGTCGGCGTTCACGGCCACCGCCAGCCCGACCGCGTCGCCCGGCGGCTCGAGCGCGGCCTGTGCCTCCTCGGCGAGGAGCCGGTGCTGGCGGGCCAGTCGCAGCAGCACCTCGCCGGCGGCCGTCGGCCGGCACGGTGTCGTCCGCTGCACGACCACCTGGCCGGACGCCGTCTCCAGCGCCCGGATCCGCTGGCTCACCGCGGAGGGGGTCAGGTCGAGGGCGCGGGCGGCAGCCTCGAAGGTGCCGTGCTCGGCGATGGCGAGCAGGGTCGCGAGCTGGTTGGTCGGCAGGTCCACGCGTCCAGTGAAGCATTGCTTCACGATCATCAGAAACATGCGTTGGTCTGATGCCGCGCCGGCCCCTAGCGTCATCGGCGTGCTGCTCGACGTCATGACCGGTCTGGTGACCGGCCTCTCCCTCATCATCGCCATCGGCGCGCAGAACGCCTTCGTGCTGCGGCAGGGCCTGCTGCGCGCCCACGTCGGCGTGGTGGTCGCAATCTGTGCCGTCTCGGACCTCGTGCTGATCCTGGCCGGCGTGGCCGGCATCGGCACGGTCATCGAGCAGGCGCCGGCCGCCATCACGGTCGTCCGCTGGCTCGGCGTCGCCTTCCTGGGCTGGTACGGCGTCGCCTCGCTGCTGCGCGCCCGTCGACCCGCCGGCTTGCGGGCGGACGGTGAGGGCGCCGGCGGTCGGCGTACGGCCGTGCTGACCGCGCTCGCCCTCACCTGGCTCAACCCGCACGTCTACCTCGACACCGTGCTGCTGCTCGGCTCGATCGCCAACCAGCACGGCCCCGACGGCCGCTGGTGGTTCGGCGCCGGCGCCGTGGTCGGCAGCGTGGTGTGGTTCGTCGGGCTGGGGTACGGCGCGCGCCGGATGTCCGGCACGCTCTCGAGCGCCCGCGCGTGGCAGGTCCTCGACGTGCTGATCGGGCTGACCATGCTGGCGATCGCCGTGCTGCTGGCGCGGGGCTGAAGACCCGGGCGTGTGGACAGCTCACCCGCCTACGCTGACCGGATGACCACTCTCGGCATCGTCTCGCCCGGCGCGATGGGCTCGGCCCTGGGCAGGGCGTGGGCAGCGGGCGGGGCACGCGTCGTCGCGACGGTCGAGGGCAGGTCGGAGCGGACCCGGCGGCTCGCCGACGGGCTCGAGCTCTTGCCCGCCCTGGCCGACGTCGTCCGGACGTCCGACGTCGTGATCAGCATCTGCCCGCCGGCAGCAGCCGGTGACGTGCTCGACGCCGTGATCGAGGTGGCGGGCGACGCCCGGCCGCTGCTGGCCGACCTCAACGCCGTCTCGCCCGCCACCGTCGGCGGGCTGGCCGACCGGGCGGCGGCACGGGGCTTCGACCTCGTCGACGGCTCGATCAGCGGCGGCCCGCCGACGCCGGGCGGCGACACCATGCTCTACCTCAGCGGCGCCAGGGCGAGCGAGATCGGGAGCCTGTCGACGGACGGCCTGCGCACCCGGGTCGTCGACGACCAGGTCGGAGCCGCGTCCGCAGTGAAGATGTGCACGGCCTCGGTCTACAAGGGCACCACCGCGCTGTGGGCGCAGGCGCTGCAGACGGCGTACGGGCTCGGCGTGCTGGACATCGTGCTCGCCGACCTCGGTGAGGCGTTCCCCGAGCAGGTGCCGGGCGTGGGGCGGCGGATCGCGGTCGCCACCAGCAAGGCCCACCGCTTCGTCGGCGAGATGGAGCAGATCGGCGAGACCCAGGGCGCGGCCGGGGCGTCGGGCGAGCTGTTCGCCGCGATGGCCGCGGTCTACCGCAGGCTCGCCGCCACCGACCTCGCGGCGCTCTCGCCCGAGGAGGCGGGCGCGCTGACCGACCTCACCGAGGTCCTGCGCCGGCTTACCTGAGACCCGACTCCTGCGGTGGTGTTGCTACTGCCGCGGGTGCTGACACCCGCGGCAGTGACCACAGCACCGCGGAGGTCCCGGGGGGGTCAGCGACCGGAGCGCGCGGGCTTGCCCCAGGTCTCGTTGCGGTTGCCGGGGTTGCCGCGGTAGCCGCCGGGCGTCGTGCGCTGGCCGGAGCCGCCGCGCGAGCCACCCTGGGAGCCGGCGCGCTGGCCGGACGGCTGCTGCCGCTTGCCGCCGTACGCCGGGCGGCTGCTGCGGCCCGCGCCGGGCTGCAGTGTCGGGGCGGCCCGACCCGAGTCGGCGAGCGACTCGGCGGTCAGCGGCTGGGGCGCGGTGCGGAAGTCGTGGTGCAGCACCTCGACCTCGGCGTCGTGCTGGAGCCGGACGACCTGGTCGACGGTGCGCGGGTTCGTGAGGGTGACGACGCACCCGTCGGCGCCGGCCCGCGCCGTACGACCGGAGCGGTGGAGGTAGGCCTTGGCGTCGGCGGCCGCGTCGAAGTGGATCACCAACGAGACGTCGTCGACGTGGATGCCGCGGGCGGCGACGTCGGTGGCGACGACCGCCTGGGCGTCGCCCTTGGTGAAGCGGGCGAGGTTGCGCTCGCGCACCCGCTGCGACAGGTTGCCGTGCAGGTCGACGGCCGAGACGCCGTCGGTCGTCAGCGCGCCGGCAAGCTCGACGGCACCGTCGCGGGTCCGGGTGAAGACGATGGAGCGACCGTTGGCGGCGATCAGCCGCTTGGTCGCCTCGATCTTGTCGCGGAAGCCGCCGACGACCAGCGTGTGGTGGGTCATCGTGGTGACCGCGCCGGCGCTCGGGTCGAGCTCGTGGACCCGCGGATTGCGGAGGTGGGTGCGCACCAGCCGGTCGACGTCGCCGTCGAGGGTCGCGGAGAGCAGCATCCGCTGGCTGCCGGCGGGGGTACGCCGGATCAGCGCGTCGACCTCCGGGTAGAAGCCGAGGTCGCACAGGTGGTCGGCCTCGTCGAGCACGGTCACCTCGATGTCGTCGAGCTTGGCGTAGCCCTTCTCGATCAGGTCGGCGAGCCGGCCGGGGGTCGCGACGACGAGGTCGGTGCCCTGCTTGAGCTGGCGCTGCTGGCGCTCGTACGGCGTACCGCCGTAGACCGTCGTGAGCCGCAGCGACAGCGAGCGGGCCAGCGGCTGCAGCGCGCGCGAGACCTGGGTGGCGAGCTCACGCGTCGGGACCACGATCAGCGCACGCGGGTGGCGCGGGCGGCTGTGGCGACCGGCGAGCCGGGCGAGGACCGGGATGCCGAACGCGAGGGTCTTGCCGGAGCCGGTCCGGGCCCGGCCGAGGACGTCGCCGCCGGCCAGCGCGTCGGGGATCACGGCGGCCTGCA
The DNA here is from genome assembly GCA_963754575.1 of uncultured Actinomycetota bacterium. Taxonomy (GTDB): domain Bacteria; phylum Actinomycetota; class Actinomycetes; order Propionibacteriales; family Nocardioidaceae; genus Nocardioides. The sequence goes on along the minus strand of CAVWGQ010000028.1, from coordinate 178,125 downwards.
CCGGCGTCGGCTCGGTGATGCCGGCCGCGACGAGCGCGTCGGTCAGCGCGGGGGGAAGGTCGGAGAAGACGAAGGCAGGCACCACAGGTTGCACGATCCGATCGGGTCAGGACCCGATCTCTGGCCTCTGCGCGGGTTCGCGCACCACACCGGGTCTGCATCCATGCTCCCAGCGCGCCCGGGTCGGTGGGTAATCGACGTCGCGGTGGGACGCGTCACTGCGGCCAAGGACGCGGTCACTAGGGTGCGCCCATGAGCGAGCAGCTGACGGCGTACGTCGCCGTGTGGTGGCAGGCGATCGACGACCTCACGACCCTGCTGGAGCAGGTGGCCGACGAGGACTGGTCGACGCCGACCGACCTGCCGGGCTGGGACGTCCACGCGGTCGCGGCCCACACGGCCCACCTCGAGGCGCTGCTCGCCGGCGCCGAGCACGACCAGGTCGAGATCGGCGAGCCTGCGCACGTGCACGGCGCGATGGGCCAGTTCACCGAGCAGGGGGTCGTCGCCCGCCGCGACCGGACCCCCGACGAGCTCATCAACGAGATCCGCTCCTCCGCGACGGCCCGCCACACCGGCCTGCTCGCCGAGCCGCCGACCGACCCGACCGCGCCGGCACCCGGCGTCTTCGGGCAGATCGGCTGGGACACCGTGCGGGTGCTGCGCAACCGGCCGCTCGACGTCTGGATGCACGAGCAGGACGTACGCCGCGCCCTCGACCGGCCCGGCAACCTCGACAGCCCGGCCGCGCTCCACACGGCCGACTACCTCGCCGAGAGCCTCGGCTACGTCGTCGGCAAGCGGGTCGGTGCGCCGGCCGGCACGACCGTCGTGCTCGAGGTGGTCGAGCACGCGCCGGTCGCGGTGGCGGTCGGCGACGACGGTCGTGCGGCGCGGTTGCCCGAGGTCCCGGCGGAGCCCACCACCCGGATCCGCACCGACCGCGGCACCTTCGTCCTGCTCGCCGGCGGTCGCCGCCCGGTGCCCGCCGGTGCGGTCGTCGTCGAGGGCGACGACGCGCTCGGGCGACGCGTGGCCGACTCCTTCGCGGTGACGCCGTGAACTGGGCCACCGAGGACATCCCCGACCAGACCGGGCGCACCACCGTCGTCACCGGCCCGACCGTCGGCGGGCTCGGCTTCCACGTCGCGCTCGAGATCGCCCGCCGCGGCGGCCGGGTCGTGCTCGCCGGTCGCTCGCAGTCCACGCTCGACACCGCTGCCGCGACGATCCGCGAGGAGCTGCCCGGGGCCGACCTCACCCCGCTCGTCGTCGACCTCGCCGACCTCGGGTCCGTACGCCGGGCGGCGGCCGAGGCCGCCTCGCTCGGGCCGATCCACTGCCTGGTCAACAACGCGGGCGTCATGGCCACGCCGGCCCGGCGTACTCCCGACGGGCTGGACCTGCAGCTCGGCACCAACCACTACGGACCTTTCCTGCTCACCGGCCTGCTGCTGCCGCAGCTCGTCGAGGCCGGCGACTCGCGCGTCGTGGCGGTGGCCTCGCAGCTGCACCGGACCGCCACCCGGGCGCCGCTCGAGGACCCGCGCCGGGCGCCGTCCGGCCGCTACCACCGCTGGCAGACCTACGGCCGCAGCAAGCTCGCCAACCTGCTCTTCACCTTCGAGCTCGACCGGCGGCTGCGCAGCGCCGGCCTGCCGGTGAAGGCCACCGCCGCGCATCCCGGGTACGCCGGCACGCACCTGGTCGTCAACGGCCAGATGGGCGGCCTCGGAGGTCGCGCGTCGTCGATCCTCCACGCCGCCAACCGCGCGATCGCCCAGTCGGCGGCCGCCGGTGCGCTGCCGGTGCTGATGGCCGCGACCGACGACGTCCCGGGCAGCAGCTACTGCGGCCCGTCCGGTCCCGGCGAGGCGCGCGGCGCACCGCGGCTGGTCGGGTGCTCCAGGCTCGCGCAGGACCCCGACGCCCAGCGCGAGCTGTGGGAGGTCAGCGAGCGGGCCGTCGGGCTGACCTACCCCTGACCAAAGTCGGAGCGGCGGCGACCCTGATCCGTAGTCGCCGGCCGTCGGCGCTGCCTACGGTCGCGACATGGCGGCGACGCAGCGGTGGGAGCTCGACCTCGACGGTCACCACCACGAGCTGACCGCGACGGCTGGCTCCTCGCGGCGCACCCTGGTGTGGCACATCCCCGGCGAGCAGGTCGTCGAGCAGGTCTCCGCGGCCGACCGGCTGCAGCTCGAGCACGGCCGGCAGGCCCTCGACGTGCGGTTCAGCGGCCTGGGCGCCGGTCGGCGGGCCACCCTCCACGAGGTCGAGGAGGGTTCGGTCAAGGAGAAGGCGCAGCTCGGGCGGGGCGGGGTCGACCTGGTGCCCGCACCCGGCTCCCCCCCGGCGCGCCACGAGCAGTGGATCGTCGAGCACCCACGGCTGCACACGCTGCGCGCCACCGCGACCGCCACCGCCGGCGTGCTGGTGCCGCTGCTCCCCGTGGGGCTGTTCGCCTGCTTCGCGTCCTCCTTCGACCTGCCGGACCTGCCGCTCCCGGACCTGCCCGACCTGCCGCTGCCGGACCTCCCGTCGATCCCCTTCCCCGACATCTCGCTGCCGGACTGGTCGGTGCCCGGCTGGGTCCGCGACGCGGCCGGGCGCCCTGAAGTTCGTCTTCCCCGTGCTGCTGGCCTTCGGTCTCGCCCATGGTGAGATCCGGCGCCGCCGCACGCAGGAGGAGCTACGTCGCCGCCCGGATCAGGACGGGGAGTCCGACGAGCGGTGGTCGGGCACAGCGAGGACCGGCATGATGGGCGCCATGGTCGACCCTCGCGCGGGCACGCCCGCCACCGCTGATGACCTCGTCGACGTCGCCGCACTGCTGGCGGCCTACCACGAGCGCGAGCCCGACCCCGAGGACGTCGACCAGCAGGTCGCCTTCGGGACCAGCGGCCACCGCGGGACGTCGCTGAAGACGTCGTTCAACGAGCACCACATCCTGGCGACGACGCAGGCGATCTGCGACTACCGCCGCGAGCAGGGGTACGACGGCCCGCTGTTCGTCGGGCGCGACACGCACGCGCTCTCGGAGCCGGCGTGGACCTCGGCGCTGGAGGTCCTGCTGGCGAACGGCGTCGACGTGCTCGTGGACAGCCGCGGCGGCTTCACGCCGACCCCGGCCGTGTCCCACGCGATCCTGCGCGCCAACCAGGGCAGGACGACCGGCATGGCCGACGGCATCGTCGTGACCCCGAGCCACAACCCGCCCAGCGACGGTGGATTCAAGTACAACCCGCCCCACGGCGGTCCCGCCGACTCGGACGCCACCAGCCTGATCGCCGATCGCGCCAACGCGTTGCTGCGCGGCGGGCTGGCCGACGTGAAGCGGGTCGCCGACGTGAGCGGCGCGGGGCGCTACGACTTCATGGCGGCGTACGTCGACGACCTGCCGAGCGTGCTCGACCTCGACGCGATCCGGGACGCGGGCGTGCGGATCGGGGCGGACCCGCTGGGCGGAGCCAGCGTCGACTACTGGGGCGAGATCGCCGAGCGGCACGGACTCGACCTCACCGTGGTCAACCCCGAGGTCGACCCGACCTGGCGCTTCATGACCCTCGACTGGGACGCCAAGATCCGGATGGACTGCTCCTCCCCCTACGCGATGGCGTCGCTGATCGCGCGCAAGGACGACTACCAGATCGCGACCGGCAACGACGCGGACGCCGACCGGCACGGCATCGTGACGCCTGACGCCGGGCTGATGAACCCCAACCACTACCTCGCAGTCGCGATCGGCTACCTCTTCGGCGGTGCGCGGCCGGGGTGGCCGGACACCGCGCGGATCGGCAAGACGCTGGTGTCGAGCTCGATGATCGACCGGGTCGCGGGGTCGCTCGGCAAGCCGATGGTCGAGGTGCCGGTCGGCTTCAAGTGGTTCGTGCCCGGCCTGAGCGACGGCTCGTTCGGCTTCGGCGGCGAGGAGTCGGCCGGAGCCTCCTTCCTGCGCACCGACGGGTCGGTCTGGACGACCGACAAGGACGGGATCATCCTGTGCCTGCTGGCGAGCGAGATCCTGTCGCGCACCGGCAAGACCCCCTCGGAGCACTACGCGGCGCTGGTCGCCGAGCACGGCGACCCGGCGTACGCCCGGGTGGACGCGGCGGCCGACCGCGCCCAGAAGGCCAAGCTCGCCGCGCTCTCCCCCGACGACGTCACCGCCACCTCGCTGGCCGGCGAGCCGATCACCGCGCGGCTGACCGAGGCGCCCGGCAACGGCGCGAAGATCGGCGGGCTCAAGGTCACGACCGAGAGCGCGTGGTTCGCGGCACGGCCCTCCGGCACGGAGGACGTCTACAAGATCTACGCCGAGTCGTTCCGCGGTCCCGACCACCTCGCCCAGGTGCAGGACGAGGCCCGCGAGGTGGTCGCGGCGGCGCTGGCCTAGACGCGGTCCCCCGCAGCCGCTCCCGCCAGCGGGTCCCGCGCCCTATGCTGCGGCCAGGGGAAGGGGAGCCGGATGGTCGTCGCGGTCGACGTGCTCGGCCCACTTCGCCTGCGCATCGGCGGGGAGGACCACCCGCTTCCCGGTCGCCGTGAACGGTTGGTCCTCAGCCTGCTCGTCACGCCGCCCGGCCGCCACGTCAGTGACGACCGGCTGATCGACGAGCTGTGGGGGGACGAGCCACCGGCCGGCGCCGCGGGCCGGCTCCAGGTCGCGGTCTCTCGGTTGCGTCGGGTGCTGGGCGACGGTGCGGAGATCCGACGGGATCTCGCCGGCTACACCCTGCTCGAGGTGGATGTCGATGCCGCGCGGTTGCTCACGACGCCCGGCGAGCTGGACCGGCTGTCGCCCACGCAGGTCGTCGCGAAGGCCGACGCAGCACTGGCAGGGTGGCGGGGCACGCCGTACGCCGGGGTCGACGCCACGCCGACGCTCGTCGCCGAGGCTGCCCGACTGCAGGACGCTCGCCTGGCGCTCGTCGAGGCGCGGGCCGAGGCCCTCCTCGACCTCGGCCGGTCCCAGGAAGCGCAGCGGAGCCTGGCCCCCGAGGCGGCGGCCCACCCCTTCCGCGAGCGGCTGCACTCACTGCTGGCGCTGGCCCTCTACCGCTGCGACCGGCAGGCGGATGCTCTCGAGGTCCTGCGGGACCTGCGCATCGCGCTGGTCGACGAGCTCGGGGTCGACCCCTCCGCCTCGGTCCGACGGCTCGAACACCAGCTGCTCGCCCAGGACCCGGACCTGACCGCCCCTGCCCCTACCCCCGACGTCGGTCGGGCCACCGGCCCGCCCGCTCCGAGCGACGCGACCCGCGCCCGGATGAGTGGCGTCGTCGGTCGCGCGGCGGCGCTCGCATCGATCCGGTCCGCACTGGACGACCTGACCGTCTCCGGACGCGGTGGCGTGATGCTCATCAGCGGGGACGCCGGCATCGGCAAGAGCATGCTGGCCACCGAGGCCGTCCACCGCAGCCGGGAGCTGGGCGTCGCCGTCTGCGTGGGTCGGTGCCACGACGCCGACCTCGCGGCACCGTACTGGCCCTGGTTGCCGGTGCTCCGCGAGCTGGCCGCGACAGCGGCGGAGGTGCCACGCGAGGTGACGGCTCTCCTGGACGGCACGGCGGACGAGGAGGCCGACGGGACCTCCGACGCCGGGGCAGCTGCCGCGACCACGCTGCGCACCTTCGCAGCGGTCTCCCGCCTCCTCGGCAGCCAGCCTGGGCCGCTGGTGGTGGTGCTCGAGGACCTTCACTGGTCCGACCGGACCTCCCTGCGGCTCCTGGCGTACGCCGTGGAGGAGCTGCGCGAGCGCCCGGTGCTGCTCGTCGTCACCGTCCGCACCGTCGACCCGCGCACCCATCCCCACCTGGCGCCCGCGCTGGCCGGGCTCGCACGCCTCGCCGCGCGCCGGGTGCGCGTCCCGCCCCTGGACGCAGGAGCGGTCACCGAGCTGCTGGGCGAGGTCGACGCCGTCCCGGACCCTGCCCTCGTCGAGGTGCTGACGCGTCGCGCCGACGGGAACCCGTTCTTCGTCCTCGAGATGGCGCGGCTCCTCCAGGCACGGGGGCAGCTCAACGCGGACGCGGCGGAACACCTCGAGGTGCCGGACGGCATCGCCGACGTGCTGCGGCTTCGCGTCGACCAGCGTCCCGCCACCACCCAGGACACCCTCGGCGCCGCCGCCGTGGCCGGTCGCCGGTTCGACACCCGGCTGCTCGCCGACGTCCTCGGCCGCTCCCCGCTCGACGACCTCGACGACGCCGCCGCGGCTGGCCTGGTCGAGGAGACCGAGGGCCCCGGCCACTTTCGTTTCGTGCACGCCCTCACCCGCGAGACGGTCTATCGGGACCTCGCGACGCGACAGCGCGCCAGCCTGCACGCCCGGACCGGCCAGGTGCTCCAGCAGCGCCTCACGCGCGACCCTGAGCTCCTCGGCGAGGTGGCCCACCATCACGCCGCCGCCGCGGCCTACCTGCCCGACGCGGCTGCCGAGGCGGTCTCCCACGGGCAGCTGGCAGCGGCGGCCGCCGAGCGGCGCGGCGCCTTCGACGAGGCGGCGGCGCTGTGGGGACGTGCGCTCGAGAGCGAGCGCCACCTGCCGGAGCCCGACGACGAGCGGCGTCACCGACTGCTGCTCGCACACGCCGGCGCACTGCAGCGCATCGGTGACACGCACGGCATGCTCGCCACGCTGAGGGAGGCCATCGAGCTGGCCCGGCGCCACGGTGACCACCGTCGGATGGCCGAGGCCATCACGAGCCACCGCAGCGGTGGCGTCTGGCACTGGCGCGAGGTGGGCGAGGACGACCCGCAGGCGATCGCGCTGATCGAGGAGTGCCTGCACCACGTGGAGGACCCGCGGTTGCGCGCGCGGCTCCACGCCCATCTCGCCCTCGAGCTCTACATCGCCCAGGACCACGAGGCCTCCGACCACCACGGCCGCCGGTCCCTCGAGCTGGCCCGTCCCCTCGACGACCGCGAGCTGCTGCGCGACTGCCTGTTCGCGCGCGAGATGTCGCTGTTCACCCCCGGTGGCCAGGCCGAGCGGGTGCTGTGCGCCCGCGAGTCGCTCTCGGTCGCCGATGCACCCGAGCACGAGATCGCTGCCCGCTTCCACCTCGGGTGCGCCCTGCAGCAGCTGGGCCGGGGGCCGGAGGGTGACGAAGCCTTGGCACCGGCTTACCTGCTCGCCCATCGGCTGCGCTACACCGGGTCGGACGTGCCGCTGGCGTGGTTCCGCTGGCTGCGGGCCGTCGAGTCGGAGGACCCGGAGGCCGACCGGATCGGGCACGAGGCGCTGGCCCTCCACCGCCGTACGACTGTCGTCGCGCTGCCCGAGCTGACCGGGCTGTACGCCGTCGCCACGGCACCAGTCGGCTCTGCGGTGCCGCCCGACATCGTCGCCGCGGCCACCGGACACCCCTCGGCTGCCTTCCGCACGGCCGTCGCGCACGCGCTGGCGGCGGCAGGTGACCTCGAGGGTGCGCTGCGGCTGCGGGGCGAGCCCGGTCCGCTCGGTGGTGACTACGCCGCCCTCTACACCGGCGCCCTGACGGTCGAGATCCTGCGACTGGCCGCCGACGACCGGCTCCGCGACGCCGTCGAGCTGATCCGCCCCCATGCCGGGCTGATGGCCACGTTCGGGACCGTCTACTCCCTGGGGTGCACCGCCCTGTTCGTGGGCTCGGGGCTCGCCGCGCTCGGTGAGGTCGACGAGGCGAGGAAGTACCTCGAGCATGCGGTGGCGGCCAACCGGGCCGCGGGCTGCCTCCCGTGGGAGCGGATCGCACGGGAACGAGTCGAATCCCTGGACAGCGCCCGGTAAGCGCACAGCAAGCCCGTCGCAAGCCTTCCTCTGCACGGTGGGGCCCCGGTCACCCGGACCGGACACAGGAAGGAACCCATCGTGAGCACCCTGGACATCCCCGCCGACGACACCGTTGCCGTCACCGACTCCCCCGACCCCTGGGAGACCCTGCGTACCCGGGTCGGGGGTCGGCTCCTGACCCGCGACGACGCCGCCTACGAGGCCGCGCGCACACCCTGGATCGTGAACGTCGACCAACGCCCGGCCGCGGTCCTCGAGGTAGCCCACGTGGACGACGTCGTCGAGGCCGTGCGCTGGGCGATCTCCCACGACGTCGCGGTCAGCGCGCAGCCGACCGGACACGCGCCGCGTCGCACCCTCGACGACACCCTGCTGCTGCGCACGCGTGCCCTGCAGGGCATCGAGATCGACGGCGCGCGGCGTACGGCCAGCGTCGGCGCCGGCGTGAAGTGGGGTGAGCTGTGCGAGGCCCTCGACGGCACCGGGCTGATGGCCCTGGCCGGCAGCAACCCCGACCCGACCGTGGTGGGCCTGGTGCTCGGCGGCGGTGCCAGCTGGTTCACCCGCAAGCACGGCTTCACCGCCAACAGCGTGGTGTCCTTCGACCTCGTCGACGCCACGGGTGAGCTGGTCCACGTCACCCGCTCGACCGACCCCGACCTGTTCTGGGCGCTGCGCGGCGGCGGGGGTGACTTCGGCATCGTGGTCCGGGTCGAGATCGCGCTGTTCGAGGCACCCGAGATGTACGGCGGCCAGCTGCTCTGGCCCATCGAGCACGCGGGGAGCGTGCTGCGCGCCTTCCGCGACCTCGCGCTCATGGCACCCCGCGAGCTCAGCGTGTGGGCGCACGTGTTGCACTTCCCGCCGATCCCGGACGTGCCGGAGCCGCTGCGAGGGCGTTCTTTCGTCAACGTGGCCGCGACCTACCTCGGTTCGCGGCAGATGGCGGAGATGCTGTTGTGGCCGCTGCGCGAGGCGGCGCCAGTCGAGATGGACCTGATGCGCCCGATCACTCCCAGTCAGCTGGGCGACGTGGCCGCCGAGCCCTCAGACCCGATGCCGGCCCTCGAGCACTCGGCGCTGCTCACCGGGCTCGACGACGACTCCATCGACGCTCTGGTCGCGAGCGTCGGTGACCCGCAGACCTGCCCGCTGATGATGGTGCAGCTGCGCGGTCTCGGCGGCGCCTTCGGGGAGGACGGCCCCGGGAGTGGGGCGATCCGGCCCGTGCCGGAACCCTTCCAGCTCTTCGCCCTCGGCGTGCCCGCGGTGCCGGAGCTGGCCGCGGCGATCCCGCACGGCTTCGCGGCGCTCGACGCGGCCCTCGGCACGGTGCTCAGCCCGCACCGGATGCCCAACTTCACCGGCATGGGCCAGTCCGACGCGGCCGGGTACGACGCCCACCGGCTGACCGAGCTGCAGCGCCTCAAGCGGGAGCGTGACCCGTACGGCACCGTTCGGAGCAACAAGCCGGTCCTGGGCCGCTGAGCCGGGGCGCGGGTCCGCGGGTGCGTCAGCACCGCGCGGGACCGCGACACTGGGGCGATGAGCGTTGTGGAGCACCTGCTCGACGGCTGGGCCTCCGCCGGCCGCGAGCCGGGTGCTGCCGTCTGCGTCCTCCGCGGCGGTGAGGTCGTCGTCGACCACGTGGTCGGGACCCGCGACGGCGTACGCCCGTGGACCCCGGACACGCTGGTCATGACCTACTCGGTCGCCAAGCCGCTCGCGGCACTGGCGGTCCTCGACGTGGTCGCGGCGGGCGACCTCGGGCTCGACCAACGGGTCGCCGACCTCTGGCCGGAGTACGCCGCGCACGGCAAGGGCGCCACCACGGTGCGGCAGGTGCTGAGCCACCAGGCAGGCGTGCCCGTCTTCCCGGGGACCGCGGCCGAGCTGGCCGTCGACGACCTGGCCGGGCTGACCGAGACCCTCGCCGGTGCCGTGCCCGACCACGAGCCGGGCGCGGCCGTCGCCGAGCACGCCCTCACCTACGGCCACCTCTGCGACGCGCTGGTACGGCGCGCGACCGGTGGGGACCTGGCCGAGCGGTTCGCCCAGATCGCCGTCCAGCACGACTGGGACCTGCACCTGCGGGTGGTCGGGGCCGACCTCGGACGGGTGGCGGACGTGGTGGCGCTGCGGGGTTGGCCGGAGGTCTACACCGAGGACCCGCTGTGGGGACCGGCGATGGCCCGGCCGGCCGGAACGCTGGACCCCGACGTGCTCAACGGCGCGCAGTTACGGCGCTGCAGCTTTCCCGCGATCGCGCTCCACGCGAGCGCCCGCGGACTGGCACGGTTCTACCGCGACCTGATGGGCGGGCCGGTGCGCGAGCGGCTCGGCGACGCGCTCCACGCCGCCTACATCGGCCCCGCCGCCCGGGGCCACGACCGCCTCCTCGACCGCGAGGTCACGTGGACGCTCGGCTTCCAGGTCGACGAGGATGACCTCGGCATGGGTGGAGCCGGTGGGTGCTCCGGCTGGTACTCGCTGCGGGACGGCTACGCGGCGGCGTACGTCACCCGTGGGCTGGGTGACCACGCGCGGGGTGACGCCGTCTGGGAGGCGCTCACGCCCCGCGCAGCTGGGTGAGCCCCTGGAGCTGCGCCGAGTAGCGGCTGGCCGGCGCAACCGACCGGGTTGCGAGGGTGGTGCGGGTGGCCGCGCGGCGGCGTCGCGCGGCGGTGCGGTGGCGGGTGGTGATGGTCATGGGGTGCTCCTCAGGGTGTGGGCCGGACACACGACGAGGAGGGGCCGCGGACCTCCGTGATACAGCACGAGGCCGGTCCCGGACATCGTCCGGGACCGGGCTCGTCGGGAAGCCGGGCTCGTGGAGCCGGGCTCGTCGGGAGCCGGGCTCGCAATGACCCCGGTGGCCCGGGGTCATGCGCGACGCAGCAGGGCGAGGGCCTCCAGCTGGGCGGTGTAGCGCGTCGGCGGCACTGAGCGGGTCGCGAGGGTGGCACGGGCAGCAGCCCTGCGGCGGCGCTCGCCAGCGCGGTGGCGGGTGGTGATGGTCATGGTGGTCTCTCCTGGGTCGTGGTGCCGGCGGTGTGCCGGTGGACCCAGCAGACCGGTGACCACTTGCACCCGGCTTGCGGCGCACTTGCTCACGGCTCTCAGTCAGCCCTCACGGGCTGTCCCGCTACCAGCGACCGGTGTCCCGACCTCGAGGGCGCAACGCAGGACAGGCAGAGGTGGTCCCGGGCCTTGTGCGGCGGGACTCTGGCACCGCTGGGCGGCCCGCCGGTCGGCTCAGCGGCCCACCCAGGAGCCGCGGTGCATCACCCGGGTGACCCCGAGGTCGTCGTCGAGGACGACCAGGTCGGCGCGCGCGCCGGGACGGAGCACGCCGACGTCGGCGAGGCCGTGGAGCGTGGCCGGGGTGGCCGTGGCCGCGCGGACGGCGTCCTCGATCGAGAGCCCGACCTCGCGCACGGCGAAGCGGACCGAGCTCGCCATGGTCGCCGTCGAGCCGGCGATCGCCCCGCCCTCACGGAGCCGAGCGACCCCGTCGCGGACCTCGACGTCGAGCGAGCCGAGCCGGTAGTCGCCGTCGTCGGAGCACGCGGCGGCCATCGCGTCGGTGACCAGCACCGTGAGGTGCGGCTTGGCGGCGGCGGCCAGCCCGATCATCGCCGGGTGCACGTGGACGCCGTCGCAGATCAGCTCCACGCAGGCGTCGGGGTGCTCGAGCAGCGCCGCGACCGGGCCGGGCTCGCGGTGGTGCAGCGGCCTCATCGTGTTGAACAGGTGGGTGCCGACGGTGGCGCCGGCGTCGAGCGCGTCCCGCGCCTGGTCGTACGACGCATCGGTGTGGCCGATCGCCACGACGACGCCGTGGCCGACGAGACGCCGGATCGCCTCGGTCGCCCCGGGGAGCTCGGGCGCGAGGGTGACCATCCGCAGGTGGCCGCGGCCGGCCTCGACCAGCCGCTCCACGGAGGCGACGTCGGGGTCGACGAGCAGCGACGGGTCGTGCGCGCCCCGGTGGTCCGGGCTGAGCCACGGCCCCTCGAGGTGGATCCCGGCGACCAGCCCGTCGTCGGTGAGGTCGGCGAGCCGGGCGGTGGAGGCGGCCAGCCCGTCGACCGTGTCCGTGACCAGGCTCGCCAGCATCGTCGTCGTACCGCAGGCACGGTGGGCGCGCACCGCCCGCTCCACCGCGTCCGGGTCTCCCCCGTCGAACGCGGCGCCGCCACCCCCGTGCACGTGGGTGTCGACGAACCCGGGTACGACGGTGCCGGTCAGCTCGAGGTCGGCCGGTCGCGGCGGCTCCCCTGCGCCGACCGCCTCGACCCGGCCGGCCGCGACGTGCAGCCACCCCGGCGCGAAGGTGCGCGCCGGGGTGACCACACGGGCTGCCGTCAGCAGCAGGTCAGGCACTCGCGTCGGCCTCGACGGCCGAGACCTCGGTCTCGTCGTCCTCGCGGCCCGGCGTACGCAGGTTCCACTTGCGGATCACGAACCGGAAGAGGCCGTAGTAGATGACGGCGTACCCCAGCCCGATCGGGATCAGCAGCCACGGCTTGGTGGCGATGCCCCAGTTGAGCGCGTAGTCGAACAGGCCCGCGGAGAAGCCGAAGCCGTCCTTGATGCCGAGCGCGTTGGTCAGCGCCATCGAGGTGCCGGTGAGGAGCGCGTGGATGACGTAGAGCGGGAACGCCACGAACATGAACGCGAACTCGAGCGGCTCGGTGACGCCGGTGAGAAAGCTGCAGAGCGCGGCGGAGAGCATGATGCCGCCGACGGCCTTCTTGTGCTGCGGCTTGGCCTCGTGCCAGATGGCGAGGGCCGCGGCCGGGAGCGCGAACATCATGATCGGGAAGAAGCCGGTCATGAAGGCGCCGGCCGTCGGGTCGCCGGCCAGGAAGCGCGGGATGTCGCCGTTGACGACGCCCGCAGAGCCCTCGTAGGAGCCGAAGACGAACCACGGCGGGTTGTTGAGGATGTGGTGCAGGCCGAGCGGGATCAGCAGCCGGTTGAGGGTGCCGTAGACGAAGCCGCCGAGCACGGAGTTCTCGGTGACCCACTCGCCGAGGTTGGTGATGCCGGCGTCGAACGCCGGGTAGACGAAGTTCATCAGCACCGAGACCGCGATCGCCGCGAACGCGGTGATGATCGGGACGAAGCGGCGGCCGCCGAAGAAGGCGAGGTAGGCGGGCAGCTTGATCCGGTGGTAGCGCTGCCAGAGGAATGCGCTGACCAGGCCCATCACGATGCCGCCGAGGACGCCGTAGTTGATGAGCTCCTGGTCCTGGCCTTCCGCCGGGAGGCCGAGCACGACCGGCGACATCGCGTCGCCGACACCCTTGAAGACGAGGTAGCCGACGACCGCCGCGAGGGCGGTCGAGCCGTCGGACTTGCGGGCCATGCCGATCGCGATGCCGACGGCGAAGAGCAGCGGCAGGTTCGCGAACAGCGCGTTGCCGGCGGCACCGATCACGGCGGCGACGTCGACCCAGCCGAGGCCGTCGGCACCGAGCAGGTCGGGCTGGCCGAGCCGGAGCAGCAGCGCCGCCACGGGCAGCGCCGCGATCGGCAGCATCAGGCTGGTGCCGAACTTCTGGACCGGGGCGAGGTTGAGCCGCTTGCGCGTGCTCGCCTCGGCGGTCGGGTCTGAGGTGGTCACGGTGCTGTCCCTTCGTCGTTCTCTTCGGTGGTGCTCGTGGAGCTGTGCCCCAACGTCATGTGGAGCTGGTAGCGGTCGCCGCGGTAGCGCGAGACGACGTACTCCAGCGGGATCCCGGCCGCGGTCGAGACCCGGCGGAAGACCAGCAGCGGGGTGTGGATCGGGCAGTCGAGGCGGCGCGCGAGGGTGGCGTCGGCGCTCTCGCCCCACAGCGTCTGCTCGGCGGCGTCGATGGTGTGGCCGCGGGCGGCGAACGCCTCGTAGAGCGAGCCGGACAGGTCCTCGCGGTCGAGGTCGGGCAGCGGGCCCTGCGGGTACCAGCCCTGCTCCAGCGCGATCGGCTGGCCGTCGGCGAGCCGCACCCGGTCGATCCGCCACGCCTCACCGGTCGGGCCGAGCCGCAGCGCGGCGGCGACGTCGGCCGGGGGTCGCTCGCTCTCGACGCCGAGGCTCCTCGTGGACGGGGTCAGCCCGCGACGGCGCATGTCCTGGCTGAAGGAGGCGAGGTGCAGCCGGCTCTCCAGCCGCGGCCGGGCGACGAACGTGCCCTTGCCGTGGATCCGGTGCAGCAGCCCGTCGGCCACCAGCGCGTCGATCGCCTTGCGCACGGTGGCACGGGAGACGGCGTACGTCGCCATCAGCTCGCGCTCGCTCGGGATCGCGACGTCGGGCCCGAGCTCGGTCACGGCCAGCTCGGCGAGGAGGTCGGTGAGCTGGGCGTGCTTGGGGCGGGGGCCCTCCGTGATCCGGTTCATCTGACCCCTCGACGCGTGGTTGCCTGATTGGTACGGTCTGGTACGTACCAGTGGAGGATGGACCGGACGGAAGGCAGTGTCAAGGGTGCCCACGCAGATGGCTCGGGAGATCGCCGAGCAGCCCGAGGCCGTACGCCGCACCTGGACGGCGCTCGCCCCGCTCCGGCCCGACCTGGCCGCGTTGCTGGCCGACCGCCGCCGGGTGCTGTTCGCCGCGCGCGGCACCAGTGACAACGCGGCGATCTACGGCCGCTACCTGCTCGAGACGCAGGCCGGGGTGCTCGGCGGGCTGGTCTCCCCCAGCATCGCGACCCACTACCGCTCGCGGCTCGACCTCGCCGACACCGTCGTGGTCTCGGTGAGCCAGTCGGGCGCGACCTCGGAGATCGTGGAGACCCAGGCGTGGGCGCGGTCCTGCGGCGCGGCCACGGTCGCCGTCACGAACGTCGAGGGGTCGCCCCTCGCCACCGCCGCCGACCTCGCGCTCGTGACGCAGGCCGGGCCGGAGCTCGCCGTCCCCGCCACCAAGACCTACCTCGCCCAGCTGGTCGCGATGACCGTGCTCGGCTCCGAGCTCGACGTGTCCGGCGTACCGCCCGTCATCGCCGACCTGCTGTCCTCCCGCGACGGCATCGACGACGCCGTGGCCGCGCTGCGGGACGCCGACTACACGGTCGTCTCCGGCCGCGGCCTGATGATGGGGACCGCGCTCGAGACCGCACTCAAGCTCGAGGAGACCTGCCTGCGCCCGGTGCGCGGCTACTCGTACGCCGACCTCCGGCACGGGCCGATCTCGGTGGTGACCGCCGGGATGGCCGCCGTGCTCGTGGCCGCCGGCGACGGCCCGATGCTGGCGCCGATGACCGAGCTCGCGCGCGACCTGTCCGCCCGCGGGGCGACCGTGGTCGGCCTCGGTGGCGACGCCGCCTTCGCCGATGCCTGCGCGGTGCGGGTGCGGGGCCCCGAGCTGCCGGAGCCGCTCGCCCCCCTCGGCGCGATCGTCCCCGCCCAGCTGGTCGTCGAGCAGCTCGCCCGCGAGCTCGGCCTCGACCCCGACGCCCCCCGTGGCCTGAACAAGGTCACCAGCACGGACCCCGGTTCCTGGTGGTCTCGTCGCGCCCCGTGGGCGACGCCGGTGGTCGAGGTGGTTTCGACAAGCTCAACCTCCGACCTCGAAACCCCCGGCCCGACAGGCAACACTGACCCAGACATCCACACCCAGAGGAGACAGCAATGAGCAGCAAGGCGGAGCAGATCCTGGCCGGCCTCGGCGGCGCGGCCAACGTGATCGAGATCGAGGCCTGCATCACCCGGCTCCGGACCGAGGTCGAGGACCCGGCCAAGGTCGACCAGGCGGCGCTCAAGGCCGCCGGCGCCCACGGCGTCGTCGCCTCGGGGCGGGTCGTGCAGGTCGTCGTCGGGCCGGAGGCTGACAACCTCGCCGACGACATCGAGGACCTGATGTGACGGCGGGTCGCACCCGGGTGCTCGCCCCCTGCTCGGGTCGGGTGGTGCCGCTGTCGGCCGTGCCCGACCAGGTCTTCGCCGAGGAGATGGTCGGTCCCGGCGCGGCGATCGAGCCCGGGACGGACCTGATGACCGTCGTGGCACCCGTCGACGGGACGCTGGTGAAGCTGCACCCCCACGCGTTCATCGTGCTGACCAAGGACGGCGTCGGCGTGCTCGTCCACCTCGGCATCGACACCGTCCGGCTCGAGGGCCGCGGCTTCGACGTGCTCGCCACCGAGGGCGCCACCGTCGCCGCCGGCGACGCGATCGTGCGCTGGGACCCCTCCGCGCTCGAGGACGGCATGTCGACGACCGTCCCGGTCGTCGTGATGGACCGCCCCCCGGGGTCGGTCTCCGAGCCCTCCGAGGGGGTCATGGTCGTCGCCGGCGACCTGCTCTTCGTGGCTCCGTGACGCGAGCCGTCCTGCTGGATCTCGACGGCACGCTCGTCGACTCCGAGCCGCTGCAGCGCGAGGGCTACCGGCGCTACTTCGAGTCCGTCGGCTGGCCGCTGCCCGACCTCACCCTCTTCACCGGCCGCCGCGCCGAGGACGTGCTGCCGACGCTCGCACGGCCCGTGGCTCGACCACGACCCGCTCGAGATCGCCCGCTCGGTGACGTCGATGGTGCCGCGCGACGTCGCGCCCGACGAGGTACCGGGTGCCTCCGCACTCATCCGGGCCGCGCACGGCGCCGGGCTCGGGGTGGCGATCGTGACCTCCGCCGGTCCGGCCTGGGTGCAGCAGGCCGTCGGTCACGGGCTCGGGCTGCTCGGCCTGGTCCACGTCGTCGTGACCGCCGACGACGTCGTCGACGGCAAGCCCCACCCGGCCGGCTTCCTGCTCGGCTGCGAGCGGCTCGGCGTCGACCCCGCCCTCGCGCTCGCCGCCGAGGACAGCGTCGCCGGCATCACCGCGGCGGTCGCCGCGGGTGTCGGGCACGTGGTCGGCGTGACGACCAGCCGTCCGGCCGAGGAGCTGCGCGACGCGGGCGCGCACGCGGCGTACCCCGACCTCCGCGCGGTCGCCGCCTCCCTCGCGGACGGCGCGTCGTGAAGGTCGACCTCAAGCAGGAGCTCGACGCCTACCGCGCCCGGCAGGGCGAGCTGCGCGTCGTCGACGTCCCGCCGCTGCGCTACCTACTGGTCGACGGCCACGGCGACCCGAACACCTCGCAGGAGTACGCCGATGCCCGTGACACGCTGTGCCGCCGGCGCTCTGGTGGGCCGACGACCTGTCCTCGTTCACCTCCGCGCGCGACAAGTCGCGGTGGTCCTGGACGGTCATGGTCCTGACCCCGACTGGATCCCGGACCCGCTGCTCGCCTCCTGCCTCGACGCCGGCAGCGACCGGGTGCGCGTCGAGACGCTGGCCGAGGGGCGGTGCGTCCAGACCCTCCACGTCGGGTCGTACGACGACGAGGGCCCGGTCATCGAACGGCTCCACGCCTTCGCCGCCGAGTCGGGCCTGGCTCTCACCGGCAGGCACCACGAGATCTACCTCAGCGACCCGCGCCGCGTCGCCCCCGAGAAGCTGCGCACGATCCTCCGCCAACCGGTCACCCCGTCGTCGTAGGTCTCCACAGTCGGTCGAGCAGCGAGCGCCAGCGAGCGGCTGTCGAGACCCTCGCCGCACGCCGTCGGTGAGGTCTCGACTCTCGCCCTCGCCCAGGGGCTCGGGCGGCTCGACCAACTACCGGGCCGCCACCACAGTTGGTCGAGCAGCGAGCGCCAGCGAGCGGCTGTCGAGACCCTCGCCGCACGCCGACGGT
Organism: uncultured Actinomycetota bacterium; assembly: GCA_963754575.1. Lineage (GTDB taxonomy): Bacteria > Actinomycetota > Actinomycetes > Propionibacteriales > Nocardioidaceae > Nocardioides. The sequence continues at coordinate 160,682 of CAVWGQ010000028.1, read as the reverse complement.
GAGGCCTCGACTCTCGCCCAACTACCGGGCCGCCACCACAGTTGGTCGAGCAGCGAGCGCCAGCGAGCGGCTGTCGAGACCCTCGCCGCACGCCGTCGGTGAGGTCTCGACTCTCGCCCTCGCCCAGGGGCTCGGGCGGCTCGACCAACTACCGGGCGACCGTGACCGCCGCTCCCGCAACCACCCGACCCGGCACCACCACTTCGGCATCCACCCCGAAGAACACGTCGTTCCCGACCTGGCGATAGCGCGCGAGCGCCTTCATCAGCCCACCGTCACGCTCGCCGGTGGAGGGGTCGAGGTCGATGACCGCGCAGCGCGGCACCGCCTGCCTCACCCGCACCTGCGCGTCGCCGATCGTGAGGGTGCGGCCGATCCAGGTGTCCTCGACGTGCGGAACGAGATCGCCGGACAGTTCGAACGTGGCCCGGAACCGCGCCGCGTCGACCGGTTCCCCGACCTCGTCGGCCAGCCGCGCGAGCGACGCGTTGGTCACCAGCGTGACCGCGCCGCCGTAGACCACGTCACCCGGCGCGGCCCGAGCAAGAAGGACGTCGCGCCCGAGGTGCTCGGCGTACGCCGCGGCCCAGGGGCCGTCGACCACCTCCAGCGGCACGCTCCGCCCCCAGTAGTCGACCTGCCTGACGTCCCCGGTCGCGACCGGCTCCGCGGCAACCCGACCGGCCGGCAGGTCGACGGCGAGCACTCGCCCATCCCAGGCCGCAGCAGCCCGCAGCAGGGTCGGGTGCTCGACGGTCCGCAGGCACCGGTCGGTGGCCGGGTCCACGAGCGCGAACGCCCGGTCGCCCACTGCTCCCCCGACGACCAGCGACGCCAACTCCTGGGTGACGTGCCGTCCGCCCTTCACCGGCGTGAACCCGATCCTCGCGACGTGCACGCCCCTCAGCGTGCCACGAGCGCCCGCTCGCGCAGGCTCCGCGACAGCGCCGGGATCATCACCGCCGCAGCGACCAGGTGCAGCACCACCAGCGTGACCACGGTGGCGGCACCGGCCCCGGTGAGGACGGGCGGCGCCAGCGAGAGCGCGGTCAGCGCCACGGCCACCTGTACCCACCGCTCGGCGGGCCGGGCGCTCCAGCGGAGCAGGGCCACCGCGAGCACGATCCCGATCACCGAGAACACCCCGGTCATCACGCCGAAGCCGGCCACCGGGATCGGCTCCGCGGCACCGGGGAGCCAGAAGGAGACGCCGACGGCCTGAGCGAGCGCTGCGCCCGCGGTGGTGGCCACCATGGCGACGAGCGCGGCGAGCAGCCCGCGGCCGATCGTGCGCCTCACGACGACACCGTCCCGTCCGTCAGCCGCTCCGGGAGCCCGAGCCGCGCGAACCGGTCGGCGTGGAAGATGTAGACCTCGGTGACCTGCCCGCCGCTGATCCGAAGGACGTCCATCGTGAGCGGCAGCCAGGCGCCCTCCGACTCGCGCCAGTGGTAGTAGGCGACGGCGGGCTGCCGGTTCACGGCCGTGGGTACGCCGCGGAGGCCGGTCATCTGGTCGTAGCCCTGCTCCGCCCAGTCCGCCAGCACCGCGTCGCGGCCGACGAACACGCCCGGCGTCGGGGGCATCGCGTAGCGGACGTCCTCACGCAACAGCTCCGTGATGGCCGGGATGTCGACGGCGACGCTGGCGTCGGTGAAGCGGCGTACGAGATCCCGCGTCGCGGCGTCCTCCTCACCTCCGGTCCAGTCCTGGCGCTCGGAGGGCAGGTGCTCGCGCATCCCGGCGCGAGCCCGCTGCAGTGCCGAGTTGACCGAGTTGACGGAGTCGCCGAGCAGGTCGGCGACCTCCTTCGCGGGCCAGCCGAGCACGTCGCGCAGGATCAGCGCGGCACGCGGCCGCGGCGCGAGGTGCTGGACGGCGACCAGGTAGGCGAGCTCGATCGTCTCCTGCGCGAGGGCCACGGCCTCGGGCTCGTCCGCGGTGTCGGCGAGCAGCTCGTCGAGCAGCCGGTCGGGGTAGGGCTGCAGCCAGACGACCTCGCCGCCGGTCGCGGCCCTCGGCCGCTTCTGCTCGATCAGGTCGAGGCAGGCGTTGGTCGCGATCCGGTAGAGCCAGGCGCGGAACGTCGAGCGTCCCTCGAAGGTCTCCCGCCGCCGCCAGGCCCGCAGGAACGTCTCCTGCACGGTGTCCTCGGCGTCCTCGAACGACCCGAGCATCCGGTAGCAGTGCACGTGCAGCTCCCGGCGATGGCGCTCGGCCATCCCCGCGAACTCGGCCTCGTCGACCTCGCGCACGTCCGTCACGCTCGGCTCCTCCATCGTCATCAGGTCCACCTTCATCGCTCATCCTTCCGTCTCGTCGTGTCGGACGTATGACGGCTGCCGGCCCGGAAACTCATCACTCCTCGTCCACTCGGCGTATCAACGGGCGATGCGGCCGCCTCCTCACTCCCATGAGCGTCGACTTCGAGGTGCGTCACGAGGCGGATCGCACAGCCTTCGAGCCGACCTCCCGCGCCTGGGTGGTGCTGGGGGACGTCGGTTGGCACCCGGGGGCGGCGCTGGACGAGGCCGAACGCGCGCGCCACCAACCGCTGTGGTTGCTGGCCGACGAGGCCGGCGAGGCGGAGGAGCGGGCGGCCAGGCTCGGACGGAGGGCGGCGCGACGGGGGTTCGTCGCCGGCATCCTCGCTGCCGCCGCGGCGGTGCTGTCCGCCGTCGCCGGCCTCGGCAACGTCGGCACCGTGATCGGCGCCCAGTCCGCCGGCTGGATCGCCCTCGCGGCGGCCGCCGCCGCCTCGGGGAGCGGCGCGATGCAGGGGGTGTCCCGGGGGGTCGGGACGCTGCGGGTGGAGCAGCGCGCGTGGGAGCAGTACGCCGCCCTCATCGCCGACGACATCGCGATCATGGCCGCCGACGAGACGCTGGACTGTCGCGGACGGGCGCGCTGGGCAGCGGCCCGGCTGGCGCAGGCCCGGAGAGAGGCGCCTGACTACCTTGCCCAGCGGCTCCCGACGGGCGGACTCTAGGACGATGACCGACACCGAGCAGGAGCGAGCGAAGCAGGAGATCGACGCGCTGAGCATGGCGGCGTACGCCGTCCCCGTCGGGACCCCGTCCCGTCCGGCGGAGTGCGACGTGATCATGAAGGGCGGGATCACCTCGGGCGTGGTCTACCCGCTGACGATCTGCAAGCTCGCGACGCGCTACCGGCTGCGCAACATCGGCGGCACGTCCGCGGGCGCGATCGCGGCGGTCGTCGCGGCGGCCGCGGAGTACCGGCGGCAGCACGACCGCGACACCCCTGCCGCCGGCTTCCAGTCGCTCGCCGTGCTGCCGCTCGACGTGTCGAAGCGGCTCGAGTCGCTCTTCCAGCCGCCGCCGGCGACCGAGGGTGTCTTCCGGGTGCTGCTCGCGGCGGTCGGTGGCAACGGCGTCCGCACCGCGCTGCTCGCGCTGGTGCGCCACAAGCGGCCCTGGTTCTGGGGTGGGCTGGGGTTGGTGCTGGCGCTGACGTTCGTCGTCCAGCTGCTCGCCGCCGGTGTCCCGGACGACGGCCGCGACTGGCTGCGGATCGTCGGCGGCCTGCTGCTGGTGCTGCTGCTCGCGCTAGTGGTAGGGATCGCGATGGCCGTCGCTGGCTTCGCGCTGGGAGCGCTGCGGCTGCTGCCACGCCACGACTTCGGGCTGACCGACGGCGCGACGTACTCCCCCGACGCGAAGAGGCCGGCGTTGACCGAGTGGCTGGCCGACGCGGTCGACGGTGTCGCCGGGCTCGAGCCCGGCCACTGCCTGACGCTGGGCGACCTCTGGGGAGACGAGGGTCGCGGGGCGTGGTCGGCGTACCTCTCCTCCCAGGGGCGTACGCCGGTCGGCGAGGTGCGCGGGCGTCGCGACATCGACCTGCAGTGCATGACCACGGACCTCACCCTGCGCCGGCCGTTCCGGCTCCCGTTCAGCCAGCAGGTCTTCCTCTTCGACGAGGCCGAGATGGCCCACCTGTTCCCCGAGCGCGTCGTCGCGGCGCTGAAGGGCGGCTTCGAGCCGTCGCGCCACCTCCACCCGACGACGGGCGCGGCGCTCTTCTACTTCCCCGGTCCGGGGCGGTCGGTGGACGGCGAGCCGCGGCCGGGACCGGAGTCGCTGCCGCTGGTCGTGATGGCGCGGATGAGCCTGAGCTTCCCGGGGCTGCTGTCCGCGGTCCCGCTGTACGCCGTCGACCACGCGGGCGGCCAGGGCGTGGTGCGCCACCTGTTCTCCGACGGCGGCATCAGCAGCAACTTCCCGATGCACTTCTTCGACTCGCTGCTGCCGACGCGGCCGACCTTCGGCATCAACCTGGCGACGCCCCACCCCCTGCACCCCGACGACCTCACCTGGCTGCCGTCGCCGGCGGAGGGTGGCGTGGAGCCGCGGGTGGTGCCGTTCGACTCCGTGCCCGGCTTCGCCCAGGCGCTGCGCGACACCGTCCAGAACTGGTCGGACAACACGCAGGTGACCCAGCGCGGGTACGCCGAGCGGGTGGTCGAGATCCGGCTCCGCCCCGGCGAGGGCGGACTCAACCTGCGGATGCCGGAGGACGTCATCCTCGCGCTCGTCGCGCGCGGCGCCGAGGCCGGCGACCGGCTGGTCACCGAGTTCGAGTGGGACCCGCACCGCGTCATCCGCTACCGCACCGCCATGACCCGGCTCGTCGAGGCGCTCGCCCAGCTCGACGCCGCCTGGGGCCGCGGCGACTACGCGGCGCTGCTCGACGGCTACCCGGAGGCCGAGGCCGCCGGCTCGTCGTACCTCGGCTCGCCCACCTGGCGCCGCGGCGACCGCGTCGGCACCCAGGCCCTGCTCGACCTGGTCGGTGGATGGCGTGACGCCGAGTGGCACGCGCTCTCCCACGCGCGGCCGTCGCCCGCACCCGTGGTGCGGATGGCGCCGGAGTGAACCGGTCGTCGATGGTCGGTCGGCGAAGAGATGTGGAGCGGACGCGAGGATTTGAACCTCGACCCCTTCCCTGGAAGAGAAGCGTGCTGCAACTACACCACGTCCGCGGAGCCAGCCTCTGACGAGGCGGGCACGTCCGAAGTATGACTTATCGGGCTGACACCGGGGCAGGCGGGATCAGCCGATCGTGGTGAGCCCACCCCATGGGCGGTCTGCGAGCCACACGCTGGGCGAACGAACCCCCGTCAGCTCCTCGGACACCGACCACAGCCGCGACGCCGCGGCGCGGCCCTGGAGCGGCTTCCACAACCGCTGCGGTCCGGGAGGGCCGCCGCCGGCGTTGCCGAGCGACTGCGAACCGTAGAGCTCGGCCGGCGCGGGGCGGAGGTCTCGACAGCCGCTCGCTGGCGCTCGCTGCTCGACCACCTGACCTCGGACGGCTCCTGGCCAGTACCGACCAGCGGTGTGTGCGCGTCTGCACCGCCTCCCCCGGCAGCGAGAGCCACGAGAAGCTGCAGCTGCTGTCGGTGCTGGCGGCCGGCTGAGCCTCACACCGGAGGTGTCACCGGCTCCTCGGTCTTCACCTCGGACACGGCCCCACCGAAGTACATCGACGCGAGCTCCGGGTCGGACAGGACGTCGGCGGCGGAGCGCTGGGTGATGACCCGCCCGCTCTCCATGACGATGCCGTGCGTGGCCATCCGCATCCCGAAGCGGACGTTCTGCTCCACGAGCAGGATCGTCTTGCCGTTCTTCGAGAGCAGCATCACCGAGTCGTAGAGCACCTGCAGCGCCTTGGGGTCGAGGCCGAGCGACGGCTCGTCGAGGAGCAGCAGCACCGGGTCGAGCATCAGCGAGCGGGCGAACTCCACCATCCGCCGCTGTCCGCCCGACAGGTTGCCGGCGTTGTCGGAGGCCCGGTCGGCGACGATCGGGAACAGCGAGGCGACCTCGTCGTACCGCTTCTTCACCAGCGCCTTGTCGCGTCGGATGATGTAGGCGCCGAGCAGCACGTTCTCCTTCACCGACATCGACGGGAAGAGCGCGTTGGACTGGGGCACCTGGGACACGCCGGCCTCGAGGATCTCGGCGGCCGAGGCGGTGTGGATCGGCTTCCCGTCGAGGTGGACCTCGCCGAGTCGCGGGGTGAGCAGGCCGCTGACCGTCTTCAGGACGGTCGACTTGCCGGCGCCGTTGGGGCCGACGATGCAGGCCACCGACCCCTTCGGGACGGTGATGTCGACACCCTGGAGGACGTCGCCGCCGCCGTAGCCGGCGACGATCCCCGTCATCCGCAGCATGTCGCTCATCGCTTGGCCTCCTCGACCTGGAAGTCCTCGCCGAGGTAGGCATCGATCACGGCGGGGTCGTTCTTGATCTGCTCCGGCGTGCCCGAGGCCATCGTCTGCCCACGACCCAGGACGTGCACCGGGTCGCACAGCCCGAGCACGAAGGGCATGTTGTGCTCGACGATGAGGAACGTCTTCCCGTAGGAGTTGAGCTCGCGGATCATCTCGCCCATCCGGTCGATCAGCACCGGGTTGATGCCGCCGGCCGGCTCGTCGAGCAGGATCAGCTTCGGGTCGAGCATCAGGATCTGCGCGAGCTCGACCAGCTTCTGCTGGCCGTAGGACAGCGCGTGCGCCTTCTGGTCGCGGAAGTCGCGCATCCCGACGAACTCCAGCAGCTCCTCGGCCGCGCGGGCCTCCTTGCCGCTGACCGCGATCTTGCCGAGCCCGCGCATCGAGAAGGACGGCTGCGCGGCGACGACGTTCTCGAGCACCGTCATCTCCCGGAACAGCCGGGTGATCTGGAAGGTGCGACCGAGGCCGCGGTGGGCCCGCTGCCACGACCGCATCCCGTCGATCCGCTCACCGTCGAGCCAGATCTCGCCCTCGTCGGCGCGGATGGTGTCGTCGATCAGGTTGAAGATCGTGGTCTTGCCGGAGCCGTTGGGCCCGATCAGGCCGGTGATCGATCCCTCGGGCACCGAGAAGCTCGGCGCCGTCGACGGCCTTGACGCCGCCGAAGTGCTTGACCAGGCCGCGGACCTCGAGCAGCGGCCGGTCCGGGATCTCGCTGCGGTCCACGATCGTCACCCGGTCGGTGAGGGAGGCGAGGCTGCCGCCGGTCCCGATCCGGGCACCGACCAGGCCGGCCTTGCCATGGGTACGCCGCCAGCTCAGCGCCGACTCGATCGCCGGCAGGATGCCCTTGCGGCAGGAAGATCACGACCACGATCAGCAGGCCGCCGAACAGGAACAGCCGGGTGTTGCCGCCGCCCCAGCTGTTGTTGGCGATCTCGTTGAGCGGCTCGATGAGGAACGCGCCCAGCACCGGGCCCCACAGCGTCGCCTTGCCGCCGATCAGCATCGACAGCACCAGCTGCACGCTGATCAGGATGCTGAACATGCCGCGCGGGTCGATGAAGGTCAGGTAGTAGCCGTAGACCGCGCCGGCCATGCCGACGAAGACCGCGCTCGCCATGAACGCGATGATCTTCTCGATCGGCAGGTTGATGCCGATCGTGGCGGCCTTGGTCTCGTCCTCGCGGATCGCGACCAGGCCCATGCCGAGCTTCGTACGCCGGATCCACCACGTCATCAGCAGCTGCAGCGCGAGCACGATCACGAGCGCGTAGTAGAACGGCAGGTTGATGATGTCGCGGTCCCAGTCGGGCAGCGGCATCGTGAGTCCGGCGGTGCCGTTGGTGACCGAGACCCAGTTGACCGCGATGACCTGCACCAGGAACAGGAACGCCACGGTGATGATCACGAAGGCGGGACCCGACGAGCGCAGCGACACCAGGCCGAGCACCAGCGCGACGAGGGCCGCGACCAGGCCGGCGACCGGCACCCACCACCAGACGGGGACGTCGGGGTTGCGGGCCGCGATCACGCCGACCGTGTAGCCGCCGAGGCCCGAGGAACGCGCCCTGGCCCAGCGAGATGTAGCCGGCGAAGCCGGAGATGATGTTGAGCCCGCTGGCGCCGACGGCGAAGACCAGCGAGAGGATGATCATGTTCTGGTAGTAGAGGTCGTCGCTCGCGAGCGGGTAGGCGATGAGCGCGATCCCGGCGACCAGCGCGACCGCGCGGCCGAGCCAGATCGGCTGCGTCCAGAAGGGGCCGGCAGACCCGGGGACCGCGGTCCCGGGCTCGACCGGGTCACGGGATCGGCGGTGGCAGGGCTGCTGGTCATGTGGCGACGGCATCCTCACGGAGTCGGGTCCCGAGCAGGCCCTGCGGGCGGATCAGCAGGACGGCGAAGACGATGGCGTAGGGGACGGCGGTGGCCCACGACGGCGAGACGTACGCCGAGGTGAACGTCTCGGCCAGGCCGAAGAGGATGGCGCCGAGCACGGCACCGTTGAGGCTGCCGAGGCCGCCGAGCACGACGATCGCGAGCAGCCGGGCGATCCACTGGTAGTGGGAGCCCGGGACGAACGGGTAGAGCACGCCGGTGATGGCGCCACCGGCACCCGCCGCCGCGATGCCGAGCGCGAAGACCAGGGCCGCCACCGAGGCGGTCCGGATCCCGACCAGCTGCGCGGAGGACGGGTTGCTGGCGGCGGCCCGGATGGCGCGCCCGAGCCAGGTCCGGGTGAGCACCACCCAGAGCGCCACCAGGACGAGCACCGCGATCAGGCCGCCGTACACCTGTGCCTTCGGCAGGAAGATCCCGCCGATGGTGAACGACTCGTCGGCGTACGACGGCCGGATCGCGGTCGAGTTGTTCCCCCAGATCTCGCCCATCGCCCCCTCCAGCACCAGCGCCAGCCCGAAGGTCAGCAGCACGGTGGAGGCCATGGGGGCGGACCTGATCGGTGAGACGACGACCTTGTAGGTCACCCAGCCGATCGCGAACACCACGGGGGTGGTGATCACGATGGCCAGGAGCGGGTCGATGCCCAGCACGTCCCACAGCGTGTACGTGATGAACGCTGCGAGGATCAGGAACGCCCCGTGGGCGATGTTGATCACCTTCATCACCCCGAAGATCAGGGTGAGTCCGCTGGCTGCGAGGGCGTAGACACCGCCGAGGAGCAGCCCGAGGACGAGGCTCTGGAGGAAGACGGTCATCAGCCGGCGCCTCCCGGCGTCCAGTTGCGCGTGATCTCGGCGGTGGCGGCGTCCTCGGGGAGCACGATCTGCGGGGCGCCGTCCTGCCACTGGCCGATCAGGAACTCGCCCTGGGGCGCGCCCGTCTCGTCCCACGAGAGGGGGCCGAGGATGGTCTCGACCTCGTTCTCGTGCAGCCAGTCGGCCAGCGCCTGCTGGTCGTCGATGCTGCCGACGGCCTCGACGGCCGCCTGGAGCACCTCGCCCGCGGCGTACGCGTCGGCGGCGTCCTCGGGGACCTCGCCGCTGCCGAACATCTCCTCGTACTTCGCGACGAACTCGGCGTTGCCGGGGGTGTCCGCGTCGGGCGAGTGGCTGACGGCGTAGAAGACGCCCTCGGTGTTCTCCTCGCCGATGCCCTCGGTGAACTGGCTGCCGAAGGACGGGGCGTTGGTCTGGAAGAACATGTCCGGGGTGAAGTCGGCCTTGAGCATCGCGCGGGTCATGCCGATGCCGTCCTCGAACTGGGCCCCGTGCACGACGAGGTCCGGGTCGGCGTTCTTCATCGCGCTGACGATCGTGTCGAAGTTCTTCGTGTCGATGGCGTAGGTCTCCTGGTAGACCGTCTCGACCCCCGCCGCCTCGAGGATGCCACGGATGCCCTCCACGTTGGGGGCGGCGAACGGGTCGTCGAGGGTCGGGTACGCCGCGGTGAGCGGCTTCTCGCCCTCGGGCAGCTCGGCCATCCACTCCGCGAAGACCTTGCCCTGCTTGTCGGCCGTCGACTGCTGGGCGAAGAACAGGAACTCGAAGCCGCGGTTGAACATGTCGGGCGAGCCACCGGCCGGCTCGACGTAGAGCATCTGGTTGCGCTCGGCGACCGCCGAGGCGGGCAGGTTCAGCAGCGAGGAGAACGTCCCGAGAAGGAGGTCGACGCGGTCCTGGCTGATCAGTGCGTTGTAGTCGGTGACGATGGTGTTCTGGTTGGACGCGTCGTCCTTGACGACGAGCTCGATCTCACGGTCGAGCAGGCCGCCCTCGGCGTTCACCATCTCCTGCCACACCTCGTAGCCCTGCTCGGCCGCCTGGCCGGGCTGGGAGAACTCGCCGGTCAGGGGCAGCGAGGTGCCGATCACGATCGGGTCGTCACTGCCGCCCTCGCTGTCGTCGCCGCCACAGGCGGCCAGGGTGGTGACCAGGACACCGGTCAGTGCCGCGGCCATCACGCCGCGGCGTCGAGAAATCTGGGCCATGCTTCCTCCTCGGTGATGCCGCAATCGATTGCGGCACCGCCAGTGTTGTGAACAGCGCCACACGTGTCAAGAGATCCGCGCCAGTTGAGTGGATCCGAGTGCGTACCGTGACCGGACCGGCCACTCGGCGGACGTACCCGCTTCCGCCGGCATCCTTGCAATCGGTTGTGGCCGCTGCCACCCTGAGTCGATGACCACGACCCCCACTCCCGCCGACCCCGCCCTGCCCGCCGACGCCGAGGTGGTCGTCGTCGGGGCGGGTCACAACTCGCTGGTCGCGGCGGCGTACCTCGCCCGCGCCGGGCTCCAGGTGCTGGTGCTCGAAGCCGGTCCCGGCGTCGGTGGCAACACCCGCACCGAGGAGCTGACGCTGCCGGGCTTCGCCCACGACTCCTGCAGCAGCGCCCACGTGCTGATCCAGAACAACCCGCTGGTGCGCGACGACGAGCTCGGCCTCGTCGCCGAGCAGGGGCTGCGCTACCTCACGACCGACCCGGCGGTGGTGATGCCGCAGCCAGACGGCGACGTGCTGGTGATGCGGCCCGACCTCGAGGCCACCGCCGCCGAGCTCGCCCGCTGGTCGAGCCACGACGCCCGCGCCTTCGAGGAGATGGTCACCGCCTGGAAGGGCGGGCTCGGCGCGGCCCACGGCCGCTGGAGCTCCTCGCTGCCCCAGCCGCGCGACGCGATCACCGGCGACTACCTGCGGCTGCGCACCCGCAGCGCGTGGGACGTCGTGCACGAGACCTTCGAGCACCCGGTCGTCCGGTCGTTCGTGCTGTGGCTGGCGATGGCGACCATCCAGGACCCGCGGCGCCCCGGCACCGGCTTCCTGCCGTCGTCGCTCGCGGTCGGCCGGCTCGACTTCGGCTGGACCACCCCGGTCGGCGGCAGCCAGTCGCTGCCCGACGCGCTGGTGCGCGTGATCGAGGCCCACGGCGGCCGGGTCGTCTGCTCGGCCCCGGTCGACGGCTACGTCACCGACGGCGAGCGGGTCACCGGCGTCCGGGTCGGTGGGCAGACGGTGGCCGTCTCGCGCGCGGTGGTGGCCGGCGGCCACCTCGCGCAGGTCGCCGACCAGGTCGTCGGTCGCGCCCCCTCCGACGACCTGGTCGCCGCCCGCGACGCCTGGCGGCCCGGGCTCAGCGTGCTGGCGGTCCACGCCGCCCTCACCGGCGACCTGGCGTTCGGTGACGCCGGCATCGCGAGCGCCGCCGCCGGGCCTCGGGACCAGCGACGGGATGGCCCGCCACCTCGACCGGTGCCTGGCCGGCGAGGTCGACACCGACGACCCGTGGCTGCTGGTCGTCAACCAGACGGTCGTCGACCCCAGCCGGGTCTCGGGCTCCGGCGGCACGTTCAAGATCCTCACCATGGCGCCGTGGCAGCGCGCCGACGGCCGCGACTGGGCCGAGACCAAGGACGAGTACGGCGCCCGGCTGGTCGAGCTCGTGGCGCAGCGGACCCGCGGTCTCGGTTCCGCGGAGATCCTGTCGATGCGCACCGAGTCGCCGCTCGACGTGGCCGCCCACAACCCGCAGAACGTCGGCGGTTCCTGCCACGGCGGGGAGTTCCTGCTCGACGGCGAGGTGGTCCCCGGCTGGCCGCGCTACGACACCGGCATCGAGGGCCTGTTCCTCACCGGCTCGACGACCCACCCCGGTGGTTCGGTGTCGGGCCGGCCCGGCCGCAACGCCGCGCGGACCGTGCTCCGGACGCTGGGCCTCGACCCGCTGGGCGTGATGGGACCGGGCTGACCGGTCCCACCACACCCGGTCGACGAGGTCAGCGGGCGAGCAGCGCCGCCAGCGCCGACTCCGTCTGGCGTACGACGCGGGCCGGGTCGACGTCGAGCAGCCGGCCGCCCCGCTTGCGGATCCTCCCGTCCACGATCACCGTGTCGACGTTCTCCGCACCCGTCGCGAGCGCGAGCGTGTTCGGCACGTCGGTGACCGGGGCGGTCTCGATGTCGTGCTGGCGGACCAGGATCAGGTCGGCCCGCTTGCCGGGCGTCAGCGACCCGACCTCGTCGCCGATGCCGAGCCCACGCGCGGCGTCGATGGTCGCCATCTCCAGCACCCGGCGGGTGCCGACGGCCAGCTCCTGCTCGGCGATGCCGCGATAGAGCCCGGTCGTCAGCCGCAGCACCGACCAGAGGTCGCCCGAGCCGACCAGCGACAGCGTGTCCACCGACAGCGTCAGCAGCATGCCGCTCTGCTCCATGGTCGGCACCGGCGTGACGCCGTAGCCGATGAGGAGCTCCGACCACGGGCTGATGCTCACCGACGACCCGCTCTCGCGGACGGTCGCCCGCTCGGCCTCGGTCGTGTAGAGCGCGTGGATCAGCTGGGTGTCGGGACCGAGCATGTCCTGCTCGCCGAGCTGGCGGATCATGCCGAGCTGGCCGTGGGCCCTGGTCGAGTTGGCGTGGTAGCTCACCGGGATGCCCAGCGCCCGCGCCGCGTCGTACTCCGGGCGGAAGGTCGACTCCGGCACCAGCCCGGGCGGGCGCCCGGCCAGCCCGAGGTGCATCAGCGGCAGCTTGCCCGAGTCGAACCACTGGCGCTGCACGCGGGCGATGTCGTCGAGGTCGATCACCGAGGTGCCGGGGTAGCCCTGCGGGGTGCCGTAGGAGAACCGGCCGCGCAGCCCGACCTCGCGGTGGGCCGCGAGGTTGGCGTCGGCGTGCGCGGGCGAGCGCAGGTTGTGCGACCAGTCGTGCACGGTCGTGACGCCGGTGTTGAGCGCCTCGACGAGCGCCAGCCGGGCGCCGTGGTAGAGGTCGGAGGGCAGGCAGCGCACGCCGTTCGCCACGTTGAGCGCGAAGTACGCCGTCTCCGGCGAGGAGCTCGACATCGACCGGTAGAGCGTCGTCCAGAGGTGCCAGTGGGTGTCGACCAGGCCGGGCATCGCGATCATGCCGCGTCCGTCGATCCTGGGCCCGCGGGCCTTCAGTCGCTTCCCGACCGCGACGATCCGGCCGTCGCGGACGTGGATGTCGCCGCCCTCGACGTCGCCGATGTCGGGGTCCATCGAGACGACGTGGGCGCCGGTCACGACGTACTCCCGGGCGCGGGGCCCTCCGGCCGGTCCGGCCTGGGCGGGGGCGGCGGCACCCACCCCGGTCGCGAGCGTCCCGGCTGCGGCAGCGCCGCCCAGGACCGATCTCCTGCTCATCTCCATGGTGGGTGTCCCTTCACGAGACCTCGGTGGCGCCCCTCCGGCGCCGTCGTCAGGCGAGCAGCCGCACCGGGCGCTCCAGCAGGCCGGTCAGCTCACCCAGCCACCGGGCGGCGACGACGCCGTCGACGGGGCGGTGGTCGACCGACAGGGTCAGCGACATCACGGAGCCGGGGACGACCAGGCCGTCCTCGACGACCGGCTCCTCGCGCACGGCCCCGACCGCGAGGATCGCGGCGTGGGGCGGGTTGATGATGGCGGCGAACTCCTCGACCCCGAGCATGCCGAGGTTGGTCACGGTGATCGAGCCGCCCTCGAGCTCGTCCTGCCGCAGCCGGCCCTCCCGGGCGCGGTCGGCGAGGTCGCGGGTCGCGGCGGAGACCGAGGAGACCGAGCGGCTGCCGACGTCACGGACCACCGGGGTCAGCAGTCCCCGGTCGGTGGCGACGGCGACCGCGACGTCCGCCACGTGCCAGCGGCGTACGGCGTCGTCGGTCCAGGTGACGTTGAGGTCGGGGACCCGGGCGTGGGCGATCGCGACCGCCTTCACGACCAGGTCGTTGACCGAGACCTTCGGCCCGTCCTCGGCCGCGAGCGCCTCGTTGAGCTCGGCGCGCAGCGCGAGCAGCCGCTCCACGCGGACCGTCGCCCGCACGTAGAAGTGGGGCGCCTGCTGCTTGCTCTCCACCAGCCGCTGGGCGACGGCGCGGCGCAGCCGCGAGTGCGGGACCTCGTCGTACGTCGCGCTCGCGCTCGTCGTGACCGTCGCGACCTGCTCGGCGGGCGAGGCCGGCGCGGTCGCAGGGGCAGGCTGGCTCGCCAGCTCGGCGACCCGGGCCTCGACGTCACGGCGCAGCACCCGGCGCCTCGGGCCGGTGCCGGGGATGTCCTCGATCGCCAGTCCGGCGTCGCGGGCCAGCCGGCGCGCGAGCGGGCTGGCGAAGACGCGACCGTTCGACCCGCTCGACGCTGCCGACGCGAGGGACACGACGGGCACGACCGGGTGGCTGACCGGGCCGACGGTCGGGTCGGGTGCGTCCTTGGAGACCGGCCCGGGCTCTGGCACGGGGGATCCCGAGCCCGGGTCGGTGTCGGGGACGTCGCGCCGTGGCGGGACGACGGGGGCGGGGGAGTCGGCCACCCCGAGCTCGCGCAAGAGCGCGTCGAGGTCGCCCACCACCTCCCCCGGGTCGGCGAGGACGGCGATCGGCGCGCCGACCTGCACCTGCGAGCCGGGCGCGACCAGCGTCTTCAGGAAGACCCCGGCAGCCTCGGCCTCGACGTCGACGAGCGCCTTGTCGGTCTCGACCGTCGCCAGCGCGTCGGCGACGGCGAACGCCGCCGACTCCGCGACCAGCCACTCGGCGAGCACGGCCTCGGTCGCGTTGGCCGAGACCCCCGGCATCCGCAGCACCCGGGCCACGTCAGTAGCTCGCGATCTCGGTGAGCTCGGCGATGACCTCGTCCTTCTGGGCGGTCGCCGCGCGCTCCAGCACCTTGCTGATGCTGGGCGAGGCCTCCGACCCGGTGACCCGGCGGACCGGGGCGTCGAGCAGGTCGAAGAAGCGGCGGTGGATCTCGTCGGCGAGCCAGCCGCCGTAGGACGTGCCGACCGCGCCCTGCTCGGCGATCAGCACCTGGTTGGTCTTGGTGAGGCTGGCCTCGATCGTGTCCCAGTCGATGCTCGCGCGGTCGAGCCAGCGCAGGTCGATGACCTCGGCGTCGACCTTCCCGAACTCCTCGACCGCCTCGAGCACGAACGGCACCATCCCGAGATAGCTGAGGACGGTGACGTCGGAGCCCTCGCGGCGGATCGCCGCCTTGCCGACGGGCAGGCAGTAGTCGAGGTCGTCGACCGGGCCGGGGCCGGTGGCGTTGTAGAGGTCGACGTGCTCCAGCACGAGGACCGGGTCCTGGCAGCGCAGGGCGGTGTTCATCAGGCCGACGTAGTCGTACGGCGTCGTCGGCGCGACGATCCGCCAGCCGGCGGAGGTCGCGAAGATCCCGGCGGGGTCCATCGAGTGCTGCGAGCCGTAGCCGGTGCCCATGGCGACCTTGCTGCGCAGCACGAGCGGGACGGCACCCCCGCCGCCGTACATGTGGCGGGCGCGGGCGATCTGGTTGAAGAGCTGGTCGGCGGCGACCCACATGAAGTCGGCGTACATGAACTCCACGACGGGGCTGAAGCGGCCGTCGAGGGCGATGCCGCAGGCCAGGCCCGTGAACGCGTTCTCGCTGATCGGGGTGCCGAGGATGCGGTCGGGGAAGCGGTCCGCCAGGCCGCGGGTCGCACCGTTGGTGCCGCCGTTGAGCCGGTGGATGTCCTCGCCCATCACGACCACGCTCGGGTCGGTCTCCATCCGGCGCCCGAGCACGGCGGCGATCGAGTCGACCAGCTTCATGTCCTGCACCGGGACGGCGTGGCCCTCGGCCGCGACGACCGGGGCGTCGTCGAGCTCGGACAGGTCGCCGCGGACGCCGACGTCGACCCAGGAGGGGTCGGGCCACTCGTCGGCGCGGATCTGCCGCTCGCCGGGCTTGCCGTCGGGCACGGCCTCGAGCAACGTCTCCGCGATCTCCTCCATGACCTGCTTGGCCTGGACGAGGGCCTGCTCGGCCTCGCCGGCCTCGAGCAGGCCGAGCCGCTCGAGGTGGGCGGAGGTGATGGTGAGCGGGTCGCGCTGCCGCCAGGCCTTCTCCTCCTCCCGGTCGCGGTAGCCGAACGCACTGCCGGCGAAGCCGCCGTTCTGGTGGAAGAAGCGGTAGGTGTCGACCTCGACGACGGTCGCGCCGCGACCGGCGCGCATGTGGGCGACCGCCTCGGACATCGCGAGGTGGACGGCGAGCGGGTCCTGGCCGTCGACCTTCCACGAGGCGAGGTTGAACCCCATGCCGCGTGCGGACAGCCGCGGCTCGGCGGTGGCCTCCTCGACCGAGGTGGAGACGGCGTACCGGTTGTTCTCGATGAAGAAGCAGACCGGCAACGACCAGGCGCCGGCCAGGTTCATGGTCTCCAGCGTCGAGCCGATGTTGACCGCGCCGTCGCCGAAGTAGGTGACCGAGACGGCGTCGGTGCCGGAGCGCTGGTGGGAGAAGGCGAAGCCGGCCGCCTGCGGGACGCCGCCGCCGACGATGGCGTTGGTGCCCATCGCGCCGGCCTCCTTCCACTGCAGGTGCATCGAACCGCCGCGGCCGTGGCTCCAGCCGCGGTCGAGGCCGGCGATCTCGGCGAGCGTGCGCAGCAGCACCTCGCGGACCTCCTCCGACGGCGGCGCGAGCGGGTCCATGCCCTTGGGCTCGACGTGGTGGAGCGCCTTGGCGAGGAACTGGTGGTGGCCGCGGTGGGAGCCGTTGACCGAGTCGTCGCTGGTGAGCGCGAGGACGGAGCCGACCGCGCCGCCCTCCTGGCCGATGCTGGAGTGGGCGGGGCCGTGGATCAGCCCGGCGCCGGCGAGGTCGAGGACGAGCTGCTCGAAGGCCCGGACCCAGACCAGCTGGGCGTAGAACGTGCGCAGCAGCGTCGGGTCCGCGGCGTCCCAGTCCTCGTCCGTGGCGATGACCTCGACCCACGGGGCGGCGGGCTCGAGCGGGCGGTGCTGCGGCATGGGTCCTCCTCGGTGGAGCCGTCACTGTGACACAGGATTGGATCCAAAATCTAGAGCCGGAGTGATGGACACCACTCCGACGAGCGTGGTTCTCTGGACCTCTCGCTCGTTTCGGATCCAGAAGGGGTGACGATGGGACTGCCGGGGCTGCGCCGCGTCGACCATGTCGGCTTCACGGTGCCCGACCTCGAGCAGGCCCACCGGTTCCTCGTGGACGTGCTCGCCTGCGAGTACCTCTACTCCCTCGGCCCGTTCTCCCACCCCGACGAGGGCGACGACTGGATGACCGAGCACCTGGCCGTCCACCCGCGAGCGGTGGTGGTCGAGAACCGCTTCTTCCGCTGCGGCGACGGGACCCTCTTCGAGGTCTTCCACTACTCCTCGCCCGACCAGCGCGACGCGATCCCGCGCAACAGCGACATCGGCGGCCACCACGTCGCGCTGTACGTCGACGACCTCGACGCGGCCGTCGAGCACCTGCGCGCCGAGGGGGTCGAGGTGCTCGCCGGACCGACCGCGAGCCGCGGCCCGGCCGAGGGCAACCGATGGATCTACTTCCTCAGCCCGTGGGGGATGCAGTTCGAGCTGGTGTCCGCCCCGGGTGGGAAGCGCTGGGACCGGGAGAATCCCCGACATGACTGAGCAGACCCCCGACCCCATCGGCAGCACCCGCGTGGCGGCGTACCTCCGCGAGGCGATCCTCGGCGGCGAGCTGAAGCCGGGCGACCGCATCCGCCAGGAGGAGGTCGCCGAGCGGCTCGGCGCGAGCCGGCTGCCGGTGCGCGAGGCGCTGCGGATGCTCGAGGCCGAGGGGCTGACCGAGCACGAGGCGCACAAGGGCGCGCGGGTGCCGCGGCTCTCGCCGCACGAGGTCGACGTGGTCTACCGGATGCGGGAGCGGCTCGAGCCGCTGGCGCTCGCCGAGAGCCTGCGGCAGCTCACCGCCGACGACCACGCGCAGCTCGAGGAGGTGCAGCAGCGGATCGAGGCCAACGACGACCTCGAGAAGTTCCTCGACCTCGACCGCGAGTTCCACATGCTCACCTACTCCGGCTGCCACATCGACCCGCTGATGTCGAACGTCACTCGGCTCTGGAACTCCACGCAGCACTACCGGCGCAGCTTCGTCCAGCTCGGCGGTCGCAGCCGGATGTGGGTCGTGAACTCCGAGCACCGGCTGATCCTCGACGCGGTCGTACGCCGCGACGCCGACGACGGCGAGCGGTTCCTCGGCGGCCACATCCGGCGCACCCGGATCGAGCTCTCCCACCACCCGGAGGTCTTCGGGTGACCGGTTTCTCCGTGAACGGCGCGCGGGTCGAGGTCGAGGGCGACCCGGACACGCCGCTGCTCACGGTGCTGCGCGACGACCTCGGCCTGGTCGGCACCCGCTTCGGCTGCGGCCAGGGGCTCTGCGGAGCCTGCTTCGTGAGGCTCGACGACGTCGTCGTCCCGTCGTGCCAGACCCCCGTCTGGCAGGCCGAGGGCCAGTCCGTCACGACCGTCGAGGGGCTGTCGACCGACGGCGTCCCCCACCCGGTGCAGCAGGCGATCCTCGACCGGCAGGCCGCCCAGTGCGGCTTCTGCCTCTCCGGCATCGTCGTCCGCGCCGCCGCCCTCCTCGACGAGGAGCCGGACGCCGACGCCGCCCGCGTCGCCGAGGCCCTCGACCGGAACCTCTGCCGCTGCGGCGCCCACCGCCGCATCCTCGACGCGGTGCTCGCCGCCCGGGAGCCGTCCGCGTGACCGACCTCCCGCCGCACATCACCACCAACCCCCGCCTCGGCAGCTGGGTGGCGGCGTACGACGGCGTCGTCGAGGTCCGGGTCGGGAAGGCGGAGCTCGGGCAGGGCATCGCGACCGCGCTCGCCCAGCTCGCGGCCGACGCGCTCGGGCTGCCGCTCGACCGGGTCCGGATGGTCGCCCCGCACACCGTGCTCGGCCCCGACCAGGGCCTGACCGCGGGCAGCCTGTCCGTCCTCCAGACCGGACCGGCCCTCGCCCACGTCGGCGGTGTCGCCCGCGCGCTGGCCGGGCCGACCACCCCGGTCGAGGAGTACGTCGCCCGCATCGCCGGACTCGACCCCGACCTCGACCTGACCACCGTCGAACCGCTGCCCCCCGTCGACGCCGTCTCCGTCGGTCGGAGCGAGCCCCGGCTCGACCTGCCCGACAAGGTGCTCGGCCGGCCGAGGTTCCTGGCCGACCTGCGACCTGAGGGCTTGCTCCACGGCCGGGTGCTGCGACCCCCGTCGGTCGGTGCCGTGCTGAGTTCGGTCCCGGAGAACTGGAAGGCGCCCGGGGTGACGCTGGTCCGCGACGGCTCGTTCGTCGGCGTGGTCGGCGAGCGCGAGGCCGACGTCGACCGGGCGCTGGAGCAGCTGGCCCGGGACGCCGCCTGGGACGAGCGGGACCTGCTCCCCGACGAGACCGACCTGCCCCGCTGGCTCCGAGACGGCACGCACGAGGAGGCCCCGGTGCTCGACGAGCCCGGCGCCCCCGGGTCCGACGAGCCGCTGACGGCGTCGTACTCCCGCCCGTTCCTCGCCCACGGCTCGATCGCGACCAGCGCCGGGCTCGCTGTGTGGACCGACGACGGCGTCCACGTCAGCTCCCACAGCCAGGGCATCCACTCGCTGCGCGACGCGATCGCGGCCACGCTCGGGCTCGAGCGGTCGGCGGTCTTGGTCGAGCACGTCGAGAACGCGGGCTGCTACGGCCACAACGCCGCGGACGACGCCGCCCTCGACGCGGTGCTCCTCGCGCGGGCGGTGCCCGGCCGGCCGGTGCTGCTGCGCTGGACCCGGCCCGACGAGCTGACGTGGGGTCCGCTGGCCTCGGCGATGACGACGACGCTGCGGGCGCGGCTCGACGGCGGCCGGATCACCGGCTGGTCCCACGACGTGTGGAGCCAGGGGCACAGTGCGCGGCCGGGGTACGCCGGCACGCCCGGCCTGCTGGCCGGCTCCCACCTGGCCGAGCCGGTGGCGCTGCCGCCGCCGACCGACCCGCCGCTGGCCGCCGGTGGCGGGACGACCCGCAACGCGGTCCCGGCGTACGACGTGGGGCCGCGGCGCGTCGTGGGCCACCGCAAGACGGACACGCCGATCCGTACCTCCGCGATGCGGGCGCTGGGGGCGCACCTGAACGTCTTCGCGATCGAGTCGTTCATGGACGAGCTCGCGCTCGCGGCCGGCGTCGACCCGGTCGCCTTCCGGCTCGACCACCTCGCCGACCCGCGTGCGGTGCACGTGGTGAGCGAGGCCGCCCGGCTCGCCGGCTGGGACGAGGAGCTGCCCGAGGACACCGGCCGCGGCCTCGGCTACGCGCGCTACAAGGACAAGGGCGCCCACTGCGCCGTCGTCGCCGACGTCGAGGTGACCAGCGAGGTGCGGGTGACGCGGCTGCTGGTCGTCGCCGACGTCGGCCTCGTGGTCAACCCCGACGGTGCTCGCAACCAGCTCGAGGGCGGCGCGATCCAGGCGACGTCGTGGACGCTGACCGAGCGGATGCCGTTCGACCGACGCCGGCTGCTCGGCACCGACTGGGAGACCTATCCGGTGCTGCGCTTCTCCGAGGCGCCCGAGGTCATCGTGCACCTCGTCGACTCCGACGCCCCGTCGACCGGCGCCGGCGAGGCCGCCCAGGGCCCGACCTCCGCCGCCATCGCCAACGCCGTCCACCGCGCCCTCGGCGTCCGCGTCCGCGACCTCCCGATCACCACCGACGCGGTCGTCCGCGCCATCGAATCCACCGAATGAAGGAGCACATCATGAGCAAGCCCCGCATCTCCTACGTCCCCTACGAGGACATGGACGAGCCCATGCAGGCGGAGATGGACCGCGCCGCCGCGCACGGCACGCCCCGGCCGGAGACCAACGCGATCCGCGCGCACGTCCCGGCGGCGTTCTGGGCCTTTGCCGAGCCGTGGGAGAAGATGTTCCGCAACGGCGTCTGCGACCACGCCATCAAGGAGCTGTGCCGGGTCTACATCTCCCGCACGGTCACCTGCGAGTTCTGCGGCAACCAGCGCTCCGAGCGCGGCGCCAACGAGGGCCTGGTCGAGGGGCAGTACGACGACCTCCTCAACTTCGAGTCGTCCGACAAGTTCGACGACCGGCAGAAGGCGGCTCTCGCCTACGCGCAGGCCATCGCCTGGAACGAGAGTGACCGCGACGGGTTGTGGGACCGGCTGCACGCGCACTTCAGCGAGGACGAGCTGGTGGAGCTCGGCTGCGTGATCGCGCTGACCTTCGGGCAGCAGAGCTGGATCCGGCTGCTCGACGTCGACCACCACCAGTACATGGCCGGCACCGCAGCCTCGATGGCTCCCGGTTTCGAGGACGCCGAGGCGCTGGCCGCCTCGAAGTCGAAGGAGGACTACTGGGCGGCGGGCTCGAAGCGGTGACCCAGCGGGTGGAGTACCTGCTGGCGGAGACGCTCGACGGTCTCTACGCGCCGTACTCCCTCCGGATCCCGGACGGCGACGGACCGCACCCCTACGTGCTCATCGCCTACGGCAACGGCGGGGGCGGGACGGCGTGGCTCGAGGACCGGGTCGAGCGGTTCGGCCACGTCACGGATGTGCTGCTCGAGGCGGGTTACGCCTGCGGGTGGGTGCGCTACCGGACCGAGGTCGAGCTCGGCTACCAGACCGGCGGGCCGTTGAAGACCACGGTGCGGCAGGGCATGGGGCTGATGAACCGGGCGCCGCTGGAGTACGAGGACGAGGTGGCCATCTTGCGCCACGTCGCCAGCCACCCGCGGATCGACGGCGACCGGCTCTTCCACGTCGGCGTCAGCCACGCCGGGGAGATGCTGTTCAAGCTGCTGTCGCAGTATCCCGGCCTGCTCCGCGCCGGCGTCGCGGCCGAGCCGGCCTCCCACGAGCTGCTCACGCTGCGGCTCGACGACGTCGACACCGTCACCACCACTGACGGGCTGCGCGACATCGAGAGCATGGAGATCCGTAGCACCGAGCGCGCCCGGGCCCGCGTCGCCGACCCCGACGAGGTGTCGCGACGTCTCGACGGGGTCGACATCCCGGTGCTGGTGCTCGGCCGCGACGAGGACGAGCTCCAGGGCATCTTCCGCCTCACCTACGAGCTGCTCGCCGAGAAGCGCGACGACGCCGAGTGGCGCTCGTGGTCGCACCCGATCCACGGCTACATCTACCCCGAGGCCGACGCCGACGGCGTCCCCCAGGTGGACGACGTCCAGCGCGAGGCGCTCGCCGTCATCGTCGACTTCCTCGACCGGCACCACCACTGACCCACCGACAGTCACCAGAGGAGCAAAGATGTTCAACGACATCCACCGCGTGGGATTCGTGGGGCTCGGGGCCATGGGCTCCGGGATCGCCCGCCGGATCATGGACGCGGGCCACCCGGTCACCGGGTGGAACCGCACCAAGAGCAAGGCGCAGGACCTGCTCGACGCCGGCATGGGCTGGGCCGACACGCCCCGCGAGGTCGCCGAGCAGTGCGACGTCGTCTTCACGATGCTCACCAACACCGACGCGATCGAGGGCGCGGCCCACGGCGACGACGGCCTGCTGGCCGGGCTCGGCGAGGGCACGGTCTGGGCCGACCTCAGCACCATCGCCCCCGAGCGCAGCGTCGCGCTGTCCGAGGAGGTCGCCGCGACCGGCGCGCGCTACCTCGACACCCCGGTCTCCGGCTCCCCCGCCACGCTGGCGGCCGGCCAGATGTCGGTGATGGTCGGCGGCGAAAGGGCGGCGTACGACCACGTCGAGGCGCTGCTGCACGCCATCGGCCCCAAGGTCACCTACATCGGCCCGAACGGCCACGCGATCCTCACCAAGGTCGCCATCAACCTCTCCCTCGTCGTCTCTGTCACCGCGTTCGCCGAGGCGGTGACGCTGGTCGAGAAGGCGGGCGTCGACCGGGCCGCCGTCGTCGACGCGGCGCTCAAGAGCGTGATCGCCTCGCCGGTGATCGGCTACCGCGCGCCGCTGCTGGTCGACGACCACACCGTCTTCGCCGACGTCGAGCTGCAGCAGAAGGACCTGGTTCTCGCCCAGGAGCTCGGCCGCAAGTTCGGCGCGATGTTGCCGACCTGCTCGGCGGCGAGCGAGATGCTCAGCGCCGCAAGGAGCAGTGAGCACGCCGACCGGGACTTTCTGGTCAGCGTCGCCGACGTCTACCGCAGGGCCGCGGGGGTGGAGGTCAAGTGAGCACTCCTGATCAGGCCAAGCCGCCCTTCCGCACCACCGTCGCCGACGTCCCGCTCGAGCAGGGGCTGCGCGAGGAGGAGGGGTGGGTCGACATGCAGGTCCAGTACCTCATCAACTCCGAGCGCGGCGGCTCCGACGGCCTCACCGTCGGCCGCACCGTGCTGCCGCCCGGCGCGCGCCACGACCGCCACCTCCACACCGACGCGGATGAGTTCCTGGTGGTGATGTCTGGCCGCGGCGAGATCCACACCAACACCGGGCGCGAGCCGTCGCAGGCCGGCGACGTGATCTTCACGCCGCGCGGCAACTTCCACGGCTTCGTCAACACCGGCGACGAGGACGTGCTGCTGATCTGGGGCTGGAGCGGCGCCGGCTCGCTGGCCGCTGCGGGCTACGGGCTGCCCGGTCCCGACGAGACGTTCGACGACCCGTCATGAGCCTCGATCCCAGGATTGCCGCCGGTACGACGCGGATGCTGGCCGGCCGCGATGCGGCCCTCGCCTCGGGGGCCGTCCACCTCGGCTGGAAGCTCGGCTTCGGAGCCCCGGCCGCGATGGAGAAGTTCGGCATCGACCACCCGATCGCCGGCTCCCTCACCCGCGACCGGCTGCTCGACTCCGGCGCTAGCGTGGACGTGTCGGGCTGGACGAAGCCGGTGCTGGAGGCGGAGATCGCCGTCCACCTCGGCACCGACCTCGGGCCCGGTGCCACTCCCGCCGAGGCACTCGCCGCGGTCTCGGGCTGGTCGGTGGCGATCGAGCTGGCCGACGTCGACGTACCTCCGACAGACCTGGAGGAGATCCTGGCCGGCAACATCTTCCACCGCCACGTCCTGCTCGGCCCGGTGGTCGACGCCCTCCCCGACCCACTCACCTTCACCGTCGAGCGGGACGCCGACGTCATCGCCCTCACCTCCGAGCCCACCGCCCTCACCGGCGACCTCGGCGCGATCCTCGCTTCTGCCGCCGCCACCCTCGCCGCCTGCGGTGCCGGCCTCTCGGCCGGGGATGTGGTCATCACGGGCTCGGTCGTCCCGCCGATCGACCTCACCCGTGGGACCTGGCGGGTGGCCTCCGGGGGCCTCGGGACGGTCACCACCGTGGTGGGGGAGGAGGGCACCTAGGACCATGAGCGGCGGTAGGACGTGCGTCGCGGCTAAAGACGCACTCGTGTGGGTGGCTGGAGACGCGTGCACACCATCGGGAAGCGTTCAACGCGACATGCGCCATTCAACCGACCGGAAGGCTGATCACGGGCTTGACCACGAGGGTGTCGAGCACAGCAAGGTGCATCGGGCCGCCCTACGATGTGGTCATGGAGCGGACCCCGTTCACGGTTGCCACGCGCATGGGCGAGCTCGTGGGGTGGGTCACCGGCGAGGGACCGCGCGTGCTGGCGATCCACGGCGGTCCGGGCATGAACTACGACTATCTCGATGATGCCGTTGCCGAGCTGGCTGCCCGGTACCAGGTCGCGACCTTTCAGCAACGGGGCCTGGCGCCGTCGACGGAGCGGGGCGAGTTCACGGTCGCCGAGGCGGTGGCCGACGTCGCCGCCGTGCTGAGCGGGCTCGGGTGGGAGACCGCCTACCTGATGGGCCACTCGTGGGGAGGCCACCTCGTCTTCCACGCTGCCGCAAGCATCCCCGAGCGACTGACCGGCGTGCTGTCCGTCGACCCGCTGGGCGCCGTCGGAGACGGCGGGGCGGAGGCGTTCGGGGCCGAGATGCTCGCGCGAGTGCCTGAGGCTGACCGTGAACGCGCCCGCGAGCTGGACGAGAAGGACACGGCAGGCACCTCGACGCCGGAGGACGACCTCGAGGCCCTCTCACTGTTCTGGCCTTCGTATTTCGCCCATCCAGTGGCAGCCCCGTCGATGCCGCCCGTGAAGCTCTCCCAGCCGGCCAACCAAGGGTTGTTTGCCGACCTGCAAGCCCAGCTGCCCGATCTCGAGTCATCGCTCCCCACCATCAGAGTCCCCTTCGGCGTGATCGTCGGCGAGCTGAGCCCGATGCCAGCGAGCGCCGGCACTGACAGTGCCGACCGCATCCCTGGCGCCTGGTGGCACGTCGAACCAGGGGCCGGCCACTTCATCTGGCATGAGGCGCCGGGCTGTCTCCTGAACGCCATGGATCGGCTGGTCGCGGGAGGCTAGAACGGCCAACTCGCATGCGCGGCGGAAAGACGCGCCATTCGTGTGCCCGCGAATCCTTTGCGGGGTCATGGGTACGGCGATCGCGTGACAGACACCGAGCGCGGCTTCCTCACCACTATCGGTGCTCAAGCTCCCGAGGCTGCCGAGGGACAGGCGTCGCTGACGGTGGATGTCGATGATCGACACCTCAACGCGGCCGGCACTGTGCACGGCGGCATGCGTGCGACCGTGGTGGACGCGACCATGGGCGCAGCCATCCGAAGTGCCGTCGAAGACGAGACGCCTGCCACTAGTCAGCTGACGCTCACCTATCTTCACCCCGGCGGGCCCGGTCGGCTCATCGTCACAGCCGAGGTACGGAAGCGAGGAGACAGCATCACGGTATGCGAAGCGGACGTCGAGCAGGATGGCAAGTCGCTCGTACATGCGCTTGCCACCTTCGCCCTGCTGAAGGACTGACGCCGACAGGCGGCGGTAGGGCGCAGGTGCTTGGCCGGTGCGTGTCTCCTACGTGACAGGCTGGTTTCACCTGCATCGACACCCTCGGTCGCCAGGGGAATGATGGTCCTGTGAAGGGTCCGCGGGGGGGCAGCAACGACGGAGCCGGTGGTCCGCCTGCAGACTCCGACCTGCCGCAGAACTCAGCGACTCCCCACCAGATCCCCTGGCGCGGCTGGCGGCAGCTGCTGCGGCGCGCGGCAGTGCACGCGATGGTCGCCCATCTGCCACTGCTCAGCGCCGGGGTCGCGTTCTTCGCCGTCCTGTCCATCGCACCCGTGCTGTTGACTGCCCTGTCGGTGTACGGGGCTGTCAACACCCCGGCGCAGGCCGCCGACCAGCTCTCCCGGGTCGCCGAGATGCTGCCGCGCCAAGTAGAACCCATCGTCGCCGACCAGCTCACGAGCATCACGGCCGCCTCCGGCACGGTACTCACGTTGCGCGGCCTGACAGGGCTGGTCCTCGCCCTGACGACAGCCACGACCGCCGCGATGTCCTTGATCGACGTGCTGACCGTGGCGTACCACGAGGACGAGACCCGCGGGTTCCTGAGACGCCTTGTCCTCGCCGTCACCTTCGTCCTCGTCGGCGTGTTCATCCTGGGGGCAGTGATCGCGGGCGCGGGGGTCACCTCCCGCGCGTTGCATGCCGCGCCGGAACCGGTCCGCGTGGTCGCGCCCGTCCTGGTGTGGATGGCGCTGGCGGTCCTGATGAGTGCGCTGCTCGCCGTCCTCTACCGGTTCGCGCCGGACCGCAAGCAGGCACGGTGGCGCTGGATCACCGGGGGAGCACTGGGCGCGACGACTCTCTGGCTAGCCGCCTCGGTGGCGCTGTTTGCCTACGTACGGAGCCTCGGTACCTACGAGACCACCTACGGGTCGCTCGCCGGCGTGGCAATCAGCATGTTCTGGCTCTGGATCACCGTGGTACTGGTCGTCCTCGGTGCGGCGGTGAACGGCGAGGCAGAGCGACAGACAGCCCGGGACTCGACCGTCGGGCCTGAACGACCCATGGGTGAGCGGGGTGCGGTGGTGGCGGACACTCTCCGACCTTCACGGGCAACCCTTGACCGCCCGCTGGAGCCTCCCGCAAGCCAGTGACCCTCCCCGTCCCTTCGAACATCAGTAGACGAATCAGGTCAAGCATTCGTGGTCGCGCTGGAGCCGCCACTTGGCGGTCACAGGCGGCGGAATGGGCGCCCGTGACACTCACCTGGCCGAAGCGATCTCCAGGTCGTGGATGCGAGCTCGAAGGCTGCTCTCGGCCAGCCGCCACAGGGTGGCGGAGTGAGCGTGCAGGTGGTGCGCGCCAGTGCCGGGAAGTGCACGGTCGCGGTGGCTCTCCTGCGTCTTCGCGCGGGCGGCGAACTCGTCAGCAGCGCCCTGGAGCTCGATGAGCACCAAGGGCTGTTCGACTGTCGCCTCTGCCATGGACACAGGTTGCTCGCGCAGGGGCGGATCCGTCGCGTCAGAAGCGAAACGTCCTCAATTTTTGGCGGCGGCGCGACTGAGGTCGAGGATCGCCTGGCCCACCTCGGCCGAGTCCTGCAGCATCTGCAGGTGCCCTCCGGCCAGGGTCCGGGTTAGCCAGCCGAGGTCGTGCGCGCGGTCGCGCTCC
Source organism: uncultured Actinomycetota bacterium (assembly GCA_963754575.1). Classification (GTDB taxonomy): domain Bacteria; phylum Actinomycetota; class Actinomycetes; order Propionibacteriales; family Nocardioidaceae; genus Nocardioides. The sequence goes on along the minus strand of CAVWGQ010000028.1, from coordinate 133,220 downwards.
TCGGCGTACGTCTCACCGAAGGCGACGTACGCCGCACGTCGACCCGTCCAGCCGGCCGGGACGGGGACCCGGCTCGTGAAGTAGGTCAGCGGCAGTCGTGGCTGCTCGCGCTCGACCGCCTGCCGGGTGGAGCTGTCCGGGAACAGGTCGGTCACGTCGTCCCACCACTCGGTCCGGGGCGGGAGGACGCCGTCGTCGTCCGCCAGCGCCTGGAGGAAGTCGAGGAACGCCGGTGGAGCAAGGGGTGTGTCCTCCCCCTCGCTGCCCGTGCCGGGGAGCGCCGCGTCGACGTACACCGTGGCCCGGGCGTCGACGAGCGTCGCGAGGTGCGGGGCGTAGTAACCCGCATTGCTGTGCGGGACCAGGACCACCGGGCGGTCGGGCGCCGCCGCGACGACGGAGTCTAGGACCCGGGCCGGGGTGCGCGGCAGCGGTCCGGGATCGACGACCTGCGCGTCGTGGCCCTGCCCGCGCAGCCAGGCCTCGACCCCGCGCCAGGTCTGCGGACCGAGCATCGGGCTGGGGATGAGCAGGAACATGGGGGACATCCTCGCCCCGGGCGGAGGTCAGTCGATGCTGTTGATGATGTCGTTCATGGAGTCCGAGGAGCTCGTGCCACCGCTCCCGGGCCACCTGCCGGTCTTCTTCTCGTAGAGCCAGAGCGCGCCGTAGATCGCTGCGACCACCAGGACCAGCACCGCGCCCGCCACGAGAGCATGGATCGTGTCAGTGCTCATGCGCGAGCACGCTACAGACAGCCGGGCCGGGAATCACCGAAACTGTCTCGAGGACCGATGTCGAAGACCGTCGACCCCGGTCGACGTACGTGCGAGAACAGTTACCCAGCAACCAGGAGAAGTGATCGAGATGCCGCGTTTCATGGGATTCGTGAGGATGGAAGAGAACATCGGCATGCCGCCGCAGTCGCTGTTCGGGGCGATGGAGTCCTACATCGGCGAGCGCGCCGCGAAGGGGATCTTCCTCGACGGCGGCGGGCTCTACGGCACCGAGGACGCCGTGAACTTCGTCGTGCGCAAGGGCGAGGTCAGCCGCGTCGACGGGCCGTACGCCGAGGCGAAGGAGGTCGTGGGCGGCTGGTCGCTCCTGGAGTACCCCACTGTCGAGGAGGCGATCGCCGACCAGCAGTCGTTCGCCGAGCTGCACGCCGAGCACTGGCCCGAGGCCACCGTGGTCGCCACCCTCCGCCAGATCTCCGAGGCTCCGCAGGAGACCAGCGCCTGACGCAGGATCACTACGCTGGCCTCGTGCCGGCAACCACCACGGACGAGGCAGTCGTCGCCGCGTGGCGGGCCGAGTCGGCCCGCCTCGTCGGCGCCCTCACCCGGATGACTCGCGACGTCGCGCTCGCCGAGGACCTCGCCCAGGACGCGTTGGTCGCCGCGCTCGAGCAGTGGCCCTCCGCCGGCGTGCCCGCCAACCCGGGCGCCTGGCTGATGACGATCGCCAAGCGGCGCGGCATCGACCACTTCCGGCGGCAGGACCGCCACGCCCGCAAGGTCACCGAGCTGCAGCGCGCCGCCGGGGAGGAGGGACCGATGCCCGACCTCGACGACCTGGTCGACCACATCGAGGACGACGTCCTCCGGCTGATGTTCCTGTCGTGCCACCCCTCGCTGACGCCGGAGTCGCGGGCCGCGCTCACGCTGCGCCTGGTCGGCGGCCTCACCACCGCCGAGATCGCCCGCGGCTTCCTCACCACCGAGGCCACGATGGGCCAGCGGATCTCGCGGGCCAAGAAGACCCTCGCGACGACGCACGCGGAGTTCGAGCTGCCCACGGGCGAGGAGCGGGTACGCCGCCTCGACGACGTGATGGCCGTCGTCTACCTGATCTTCAACGAGGGCTACACCGCCACCGCCGGCGACGACTGGATGCGCCCCGAGCTCGCGACCGAGGCGATGCGACTCGCGCGGATGCTCGCCGCGCTCGCCCCCGACGAGCCGGAGGTGCTCGGCCTCCAGGCGCTGCTCGAGATCCAGGGCTCCCGGATGCCCGCACGCACCGACGACGCCGGCGAACCGGTGCTGCTGGAGGACCAGGACCGCAGCCGCTGGGACCAGCTGCTCGTACGCCGCGGGCTCGCTGCGCTGGCCCGCGCCGAGGAGCTCGCCGCCCGTGGCGCGCCGGTGGGCCGCTACTTCCTCCAGGCCTGCATCGCCGCGCAGCACGCACGCGCCGCGAGTGCCGACGACACCGACTGGCGCCGGATCGCCAGGCTCTACGACGTCCTGTCCGAGGCCGCGCCCGGACCCGTGGTCGAGGTCAACCGGGCGGTCGCACACGGCCGCGCCTTCGGACCCGCGGCCGGCCTCGGCGTGCTCGACGCCGTCGACCCGGCCGCCCTCGGCCGCTCGCCGCTGGTGGCGAGCGTGCGCGGCGACCTGCTCGAGCGAGCCGGGCGGTACGCCGAGGCCGCTGACTCGTTCGACGACGCCGCGACCCGTGCCGGGAACGCCGGCGAGCGCGAGATCCTGCAGCGTCGCGCGGCCGCCAACCGGTCTAGCGCGGACAGGTGAGCCGGCTCAGCCCTGCAGCGCGGCCAGGGTCAGGTCGCGGCGGGTGAGGCCGGGGAGGTCGTCGAGAGGGCTGAGGTCGGAGAGCGGACCGGCGTAGATCACGAGCGCCTCGAGGTGCTCGAGGACCTCGATCCCGGCGAGCGAGCGGAGCTGCGTCATGTGGAGCGTCATCCGCTTGAGGCTGCCGGCGACCGGGCTGAGGTCACCGAGCGAGCGCAGCCGGTCGGCGTAGTGGATGCGCACCTCCTCGAGCGCCGGGAAGCCGGACACCAACTCGGCCACGGTCCGCGCCTTCGTCTCCCGGACACTGAGGAAGCCCAGCCGCGGGTGCCCACGTTCGAGGGCAGGCACCAGCATGGCGCCACCCTTGCCGCCGAGCCCGGTGCGGAACCAGCGCAGGTCCTCGAGGACGAACGGGTCGAGCTCCCCGCGCACCGAGCGGGAGTCGAGGATGAGCGCCCGGAGCCCGGTCAGGGAGCCGACCGACGAGACGTCCACGCCGCCGTCGGACTCGAGCCAGAGGTGCCGCAGGTCGGGCACCTCCCGCAGGAACCCGACATCGCCGAAGCCCAGCCGCAGGGAGGTCACCCGGTGCTCGCGAGCACCCTCGATGACCTGCTGCTCAGAGTGGTAGTAGCTGCCGCCGAACCAGAAGCCACCTCCGGCCTCGGCCTCGACGACCAGGTCCTCCGGCAGCTCGCGCCTCAGCAGGGTCACGTCGTCACGTCGCAGGCCGACGGGGTCGGGGAGTCGGGGTCGCGCCACGGCGACACGCTATCCAGCGCGCCGCCGCCGCGGACCTGATTTCCGTGCCGCCGTCAGACGCCCTCCTTGACCTCGAAGATCTGGTCGGCGACGAGGCCGTGGGCCTCGCGGTGCACGGTGTGGGCCGACTCGGGGTTGGGGGCCTCGACGAGGCAGAAGATCTGCCCCTTCTCCTCGTCGACCCAGTAGCGCAGGTAGCTGACCCCGTGGGATCCCTGCGCCGCGAGGTCGGCCCGGTGCGCCTTTGCGACGTCGTCCATGGTGACGCCGTCGCCGAGCGAGTGGAGGTCCATGTAGAGCGGCATTGCTTTGTCCTTCCGGAGTGGTGACTGCTGACCACCCCAGTGCACCGCCAGGCTTCGTCCCCGACATCGGTAGCGACTACCCAGCTGTGGCCGCCCGTCCACCTACGCCCAGCTCGCGCCGGCTGCTCGCGCCGAGCTTGGCGAGCAGCGAGGCCACGTGGTGCTCCGCCGTGCGGCGGGAGATGACGAGCGCCTCGGCGATCTCGGCGTCGCCGAGGCCCCGGGTCACCAGCGCCAGCACCTCCTCCTCGCGGGGCGTCAGCCCGTGCGGGTGGCTCGAGGCCGCGGTCGCCCGCGGCACCCGCGCGCCGGTCGCGCGCAGCAGCACCCGTGCCCGGTGCGCCGCCGCCGCGCTGCCGTGCCGGTCGAAGAGCCGCACCGCCTCGGTCAACAGCGCGGGATCACCGCTGCGGGCCAGCGCCAGTGCCTGCTCGAAGGGGCTCTCCACGCTCTCCCAGTACGCCGCCGCGTCGGCCCACCGTCCCGCACGCTCGGCGGCGTACGGCGGGGAGAGGGGCGGGCGCACGTCGACGCCGGCCGGCAACCAGGTCGCCACCATGCCGCGGTGCCACGGGCAGTCGACGTCCTCGAGCACGGTCCAGGTCTCGACCGCGACCTCCGCGGCCCGGGCCGGGTCGCCGGCGATCCACGCGGCCTCGCACCGCGCCACGGCCGTCGGCGCCACGCGCTGCGCCTCCCTCATGCCCTCCGCCATCGCCACCGCGCGCGCGAAGGCCTCGCCCCCGTCGCCCTCGCCGGTCCTCACGTCGAGCTGCGCGACGACCAGCAACGGCTCCAGGGAGCCGACCGCGCTGATGCCGACCCGCATCACGGCGGCGGCATCGGCGCGTGCGAGCCGGGTCTCGCCCCGGTCGAGATGGAGCCGCGCGCGGCAGCCGATGAGATAGCTCGTCCACGAGTCGAGGTCGCGGTCGGTGCAGTAGACGATCCCCTCGTCGAGGTAGCGGAGCGCCTCCGCGTGGCGCCGCTGCACGACGGCGGTGGAGCCGAGGTTGCAGTAGGCGCGGGCCGCGTGCTCCTGCAGGTTGGCGGCGCGCGAGCCGGCGAGCGACTCCTGCAGCAGCTGGCGCCCGGCGTCGAGGTCGCCGGCGATGACCTCGATCGTGCCGCGGTTGTTGAGCGCGTGGAGCCGCACCTCCTCGGCGCCCGGGTCATCGGGGAGCGCCTCGAGCACCGACATCGTGCGGGCGCCCCAGTCCCGTGTCGCCGCCAGGTCGTTGGCGAGCATCGAGAGCCCGGTGCGGTGGCTCAGGGCCATCGCCTGCTCCACCGACCCGGTGCTGGAGAGCAGGTCGACCGCACGGTCGGCCAGGGCGCGCGCCTCGGCGTTGTGACCGGCGAACCAGTGGAGTCGCGACTGGCAGCGCCACGCGTCGCCGACCCGCACCGGGTCGCCCAGGGAGTCCCACAGCTCGCGAGCCCGGCCAACCGACTCGATGGCCTCGTCGATCCGGCTGGTGAGGTAGTACTCGTAGCCGAGGTCCCAGTGGAGCTGGGCGAGCTCGTCGGTCGGAAGCTCGTCGCCGAAGCGGAGCGTGCGCTCGTACTGCCGCTCGGCCTCCCGGTGGGCTCCGAGCTCGGCGGCTGCGGCGGCCGCCGCCCGGGCATGGAGGAGTACGGCGGCGTGGTCGCCGACCGCGTCGGCGTGGTGGGCGAGTCGAGCGGCGTCCGCCCCGCGACGCGCCAGGGCAGCCAGCAGCCGACGGTGCACGTGCACCGTCCGCCCCGCGGGGACCCCCTCGGCCACGGCCAGGCGGGCGAGCTCGTGCCGGAAGAGGACGTCGTCGCCGGCTCGACGCAGCAGGTCGCGAGCGAACGCCTGGTCGAGCGCGGCGAGTCCTGCGTCGAGCAGCTCGTCGAGCAGCGGGGCCTCGGCCCGTGAGCCGGCGAGCGCGACCACCTCGAGGGCGCGCTGGGCGACCTCGTCGAGCCGGGAGACCCGGGCGAGCACCGCGTCCCTCACGGTGGCCGGGACCCCGGCGCCGGCCCCCAGCACCTCGGTGACGAAGAAGGGGTTGCCTCCGGTGACGGCGTACAGCTCCTCGGCGCCGACGCCCTCCGCCTCCGCGACCAGCGCCGCCACCCCCCTCGGCGAGAGGGGTGCGAGGTCGATGCGACGGGTGCCGGACGACGAGGCCGTGTCGCCCAGCAGCACCCGCAGCCCGTCGCCGGCGGCGGCGTCCTCGGGGCGATAGCTGACCATGACCAGCGCATGGCAGCCGTGGATCCGGCGGGCCAGGTGGCGCAGGAGGTCGAGCGTCGCCTCGTCGGCCCAGTGCGCGTCCTCGACGACGAGCAGCTGGGGGCGACCGTCGCGAGGCCCGCGGAGCACGGCGAGCAGGTTCGCGAAGACCTGCGAGCGGGGCGTCCCGTCGGGCCAGGTGCCGTCGGGGAGGTCGGGCAGCATGTCGACCAGGGGGCCGAGCGGCGGCGGCGTGGCCGATCCGTCGCACCAGCCGGTGGCGACGTGGGCGTCGGCCTCGGCCGCCAGCCGCTCCAGGAACGTGGTCTTGCCGACCCCCGCCTCGCCCCCGACGAAGACCAGCCGGCCGTGCCCCGCCGCCGCATCGGCGAGGTAGCTGTTCGCGGCGCGCAACTGTTCGTCGCGCTCGAGGAGCGCCATCCCTCGATGCTAGGGACGGAGGGCCGCCACCGCTACGGGCGTCTGGATCCCCTCGGCCTGCCGCGGTGAGCCTAGGCTGGCGGGGTGAGCGACGCGCCGGACGCCGGGCCGTTCTTCCACGGCACCAAGGCCGACCTCCGGGTCGGCGACCTGCTGACGGCCGGTCGCCGGTCGAACTACCGGCCCGCCATCGTGATGAACCACATCTACTTCACGGCCCAGCTCGCGGGCGCCGGGCTTGCCGCGGAGCTCGCAGCAGGGGACGCCGAACCTCGCGTCTACGCCGTCGAGCCGACGGGCGCCTTCGAGGACGACCCGAACGTGACTGACAAGAAGTTCCCCGGCAACCCCACCCACTCCTACCGGAGCACCGAGCCGCTGCGGGTCGTCGGCGAGGTGGAGGACTGGCCCCGGCTGAGCTCCGAGGCGCTGGCGATGTGGCGCGAGCGGCTGGCCAGGATCGAGGCCGAGATCATCAACTGAGGGCCCCGGGTTCCGACTGAGAACGTGCCCACAACTGGTGTGGCGCAGGTCACACCCGAGCGCTACCGTCGTGAGGTCCGCGCGGCGACTGGGGGCTCGCCACCGATCACCAGGGGTGGGTCATGATCCGTCGTCGCATTCTCGTCGTCCTTACTGCCGGCATCGTCGCGTTCGCCGGCGCCGCTGCCGCCGGCCCGAGCGGGGCCGCGGCCAAGCCACGGCCACCGGCCAAGCCCGACAAGGTCGTGATCATCGTCGTCGACGCGCTCAGCAAGGAGATCGTCGACAAGTACGACATGGCCAACGTCGAGGCGCTGATGGCCGACGGCGTCGACACCCCGCGCGGCTACCTCGGCCACACCGGCTCGGTCACGGTGGTCACCCACAACGTCATCACCTCGGGGATGCTCCCCAAGAACATGGGGTGGACCAACGAGGGCTACCGCGACGTCGAAGGGGTTCTCGGCCCCGTGGGCGGCCTCTACATCACCAGCAACTTCGGCTACGACCAGATGGCGCCGCTGCAGGAGAACGCCGGCTACCCGCACCTGTCTGACTACCTCGACGACACCGGCAAGGTCTTCACGGTCAGCCCCAAGTCATACGCCGCCTACGGGCTCGCCGGTCCCGGGTCGGAGAACACCTCGGTCACGACGTTCACCAGCGGCCCGACCTGTGACGGGATCCGCTACCGGATGCCGACCGGGGTGCCCGCGCCGCCGGCGTACATCTCGAGCGAGTGCGGCTCGCGCTACCTCGTCGAGCGCGACAAGGGCTACGACACCCTGCAGCTCCCCGCGCAGCTCTACCCCGCGACGGACGACCGGTACGTCGTCGGCGACGAGCCGGCCCACCAGGGCGGCGACATCTGGGCGACCGACGCCGTGCTCGACATCATGAGCAACGAGGAGGACGCCTGGAGCGGCATCTTCGTCAGCCTCCCCGGCGTCGACAAGGCCGCGCACATGTGGGGCGGCGTGAACGACCCCGAGGGCGCCACACCGGGCTACGACCCGATGACGCACATGGAGTACGCCGCCGCCACGGCCGACGCCCAGGTCGGCCGGATCATGGACGCGCTGGAGGAGAGCGGCGAGCTCGACAGCACGCTGGTCGTCCTCACCGCCGACCACGGCTCGGTCGCCGCCGACGAGGGGCACTTCCACGGCGACTTCGAGCCGGAGGACGACTACGGCTACTACAACTGGTACTACGGCGACCCGGAGAACGACGACCCCTACGACCGGCCGCAGGACGCGCTGCAGCCGCTGATCGACACGGACAACGTCGGCCTCTCCTACAGCGACTCCTCGCTCAACGTCTGGCTCACCGACCATTCCCCGGCCAAGGTCAGGCAGGCCGCCGCCGTGATGCGGACGCTGCCCGACGTGACCGCCGTGTGGCGCCGCCACGACGACCACTTCCACCGCGTGACACCGATCCGATGGGACCGGATGCACTCGGGCGGTGAGAAGGCGTGGTTCGCCCGCAAGGCCCGGGAGCTGGTCAACACCCAGGCCGCCGACTACGGCCCCGACCTCGTGGCCACGCTGCCCGACGACACGACGTACTCCGTCCTCGGCGACCACGGCGGCATCCAGCGCAGCTCCCAGCAGATCCCGATCGTCTTCGCCGGTGGTGGCCTGTCCGGCAAGGACCTGCGCGCCGAGGTCCGCTCCGTCGACATCATGCCGACGATCCTGCGGGCGATGGGGATCCGGTCGACGTACGACATGGACGGGAGGGCGTACTCGCTGCCGCGGGCCAAGTGGTGACGCTCGATGCGGGGCAGGGTCCTAGTGTCGATCCATGGCCGCTGCTGACATCCGCTTCTACTTCGACCCGGTGTGCCCCTTCTGCTGGCTGACCAGCAAGTGGATCCGCATGGTCCAGGCCGAGCGCGACCTCTCGGTGGACTGGCGTTTCATCTCGCTGCGCCTCATCAACGAGCACATCGACTACGACGCCCACTTCCCGCCCGAATACGAAGCAGGCCACACCGCCGGCCTGCGCCTGCTGCGCGCGGTCACCCGGGCGCGGCAGGAGCACGGCGCGACGGCCGTGGACGCGCTGCAGGCCGCGCTGGGGGCGCACATCTTCGACACGCCACCGCCCGAGGCCACAGACGAGAAGTCGCACCGCGAGCACCGCGGCACGCGCGAGTTCCTGGTGCCCATCCTGCGCGAGGTGGACCTGCCCACCGACCTCGCCGACGCCCTCGACGACGCCTCCTGGGACGACGCGATCCGCGCGGACGGCGAGGAGGCCCTCGCGCTGACCGGCAAGGACGTCGGTACGCCGATCATCCACTTCGAGCCGCCGGACGGGGTGGCGTTCTTCGGCCCCGTGATGAGCCGGCTCCCCGAGCCCGGACAGGCGGGCGAGCTGTGGGACCACGTGATCGGTCTGGCCCGCTTCCCCGGCTTTGCCGAGCTCAAGCGCAGCCTGCGCGAGAAGCCGCAGCTGGTCGGGTTCGGCGTGGAGCCCGGCACCGTCGGCGTACAGGAGGACTGGCACGGCGGCAGCCGACGGCAGAGGAGTGAGCGCGGATGACACAGCCGGAGGCACGCACTCACCAGGACTCGGTGGTCGTCGCCGCCACCCCCGACGCCGTCTACGACGTCGTCAGCGACGTCACCCGCACCGGCGAGTGGAGCCCCGTCTGCACCTCCTGCTGGTGGGACGACGAGTCCGAGGCGGGTCAGGTCGGCGCGTGGTTCACCGGCCACAACGAGACCCCGGACCGGACCTGGGAGACCCGCTCCCAGGTGGTCGCGGCCGAACGGGGCCGCGAGTTTGCCTGGGTTGTGGGCCAAGGATTCGTCCGGTGGGACTTCCTCCTCCAGCCGGAGGGCGAGGGCACGCGCCTCACCGAGACCTGGGCCTTCCTGTCCGAGGGGCTCACGATGTTCGCCGACAAGTACGGCGACCGCGCCCCCGCCGAGATCGAGGACCGCACCCGGCAGGCCTACGCCGGCATCCCCATGACCCTCGCCGCGATCAAGCGGATCGTCGAGTCGGCCTGAAGCACCGCCAGCGAGCGGCCCGCAGCCCTCGTGGCACCACTGCCCACAAGGCCGCGGGTGGGCGCCGTAGGGCGCGTCGCCATCGCGAGGCTATGCGTCACGCACCTGGGGCCGAAGTCTTGCGGTTCCCCACACGCGGCGGTGTGACGCATTCGCTCCGGCGAGTGGTCATGCGGCCGCGCATCGCGCGCCGAGCGGACGGCTCTCGACATGGCAATGCGTGCGCTTCGTACTCGTCGCGCAAGCGCCGCAAGCGCCGCAAGCGCAGATGGGGCACTGGCTAGCTGTGATGCCCAGCCAGGTTGTTCAACCTGGTGATGGGTGAGTGCTTCCCAATGGCGGAGTGGGGTCGATGGTGGTTGTAGTCGTGGACCCATGCTGGCAGAGCGGCGAGGCGTGCTGATTCGGAGTTGTAGAACTTCTTGAACGCCCACCCCTCGGCCAGGGTGCGGTGGAACCGCTCGATCTTGCCGTTGGTCTGCGGTCGGTAGGGGCGGGTCTTCTTTGGTGTGATGCCCAGCTCGGTGCAGGTGTCGCGCCAGAGGTGGGACTTGTAGCAGCTGCCGTTGTCGCTCAGCACCCTCTGGACGGTGACGCCGCGCACGGCGAACCAGGCGACCGCGTTGCGCAGGACCGCGGCGGCGGTCTCCTTGGTCTCGTCGTCGTGGGCCTCGACGTACGCGACCCGGGAGTGGTCGTCGATGACGGTGTGCAGGTAGCAGGTCCCGATCAGTGGCTGGTGGTTCTTGTTCTTGGGTCCGCCGGTGCGCAACGCGGTCGCCGAGCGGTTCTTGTCGCCTTGTTGCTTCCCGACGTAGCGCCAGCCACCGCCGTCGGGGACTTTGCCCAGCTCTTGACGTCGACGTGGATCAGGTCGCCTGGCTGCTCGTGTTCGTAGCGACGGATCGGCTCGCCGGTTGCCCGGTCGATGTGGGTGAGTCGGTTGAGCCGGCACCGCACCAGGACCGCGTGCACTGTCGATGCGGGCATGTTGAGCCGGTCGCCGATCTCAACCGGCCCCAACCGCTGCTTCCAGCGCAGGTGCACGATCTTGCGCACCGTTGGTTGCGGGGTGCGGTTGGGCTGATGGTGTGGCCGTGAGGACCTGTCGTCCATGCCTGCCGGGTCTTCGGTGCGGTATCGATCAGCCCACTTCCTCGCAGTGCGCCACGAAACGTCATATCGCTCGGCAGCCCGGGCCGGCGACCAGGCTTCATCGACGATCAACCGGGCCAGCCGTAGCCGAGCACGCGGTGTCAGAGCAGCGTTGGAGTGGGTAGCGTGGGACACGAAGACCTCCTGGATGTGGAGCGGTTCCTAGATAGCTCCACTCCACATCGGGAGGTCTTCACCCGTCTACACGTCAGATGGACTCGTCACAGCTTCTCGACCAACGTGACTGGTCATCACAGCTAGCGGACCTCGACACTTCGAGAGGTCGACCAGGCACCTGGGGTCCCGGAGCCGTCGACGGCCCGCACCCGCCACCACATCCGTGCCCGGGGAAGGGTGCTGGTCGAGTATGTCGACGCGGAAACGCTCCGGATCGTGATGGGCGAGGCGAACGAGGACTGGTCGTCGACGACGATCGAGTAGCCGGCGGCCCCCGCGACGTCTGTCCAGTCGAAGATGATGATGCGGCCCGGGTCGAACCGCGCGTCGTTGGCAGGCGACTGCAGCGAGGGGGCCGGCAGGGTGCCGGTGGTGGGCGGGTTGACCGTCACGGAGGCTGTCCGTGAGACGCCGGCGGCGGTGGCGGTGAGGGTGACCGATCGCGCTGAGGTGACGGTGGTCGTCGCGACCGTGAACGTCGCGTTGGACTGACCGGCAGCCACCGTGACGTTGGCGGGAACCGACACCGCGCTGTCCGAACTCGTCAGCCCGACAGCGGTTCCGCCCATGGGGGCCGGTGCGGAGAGGCTCACCGTGCCGGTGGCGGCGGTTCCTCCGGTCACCGACGAGGGCGACACTGCCAGGGCCGACAGCGAGGACGTGGCGGTTGCCGACGTCGGGGTGAAGCTTCGGGTCGAGGAGAACGGGCCGAAGACGCCGGCGCTGTTCCGGGCTCGCACCCGCCACCACAGTTGCCGCGACGGGAGCCCGCTGAGGACTGCCTGCGAGGCAGTCAGGGTCGGGTTGGCGACGTAGGGCGACGACATGCTGGAGCTGTCGTCGACGCGCACCTCGTAGCTGACCGCGTGCGGCACGTCGTTCCAGTCCAGGGTGACCGGCTGGGCCACTCCGGTCGCACCGTTGGTCGGAGCCTGCAAGGTCGGGGCTGCAGGCGTTGGCGGGTTGACGGTCAGCGTGGCGGTGCGCGAGACACCGCCCGACGTCCCGGTGATCGCCGCGGACGTCTGGGACGAGACGCCACTCGTGGTCACGGTGAACGTACGGCTGGTCGACCCGGCCGCGACCGTCACGCTCGACGGCACGGTGACGGCGTTGGAGTTGTCCGAGAGCGTCACGACTGCCCCGCCCGACGGGGCGGCCGCATTGAGCCGGACCGTGCCGGTCGAGGAACTGCCGCCCGACACAGTGGTCGGGCTCAGCGTGACCGAGCTGAGGGCCACGGACGACGTCCGGTTGACGCTCAACGCTGCGAACTGCGTGGAGCTGCCGAGGGTCGCGGAGAGCTGGACGGTGGTGGTGCCGGAGTCAGGAGAGGTCGAGACGGGGAACGTCGCGCTGGTTGCCCCTGTGGGCACCACGACGGTGTCCGGCACGCTCGCCGAGCCCGGCAGACTGCTGCCTAGGGTGACCGTCACGCCTCCGGTCGGGGCCGGGCTGCCGAGCGAGACGGTCCCTGTGGAGGACGTCCCGGCGGTGACGCTGCTCGGGCTCACTGCGAGGGCGGTCAGCGTGGGCAGGGACGGTGACACGGTGAGCGTCGCGGAGCGGGTGACGCCGCGCCCCGTCACGGAGATGGTCACCGGCGTCGGTTCCTCGACCGGGCTGGTCGTGATTGCGAACCGGCCGAACTCGGTGGAGGCGTTCACCGTCGCATGCTCCGGGACCCGGGCGACCGCCGGGTTGCTGCTCGTCACGCGGACAAGCTGGTCTTGGCCGGCCATCTCCGACAGCGGGATGAAGACCTGGCCTTGGGAGCCGTCACTGGTGGTCGCGGGCACCAGGCGGAGGCCGTCCGGCTCCGGAGCGGGCGTGAGCGTGAGCGCCCAGTGCGTCGTAGCCGTGCCGGCGCGGGCCGAAATCGTGACATGGGTTTCCTCGTCGACCGGTGTGGTGCTGATCGGGAACGAGTCGCCGCCGGCACCCGCCGGGATCGTGAACGTGGCCGGGACGGAGGCAGCCGGCGAGGAGCTCGAGAGGCTCACGTCGAAGCCGCCCGGAGGGGCCAGGCCGTCGCAGAACCCCGCAAAGCAGCCCACCTCGAGGTCGACGATACCCAGCATGTCCGCACCGCCCGTCGCCTTGACCGGGAACAGCTGCAGCGGGGTGTCGTTGAGCCTCGGTGGCAGCAACGTGATCATTGTCGACGCGCTGCTGCCGGCGTATGACGCCGTGACCGTCACCGGGGTCGGCTCGGTGACGAACCCGACCCGCATCCCGCGGAGCGAGTTCGGGAACCCGGTCGGCGCTACGAGCACGTTCACCGATGTGCTGCCTGCTGGAACCACCCGGGATTCGGGCAGCTCCGGGAGCAGAGCGGGGTGACTGCTGCTTAGGGAGACTGTGGCACCGCCGGACGGGGCCGGGCCGGTCAAGTCGACGCTGCCGCGCGCCTCGCCACCGCTGAACTTGCGAGAGGGGAAGGTCACCGCTCCCACACTGACCGCGGCGGCGGAGACCACGAAGCTGCCGGTTGCCGACCAGTCCGTGTATGCCTCGGTGGCGCCGGAGTAGCCGTGCTGGGACCGGACCCGCCAAAACTTCGTACCGGCGGTCAAGGTGGGCACGACGAGTTGGTTGTCGCCGGTCCGGAAGCTCCTCTCGATGGTGCCGAACGTCGAGCTTCCGGAGATCTGCACCTGGTAGCCGTCGTCCTGGTGGTTCGGCACGTGGGTCCACGAGAGTGGGATCGGCAGCGCTCGGGTCGTGCCGTTCGCCGGGCCGACCATCGCCGGTGGTGCCGGCAGGGGATTGGTGTCGCTGACGCTGAAGCTGACCAGGTTGGACGGGACGCTCATGAGGCCGTCCGCGTCGACGGCCAGGACGCGAGCCTGGTAGCTGCCCTGGTGGCCGGGACTGAGGGAGATGCGCTCGGTGGTTCCGGGGAGGTTGACCTGTCGCACCCGGGTGCCGACCGGGAAGTCCGGGTCGGTCGACTCCTGCAGCACGTAGCTCACGGCGCCGGGTGAGCTGCTCCAGGAGAAGGTAATGCTCTCCCACGGATGGAACTGCGTGGCGTCGTGCGGGGGGTCGAGGGTGGGTGAGGCGGGTAGGCCGGCGCCCGCCCCGGTCACGACGACTCGACGCGGGCTGGACCAGGCGCCTGCCTCGAGGCCCCGCGAGACCGCCTGTGCCCGCCAGAAGTACGTTCCGGGCGGGATGCCGCTGATGACGTCGTCGGTCGTCGCTGCACCGGGCAGCAGCTTGTCGTTGCGCTCGATCACCTTCTCGAAGGTCGAGGAGCGGCTGAGCTGCCAGTGATAGCCGCCGGCTCCGCTGACATCCGACCACGAGACCGTGAACGGTACCGTGACCGAGGCGCCGTCGCTCGGCGCCAGGAGCACCGGTGCTGGTGGCGGTACGGCGGACGCCGTACCCGCTGATCCCACCACCACGAGCATCGCCATCAGCAGGGTGACGAGCGCGCTCGTCGTCGTCGCCTTGAACGCCTGTCGTGTCATGTTCATCACCGTCTCATCAGGGAACCCAGTCGGACGGCGCCAAGACCCGCGAGGTCGAGCGCCCGGAACACCGCGAACCGCACCGTTAGAGATGGCGTCACTTCAGACTAGAGCGCCCGGGACCGAGATTCCCTTGCACCATGGTCTTAGTACCTCAGACGGTCACTGCGGTGTGACGGTTCAAACAGACGCACACCCGTTCCCGCCATCCGCCGTCTACACGCCAGAACTCCGCCCGCTCCATACCCCGATGGAAGGGCCTCATGGTCGACTTCATGCCGCAAGCTGGACATAGAGGGCCAAGCTCGGGGCACCCGCGAACAGCGATGTGGCTCGTCGGGTCGGCGGTGGGCGTGGTGATCATGGCCCTTCCGGACTCCGACGTCCCTGTTTGCTCACTCAGTCGGACCCATGGGCCCTCACCTCTTGAACTAATCGGCGTGGTGGTGCTGTGCTCTGCTCGCGTGGCTCCTCCGATCGCGGCATCGCTTGCGTGATGACGCCGCCGTCTGGGGCGGCCCAGCCGGTCGGCTCACGGCGGCAGTGGCGATCGTCGGGCTGGTATGGCCTCGTCACCGTGCCCGCCGAGGCTGCCGGGCTCTGCTGGTGAGCGTCAAGCTGCCGAGCATCGCTCAACTGGCCGCCCTCACCCATCCAGTAGGACCGATCGAAGTCCTGAGCGCTGATGTCCAAGGAGGGGTGCCCACGTTGTCGCTAGAGAACGAACGTTGGACGCGCATTGCTCCTCGTGCGTCTTTGTGGGCGAACTGAGCTAGATCCCGTCGTGCCCGGAGAGTTCGGCGGACGAGGCCTCCCGTGCGCACGGCGTACGCGCCTAAGGTGGCCACGTGGCATCTGAGCACCCGACGACCGTTGTCCTCTTCGGCGCGACGGGAGACCTGAGTCGTCGCAAGCTCCTGCCCGGGCTGCTGCACCTGTTCCGGACCGGGCTGCTGCGGGACATCCGGGTCGTGGGGACGTCGCTGGACGACTACACGACCGAGTCGTTCTGCGAGTTCGCGCGGGAGGCCGTCAACGAGTTCGGGGGCAACGACGGGGACACCGAGGCGTGGCCGGACTTCGCGCCGCTGCTGTCGTTCGCGCCCGGATCCGAGGGGCCGGCCGGGCTGCGGCGGGCGGTCGAGGCGGCGGAGGCGACCTTCGACACCGGCGTCGAGCCGCGGCGGCTGCACTACCTGAGCGTCCCGCCGAAAGCGGCGCTCGCTGTGGTCGACCAGCTGCGCGAGGCCGACCTGGTCGAGCGCAGCCGGATCGTCATGGAGAAGCCGTTCGGCACCGACCTGGCCTCCGCGATCGAGCTCAACCGCCAGCTCCACGAGGTGTTCGACGAGGAGCAGATCTTCCGGATCGACCACTTCCTCGGCAAGGAGGCGGCGCAGAACATTCTGGCGTTCCGCTTCGCCAACGGGCTGTTCGAACCGATCTGGCACCGCCACCACATCGACCACGTCCAGATCGACGTCCCCGAGGAGCTCGGGCTCGCGCAGCGCGCCAGCTTCTACGAAGCGACCGGCGCCTACCGCGACATGGTCGTCACCCACCTCTTCCAGGTCCTCGCGTTCACCGCGATGGAGCCGCCCACCGCGCTCGAGCCCGCGGCCATCTCCGAGGAGAAGAACAAGGTCTTCCGCTCGATGCTGCCGATCGAGCCGCGCGACGTCGTCCGAGGCCAGTACGTCGGCTACCGCGAGCTCGACGGCGTCGGGCAGGCGTCCGAGACCGAGACCTTCGTCGCGCTCAAGTGCTACGTCGACAACTGGCGCTGGGCCGGCGTCCCGTTCTACCTCCGCACCGGCAAGCGGATGGCGCAGGGCGCCCGGATCATCTCGATCGCCTTCAAGGAGCCGCCGCGCTCGATGTTCCCCGCCGGCTCCGGCGTCGGCGACCACGGCCCCGACCACCTCACCTTCGACCTCGCCGACCCGTCGCGAATGTCGCTGTCGTTCTATGGCAAGCGCCCCGGCCCCGGCATGCACCTCGACAAGCTGTCGATGCAGTTCGCGATGCACGACACCGGGTGGGCCGGGTCCGTGCTCGAGGCGTACGAGCGCCTGATCCACGACGCCGCCCGCGGCGACCACACGCTGTTCACGTCCGCGCAGGGCATCGAACGGCTGTGGGAGATCTCGACGCCCGTGCTCGAAAACCCGCCGGTCGTCCGCCCCTACGCTCCCGGGCTCGTGGGGCCCCAACCAGATCCACCAGCTGGTCGCGCCCTTCACCTGGCGGTTGCCCTTCGAGCGGAACTGGCGCGACCCGAACGCCAGCGGCGTCTGAGGGACCACTCCGGTGGCGACCGCGCAGTGGGTGCCGGTCGACGGGGGACGACTGCGGGTCGAGGTCACGGGCAGCGGCCGCCCGGTCGTCGTCGTCCAGACCGCACTCGACGACGACGAGCTCCGGCCGCTCTGCACGGCGCTCGCGGCCCGCGGTGGGCTCGAGGTGGTCCACGTCCTCCGCCGGGGGTACGCCGGCAGCAGCCCGCCGCTCCCCCACCCCTCGATCGCCACGGATGCGGCCGACGTCGCCGCAGTCGTCCGCGGGATGGGCGTCGGCCCGGCCTACGTCGTCGGAGCCAGCTACAGCTCAGCCGTGGTGCTCGCCCTGGCCGTCACCGACCCCGGGGTTGTTCATTCGGTGACGCTGGTGGAGACCCCGCCCAGCGGGACCCCCGCGGCGCCGGACTTCCGCGCCACCTGCGAGCGGCTGCGGCGCACCTTCGCCTCCAACGGAGCACTGACAGCCCTCGACGGGTTCATGACGATGCTGGTCGGAGCCGACTGGCGCGAGGCGAGTGAACGGGACCGGCCCGGCTCGGTCGCGGTCATGGTGCGCGGCGCACCGGCCTTCTTCAACGCCGACCTTGCCTCGCTCGTCGGATGGACCGTCGAGGCTCCCGACCCGGGCCGGGTCCGGTGCCCGGTGCTCCTGGTCGGTGGCAGCAAGACGAGTCCCTGGTTCAGCCAGATGCACGATCGGCTGCTCGACCTCCTGCCCCACGCGACGTCCGCGACCGTCGAGGGAGCCGGCCACCTGGTCGCCAGCACGCACTCGACCGAGGTGGCGGCCCTCATCGGTGACGCGCTCCGGTGGGGCGACGGCTAGGAGCGAGCTGGTCGGGCTCGATCACCAGGAGACGGCGACGTACTTGCTCTCCAGGTAGTCGAGCATGCCCTCGTGGCCGCCCTCGCGGCCGATGCCGGACTGCTTGGTGCCGCCGAAGGGGGCGGCGGGGTCGGAGACGAGGCCGCGGTTGAGGCCGACCATGCCGGCGTCGAGCTTCTCGCTGATCCGCAGGCCCCGGGCGAGGTCCTGGGTGTAGACGTAGGAGACCAGGCCGTACTCGGTGTCGTTGGCCATCGCGATCGCGTCCGCCTCGTCGGTGAAGGTCAGCACCGGCGCGACCGGGCCGAAGATCTCCTCGTTGAGGATGGCGGCGTCGCGGGGGACGTCGAGCAGGACGGTCGGCTCGTAGTAGAAGCCCTCCCGGTCGGGGCGGCTGCCGCCGGTGACGACCGTGGCGCCGGCGCCGACCGCGCCGCGGACCAGCTCGTCGACCTTGGCGGCCGACTCCTCGTTGACCAGCGGACCGACCTGGGTGCCGTCGTGGGTGCCGGGGCCGACCGTCATCGCCTTCATCTTCTCGGCGAGCCGGCGGCTGAACTCGTCGGCCACGTCGGCGTGGACGTAGAACCGGTTGGCGGCCGTGCACGCCTCCCCCGCGTTACGCATCTTCGCGATCATCGCGCCCTCGATCGCCGCGTCGAGGTCGGCGTCCTCGAAGACCAGGAACGGCGCGTTGCCGCCGAGCTCCATCGAGCAGTTCACGACCTGGTCGGCGGCCTCCTTGAGCAGCACCCGCCCGACCTCGGTCGAGCCGGTGAACGACAGCTTGCGGACTCGCGGGTCGTGCAACATCGCCGAGACCACCGCGCCCGAGCGGCGGGCGGGCAGGACGGAGACGACGCCCTCCGGTACGCCGGCGTCGGCCAGGATCTGAGCCATCAGCAGCGCCGTCAGCGGGGTGTCGGAGGCCGGCTTCAGGATCACCGGGCAGCCAGCGGCCAGCGCCGGACCGATCTTGCGGGTCGCCATCGCGGCCGGGAAGTTCCACGGCGTCACCAGCACCGCGATGCCGACCGGCTGCTGCAGCACCACGATCCGGTTGGCACCGGACGGCGCGGTCATCACCGACCCGGAGGCGCGCACCGCCTCCTCGGCGTACCAACGGAAGAACTCGGCGGCGTACGCCGTCTCCCCGCGCGCGTCCGGCAGCGCCTTGCCGTTCTCCAGCGAGATCAGGGGCGCGATCTCGTCGGCGCGGGCGGTCATCAGCTCGAACGCGCGGCGCAGGATCTCGGCCCGCTCGCGGGGTGCGGTCGCGGCCCAGGACTCGGCGGCGGAGGCCGCGGCCTCGACGCACGCCATCGCGTCGTCGACGGTGCCGTTGGCCACCGAGGCGATCACCTCGCCGGTCGCCGGGTCGAGGACGTCGAAGCGGCCGCCGTCGGAGGCCGGACGGGGCTGGCCGCCGACCCAGAGGTCCAGCGGGAGGTCCGGGATGGAGGAGAGGGAGAAGTCAGCCACGGTGGGGCCTTTCTGCGGGTCGTTCTGTGGGTGGGCCGGTGGTTCGAGGTGCGAGGTTTCGAGACGCTCGCTTCGCTCGCTCCTCAACCCACTTCTCCGCGAGCCTAAAACCATCGGCTGCCGGCGTTCGATCGAGGCTAGTACGGGTTGGTGACGAAGAGCTCTTGGGCGGGGAAGAGGGTCATCACCTTCGGGCCGTCCTCGGTGATCACGATCTCCTCCTCGATCCGGGCGGCGGAGACGCCGTCGGCGGCGGGGCAGTAGGTCTCGAGGGCGAAGACCATCCCGACCTGGAGCTCGACCGGTTCCTTCATCGAGTTGAGGCGGGAGATGATCGGGCGCTCGTGGAGGCCGAGGCCGAGGCCGTGGGCGAACTGCAGGCCGAACGCCTCCATCTCGCTGCCGAAGCCGAACTCCTCCGCCTTCGGCAGCAGCGCCGCGACCTCGTCGGTGCCGACGCCGGCCTTGATGCCGTCGATGCCGCGGTCCATCCACTCCCGGGCGCGGGTGTAGGCGTCGCGCTGGGCGGGGGTCGAGGAGCCGACGGCGAAGGTCCGGTAGTAGCACGTCCGGTAGCCGTTGAACGAGTGGATGATGTCGAAGAACGCCTGGTCGCCGGGGCGGATCAGCCGGTCGGTGAAGTTGTGCGGGTGCGGGTTGCAGCGCTCGCCGGAGATCGCGTTGACGGCCTCCACCTGGTCGGAGCCCATCTCGTAGAGCCGCTGGTTGGCGAGCGCGACGATCTGGTTCTCCCGGATGCCGGGCTTCAGCGCCTCGGTGATGTCCTGGTAGACGCCGTCGACCATCGCCGCCGCCTGGTTGAGCAGCGTGATCTCATCTGAGCTCTTGATGCAGCGCGCGTCGAGCATCAGCTGCTGCGCGTCGACGACGGTCAGCCCCTGGCGCTGCATCTCGAACAGGAACGGCGGCTCGACGATGTCCATGCCGATCGGCATGTCCGCGACGCCGGCCTCGACGAGCAGCGACTTGATCTCCGCGACCGCGTCGACCATCAGCCCCACCGACGGCGCGACCGCGCCGCGGAAGCCGAGGAAGCCGGCCCGGTAGTTCTCCTCCGGCACCCACTTCGAATAGATCTTGTGGTGCTTGACCGCGGAGCCGAAGTCCCACAGCACCGGGTCCTTGCCGCGCGCCAGCAGCGCGTAGCGGATCATCTTGTCGCCGAGCGCGCCACCGATCCAGGTCTGGGTCGTGTAGCGGATGTTGTAGAAGTCGAAGAGCAGGAACGCCCCGCACTCGCTGGAGTCCAGCGCCTCGCGGGCCCGGCCGAGGCGGTAACGACGCAACCGGTCGAAGTCGACCCGCTCCTCGTAGTCCACCCCCATGTGGCCCGGCGCTGCGAGCGGGCGCGGCGTGCTCATGTCACGCCTCGTCGGCGGCGGAGAGGCCGTCGTCGACCTGGACGTTCTCGGGCTTGAGCGTGATCCCCGAGAGCATGGCCTGCTGGTCGAGCAGGATCGCGAAGTCCTCCTCGATCCGGCCGCTGCCGACCGTGCCCTGCACCGCGGCCATGGTGGCGGCCGCGATCGGCATCGGTACGTCGAGCTCGCGGGCCGCCGCGAGGCCGAGGTCGAAGTCCTTGCGGAGCAGGATCGGGGTGAACGTCGGCGTGTAGTCGAGGTTGACGAAGGCCGGCGTCTTGTAGCGCGTGAAGACCGAGCCCATGACGGAGTTGTTGAGGAACTCGAGGAACGCCGCGCGCTCCATCCCGCCCTTCTCCGCGAGCACCGTGATCTCGGCCAGGCACTGGGTGACGACGCCGAGCATCAGGTTGTGGGCGATCTTCGCGAGCCGGGCGTTCTCGCCGTCGCCGACGTACGTCGCTCCCTTGCCGAGGTGGGCCAGCAGCGGCTGGACCTTGAGCCACGTGTCCTCCGGACCCGACACGACCAGGCTCAGCCCGCCGGCGCGCACCACCTTGCCGTTGCCGCTCACCGGGGAGGCGAGGAACGCGACACCGCGCTCCTCGCAGGCCGCGCGCATCGCGGCCGACGACTCGGTCGAGACGGTGGAGCAGTCGACGACGCAGCCGGGCACCTGGTCGGGGTCGGCGAGCAGGCCGTCCTCGCCGGTGAGCACCTGCGCGAGGTCGGCGGGCGTCGACACCATCGTGAAGACCACGTCGTGGGAGCGGAGGTCGCCGATCGTGTCGGCCACCGCGCAGCCGTGCTCGGTCAGCGCCTCGGCCTTGGCGCGGGTCCGGTTCCAGACCGTGACGTCCTCGCCGGCGCGGGCGAGCCGGGAGGCCATCGCGGCCCCCATCCGGCCGGCGCCGATCCAGCCGACCCGCAGCGACCCGGGCGTGTGAGCGTCGGAGGTGTTCATGATCAGCCTGCCTTTGCGGTGGGGAACTCAGTGGGGACGTGCGGTTCGGGGGCACCGAGCAGCCGCGCGGCGAGCCAGTCGGCGGTGAGCGGTCGGTGCTGGGGGGAGACGTTGGCGCAGCCGTGGTTGCCGTCCTCGAGCATCAGCAGCTGGACCGGGCCGGCGACGCCGTCGCGCAGCCGGACCGCGTTCTCCCACGGGATCAGCCGGTCGAGCCGGCCGAAGACGATGAGCAGCGGCGCGACCACGGCGGACGCCACGTCGTTCATGCCCGAGCTCGAGCGCGCGCTGCCGGGCCGCCTCGTCGTCGGCGACGCCGGCGCGGACCCGGAAGGTGTCGCGGGTGAGCTGCGGGAGACCGTCCCAGTTCTCCCCGAAGTTGAAGGGGCCGGCGAGCGCGACGCACGCCTTCACCCGGTCGCCCAAGGCGGCGGCCACGCGGGGCGCGTAGTAGCCGCCGAGGCTGACGCCCCAGACGGCGAGCCGGTCGCGGTCGAGGTCGGGCTGGGTGCCGATCGCGTCCCAGACGGTCTCGGCGACCGGCGACCAGTCGCCGCGGATCGGCAGGTCGTACTCCGCCTCGCCCTGGCCGGGACCGTCGAGGGTGACCGTGGCCATGCCGCGGACCAGGAAGGTCTGCTCGGTCGAGCCGAGCTCCTCCTTGGTGGAGTCGAGGCCCGGCAGCATCAGGACGACGGGGAACGGGCCGTCGCCGCGCGGCGTACGCACGACGGCGACCAGCCGGGTCCCCTCGAAGGGGATCTCCAGCCGGCGCCCGGGCGGGTCGAGGTGGGGCAGCGCGTCGGTGAGGCAGGCGACCGCGCGGGCGTGGGCCGCGCGCATCTGCTCGACGTCGGCGACGAAGACGAACTTGGCGAAGTGGTGGTAGACCGCCGCCCGCGCCAGGTGGTCACCCGCGGAGCGCTCTCGGCCCTCCGCGAGCGCCGCCCTGCCCAGTGCCTCGTGGGCCGCCCCCTCGGCGGTCCACGTGCGGCACCAGTCGTCCCAGCGCTCGACGCCGCCGGTGATCCGGTGGAAGTCGGCGGTGGTCACGCCGTTGGTGGTGAACCGGGGACCCCAGTGGGCGACGGCCGAAGCCACGAGCTCGTCCATCATCGCCTCCTCTGGCGGTCGGGCTCGGTGGTCGCCGAGCCGGTTACTGCAATCGAGTGCAGCATCCTGCGTACAGTCGTCGATGTCAAGCCGACGCCCTCGGGTGATCGCGGTGTTGCAATCGACTGCACCGCCGGTTGCACTGTGAGGCGGGCGACCTCGATCGCCCGCCCCACAGCCGGCTGCCTCTCAGCCGCCGTTCTCCGAACGCCACTCCTCGACGGCCGCGTCGACCTCGGCGCGGTCGAAGTCGTTGATCTCCTCGATCAGCGAGTCGTCCAGGATGTCGTCGATGTTGGCCTTCTCGTCGATGATCTCGACGCTGAACAGCAGGTCCTGGGCCGTCGTCCAGACCTCCGGGCGGACGTCGCCGATGCGCTCCGGGTCGTCCGGCTGCATCAGCTCGATGGACCCGGCGAGCGCCGCCTCGGCGACCGCCTCGTTGCGCCACTCGGCCGGGACCCGCTCCCGCACGATCGCCTCGACGACGTCCGGGTGCTCGAATCCTACGTACTGACCCATCGACCAGGCCCGGAAGAACCCGACCAGCGCCTCGCGCTTGGACTCGAGGGTCTCGGGCATGACCGCGACGGGGTTGCCGTCGATCGACTGGACGTCGTCGGGCGTGATGTTGCGCAGCGGGGTGCCGGTGGCCTCGATCGCGGTGAAGTCCGAGCGGGCGCCGACGTAGGCGTCGATCTCGCCCTCGTCGAAGGTCTTCTTGACCAGGGCACCGCTCGTCCCGACGACGACCGTCTCGATGTCGTCACCTGACAGCCCGGCCGCCAGCAACTGCGCCTCGACCTGCGCGGTGTCCTCCTCGGAGGCGAGGCCGACCGTCTGGCCGGACAGCTCGGAGAAGTCCTGGATCGGGCTGTCCTCCGGCACCACGGTGCCGGCGGTGTTGCTGTGCTGGGGGCTGAACGGGACCTGCTGGGTGCCGCCCTGGGCGTGAGAGATGACCAGCTCGTCGATGTCGGCCATGGCGATGTCGACGTCGCCGTTCTCGACCAGGGCGGTGCTGGGGATCTCCTCCCCCGCGGTCACGAACTCCGCCTCGACGCCCTCCTGCTCGAAGAAGCCGAGCTCCTCGGCGACGAGCGGTGGGTAGAACAGCAGGCTCTCGGGTGTGGGCAGCGAGTAGGTGATCTTCGAGGCGTCACCGCCCTCACCTCCCTCGTCCCCGCCGCCGCAGGCAGCGAGCACGAGCGCGGCCACGGCCACCATGACGGGCACCGGGGCCCGGTTTCTGAAAGTGCGCACGGACTTTTCCCTTCTATCGGCCGAGACCAGCGGTCTCGACACTGGTGACCGTCGGACCCGACGACGGAGTGGACTTCTCGCGGGCGCGTTGCGCCCTCGCCTGCCGCTTGCGGGTGCGAGCGACCAGGCGGGCGTCGTGCAGCCAGAAGACGGTCAGTCGCTCGACCCACTCCATGACCGCGAAGAGCAGGAGACCCATGAACATCAGGATCAGGATCACGGCGAACGCGTCGGCCACTGCGAGCTGATAGCTGAACTGCTGCACGAGCACGCCGAGGCCACGTTGGGCGGAGATGAACTCGCCCACGACCGCGCCGACCAGGGCCAGCCCGGCGGCGGTCTTGAGCCCGGCGAAGAGGATCGGCAGCGAGCTGGGAACCACGAGCCGGCTGAACAGCTGCCACCGACTGGCGCCGAGCGAGCGGAACATCTCCCGCGACTCCTCGTCGACGGTCAGGATGCCGGTCAGCGCGTTCACGTAGATCGGGAAGAACGCGATGATCGCCGCGATCCAGATCTTGGAGCTGTAGCCGAAGCCGGCCCACGCGATGATGATCGGCGCGACCGCGATGCGCGGCGTGACCTGCAGCCCGATCGCGTAGGGGTGCAGCATGCTGCGCATCGTCGGCCACAGGCCCGAGGGGACCGCGAGACCGAGCGCGATCACCGCCCCGAGGAAGAATCCGGCGACCGTCTCCCACAACGTGGCAGCGGTGTCGTCCCAGATGATGTCGCTGAAGACGAGGTCGAAGAACGAGTAGATGACGTCCTCGGGGTGGGGGATGACGAAGTCCGAGACCCACTCGTTCCAGAGCGCGACCTTCCACAGCGTCACCAGGAAGACGAGGAAGATGAGGGGCGGGGTCACCGCCTCGTGGAACCGGCGGGCCTTCGACACGGTCTTCGCGGCCATCAGCGCTGCCCCTCGTTGCTCGCGACGTCGTCGACACCCGGACCGTGGAGCCCCTCGTGGGCGCGCAGCACCAGCTTCTGGAACTCGGGCTCCATGGCCAGCTCCGCGGTGCGGGGACGCGCGAACGGCACGTCGATGACGTCGGAGATCCGGCCCGGGCGCGGGGTCATCACGACGACGCGGTCGGCCAGCAGCAGTGCCTCGGTGAGGTTGTGGGTGACGAGCACGGAGGTCGCCTTCGCCGCCTCGTGGACCTTGAGCAGCTCCAGGTTGAGCCGCTCGCGGGTGATCTGGTCGACGGCCGCGAACGGCTCGTCCAGCAGCAGGATCTCCACCCCGACCATCAGCAGCCGGGCCAGGGCCACGCGCTGCTGCATGCCGCCCGAGAGGTGGCGGGGGTAGGTGTGCTCGAAGCCGGCGAGACCGACCATGTCGAGCAGCTCCATGGCCTGGTCCTCGGTGGCCCGCCCCTGCCCGCTTCTGCAGCGCGGCCGGCAGCACCGTGTTCTGCAGCGCGGTCTGCCACGGCAGCAGCGTCGGCTTCTGGAACATCAGCGCCACGTCCTGGCGGGCGTCGGTCACCTCGGTGCCGTTGACCTCGATCGCCCCGTCGGACAGCGGCAGCAGCCCGGCCATCAGGCGCAGCAGGGTGGACTTGCCGCACCCGCTCGGCCCGATCAGCGAGACGAACTCGCCCGGACGTACGTCGAGGCTGACGTGGTCGACCGCCAGCACCCCGCCGTCGAACCGCTTCACCGCGTCCCGCACCGCGATGGTGCCGCGCCGGGACGCGCTGTGATCACCCCCGGTCGGACCGGTTCGTTCGCCTTCGGTGGACAGCCGTTGGTTCATGCCACGCTCCCGCAATCGATTGCGCGCAGTTGTATCCCGGGCGTTCAGGCTGTGTCAAGCGTCACAGCGACATCCGTTACCAGATCGGATCCTTGCCATGGCAGCACGGCTGCAATCGAGTGCGCGATCCGCTACGGTCGGGCGCGTGACCCGCATCGCGCTCGGCTCCTTCACCCCCTCCGTCCTGCTCGAGGTCGCCCGGCGCACCGGCGCCCTGGCGGCGGCGGGCCTCGAGGTCGACGAGCATCCGGTGCCGTCCTCCCCCGCCCAGTTCCGCTCGCTGATCGACGGCGAGCTGCAGCTCGCGCTCACCAGCCCCGACAACGTCCTCGCCTACCGCTTCGACCCCGAGAACCCGCTGGGCGAGCAGGTCGACGCCCGGATCCTCGCCGCGATCGACCGCGGGCTCGGGCTCGGCGTCTGGGCCCGCCCCGGCCTCGGCATCGAGGACCTCCGCGGCGCGAAGGTCGGCGTCGACGTCCCCGGCTCCGGCTTCGCGCTCGCCCTCTTCACGCTGCTGGAGCGCCACGGCCTGTCCCGCGACGACTACGAGGTGGTCAAGCTCGGATCCACCCCGAAGCGGCTGCAGGCGCTGCTGGCCGGGGAGTGCGCCGTGACCATGCTCGGCGCCGGCAACGAGCTGTCCGCCGAGGCGGGCGGTTGCGCGCTGCTGGCCGAGGTCGGCGAGGAGCTCGCGCCCTACCTCGGCACCGTGCTGGCCGTCGTGCGCGACGAGCACCTCGAGGCCGGACACGCGCTCGCCGGCGTACTGCTGGAGACGTCGGGGCGGATCGTCGACGGCGAGCTGATGGCCGAGGCGGCCGTCGCCGCCGCCGACCGGCTCGACCTGGACCTCGAGCTCTCCCAGCGGTACGCCGCCGGCCTGGCCGGACGCGACGGGCTGATCACCGACGGGGCGGTCGACCCCGCGGCGCTGCAGACGCTGATCGGGCTGCGCCAGCACTGGCTGCCGCGCGTCGTCGACGGCCGCGACGTGCTCGCCGCGGCGGCGGACGACCCCGGCCTCGTGGTCACCCGGTGAGCGAGCGGCCGCCGGCACTGCGGCTGCTCCAGGTCACCACGCTCGTCAGCACGCTCGACCGCTTCGCGATGCCGCCGATGCTGGTCGCGATCGGCGCGAGCCTCGGCGTGCCCCTGGCGCACGTCGTCACCGCCGCCGGCGCCTACTTCCTCGTCTACGGGCTCGGCCAGCCGCTGTGGGGCTTCGCGTCCGACCGCTACGGCCGGGTCCGGACGCTGCGCTTCAGCCTCGTCGTCGCCGGGCTGCTGAGCCTGGCCTCCGCCCTCAGCCCGACGGTGCTGGTGCTCGGCATCCTGCGCGGGCTGGCGGGCGGGTTCTTCGGCGCGGCCTACCCCTCGGCGCTGATCTACGTCGGCGACACCGTCGCCCCGGCCCGCCGGCAGCAGGCGATCACCGGGCTGATGGTCGGGGTCGCGGTCGGGACGGCGGCCGCGTCGGCCGGCGCCGGGCTGCTCGCCGACGTCGCGTCGTGGCGGATCGCCTTCGTGCTCACCGGGTCGGCGGCGCTGGTGCTCGCGGTCGCGCTGGCCCGGCTCCCCGAGCCGGAGGTCGCCGGCGAGCGGGCGACCGCGCGGGCGTCGCTGGCGTCGATCGGGCGCTCGCGGATCACCCTGCTCGTGCTGCTCTTCGCCTTCGTCGAGGGCGCGGTGCTGCTCGGCGCGCTGACGCTGCTGCCCACCGCCGTCGAGAGCACCGGCGCCTCCACCACGGTCGCGGGCGCCGTCACCGGCGCCTACGGGCTCTCCGTGCTGGTCGGCTCGTCCACGGTCGGCCGGCTCTCCCGCGCCTGGCACCCCGCCCGGCTGATCCTGCTCGGCGCCGGTTGCGCCGCCGCGGGCACCGCCCTGCTGGCCGTCTCGCAACTCCCGGCGGTGGCCGTGGCGGTCGCCGTACTGCTCGGCATCGCGTGGTCGGCGATGCACTCGTCGCTGCAGACCTGGGCGACCGAGGTGCTCCCCGACACGCGTGCGGTGGTGGTCTCGCTCTTCGCCGGAGCGCTGTTCGTGGGCAGCGCGGTGGGGGCGGTCGTGGTCGCCGACCTCGCCGATGCGGGCCGCTTCGCCCTCGTCTACGGCGGGTACGCCGCGCTCGCCGTACCCCTCGGCCTCGGTGCGTGGGCGGCCCGGAACCGCTGGCGGCGCCCGGCCGAAGGCACGGCCTAGGATGCCTCCCGTGCAGACCCCCACGCTCCGGGACGTGGCGGACGCCGCCGGGGTCCACCCCGCGACCGCCTCCCGCGCCCTCAACCCCGCGACCCGGGGTCTGGTGAACGCAGACACGGCGCGCCGGGTGATCAAGGTGGCCGAGGGACTCGGCTACCGGCCGAACCCGATCGCGCGCGGTCTGAAGACCGCGAAGTCCGGCACCGTCGGGCTGGTCATCCCGGACCTGACCAACCCGCTCTTCCCGCCGATCGTGCGCGGCATCGAGGACATCCTCGAGCCGGCCGGCTACAGCGGGCTGATCGTCAACACCGACAACGACCCGCAGCGCGAGCGGGCACAGATCGAGCTGCTGCGCTCGCGCCAGGTCGAGGGCCTGATCGTGGCGACGGCGCTGATCGAGCACCCGCTGATGGAGCAGCTCAAGCGCGAGGGGGTGCCGATGGTGATGGTCAACCGTCGCCCCGACGGCGTCGACATCCCCTCCATCACCCCCGACGACGCCTCCGGCATCGAGCTCGCCGTCGCCCACCTCGCCGGGCTCGGCCACCACCGGATCGGCCACCTCGCCGGGCCGGACGACGACCTCGACCGGAGTCACCCGGCTGCGCGCCTTCCGCTACGCGGTCCGTGACCGCGAGCTCGACAACGACCCGACGCTGGTCGTCTCCTGCGCGCACTGGAGCGAGGAGGCCGGTGCGGCGGGGCTGCGCCAGCTGCTCGCCGCCCGCCCCGACGTCACCGCGGTCGTCGCCGGCAACGACCTGATCGCGCTCGGTTGCTACGACGTGTTCGCCGAGCGGTCGATCGCCTGCCCGCGCGAGATGAGCGTGGTCGGCTTCAACGACATGCCGTTCCTCGACAAGCTCGCGCCGCCGCTGACCACGGTCGCCATCCCCCACCAGCAGATCGGTGCCGAGGCCGCCCGGCTGCTGCTCGACGCGATCGCCGAGCCCGACCGGCCGGTCGCGGTCGGTGCAGCTGCCGTTGTCGCTGGTCGTCCGCGGGTCGACCGCCGCGCCCCGCCTCGACTGAAACCGGTCGCCTCCTGCGGGGTTGCGCCCCTAGCCTCGGTGGATGGAGATCCCCGCGGGTGCGCTCGAGGCCGCCGTCGTCGGCGCAGTCCTTCACGGGCGTGGTGACCGTGCACGTCACCGGCCAGCGGGTGTTCGAGCGCTGCGAGGGCTTCGCGCACCGGGGCTTCGGCGTACCTCGTCAGCGTGGACACCCGGATCGGCGATCGCCAGCGGCAACAAGACGTTCACCGCGCTGGCCGTGCTGCGGCTGGTCGAGGAGGGCCGGCTGCGGCTCGACCAGCCGGTGCGTCCGCTGCTGGGTGACGACCTGCCCCTGATCGACGACGCCGTGACCGTTGAGCACCTGCTCGGCCACACCTCCGGCATCGGCGACTACCTCGACGAGGACAGCGACTGGCAGCCGGCCGACCACGTGCTGCCGGTGCCGGTGCACACGCTCACCACCGCGGCGGCCTTCCTGCCGGCCCTGGACGGTCACCCGCAGAAGTTCCCGCCCGGCGAGCGGTTCTCCTACTGCAACGGCGGCTACATGGTGCTCGCCGTGCTGCTCGAGCGGGTGACGGGCTCGGCGTACCACGACGTCGTACGTCGCCTCGTGCTCTCGCCCGCGGGCCTCTCGCGCACCGACTTCCTGCCCATGAACGCGCTGCCGGGGAACGCTGCGCTCGGCTACGTGCACGCCGAGGGCGACCTCGCGAACACGCTCCACCTGCCCGTCCTCGGCAACGGCGACGGCGGCCTCTTCACGACCGCCGACGACCTGCACCGCTTCTGGCTCGCGCTGCTCTCCGGTGCGATCGTGTCCCCGGCCACCGTCGCGCTCATGACGACCCAGCGCCACGACGTGCCCGGTGAGGACAAGCGCTACGGGCTCGGCCTGTTCCTCCACTCCACCGGCAACGCGCTCATCCTCGAGGGGTACGACGCGGGCGCGTCCTTCCGCTCGACTCACCTGGTGGACTCCGCCACGACCGTCAGCGTGCTCGGGAACAGCAGCGAGGGGGCGTGGCCGGTGATCGAGGTGCTGGAGGGGCTGGTCGACGCCGCGCTCTAGCCGTGCTGGCCGTTTCTAGCCGGGGCCGTCCGGGTGGCGCTCGTCGTACGCCCGAGACAGCTTCTGCGGCACCACCATCCGCCAGGCGTCCACCACCAGCTCCCGCGCCTCGGACGGGTCGAGAGCCGCGAGGCGGGTGTGGACCCAGTGGAAGCGCAGGTCACTGAACGGCGGCTGCTCGAACTTCGCCGGCTCACCGGCGACGAGCGCGTCGCGCTCCTCCTTGGGGAACGCGAAGCCCATCACGGTCTCGTCGAGGTCGAACGCGACGTAGACGATCTGCCCGACCCGGAACTTGAGCCGGCCGCGCACGAACACCTCGTACGAGCGTTCCAGCTCGCTGCCGAGGGGGCGGACGTCGTCGACGGTGGCCATGGGTGAGTGGACCACCTGGTGGTGCCGAAGTCATCGGCGACGCCGACGTATTCCGCTGCGCGGGCGGGGTTTCCTCCTTACCGTGTCCGCGTGTCCATCGAGAGCCGCTTCGCCGGCGCAGCCCTGACCTGCCCGCTCTGTCGCGGACCGGTAGCGTCCAGGTCGTCGGGCTGCCGCCCCTGCCACCTGCCGATGGCGGACGTTCTCCGCCACGCGGGTTCGCGCCGCAGCGGCGCCGGCGGGGCCGTCGGGGTGCGCTCACCGGCCTTGTCGTCTACGCCGGCCCTATCGTCGCTGGGTGGACAGCATCGACCTCAGCTACCGCGACCTCGCCTCTCGTGGTGACCCGTCGTGGTCGGCTCGTCGGCTTCCTCCACGTCGCGAAATCGGCCGGTGACGCGCAGGACATGGCTCGTCAGCCCACCGCATGCGGGTGCGCGCCGAGGGGATCGCCCGGAGCGTGCTGACCAAGGAGGGCGGGGCTCGGCACCGCGCGAGGGCCAACACCGCACCGGTCACGCCCGTCGTCGTCATCTGGGGAGCAGCCCAGGAATCCCTCCCACCGAACACTCACGTCGATGGCATCGACTTCGTCCGCGGCGGCCGCTGCTGCGTGGCTCGCGCACGCGAGGCCGACGCCGTCACCGGCATGGCAGCGAGGGATCTTGGCAACCGGAACCTTCCGCGCTGACCGTGGTCCGCTTCGGCAACTGATCCGTCGCAAGAGGCCTTCCACAACCCGGATTCTCCTCTGGTGTTCGAACACGTGTTCGACTAGAATCGAGGCATGTCAGCAGTCCTCGACCTCCACCCCGACCCGGGTCACCCCGGCGTCGTGGTCGCGGGCGTGCACGAAGCACTCGACGGGCTCGCCGGACTCGGACCACTGACCCTCGACCCGGACGAGTACGCCGGCGTCGTCACCGAGGTCGACCGGGCCGTACGCCGGCTGCAGGCGCTCAAGCTCAAGGTCGTCGCGGCCGCCGCCCGCGACGACGTCCCGCACCAGTCCGGAGCCCGCTCCACCGGCGACTGGCTCTCCAAGCAGACCAGGAGCGGCTCCGCCCAGGGCTCCCGCGACGCCGGCCTCGCCGAGTCCCTCGACACCGACCTCCCCACCACCCAGGCCGCCCTCGAGGTCGGCGCCATCGCCACCGAGCACGCCACGGTCGTCTCCCACGCCATGTCACGCCTGCCCGCCGGACTCACCGACCAGCAGCGCCACACCGTCGAGGAATCACTGGTCCGCAAGGCCACACGACTCGACCCCGTCCAGCTGCGCCGCGTCGCCCGCCGCGCCATCGAGGCCGTCGAACCCGACCCACGAGTCGTCGACGCCCACGAGGACCACCTCGTCGCCGACGAGGAAGACACCGCCCGCGCCCAGGCCCGGATCACCCTCCACGACCACGGCGACGGCACCACCAGCGGCCACTTCCGCGTCCCCACCCTCGCCGCACACATCCTCAAGAAGATCCTCGACGCCATGACCGCACCCCGACGCACCCGCACGACGGGCGCGCGCAGCCGGGTCACCGACTGGGCCCACGCCCGCGGCCT
Organism: uncultured Actinomycetota bacterium; assembly: GCA_963754575.1. Classification (GTDB taxonomy): domain Bacteria; phylum Actinomycetota; class Actinomycetes; order Propionibacteriales; family Nocardioidaceae; genus Nocardioides. The sequence continues at coordinate 101,323 of CAVWGQ010000028.1, read as the reverse complement.
CGCCTTCGCCGACCTCCTCGAGCACCTCCCCACCGACCACCTCCACCACAAGGTCGCCGCGACCGTCGTCGTCACCCTCGACCTCGACACCCTGCGCGGCCAGCTCAAGTCCGCCGGCCTCGACACCGGCGACCTCGTCTCCGCCGCCGAAGCCCGCCGCCTCGCCTGCCAGGCCGGACTCGTCCCCACCGTCCTCGACGGCGCCAGCCTCCCGCTCGACCTCGGCCGCACCAAACGCCTCTTCAACCAGGCCCAACGCCTCGCCGCCGCCACCCGCCACCCCACCTGCGCCGCCGACGGCTGCGACATCCCCTACGCCTGGTGCGAGCTCCACCACCGACAACCCTGGGCCAGCGGCGGCCAGGACCGACCTCACCGACCTCATCCCCTACTGCGGACACCACCACCGACGACTCCACCACGGCGGAACAGTCCCACTCCGGACGTAGGCCGACGACTCAGAGCACGCGGCGGATCGCCTCGATCGCGCCCGCCAGGTAGCGCTCCACCACGACCCGTTCGTCCTCGGACAGCGAGCGGTCGAGCTCGTCGAGCGCCGTGAACATCGGCATCAGGTGACCCAGCACCTCGGCGCGGCCGGAGTCGGTCAGCACCACCTGCGTACGCCGACCGTCGGCCTCGTGCGGCTGTCGCGAGACGTGGCCGCGGGCCACCAGCCGGTCGACGATCCCGGACGCGGCGGCCGAGGTCACCCCCAGGTGGCGGGCCAGCTCGGTCGGACCCCACGCCTGCCGGATCAGGTGTTCGAGCGCGGTGAGCTCCGTGCGGGTGAGGTCCGCCTTCCGCGCCACCGCGGGACCGCTCTGCTGCGCCACGTCGAGCAGCTCGCGCAGCCGGCTGCAACGTCGAGGTGTCGAGGGCGCCCTCGACGTTCGACGTGGTCAACCGATCGCCGGAGTGGATTTCGCTCACCAACTTAGTTAAGTTGCTTACGTACTTGCTGAACCACCAGCCTAACCCCAGGAGCGCACGATGTCCCGGACCCAGACCCGTCCCCGCCTCTTGCGACCGGTGCTGGCGATCGGCGTCGTGCTGCTGGCGCTGCTCTTCTCCGGTGCCCTGATCGGCGCGATCGGCGAGGCCGAGCGCACCCCCACCGTCACCGACGCGCTGCCCGACGGCTACGACTCGACCACCGTCGCCGAGCTCGAGCAGACGCTGCCCAGCGGCGAGGGTTCCGTCGCGCTGGTGCTGTTCACCGCAGATGAGGGCGAGCTGGACCAAGGGGCCATCGGAGAGCTCCAGCAGGTGTACGCCGACCTGGTCGGTCAAGGCGGGCCGCCGGCCGAGCTGCAGGTCAGCGACGACGGCACCGCCGCGCTCGGCATCCTCCCGGTGACCGCCGAGGGCGCGACCGAGGTCGCCGACGCGGTGGGCGAGCTGCGCGACCAGCTCGGCGAGGCCGTCCCGGACGGCGTCACCGGCCAGCTGACCGGACCGGCCGCGATCCAGGCCGACCTCGCGGGCGTCTTCGACGGCGCCGACTTCACGCTGCTCGCGGCCACGGCGGCCGTGGTCGCGGTGCTGCTGATCGCGACCTACCGCAGCCCCTTCCTCTGGCTGGTCCCGCTCGCCGTCGTCGGCACCGCCGACCGGCTCGCGGCCGTCCTCGCCACCCACGGCATGGCCGCGTTCGACGTCACCTGGGACGAGTCGACCGTCGGCATCCTCAGCGTGCTGGTCTTCGGCGCCGGCACCGACTACGCGCTGCTCCTCATCTCCCGCTACCGCGACGAGCTGCGCCGCCACGAGTCGCGGTACGTCGCGATGGCGACCGCCGTGCGCGGCACCGCCGAGGCCGTCCTCGCCAGCTCCACCACCGTGGTGCTCGGCCTGCTGACGCTGCTGCTCTCGGTCGTGCCCACGACCCGCGGCCTCGGCCTGGCCTGCGCGATCGGTGTGGTCGTGGCCGCCACCTTCGCGCTGCTGGTGCTGCCGTGCGCGCTGGTGCTCTTCGGCCGCTGGGTCTTCTGGCCGCTGGTCCCGCGCGTGGGCCAGCCCGCCCTCGTCGACTCCCGCACCTCGCTGTGGCGTCGGCTCGGCGACCGCGTCGCCGGTCGGCCGGCCGTCTTCGCCGCCGTCGCGGTGCTGATCGTGGCGGGGCTCGCGACCGGCATCACCCAGGTCCAGCAGGGGCTCTCGGAGTCCGAGCAGTTCCTCGACACCCCCGAGTCCATCACCGCCGCCGAGCGGCTCGGCGAGTCCTTCCCCGCCGGCAACGTCGACCCCACGGTCGTCCTCACCCGCGCCGACCCGGCCGAGGTGGTCGAGGCCGCGGAGCAGTCGGACGGCGTGACCTCCGCCCGGGAGTCGACCTCCGCCGACGGCCTGACCCGGGTCGACGTGGTGCTCGACGCGGCCGCCGGCAGCGACGAGGCCGAGGCCGCGGTGGTCGACCTGCGCAGCGCGCTCGCGTCGTACGACGACACCTGGGTGGGCGGCTCGGAGGCGCAGTCGGTCGACGAGCTGGACGCCGCGGTCAGCGACCGGCTGCTGCTGATCCCGCTGATCCTGGTGCTGGTGCTCGTCGGACTCGGGCTGCTGCTGCGCTCCGTGGTCGCGCCGCTGCTGCTGGTGGCGACCGTGGTCGGCACCTACTTCGCGGCGCTCGGCGCCTCGTGGTGGATCTTCAGCGGGATCTTCGGCTTCGCGGCGATGGACGTCGGCGTACCGCTGCTGGCGTTCCTGTTCCTGGTCGCGCTCGGCGTCGACTACAACATCTTCCTGGTGACCCGGGCGCTCGAGGAGGGCCGCGAGCACGGCGTGCGCGAGGGGATGCTCCGTGGCCTCACCGCCACCGGTGGCGTGATCACCAGCGCCGGCATCCTGCTCGCCGCGGTCTTCGCGGTGCTGGGCGTGCTGCCGCTGGTGGTGCTCGCCCAGCTCGGCATCGTGATCTTCGTCGGTGTCCTGCTCGACACGCTGCTCGTGCGCACCGTGCTGGTCCCGGCCCTCAACCTCGGGCTCGGCGAGAAGTTCTGGTGGCCGCGGCGGGTGGGAACCGTCAGGCAGCCAGCCGCTGTTCGGCCTGGCGCGCCTCGCGGGTGAGCGCGACCTGGATCGCGCGACGCTCGCGGCGGCTGCCGGTCGTCATCTTGTAGAGCGCCTTCATCTGGCGCGGCAGGTTCTTGCGGTGGGTCGTGGCGAGCCAGCCGTTGGGCAGCGAGAGCCGCACGACCTTGTGCCAGGCGGAGTAGACCTGCGCCGGCATCGGCCGGGTGAGGTAGGTCAGCTCGTACTTCTCGAAGAGCGCCTGCACCTTCGGGGCGATCTCGGCGTACCGGTTGGACGGCAGGTCCGGGAACAAGTGGTGCTCGATCTGGTGGCTGAGGTTGCCCGTCATCGTGTGCAGCGCCTTGGAGCCGGAGATGTTGGCGCTGCCGAGCATCTGCCGGACGTACCACTCGCCCTTGGTCTCGCCCTCGATCGAACGCTTCTCGAAGGTCTCGACGCCCTCGGGGAAGTGGCCGCAGAGGATGACCGAGTTGCTCCACAGGTTGCGCACGATGTTGGCGGTGAAGTTCGCCGCCAGCGTGGGCAGGAAGGAGCCGGTCGGCAGCGACAGCAGCGGGTGGGCGACGTAGTCCTTGGTGACCTGCTTGCGGATCTTGCCGAGGACCTCCTTCGCGCGGCGCTGGAAGTCGGGGTCCTTGGTCTGCTTGCGCTTGATGACCGCGCCGAGGTCGAGGTCGTAGGCGGCGATGCCGTACTCGAAGAACATCGCGTTGATGAAGCACCAGACCGGCTGGCCGAGGTGGAACGGCGCCCAGGTCTGGTCCTCGTCGACGCGCATGATGCCGTAGCCGAGGTCGTTGTCCTTGCCGATCACGTTCGTGTAGGTGTGGTGGAGCTCGTTGTGCGAGTGCTTCCACTGCTCGGACGGCGACGCCATGTCCCACTCCCACGTCGTGGAGTGGATCTTCGGGTCGCGCATCCAGTCCCACTGGCCGTGGAGGATGTTGTGGCCGATCTCCATGTTGTCGAGGATCTTGGAGACCGAGAGGCCGGCGGTGCCGACCAGCCAGGCCGGCGGGAAGATGCTGAACAGCAGCACCGCGCGGCTGCCGAGCTCGAGGCCGCGCTGGGTCTTGATCATCCGGCGGATGTACGCCGCGTCGTCGGCGCCGCGGGAGTCGAGGATCTCCTGGCGGATCGCGTCGAGCTCGCGCCCGAGCTGCTCGATGTCGTCGGCGCTCAGGTGGGCGATCGGGTTCTCGGGCTTCTTCTGGATCACGGTCATGTGATTCTCCTCAGTGGCTCAGGTGGCACTCGCCGGCGGCGGCGCTGATGCAGGTCTGGATCTTGATGGCGCCGCTCTCGCCGGGGACAGCGGTGGTGATGGCGCCGTTGCGGAGGTCGCGGACGCTGCCCTCGGTCATCGGCAGCACGCAGCCGAAGCAGATGCCCATCCGGCAGCCGCTCGGCATCAGCACGCCGGACTCCTCGGCGGCCTCGAGGATCGGGGTGGCGCCGTCGGCGACGACGGTGCGGCCGTCGGCGAAGGTGACGCTGCCACCGTCACCGGGCTCGACGCGGGTGGTCCGGAACTGCTCGGTGAGCAGCGTCAGTCCCTTGTCGTCGTGGAAGTGCTGGAGCGCGTCGAGCAGGCCGGCCGGGCCGCAGGCGAGCGTGGTCCGCTCGGCCAGGTCGGGCACCAGCGCGGGCAGCTCGTCGACGTCGAGCACGCCGTGCACGTCGTCGTAGCGGGCGACGAGGGTGATCGCGCCGGCGGCGTCGAGCGCCTCGAGGTCGCGCAGGAAGATCGAGTCGGGCCGGGTGGGGGCGACGTGCACGACGGTGACGTCGTACGCCGCGGTGCGGCCGGGGCGCAGCACGCCCTCGTCGGTCGACGGGAACAGGTTGCGCAGCATTCCGATCACCGGGGTGATGCCGGAGCCGGCGGTGACGAAGAGCAGCTTCATCTCTCCGGGGCCGCCCTCGAGGGGCAGCACGAACTCGCCGGCCGCCTGCTCGAGGTGGACCATCGTGCCGGGCTCGAGGTCGTGCACCAGGTGGTGGCTGACGAGCCCGTCGGGGACGGCCTTGACGGTGACGGCGATCCGGCCGTCGGCGCGGGGGCCGTGGGTCAGGGAGTAGGCGCGCCACTGGCGGACGCCGTTGACGTCGATGCCGATCCGGACGTACTGGCCCGGGACGTGCCCGGCCCAGTCGGCGCCGGGGCGGATCACCAGGGTGGCCGCGTCGCGGGTCTCGGGGATGACCTGCTCGATCCGGCCCCGCAGGTCCGCGCCGCGGCGCAGCGGGGCGAAGAGGTCCAGGAAGTCGGCGGGAACCAGCGGTGTGGTGACCGCCTCGGCGAGCTGGGTCGCCCGGGTTCGTAGTGATGTCCGCATGGCTTCTAGCCTGACTGAGGCGTACCCTCAATTCATGACCGTGACACGTGAATCTGATGCTTGTTCTTGTTCGAAGAGAACAAAGTGAGTGCGCCGGTCACGCTGGACCGCCAGCTGGTGGACCTGTTGCGCGGCACCCTGCCCGAGGTCGCCGGCCACACCGTCACCGCGGTCCGCGAGGAGGTGCCAGCGTACGGCGAGGGCATGGGTGAGCAGATGGCCGCGACCATCGAGCAGGCGGTGCAGATGGCGCTGGCGGGGTTCCTGCGGGTCGCGGGCCGCACGATCGACCCGGGTACGCCGCTCTCCCCCACCGTCGAGGGCGCCTACGCGCTGGGCCGCGGCGAGGCCAGGACCGGCCGGTCGGCCGACGCGCTGCTGGCGGCGTACCGCGTGGGGGCGCGGGTGGCGTGGCGCGAGCTGTCGGCCACCGCGGTCCAGGCGGGGGTCTCCTCGGCGACGGTCGCGTCCTTCGCGGAGATGGTCTTCGCCTACATCGACGAGCTGTCGGCCTCCTCGGTCGCCGGCCACACCGACGAGCTCGAGACGACCGGTCGGGTGCGGCAGCGCCTCCTCGAGCGGCTCGCGGCCGCGTTGCTGCGCGGCGACGCCGCCGATGCGCTGACCGAGTCCGCCGAGCGTGCGGACTGGGCGCCGCCGAGGACGCTGACCGCGGTGGTGCTGCCGGAGTCGCAGGTCCGGCCGGTGCTGGGGCTGGTGCCCTCGACCGCGCTGACCGCGAGCGAGCACGGCCTGCCCGACGGGCTCGGCGTGGTGCTGGTGCCGGACATGGGCGGTCGCTCGCGCGGCCGGCTGCTGCGGATGGTCGCCGACCGGCACGCGGTGGTCGGACCGGCGCGGCCGTGGCAGGACGTGCGGTCCTCCTACGCCCGGGCGGTGCGCGGGCTCGCGCTGCGCCGCGGCCCCGAGGCGGTCGACACCGAGCAGCACCTCGCCTCGCTGGTCGTCACGGCCGACCCCGAAGCGCTGGCCGACCTGCGCACCAGCGCGCTCGCCCCGCTGGCCGACGTACGCCCGGCGACGGCGGAGAAGCTCGAGGCGACGCTGCGCTCCTGGCTGCTCCACCAGGGCCGACGCGACGAGGTCGCCGCCGACCTCTTCGTGCACCCGCAGACCGTGCGCTACCGGATGGGGCAGCTGCGCGAGCTGTACGGCGACGCGCTCGACGACCCCGCCACCGTGCTGGCGCTGGTGCTCGCGCTGGCGTGAGGGTCGTGGTTTCCCCGCCCAGGCGGGGAAACCGTGACCTGGCACGGGAAACAACCGTCACGAAGTCACAGGCTCGCGCACGAAGTTCACGCGGCCGGGCGCGCGGGATCGTCAGCGGCGGGCGGCGGCCTTCGCCCGGCCGATCTCCTCGACCAGCTGCTCGGCGGGGACGTCGAACGCGACGAACGGGATCACCGGGTCCTTCGACTCGCCCCGGACGTTGACCCGCACCCCGGCCGGCGACTTCGCCTGGATCGTGGCGCGGCCGACCTTCGCCCACGGCACGGTCAGGTCGGTGCGGTAGCCGCGGTAGGTGAGCGCGTCGGGACCGAGCTCCAGCCGCCAGCGGTGGAGCCGGCCCGTGAGCAGCCGCACGATGTCGGGCAGCCCTGCGAGCGCGCCCACGATCGCGACCAGGGAGAACCCCGGCGACTCCAGCTCCGAGAAGTCGGTCACCGCGATGAACGCCCACATCGCCACCACCACGTAGAGCACCACCAGCGCCCCCACCAGCGGCCACACCGTGGCGGCGGGCGAGAGGAAGACCCGCGACCCGTCCGCGGTCACCACCGGGTCCCGGGGTCGCCGGCGGCGTACGAACGCGGAGCAGGCGGAGACGAGCACGAGGCCGGTGACGATCGACAGCCCGAGGATCGACCGGCTCATCACCCCGCCGTCGGCCAGCGCGCCGGTGAGCGCGAAGACGAGCGTGAAGATCCCGAGGAGGACGACGACCACGGCGGCGTACCACCGCGGGACCAGCCGCACCTGCTCGGCGGGACTCACCACGGGGTGACCGAGTCCCAGGCGTCCCCGACCGCGTCCGTCGCGTCGTCCCAGGTGTCGGAGGCGAACTCGGTGACGTCGTCGACCCGGTCGCCGGTCCAGTCGGTGATGTCGTCCCAGTTGTCGTAGACCTGACCGACCGCCCACGCGGCACCGGCCGCGAGCGCGCCCGCACCGACCACGACCAGCCAGGCGGGAGCAGTGATGACGCCGGCCGCGACGAGCGCGGTGACACCGAGGCCGACCGCGATCGACGTCCCGGTGGTGAGGGCCACGCGGGTCCAGTCGCCGGTCTCCTGGCCCTCGCGGACACCGAAGTAGACGTCGATCAGGATGCCGCCGGGACCGCCGAGGAACCGGCCGCCCTTCTTGAGCCACTCGGCCTTGCCCAACAGGTCGTCGAGCTTGGCCTTGCCCTCGGGTCGACCCGCCTGGCCCTGCACCCGCGGGTCGCCGGAGACCCGGCTCTTGCGGCGGAACTCGCGCGCCTGGGCCTTGTAGTCCTCCGCCTTGCCGGTGAGCGCGAAGCCGGTCAACCCTGCGCCGGCGCCGGCGGCGAAGTTGGGGAACAGCTCCTGCATCGTCCCGAACAGGGTGTCCGAGCCGTCCTTCTCCTTGGCGTCCGTCACGTCGGCCGGCAGGTGGGAGTCGACCCACTGCACGAACGTCTCGTAGTCCGTGGCTGCGTCCTCGACCAGCGTGTTCCACAGCTCGACCTTCGCCATCGCCGTGTTGTACGCCGTCTCCTCGGCCGACCCGGGCTCGAACTCGGTGGACGGCACGTCGGGCGGCATCGAGATGACCGTGCCGTTGACCGTCAGCCCGCCCTTGGTCGCGCGGGTGCGGATCGAGCGCATGTCGGACTCGAGGTCCTTGAGCTGGTAGGCGTAGTCGTCGAGCGCGGTCGCGGCGCGCTTGACCCGCTCCTCGTGCTTGTCGTTGGCCTTGAGGACGTCACCGGCGACGTTCTGGTAGGACGACGCGGTCTCGCCCTCCCAGCTGCCGCGGGCGTCGTTGCGGGCGTCCTGCTGCTGGTCGCCGGCGTCGGCGACCTTCTTCGCGAGGGTGTCGCGCAGCCAGGTGGCGGCGGCGGTGACCGCCGCGGGCGAGCCCTCGACCTTGGTGTCCAGCATCAGTCGCCCGGCCTCCCCATCTTGTCGAACTCCTCCGCGATCGTTTCCTCGGTCAGCCCGAGCTGGTCGGCGACGTCGCGGACCAGATTGGCGATGCCGACGTTGATCACGGCGATCTCGCCGGCGGTCTCGCTCACGGCCGCCAGGATGTCGGTGACATGTGCCCCGCCGTAGCCGGCGTCGACCTCACCGGGGGCGCCGGTGGCCGCACCGTCGATGGCCCCAGCGGCGTCGTCGTGGCCGCCGGCGATCACCTCCGCGGCGCCGGCGTCGAGGCGCAGCGTCATGCGCTGACCTCCCGCGGCGGGCCCGGCCGGAACTCCTCGGGGACGTCGACGTCGAGCAGCTTGAGGTCGAAGTGCTTCGCCTGGCGGATCTCGTCGATCTTGCGGGTCTCGAAGAGCAACCACGACTGGTGCTCGCCCCAGGCGTCGATGAAGCGGTCGAGGGCGGTGTAGCCCAGCAGCGCGATCCGCCCGTCACCCAGCTTGATCATCTTGAAGTCGGTGACCTGGCCGTCGGCGTCGACGTCGACGGGGAGGTAGACCACGGGAGGTGCGGACACGCCGCCGGTGCCGGTCTGCTCGCATCTCGCTCACGCCGGGGAGAGTCACCCAGAGACTCCCGCGAAACCTCAGCGGGCGTCGTGCGCGAGTGCCCCGCGACCCACGTCGCCGCCACCGTCGGCGGCTCGCGCCGCAGCGACCAGTCCCCGAGCGGGTCCTCGTCGACGAGCACCAGGTCGCCGGGGTGTCCGGCCGCGACCGTCCCCCAGCCGTCGGTGCTCGCGGCGAGCGCCTCGCGCAGCGTGATCGCCTGATCGGCGTACCACGCCTCGCGGCCGTCGATCGAGCGGTGCGTGGCCGCCGTGACCGCCAGCCACGGGTCGAGCCGGGCGACGGGGGCGTCGGAGCCGAGCACGAGCGTGACCCCGGCGTCGAGCATCCAGCGGAAGGCGAAGCAGCGCTCGCCCTGGCCGGGCCAGAGCCGGTCGGTGACGTCGCGGTCGTCGATGAGGTGGGCCGGCTGCACGCTGGCGACGACGCCGAGCTCGGCCATCCGGCGCACGTCGTCGTGCCGGACCAGCTGGGCGTGCTCGATCGAGCCGCGGGCGCCCGTCTGCGCCATCGCGTCCAGCGCCTCCCCGACCGCGCGGTCGCCGATCGCGTGGACCGCGACCTGCAGCCCGTGGGCGGTCGCGCGGCCGAGCAGCTCGCGCAGCTCCTCGGGCGTCTGGTTGGGCGCGCCGTGGGGGAAGCCGAGCGGTGAGGGGCCGGCGTACGGCTCGCAGCACCAGGCGGTCTTGGTGTTGAGCGACCCGTCGCTGATGATCTTCAGCGGCCCCATCCGGGCCCGGTCGTCGCAGCCGGGCAGCACGTCACCGGTTCGCAGCCCGGCGGCGATCACGTCGTCGAGGCCGTCGGCGTACGTCGCGGCGCGGATGCGCAGCAGGCCCGCGCCGGCCTCCCACCGGTTCGTCCACTCCTGCGGCCCGCCGGAGAACTCCAGGTCGGTGACGCCGACGACGCCGAGCTCGGCGGCGCTCTGCTGGGTGCGCAGGATCGCCTCCGGGACCGGTGCCGTCGTCGCCGAGGATCGTCGCGAGCCGGCCGTACGCCGCGAACCACTCGGACTCCGCGACGACGCCCTCGCGCAGCGACAGGTGCAGCGTGAGCAGCGCGGTCGAGTTGAGCCAGGCGTGGTGGCCGTCGCCGGCGATCAGCACGATCGGGACGTAGGTGTCGATCGCGTCGAGCCGGGAGACGACCGGGTCCTCGGGCCAGTCGGTGGGGCGGTGGCCCCAGCCCACGACCGCGAAGTCGGGCCACTCCCGCAGCCGCTCCTCGACCATCGCCACCGCCTGCTCGGCCGAGCGCGCCGAGGCCAGGTCGAGCCGGGCGCTGGAGAGCGCCCACTGCGTCAGGTGGACGTGCTGGTCCCACAGCCCGGGGAGCAGCCAGCGGCCGTCCGTGGCCACCTCCTCGACGCCGTCGGCGGCGAGCTGCGGACCGACCTCGGTCACCCGGCCGTCGGTGACCCGCACGTCGACGGGGTGCTCGGGCACGCCGGTGCCGTCGAGGTCGGCGAGACGGGCGTCGCGGAGGAGGAAGCTCGTCATGGGCGACACGCTAGGGGCGGGCTGGGCGCGGCGCCGTCCGCCGCGGTCCGCCGGGTCCGCCCCTGGGAGAACCGTTCGCGCCGATCGGCGGGTCGCCGCGCGATGCTGGGGCCGTGGTCCTGGAGAGCTTGCACCGGATGGGGGCGTCGCCACCCGACGCTCCCTGGTGCGGGTCGCCGGGCGAGCGGCACTCGAACGCGCGATCGCCGCCGGGGACGTGGTCCGGGTGGCCCGGGGGAGGTACGCCCTGGCTGGTGCGGACGAAGCGGTCGTGGCCGCCCATCGGCTGGGCGGGGTGGCGAGCCACACCAGCGCCGCCCTGCTCCATGGCTGGAAGGTCAAGGTGGTGCCCGCGCGGCCCCACGTCGCCGTCGCCAAGAACCGGGTGCTGACGCCCGCCCGGGTCCGTGACGTCGACCTGCACCGACTGACGCTGGGTCCCGACGACGTCGACAGCCTGGTCACCTCGCGCGAACGGACCCTGGTCGACTGTCTGCGGACCCTGCCCTTCGACGAGGCGCTGTGCATCGCGGACTCAGCGCTGAGGGACGGCTTCAACCCTTCGACGCTGGACGCACTGGCCCGCGACGCCCGCGGGCCGGGGTCGGCCCAGGTGCGCAAGGTCGCACGTCACGCCGACGGTCGAGCTCGGCCAACCCGAACGAGTCGACCCTCCGGGCGATCTGCCTCGACGTCCCCGGCCTCGAGGTGACTCCGCAGCTCACGCTACGGGGCCCACTCCTCCTCGGACGCCCGGACCTGGTCGACCGAGCCTGGGCGATCGTCCTCGAGGCGGACTCGTTCGAGTGGCACGGCGACCGGGCCGCCGCTGCGGCGGGACGCCCAGCGCTACCACGACTTTCGGCGTGCACGGATGGCTGGTCCTGCGCTTCGCCTGGGAGGACGTGATGTTCGAGCCCGCACACGTGCGCGCTCGTCCTCGAGAAGGCCGTCGACGAACGTACCGAACGGCGCTGCCACTGCACCGGCGCCGCGTGAGGTCGGCCACCGACCCTCGTTCGGTACGTTCGTCGGCGCCCCGTGGCTCGGGAGAGCCAGCTCGACGCTCAGGCGTGGCGGCGGGACTGGACGATGCGGAAGCGGGAGGCGACGTAGGCGCCGTCGGTGTACGAGGCGTTGGCGGCGGGGTTGGCGCCGGTGCCGTGGAAGTCGGAGTAGGCCGCGGACTGGTTGACGAAGACTCCGCCGAGCAGGTTCTCCGAGAGCGCGACGCCGGCGTCGAGGGCGGCCTCGCGGACGTCGTCGAGCACCTCGTCGGAGGTGGAGTAGACCGAGGCGGTCATCGCGCCGTGGCGCTGCACGGTGTCGCGGAAGAGGTCGACGGACGCGGGCGTGCCGTCGGTGGAGATCAGGTAGGCGACCGGGCCGAAGCACTCCGTCTCGTAGACGTCGGCGTCCTCGCCCGCCTGCAGTCCCACGAGGGCGGGCGTGCGGACCGTGGCGTCGGCGTACGCCGGGTGGGTGACGGTGCGCGAGGGCACCAGCACCTCGCCCCGCGACCCGACCGACTCGAGCCGCTCGAGCACGCCGGCGTTGACGACCCCGCCGAGCAGCTCGACGGCGCGGGCGTCGTCGCCGAGGAGCTTGTCGAGCGCGGCCCCGATCCCGGCGCCGACCTCGGCCGGGGTCTTGCGCCCCTCGTCGGTCTCGATGCCGTCGGCGGGCAGGTAGACGTTCTGCGGGGCGGTGCACATCTGGCCGGTGTAGAGCGAGAAGGAGAAGGCGAGGTTCTGGCACATCGCGCCGAAGCTCGACGTCGAGTCGACCACGACGGTGTTGACGCCGGCCTTCTCGGTGAAGACGGTCGCCTGGGTGGCGTTCGCCTCGAGCCAGTCGCCGAAGGCGTTGCCGCCGGTGAAGTCGACCAGCTTCACCTCGGGGCGTACGGCGAGAACCGCGGCGAGCCCGTCGCTGGGCTCCTCGGCGGCCAGCGTGACCAGGTTCGGGTCGAGGCCGTGCTCGGCCAGCACCTCCTGGCACGCCTGCACCGTGATCGCGAGCGGCAGCACCGCGCCGGGGTGGGGCTTGACCACGACGGCGTTGCCGGTGACCAGCGAGGCGAACAGCCCGGGCCAGGAGTTCCAGGTCGGGAACGTGTTGCAACCGATGACCAGCGCGACGCCGCGCGGCACGACGGTGAACGTCTTCTCCATGACCAGCGGGTGCTTGCCGGGCTTCTCCCAGCGGGCGGTCGCGGGGGTCCGGGTCATCTCGGTCCACGCGTAGGCGATCGCCTCGAGCGCGCGGTCGAGCGCGTGCGCGCCGCCGGCCTGGAAGGCCATCACGAACGCCTGACCGCTGGTGTGCTGGACGGCGTTGGCGAGCTCGAAGACCCGGGCGTGGAGCCGGTCGAGGATCTCCAGGCAGACGCCGGTGCGACCCTCCGGGCCGGCGTCACGCCAGTCGCGCATGCCCGCCCGGGCGGCGGTCAGCAGCGCGTCGACGTCCGTCACCCGCGGGTAGCGGACGCCGAGGTCGATCCCGAACGGGCGACCGCTCTCCTGCGACGCTGCCGTCGCTGCCGGGGGTCGAGAGCGGGAAGTCGCCGTCGAGCCACGCGTCGTACGCCGCCCGGCCGTCGGCCGCCGCGGTCTCGCCGTAGACGCGGGGGGACGGGGACTCGCTGAAGGCCGAGTAGTACTCCCGCGAGGCGCAGGCGGCGACGGCCGCGTCGAGGCGCTCGCGGTGGCGGGAGAACAGGTCGGTGTCGGGTGTGACGGCGGTCATGCCGCTCAGCCAACCACAGCAGCACCTACCATCGGCCCGTGGGCATTCGGGGGACGCTGCTCGTGCTCCTCCTGCTGGTGGCAGGGGGCGCCGGCGGCTGGGCGTGGGCGGAGGCCGAGCGACGGACCGAGCGTCGTCAGCCAGCCCCCGCCCCGGTGGCCGCGGCCGACCCGCGGCTGCCCTACACCCCTCCGGGGACACCAAGCCCGACCCGCGACGGCTCGGCGCTGGCAACCAGCTCGCGATCCACGACGAGAAGCTCGGCCGCCGACGCGTCCGAGGGACTGGTCGTGCCGATACCGGACGGCTGGGGCCGCGTCCGACCTCGCCGACGGACCATCGAGGCGCGCTGGACCGCCCGGCCGCCACCCGTCGGGCTCCTACTCGGTGCGCGTGACGAGCCTCACGACGACCGCTCGCTGATCCAGCAGGTCGCGCAGCGCGAGGCCGATCGCGCTTCGACCCGACTCGGTGACCGACCTGGAGGTGCTCGACTGCAGTCGAGGACACGCTCACGGTCAGCTCATCCTGGACGGCTACCGCCGCTACACGTCATCCGCTGGGTCAGCCTCGTCGGCGACGGCCGCGCGACGTCGAGATCGCGGGGGCCGGTCGGTTGGTCGACGAGCGCGGGATCGAGGAGCTGGTGGTCGCGGATCGCGTCCGGCGTACGACGCCGCCGCCGCTGGTGCCGCGGGGCGAGCGTCCCGAGCCCAGCGCCGGAGCACGGCTCAGAACCCGGGCGCGGAGACGTCCTCGAGCACCGAGTAGGCCGTGGCCCGGTCCGCGCTGCGTACCTGCACCCAGAGATAGCGGTCGATGGCGACCTGTCGCACCCGCTCGACGATCACGCCGGGGCAGCCGGTCGAGACCTGGGTCAGCACCGCGTCGTCGCCGACGATGTCGTTGACCGGGGTCGCGGTCTCGTCGCAGTCGTGGTGGCCGGGCAGCTCCTCGGGCATGTCCTCGACCGCGAGCACGCCCGCGAAGATCCCCTGACCGCCACGGCTGGTCTCCCAGCCCGGCGGTGCCCGCGGAGATGGCCGGCAGCGCGTCCTCCTGGTCGGGCGGCGTCCACTGCCCGTTCGCCACCGTCGTCCAGCTCTCCGGGACGGTGACCGCAGCGCGCCGGTCGAGTCGTCGTGCGGACACCGTGCCGCCGCGGCCCGGTGCGCGAGGTAGCCGCCGGCGTCCCCGGCGACCAGCGCGACGCACCGCGGCGACGGCGAGCAGCACCCGGGCCCGGGTGCGTGAACGCGGCGGGGTCGGGTCCGGGAGGTCACCGGACGCGGCGAACGAGCTCGGCCGCGGACCGGGCTGGGTCAGGTCGGGGTCGAGCGGGAGCCACGGCTGCGGCAGCGGCCCGGGCCCGGCCAGGCTCGGCGAGAGGGCCTCGGTGAGGGCCTCGACGTACGCCGGGACCGTTGGCCAGCGGTCCTCGCGATCGGGCGCGAGCGCGCGGTGGACGACCGCCTCGACGGCCGGTCCGAAGGGGTGCTCGTCGGAGGCGAGCGGGGGCGGGGGGCCGGGCGACGCGGCGTCGGAGAGCGAGGCGTGGCGGAACGCGGCCCGGCCGGTGAGCAGCAGGTGGGTGAGCGCACCGAGCGCGTAGAGGTCGGCCCGGGCGTCGAGGTGCTCGCCCTGCGCCTGCTCGGGCGCGACGAACGAGGGCGTGCCGGCGATCATCGTCAGCCGCGAGGACATGTCGAGCGCCTTGCCGAGACCGAGGTCGGCCACCATCGCCCGCACCCGCGGGTCCCCGTCGCGCGACTCGACGGTCCTGAACAGCACGTTGGCCGGCTTCACGTCGCGGTGCAGCACGCCGCGCTCGTGCAGCGCGGAGAGCCCCTCCCCGACCTGGCGGACCACCTCGAGCGCCTGCGCCGGCATCAGGCCGTCGAGCTCGAGCCGGTCGGCGAGCGTGCCCTGGTCGGCGTACGACATGACGAGGTAGGGGCGACCGTCCTCGAGCTCGCCGGCGTCGTACACGCTGACGACGTGGGGCGACTCCACCTTGCGCAGGAAGCGGCCCTCCTCGAGGAACCGCTGCCGGACGTGGTGGTCCTCGGTCCAGTTCTCGGCGAGCACCTTCACCGCGACGGCGGCGTCGAGCTGCTCGTCGTAGGCCAGCCACACGGTGGCGAAGCCGCCCGAGCCGATGCGTCGCCTGACGGCGTACCGACCGATCCGAGAGGGCATGGACACGCCTGCATTATGTTCGGACCTCACGCAGTCACGGGGGAAGGGTCGGAGCATGGCGGTTCGGGACGGGACGTGGGACGCGACCACGCCGGACGAGATCGACGACCTCGCGCGGCGCGCGCAGGACGGCGACCGCGACGCGCTGGAGGCGTTGCTCGGTGCGGTCCGGCCGCGGGCCCTCAACGTCTGCCGCGGGGTGCTGCCCTACTCGGCCGATGCCGAGGACGCCTGCCAGGAGGCGCTGATCAACATCGCCAACAAGATCGGCTCGTGGCACCGCCGCGGCCGGTTCACGACCTGGATGCACGCGGTCGCGGTCAACTCCGCCCGCTCGACCTACCGCCGGCTGAAGAACCAGGCCGTCGCGAGCGGCGTCAGCGACGCCTTCCACGACCGGCCCGACCCGCGCACCACCAGCGTCATCGCCGGCACCCGGCTCGACCTGCTCGAGGCGATGGAGACGCTCGAGCGCGAGCACCCGGCCTTCGTCGAGCCGCTGCTGCTGCGCGACGTCTACGGCCTGCCGTACGACGAGATCGCGCGACTGGTCGACGCACCGCTCGGCACGGTCAAGGCCCGGATCCACCACGGTCGCAAGCTGGTGCGCCCGATGCTGCGCGGGGACGCGTGAGGCTCGGGCTCGCCGGCCTGGCGGTGCTCGCCCTCCTCCTCGCCGGCTGCGGTGGGCACCCGGCCGCGTCTCCGCCGGCCGCTCCGTCCTCCTCCCCCTCCTCCCCCTCCTCCGCGCCGTCCACCCCGGTCGAACCGGCGGAGCCCGAGCCGGGCGGGTCGGAGCTCGACTCGGGTCTCAGCGAGCCGGTCGAGGACGCCTACTACCCCGACGTCGGCGACCCGCTCGTCGACGCGCTCCACTACCGGCTGACGCTCGACTGGGACCCCGAGGAGCGGCTCCTCGACGGTGTCGAGCAGCTGACCTTCCGCGCGACCGACGACGCCGACGAGGTGCCGCTGGAGCTGTCCGAGGCGCTGCGCGTCCGCTCGGTGGTGCTCGACGGGGCTTCCGTCGACTTCCGGCAGAGCGACGGTGACGCGCTCGTCGTCGAGGCGCCGGTGGCGGCCGACGAGCGCTACGTCCTCACCCTCGAGTACGCCGGCACCCCGGAGCCGGTCGCGGCGCCGACCTCCCGGGCGGACGTGCCGGCGCTGGGCTGGACGACGACGCCGGAGGGGTCGGTGTGGACGACGCAGGAGCCCTACGGTGCGTTCACCTGGTACGCCGTCAACGACCAGCCCTCCGACAAGGCGCTCTACGACTTCCGGCTGCGGTCGCCCGCGCCGATGGTCGGGGTCGCGAACGGCGAGCTGCGCTTCACCGGGCGCGAGGGCGGCGACCGGGTCACCGGGTGGCACCTGGCCGAGCCGGCGGCGTCGTACCTCGTGACCGTGGCGTTCGACGACCTGGTGACCTCGGAGCGGGACTCGCCCTCGGGGGTGCCGGTCAGCGTCTGGCTGCCGCGCGAGGCGCGGTCGCGGCTGGGCGCGGTGCAGGCGGACGCGCTCGGCTCGCTGGCGTGGAGCGAGGACGTGCTGGGTGACTACCCGTTCGACACGCTGGGGTTCCTCTTCGTCGACTCCACCAGCGGCATGGAGACCCAGACCATGGTCACGCTGGGGATGACCGACTACACGTTCAGCATGCCGGTGCTGGTGCACGAGGTCGTGCACCAGTGGTGGGGCGACCAGGTCACGCCGCGCGACTGGCGCGACCTGTGGATGAACGAGGGCATGACGATGTACCTGCAGGCGATGTGGGAGGCCGAGCACGGCGGCACGCCGCTCGACGAGCAGATCGCTGCCTGGTCGGCCGACGGGTCGGCGCAGCGCGCGAAGGTCGGGCCGCCGGCGGCGTACGACCGGGACGCGTTCGCCGAGGGCAACGTCTACTACCTGCCGGCCGTGATGTGGCACGCCGTGCGCGCGGAGGTCGGCGACGACACGTTCTTCCGGCTGGTGCGGGAGTGGCCGGCGAGCCGGGACAACGAGAACGCGGGGTACGACGAGATCGTCGGCTGGTGGTCGCGCGAGTCCGGCACCGACCTGGCGCCGCTGTTCGAGGACCACCTGCTCGGCGAGGACCAGCCGGCGCTCGGGTAGGTCTCGACAGCGGCTCAGCCGGTGACGCAGGCCATGGTCGCCTCGGCCGCGATGGCGCGGCTGCGGGCGGTGATCTCGGTGACCGGGACGTCGACGAACTCGCTGTCCGCGTCGAGCAGCCCCTCGTCCGCCATCCGCTGCAGCCCGGCCAGCTCGACCCAGGTCCGCGCGGTGCAGCGGGCCTGCCGCGGGGTCAGGACGCCGCGCTGGGTCAGGTCGGTGGTGATGCTCTCGATGGCGCGGTCACGGTCCGGGGCGCCCGTCGCCGGGGAATCGCTGGTCGGGTCCGTCGTCGGGGCGGTGCTCGCCCCCGGCCGGACGGCCCGCTCGTCGTCACCTCCGGCCGTCACGGCCCAGACGGTGCCCCCCACGAGGAGCAGGCACGCCAGCACGGCAGCCGCCAGCAGCACCGGCGTACGCCGCGACGGCGGGGGGCTGGGGGTGACCTCGGACAACAGCCGGGTGCGGCGCAGGTCGTCGCGCAGCGCGGCGGCGCTCGGGTAGCGGTCCTCGGGGGCCTTGGCCATCGCGGTGCGGAGGATCCGGTTCACGTCGGTGACGAGCGGCGAGTCGCCGCTCAGCTGGGGGACCGGGGCCTCGAGGTGGGCCCGGACGACCTGGTACTCCGTCGTGCCGCGGTAGGGAGCGTGGCCGCTGAGCACCGCCCAGAGCAGGCAACCGAGGGAGTAGAGGTCGCTGGCGACGCCCGCCGTGCCACCGGTGTGGAGCTCGGGCGCCATGTAGGAGGGCGTGCCGACGGTGCCGGTCAAGGTGTGGTGGGTGCCCTCGGCGTGCAGGCGGCGGGCGATCCCGAAGTCACCGAGGTAGGCGCTCATGGCGGTACCGCGGCGGCGCAGCAGGATGTTCGCCGGCTTGATGTCGCGGTGGACCATCCCGGCCTCGTGGGCCTCGGCGAGGCCGGACGCGACCTGCGCGACCAGGTCGAGTCCCACGCGCAGCGGCGGGGCGGCGTACTGCTGGAGCATCGCGGCGAGGTCGCCGTCGGGCACGAGCTGGGTGGCGAGGTAGAGCTGGCCGTCGACCTCGCCGTGGGCGTAGACGTGGACGACCTGCGGCGAGTCGAGCGCGGCCAACGCCTGCGCCTCGCGGACGAAGCGGTCGCGGAAGTCGGGGTCCTCGGCGAGGTGGGGCGAGATGATCTTCAGCGCGACGGTGCGGTCGAGCGCGTCGTCGGCTGCCTCGTAGACGACCCCCATGCCGCCGCCGCCGATCTCGCGGACGATGCGGTACGGGCCGACCATGGTCCCCTCGACGGGGGCGCCTGACGTCGTACCCATGGGTGCTGTCCTACCCCTCGGGGCTCCTCCTCACACCCGGTTCTCCACAACCGGCCTCCAGAGGGCGCTCGGTCGGATAGTCCCTACCGAGACTGTCGCGACACGCCGGGCGTGACGACAGTTCGGTTAGGGACTATCGCGCGGCGGCGGAGTGAGCAGCTCGACCGAGGAGTCGTCGCAGGCGGCACGGACGTCGTCGGTGGCGGAGTCGGAGACGAGGGTCCAGGGGCCGGGCATCCGGGTCCACGAGGGGGCGGCGGCGCCGAGCTTGGCGGCGTCGGCGAGCACGGCCGTACGCCGGGCCAGGCCGGCCACCTGCTCCTTCAGCAGCACCTCCTCGACGGTCGGCTCCCCCACCCCGCGCGCGGGGTCGACCGCGTCGGCGCCGAGGAACGCGATGTCGAAGGACATCCGCTCCAGCGCCAGCGAGGCCAGCGGGCCGACCAGGCCGTGGCTCATCCGGCGCACCCGCCCGCCGACCAGCTCGAGGTCGACGTGCTCGGCGTCGGCGAGGACGACGGCCGTCTCGAGGCCGCGGGTGACGACGGTGAGCGGGCCGAGGTCGGGCTCGGCCGCGATAAGCCGGGCGAGTGCCCCACAGGTGGTGCCGGCGTCGAGGAAGACCCGGCCGCCGGCGGGCACCAGCGAGCGAGCCAGCCGGGCGATCGCCTGCTTGGCGGCGGTCGCGACCTGCGCGCTGTCGGTGACGGACCGCTCGTGGAACGGCACGGTGGCCATCGCGCCGCCGTACGTCCGGGCGACCTCGCCGTCGCGCCCGAGCCGGGCGAGGTCGCGGCGCACGGTCGAGACCGACACCCCGGTCTCGGCCGCGAGGTCCTCGACCCCGGTGACGCCCTCGCGGACCAGCCGCACCAGCGCGGCGTGCCGGGCTCGGGTCCCGGCGCGGGTGCCGGCGGGCGTCTCGCTCATGTCAGGAACCGTCGGCCTCAGACGCCGTAGGCCGAGCGCATCCGCGGCACGAAGGGCGCGTAGTCGACGGCCGCGAGGTACGCCGAGCGCATCGTGCCGTGGTCGGCCTTCCCGGAGCCGGCGATGTCGAAGGCGGTGCCGTGGTCGACCGACGTGCGCAGGATCGGCAGCCCCACGGTGACCGAGATGGTCCCGTCGAAGTCGAAGGTCTTCGCGGCGATGTGGCCCTGGTCGTGGTACTGCGACAGCACGCCCTCGAAGCGTCCCTCGAGCCCCTGGTGGAAGACCGAGTCGGCCGGGATCGGTCCGTGCACCGGCAGCCCCTCGGCCCGCAGCTCCTCGCACGCCGGGATGATCTCGTCGAGCTCCTCGCGGCCGAAGGCGCCGTTCTCCCCGCCGTGCGGGTTGACCGCGGCGACGGCGAGCGTCGGGGAGTCGACGCCGTAGACCTCGAGCGCCTGCAGCGCCCTGCGGATCGAGTCGACCTGCTTGTCGCGGGTCAGCTGGTCGAGCGCCTTGCGGAGCGAGACGTGGCGGGTGGCGAAGAAGATCCGCAGGTGGTGGTCGGGGTTCTGCCGCGAGCGGACGACGAACATCGTGTCCTGCTTGGTGACGCCGGTGAGCTCGCCGAGCATCTCGGTGTGGCCGAGGTGCTCGCTGCCGCTGGCCCAGATCGCCTCCTTGTTGATCGGGCCGGTGACGACGCCGTCGACGTCGCCGGCCATCGCCGCCTTCGTGGCGACCTCGATCGCGACGACCGCGGCCTTGCCGGCGTCCTTGTCGACCTGGCCCCAGGGGAGCTCCGTGGTCCCGAGGATGCCGATGTCGAGGACGTCGATGACGCCTTCGCCGGCCGGCGCGGTGTCGAAGCCGCTGACCTCGCGGACCTCGACGTCGAGGCCGGTGGCTGCGACGGCACGGCGTACGGCGACCGCGTCACCGACCGCGATGCCGTGGTGCTCGGTGGTGCCGGCGTACTCCGCGAGCGTGCGGACGGTGATCTCCGGGCCGATGCCGACGGGGTCGCCGACGGTCAGGGCGAGGACGGGCGTGCGGGTCATGGTGTCTCCCTCGGTCGAGCTGGATGTCGAGCTGGGTCAGTGGGTGCGGGTGCGGGCGGGTGGGACGTGACGGCGGCGGGCCTGGGCGGACTGCTCCAGGAACGCCAGGCAGGCGACGGCGGTCTCGTCGTCGCCGACCAGCCCGCCCTTGGTGACGACCGGCAGCCCCGACCAGGGGCCGCCGACCAGGTTGCCGGCGACGGCGAGCGGGACGACCTCGTCGGCGACGTCGAGGCCGTCGGCGGTGAGCTCGCCGAGGCAGGCGGCGGCGAGGTCGCCGCCGGTGAGGTAGAGCCCGTCGATCCGGGCCTCCTCGAGCGCGCGACGGGTGGCCCGGGCGAGCACGGCGGGGACGTCGGCCCGGGCGTCCGGCTCGAGCAGGTCGGTGTCGTCGAGCGCGGAGGCCAGCAGCACCAGCTCGCCCGGCTCGGCGCTCGCCAGCGCCTCGTGCAGCCGTGCGGTGGTCGCGTCGGCGTCGGGGTGGCCGTCCGCGGTGGTCGCGAGCCGGACCAGGTGGACCGGCCGGGAGGCCTGCACCCGGCCGAGCTGGCGGCGGGTGAGGTCGGTGGCGGAGCCGCTGACGGCGAGGTACGGCGCGGCGTCGGTCCCGCCGCCCAGCCCGAGCGCCCGGGCCATGGCCACCGTCGCCGGGCCCGGGTCGACGCAGAGCCAGGTGACGCCCTGGACCCGGCTGGCCGCGACCGCGACCCGCTCGACGTGGTCGAGGGTCAGCGCGTCGGCGACGACGATCCCGCCGGCGGCCGCCGCGGTCGCGAGGGCCTGCTCCAGCACCGCGGCCGGGCCGGTGACGGTCTCGAGCGGGAGCGCGTGCTGCGGCAGGTCGGTCTGGTCACCGAGCAGCGTGGCGACCTCCGATCGGGTGATCGGCGAGCGCGGGTCGCGCGCCAGCTCGGTCTCCTCGAGCCGCCGGCCCTCGAGCAGCTGGACGCCGCCCACGGTCTGCCGCTGCGCCTCCGGGTGGGCCGGCACGCACAGCGCGACGACCGGCCCGCCGGACAGCTCCGAGAGCTCGTCGAGCAGCGCCGCGGTCGTCGCCCCGACGTTGCCCCGCAGGGTGGAGTCGATCCGGTTGGCGACCAGGGCTGCGGGCCAGCCGGCCCGCAGCGCCCGGCGTACGTCCTCGGCGGCGGTGGCCGCGTCGGCGTGGCGATTGTCGGTCGAGACCACGACCGCGTCGAAGCGGCCCGCGAACTCCGCAACCAGCTCCGGGTGGTGCGCGTCGGCGACGGTCACCGCCCGGAGCCCGGCCCGGGCGAGCCCGGCAGCGGTGGCGTTGGCGCCGGTCAGGTCGTCGGCGACGACCAGGACGGTGCCGCGCCCACCGCTCGAGGTCACAGCAGCCAGCCGGCCAGCAGCACCAGCGGGATCGAGCCGGCCCAGGCTGCGGTCGTGATGCCGGACCAGCCCTTGATCGCCGCGACGCCGTCGAGGCCGGTGAAGCGGGTGACGACCCAGAAGTAGGAGTCGTTGAAGTAGCTGAACACCATCGAGCCGGCGCAGCAGGCGAGCGCGGCGGCCAGCGGGTCGAGCCCCAGGCCGACGACCAGCGGGGCCGAGACGCCGGCGGCGGTGATCATGGCGACGGTGCCGGAGCCCTGCGCGATCCGGACCAGCGTGGCGATCAGGAACGGCACCAGGACGCCCGGCAGGCCGGTGCCTGCGATCGCCTCGGCGAGCGCGTCGCCGACGCCGGAGTCGCGCAGCACCTGGCCGAGCGCACCGCCCGCGCCGGTGATCAGCAGGATCAGACCGGCCGACGCGGCAGCGTCCGCGAGCCAGCCGTTGACCTTGGCCCGCGGGGTCCACTTGGGCAGCAGCACGTAGACGGCCAGCACCAGGCCGATCAGCAGCGCGACGACCGGGTTGCCGATGAAGGCGAGGGTGGCGGCCCAGCCCGACGCGGTGTAGTCGTCCTCGGGGCCGAGCACGCCCTGGTTGTTCCGGTCGATCGCGGTGCCAGCCGTGTTGAGCACGATCAGCAGCAGCGGGACGAGCAGCGGCAGGCTCGCGACGAACGCGCCGAGCGGCTTGCGCTCCGGCCGGTCGTCCGAGGACTCCGCGGGGGGCTCGCCGTCGGCGTACGCCGTGGCGGTGCCGCCGGACCCGCCGCTGCCGGAGCCGACGCTCGCGGTCTCGTAGACCGCGACGCGCACCTCCTCGCTGACCTCGGACTCCAGCTTCGGGCCCATCCACTTCGCGTAGAGGACGACCACGGGAAGCAGCAGCACCGAGAACAGCAGGCCGGCCAGGATCAACGCACCGAGGTCGGCACCGAGGATGCCGGCGACACCGAGCGGGCCGGGCGTCGGCGGGACCAGGTGGTGGGTGAGCGTCATGCCGCAGCCCAGCGCGAGGGCCAGCGTGACGTAGCCCCCGCGCTTGACCCGGGCGATGGAGCGCGCGAGCGGGTTCATGATCACGTAGCCGGAGTCGCAGAAGACCGGGATCGAGACCAGCGCGCCGGTGGAGCCCATGGCCCACGGCTCGCGGCCCTTGCCGAAGGCACGCAGGAACGCCTGCGCGAGCGCGTCGGCTCCCCCGGAGACCTCGAGGATCTTGCCGACCGCGACGCCGAGGCCGATCACGATGCCGATGCTGCCCAGCGTCGTACCGAATCCGGTGGTGATCGAGGTGATGGTGTCGGTGGGGGCCGAGCCGGCGATCGAGCCGGTGACGAGCGCCGCGATCAACAGCGCGGCGAACGCGTCGAGCCGGGTGCGGAGCACCAGCACGACGATCGTCGCGATGCCGACGACCAGCGCGAGCAAGAGTTGCAGGTCCATGAGTTCCTCCTGAAGGTGACCGTCGTCACTGTGTCAGGTGAACCTGCGTGATGCAAGCAGTTGTCTCGCCAACTTGCGCGTTCCGCGCATGTTGGCGATCGGGGATCAACCATGTCCGGCGGTGGGTGGTCCCCGAGGCCCTCGGCACAGCCCTCAGAAGAGCAGGGCGGTGGCGGGGTCCTCGAGGATACCGGCGACGTCGGCGAGGAAGCGGGAGCCCTTCTCGCCGTCGATGTGGCGGTGGTCGAAGGACAGCGCCAGCGTGGTCACGTGCCGCGCCACGATCTCGCCGGTGGCCTCGTCGACCCAGGGCCGCTTGTTGACCGCGCCGAAGCACAGGATCGCGGACTCGCCCGGGTTGATGATCGGGGTGCCGGCATCGACGCCGAAGACGCCGACGTTGGTGATCGTGAAGGTGCCGCCGGCCATGTCGGCGGGCTGCGTCTTGCCCGACCTGGCCACGGTGACCAGGTCGCCGAGCGCGTCCGCGAGCTCGAGCAGGCCCAGGCTGTCGGCGTCCTTGATGTTCGGCACGACCAGGCCGCGCGGCGTCGCCGCGGCGATGCCGAGGTTGACGTAGTGCTTGACCACGACCTCCTGCGCCGCCTCGTCCCAGAACGAGTTGAGCTCGGGAGTACGCCGCACCGCGAGCATCACCGCGCGCGCCAGCACCAGCAGCGGGCTGACCTTGACCTCGCGGAACTCGCGCCGCGCCTTGAGCCGCTCGACGAGCTCCATGGTGCGGGTGACGTCGACGGTCACCCACTCGGTGACGTGGGGTGCGGTGAAGGCCGACTGGCTCATCGCCTGCGCCATCATCTTGCGCACGCCCTTGATCGGCTCGCGCGTCTCGCGCGGACCGTGCCCGGGGGTCTCGAGGTCGTCGGTTGAGCCTGCTCGAAACCACCTCGACCACCGGGGCGGCCGACCCGCCCGAGGCGGCGGCCTCGACGTCGGCGCGGGTGACCACGCCGCCGTCACCGGAGCCGGTGACGGTCGCCAGGTCGACGCCGAGGTCCTTGGCCAGCTTGCGGACGGGCGGCTTGGCCAGGGTGCGGGAGGTGGCCGGCGCGGCGGTGTCGGAGACCTCGCGGGCCGGGGTCGCGGGGACGGCCGGCTCGTCGGACTCGTGCACGGGAGCGGACTGGGCGCCCGCCGGGCGGCGAACGCGCCCTGCAGCTGCAGCTGGGTGTTGGCACCGGCCTCGGAGGTCGGCGAGGCCGCACCCTTGCGGGCGCGGCGGATCGGACCGCGGTCGGCCTTGTTGCGACCCACCAGCGACTCGCCCTCGCCGCCGCCGGAGGCGGCCGGGTTGGAGAGGTCGATCTCCATCTCGGGAGCGTCGGCGGGGGTCGCGGGAGGGGTGCGGGCGCGGCGCCGGTCCCTCCGAGCCTGTCGACGGGTCGCCGATCGCGATGATCGGGGTGCCGACGTCGACCATCTGGCCCTCGGCGACCAGCAGGGCCTGCACGGTGCCGGCGTACGGCGACGGCAGCTCCACGATCGACTTCGCGGTCTCGATCTCGCAGATGATGTCGTTGATGGCGACGACGTCGCCCTCCTTGACCTTCCACGACACGATCTCGGCCTCGGTGAGGCCCTCGCCCACGTCGGGCAGCTTGAACTCGCTCATCAGAACGCCAGGCTCCTGTCGACTGCGTCGAGGACCCGGTCGAGGTCGGGGAGGTAGTCCTCCTCGATCCGCGACGCGGGGTAGGGGGTGTCGAAGCCGCCGACGCGGAGCACCGGCGCCTCGAGGGAGTAGAAGCACTCCTCCGTGATCCGGGCCGCGACCTCCGAGCCCATGCCGAGGTTGACGTGCGCCTCGTGGGTGATGATCGCGCGGCCGGTGCGGCGTACGGAGTCGAGCACGGGTCCCATGTCGAGCGGGCTGAGCGTGCGCAGGTCGATCACCTCGAGGCTCCGGCCCTCGGTGGCGGCCGCCTCGGCGGCGGCCATCGCGGTCTTCACGGTCGGGCCGTAGGCGAGCACGGTCGCGTCGGTGCCCTCGCGCACGACGCGGCTGGTGAACAGCGGCGCCGGGGTCGCGGTGTCGTCGAGGTCGGCCTTGTCGGCGTGGTACTGCCGCTTGGGCTCGAGGAAGATCACCGGGTCGTCGGAGGCGATGGCCTGCTGGATCATCCAGTAGCCGTCGATCGGGTTGGAGCATGCCACGACCTTGAGGCCGGGCGTGTGCGCGAACTGCGCCTCCGGGCTCTCGCTGTGGTGCTCGACCGCGCCGATGCCGCCGCCGAAGGGGATCCGGATGACCATCGGGATCTTGTACTTGCCCTTGGAGCGGTAGTGCATCTTCGCGACCTGGCACACGATCTGGTCGTACGCCGGGTAGACGAACCCGTCGAACTGGATCTCGACGACGGGCCGGTAGCCGCGCAGCGCCATGCCGATGGCGGTGCCGACGATGCCGGACTCCGCGAGCGGGGAGTCGATGACGCGGTCCTCGCCGAAGTCCTTCTGCAGGCCGTCGGTGATCCGGAAGACGCCGCCGAGCTTGCCGACGTCCTCACCCATGATCAGGACCTTGGGGTCGTCCTCCATCGCCTTGCGCAGCCCCATGTTGAGGCCCTTGGCGAGCGTGATCCTCTGCGTGGCGCTCATCGGTGCGCGTGCTCCCCTCGAACGTCTCGAGGTAGTCGGCGAAGCCCTCGCGCTGCACCCGCAGCTCCTCGGTCTCCTCGGCGTAGACGTGGTCGAACATGTCCATCGGCTTCGGGTCGGGCAGCGCCTTGCAGCCCTCGCGCAGGTGGTGGCCGAGCTCGTCGGCCTCCTGCTTGAGCGAGGCGATGAAGTCGTCGTCGACGAGTCCGTTGCGGCGCAGGTAGACCTCGACCCGGGCGATCGGGTCCTTGAGCTTCCAGCTCTCGACGTCGTCGCTGAGCCGGTAGCGGGTCGGGTCGTCGGTCGTGGTGTGGGCGCCCATCCGGTAGGTGTAGGCCTCGACCAGGGTCGGGCCCTGGCCGTCGCGGGCGCGCTGCAGGGCCGCCTGCGTCACGGCGTACGTCGCGAGGACGTCGTTGCCGTCGACGCGGACGCCGGGGAAGCCGAAGCCGAGCGCGCGCTGGTAGAGCGGGATCTTCGACTGCCGCTCGATCGGCTCGGAGATCGCCCACTGGTTGTTCTGGCAGAAGAAGACGACCGGGGCGTTGTAGGAGGCGGCGAAGATGAAGGCCTCGTTGACGTCGCCCTGGCTCGACGCACCGTCGCCGAAGTGGGCGATCACGGCGGCGTCGCGGTCGGGGTCACCGGTGCCGACGGCGCCGTCGCGCTGGATGCCCATGGCGTAGCCGGTCGCGTGCAGCGCCTGGGCGCCGATCACGATCGTGTAGAGCCCGAAGTTGTTCTCGAACGGGTCCCAGCCGCCGTGGTCGACGCCGCGGAACAGGCCGAGCAGCTTCAGCGGGTCGACGCCCTTGCAGTAGGCGACGCCGTGCTCGCGGTAGGTCGGGAAGACGAAGTCCTGGTGGCGCAGCGCGCGACCGGCGCCGATCTGGGCGGCCTCCTGGCCGAGCAGCTGGGCCCAGATGCCGAGCTCGCCGTGGCGCTGGAGCGCGGTGGCCTCGGTGTCGATGCGGCGGGTCAGCACCATGTCGCGGTAGAAGCCGCGCAGCTCCTCGGCGGAGAAGTCGCGGTCGAACTCCGGGTGGTGGACGCGCTCGCCCTCGGGCGTCAGCAGCTGGATGAGATCGGGCCCGCCGTCCTGCTGGGAAGGTCCGAAGACCTCCACCAGGTCGGGGCCGAAACCTGCGTTCGTCACCTGCACTCCTTTTCAGGTCACCGGCGTTCGCGGGGTCTCCGCCGGGCCGGGGCTGGTGGTCGCGACCCCGCTTGTGACGGGGAACACAACCTGTGCGGTCAAACGTACCGGCGGCGATGCCCCGCTCGCCAACCGAGGGACGTTCAGGCGCCCACGTCGACGGTGCCGCCGTCGAGCAGCGGCGCGACGAGGGCGGCGGTGCGTGCGTCGTACGGCGTCAGCACGGCGCCCTCCAGCCAGGCGACCGGATCCGTACGGCCGGCCCGCATCACGACCTCCCAGTCGTGGTGGTGCTCCGCGACCAGCTCCACCTCCGCCCCGGGGACCTGCTTGACCAGCACCACCTCGGCCTCGGCGGCCGTGAGCACCCCCGGCTCGCTGCTTGCCGTGACCACGACCTTCGCGGTGGCGGATCCCAGGTCGTGCTCGGCGCCGAGCCGGCCGCACGCGAGCACCGCGACGACGGCCTCCCCGGAGTCGGGCAGCGCGACCCCCACCCGGTCGCCGGCGACGACGCCGCAGTGGCGCAGCACCCCACCGAAGGCCGCCACCTCCTCGAGCAGCCGGGCATAGCTCCACGTCCGCGCCCCGTCGCGCAGCGCCTCGCGGTCGGCGTGGCCGGCGACGACGTGGCGGTCGAGGAGGTCGAAGCAGGAGGGGGTCCGCGACTCGGTCATGCACCCAGCCTGCCGGATACGCTGCTGCCATGGGCACCGGGCACGGGCACGGTCACGCGGGCGGTCGCCACCGGTGGCGGCTCGCAGTCGCCTTCGCGCTCGTCGGGTCCTTCTTCGTCGTCGAGCTGGTCGTCGGCCTGGCCGCCGACTCGCTCGCGCTGCTCTCCGACGCCGGCCACATGGCCGCCGACGTGGTCGCGCTCGGGGCCGCCCTCACCGCAACCCGGATCGCGACCCGGGCCGACACCACGGGGCGGCGTACGTTCGGGTCCTACCGGGCGGAGGTGTTCGCGTCCGGGCTGACGGTGCTGCTGATGCTGGGCGCGGCGGCGTACGTCGGGATCGAGGCCGGTACGCCGGGTCGGCTCCACCGTCTCCGTGGCGTCCGGGCCGCTGCTGCTCGTCGGTGCGCTCGGGCTGCTGGTCAACCTGGTGGCGCTGGGGCTGCTGCGCGGCGGCGCCGGCGAGAGCCTCAACGTCAAGGGCGCCTACCTCGAGGTCGTCGCCGACACCGTCGGGTCGCTCGGCGTGATCGCGGCCGGGCTGCTCGTGGCGTGGACCGGCGACGGCTGGTGGGACACCCTCGTGGCCGGCGCGATCGCGGTCTTCGTCGCGGTGCGGGCGGTGCTGCTCGGCCGCGAGGTGCTCGCCGTGCTCGGCCAGCACGCGCCGGCCGGGATGGACCCCGCCGAGGTCGAGTCGGCCCTGTGCGGCGTGCCCGGCGTCGCGACCGTGCACGACCTGCACCTGTGGACCCTGACCTCCGGCATGCACGTCGCCACCGCCCACCTGGTCGCGACCGGCGACACCGACGCCGTGCTCCTCGCCGCCGGCCGGATGCTGCAGCGCGACTTCGGCGTCGAGCACGCCACGCTGCAGGTGGAGTCGGACGCGCAGCGCTGCTCGGAGCTGTCGTGGTGAGGGCTGCATGGCTCCCCGGCTGAGCGGTGACCCTGCTGCTTCCGAGGCACTGCAACGCCTCGGAAGCCGCGGTGTCGGCACATGGCCGGGATGCCGACGCCCTCGCTACCCCCGCCCGTGCGGCGTCAGCCAGACCTCCGGGTCGGGCCCCTTCGGCACCACGCCGGTCGGGTTGATGTCGGAGTGCACGACGTAGTAGTGCTGCTTGATCTGCTCGAAGTCGGTGTTCTCGCCGAAGGCGGGCTGCTGGAACAGGTCACGGGCGTAGCCCCACAGGTTCGGCAGCTCGGTCAGCTTCTGCCGGTTGCACTTGAAGTGCCCGTGATAGACGGGGTCGAAGCGTGCCAGCGTCGTGAACAGGCGTACGTCGGCCTCGGTGATCGCGTCGCCCATCAGGTAGCGGCGGTCGCCGAGCCGTGACTCCAGCCAGTCCATGGCCGTCCACAGCCGGTCGTAGGCCTTCTCGTAGGACTCCTGCGAGCCGGCGAAGCCGCAGCGGTAGACGCCGTTGTTGACCTCGGTGAAGACCCGCTGCATGACCTCCTCCATCTCGTCGCGGACGTCGGCGGGCCAGAGGTCCGGGGCGCCGGGACGGTGGTGGTCGCCCCACTCGCTGAAGAAGTCGTGGGTGATCCAGGGGAAGTCGTTGGTGACGACCTTGCCGCTGGACTCCTCGATCATCGCCGGCACCGTGATGCCGCGCGGGTAGTCGGGGTGGCGCGCGTCGTAGGCGTCCTTGAGCCGCGGGATCCCGAGCACGGGGTCGAGGCCGCCCTCGTCGAGGTCGAAGGTCCAGCTGTCGTCGTCGTGCGTCGGGCCGGGGGTGCCGAGGCTGATCACGTCCTCGAGCCCGAGCAGCTGCCGCACGATGATCGCGCGCGTCGCCCACGGGCACGCCTTCGCCGCGACCAGCCGGTAGCGGCCGGGCTCGACCGGCCAGCCGTCCCGCGCGTCGCGCGTGATCCGGTCGGGGATGTAGTTCATGTCCCGGTTGAAGTCACCCTGCTCGACGTAGGCCATGGCCCCATCGTTGCAGGGGCCCGGGTGCCGGTCAGCCGGGGACGCGGGGGAAGTGCCGCGCCAGCTCCACGATCCGCTCGTTGGCCTCGTCCTCGCCGATGGTGACGCGGGCACCCTCCCCCGCGAAGGGGCGTACGACGATGCCGAGCTCGTCGGCCGCGGCGGCGAAGTCGAGCGTGCGCTCGCCGAGGTCGAACCACACGAAGTTGCCCTGCGGCGCGGGGACGTCCCAGTCCGCGTCCTGCAGCCCGGCCACGACCAGGTCGCGCTGGGCGACGAGCGCGTCGACGCGCTCGAGCAGCGCGTCCTCGGCCGCGAGCGAGGCGACGGCGGCGGCCTGGGCGACCGCGCTGACCCCGAACGGCAACGACACCGCGCGCAGGGCGCCGGCGATCGGCTCCGGCCCCACGGCGTACCCCACCCGGAAGCCGGCGAGGCCGTAGGCCTTGGAGAAGGTGCGCGTGAGCAGCACGTTGTCGTGGGCGGCGTACGTCGCGAGGCCGTCGATCGCGTCGTCCATCCGGACGAACTCGGTGTAGGCCTCGTCGACCACGACCAGCACGTGGGAGGGGACCTGCGCGAGGAAGGCGTCGAGCTCGGCCTGCGTCACGGCGGGGCCGGTCGGGTTGTTGGGGGTGCAGACCAGCACCACGCGGGTGCGGTCGGTGATCGCGGCAGCCATCGCGTCGAGGTCGTGGCGACCGTCGGGCAGCACCGGCACCCGGACCGACTCCGCGGCCGCCGCCGTGACGGCGATCGGGTAGGCCTCGAAGGAGCGCCACGCGTAGACGACCTCGTCGCCGGGCTCGCAGAACGCCTGCACGAGCTGGTAGATCAGCGCCACCGAGCCGGTCGCGAGCGCCAGGTGGGTGGTGGGGACGCCCAGCCTCGACGCGAGCGCGGCGTACAGCTCGGCGTTGCCCATGTCGGGATAGCGGTTCATCCGGCCGACGGCCTCGGTGGCGGCCTCGACCACGCCGGGCAGCGGCGGGTAGGGGTTCTCGTTGGAGGAGAGCTTGAAGACGGTGAGGCCCTCGCGCGGCGCGGGCGGCTTGCCGGCGACGTACGTCGGGATCCGGGCGACGCTGGGGCGGGGCTGCGGCGAGGTCACGTCGTGCAGGTTAGCGCCGTCTACTTGCGCCGCCACGGGCGCAGCACCAGCGTCAGCACCAGCCCGACCCCGAAGCCGATCCCTGCCCCGGTCACGTTGTCGACGAGGTCGGTGACGTCGCACGCGCGGTCGATCCGGGCGACCTCGAGCTGCACCAGCTCGATCGCCAGGCTGTACGCCGCCAGCCCGATCAGTCCCAGCGGTGCGGTGAGCCAGCCGGTGCGCCAGCGGGTCACGGCGAGCACCAGCAGCGCGCCGGCGGGGACGAACAGGGCGGTGTTGAGCAGCCGCTGGCCGCCGGCGAGGACCCAGAACCCGTCGGGGGCCGGGCCGCCGTAGTCCATCGAGCAGGTCTCCGAGCGGGTCTCGGCCGGCACGGCGTAGTCGATCCCCGCGAGCGGGACCAGCGTGACCAGCCCGATCACGACCACCCACCACGCGAAGCCGCACCACGCGGTGGCCGACACCCAGCCGAGCCGGCGTCGCAGCACGGAGGCGAGCAGCGCGAAGACGATCCCGGACACCACGGCGCCCGCGACCATGCTCTGCGTGCCGCCGATCCACTCCACGCCGAGAGGCTAGTGCCCGCCCGATGGTGTCGAGTTCCGCGTGCCTCGGTGTTCAGTTCCGCGTCGCTCGACGAGCCAGCCGGAACTCAACACCGAGGGAGGCGGACTCAACGTGGCTAGGCTGGCGGCATGAAGCTCGTCGTCTGGTTGCTGACCAACACGCTCGCGGTGTGGGTGGCCGCGTGGATCGTGCCGGGGATCGGGTTCGCGGGGCAGGGCAAGGGGATCGCGGAGTACTGGCCGACGCTGCTCGGCGTCGGTGTCATCCTCGGCATCGTCTCCAGCCTGGTGAAGCCGGTCGTGAAGCTGCTGTCGCTGCCGTTCATCATCCTCACGCTCGGGCTGTTCCTGTGGGTCATCAACGCCGGGATGCTCGAGCTCACCGCCTGGCTCGCCCGCCAGCTCGACCTCGACTTCCGGGTCGACGACTTCTTCTGGTCCGCCCTGCTCGGAGCGCTCGTGATCAGCCTCGTCAACTGGGCCGTCGCGACCGTGGTGGACGACGACTGACGGATGACGCTCCCCGCCCCCCGCAGGTCCGGCCGCTACCGCATCGCCCTGGTCTGCCTGGGCAACATCTGCCGTTCCCCGATGGCGCACGTCGTGCTCGAGGCGCAGCTGGTGGAGGCGGGCCTC
Source organism: uncultured Actinomycetota bacterium (assembly GCA_963754575.1). GTDB lineage: Bacteria > Actinomycetota > Actinomycetes > Propionibacteriales > Nocardioidaceae > Nocardioides. The sequence goes on along the minus strand of CAVWGQ010000028.1, from coordinate 68,813 downwards.
GACGGTGTCGTGGAGGTGACCAGCGCCGGCACCGGCGGCTGGCACGAGGGCGACCCGATGGACGAGCGGGCCGCGGCCACGCTGACCGGGGCGGGGTACGACGCCAGCCGCCACCGCGCCCGGACCTTCGACGCGGGCTGGCACGACGCCCACGACCTGGTGCTCGTCATGGACACCGCCAACCTGCACGACGTCGGCGGTGCCGACGAGCGGACCCGACGGTTCCGCGACTTCGATCCGGTCGATCCCGGTGGCGACGTGCCCGACCCGTACTACGGTGGGGCTGCCGGGTTCGAGGAGGTGCTGCGCATGGTCGAGCGCACAGCCACGTCGCTCGTCGCCGCGCTCTCGCGGGAGCTGACCCGGTGATGCCGACATGACCCGGCTGCCCCTGGTCGCGCGCCGTGCCGAGGAGCTGCTCGGCGCCTCGGTCATCGCCACCGCACCGGTCGCCGGCGGCGACATCTCGACCGCGACCCGGATCCGCCTCAGCAACGGCACCACCGCGCTGATCAAGACCCACCACCAGGCCCCCGACGGCTTCTTCGACGCCGAGGCCCGCGGGCTGGAGTGGTTGGCGCAGGCTCGGCCCGACGGCGGCGTCGCGGTCCCCGAGGTGCTCGCCCACGACCACGAGTGCCTGATCCTGCGCTGGGTCGAGCCGGGCAAGAACACCGTCGACGCGGCCGTCGTGCTCGGCCAGGCGCTGGCCCGGACGCACCGCGCGGGCGCGGAGGAGTACGGCGCGGCGCAGGACGGCTTCATCGGCCGGCTGCCGCTGCCCAACCGCACCGCCCCGACCTGGCCGGAGTTCTACGCCACCCGACGCCTGCTCCCCTACCTCAAGCTCGCCCGGGACCGGGGCGCGATCGAGGCCGACGACGCCGCCGCGGTCGAGGGCGTCGTACGTCGGCTCGCGGTGCTGGTGCCCGAGGAGCCGCCCGCCCGGCTGCACGGTGACCTCTGGAACGGCAACGTGCTCTGGGGACTCGACGGCGCCTGCCGGGTCATCGACCCCGCGGCGTACGGCGGTCATCGCGAGGTCGACCTCGCGATGCTCTCGCTCTTCGGGCTGCCTCACCTGCACCGGGTGCTCGACGCCTACGACGAGGAGCACCCGCTGGCCGACGGCTGGCGCGACCGGCTCGGCGTCCACCAGCTCTTCCCGCTGCTCGTGCACGCGTGCCTGTTCGGCGGGGGCTACGGCGCGCGCGCCGCCGACACCGCCCGCTCCTTCGGCTGACCGTCCCGACGCCCCCGACTCTCAGACACGCCTCAGGCGTGGCTGGCAGAGTGTGCTCGTGAGCCCAGCCGTGCGCCCCCGCGTCCTCGTCGTCGACGACGACAAGGCGGTCCGGGAGTCGCTGCGACGCTCGCTCGAGTTCAACGGCTACGAGGTCGCGCTGGCCTCCGACGGCGCCGAGGCGCTGGCCGGGATGGCCGCGAGCAACCCCGACGTCGTCGTGATGGACGTGATGATGCCGCGCCTCGACGGCCTCGAGACGACGCGCGCGATGCGCAGCGCCGGCCACGACCTGCCGATCCTGGTGCTGACCGCGCGCGACGCGGTCGGCGACCGGGTCGAGGGCCTCGACGCCGGCGCCGACGACTACCTCACCAAGCCGTTCGCGCTCGCCGAGCTGCTCGCCCGGCTGCGGGCGCTGCTGCGCCGGGTCGTGCCCGAGGGCGACGAGGGCGACGAGGTGCTGGAGTTCGGCGACCTGTCGATGGACATCGCCACCCGGGAGGTACGCCGCGGCGCGCGTGCGATCGAGCTGACCCGCACCGAGTTCACGCTGCTCGAGATGTTCCTGCGCCGGCCGCGGCGAGTGCTCGAGCGCTCGTTCATCCTCGAGGAGGTCTGGGGCTACGACTTCCCGACCACCGCCAACTCGCTGGAGGTCTACGTCGGCTACCTGCGCCGCAAGACCGAGGCGGAGGGCGAGCCGCGACTGCTCCACACCGTGCGGGGTGTGGGCTACGTCCTGAAGGCCTCGTGAGCGCCTCCGCCTCGTCGGTCCCGCCGGCCTCCGAGGTCGAGGACGACAGCCGCTGGCGCTACCGCCGCTCGCTGGCCAGCCGGGTCATCCTGCTGACCACGATGGCGGTCGGCCTGGCCGTCGCCACCGTCGCCTTCGCGGCGTTCCTGACCGCGCGGATGCAGATGCAGTCGACGCTCGACGAGTCGCTGGAGAAGCGGGCCGACAAGGTCGCTGCCGGCATCACGATCGACGCGCGGGTGCCGTCGTGGGCGATCGCCGCGGCCGACGTACGCATCCTCTACGTCACCTCCGACGAGCGCTACTTCTCCTTCGACACCGACTCCGAGCTCTCCCTCGGCGATCCGGAGTACGCCGTTGCCGCGGGCGACCTGGGTCGCAGCGTGCGCACGATCGTCGACCGGGACGGCAGTCCCCTACCGCGTGGTCGCCGTGCCCGCGGCGCAGCCGGGGCAGGCGGTCGTGCTCGCGCAGTCGCTGGCCCCGCAGCAGGCGACGCTCTCCAAGCTCGGCGCGGTGATGCTGTTCTTCGGCGTCGCCGGGGTCGTGGTCGCGGCGGCGGCCGGCTGGGCGGTGGCGCACAACGGGCTGCGTCCGGTCCGGCGACTGACCCACTCCGTCGAGCGGATCGCGCGGACCGAGGACCTGCGGCCGCTGCCGGTCGAGGGCGACGACGAGATCGCGCGGCTCGCGGTCGCGTTCAACCAGATGCTCACCGCGCTCGCCGCCTCGCGTGACCGACAACGGCGGCTCGTCGCCGACGCCGGCCACGAGCTCCGCACCCCGCTCACCTCGCTGCGCACCAACCTCGACCTGCTGGCGCAGGCGGGCCAGGAGCTGCCCGAGGAGTCGCGGGCCGAGCTGATCGACGACGTCCGGGCCCAGATCGAGGAGCTCACCACGCTGATCGGCGACCTGGTCGAGCTGTCCCGCGACGACCCGCTGCCCACCGTGGTCGAGGAGGTCGACCTCGGCGACGTGGTCGACCGGGCGCTGGGACGCGTACGCCGCCGCGCGCCCGGCGTGACGTTCACCGCGGACATCGAGCCGTGGTGGGTCACCGGGGAGGCCGCCGGCCTCGAGCGGGCCGTGGCCAACCTGCTCGACAACGCCGCGAAGTGGAGCCCGCCCGACGGGACGGTCGCGATCGTGCTGACCGAGGGCGAGCTGACCGTCGACGACCAGGGGCCGGGGATCTCCGAGGAGGACCTGCCCCACGTGTTCGAGCGGTTCTGGCGCTCGGACGAGTCCCGCGCGATGCCCGGCTCCGGGCTCGGGCTCTCGATCGTCGCGCAGGTGATCGAGCGGCACGCCGGCACGGTCACCGCGGGCCCGGCCCCCGGCGGCGGCACCCGGCTGGTCGTCCGGCTGCCCGGTCGCACCTCGGAGTCCGTGTGAGACGGCTCCTCCTCGTCCCCGTGCTGGTCCTGGTGCCGGCAGCCGTGCTGGCCGGCTGCTCCGAGCCGTCGTCGTACTCCGCGCCCGGGCGGGAGCCGCTGGCCACCCCCTCCGCCCACCCGTGCGACGTGGTCTCCGACGACGAGGCGGCCGACCTGCTCGGGGTCGACGCCGTCACCGGCGAGAAGATCGACAACAGCGACCTGGCGGGTGGGGAGTCGATCGCGACCTGCCAGTACCTCCGCACCGACCCGGCCCAGCCCGGACTGACGCTGCAGACCTCCGCGACCGACGACTTCGACGGGCTGCTCGCGATGTTCTCCGGCGGCGGTGACGACCTCGCGAAGGTCCGGGTCGAGGGCGCCGAGGCCTCCGCCCTGGTGGTGGACGAGAACGACGTGGTCGACATCTACACCGTCGTCGCGCTCGCCCGGGGCGAGGTGCACCTCGCGATCGTCGACGCCCCGACCCGCGCCCGGGCGGTGCGGACCGCGACCGGGGCGGTCGAGCTGCTGGTGGCGGGTCCCTGACGCTCCCGGGGATCCGGTCGTCGGGGGGACTTCGTCGGCGAGCCTGTGACTTCGTGACGGTGGTTTCGCGTGCCAGGTCACGGTTTCCCCGCCCGGGCGGGGAAACCAACGGCGCCGCCCACGAGCTCAGCCGCTCGAACACCGCGCGCAGCCGGTCGGCCTTCCACGCGGACTCGGCGTACTCCTCCTCGGCGGTGGACTGGACGGTGATCCCGCCGCCGGTGCCGAGCGTCCAGCGGCCGTCGCCGCCGGTCATCAGGCTGCGGATGACGACCCCGAGGTCGGCGCGGCCGTCGGCGGCGATCCAGCCGAAGGCACCGGCGTACGCCGAGCGCGGCGACGACTCGACCTCCTCGATCACCTCCATCGTGCGCAGCTTGGGCGCGCCGGTCATCGAGCCGGCCGGGAACAGCGCGTGCAGCGCGTCGAGGGTGGTGACGTCGGGCCGCAGTCGGCCGCGCACGGTGCTGACGAGCTGGTGGACGTTCTCGTAGGACTCGACCTCCATCAGCGACGGCACCTCGACCGTGCCCGGAGCGCAGACCATGGAGACGTCGTTGCGGAGGAGGTCGACGATCATCAGGTTCTCGGCGCGGAAGCGCGGGTGGGTCGCGAGCGTCGTGCGGTGGAGCTCGTCCTCCTCCGGCGTCACGCCGCGCGGGGTCGTGCCCTTGATCGGTTTCGTCTCGAGGTGGCGGTCGGCGGTGACGAGCGCGTAGCGCTCCGGGCTGGAGCTCAGCAGCCACCCCCGCGCCCCGTCGACGTCGTGCTGGAGGAAGCCGGCGTACGGCGCCGGGTTGAGCTCGCGCAGCCGCAGGTAGGCCTCGCTCGGGGCGAGGTCGCTGGTGATCTCGTCGCGATAGGTGAGGTTCACCTCGTAGCTGTTGCCGGCGTGGAGGTGCTCCTGGACCCGGTCGAAGGCCTTGACATAACTGTCGGGGATGCCGCCGATTGGTCCCCAACGGCAGTCATTTCCCCCGGAATGTTGCCGTTGGGGACCAATCGGCGCGTCCGGGCCGGGCGCGGGGTGCTCGAACATCCGCACGTGCGACGGCCGCATCCAGACCGCGTCCGGCACCGGTCCGCCGGGATGGGCGGGCAGGTCGGGTCGCGCGGCGTAGCCGAGGTAGCCGAACCACTGGTCGTCCGCCGCCCCGCCGGCCAGCTCGGCAGCGAGGACCACGAACGGGTCGTCGCCGACCACCACCGACGTGCCGTCGACGTGCCGGCTGACCTCGCGGCGTACGGCGTCATAGCTCAGCGAGACGTCCGAGGCCTCCCGAGCCAGCCGATGATCGAGCGCCGGCCGGACCACTCGCGCGCGCCACCGCCGTCGAGCCAGAAGCACCGGGAGGCCCGGGCGGCGACGTCGCGGAACACGTCAGCGGGACCAGCGGCGGGACCAGCGGCGGGACCAAGAGCGGGGTCGGTCACGACAGGAAGCTCCTCAGCATCGCCTCGCCGTGCTCGGAGAGCACCGACTCGGGATGGAACTGCACGCCCTCGAGCGGCAGGTCGCGGTGCCGCACGCCCATCAGCGCCCCGTCCTCCGACCACGCCGTCGCGACCAACGCCTCGGGCAGCACCACCGCCTGCAGCGAGTGGTAACGCACGGCCGCGAAGTCCTGCGGCAGCCCGGCGTACACCCCCGCGCCGTCGTGGCGCACCCGCGCCACCACCCCGTGGGCGGGTGGTCGCCGCTCGACGCTCCCGCCGTACGCCGCCACCAGGCCCTGCATGCCCAGGCAGACGCCGAGCACCGGCCGGGTCGCGGCGCGCAGCACCTCGGTGCCGACCGCGAAGTCGACCGTGTCCGACGGGCTGCCCGGGCCGGGTGAGAGCACCACGTGGCTGTGCCGCAGCACGTCCTCCGCCGCGACCTCGTCGTGCTGCACGACGCGCGGCAGCACCCCGGTCACCGCGGCGACGAGGTGGACCAGGTTCCAGGTGTAGGAGTCGTGGTGGTCCACGACCACGACGTCCGGCGCGACCACCGGCCCAACCTACTGCCGCGGGACCGCCTCAGCGCGCCAGGTCACGGCAGCGACCGGCCACCGGCGCGTCGCCGCTGACGGTCGAGCACGCGTCGAACACGCTCGAGCCGCTCCGTCAGCCGCGCGACGAGCACCCGCTGGTCGGGGTCGGCGTACGCGTTGCGCCGCTCCCACCCGACGCCGCGGTAGTCGTAGAGCTCGAAGGCGTGGTCGACGCCCTCCCAGCTGGGGTCGAGGTCGTAGCGCACCAGCAGCGCGTCCCGGCTGCGCACCGCGACGTAGGACGGGATGTCGTCCATCGTGCCGCCGGCATAGCTGGCGTCGGGGTCGAGCCCCAGCGACGGCGCGTAGGTGTGCTCGAGGAAGACGAACCGGCGCCGGTCGGTGTCGGTGCCGACGAGGTCCGGGAGGAGCGAGTCGCCGGAGCGGTACGCCGCCGGCCGCAGCCCCGCGAGCTCCTCGATCGTCGGGGCGAGGTCGAGGCTCGAGACCAGCGCGTGCCGCTCTCCCGGCCGGACCGCGGGGCCGGTGACGACCAGCGGCACCCGCACGTCGGACTCGAAGGCGGTGCCCTTCCCGACGCCGAGCCCGTGCTGGCCGACGTGGAGCCCGTTGTCGGAGACCAGCACGACGTAGGTGTCGGGGCCGACGGCCTCGCGGATCCGGCCGAGCATCCGGTCGACGGACTGCACCATCTGCGCCCGCGATCGCAGCGTGGCCGCGGCCCGGCCCGGGTCGGGCGCGTCGAGGGACGGCCGCCACTGCCACGCCGGCGTCCCGTCCGCGCGGACCGGCAGGTTGTTCGCCTGGTCGTCGGCGAAGCCCGGCAGGTCCTCGGCCCCCAGGTCGGAACACCGGACCAGCCCGCAGTTGCCGGGGCGGCCGCCGCTCGGCCGGTCGGCGAAGGCGGGCGGGAAGCCCGGGTCGCCGGGGTAGTGCGGCGTCGGGCCGACCCGCGAGTGCGCGGCGTACGGCGCGACCGTGAGGAAGTACGGCGCGGCGCCGGCCTCGTGCTCGCGGATGAAGTCGACGGCCCGGTCGGCGATCACCGTGCCGGCGTACGCCGCGTCCTTCTCGGCGTCCGGCGCGGACGCCGGCGGCGCGTCGACGTGCTCGACCGTGGCGGCGGCCGGGTCGTCGGACGACCCCTCCATCACGTCGAAGTCCCAGCCGTCGTAGGCACTGCCGAACACCGGCTGCCAGGTCGACCACCCCGGCGGGACCGGCGGTACGGCGCCACCCGCGGTGTACTCGTACTGGTTGAGGTACTTGCCGACGAAGCCGGTCTCCCACCCCGCCTCCTGCAGCCGCAGGTTCACGCTCCGCTCGAGGTTGCCGTAGGCCTCGAACGCCTCCCACCCCCCGAGCGGGCCGACCAGGTTGGGGGTGTTGGCGGTGTTGGTGCGGACCCCCGTCTGGTGGGGGTACTGGCCGGTGAGCAGGCTGGCGCGGGACACGCAGCACAGCGAGTCGGGCACGAACGCAGCGGAGTACGCCGCCCCCTCGCCGCGCATCCGCTGCGCCTCGGCCATCGTCGCCAGCAGGTCGATCGAGACGTCGTCCATCACCACCAGGACGACGTTGGGGTCGGGGAGCCCGCGGCTCGGGCGGGGCTCGGGACGGTCGCCGGGCCCGAGCCGCGGCGCCACGACGGACGGCGCCGCTGGAGATTCCTCCGGCGGCGCCGTCCGGCTCCCGCACCCGGAGGCCGTGACCAGCACGACCGCCAGCGCAGCGAGCAGCGACCTGCCCCGTCCCTGCATCGTCCCTCCCGTGTCTCCCCTGTGGTGGGTAGACGCGGGACAGCCCCGGAAGGTTGCCTCAGGTGACCAGCAATCCGCGGACCAGGTCGTGGACGAGGTCGTAGCCGTGCTCGGTGAGGATCGACTCGGCGTGGAACTGGATGCCGCGGTAGTGCGGTCCGCGGACCAGGTGGACGTCGCCGCTCGCCTCGTCGACCTCGACGCTGACGCCGTCGGGGAGCGGGTCGCGGGCGCGCGCGACGAAGGTGTTGTAGAAGCCGACCAGCTCGGTGCGGCCCTCGATCGCCACCGGCGACTGGGTGCCCTGGAAGACGATGTCCTTGAACTCCAGCGACAGCCCCAGCTCGTGGCACAGCGCCTGGTGGCCGAGGCAGACCGCGAGGAACGGCTGCTCGCGCTCGAGCAGCCGCCGGGTCGCGGCGCGCAGCGTCGCCATCTTCGGGTCGTCGCCGTCGCGCGGGTCGCCGGGCCCGGGGCCGACCACCACGAGGTCCGCCCCGTCGATGACGCTGTCGAGGCTGTCGACATCAACAGCGTCGTGGCGCACCACGTCGCTGGTCATGCCCATCACGCCGAGGACGTGGCGCAGCATGTTCACGAAGTCGTCCTCGCCGTCGAGGATCCGGACGTGCTGCCCGCGCAGGGCCGGGTCGGGGTTGGCGCCAGCCTGGTCAGCGAGCCAGAAGGTCGAGAGCCGGCGGTTGCGCGAGCCGAGCGCGATCAGCACGTCCTCGTCGCGGGCGAGCGCGGCCACGTCGAGCGCCGGGACCGGCGCGGGCGGGACCAGGCCGAAGGCGCCGAGCACGCCGCTGGCCTTGGCGTGGGTCTCGGCCACCTCGTACGCCGCCTGCGAGTCGCGCACCAACGTGGCACCGGCGGTCACCTTCAGGTCACCGGCCGGTGAGACGTCGGCGGTGCGGATCAGGATCGGGCTGTCCATCGTCGGGCGGCCCTCGGGGTCGCGGCCGAAGAGCGCCAGCGCGGCGCCGTAGTAGCCCCGGCCGCCCGGCTCGTGGTGGGCGATCAGCCGGCAGGCGTTCTCGACCGGCGAGCCGGTGACCGTGGCGGCGTACATCGTGTCCCGCAGGATCTCGCGGGGGTCGCGGTCGCTGCGGCCGGCGAGGAGGTACTCGGTGTGGATCAGGTGGGTCATCGGCTTGAGGTAGGGGCCGAGCACCTGGCCGCCCTCGTGGCAGACGTCGCACATCATCTTCAGCTCCTCGTCGACGACCATGAAGAGCTCGAAGATCTCCTTGTCGTCGGCGAGGAAGTCGAGCAGCCGCTGCTGCAGTGCCTCGGGGTCACCCGCGTCCTTGCCGATCCGGAAGGTGCCGGAGATCGGGTTCATCCGGACGTCCCCACCGCGGACGCTGACGTGCCGCTCGGGGCTGGCGCCGATGAGGTAGCGGTCGCCGGTGAAGAAGCAGAACGTCCAGTAGGCGCCGCGCTCGCGCTCGAGGAGGCGGCGGTAGACGGTGAGCGCCCGCTCGGCGTCCCAGTCGGCGACGACCGCGCGGTAGTGGCGGCCGATGACGAGGTTGGCGCCCTCACCCTGGCCGATCTCCTCGCGGATGATCCGCTCGACGACCTCGCCGTACGCCGCGTCGTCGGTCTCGAAGCCGCCGCGGTCGGCGAGCTCGACCGGCACGTCGGGCAGCGCGGTCAGCAGGTCGTCGACGCCCACCTCGTGCTCGGCCTCGACGTCGACCACCACCAGCGGCGTCCCGTCGTCGACCGCCTCGAACCCCCGCTCCGCGACCTGGCGGAACGGCACCGCGACCAGGCGGTCGGCGTACCTCCCCGCCGGAGGCGGACCCTCCTCGAGCGGGATGTCGAGCAGCGAGGCCACCTCGCGGCGGCTGCCGCCCACGAGCCCGGCCGTCGGCGCCGCCTTGCGCCGGATCACCGCCCACGCCTCGTGTCCCCGGATCACCTCGAGGGCGTCACGGGCGGCGAGGGCGTGGGTCATGGCGTGAACCCTACGGGCGGGCGTCCCCCGGCCCGCCGTGGTCTCGCCGTTCCACGCTCGGCATGCGACACGCGGTCGCTTAGGTGCGGCGGCTTGTCGTGGCTAACGTGACCTGGGCAGCGCTCCGGTCCCGTTGCAACGGGACTCCAGAGAGGCTCCGGTCACGTTAGCCAGCCGATCAGGACCCAGGGCGCGGCTCCACAGGCCAGCCTTCAGGAGATCGTGGTCAGCAGCTGGGTGGCGCGGGTGAGCACGACGTAGAGCGTCGCGCGGCCGGTGGCCGACTCGGCCTCGATCTCCTGCGGCCGGACGACCACGATCCCGTCGAACTCCAGGCCCTTGGTGTCGAGGCCGGTCAGCACCACGATCCGGTCCTCGCCCGAGGGCGTCACCGAGGAGTCGACAGCGGCGCGGGCGGCCGGGGCGTCGTCGGCCACCTCGGGCCACGACGCGAGCCACGCGTTGACCTCGGAGCGGCGTGCGGCCGGCACCACGATGCCGACGGTGCCCTGCACCTGCCCGGCGATCGCCAGCACCTGCTCGCGCGTCGCGGCCTCGACGTCGGGCACGCCCTCCAGCACGAGAGGGGGTACGCCGGTCGAGCGCACCGCGGTCGGCAGGTCGGCGTGGAGGCCGACCCGCTCGGCGTACGCCGCCGCGTGCTCGTAGATCTCCGAGGAGTTGCGGTAGTTCGTGGAGAGGTGGAAGTCGTGCTGGACCTTGCCGTCGAGCGCGTCGGCGCGGGCGGCAGCGGCCTCGGCCGGCACCGGCCACGACGACTGGGCGAGGTCGCCGACGATGGTCCAGGTGGCGGTGCGACCGCGCCGGCCGACCATCCGCCACTGCATCGGGGTGAGGTCCTGCGCCTCGTCGATCAGGACGTGGGCGTAGCCGTCGTCCTCGATCCGGTTCGACGGCGGGGTCCAGGCCCGCCCGGTGGGGGCGTACTCCCGGTCCGAGGCCGTGGTCAGCTCCTGCAGGTCCGAGCCCGCGAGGTGCTCGTCGTCGGAGGCCCACTGCTCGGCCTCGTGGCGCGCGGGCACGTCGCCGAGCAGGTAGCGCAGCTCGTCGACCATCGGCACGTCCTCGACCGACAGACCGGCGCCGCCGGTTTCACCGTCGCCCCACGACTTCAGCAGCAGCCGCTGCTCCTCGGGCGTGACCACGCCCTCGCCGACCCGGGCGAGCAGCTCAGGGTCGCGCAGCCAGCCGAAGACATCGGTCGCCGCGAGCGGCGGCCACCACTCGACCGCGAAGTCGATGAAGTCCTGGCGGCCCAGCATCTCGTCCTCGAAGGCCTCGCGACCGCGCTCGCGGCCCCGCTCGCCGCGGACCTGCTTCCACAGCACGTCGAGCAGCGTGCTCGCGATCCGCGGCAGCTGCCGGTTGCGCGACCCGTGCGCCATCAGCTGGCGACGCAGCCGCCCGAGGTCGCCGCGGTCGAGGCGCAGCACGTCGTCGCGGAAGAAGACGCGGTACTCGCCCGGGCTGCCGGGCGCCTGCTGGCGCGACGTACGCCGGACCAGCTCGGCCATCCGCTCCGAGCCCTTGAGGTCGGCCACGGCCGGCTCGTCGTGGCGGGTGGCACGGACGCCGTCGACGACCTCGCCGAGCGAGCGCAGCGCGACCGCGGTCTCGCCGAGGGACGGCAGCACCCGCTCGATGTAGCGCATGAAGACCCCGCTGGGGCCGACGACCAGCACGCCGCCGCTCTCGTAGCGACGTCGGTCGGTGTAGAGGAGGTACGCCGCGCGGTGCAGCGCGACCACGGTCTTGCCGGTCCCGGGGCCGCCGGAGATCGACACGACCCCCTTGGCGGGCGCGCGGATCGCCTGGTCCTGCTCGGCCTGGATGGTGGCGACGATCGAGTGCATCGAGCGGTCGCGGGCGCGGGAGAGCTGTGCCATCAGCGCGCCCTCGCCGATGATCGGCACGTCCCGGTCGGTGCTGTCGTCGAGCAGCTCGTCCTCCACGCCGACGACCTCGGGCCCGGAGCAGCGCAGCACCCGCCGGCGTACGACGCCGTGCGGCTCGGCCGCCGTGGCCTGGTAGAACACGGCGGCGGCAGGCGCGCGCCAGTCGATCAGCAGCGAGTCGCGCTGCTCGTCGCGCAGCCCGATCCGGCCGATGTAGCGCGGCTCCGGGTCGAGCTCCTCGCGCAGGTCTAGCCGACCGAAGACCAGGCCCTCGTGGGCCGCGTCGAGCTGGGCGATCCGGCGGGCGGCCTGGAAGACCATCGCGTCCCGCTCGACGAGCCCGCCCTCGTGCCCGAGGTGGGCGCGGCTGTGGCCCTCACGGGCGAGCGCCTGGGCCGCGCTCGAGGAACGTCGCAGCTGGACGTGGATGCGGTCCACGACCGCCTGCTCATGGGCGATCTCGCGCTGGGCGAGGTGGTCGGTCGAACTGCCGGTCAAGTCCCTGGTCCCCGTGTCTGAGCGGAATGGCCGCGATCCGGCCAGCCCCCTAGCCTACAAGGCTCCGACCGGGCGCGGGACGGGGATCGTGCCGGGCTGTCGGGCCTGGTGGGACCGGCGGGCAGGCAGGTCGGTCAGCCCACCCGGCGGTAGAGCGCCAGGCCGGCCTCGGCGACCCGGTCCACGGGAGTGCTGAGCGTCAGCGACGCCACGCTGCCGGCCGGGACCCGGTGCGAGCCACCGCCGCCGGTGCCGCCGCCGGCGAAGGTCATCTCACCCTCGACCGGACGGCCGTCGACGCTGACCGCGTAGCTCGTGGTGTCGGTGGCACGCAGCCCCTCGTTGACCAGGAAGGCGCCCTCGTCGGGCACCTCGATCCGCGGCAGCTCACCGTCGCCGGCGACGACCACGTCGACGAGGTCCCACACGTGCCCGTCGTGCTCGATCGTCTGCCGGACCTCGATGCCGGCGACCTGCTCCGGAGCGCTGGACGGCGTGTAGGCGCCGAGGCCCAGCCTCAGGTCCGGGATCTCCCCGTCGGCGACGGGCTCCCCTCCCCGGGTGATCCAGAGCCGGAGGGTGGACGTCGTCCCCGCCCGTGCTCCTGGCTCGAAGCCGGTGCCGGCGCTCCCGCCGGGGTCGAACGAGGTGTCCGTCCCGCACCCGCCACCGATGATGAAGGCACCCTGGGCACCGACCCAGTTGATGTTGATGCGCGCATCCCGGGGCAGGGCCGAGCAGTGGTAGCCCAGCCACACCTGCTCCTCGCCGGGCCGGACCTCCACCTCGACCGACGCCTGTCCGGGCTCGCCCTCGACGGCGCCGAGGAAGTCGAGGCCGACGACGTCCTCGCGGAAGGTGGAGATGCCGCTGCCGACGCCCTCGGGCGCGAACGAGGTGTCCACGGCGTACGTCGCGAGCGCCAAGCCCTCCGGTCCGCTCAGCCGCACCTCGCCCTCGAAGCCGGCCGGCAGCATCGTGTAGTCGCCGAAGTCGGCGACGTCCGAGGCGATCCGCTCCTCGTGGTACCTCAGGACCACGTCCTGCTCGTCGCCCGTCGTCGACCACGACACCAGCCGCGGCAGGTCGGAGGCGGGCAGGTCGACCGAGACCGCGTCGTCGTCGGTGCGGGTGAGTGTCCTCGAGCTGGTAGCGCCAGCCGGTGGCAGCTGAGCGTCTCCGGCGCGGCGGCCGGCCCGGGAGCCGGCTGCCCCACCACGGTGAGGACGCCGGCAGCGCCGACGGCCAGCGCGGCGGCGGCCCCGACGCCCGCGGCGCGGCGACGGCGTACGACGCGGGCCCGGCCGTGGACCGCGGCGACCCGGGCGGTGGCGGGATCACCCGTGACGTCGTGCGCGTGCTGGTCGAGCGTGGCGCGCAGGTCGTGGAGCGTGTTCATCGGGTCTCCTCCCCGGTCTCGTCGGTGCGGTCGAGCAGTGACGGGTCGATCCGCAGCGAGGCCAGCGCCTTGCTGGTCTGGCTCTTGACGGTGCCGACGGCGATGCCGAGCAGGTCGGCGGTCTGCGCCTCGGTCAGGTCCTCGAAGTAGCGCAGCACGACCACCGCGCGCTGCCGCCGGGGCAACCGGCCCAGGGCCTCCCACAGGTCGCCGGACTCGCCGAGCCGCTGGTCGGCGACCCCGGTCTCGGGCAGCTCGTCGGTGGGGCGCTCGCCGTTCCACTTGCGGCGCCACCACGAGGCGTAGGTGTTGACGACGATCCGGCGTACGTAGGGCTCGGGATCGCCCTCGATCCGGCGCCACGCGAGGTAGGCCTTGGTGAGCGCGGTCTGCAGCAGGTCCTCGGCGAGTGCGTGGTCGCGCGTCAGGAGGTACGCCGTGCGCAGCAGCGCCGCCGATCGCGCGGCGACGAAGGCCTCGAAGCCCGGCGCGGTCACCGTGCCCTCCCCCGAGATCGTCATGGTGGTCATGCCCCTCAGTACCGCCGAGGCGGACCGGATGGTTGCCTAGCTCTTCTTCCGGTTCAGGAACGTCGTCATCGCCTCGCGCGCCTCGTCGCTGGCGAACAGCCGCGCGCTGAGGGCGGCGAGCTCCTCACCCCGGGCGTCGATCCGCTCGACCAGGTCGCGGTTGAGGATCCGCTTGGACTCGCGCAGCCCCTGCGGCGCCCCGGTCGCGAGGCTCGCGCAGACCCGTTGGACCTCCGCCCCGAGGTCCGCGGCCGGGACCGCCGTCGTGACCAGGCCGTACGCCGCCGCGTCGGTGCCGCGGAAGACCTCGCCGCCGAGCGTGGTCAGGGCCCCGGCGCGGGGACTCATCCGCGCGTGGACGGTGAGGCTGATGATCGCCGCGGCCAGCCCGAGCTTCACCTCGGTCAGCGCGAAGGACGCGTCCTCGGCCACGATCGCCACGTCGCTCGCGGCGACCAGCCCGATCCCCCCGGCCCGGACGGCGCCGAGCACCTCCGTCACCACCGGCTTCGACATCGTGAGCACGAACCGCTGCAGCTCCACGATCCGGCGCGCACCCTCCTCCATCCCGACCGACGTGGCCTCCGACAGGTCGGCGCCGGAGCAGAAGACCCGGTCGGCCGAGCGCACCAGCACCACCCGCACGTCCGGGTCGGCCTCGGCAGCCTCGAGGTGCCCGAACAGCTCGGTCACCAGCTGTCGGCTCAGCGCGTTCCTGTTGTGCGGGGAGTCCAGCGTGATCGTGGCCAGCGGGCCGTCGACGGCGTACTGCACGAGCTCGGCACGGTCGGTCATGGGCGCCATCCTGCCCTCTCCCGGTGGGCGTGCGAGGGCCCGGGGCGGGGTAGTCCAGTGGATTCGTGTTCCGGAACGAGCCCGGAACGACCGAATCCAACTGGACTACCCGCCCACCTGACCCATCACCCACACGACGCGGCGACCTCCGGACCCATCCCCCACCCGACCCGCTCCGAACACGGGGTATGCGACAACGACTGATGTACGCCGGCTTCGGGATCCTCTCCGCCCTCGTGGGCATCGGAGCGGGCCACCTCGTGGCCGCCTTCATCGACCCGGCCAGCTCCCCGGTGCTGGCGATCGGCTCGACGGTGATCGACCTGACCCCCACCCCCGTCAAGGAGTGGGCGGTCGCCAACTTCGGCACCGCCGACAAGCCGATCCTGATCGGCAGCGTGCTGGCGGGCGCGGTGCTGCTCGCCGCGGTCGGTGGCGTGCTGGCCCGTCGTCGCTTCGCGCTCGGCGCCCTCGTGCTGGTGCTGCTCGTCGTCGTCGCCGGCCTCGCGGCCACGCTGCGGCCGACGGCCGGCGTCCTGGACGCCGTCCCCGCCCTCGCCACCGCCCTGACCGGTGTCGGCTCGCTGTGGTGGCTCACCCGCAGTGCTGCCGGACCGACCACGGACCCGGACTCCGGGGAAGCCACGGCTCGCCATGGGGCGAGCGCGCCGACGCGACGCGGGGTGCTGATCGCGTCCGGCGCGCTCGCCGTGGCCGCGGCGGCGATGGGCGGGGTCGGTCGGTGGATCGGCACGCTGCGCGCGGACCCCGCGGACGTGGCGCTCCCGGCGCCCTCCGACCCGGCCCCGACCTTCCCGCAGGGCCTCGACGACAAGATCGACGGGATCGCGTAGTTCCGCACGCCCAACGACGACTTCTACCGGATCGACACCCGGCTCACGCTGCCCACGATCGGCGTCGAGGACTACGAGCTGGTCATCGACGGTGACGTCGAGAACGAGCTGTCCTTCAGCTTCGAGGACCTCAAGAACATGGACCTGATCGAGCGCGACATCACGCTGACCTGCGTCTCGAACGACGTGGGCGGCCCCTACGTCGGCGGTGCGCGCTGGCTCGGCGTACGCCTGACCGACCTGCTCGACCAGGCCGGCGTCGGCAGCTCCGCCGACCAGATCCTCTCCACCGACGTGGACGGCATGACGATCAGTACGCCGCTCGGCGTCGCCACCGACGGCCGTGACGCGATGATCGCCATCGGCATGAACGGCGAGGCGCTGCCCCGCGAGCACGGCTTCCCGGTGCGGATGGTCGTCCCGGGCCTGTACGGCTACGTCTCGGCGTGCAAGTGGATCACCCGGATGACGCTCACGACCTACGACGCGCAGCAGGCCTACTGGACCGAGCGCGACTGGGCGACCGAAGCCCCGATCAAGATCTCCAGCCGGATCGACACCCCGCAGTCGTTCGAGGAGATCGGCACCGAGGACACCTTCATCGGTGGCGTCGCGTGGGCCCAGGACCGGGGCATCGGCAAGGTCGAGGTCCAGATCGACGGTGGCGACTGGACCGAGGCCAAGCTCGGCCCCTCGGCCGGCGTGGACTACTGGCGCCAGTGGTACCTGCCCTGGAAGCCCGATGCCGGTCAGCACACCCTCATGGTGCGCGCGACCAGCCAGGAGGGCGAGGTGCAGTCCCCCGCCAAGATGACGCCGTTCCCCGAGGGCTCCAGCGGCCTACCAGTCGATCATCGTCCGAGTCGGCTGAGGCCGGAGCGCAGCGACGGACTCAGTCGCGCCGAGGAGGTCGAGGAGCGTTCGAGCCGGTCACGCGCGCAGCGCGTGACCGGCGGACGCGTCTCGACGACCGCCGTCACCAGCCGAGGCCGCGCCGGTCGCCGCACTTTTCTTCCCGCCGGACCAATCCGACCGGGACCCCACACCGAATCACCAGTGTTCCAAACCGCAACGGAAGGTTTTAGAAATGACCCGCACGACTGCTCTCCGCAAGACCGGCCTCGTGGCCGCCGCCCTCGCGATGTCTGCCGGCCTCGCAGCCTGCGGCAGCGACGAGGAGCCCACCAGCTCCACCGGCTCCGAGGACTCCTCGTCGGCCGAGGAGACCCCCATGGAGGAGGAGCCCTCCGAGGACACCGGCGAGATGGACCCCGCCGCCAACCTCTACGGTCCCGCCTGTGGCGAGGTCCCGACCTCCGGCGACGGCTCGGTCGAGGGCATGGCCACCGCGCCGGTCGCCTCCGCCGCCAGCGCCAACCCGCTGCTCTCCACCCTGGTCGCCGCGGTGACCGAGGCCGAGCTCGTGGACCCCCTCAACTCGGCTCCCGAGCTGACCGTCTTCGCGCCGGCCAACCCGGCCTTCGAGGCGTTCAGCAAGAAGCAGCTCAACGGCCTGCTGGCCGACAAGGAGACGCTGACCCAGGTGCTCACGCACCACGTGGTCCCGCAGGCGATCTCCCCCGACCAGCTCGAGGGTGAGTTCGAGACCCTCAACGGCGACATGGTGACGATCAACGGCTCCGGTGAGGAGGCCACGATCGGCGACGAGAAGGCCCAGGTCCTCTGCGGCGGCGTCGTGACCGCCAACGCCACGGTGTACATCATCGACACCGTGATGATGCCCTGACCTTCCCTCCCGAACGAGGACACGTCAGGATCTAGCCGTGGACCATCTCCGCGCAGTGCCCTCGGGCGCCCCCCACGAGGGGGCGCCCGAGGCGCCCACCCTGTCCGACCTGCTCCGCAGGTCGTCTCTGGGTGACAGCGCCGCCTTCGCCAGCTTCTACGACGCCACCTCGGCGCGCGCCTTCGGGCTCGCGGTGCGGGTGGTCAGGGATCCGGCGCAGGCGGAGGAGGTGGCCCAGGAGGCCTTCCTCGAGGTGTGGCGGACCGCCAGCCGGTTCCGTCCCGACCGGGGAAGTGCCATCGGCTGGCTGCTCACCATCGTGCACCGCAAGGCGGTCGACCGGGTCCGGTCGGCCGAGGCATCCAGCCGGCGGGACACGTCGTACCACCAGGACAACCAGTCCGTCGCACACGATGCGACGGCCGAGGCCGCTGAGGCCTCGATGGAAGCACGCCGGGTGCGCTCGGCCCTCGAGGAGCTGACCAAGGTTCAGCGGGAGGCCCTCGAGCTCGCGTACTTCGGCGGATACACACACACGGAGGTGGCGACGATGTTGGACCTACCGGTCGGCACCGCCAAGACCCGGATCAGGGACGGCCTGATCCGCATGAGAGACGCGATGGGAGTGGGCACGGCATGAGCATCGACATCCACGCCCTGGTCGGCGCCTACGCCGTCGACGCCCTCGACGACCTCGAGCGCGCCGCCTTCGAGCGTCACCTCGCCGAGTGCCCCGCCTGCCAGCAGGAGGTGGCCGGCCTCCAGGAGGCGGCCGCCCAGCTCGGCACCCTCGCCGAGACCGCGCCGCCCGCCTCGCTGCGTGCCTCCGTCCTCGCCGGCATCGCGACCGTGCGTCCCCTGCCTCCCGAGGTCGAGCGTCCCGCGCTCGTCGCGACCACCGGTGGCCGGAGCCGATTTCGTCCTCGCCTCCTGGTGGCGGCGGCCGCGGTGATCATCGCCGGTGTCGGCGGTGCCGTGGTCGTCCAGCAGACCTCGGAGGACGAGACCTCGCAGACCCAGCTCACCGCCAGCGAGCGCGTGCTCGCGGCGCCGGACGCCGAGACCTACACCCGCGAGCTCGAGGGCGGGGCGACCGCGACCCTGGTCCGCTCCCGCGAGCTCAACCAGGCCGTCCTCACGACCTCCGACATGCCCGACGCGCCGAGCGGTTCGGTCTACGAGCTCTGGCTGGTCCATGACGACGACATGGTCCCGGCCGGCCTGATGTCGGGTGGCGACCACGAGGTCGTGCTCGAGGGAGACGCCGCCGACGCCCACGGGTTCGGGATCACCGTCGAGCCCGACGGTGGCTCCGAGGAGCCGACGCTGCCGCCGGTCACCCAGATCGCGTTCGAGAACGCCTGATGGCCCTCCGCGCCACCGCGACGGGTCGCCGTCGTCGGGTCCGGTGTGTCCGGGCTCGTGGCGGCGTACGTCGCCGCGAAGTCCGCCCACGTCACGCTCTTCGAGGCCGACGACCGGCTCGGCGGCCACGCCGACACCCACGACGTCGACGGGCTCGCGATCGACACCGGGTTCATCGTCCACAACCGCCGCACCTATCCCGTGCTGCTGCGGGTCTTCGCCGAGCTCGGCGTCGCCACGCAGGAGTCGGAGATGTCGCTGTCGGTCAGCGACGACGAGACCGGCCTCGAGTGGGCCGGAGCGCTCGGCCGGCGCGGGCTGTTCCCGACCTCGGCCAACCTGCGCCGTCCGGGCTACCTGCGGATGCTGACCGAGATCCCGCGGTTCCACCGCCGGGCCAGGGCCCTGCTCGCGACCGAGGGCGACGACATGACGCTCCGGGAGTTCCTCCGGGGCGGCCGGTTCTCCGCGTACTTCGAGCGCCACTTCATGGAGCCCGTCGTCGCCGCCGTGTGGTCGACCGACCCCGACCTCGCGCTGGAGTACCCCGCGCGCTACCTCTTCGCGTTCCTGCAGCACCACGGGATGCTCAGCGTCTTCGGCTCACCGACGTGGCGCACCGTCACCGGCGGCTCGCGGGAGTACGTCGCACGGATCGCCGCGACCCTCCCGGACGTCCGCACCGGCACCAAGGTGACCTCGCTGCTCGAGACCGCCGACGGCGTCGAGCTGACCGACGGCAACGGCGTCGTGGAGACGTACGACGCCGTCGTCGTGGCCACCCATCCCGGCCAGGCGCTGGCGCTGCTCGCGGAGCCGACCGACCTGCAGCGCGAGCTGCTCTCCGCGCTGCCCTACTCGCCGAACACCGCGCTGCTCCACACCGACTCCTCGCTGCTGCCGGACGCCGAGGGCGCCCGCGCGTCGTGGAACTTCCGTCGCGTCGCCGGCCGGTCGGGCGAGGTCACCGTGACCTACGACCTGACCCGGCTGCAGCGGCTCGACACCGACACCCACTACCTCGTCACGCTCGGCGGCGACGACCTCGTCGACCCCGCCACCGTGATCGCCCGGCGCGACTACGCGCACCCGATCTACACCCCCGCCTCGGTCGCCGCCCGCGGCCGGCTGCCCGAGATCTCCGGCGACCGGCTCGCCTTCGCCGGTGCCTACCACGGGTGGGGCTTCCACGAGGACGGCGCGCGCTCCGGGCTCGCCGCCGCGGAGCGGATCGGCCTGACCTGGGCTGACGTGCTGCTGCACCGGGTTTCGGGCCGCTTCGCTCGCCCTCGACCACCGAGGCCAACCGGGTCTACGACACCACGATCACCCACACCCGACGTCAGCCGTTCCGGCGTACGTTCACGCTCCGGTCGCACACCTGGCTGGTCGACCTCGACGACGTGCCCGACCACGGGTCGGCTGCGGCTGGGCGCGTGGCAGCTTCGAGGCCCGCGACCACCTCGGTGAGCCCGACCGCCCGATCCGGGCGAACGTCGACGCCTTCCTCGCCCGCCACGACGTCGACCTCGAGGGCGGCCGGGTGGTCATGGCGGCGATGCCGCGCGCGTTCGGCTACTGCTTCAACCCGATCAGCGTCCACTGGTGCTTCGGCCCCGGCGGCGACCAGCGGGCGGTGGTGGTCGAGGTGCACAACACCTACGGCGACCGCCACGCCTACCTCGTCCACCCCGACGGGCAGGGCCGTGCGCGCACCGACAAGCAGATGTACGTCTCCCCGTTCCACGGCACCGGCGGCCACTACGAGCTCGCCGTCCCGGTGCCGGGTGACCGGCTCGAGGTGGCCGTCACCCTCGTGACCGACGACGACGTCGACGGTCGCGCCCGCTTCACCGCCACCCTGCGTGGCGAGGTCGCGACCGGAGGCCGCTCGTTGCGCGCCGCTCCGGCCTCCCTGCGCAGCGCGGCACTGATCCGCGCCCACGGCGTCTGGCTGTGGCTGCGTAGGCTCCCTGTGCGGCCTCGGCCCGCCCATTCCCAGGAAGGCGTGTCCCCCCGATGACCACCTACTCCACCCGCCCCCTCCAGGCCACCTGGCCCGGGCTGTACGACCTGCCCTCCGGCCCCCGCAACCGGGTCGCGACCCCGGTGGCGCGCGGCCTGTTCAGGGCTGCGGTCTCGCGGCTCGACGTCACCGTCGAGCTCGAGCACGCCCCCGGACGCCGCGAGGTGCTCGGCCGGGGCGGCCCGGTGATGCGGATCCACCGCCCCGAGGAGTTCTACTCGCGGATCGGTCGTGACGGGCTGATCGGCTTCGGGGAGTCCTACCAGGCCGGGGCCTGGGACGCCGACGACCTCGGTGGCTTCCTCACGGTGCTCGCCGCGGAGATGGCCACGCTGGTGCCCGAGCGGCTGCAGCGGTTGCGCGCCTTCGTGGTGGCCAAGCGGCCCCACTTCCACAAGCCCGACGAGACGCAGTCGCGCGAGCTGATCTCGCACCACTACGACCTGTCGAACGACCTGTTCCGGCTCTTCCTCGACCCGACGCTGAGCTACTCGTCCGCGATCTTCGAGTCCACCGCCGACGGTCGCCCGGTGCTGCCGGCGGCGCCCGCGTTGGCCGACCTCGAGGAGGCGCAGGCCCGCAAGTTCGAGCGGCTGCTCGACGAGACCGGCGTCGGCGAGGGCTCCCGGGTGCTCGAGATCGGCACCGGCTGGGGCGAGCTCGCGATCCGTGCCGCGCGCCGCGGCGCCCACGTCCACTCCATCACGCTCTCGACCGAGCAGCTCGAGCTCGCCCGGGAGCGGGTGGCCGAGGCCGGCGTCGCCGACCTCGTCGAGATCGAGCTGTGCGACTACCGCGCGATCACGACCGCCCACCCCGGCCGGCAGTACGACGCGGTGGTGTCGGTGGAGATGATCGAGGCCGTCGGTGCGGAGTACTGGCCGTCGTACTTCTCGACCATCGACTCCGTGCTCGCGCCCGGCGGCAAGGCCGGGATCCAGGCGATCACGATGCCCCACGACCGGATGCTCGCGACCACGGGCCAGTTCACCTGGATCAACAAGTACATCTTCCCGGGCGGCTTCCTGCCCTCGGTCGACGTCATCGACGAGGTGACCCGCGAGCACACCTCGTTGCGGGTGAGCGGCGACCACGCGTTCGGCCAGCACTACGCGGAGACGCTGCGGCAGTGGGACAACCGGTTCCTCGCCGCCCACGACGAGGTGCTCGCGCTCGGCTTCGACGAGATCTTCGTCCGGATGTGGCACTTCTACCTGGAGTACTCCCGCGCCGGGTTCGCCTCCGGCTACATCAACGTCCGCCAGATCGTGCTCGACCGCGAAGGGACCGTGTGACCGCCACCACCGGGACCCGCCCCGCCACGATCACCGGCGTCGCCCAGCGGCTCGCCGAGGCGGTCCGCCCCTTCGTGGGCGGTGACCTGCCGGTCCGGCTGACGGCGTGGGACGGCTCGAGCGCCGGCCCCGAGGACGCGCCCCACGTGACGCTGCGCTCCCCGGACGCCGTCCGCCGGATGGTGTGGCACCCGGGCGAGCTCGGTGCCGCACAGGCCTACGTCACCGGTGAGCTCGACGTCGAGGGCTGACCTCGCCGCCGCGCTGACCCACGCCTTCGCGGTCGCGCACGAGCGCGGGCTGATGAACCGCCGTCCGTCCCCGGTCGCGCTGGTCGTCTCGGCCGTCCGCGCCGCCCTCGACCTCGGCGTGCTGAGCCGGCCCCCCGCGCCCCCGGCCTCGCAGGCCCGGATCCGCGGTCGGCTGCACAGCAAGCTGCGCGACCGCAGCGCGATCAGCCACCACTACGACCTCTCCAACGAGTTCTACGCAGCGATCCTCGACCCGGCGATGGCCTACTCCTGCGGCTACTGGACCCAGCCCGCCGGTCCGGCGTACGACGTCGCCGACGCGCAGCGCGACAAGCTCGACCTGGTCTGCCGCAAGCTCGGCCTCGAGCCGGGGATGCGGATGCTCGACGTCGGCTGCGGCTGGGGCTCGCTCTCGCTGCACGCCGCCGAGCACTTCGGCGCGCAGGTCACCGGGGTCACGATCGCGGCCGAGCAGAAGCGGTTCATCGACGCCCGGATCGCCGAGCGCGGGCTGGCCGACCGGGTCGAGATCCGGCTGCAGGACTACCGCGAGGTCCCCGAGCGCGACCACTTCGACGCCGTCGGCTCCCTGGAGATGGGCGAGCACGTCGGTGAGGGCAACTACCCGACGTACGCCGAGGTGCTGCGGCGCTCGGTCAGGCCGGGCGGTCGGGTGCTGGTCCAGCAGATGTCGCGCGCCGGGGGCGCTGGCCCGGAGGCGGCCCCTTCATCGAGAGCTTCATCGCCCCCGACATGCACATGCGGCCGGTCGGCGAGACCGCCGCCCACCTCGAGCGCGGCGGGCTGGAGGTGCGCGACGTGCACGGGATGCGCGAGCACTACGTCTGGACCGTCGAGGGCTGGCTGGAGCGCTTCGAGGCGAACCTGCCCGCGCTGACCGCACTGGTCGGCGAAGAGGTCGTGCGCGTGTGGCGGCTCTACCTCGTCGGCGGGATGCTGACCTTCCGCGACGGCCGGATGGGTGTCGACCAGATCCTCTGCGTCCGGCCCGGTGGGGAGCACTCGCTGCCGCCGGTGCGGTCGTGGTGAACGACTTCCTGGTCGTCTCCGGCGCCTCGCTGGGCGCCGTCGTGCTGCTGATGGTGGCCACCGCCGTGTGGTCGCAGGTCGTCGGCCGGGTCTCGGTCGTCGACGTCACGTGGGGCTCGGCGTTCGTCGTGGTCGCGGTGGTGTGCGCCGTGATCGGGCCGGCGAGCCCGGTCCTGGCTGCTGGTCGCGCTCACGGCGGCCTGGGGCCTCCGGCTGGCCTGGCACATCCTCCAGCGGTCGCACGGCGCCGGCGAGGACCCGCGCTACGAGGAGCTGCTCGACGGCGGCGGCCTCGGCACTGCCGTCCGCAAGGTCTTCCTCGTTCAGGGCGTCGCGGTCTGGCTGATCTCGCTGCCGCTGCAGGTCGCGGCCGTTTCGTCCGTGTGGTCGTGGTGGATCGTCGGGCTCGGCGTCGTCGTGTGGGCCACCGGGCTGCTCTTCGAGATCGTGGGCGACGCCCAGCTGTCGGCCTACCGCTCCCGGCCGCGCGACGAACGCCCGCCGGTGATGGACCAGGGCCTCTGGGGCTGGACCCGGCACCCGAACTACTTCGGCGACGCGTGCCTGTGGTGGGGGCTGTGGATCGTCGGCGGGCTCGCGTCCGGCTGGCTGCCCGGGCTGCTGACGATCGTCGCCCCGATCGCCATGACCCACTTCATCCGCAACGTCACCGGTGCGAAGCTGCTCGAGAAGACGATGTCGAGCCGTCCCGGGTGGGAGGAGTACGCCGCGCGGGTGCCGCTGTTCTTCCCGCGTCCCGCCTCGGCGTACTGCCTGAGCGCTGCCCTCGGGCGCGCCTCGTGTGCCTGTGAACGCCCCCTGGGTAGGGCTCAGGCACGCGGGACCGTGTGCACCGCGACGCCTACCCTTCTCCTTGGGAAGCTGGGCGATCTCGACGGTGTCGCCGTCACGACCCTCGAAGCTGACGGTGACGGTCTCGAAGCCCTTGTGGCGCTGGGTCTGCGCGTAGAGCGCGTAGGCGCGTCGGTCGGCGTCGGTCAGGTCGACCGCGTCGGTGAAGGGCGTCAGCAGCGCACGCGGCCAGAGCCGACGGGCCAGCACCACGTTGAGCTCGACGCCCAGCACGGCGATCACGGCGGCCACGAAGATCAGACCGATCAGGCCGAGGACCAGGCCGAAGGTCTGGTTGAGCGAGCTGGTCTCGACGAGCACGTGCTGGGCGTACGCCGCACCACCGAGCTGCAGCAGCTGCCAGCCGACAGCGGTGAGCAGGGCGCCCGGCACGGCGCGCCGCCAGGAGAGCTCGCGGGCCGCGGCCAGCCGGAACAGCCAGGTCAGCACCACGCCGACAGCGACGACGGTGGTGCCGGCGATCAACAGCTGGATGGTCGCGTCCACGTTCGGACCGAACATCTCGGTGCTGCTGCCGAGGGCGGAGAAGACGGAGAGGCCGAGGACGCCGGCGCCCGCACCCAGCAGCAGGAACAGGCTGCGCAGGCGCATCAGGAAGGGGTTCGGCCGGCTGTTGCGCGGCACCGCCCACGCCGTGTTGGTGACGTTCTGGATCGCCTGGCCGAGCCCGAGCGCGCCGTACACCGCCGCCAGCGCACCGACGACGACCGCGGCGATCGAGCCCTGCAGCCCCTCGGGCTGGCCGAGCTGGTCGCCGATGATCGGGAACTGCGCGAGTGCCGACTCCAGCGCGGCGTCACTCAGGTCGGGTCGGCCCTGGAGGACGAAGCCGAAGATCGAGGAGGCGAGCAGCAGCAGCGGGAAGATCGCGACGAAGGCGTAGTAGGTGATCATCGCGGCGAGCATGTTGCCCTGGTCGTCGACGAACTTGTAGATCACCGCCAACGGCAACCCGATGACCCGGTGGCGGCGCTGGAAGCGGTCCACGGCGCCGATCCCCATGGGACCAGTGTGCCTGTCGGTCGGCCGACGCGCATCACGCGGTGGGGTGCACGCCCAGACGCTCGTAGCCGGGGTGGAGCTCGGCCCATCGGACCAGGGGGTCGCACCGTTCCCGACCGGCGAGGTGGGCCGCGAGGTCCTCGAGGTGGACCTGGTCGCCCGCGCCGTACGAAGGCAGCTGGTCGAGGGGCATGCCCCGGTCCTCGACCACCAGCAGGGTGCCATCACCGTCGGGAGTGAGCGTGAGCTCGAAGACCCCGTCGCCGTCGGCGGGCGAGGAGGTCCGGACGACGAGCCGCCGCGGCGGCTCACAGGCCTCGACGACGCCGGTCCCCTCCCAACCGCTCGCGAGGAACCGGGCGTTGAACCCACCGCCCTCGCGCAGGTCCCCGTCGATCTCGCCGAGCCAGCGGGACACCCGTGCGGGTTCGGTCAGCGCCGACCACAGGTCGGCCGGGTCGGTGGCGAACCGGTCCTCCAGCCGGACCACCCCGGCGCCGCCAGGGGTGGCGCCGAGCGTCCCGAGCAGGCGTGGCCTCTCGTCGGTCATGGGGTACTCCTCCGCTCGCGCTTACCGCGCGCGATCTCGGTGTGCAGGGCATCGAGCCGCTGCTCCCACAGCGACAGGTGGCGCTCCAGCCAGTCATCGACCTCGACCAGGGGCTCCGGGCGCAGGGTGTAGACCCGGCGCTGCGCGTCCTGCCGCACCTCGACCAGGCCGGCCTCGCGCAGCACCCGGAGGTGGCGCGAGACGCCCGGTCGGGCGATGGGCAGCAGCGCGGCGAGCTCGCCCGCGGTGGCCGGGCCGCTCGCGAGTGCCTCGAGCACGGTGCGCCGACTGTCGTCGGCGAGCGCCTTCAGCACGGCTTCCACGGCTCTTGTGTACCTGACGTGTTACGTACCCGTCAAGGTACCTTCGCCCTCACCGCCCGGGCCGCTCCACCTGCGCCGCGAGGCGCTGCGGTGCCTGCAGGCAGTAGGAGTCGATCAGCAGCTCGGCCAGCTCGGCCCAGTCGGTGGCGTCGTCGAGCAGCATCCCGACGGCGTTCCCGCTCCAGCCGACGTTGAAGTAGGGCTCACCGAGGTGCTGGAAGGCCATCACCTCGTCGGGCTCGGCGCGGAAGGTGATCCGGTACCGCTGGTCCTCACCGCCGAAGACGTGGGCGACCGTCGCCTGACCGACCCGCCACCGGGTCCCAACCCAGGCCGGCTCCTCGTGCACGCGCGGCAACGGCGTCAGCACCGCCCCGATGCGCAGCACCCACTCCTCCGGGACGAGCGGTCGCTCGGTCTTGCGGGCCACGGTGGCGAGCCTAGTCAGGGGCGGGGACACCCAGGGCGAGCGCCGCCAGCTCCCCGCGGCTGTGCACCGAGGTCCGGGCGAAGATCGACTTCAGGTGATCCTGCACGGTGAGCGGCGAGAGGTGGTGGGCCGTGGCCACCTCCGCATTCGTCCATCCCGCGCAGACGGCCTCCATCACCTCCGTCTCGCGGGTGGTCAACGCGTACGCCCGCGCGACCAGCTCCGAACGATCAGCCCCCGATACCGGCTCCATCGACACCGCGAGTCGGCCCTCCTCACCGAGCCGGGCTGCCCGCACCGTGATCCAGACGCCGTCAGCGAGGTGGACCCGACCCATCGGTTCGTGGTCGTCCACCGCCTCCTCGACGGCGAGGAGCTGCGCGGCCACGTTCCAGGCGATCGCCGGCACGGGCGGGACCCCCGCGGACGGCGGCAGCAGGTGAGCGAGCCAGTCCCGGGCGACCTCCGTCGAGCCGAGCACCTCGAGGTCGTCGCCGAGGACCAATACCACCGGGCCACCGGCGCCGGCGGCCAGGCGAGGGCGCAGCTGCTGTGCCTGCAGCCGACGGACCGCGGCGGTGACTGCCGGCGCCACGGCATCCACCAGGGCCAGGTCCGCGGCCGAGAACGAGGAGCGCGACCACAGGTCGAGGAATCCCCAGGTCCCGTAGGCGTCCCGGAGCACGCCGGACAGCACGTCTGCGACGCCGTACACCGCCTGCACCTCGCGCCACACCCGGCTGGCCCCGGGGTCGTCGGCGAGCGCCTCGGCCCCGTCGAGGGTGGTCCAGCGGTGGTGGCGGGTGAGGTACTTGCTGCGGATGAGCGACGGCAGGTGGACGCCGTCCGGGACCGTGGCCACCGGGTCAACCCCGACGGCGGTGCGGGGATCGGTCGCGACCACCACGGCCCAGTCGATCGGCAGCTGGTTCCGGAGCAGGCCGAGGAGGTTGACCCGCAGCGACCGGAGGTCGGTCGCCGCCGCGGCGAGCCGCTCCACCTCGGACGGCCGGACGCGACGCACGTAGGCAATCTACCCAGATCCGGGGGATGGTGACGGCCGCCGCGAGCCCGGATCGTGAGGCCCATGATCATCCTGCACATCGAGCACCCCATCACCGACTTCGGCACCTGGGCGGCTGCCTTCGCCCGCTTCGCGCCCGCCCGGGAGCAGGCGGGCGTCCGTCGGCAGGCGATCCGCCGCCCCGTCGACGATCCTCAGCTGGTCGTCGTCGAGCTCGGCTTCGACGACGCCGGGGCGGCGCGGTCGTTCGAGGTCTTCCTCCGCGACACGGTCTGGGCGACGCCCACGAACAGCCCGGCCCTCGCCGGCACACCGGTCACCCGGTTGCTGCGCGAGGAGCCGACCGCCTGAGTCGTCGCTCCGTGCCACCATCGCAGCATGGATCGGGTTGTCGAGGCCCTCGCCGCGTTGCCGCGGGACGGGTTCCTGCCGCCGCAGGTCCGCTCCCGCGCGGCGTACGACGGGCCGCTGGAGATCGGGCACGACCAGACCAACAGCCAGCCGCGGACCGTCGAGGCGATGCTGCGACTCCTCGACGTCCGACCCGGTCAGCGGGCGCTCGACGTGGGCGCGGGGTCCGGGTGGACGACCGCGCTGCTGGCCCACCTGGTCGGCTCGTCCGGGTCGGTGGTCGGGGTGGAGCTCGAGCCGGAGCTGGTCGCCTTCGGGTCGGCGAACCTGACGGCGAGCGGGCAGCCGTGGGCCTCGATCCGGGAGGCGGTCGACGGAGTGCTCGGCTGGCCGGGCGCCGCGCCGTACGACCGGGTGCTCGTCTCCGCGGAGCCCGCCACGCTCCCGCAGCAACTCGTCGAGCAGGTGGCGGACGACGGGGTGATGGTCATCCCCGTGGCCGGAACCATGCTGCGGGTGACCAACCCGGGTGGGCTGGTCACCCGGCACGGTCGCTACCGGTTCGTGCCGTTGCGCTGACCCTCCGCGAGCGCCACGACCGACGGGGGCGCCGGCAGACCGTCGGGCAGCCAGGGCGAGCGCACCGGCTCACCGTAGGTCCGCACGATCGGGACGATGCCGGTCCACACGTCGTCGGGCACGACGTCGAGCTCCTCGTCGACGTCGCCCTCGCTGACCTTGAGCAGCCAGTTGTCGTCGGTGATCTCGAGGGCGAGCGCGACGGTGGCGGCGACCTCCTTCTTGAGGTGTCCCCGCAGCTCGGCCCGGCGACCGGGTACCACGGCGTCCGAGAGCCGGTCGAGGGCGGCGACCGCTTCGTCCCCCGCCAGCGGCACCAGCGAGCCGCGCACCACCGCCGAACGGTAGTTCGCCGAGTGCTCGAAGAGCGACGTCGCGAGGACCAGGGCGTCGATCGCGGTCACGGCGACCACCGCCTCGGCCCCGGCTGCCACCTGGCGCAGGGCACCGGCCCCGGTCGAACCGTGGAGGAGCAGCCGGTCGCCGTCGCGGGCGTAGAACATCGGAACCGCCCACGGCCGGCCGTCGGTCGTCACCGTGGCCAGCGTGGCCACGAGCTCCCCGTCGAGCAGCCGGTCGAGCTCGGCGCGGTCGGAGCGCCGCTTCTCCTTGATGCGGGTCAAGTCGTCCAGAGTCACCCGCTGATCCTCCCCGATTTCCGCGGCGTGTGCCTGAGACCGACCCAGGGGTCGGTCTCAGGCACACGCCGCGGGTATCAGTAGCTCTTCGGCAGCCCGAGGGAGTGCATCGAGACGAAGTTGAGGATCATCTCCCGGGAGACCGGGGCGATCCGGCCGGCGCGGGTGGCGACGAGGAGGCCGGCCATGCCGTACTCCTGCGTGATGCCGTTGCCGCCGTGGGTCTGCACGGCGCGGTCGGCGGCGTCGCAGGCGACCTCGGCGGCGGCGTACTTGGCCATGTTGGCGGCCTCGCCCGCGGCCAGGTCGTCCCCGGCGTCGTAGAGCGCGGCCGCCTTCTGCGTCATCAGCCGCGCCAGCTCGAGCTCGATGTGGGTCTGCGCGAGCGGGTGCGCGATCGCCTGGTGGCCGCCGATCGGGCCCTGGAAGACCTCGCGCTCCTTGGCGTACTGCACCGCCTTGTCGAGCGCGAAGCGCGCGAGCCCGGTCGAGAACGACGCGGCCATGATCCGCTCCGGGTTGAGGCCGGCGAAGAGCTGCACCAGGCCGCCGTCCTCGTCGCCGACGATCGCGTCGCCGGGCAGGCGTACGTCGTCGATGAACACCTGGAACTGCTGCTCGGGGCTGACGATCTCCATCGGGATCGGCGTCGCCTCGAAGCCGGCCGCATCGGTGGGGACCACGAACAGCACGGGCTTCACCTTGCCGGTCCGCGCCTCCTGCGCGCGCGCCACCACGAGCACGTGGTCGGCCTCGTCGACGCCGGAGATCCAGGTCTTGCGACCGTTGAGCACCCATTCGTCGCCGTCGCGCCGGGCGGTGGTGGTGATGTTGTGGGTGTTGGTGCCGGCGTCGGGCTCGGTGATGGCGAAGGCCATCGTCCCGGTCCCGTCGCAGATGCCCGGCAGCCAGCGCTGCTTCTGCTCGCCGGTGCCGTAGCGGGAGATGATCGTCCCGCAGATCGCGGGGCTGACGACCATCAGCAGCAGCGGGCAGCCCTGCGCCGACAGCTCCTCGCAGACCGCCGCGATGTCCCCGATCCCGCCACCACCGCCGCCGTACTCCTCCGGGATGTTGATCCCGAGGTAGCCGGTCCTCCCGATCTCCAGCCACAGCTCGGTGGTCTTCCCGCCCGAGCGCGCTTTCTCGGTGAACCACTCGCGGCCGTACTTCCCCGCCAGCTTGCGCACCTGCACGCGCAGCTCGCGACGCTCGTCGGTCTCGCTGAAGTTGTTGCTCACTGTTCCTCCACTGCTGCTTGCTCGACCACTGCCAGGACCTCCCCGGACGCGACCTGCGCGCCGGGCCGTACGCCGATCTGCGCGACCACGCCGTCGTACGGCGCGGCCACGCTGTGCTGCATCTTCATCGCCTCGAGCACCAGCACCGGCTGCCCCGCGGTGACCTCGTCGCCCGCGGCCACGGCCACCCGTACGACCGTGCCGGGCATCGGCGCAAGCAGGCTGCCGCTCGCCACGGCGTCGGCGGGGTCGGTGAACCGCGGCACCCGGGTGAGGGCGACGTGGCCCCCGGACCAGTCGACGTCGACGGTCGTCGTCCCGACGCTCACGTCGTACGCCGTGGCGACGCCGTCGACCTCGAGCGTGACCGAGCTGGCCGACGCGGCCAGCACGGTGACCCCATCGGCGGTGTAGCCGTCGCGGATGCCGAACCACTCGACCGTCACGTCCTCGAACGCGGTCCGCTGCGGCTGGCTGGTGACGTTGCGCCACGCGACCGGGATCCGCTGCTGCACGGTGCGCGCCGCCCGGTCGGTCTCCGCGATCGCGAGCGCGGCCGCCAGGGGAGCCGCGAGATCGGTCCCGTCGCCACCGGTGGTTGAGGTGCGAGCGGAGCGAGCCTCGAAACCCTCGGCGTCCACCAGGAATGCCGTGGTCATCTCGCCGGCCATGAAGACCGGGTCGCGCAGGATCGCGACCAGCTGGTCGCGGTTGGTGCGGACGCCGTGGATCCGGCTGCGGGAGAGCACGCCGGCGAGCTGGCGCGCGGCCTGCTCGCGGGTCGGGGCGTGGCAGACGACCTTGGCGAGCATCACGTCGTAGAACGTCGAGACCGTGCTGCCGGTCTCGTAGCCCGCGTCCACCCGGATCCCGGATTCGTCGGGGACCTCGAACCGGGTGAGCACGCCGCTCTGCGGCGCGTGGTCGGCGGCCGGGTCCTCGGCGTACAACCGCACCTCGATCGCGTGACCCTCCGGTGGTTGAGGTGCGAGCGCAGCGAGCCTCGAAACCCCCGGGGAGCCCTCAGCCACGCCGAGCTGGAGACCCACCAGGTCGACCCCGTGGACCAGCTCGGTGACGGGGTGCTCGACCTGGAGCCGGGTGTTCATCTCCAGGAAGAAGAACCGGTCGGCCGCGGCGTCGTAGAGGAACTCGACGGTGCCGGCACCGCGGTAGGAGATCGCCCGGGCGGCAGCTGCCGCCGCGGCGTGCAGGGCGTCGCGGGTCGTCTCCGGCAGGCCGGGCGCCGGGGCCTCCTCGACGACCTTCTGATGCCGGCGCTGCACCGAGCAGTCGCGGTCACCGAGGACCAGCACCCCGCCCGCACCGTCACCGACGACCTGGACCTCGACGTGGCGCCCGGACTCGACGTACGGCTCGACGAAGACGGTGCCGTCGCCGAACGCGCTGGCGGCCTCGGCCTCCGCGGCGGCGATCTCCTGCTCGAGGTCGACGAGTGAGCGCACGATCCGCATGCCGCGCCCACCACCGCCCGCGCTCGCTTTCACGATGAGCGGGAGGTCGGCCTCGGTCGGCGCGGCGGGGGCCTCAAGCACGGGTACGCCGGCGTCGGCCATGATCCGCTTGGCCTCGATCTTGGAGCCCATCGCCTCGATCGATTCCGGGCCCGGCCCGACCCAGGTCAGCCCGGCGGCCTCGACCGCGCGGGCGAACCCGGCGTTCTCCGACAGGAAGCCGTAACCGGGGTGGACCGCGTCCGCGCCCGTACGCCGCGCGGCGTCGAGCACCGCCTCGACGTCGAGGTAGGTCTCGACCGGGGTGTTGCCGGGCAGCCGGACGGCGACGTCGGCCTCGCGGACGTAGGGCAGGTCCGCGTCCGCGTCGGAGTGGACCGCGACGGTCTGGATGCCGAGGCCACGGCAGGTACGGAAGACCCGCGACGCGATCTCCGAGCGATTGGCGACGAGCAGTCGGGTGATCACGACGTCGCCTCTCGCGCCCGGGGGTCAACTTTCTCGTGGATCATCGCGTCACATCCTGAAGACGCCGAAGCGGTCGGTGCCCGCGTACGGCGTCGAGTCGATGACGGACAGGCAGATGCCGAGCACGGTGCGGGTGTCGCGGGGGTCGATCACGCCGTCGTCGTAGAGCATCCCGGACAGCGCGAGGGGCAGCGACTGCTCCTCGACCATCTGCTCGACGTAGGCACGCATCCCGGCGTCGCCCTCCTCGTCGTACGCCGTTTCCTTGGCCTCGGCGGCCGCGCGGGCGACGATCGACAGCACGCCGGCGAGCTGGGCCGGGCCCATCACGGCGGACTTGGCGGAAGGCCAGGTGAAGAGGAAGCGGGGGTCGAAGGCGCGGCCGTTCATGCCGTAGTTGCCGGCGCCGTAGGAGGCGCCCATCAGCACGCTGAGGTGCGGGACGGTCGAGTTGGAGACCGCGTTCAGCATCATCGCGCCGTGCTTGATGATGCCGCCCTGCTCGTACTCCGCGCCGACCATGTAGCCGGTCGTGTTGTGCAGGAACAGCAGCGGGGTGTCGACCTGGTTGGCGAGCTGGATGAACTGCGTCGCCTTCTGGGCCTCCTCGCTGAACAGCACGCCCTGGGCGTTGGCGAGGATGCCGACCGGGTGGCCGTGGATCCGGGCCCAGCCGGTGACGAGGGACGAGCCGTAGAGCGGCTTGAACTCGTCGAACGCGACCCCGTTGCCTGCGCTGACCCCGTCGACGACGCGGGCGATCACCTCGCGCGGGTCGAACGGCTCCTTGAGGTCGGTGGGGATCAGGTCGAGCAGGCCGTCGGGGTCCGCGTCCGGCTCTGCGTAGGTCGGAGGCCTCGACTCGTGCTCGCTGGCGCTCACCCGGCCCGACCACCTCGTGGTGGCCTTGCGCCAGTTGAGCCGGGCCACGATCCGACGCCCGATCCGGAGCGCGTCGTGCTCGTCCTCGGCGAGGTAGTCGGCCAGGCCGGAGGTGCGGGCGTGCATCTCGGCGCCACCGAGCGACTCGTCGTCGGACTCCTCACCGGTGGCCATCTTGACCAGCGGCGGACCCCCGAGGAAGACCTTCGCCTGCCCCCGCACCATCACGGTGTAGTCGCTCATGCCCGGGACGTAGGCGCCACCCGCGGTGGAGTTGCCGAAGACCAGCGCCACGGTCGGCTGCTTGGCCGCGGAGCTGCACGTGATGTCGCGGAACAGCCGCCCGCCGGGGATGAAGATCTCCTTCTGCGTCGGCAGGTCGGCACCGCCCGACTCCACCAGCGCCACGGTCGGCAGCCCGTTCTCGGCGGCGATCTGGCTGGCGCGGACGATCTTCTTGACCGTCCAGGGGTTGCTCGCGCCACCCTTCACGGTCGGGTCGTTGGCGGTGATCATGCACTCGACGCCCTCGATCACCCCGATGCCGGTCACGACGCTGGCGCCGACGGTGAAGTCCGACCCCCACCCGGCGAGCGGCGAGAGCTCGAGGAAGGCGCTGCCGGGGTCGACGAGCAGCTCGATCCGCTCGCGCGGCAGCATCTTGCCCCGCGCGTGGTGGCGCTCGACGAACTTCTCGCCCCCGCCCGCCACGGCCTTCGCGTGCTCGGCGTCGAGGTCGGCGAGCTTCTCCAGCATCGCTGCTCGGTTCGTCATGCCTCCAGGACCGCCTTCATCCGCTCCAGCGTGGTGCGCATGCCGTTCTCGTTGGTGCGCTTGCGCAGGAACCCGAGCGCGGTCCAGTAGACGCGCATCGGCAGCGCGGTCTCGAGCCGGAAGTACTCCGTGACGAGCGTGCCGCCGTCAGGTCCCTGCCCAGGCTCGAGCCGGTAGCCCCAGTTGTTGACCTGCGTCCCGTCGGTGCCGACGGAGAACTCGAAGAGGCGCTCGGGCTCGCAGGCGGTGACGGTGCAGGCGCTCCAGTACGTCGGCCCGACACCGTTGCGCTTGACGTGCCCCTTGAACTTGGCGCCGACCTCCGGGCCGTCGTACCCCCGGCGCCAGCGGGCCTCGAACGTCTCGGGGCTGAACTCGCCGATCCGGGTCACGTCGCTGACGAGGTCCCAGGTGGCGGCGGGCGTGGCGTCCATCCAGACCGACACCTCGCCGGTCGGCGGCGGGAAGAGCGTCGTCACGGTGCGCTTGATCACCAGGAGTACCCCATCAGTCGTGCGGTCAGGTCGGTCAGCACCTCGGTCGCTCCTCCTCCGATCGGCAGGATCCGGGAGTCGCGGTAGTGCCGCTCCACCTCGCTCCCGCTCAGGTAGCCGGCGCCGCCGTGCAGCTGCACCGCCTTGTCACAGACGTACGTCGCGCAGTCGGTCGCCGTCTGCTTCGCCAGGCACGCCTCGGCGATCACGTCCTCGCCCGCGACGTGCTGGGCGGCGACGGCGTGGGTGTAGGTCCGGGCGACCTCCACCTGCCGCCGCATCTCGACCAGCGTGTGGCGCACCACCTGGTTCTTCACCAGCGGCTTGCCGAACGTCTCGCGCTCCCGGCAGTACGCCGCGGTGAGCGCGAGGCTGCGCGCCGCGATGCCGTAGCCGTGGACCGCCAGCGCGATCCGCTCGACCACGAACTGCTGCGCGATCTGGACGAACCCGCTGTCCTGCTCGCCCACCAGGTTGACGACCGGCACCCGGACGTCGGCGAAGCCGAGCTCGGCGGTGTCGGAGCAGTGCCAGCCCATCTTGGTGAGCGCCCGGTCGACGGTGAAGCCCGGCGTGCCCTTCTCGACGACCAGCCGGGAGAGGCCGGAGTGCCCCTCCCCACCGGTCCGGACGGCCGTGGTGACGAAGTCGGCGCGGACGCCGGAGGTGATGAAGGTCTTGGTGCCGTTGACGACGAAGTGGTCGCCGAGGCGGCGCGCGGTGGTGCGGATCGCGGCGACGTCGGAGCCGCCGCCGGGCTCGGTGACGGCCAGGCTGCCGATCAGCTCGCCGGCCAGCGTCGGGCGGACCCAGCGGTCGACCTGGTCAGGGGTGCCGTGGGCCGCGAGGTGGGGCAGCGCGATCCCGCCGGTGAACAGCGCGGCGAGCAGGCCGCTGGACGCGCCGGCCTCGAGGAAGCCCTCCTGCACCGCAACGCTGTCGAGCAGGTCACCGCCCTCGCCGCCGACGTCCTCGGGGAAGGAGACGCCGAGCAGCCCCTGCTCCGCCGCCTTCGCGTGCAGCTCGCGCGGGACCTCCCCCGCGGCCTCCCAGTCGTCGAGGTGCGGGGCGACGTGGCGGCGTACGAACTCGGCCGCGGTCTGCCGGAGGGCGTCGTGCTCCGCCGGGCGTCGGAGGTCTCGACAGTCGCTCGCTGCGCTCGCTGCTCGACCACCTGCCGTCGAGGTGGTCACAGCAAGCCTCCCTGGATCGAGACCAGTCGGGAGCGGACCCACTCGCCGAGGCCCTTGGCCTGCGGGTCGAAGCGGGTGCCGGCGGCGACGCCGTCGCCGAGCAGCCCGTGCAGCACGACGTTGACGCCGCCGAGGTGGGGCAGCAGGAAGACCTCGACCTCGAGGTCGGCCGCCTCCGGCACCAGCTCGCGCACCTTGGTGGGCGTGATCAGCTTCGAGAGCCACGCGACGCGCTCGGCGTACTTCTCCTGCGGGCCGTCGTGGGAGACCCACAGCCCGAGGTTGGCGTCGCCGCCCTTGTCGCCGGAGCGGGCGTGGACGAAGGTGCCGAGCGGGAGCCGGCGGGTGAGGGTGTCGGCGGGGTGGGGGTACGGCGAGGGGCGGGCGCCGGTCCGGTCCGCGGGCGCCGCGGCCGCGGTCGGCGGGTCCGGGACGACCTCGCGCCGGCCGTCAGCGTGCACGACGGTGTGGGTGAGCTCGCCACGGTCGACGTACGCCGCGCGGTAGACGCCGTACGGCGCGGCCGGGCCCGGCGGCGCCGTGATCGTGAAGCCGGGGTAGGAGCCGAGCGCGAGCTCGACGACCGCGGCGGTGAACGGACGGCCCACCGGCTCGGCGGACGGGTCCTTGACGGTGCAGCGCAGCAGCACCGATGCCGCCTCCTCGGTGGCCGCGTCCAGCGGCGGCTGCGCGACCGGCGACCAGCTCACCTCGGCTGGGACGGGCTCGAGCACGAGCTGCTCGCGCGCCCACGCCGCCTTCTCCTCGACGTCGAGGCCGGTCAGCACCAGCTCGACGCTGTTGCGCCAGCCGCCGAGCTCGTTGACGCAGACCTTGAGCTGTGCGGGCGGAGCCTCGCCGCGGACCCCGGTGACGGCCACCCGGTCCGGGCCCTCCTGCGAGAGTCGGATCGAGGCGAGGTCGGCGGTGACGTCGGGGCCGAGGTAGCGGGTCGACTGCACCTCGTAGAGCAGCTGTGCGGTGACGGTGTCGACGGTGACCGCGCCGCCGGTGCCGTCGTGCTTGGTGATCACGCTGCTGCCGTCGGCGGCGAGCTCGGCGAGCGGGAAGCCGAGCGGCCGTGCCCGGTCCGGAAGCGAGCGGAAGCCGCTGAAGTTGCCGCCGGTCGCCTGCGTCCCGCACTCGAGCACGTGGCCGGCCACGACCGCGCCGGCGAGGGCGTCCCAGTCGTCGGCGGCCCAGCCGTGGTGGGCGATGCCCGCGCCGACGACGAGCGAGGCGTCGGTGACGCGGCCGGTGACCACGACGTCGGCGCCCGCGGTCAGGGCCGCGGCGATGCCGGCGCCGCCGAGGTAGGCGTTGGCGGTGAGGGCGTCGCCGTACCCCAGGTGCTTGACGTCGTCGCCCTCCGCGTGGGCGATCGCGGGGTCGAGGCCGAGGCCGCGGGCGACCTCGCGGAGCCTGTCGGCCAGGCCCGCGGGGTTGAGGCCGCCGGCGTTGCTGACGATCCGGACCCCGCGCTCGAGCGCGAGGCCGAGACAGTCCTCGACCTGGCGGACGAAGGTACGGGCGTAGCCGAGGCTCGGGTCCTTCAGCGTGTCCTTGCCGAGGATCAGCATGGTCAGCTCGGCGAGGTAGTCGCCGGTCAGGACGTCGAGCTCGCCGCCTTCCAGCATCTCGCGCATCGCGGAGAGCCGGTCGCCGTAGAAGCCCGAGCAGTTGCCGACCCGCAGCGTCGTCATCGCGCCTCCCGCCCGGCTCCCGGGGGACCGGCGAAGCACTGCGCGATGCTCAGCCAGGCGGTGGCGTCGCGGCCCTGCGCGACCAGGTCGGTCTCCGAGCGGTGGACGCGCTGGGTGACCAGCCGGCAGAAGTCGTACGCCGAGCCGCGCACCGACTGGGTCGCGTCCTCGGACCCCCACGACCACAGGTCGCCGCTCGGGGCGGTCAGCTCGACGCGGATGTCCTCGGTCGGGGCGTCGAGGCCGTGGGTGGCGAAGGAGAAGCCGCGGGTGCGGACGCCGAGGTGGGCGACGTTGCGGATGCCGTCGTCGACGACCGGCTCCGCGCCGAGCGCCTCGTGGACGTCGAGCGAGTGGGCCCAGGTCTCCATGTAGCGCGCGGTCGCCATCGACGTCGCCGACATCGGCGGGCCGAACCACGGCATCTTCTCCCCGGCCGGCACGTCGCGCAGCGCGCCGGTCAGCGTGGACCGCGACGTGCGCCAGCGGGCCAGGAGCTCGAGCGGCGGCACGGCACCGCCGGCGAGCGCGGTGGCGTCGACGAAGCCGTCGGGGTCGGCCAGTGCCTCGAGCACGAGGGCGTCCCACGCGTCCTTGTCGGACGCGGCGGCCAGCGCGGCCTCGTCGGTCCAGGCGAGGTGGGCGACCTGCGTGGCGACGTCCCAGCCCGCCGCGGGTGTCGGCTGCCGCCAGCCCTCCTCGTCGAGGTCGGCGACCAGGGTGTCGAGGCGGGTGCCGACGGCGGTGAGGTCGGCGAGGACCTGCAGCAGGGTGTCGCTCACGCGGTCTCCAGTCGAGCGTCGAGGGTGCGGGCCCACTCGTCGAGGATCCGCCGCCGGCGACGGGTGTCGTCGGTGATGGTCGCGGCGAGGCCGAGCCCGCGGACGAGGTCCAGCGTGGCCTGCACGAGCTCGCGCACGCCGGGCAGGGTCTCGTCGACGCCGAGCGCCTCGACGGTGAGCCGGTGCGCCTCGCGCCCGACCCGCTGCTCCAGGGGCGCGACCGCGGCGAGGAGCTGCTCGTCGGTGCGGGCGGCCACCCAGAGCTCGAGCGCGGCGCTGAAGACCGGCGAGC
The DNA here is from genome assembly GCA_963754575.1 of uncultured Actinomycetota bacterium. Lineage (GTDB taxonomy): Bacteria > Actinomycetota > Actinomycetes > Propionibacteriales > Nocardioidaceae > Nocardioides. The sequence goes on along the minus strand of CAVWGQ010000028.1, from coordinate 30,359 downwards.
TGACGTGGTCACCGAGCATCCGGACGACGGCGCGGGTGCGGCCGCTGCCACGGGGGACGGTCGCGAAGGAGGCGGCCAGCTCGGCACCCCGCAGCTCGGTGAGGTGCTCGACCGCGGCGACGACGAGGTCGTTCTTGGTCGGGAAGTGGTGCAGCTGCGCCCCGCGGGACACGCCCGCCCGCTCGGAGACCAGGGTCGTGGAGGTGCCCGAGAACCCCCGCTCGACGAGCAGCTCGACGGTCGCCTCCAGCAACCGCAGCCGCATCGCCCGGGTGCGGTCGGCCTGCGGCACCCGGCTGGTCGACGTGGTCACGACACCATCGTGGCGGCGTACAAACAAACAGTCAAGCCTGACTGTTTGTTGGAGGGTGGGCGGCGGTAGTCCAGTGGGAAACTGTCGAGAATCGCCGCTCGGGACGACCGTTTCCCACTGGACTACCGCGAAACGACCCCTCAGTCGAGGCGGGCGACCAGGGGCAGCCGGGAGCGGGTGGTCGCGCCGACGATCGCGGCGGTGAGCAGCGGCAGGGCGACCACGAGCGAGCCGATCAGCAGCCACGGCACGTCGAGGTAGTGGGTCGGCAGCGCCGGGTCGACCTCCTGCACCCAGTCGGCGCCGGTGAGCGGGTAGGTCACCGCGATCCCCGGCACGAAGCCGACCAGCACCCCGAGCGCGGCGCCGAGCACCGCGATCACGAGGGCGTACGACGCCGCGACCGCCCGACGGGTCCGGGGCGAGGCCCCGACGGCCGCCAGCGTCGCGAGGTCGGGACGCGCGTCGGAGAGCGACAGGAACGTCGCGGTCAGCGTGCCGCCGAGCATCAGCACCGCTCCGAGCGCACCGAGGACCAGCAACAGGATCACGTACTCGTCGTCGGCCTGGTAGCCGCGCTCGACGTAGAACGTCACGTCCTGGCGAGATCGCCGACAACGCCTCACTGACGTCGGCCTCCTGGTCCTCGCTGATCGGGGCGCCGTCCACGAGCAGCCCCACGGGTCGCGCCCCGGCGTCGAGCTGCTCGGCGACCGGGGCCGACAGCACCCCCAGCAGCGTCGCCTCCAGCCCGGTCACCGGCAGCACCATCGCGGGCGCGGTCACCTCGGCCCGTCGGCCCACGCCGCCGCCCCGGACCCGCAGCCGCACCGTGGCCTCGTCACCCTCGACACCGCGGTCGCTGTAGACCAGCACCCCGCCCGCGGCCAGCACGTCCTCGGCCCGCGAGCGCTGCGCGTCGCTCAGGCCGGTCGCCCCGGCCGGCAGCGTCCCGTCGGTGCTGACCGGGACGCTGGTGCCCAGCGAGGAGGAGTGCATCGACAGCACCCGCCGCTGGCCACCGACCTCGAAGTCGACCTCGGTCCACCGCCGGCCACCGTCCGGGACGCCCACGATCGTCGACACCTCGGCGTCGGGGAGGTACTGCTGCGCCACCGCGGCGTACGCCTCCCAGTCGAGGTCGCGGCCGTAGCCGACCAACGATGCCTGGCCCTCGACCAACCGGGCGGTGTAGGTCGCCTCGTTCTGCGCCTCGTCGCTGGCCGAGGCGATGCCGAGCGCCACCACCCCGGCGACGGTGGCCGCGACCGCGGCCACGGCGGGGACGGTGCGGGTCCGGTGCCGGGCCGCGTCGCGCACGGCGTACCGCGCGGAGAGCGGGAGCCGCCGGGCCAGCCGCGACACCAGCTGCACGGCCACCGGGACCAGCAGCACCATGCCGAGCACGGTCACCAGGGCGGCGACGGCGATCGAGAACGGTTCCTGCACCCGGGCGCCCCAGACCGAGACGCCCACCCCGAGGGCGACGAGGAGTACGCCGAGGATCGGCGACCGGGCGGACGGCCTCCCGTCGCCCCGTCGTCCCGCGAGCACCGCGACGACGTCCTGCCGCGACGCGATCCAGGCCGGGACGACCGCGGCGAGGAGGGCCGAGAGCAGCCCGAAGCCGGCGATGCCGACCAGGTGGGCCCACGGCACGTCGTACGGGCCGAGGTAGGCGGAGGAGAACCGTTGCACGATCGGCAGGCTCAGCCAGGCGACGGCCAGTCCGAGGCCGAGTCCGAGGATGGCGCCGAGGCTGCCGAGCACGAGCCCGATCGCGAGCACCACGCGGCGAGCCTGCGTCGGGGTAGCACCGCCGGCGGCCATCAACGCCAGTGAGCGCTGCATCCGCCGGGCGATGACGGCGAAGGCGGGGCCGGCGAGCAGCACGACCTCCATCAACGCCATGACCACGATCAGCGCGATCACGGCGACCATCGACTCGTCGACACCGCCGGTGGGCCGCAGGTCGGCCGGGAGCTCCGAGGTCGGCGGTGGGTCGAGGAGGACCGCGCGCGAGAGCACCCGCCCGCCGACGGCGTTGAGGGCCTCGACGTCGGACCAGGTGACGTCGCCGCCCGCGTCGACCAGCCACTGCGCGCTGCCGTCGGTGGGGAGGTCGAAGCCGCCGTACGTCGTGACCGCGATCGGATAGCCGCGGTAGGTCGTGTTCTCGCCGATCCCCACCACCTCGAGCGTCGGGCCGTCGTGGACGACGAGCTCGTCACCGAGGCCGATGCCGCGCTCGGCGAGTGCGCCGTTGACCACCGCCTCCCCGGGCGAGACCGGCACCCGGCCCTCGGTGATCCGGTAGAGCCCGTCGGTGAGGTCGTCGGTCAGGTCGGTCTCGAGCGCCTGCGACGTCCGCGACCCCGGCGTCGGTCTCGACCCGGATCCCGCCGTTGCGCAGCTCCACGGCCGTGAGGGGTCGTCCGAGCGCCTCGCCCAGCGCCGCGAGGTCGGGGGTCTCGCCCCGGCCGCGGCCGTCGCCGCTCCAGCCGTCGACGTCCGGGTCGACGGTCTGTCGGACCGTCGTGATGCCCGGCTCGACCGACACCAGGGCGTCGGCGGTGCCGATCCGGCGCTCGATCGCCTCCACCCCGGTGATCTCACCGGTCTGGATGACCACGTCGGCCGCGGTCACGCCCAGCACCGGCAGCGCGATCATCACCAGCACCAGGATGCTGCGGCCGCGACCGCGCACCACCTCGCGCCGGGCCACCCGCAGTGCGGGCGCCCAGCCCCGCAGCGGGCTCACCGGCTGAGCTCGGGCTCGAGCAGCGCGTCGACGGGGGTGGAGCCGGTCTCGTCGATGACGACCCCGTCGCGCAGGAAGACGACCCGGTCGGCCCACGCCGCGTGCCGGGCCTCGTGGGTGACCAGCACCCCGGCGGCGCCCGCGTCGCAGCGGTCGCGCAGCAGCCGGAGGATGTCCTCGCCGGTCTCGGTGTCGAGCGCGCCGGTCGGCTCGTCGGCGAGGATCAACCGTCGCTCCCCGACGATCGCCCGCGCGATCGCGACCCGCTGCTGCTGGCCGCCCGACATCTCGTCGGGGAAGCGATCGGCGAGGTCCGCGATCCCGACCTCCTCGAGCGCCGCGCGCGCCTGCCGGGCGGCCACCCGGGCCCGGACCCCGTCGAGCTCGCGCGGGAGCGCGACGTTCTCGGCCGCGGTGAGGGCGGGGATCAGGTTGAAGTCCTGGAAGACGTAGCCGATCGAGGTACGCCGCAGCGCCGCGCGCGCCTTCAGCGACAGCGTCCCGAGGTCGTGCCCCTCGACCTCGACGGTCCCGTCGCTCGGGGTGTCCAGCCCGCCCGCGAGGGTCAGCAGGGTCGACTTGCCGGAGCCCGAGGGGCCCATCACGGCGACCAGCTCGCCGGCGTACGCCGTGAAGGCGATCGCCCGTAGGGCGTGCACCTCGGTCGCACCCTCGCCGTGGACGCGGGAGACGGCGGTCATCGACAGCACGGCGCTCATCGCTCGACCTCCCGGGCCTCGGTGGCCGGCGTCCGGCCGGGAGCCATCGACGGCTTGAGCCGGTCGGCGCGCCGCAGCCGCGACTCACAGTGGTCGAGCCAGCGGACCTCGGCCTCGGCGGCGAAGACCAGGGAGTCGAGCACCAGGCTCCAGGCCAGCTCGGTCGGGTCCGTCGTACCGGTGAGGTTGCGCTTGAGCCGGGTGTAGTCCTGCAGCGCGGTGATCGTCGCCGACCGCTGCCGCTGGATGACCGTGCCGACGTCGACGCCGGGCACCGTCACCGCGAGCGCCAGCTTGATCGCGAGCTCGTCGCGCGGCGGCTGGGTCCGAGACACCGGAGTGGTGAACCACTCCGACACCTCGGCCCGGCCGCCCTCGGTGAGCCGGTAGACGACCTGGCCCTCCCCCGTCGGGGCCCGGTCGTCGTCCTGCTCGACCAGTCCGTCGCGCTCGAGCCGGGACAGGGTCGTGTAGACCTGCCCGACGTTCAGCGGCCAGGTCGCCCCGGTCCGCTGCTCGAACTCTGCGCGGAGCTGGTAGCCGTACATCGGCCCCTGCTCCAACAGCGCCAGCAGCGCCTGCTTCACCGACATCCCGGTCTCCGATCTCGCGTCACCCACGAGCCCCCGTGGTCGTGGATACCGGGTATGTATACCACGTATGCAGCGGTACTCCAGTGGATTCCCGTCGTGATTTCACCATCCAGGCGACAGATTCCCACTGGAGTACCCCGCCGAGCGGCCTAGGTCCGGCGGGTACGCCGCTCGCGCTCGAGCTCCTCGCGGTAGGAGCGGGCGTCGACCTGGATGGTGTGGCGCTTGGAGGCGACGTAGCGCTTGCGGACCCCCGCGTCGTACGCCGCGATCTGCTCGCGCATCTCGGACGAGGGCGGCAGCGTCACCTCGCCGCTGACGCCGACGTGACTCCCGCCGTACGCCGCCCTGCCCCCACGGCGCACCGGCCGCCAGCGCGGCCTGGAAGGCGCCGACGACGACGAGGCACGCGGCGGTGGTCCGCTCTGCGCGGGTGAGGGCCATGCGGGGGACCCTGGCCCGACGCGAGCGCTCGGTACGGAGGTCTCGACAGCCGCTCGCTGGCGCTCGCTGCTCAACCACCTAGGTGGGCGGGAGCCGAGACCTCCGGTCCCCGCTCAGCGGTAGGTCAGCAGGTCGTCGCCGAGGTGGTGGTGCTCGTTGTAGGAGACGAGGGTGAGGCCGCGCCGGCCCGACACGATTCGGGTCATGCCGGTGTTGACGGTGGTCGGGAGGAGCCGGGCGTACGTCGCCGGCCCGCCGTCCAGAAGCCGGGTGACGAGCGCCGAGATCGGACCTCCGGACGAGACCGCGACGACCGTGCCTGCGTCGGCGACCGCGTCGAGGGCGGCGGCGGACCGGTCGTGGAAGTCGGCGTACGACTCGGTGTAGTCGTCGTCGTGCTCGCCGTTGCTCCAGCGGCTCATCGAGTCCTCGTACCACCGCTGGAAGGTTGCCGCGTCGGACTCGTCGGGCATCGTCTCGATCGAGGCGAACTGCGCGAACTGGTCGAGCTCGTTCCACCGCTCGTCCTCGTGCCGGTCCGTCGACCAGCCGGCCGCCTCGGCCAGGATCCGGGCGGTGTCGCGCTGCCGCACGAGCGAGCCGTGCACGACCAGGTCGGGCTGGAGGTGGGCGAGGGACTCGCCGAGCCGGCGCGCCTGCTCCTGCCCGGTCGGCGAGAGGACGTCGTAGTCCTCGGCGCCGAACGAGGCCTGGCCGTGGCGGACCACGATCACCTGTCCCATCACCGCCCCCCGAGGATCCGGCGGGACCGCTGCTCGAGGTAGCCGACGGCGGGGCCGAAGACGGCGTACGCCTCGTTCGTGGTCTGCCGGTGGTAGTAGCGGTACCAGATCTGCTGGGCGATGACGGCCAGCCGGAACAACCCGAAGACCTCGTAGAAGCGCCACTGCTCCGGCGTGACGGTGAGGCCCATCCGCTCGCAGTAGTGCGCCACCACCTGCTCCCGCGTCCACATGCCCGGCGCGTTGGAGGGCTGACGGCGGAACTGGCGGAAGAACTCCTCGTCGTCGTCCTGCACCCAGTAGGCCATCGAGCCGCCGAGGTCCATCAGCGGGTCGCCGAGGGTCGCCATCTCCCAGTCGAGCACGCCCGCGACGGCCGGCGGGTCGCCCGGGGTGAGGACCAGGTTGTCGAAGCGGAAGTCGTTGTGGATCAGGACCGTGCCGACGTCGTCGGGCTGGTGTACGTCGAGCCACGCGGTGATGTCGGACCAGTCGCCCATGTCGTCGGTGCGGGCGGCGTCGAGTCGCTTCGTCCAGCCGGCGACCTGCCGGGCGACGTACCCCTCGCCCTTGCCGAGCGCGCGCAAGCCGGAGGAGTCGAGGTCGACCGAGTGGAGCTGGACCAGCACGTCCCAGACGTTGCCGCACAGCTCGGAGGTCTGCTCCAGGGTCAGGTCGAGCCCGAGCTCGCGCCGGGGGATCACGCCCTCGACGCGGGTCATCACGTAGAACTCGTCGCCGATCACGGACGCGTCGTCGCAGTGGGCGACCATCTCGGGCACCAGCGGGAAGACCGGCGCGAGCGCCTGCTGGATCCGGTGCTCGCGGCCCATGTCGTGGGCGCCGGCGGCCTTCTGCCCGGTGGGCGGCCGGCGCAGGATGAGGTCGTGGCCCGGCCAGGACAGCAGGTAGGTCAGGTTGGACGCGCCACCCGGGAACTGCCGGACCTCCGGCGTCCCGTCGAGCCGGTCGCGCCACTGCCCGTCGGCGTGCTCGCGCAGCCAGCCGGCGACGCGCTCCACGTCGAAGCCGTCCTCGTCGCGGACGTCGGTGGTCCGGTCGCTCATGCGCGCTCCTCCAGCCGGTCGAGGGCCGCGGCCTGGCGCCGCATCTGGTCGTCGTAGGCCGCGCGGTCGCTCCGCTTCAGGTCGTACGCCGCCCGCGCGGCCGGGTCGGGCAGCACCAGCTCGTCGCCCCGGTCGACCCCCTCGAGCACCGCGGCCGCGATCTCGTCGGGCCCCAGCGGGGCGTTGGCGACCAGCTGCGCGATGACCGCACCGAGGGCGGTGTCCGCGCCGCGCATGCCGTCGACCAGCCCGGTCCGGAAGTACGACGGGCAGACCGCCGTCGCCCGCACGCCGTACGCCGCGAGCTCGTGGCCGGTCGTCTCGGTCAGCGCGACGACCGCGGCCTTGACCGCGTTGTAGCTGGCCATCCCGGCCGGGTGCACCAGCCCGGCGAGCGACGCGATGTTGACGACGTGGCCCGAGCGCTGCTGCTTGAACAGCGGGGTGAACGTCGCGGTCCCGCGGACCGCGCCGAAGAGGTTGATCTCGGTGATCCAGCGCCACTCCTCGAGAGTGGCGACGTCGAGCCGGCCACCCCCGGCGACGCCGGCGTTGTTGACCAGCACGTCGAGCCCGCCCCACGTCTGCTCGACGTGGCGCCGGGCCGCGGCCCAGTCGTCGTCGCTGGTGACGTCGAGGCGCAGGTCGACCTCGCCCTGCACGTCGGTGGTGAGCACCTCGTCGTCGCGGGCCCGCCAGGCCTTCGTCAGCGCCGCACCCAGCCCGCCGGCCGCGCCGGTGACCAGCACCCTCCGCGGCGTGTGCCTGAGACCTACCTCTGGGGCGTTCTCAGGCACACAGGACGTCATTGGTAACGCCCGAGCTCGAGGCGGGCCACCATCCCCTGGTGGACCTCGTCCGGCCCGTCGGCCAGCCGCAGCGACCGGGCGCCGACCCACGCCTGGGCCAGCGGGAAGTCGTCGGAGAGGCCGCCGCCGCCGTGGAGCTGGATCGCCATGTCGATCACCGACAGCGCCATCCGCGGCACCTGCACCTTGATCTGGGAGACCTCCGACAGCGCGTTCATCGGGCCGCCGGTGTCGAGCTTCCAGGCGGCGTGCAGCACCAGCAGCCGGGCCTGCTCGATCGCGATCCGGGCGTCCGCGATCCGCTCGCGGTTGCCGCCGAGGTTCACCAACGGCTTGCCGAAGGCGGTGCGCTCGAGGCCGCGGCGGATGCCGAGCTCGAGCGACGCCTCGGCCAGCCCGATCAGCCGCATGCAGTGGTGGATCCGGCCCGGTCCGAGCCGGCCCTGGGCGATCGCGAACGCCTCGCCCGGCCCGGACAGGACGTGGCCGAGCGGCACCCGGACGTCGGTGAAGGAGACCTCCCCGTGGCCCAGCGGCTCGTCGGCGTACCCCATGGTGGTGAGCAGCCGCTCGATCCGGACGCCGGGGGTGTCGCGCGGCACCAGCACCATCGTGTGGCGGTGGTGGCGGTCGGCGTCCGGGTCGGTGAGCCCCATGAAGACGAAGACCTTGCAGTCGGGGTGGCCGACGCCCGTCGACCACCACTTGCGGCCGTTGATGACGACCTCGTCGCCGTCGACGACCGCCGTGGCCTCCATGTTGGTGGCGTCCGAGCTCGCGACCCCGGGCTCGGTCATCGTGAAGGCCGACCGGATCCGGCCGTCGAGCAGCGGGTCCAGCCACTCGTCGCGCTGCGCCTGCGTGCCGTAGCGCAGCAGCACCTCCATGTTGCCGGTGTCGGGCGCGTTGCAGTTGAACACCAGGGGCGCGATCGCGGAGCGGCCCATCAGCTCGGCGAGCGGTGCGTAGTCGACGTTGGAGAGTCCCTGGCCGCCGTCGGTGCCGTAGCGGGCGGCGTACTCCCCGGCGTGCTCCACGGGCAGGAAGAGGTTCCACAACCCCTGCTCGCGGGCCTTCGCCTTCAGCTCCTCGATCACCGGGAGCGGCCTCCACTGCGTCCCGTCGAGGCGCGCCTGCGCGAGCTCGCGGTGGTAGCCGGCCTCGATCGGCTCGACGTGCCCGGCCATGAAGGCGGCGACGCGTTGGCGAAGGTCGGCGGCGCGCACGGTCGGGGAGAAGTCCATGGCCCGACCCTAGATGAGGGACACTCCTGCGATGCGTCCGCTGCTCTGCTCGCTGCTCCTCCTCACCGTGGTGCTCGGCGGGTGCTCGTCCGCCACCGACGACCCGCCGCCCGCCTCCTCGGGCGCCGCGCCCGGGCCGCTGACCGAGGGACTCGCGGCGATGTACGCCGGCGACAACCCGGACCCGGAGGACCAGCGTGAGGGCGACTGCTTCGCCGAGCGGCTGCTCGCGGACACGACCACCACCGAGCTGCAGGAGGGTGGCCTGGTCGACGATTCGCAGGCCGTCGTCACCGAGATATCGACGCTCGACGGAGGACTGGCCGGCAAGGTGGCCGACGCCCAGCTCGCCCGCACCGACTTCGTGGCCGACTCCACCGCCGCCCAGGTCTCGGTCACCAAGGGCCGCCTCGACGAGCAGGCGTGCGCCGTGTGCCTCACCGACCGGCTGGACGACGCTGCCATCCGGGCCAGCGTGGTGGCGTCCTTGGAGGGCGCGTGGGACGACCCCGCCCTGGTGCGGCTGTCCGAGGCGCAGCGCGGGTGTGTCGGAGCGCTCGTCGCGGTAGTCCAGTGGGAAACTGTCGTCCTGAGGGCCTTCGGGCGACCGTTTCCCACTGGACTACCGCTCCACCCCGAAAGGACCGACGGCCCCTCAGGCGGCGACGGTCGTCACGACCAGCGCCCGCTGGAACGGGTCGGTCCAGCGGCGGCGCGAGCGCAGCAGCCGGGCGGTCGACCACGCCAGGCAGACGACCGCCACCAGCAGGGACGCGCTCGGGTCGGAGAGCCGTGAGAGCAGCGAGAACAGCAGCCCGGTCAGGGTCGTGACGACCGCGAGCCGGGCGGAGTAGGCGACCATCATGATCGGCGGCGCCGGCGTCGCCCGGGCGCTGCGGAGGTCGACGGCGTAGGGCTTCTGCGCCGACCAGCGCATCGAGGCGCCGACGACCTGCACCGTGACGACGAGCAGCAGGCAGGTGATCGCGGTCAGCTCGGAGGTCGTCGGGATGCCGGCCCGCAACGACGCCAGCAGGATCGTGATCAGCGAGGCGAAGCCGAGGAACTCCGCCAGCACCAGCGCGCGGGCCGTGAAGACCAGGCCCGGCTCCACGGGGAGGTTCTCGCGCCACAGCTGGCCGCGGCCGTCGAGGCACCACGCGTTGACGCCGAAGAGCAGCGCGCCACCGGACACGACCAGCCCGGGCAGGATGATCACCGACTCCCAGGGCAGGTTGCCGAGGACCGCGACCAGGCCGGGGCCGACCGCCAGCACGGCCATGCCGCGCCGCATCGGCACCGCCCGCCACACCGACGCGCGGTCGGTGCGCAGCAGGGCGCCGAGGTCGCTCCACGGCATCGGCCGCGGGGTGTGGGTGTCGGTCTCCGCGCGCAGCTCGTCGTGCGGCAGCCGCCGCGCCGCGAGCTGGGCCGGCACCGCGCCGACCACGACCGCGACCAGGAAGAGCACCAGCAGCGCGGCCACGACCTGCGCCCACTGCCACGTGAAGCCGCCGACCGCACCGACGACGACCCACAGCGTCGGGATCCGGTCGAGCAGGCTGATGGTGCTGCCGGAGAGCTGGACCACCAGCGCGGCCACGCACAGGCCCACCACGACCACCCGCATCACGAGCACGCCGTGCCGGCGTCGGCGTACGGCCTCCACGCTCCAGGCGATCACCTGCGCGATCGCGGTGGCGACGGCCATCCAGAGCAGCACCACCGGCACGGCGGTGGCGACCCGGGACGGGCCGACGACGTACGACGCGGTGCCGAGCAGCACCCACGCCTGGATCAGCCACGAAATGTTGAGCGGCGCCAGCACCAGCGCGCCGAGGTGGTCGGTCGTCGGGCTGACCGGGAACGCGACGCCCTGCTCGCGCGACACCAGCTCGCGGCCGCCACCCGAGGCGATCGCGGAGACGATCGAGATCAGCAGGATGCCGGCCATGCCGGTCGGCAGCAGCACGCCGAGCTCGAGCCGGCGCTCGTCGTCGGCCGGCACCAGCGCCGGGACGACGGCCGCGCCGACGGTGAGCGTGACCATGACGCCGATCCCCCACCAGAAGGTCGTACGCCGCCTCACCGCCGCGGTGCGGAAGCGCAGCAGGTGACCGACGTCGCGGACCGGCCGCCACCACGACGGCTCGCGGCCGGCGGCGGTCGAGACGTCAGTCGAGGAGAGCGCGGTAGGCACGGGCGCCCTCCTCGCCGGTCATGTCCTGGGCGGTGACGGTGGCGACGCGGGAGCCCCCGCGCAGCACCAGCACGTCGGAGCAGGCCTCGATGGCGAGCTCGCGCAGGTGGGTCGACACCAGCACGCACGCACCGCGGGCGCGGGCGTCGGCGATGACCTCGAGGGTCGCCTCGACGCCGATCGGGTCGACGCCGTCGAACGGCTCGTCGAGCAGCAGCACCTCGGGCTGGTGGAGCGCGGCCAGCACCACGGAGAGCCGCCGGCCCATGCCGTGGGAGAAGCCGCCGGTCACCCGGTGGGAGGCATCGCCGAGCTCGAAGCGCTCGAGCAGCTCGCGTGCCCGGTCCTCCCAGCCGACGAGCCGGCGCAGCCGGGCCGAGAGCTGGAGGTGCTCCCAGGCGGTCGCCCGGGTCACCAGGCCGCCCACGTCGGGGCAGTAGCCGGTCGCCCGCTTGACGGCGAGCGTGTCGGCGCGGACGTCGTGACCGGCGACGGTCGCGGCGCCGGCGGTCGGCGGTACCAGGCCGGCGAGCACGCGCATGGTGGTCGACTTGCCGGCGCCGTTGCGGCCGAGCAGGGCGGTGGCCTGGCCGGCGTACGCCTGCAGGTCGACGCCCGCGACCGCCTCCACCTCGCCGAAGCGCACGTGGAGGGAGCGGACCTCGACCGCCGGGGGGGACTGGGTCATGCGCCCATCCTCCCCCGAAATCCCGCGCGTGTGCCTGAGAACGCCCTATTGGTCGTTCTCAAGCACACGCCGCGAGGAGGGGTCCGGCGAGGGTCAGGCGGGGAAGGACGCGCCGTTCGCCACCAGCCCGCGGAGGTACGCCGAGGGGCGGAACCGCTCGCCGTAGGACTCGGCCAGCTCGTCGGCGCGGTCGCAGAAGGCGGCCAGGCCGATCGGGGCGTCGGTGTCCTCGGGGTCCTGGTAGCCGGTCATGAACTGGGCGGCACCTCCGGTGTTCGGCGGGAAGCCGATGCCCATGATCGAGCCGATGTTCGCCGCGGCGGCCGACGTGATGACCCCCTCCTCGAAGCACTTGGCGGTCTCGAGCGCCTCGAGGAACAGCAGCCGGTCCTTCACGTCGCGCAGCGGGATCTGCTGCTCGGCGGGAGGGAACTCCTCGGCGAGGCCGGGCCAGAGCCGGGTACGCCGACCGTTCTCGTCGTACTCGAAGAAGCCGGCGCCCTTGAGTCGCGAGGGACGCCCCAGCTCGAGCATCCTCGTCACCACCGCGGAGCCGGGGTGCTCGCTGTAGTCGAGTCCGTCGCGCTCGGCGGCGTCGCGGGTGGCCTTGCCGATCTTGGCCATCAGCTCCAGGTTGAGCTCGTCGGAGAGCTGCAGCGTGCCGACGGGGTAGCCGGCCTGGGTGGCGGCGCGCTCGAGGGACTCGGGGTGGACGCCCTCGGCGAGCATCGCGAGGCCCTCGTTGACCATGAAGCCGATGACGCGGCTGGTGTAGAAGCCACGGCTGTCGTTGACGACGATCGGCGTCTTCCTGATCTGCTGCACCACGTCGTAGGCCTTGGCGAGCGCCACGTCGGAGGTCTCCCGGCCGCGGATGATCTCGACGAGAGGCATCTTGTCGACGGGGCTGAAGAAGTGGAGCCCGATGAAGTCGGCCGGTCGGTCGACACCCTGCGACAGCTCCGTGATCGGCAGCGTGGAGGTGTTGGAGCACAGCAGCGCGTCGGCGTCCACGTGCTTGGCGGCCTCGGCGAAGACCTGGTGCTTGAGCGAGGGGTCCTCGAAGACCGCCTCGATGACCAGGTCGCAGCCGGCGAGGTCGGCGTAGTCGTCCGTGGGGTGGATCCGCGCGAGCAGCTCGTCGGACTTCTCCTGCGTGAGCTTGCCGCGCTCGACAGCCTTGGCGTTGATCTTCTCGGAGTACGCCTTGCCCTTGTCGGCGTTGGCCTGCGCCACGTCCTTGAGCACGACCTGCATCCCGGCGCGGGCGCAGGAGTAGGCGATGCCGGCGCCCATCATCCCGGCGCCGAGGACACCGACCTTGGTGGCCTTCCAGGGGGCGATCCCCTGCGGCCGCAGCGACCCGGCGTTGATCGCCTGCAGGTCGAAGAAGAAGGCCTGGATCATGTTCTTGCTGTTCTGGTTGACGATCAGGGTCGTCAGGTAGCGCGACTCGATCCGGCTCGCGGTGTCGAAGTCGACGCCCGCGCCCTCGACGGCGGCCGACAGGATCGCCTTCTGGGCGGGGTAGTCGGCACCCTTGACCTGCTTGCGGAGCAGGGCGGGGAAGGCCGGCAGGAACGCAGCCAACGCGGGCGACTTCGGGTTGCCGCCGGGCATCTTGTAGCCCGGGGCGTCCCAGGGCTTCTGCACCGCGTCGGGGTTCGCGGCGATCCATGCCTTGGCGGCCGGGACCAGCTCCTCGCGGGTCGCCACCAGCTCGTCGACGAGGCCCTTGTCCCTGGCCCCCTGGGGGTTGAACTGCGGACCCTGGAGCAGCACGTCCATCAGCGCGGACTGGAGGCCGAGCATCCGGACGGTGCGCGTCACGCCGCCGCCGCCGGGCAGCAGGCCGAGGCTGGCCTCGGGGAGCCCGATCTTCACCGAGCGGTCGTCGACCGCGATCCGGTGGTTGGTGGCCAGGGCGATCTCGAGCCCGCCGCCGAGGGCGGCGCCGTTGATCGCGGCCACGACCGGCTTCGGGAAGGTCTCGAGGCGACGCAGGGTCGCCTTCATCGACTCGATCTCGGCGAAGATCCGGGGCGCGTCGGCCTTGGTGGCCTGGCTCATCAGCGTGAGGTTGCCGCCGGCGAAGAAGGTCTTCTTGGCGCTGGTGACGACGACACCGGTGACGTGGGCCTGCTCGGCGTAGAGCCGCTCCACCGCGGCAGCCATGGACCGCTGATAGATCTCGTTCATGGTGTTGGCGCTGGCGGTCGGGTCGTCCATCGTCAGGGTGACGATCCCGGCCTCGTCCCGCTCGTAGTGGACGGCGCTCCGCTCGGTCTGGGTGCTGGTCATTCTCTGGTTCCTGTCCTCACATCTGTGGGTGAGGGAGGGTGCCTTCCCTCACCGGGTTTCGACGCGCTCGGCGCGACTTCGTGCCTCAGTCACGGTCGCTTGCTCAACCACCATCAGCGGATCCGCTGACGCGGCTCCGCTCAGACCAACTCGACGATCGTCGCGATGCCCATGCCGCCGCCGATGCAGAGCGTGGCGAGGCCGCGCTTCTGGTCGCGGCGCTGGAGCTCGTCGACGAGGGTGCCGAGGATCATCGCGCCGGTGGCTCCGAGCGGGTGGCCCATGGCGATCGCGCCGCCGTTGACGTTGGTGACGTCGTGGGTGATGCCCATGTCCTTCATGAAGCGCATGGCCACGGCCGCGAAGGCCTCGTTCATCTCCCACAGGTCGATGTCGTCGACCTCGAGGCCGGCCTTGGCGAGCACCTTGCGGCTCGCCGGGGCGGGGCCGGTGAGCATGATCGTCGGGTCGGCGCCCGAGACGGCGGTCGCGACGATCCGGGCCCGCGGGGTGAGACCGAGGTCGTGGCCGACCTGCTCGCTGCCGATGGCCATCAGCGCGGCACCGTCGACGATGCCGGAGGAGTTGCCCGCGTGGTGGACGTGGTCGATCGCAGCGACCCAGTGGTACTTCTCCAGGGCGACGTCGTCGAAGCCGGCGTCCTTGCCCATCTGGGCGAAGCTCGGCTTGAGACCGGCCAGGCTCTCGGGGGTGGTGTCGGGGCGGACCAGCTCGTCGCGGTCGCTCACCACGAGGCCGTTGCGGTCGCGGACCGGGACGATCGCGTCGGTGAAGTAGCCGTTGGCCCACGCCTTCGCGGCGCGGTGGTGGCTCTCCGCGGCGTACGCGTCGACGTCGTCGCGGGTCCAACCCTCGAGCGTCGCGATCAGGTCGGCGCCGATGCCCTGGGGCACGAAGCCGGTGGTGAGGGCGGTGGCGGGGTCCATCGCCCACGCGCCGCCGTCGGAGCCCATCGGCACCCGGCTCATCGACTCCACGCCGCCGGCGAGGATCAGGTCCTCGAAGCCGGAGCGGACGCGGGCCGCGGCCTGGTTGACGGCCTCGAGGCCCGAGGCGCAGAAGCGGTTGAGCTGGACCCCGGCGACGGTCTCCGGGTAGCCGGCCGCGAGCGCGGCGGTCTTGGCGATGTCGCCGCCCTGCTCGCCGATCGGGCTGACGACGCCGAGCATCACGTCGTCGACGCGGTGCGGGTCGAGCCCGGGGTTGCGCTCCTTGATCTCGTCGAGGAGCCCGACGACGAGGTCGACCGGCTTCACCTCGTGCAGGGAGCCCACCGCCTTGCCCTTGCCGCGCGGCGTGCGGATGTGGTCGTACACGAATGCTTCAGCCATGGCCGTCCTTGTCGTCCCAGCGGGATGTTCTTGCCTCGCTCGATTGTGACACCGATACTGTCAGGGTCGTCAAGGTGGCGGGCGGGTGGCGGGCGTCACCCTCGGACCCGCCGGGAGCCCCGTCTCGGACAGGAGCAGGAGCGTGGAGGAGAGCGTGGAGTCGCTGCGGGAGCTGCTGACCCTCGACGAGCTGACCAACCGGGTCGGCCTGAGCGTCCGCAACGTCCGCTTCTACACCACCAAGGGCCTGGTCCCGCCGCCGATCCGCCGCGGTCGCTCCGGCTACTACACCCCCGACCACGTCGCCCGGCTGGAGCTGGTCCGCGAGCTGCAGACCCACGGCTTCACGCTCTCGGCGATCGAGCGCTACCTCTCCCGGATCCCCACCGACGCCAGCCCCGAGGACATCGCGCTGCACCGCACCATGCTCACCCCGTGGCAGTCGGAGACGCCGGAGGAGATGACGCGCACCGAGCTCCACACGCGGGCCAACCGCACCCTCTCCGACGACGAGCTCGCGACGCTGTCGGCGCTCGGGATCGTGATGCGCACCAAGCGCGGCCGGTTCCAGGTCGCCGGATCCCAGCTGACCGTGGGCCTGGGCCTGCTCGACCTGGGCTTCCCGACCGAGGCCGCGATCGCCGCCGCGGACGTGTACGCCGAGCACGGCCGGCAGATCGCCAAGGAGCTCAACGACCTGTTCCGCACCATGGTGTGGCCGGTCTACAAGGAGTCCGGCGCCTCCCCCGACAAGCTGCGCGAGGTCGTGGAGCGGCTCAAGCCGCTCTCGATCGCCTCGCTGGTGGCGGCGTACGAGTCCGCCATGGACGAGACGAACCGCGAGGCCGTCGCCAAGCGCTCGCGATGATGACGGGCGTGCGGACGCTGCCCCTACTGTGGGGACATGGTTGACCCACAGACGGTGCTCGTGACCGGTGCCACCGGATTCATCGGCCGACGCCTCGCGCCCGCCCTGGCCGAGGCCGGCCACGACGTCCGGGCGATGACGCGCCGCCCCGACGACTACGACGGGGTCGGGCAGCCGGTGGGTGGCGACGTCTTCGACGCCGACTCGCTCCGCGAACCCCTGAGCGGTGTCGACGTGGCGATCTACCTGGTCCACTCCCTCGACGACCCCGACTTCGAGGAGAAGGACGCCGAGGCAGCGCGCACCTTCGCGAAGGCGGCCGCGGACGCCGGCGTCCAGCAGATCGTCTACATGGGCGGTCTCGGCGACGACGGGGAGGACCTCTCCCCCCACCTGCGCTCGCGCCGCGAGGTCGAGCAGCTGCTCGGGGAGACCGGCATCCCGGTGACGGTGCTGCGCGCCGCGATCGTGGTCGGAGCGGGCGGCATCTCCTGGGAGCTCACCCGCCAGCTGGTGAAGAACCTGCCGGCGATGGTGGTGCCGAAGTGGGTCGCGACGCCGACCCAGCCGATCGCGGTCGACGACGTCATTCGCTACCTGGTCGGCGTCACCGGCGAGGAGTCGACGTACGGCCGGGTGTTCGAGATCGGCGGCCCCGAGGCGATGACCTACCTCGAGATGCTCCAGATCGCGGCCGAGGTGATCAACGGCCGGCGGGTGCCGATCGTGAAGGTGCCGATCCTGACCCCCCGGCTGTCGTCGTACTGGCTGGCCCTCGTCACCGACGTCGACGTCACCACCGGGCGCAACCTGATCGACTCGATGGGGACGAAGGTCGTGGTCACCGACCACAGCATCCGCGACGTGGTGCCGGGCGAGCCGGTGCCGTACGCCGAAGCGGTGCGACGCGCGCTCGAGGACGACCCGGAGTCGCGCCCCGGGGTCTGACGGACGTCTGACCGGGCTCGCCAGCGCTGGTGGTCCGGGTGGTTGCCGTTTGGTCACCAATGGAGGGCATTTCCCCCCGGATTCGTGCAGTTCGTGACCATTCGGCGGGGGTTGGTCGGCCACCGGCCAGCGCCGACGTCGGAACGCTGCCGATTGGTCACCAACGGCAGATCGGGACCCGAAAATGCATCGGTTGGTGACCAAACGGCAACCACGTCACCCCCAGACCCCGCGGATGGTCCCTAACGCCGCCGCCCCCGTGCTCGCGGTCAGCTGAAGACGAGCGGGAGCACCAGCAGCATCGTCAGCGACCAGCTGAGGTGGGTGAGGATCGGCCCGAGGATGCCGCCCGAGGCGCGGCGCTCGAGGCCGACCACGACGCCGAGCAGCACCGCCGCGAAGGTCAGCATCACGTTGCCGGTCGCGTAGGTCGCCAGCGTGTAGAGCAGGGTCGTGATCAGGACCGGGTGCTTGGGGGTGGCGGCGTACGCCGCACCACGGAAGAACAGCTCCTCGGTCGCGCCGGTGACCGCGGTGATGAACAGCAGCAGCGGCAGCGAGCCCTCGTCGGCGAAGGCCACGACGCTGCCGACCTGGTCGGCCAGGAAGGGGATCTGGCGCACCACGAGGCTGCCGACCACGAACACCGCGGCGAGCCCGAAGCCGAGCAGCAGCGGGGTCACGATGGGGCGGACGTGGTCATCGCGGCGGGCGATCCGACCGAGGTGGAGCGGGCCGGACGCGAACGCCCCGGCGGCCCAGATGACCGAGAGGCCGATCGAGCCGGCGTAGAACCACGGGCTGCCGGGCTCGAGACGCAGGTTGAGCCCGAGCACGATGCCGCCGAGCACGACGACGACGCCGGTCACCACCTGTCGGCGCCGCAGTGCCTCGGGGGTGTCCCGGTGGTCGCGGGGGACCTTGTCCACCAGCGCGTTGCGCAGGAAAGTGCGCACGTGATCGTCCTTCCTCGCCGCTCCCCGGCGACTCTACGCGCGGACCGAAGACCCCCGGAAATGGCGGACGCCCCGTCGGGTGGGACGGGGCGTCAGCGGTGGAGCTCAGTGACGGGCGGTCACTTCTTGAAGGCGTCCTTGACGTCCTTGGCGGCGCCCTTGGCCTTCTCGCCGGCGTCCTTCACCGAGGCGGAGGCCTGGTCGCCCTTGCCCTCACCCTCGAGGCGCTCGTTGCCGGTCGCCTTGCCGGTGGCCTCCTTGGTCTTGCCCTTGAGGTCTTCGCCCTTGTTGGAGGCCTTGTCGTCCAGTCCCATGACGGTCCTTTCGTCGGA
Organism: uncultured Actinomycetota bacterium; assembly: GCA_963754575.1. Lineage (GTDB taxonomy): Bacteria > Actinomycetota > Actinomycetes > Propionibacteriales > Nocardioidaceae > Nocardioides. The sequence goes on along the minus strand of CAVWGQ010000028.1, from coordinate 12,021 downwards.
GGTCTCCACGATGGCACCCGGTTCCAAGGCGCCACCCCACCCGATCAGGCGAGGCAGCGCGCGAGGACTCGGGTCAGCGGCGGCCGCTGAAGGAGGCGGAGCTGTGCGAGCCCCCGCCGGCACCACCGGTGCCGCCACCCGCGCCACCGCGACGGCGGTTGCGGGCCGGCTGGCCGCTGCGGGCCTGGCCGCCCTGGCTCCCCTGGCTACGCCGACCACCCTGAGCGCCACCCTGGCCGGTCGGGGCCCCGCTGCCGGCACCCTTGCCGCGGCCCGAGCGGTTGCGCCCGCCACCGGACTTGGGGGCCGACGACCGGGACGAGCCCGAGCCCGAGCCACCGGACGGCGCGACCGGGGCGTAACCGCCGGGAACCAGCGTCCGCTCGCCGGGGGCGAGCTCGGCCAGCACCGGGTGGGACGCGCCGGTGACCTTGGTGGTGACCGGCTTGATGCCGGCGAGCTTGGTCAGCGAGCGGACGTCGCGCACCTGCTCGTCGGTCATGAACGTGATGACCTTGCCCTCGGCACCCGCACGCGCCGTACGACCGGAGCGGTGGAGGTAGGCCTTGTGCTCGACCGGCGGGTCGGCGTGGACGACCAGCGAGACGTCGTCGACGTGGATGCCGCGAGCGGCGATGTCGGTCGCGACGAGCGTCGAGGCGTGACCCCCGTGGAACGCATCGAGGTTGCGGGTACGGGCGTTCTGGCTGAGGTTGCCGTGCAGCTCGACGCTCGGGACGCCGCTCTTGTTGAGCTGGCGGGCGAGTGCCTTGGCGCCGTGCTTGGTGCGGGTGAAGACGACCGTGCGGCCGGGGGCGCTGGTCAGCTCGACCAGGACCGGGACCCGCTGCTCGCGCTGCAGGTGCAGCACGTGGTGGGACATCTTCGACACCGGCGACTGGGCCGAGTCGGCCTCGTGGGTCACCGGCTGGGAGAGGAACTGGCGGACCAGGCCGTCGACGGCCTTGTCGAGCGTGGCCGAGAAGAGCAGCCGCTGGCCCTGGGTCGGGGTCGCGCCGAGGAGGCGGCGTACGCCGGGCAGGAAGCCGAGGTCGGCCATGTGGTCGGCCTCGTCGAGGATCGTCACCTCGATCGCGCCGAGGTCGCAGTGACCCTGGCCGATGAGGTCCTCGAGCCGGCCGGGGCAGGCCAGGACGATGTCGACGCCGCGCTTGAGGGCGTTGACCTGCGGGTTCTGGCCGACGCCGCCGAAGACGGTCGTGGTGGAGAGCCCGGCGGTGGCGGCGAGGGGCTTCAGCGCCTCGTGGATCTGGCCGACCAGCTCGCGGGTCGGGGCCAGGATCAGCGCGCGCGGCCGGCGCGACTGCGGGCGGCGGTCGCTCTCGACGAGGCGGGCCACCAGCGGCAGCAGGAAGGCGTAGGTCTTGCCCGAGCCGGTGCGACCGCGGCCGAGCACGTCGCGCCCGGCGAGCGAGTCGGGCAGCGTGGCTGCCTGGATCGGGGTGGGGTCGGTGATGCCGCGCTCCGCGAGCACGGCGGACAGGACGGAAGGGACGCCGAGGGCGTCGAACTGCGAAGTCAAGGAAGAAGTCTTTCGGTTGGTGTCTCACCAACGCGTCCGCCGGTCTCGGCGGGGGCCGCAGCTCGAGGCTGCTGCGTTTCGAACCGCCGTGGCGGTCCTGGGGCCGCCACGGGGGTGGCTGCCGGCGGGACGAGGCAAGACTGGACGTACCGCTGGTATGAGCGTAAGGGATCGAGGGCCTGGCTGCCGCATCGACGCGTGAACCCGGCCGGGGGCCGGTGCCGGCCCGCGGGGTTCTTGAGCGAGTCAGTGGGTTGTCGAGCGAGTCAGCACCCCGATTTCGCTGGTTCCCCGGATATCCGGGGAACCAGCACATCCTCACCCGAACCGCAGCACCCCGTCGTCGACCGGGGAGCGGCGCAGCGATCGGACGTCGTAGAGGTAGTTCTGGCGCAGCCGCCACGGCTCCCGGTCGCCCTGGACGGGGAGCAGGTGCAGCGAGCGCCGGACGTAGCCGGGGTTGAAGTCCATGAAGGGCGCCTCGGCGACGTCGTCGTCGGGCACCGGGACGGCGAAGCGGTGGCCGTGCTCGTCGAGGTGGGCGAGCAGCCGGCAGACGTAGTCGGCGACCAGGTCGGCCTTGAGCGTCCACGAGGCGTTGGTGTAGCCGATCGTGTAGGCGAAGTTGGGCAGCCCGGCGAACATCAGCGCGCGGTAGGCCATCCGGCCCGGCAGCGGCGCCGGCTCGCCGTCGACCGTGAGGTCGATCCCGCCCACGACCTTCAGGTCGAAGCCGGTCGCGGTGACCACGACGCCGGCGGGCAGCTCGTCGCCGGACGCGGTCCGGACGCCCTTCTCGGTCAGGGTGTCCACGGCGTCGGTCACCACGTCGACCCGGCCGTGCCGGATCTCGCGGAACAGGTCGCCGTCGGGCACGAAGCAGAGCCGCTGGTCCCAGGGGTCGTACGCCGGCCGGAAGTGCACGTCGACCGGGTAGTCGTCGGGCAGCTGGGCCGCGACGGCCCTGCGGATCAGCCGCTTCGCGAGCGCGGGTCGCCGTTGGCTGACCTGGAAGGCGAGCACCGCCACGCCGACGCTCTTCCACCGCGACAGCCACCACGAGGCGCGCTCGGGCAGCCACCGACGCAGCACCCGCACGACGGGGTCGACGGCAGGCAGGGACACGACGTACGTCGGGGACCGCTGCAGCATCGTCACGCGCCCGGCGCCGGCCGCGGCGAGCGAGGGCACCAGCGTCATCGCGGTCGCACCGCTGCCGATCACCACCACGTCCTTGCCCGTCACGTCGAGGTCGTCGGGCCAGTGCTGGGGGTGCACCAGCGTGCCGGCGTACTCCTCCTCGCCCCCGAGGACCGGGCGGTGGGGCCGGTCGTAGTCGTAGTAGCCGCTGCACGCCCAGAGGAACGACGCGGTCAGCACGACCTCGCCGTCGGGCGTGTTGGCGGTGACCGTCCAGCGGGCGGCCGTGGTGTCCCAGCTCGCGGCCGTGACGCGGTGGTGGGGACGCACGTGGCGGTCGACGCCGAACTCGCGGGCGGTGTCGCGGACGTAGCGCAGGATCGAGGGCCCGTCGGCGAGCGCGCGGTCCTCGCGCCACGGCCGGAACCGGTAGCCGAGGGTGAACATGTCGGAGTCGGAGCGGACGCCGGGGTAGCGGAACAGGTCCCACGTCCCACCGGTCTCGCCCCGCGCCTCGAGCAGCGCATAGCTGCGGCCGGGGTGCTCCTGGACCAGCCGGGCGGCGGCCCCGATCCCGGAGAGGCCGGCGCCGATGATCAGCACGTCGAGGTGCTCGCTCATCTCGGGCGTACCTCTCCGCGAAGGCCGCCAGCAGCGCCGGCGGCTCGGTCACGACGCTGCGCCGCGCCAGGTCGATCAGCGACTGCAGCTGCGCGGGCGGGAAGTAGCCGTGGTCGCGGTAGGTCTCCACCCGCAGCACCAGCCCGTCGGCGTCGAGCTCGGGGTGGAACTGGGTGGCGTAGACGTTCCTCCCGATCCGGAAGGCCTGCACCGGGCAGGTCGTCGACGACGCCAGCCGTACGGCGCCCTCGGGCAGCCGTGAGACGGCCTCCTTGTGCCCCAGCAGCACGTCGAAGCTGGCGGGCAGCCCGGACAGCAGCGGGTCGGCACGACCCTCGTCGGTCAGCGACACCTCGACGCAGCCGACCGGCTCGCCGTGGGTCCGGTCGACGATCCCGCCGTGGGTGCTGCCGAGCACGCCGATGCCGTAGCAGCAGCCGAGGAACGGTGCGTCGGTCGCGACGACCTGCTCGGCGAGCGCGGCCAGCTCGGCCTCGACACGGTGCTGCACGGCCGACTTCTCGGCCGCGGGGTCGCTGACGTTGAACGGGCCGCCGCCCAGGACGATCCCGGACCAGGCGTCGAGGTCGACGGTGCCGAGCTCGTCGCGCTCGAGCCGGACCCGCCGGAGGTCGCGCTCGTCGAGGCCGGTGCAGCGCAGCACCGCGGCGTACTCGCTGTCGGCGACGTCGTCCTCCGGCCGCGTGCCGAGGAAGAGGAACGGCTTCATGACTGGACGGCTGCGCCCTTCTCCAGCAGCCCGTCGACGTCGGTGATGCCCCAGGCGGTCAGCGCGTCGCGGGTGTGGGCGCCCGGCCCCTGCGGAGCCATCGCCACGCTGCCCGGCGTACGGCTGAACCGCGGCGCGGGCGCCGGCTGGGTGATCCCCTCGACCTCGACGAACGTCCCGCGCTCGACGAGGTGGGGGTGACGGTGGGCGTCGCTGGGCGGCAGCACGGGCGCGACGCAGGCGTCGGTGCCGTCGAAGACCCCGCACCACTGCGCCTGGGTGCGCTGGCGGAAGGTCTCGGTCAGCAGCGCCCGGAGCTGGGCGTGGTTGGCGGGGTCGTCGCGGTCGGGGGCGATCCCGTCGAGCTCGAGCAGCCGCAGCGCCTCGGCCCAGAACTGCGGCTCGAGGGCACCGAGCGTCATGTGCTTGCCGTCGGCGGTCTCGTAGAGGTCGTAGTACGGCGTGCCGCCGTCGAGCAGGCCGCTGCGGCGACGCTCGGGCTGGACGCCGAGGGCGGCGAACGTCGCGCCCATCGCGGCGAGGTGGGCGGTGCCGTCGACGATCGCGGCGTCGACGACCTGGCCGCGGCCGCTGGAGCGGGACTCCAGGAGCGCGGCGAGGACGCCGATGACGAGGTACGTCGAGCCGCCGCCGAAGTCACCGAGCAGGTTGGTCGGGAAGTGGGGCCGGTCGGGGTCCTGGCCGAGGCCGTGCAGCGCGCCGGTGATGGCGATGTAGTTCATGTCGTGGCCGGCGGCGTGCGCCCACGGGCCGTCCTGCCCCCAGCCCGTCATCCGGCCGTAGACGAGGGCCGGGTTGTGCTCCCAGCAGTCCTCGGGACCCAGCCCGAGCCGCTCGGCGGCACCGGGACGCATCCCCTCGACGAGCACGTCGGCACCCGCCACCAGGTCGAGGACCGCGCCCACCGCATCGGGGTGCTTGAGGTCGAGCGCGACGCTCGGACGCCCGCGGGTGAGCACGTCGTGGCGCCCGGCACCGAACATGTCGCCGCCCGGCCGCTCGACGCGGATCACGTCGGCGCCGAGGTCGGCGAGCGTCATGCACGCGTGGGGCCCGGGGCCGATCCCGGCGATCTCCACGACCCGCACTCCCCGCAGCGGTCCGCTGCCCTGCCCGAGCTCGTAGGTCATCGCCCGATCATGACAGAACCGCTGTCAGCGTCGAGCCGTCGCTGTTGAGTTCCGTGTCCCTCGGGGTCGAGTCAGGTGTCCCTCGCCGTTGAGTTCCGGCTCCCTCGGATCTCAACGGCGAGGGAGCCGGAACTCAACGTCGAGCGAGGCGGAACTCAACGCCTCAGGAGGGGAGGACGCGGCGGAGGAACTGGCGGGTCCGGTCCTCGCGGGGGGAGGTGAAGACCTCCCCGGGTGGGCCGGACTCGAGGATCCGGCCGCCGTCGAGGAAGCAGACCCGGGTGGCGACCTCGCGGGCGAAGGTCATCTCGTGGGTGGCGATCACCATCGTGGTGCCGGCGGCGGCGAGGTCGCGCACGATCGTGAGCACCTCGCCGACCAGCTCCGGGTCGAGGGCTGCGGTGATCTCGTCGAGGAGCAGCAGCGCGGGCCTCGTCGCGAGCGCGCGGACCAGCGCGACCCGCTGCTGCTGGCCGCCGGAGAGCCGGTCGGGGTGCTTGTCGGCCTGGTCGGCGAGCCCGAAGCGGTCCAGCAGCTCGCGCGCCGCTGCCTCCGCCTCGGCACGGCCGACGCCGTGGACCTTGCGCGGTGCGAGCGTGACGTTGTCGAGCACGGTCAGGTGCGGGAAGAGGTTGTAGGCCTGGAAGACCATCCCCATCCGCTGCCGGACCTCGCGCCGGTCGACGCGCGGGTCGGAGACCTCCCGCCCCTCCAGCTCGATGACGCCGTCGTCGATCTCCTCGAGCAGGTCCAGGCAGCGCAGCAGCGTCGACTTCCCCGAGCCCGACGATCCGATCAGGCAGACCACGTCGTGCTGCTCGACGACCAGGTCGACGTCGTCGAGGACGACCTTGTCGGCGTAGCGTCTTGCGGAGGGCGGTGACCCGCAACAGGCTCACAGTGACCCCGCCCTCTCCCGTTCCATCCACCGGCGGGTGAGCCAGTCGGTGAAGCGCGCCAGCGGCACCGTCAGCACGATGAAGAAGCAGGCGACGACGACGTACGGCGTGTAGTTGAAGTTGTACGCCGTGTAGTCGCGCGCGGCGAAGACCGAGTCGAAGACGGCCACTGCGGAGACCAGCGCGGTGTCCTTCTGCAGCGAGATGAAGTCGTTGAGCAGCGGCGGCACCACGCGGCGTACTCCCTGGGGCACCACGACGTGGCGCATCGTCTGCGCCCGCGACAGCCCGAGCGCCTCGGCGCTGGAGACCTGCGAGGGGTGGACCGAGTCGATGCCGGCGCGGAAGACCTCGGCGACGTAGGCGCCGTAGGAGAGGACCAGCGCGACGCCGGCCCAGAACACCTCGTCGGTGGGGAGGCCCTGCAGCTGCAGGGCGGGTACGCCGAAGCCGAGCATGAGGATCAGCAGGATCGTCGGCACCCCGCGGAACAGGTCGGTGTAGACGACCGCGGCCGCGCGGACCGGGGCGAGCCACGGCGAACGCGCGGAGCGGGCGAGCGCCACCGCCAGCCCGAGCACCAGGATCGCGACCTCGCAGACCAGGAACAGCTGCACGTTGAGCCAGAAGCCGTCGAGGATCGCGGGGAACACGGCCACCGCGTCGTCCCAGCTGAAGAACGTCTCGCGCACCCGCGGCCACCCGGGCGAGCTGCCGACCACGACCGCCGCGACCACCAGGACCAGCACCAACAGGCTGGTGGAGATGGCGGTCGAGCGCAGCCGCTGGCGACGGCGTACGCCGCGGCGCTCGAGCTCGCGCGCGCTCGGCTGCCAGGCGTCCGGGCCCACTACTGGAGCTCGGGGACGTCCACGACGTCGGAGAGCCACTCCTGCTCGATCGCCTCCAACGTGCCGTCGTCGCGCAGCGTCGCGAGCGCCTCGTTGACGCACGGGACGAGCTCGCTGCCCTTCTCGAAGAGCATCCCGAACTCCTCCTGCTGGTCCAGCGCCGGCTGGAACTGGCCGATCAGCGTGGCCTGCGGGATCTCGACGGCCGTGATGTAGAAGGCGGTCGGCAGGTCGGCGAGGATCCCGTCGACCTGGCCGTTGAGCAGCGCCTGCTTGGCGGCGGAGGTGTCCTCGAAGACGGCCGGCTCGTTCGCCGGCCCGATCACGTCGCGGATCGCGGTGAGCGAGGTGGTGCCGGTCTGGGCGCCGAGGTTGTAGTCGGCGAGCCCCGCGACGGTCGTGGCGTCCGCGATCGGGCTGTCGTCGAGCGCGATCACCGCCTGCGAGGCCTGGTAGTAGCCGTCGGAGAAGTCGACGACCTCGGCCCGCTCCGGCGTGATCGAGATCTGGTTGATGTCGAAGTCGAAGTCCTTGGCGCCGGGCTTGTAGGAGCTGTTGAAGGGCACCTTGACCCAGCTGACCTGGTCCTCGGTGAAGCCGAGCTCCTCGGCGACGGCGTACGCGACGGCCGACTCGTAGCCCTTGCCGTTGGTCGGGTCGTTGTCCTGGAACCACGGCTCGAAGGCCGGGGAGTCGGTGCCGATCGTCAGCGTGCCGGCCTCGAGGACCGGCAGGTCCTCGCCCGAGCACTGCTCGGCGCTGGTCGGCGTCGGGTCCGCCGCGGTCGTGGACTCCTCGTCCACCGGGGCGCACGCGGTCGTGGCTCCCAGCGCGAGCAGCAACGGGACGGCCAGGATCGCGCGCGTTCTCATGGACTGATCGTAGGGCCGAAGTCAGTGGTGGGCGTGGTGCATCTCGTGGACGACCGCATGGCCGCGGCCGCGGTCGATCATCCACTTGTTCACCGGCACGGTCACCACGAAGGCGACCGCCAGCGCCACCGCGAGCGCGCCCCAGAAGAGCCCGCTCGTCAGGTGGGCCGCCATCGCCCCCGGCACCAGCAGCAGGATCGCGTTGTCGACGACCTCCATCACCAGGATCGAGACGGTGTCGGCGGCCAGCGCCGTGCGGACCGCGGACCGCACGTCGAGGCCGGCACGGCGTACGCCGACGAAGGTCAGCAGGTAGCCGAAGAAGAAGGCGAGAGAGACCGCCAGCGCGATGCTGGCGAGGTCACCCCAGCCCCACCAGGTCGCGAGCACCATGCCGAGCACCTCACCGATCGCACAGCCGGTGAGGCAGTGGAGCGTGGCCGAGATCGCGGTGCGCCAGGACGAGTTCATGACTCGGACCATATACCCCCCTAGGGTATCTGGCAAGGTGGCGTGCACCACTCGTTCTTGCAACTCGTTGCATAGGTCGGCCACCATGGCCGACCATGGCCCTGGAGCACGCGCTGCTGGTGGCCCTGCGCGAACGACCCGCGTCGGGGCTCGAGCTCGCGCGCCGCTTCGACCGCTCGATCGGCTTCTTCTGGCACGCCACGCACCAGCAGATCTACCGGGTGCTGGCGCGGATGGAGGGCGACGGCTGGCTCACCGTCGAGACCGTCGCCCAGACCGGGCGTCCCGCCAAGAAGGAGTACGCCGTCTCCGCCGCCGGCCGGGCCGTCCTCACCGACTGGCTGGCCGCCGAGACCCCGATGGAGCCGCTGCGCAGCGAGCTGGCGGTGAAGCTGCGGGCCGCGTCGTACGGCGACCGGGAGGCCGTACGCCGGCTGGCCGAGCAGCACCTCGCCGAGCACCACACCCGGCTGGCGGCGTACGAAGACATGGCCGCCGAGCAGTACCCCGACCCCGACACCCTGGCCGGTGCCGACCTCGACCGCTACCTCGTCCTGCGCGGCGGGGTGCGGGTGGAGGAGTTCTGGATCGGCTGGCTGACCGAGTACCTGGAGCGAACGTGAGCTACGAGCACCTGCTGTCCCCGATCCGCTCGGCGACCTGGAGCTGCGCAACCGCGTGGTGATGGGCTCGATGCACACCGGGCTCGAGGACAAGCCCTGGGACCTGCCCAAGCTGGCGGCGTACTTCGCCGAGCGGGCCCGCGGCGGCGTCGGGCTGATGATCACCGGCGGCTTCGCGGTCAACAAGCGCGGCTGGCTCAAGCCGTTCGCCGGCGAGATGACGACCCGGCTGCACGCCGCGCGGCACGAGCAGATCACCTCCGCCGTGCACGACGAGGGCGGCGCGATCGCGCTGCAGGTGCTGCACGCCGGCCGCTACGCCTACCACCCGTTCAGCGTCGGCGCCTCGGCACAGAAGTCGCCGATCACCCCCTTCCAGCCGAAGGCCCTGTCGACGAAGGCCGTCCACCGCACGGTCGACGACTTCGCCCGGTCGGTCGCGCTCGCACGCAAGGCGGGCTACGACGCGGTCGAGGTGATGGGCTCCGAGGGCTACCTGATCAACCAGTTCCTCGCGGCGCGCACCAACGACCGCACCGACGAGTGGGGCGGCGACGCCTCGGCGCGGATGCGCTTCCCGGTGCGGGTGGTCGAGCGGATCCGCGAGGTCGTCGGCGACGACTTCCCGGTCGTCTACCGGATCTCGCTGCTCGACCTCGTCGAGGGCGGCCAGACCTGGGAGGAGACGGTCGAGCTCGCGCAGCGGCTGCAGGCGGCGGGCGTCACCGCGTTCAACACCGGCATCGGCTGGCACGAGGCGCGGGTGCCGACGATCATCACCCAGGTCCCGCGCGGCGACCTGGACGCCGTGGACGGCGCGGCTGCGCGAGTCCGTCGAGGTCCCGGTGATCGCCTCCAACCGGATCAACACCCCCGAGCTCGCCGAGCGGCTGATCGCCGACGGCGCGGCCGACCTGGTCTCGATGGCACGCCCGTTCCTCGCCGACGCCGACCTGGTCGCGAAGGCCGCGGCGGGTCGCGCGGACGAGATCAACACCTGCATCGGCTGCAACCAGGCCTGCCTCGACCACACCTTCGGCAACCAGACCGCCTCCTGCCTGGTCAACCCGCGCGCCTGCCGCGAGACGACGCTGGTGCTCGGCCCGACCAAGCGCGCGGCGAGCGTCGCCGTCGTCGGCGCCGGCCCGGCCGGCCTCGCGACCGCCGTCTCGGCCGCCGAGCGCGGCTTCGACGTGACGCTGTTCGAGTCCGCACCGGAGCTCGGCGGCCAGTTCCGGCTCGCGATGGCGGTGCCCGGCAAGGAGGACTTCGCCGACACGCTGCGCTACTACGCCCGCCGGCTCGAGGTGCTCGGAGTCGACGTCCGCCTCTCGACGCACGCGTCCGCCGCCGACCTCGCGGCGTACGACGAGGTGGTCGTGGCCACCGGCGTCACGCCGCGGATCCCCCTCGACATCGAGGGCATCGACCACCCGTCCGTCGTGTCGTACGCCGACGTGCTGTCAGGTCGGGTCGTCCCGGGGCGGCGGGTCGCCGTGATCGGGGCCGGCGGGATCGGCGTCGACGTCTCGGTCTGGCTCACGCACGACCCCGCCGACACGACCGAGGACTGGCTGGCCCACTGGGGTGTCGGCGACCCGTCGATCCACCGCGGCGGGCTGACCGAGCCGAAGCCGCGGACGCCGCTGCGCGAGGTGACGCTGGTGCAGCGCAAGACCTCCCGGATCGGCATCGACCTCGGCAAGACGTCGGGCTGGGCGCACCGGGCCGTGCTCAAGCAGTCGGGCGTGCGGCAGGTGTCGGGGGCGGCGTACGACCTCGTCGACGACGCCGGGCTGCACCTCACCGTCGACGGCGCGCCGGTGCTGGTCGAGTGCGACCACGTCGTGGTGTGCGCGGGCCAGGAGTCGGTGCGGTCGCTGTACGACGACCTGGTGCTGGCCGGCGGGTCCGTGCACCTGGTCGGCGGCGCCGACGTCGCCGCCGAGCTCGACGCCAAGCGGGCCATCGAGCAGGGGACGCGGGTGGCGGCCGGTTTGTAGGTTGGTCCCATGGAGATCCGCGACCTGACCGACGACGAGCTGCGCCGAGCCCTGGTCCTCAAGTGGGGGTCGGTCGACCCCGACGTGCTGCCGGCGTGGGTGGCGGAGATGGACTACGCCGTCGCACCGGAGGTGGTCGGCGCCGTGCAGCAGGCGGTCGCCGACGGGGTGCTCGGCTACCCGAGCTTCGACGCCACCGTGGTCGGGAGGGCGTACGCCGGGTTCGCGCAGCGGCACTACGGCCAGCGGGTCGATCCTGAGCAGGTGCTGCCGGTGGTCGACGTGACCGCGGGCGTCCGGGTGGCGCTCGACGTCCTGAGCGACCCCGGTCCGGTGGTGCTGCCGACGCCGGCGTACCACCCGCAATTCGGGGTCGTGCCGATCACCGGGCGTGAGGTCTGGGAGCTGCCGGTCTCCCCCGACTCTCCCACCGGGATGTTCGACCTCGACCGGCTCGACGACCTCTTCGCCCGTGGTGCGCGAACGCTGCTGCTGACCCAGCCCCACAACCCGCTCGGCCACGTCCACACGCGGGCGGAGCTCGAGGCGATCCGCGACGTGGTGATCCGCCACGGGGGGCGGGTGATCAGCGACGAGATCCACGCCCCGCTGGTGCTGCCCGGCGCCGAGCACGTCCCCTACCTCTCGCTCGAGGGCGCCGGTGAGCACGCGGTCGCCGTCCTGGCCGCCAGCAAGGCGTTCAACACCGCCGGCCTGAAGTGCGCCCAGATCGTCACCGACGACCCCGCGACCCGCGACCGGCTGCTCGACGTCCCGATGCCGGTCAACGACTCGTGGTCCACGCTCGGCGAGGTCGCGGCCGTGGCGTCCTGGACCCACGGCGACGCGTGGCTCGCCGCGCTCGTCGAGCGGCTCGACCGGCAACGGTCGCTGCTCGGCGTACTGCTGGAGGAGCACCTGCCGCTCGCGCGGGTGCGTCCGCTGCAGGCGACCTACCTCGCCTGGCTCGACCTGAGGGAGTACGCCGCCGACGACCCGGCCGCGCTCGCGCTGTCGAAGGGGCGGGTCCAGCTGGAGGCGGGGCACCGCTACCAGCACGACCTCGCCGGCCACCTGCGACTCAACATCGCGACCTCGCCCGAGCGGCTGACCGGGA
>CAVWGQ010000027.1:0-784888 GCA_963754575.1 uncultured Actinomycetota bacterium | reverse complement strand
TGGAGGCGGGGCACCGCTACCAGCACGACCTCGCCGGCCACCTGCGACTCAACATCGCGACCTCGCCCGAGCGGCTGACCGAGATCCTGCGGCGACTGGCCTCCGCGCTGACCTGACTTCACCGCCGCCCGGCGGCCCTCAGCCGTCGTGCTGCGGCTGCGCGGCGATGACCTCGCGGTACCACTCGAAGGACTTCTTCGGGGTGCGCGCCTGGGTCTCGTTGTCGACGTGGACCAGGCCGAACCGCTGGGTGTAGCCCTCGGCCCACTCGAAGTTGTCGAGCAACGACCAGCAGTAGTAGCCGCGGATGTCGACGCCCCGCTGGATGGCGGTCGCGACCGCCTTGAGGTGGGCGTCGAGGTAGTCGATGCGGCGCTGGTCGTCGACCACGCCGTGCTCGTCGGGGACGTCGTCGAAGGAGCAACCGGACTCGGTGATCACGATCGGCGGCAGCGCGGCGCGGTAGCGGGCGCGGAACATGATCAGCCACTCGCGCAGCGCGTCGGGGACGATCGGCCAACCGAAGTCGGTCGTGGGGTGGCCGATGATGTCGAGCATCTCGAACGGCTGGTCCGCGGTCTCGGGGGCGGCCGCGACCTTGAGCGGGTTGTAGTAGTTGACGCCGTAGAAGTCGAGCGGCTGGCGGATGGTGGCCGAGTCGGTCGGGTGCACCACGTGCTCGAGCAGCGGCTTGAGGTCGATCGGGTAGCGCCCGAGCAGCATCCCCTCGAGGAACATCCCGTTCCAGATCGCGTCGAAGAGCTTGGCGGCGCCCACGTCGGCGTCGCTGTCGCTGGCCGGCCAGATCGGCGCGTGGTTGTTGGCGCAGCCGACGCTGGTCGCGCCGGCCGCGCGCAGGGCGATCGCGGCCCGGCCGTGGGCGACGAGCAGGTGGTGGGCGACCGGGAGCGCCTCGAAGACCATCGCGCGACCGGGTGCGTGCACGCCGGTCCCGTGGCCGAGCAGGGTCACCACGTTGGGCTCGTTGACGGGGATCCAGTGGGCGACCCGGTCGGCGAGCGCGGCGCCGACGATCTCGGCGTACTCCGCGAAGCGCTCGATCGTGTCGCGGTTGAGCCAGCCGCCGTCGTCCTGCAGCGCCTGCGGCAAGTCCCAGTGGTACAGCGTGGCCATCGGCTCCACGCCCGCCTCGAGCAGCTCGTCCACGAGCCGGTCGTAGAAGGCGAGCCCGGCCGCGTTGACCGAGCCACGACCGGTCGGCTGGATCCGCGGCCAGGCGATGGAGAACCGGTAGCCGCCGGCGCCGAGCTGCTTCATCAGCGCGACGTCCTCGGGCATCCGGTGGTAGTGGTCGCACGCCTCGGCGCCGCTGCTGCCGTCGGCGATCCGGCCCGGCTCGGCGGTGAAGGTGTCCCAGATGCTGGGTCCCCGGCCGTCCTCGGAGACGGCGCCCTCGATCTGGTACGCCGCGGTGCTGGTGCCGAGCACGAAGCCCGGGGGAAGCTGGGGAAGCACCCGCCCATCCTCCCGGATGCCGGTCCCGAGCCGAGGGGGAACCCCGGAACTTTGCCGTGGCAGCGCGGAGCGACACCCCACTCGACGCCGAGGGAGGCGGAACTCGACCGCAGGTCAGGGGGCGAGGACGGTGGGGGCGGCGGGGACGACCTCGGCGACGGCCGGGGGGTCGCCGAGCCCGAGCCCGGGGGGCACGCCGAGCGGCTCGCCGTCGCCGCCGACCGGGACCGGCCGCCGGCCCGGTCCGCCACGCCGACCGCGCCGACCGCCCGACCGCCCGACCGCGCCGACCATGTCCACCAGGCTCCGCCCGCAGCTCCACGCGTCGACCGCGCAGCACGTGCACCTCGGGCAGGTCGACGTGGCTGCCGTCGTAGACCGTCGGCAGCGCGCGCATCAGCGCCAGCCGGGACGCCGCCTCGATCACCACGACGTCGAGCAGTCCGTCGTCGAGGGCGGCGGCGGGGGCGATCCGCATGCCCTTGCCGGGCGACGCGGTAGGTCGCGTGTCGGGGTAGTCCAGTGGCAAACGGTCGTTCGGAAGACCGAAGCACGACCGTTTCCCACTGGACTACCGAGAACGACCCCCACGACCGATGAGTTCCACGCTCGACGCCGGTCCACCCCGTTGTCACACTTGACGAGCCAGGGGAGACAGGCGATGAGGACGGCCACCGTGACGACCGGCGAGACCAGGCGGGACACCACCGAGCTGCAGGACTTCGACGCACTCACGCACCGCTACCAGCGCGAGCTGCTGGCGCACTGCTACCGGATGAGCGGGTCGGTGCACGAGGCGGAGGACCTGGTGCAGGAGACGTTCCTGCGCGCCTGGCGCGCCAGCGCGGACTTCGAGGGCCGCTCCAGCGTGCGGACCTGGCTCTACCGGATCGCGACCAACGTCTGCCTGACCAACCTTGGAGGGCCGGCCGCGGCGGCCGCTGCCGACCGGACTGGGGGCTCCCGACCAGGACGCCGCCGACCCGCTGGACTCCCAGCCCGAGATCCCGTGGCTCGAGCCGATCCCCGACACCGCGATCCAGGTCGAGGAGAAGGACACGATCCGGCTCGCGTTCGTCGCCGCGCTGCAGCACCTGCCCGCCCGGCAGCGCGCCGTGCTCGTGCTGCGCGACGTGCTGCGCTGGTCCGCGGCCGAGACCGCGGAGGCCCTCGACACCACCGTCGCGGCGGTCAACTCCGCACTCCAGCGCGCGCACGCACAGATCGACAGGGCCCGCCCGAGCGTCGACGCGGAGGTCGGCGAGCTCGACGAGCGCACGACCAAGCTGCTGGAGGAGTACGTCGAGGCCTTCTGGGCCAAGGACATCGGCCGGATCGTCAGCCTGCTGACCGCCGACGCCGTCTGGGAGATGCCGCCGTTCACCGGCTGGTACTCCGGCGCCGCCACCATCGGCGCGCTGATCGACACCCAGTGCCCCGGTGGCAGCTTCGACATGCCGATGCTCGCCACCACCGCCAACGGCCAGCCCGCCTTCGGCCTCTACATGCGTACGCCGGAGGGCGACTTCGTCCCCTTCCACCTGCAGGTCCTCGAGCTCGACGGCGACCGGGTCCGGCACGTGTCCGCGTTCTTCGGGGACGACGTCTTCCGCCGCTTCGGGCTGCCCGGCCGGATCGCATCCGACCAGGTGCCCCCGCGCCCGGCGGCCCAGCCGGCCGGGTCATGAGCACGACGGCGCTCGCCGGCGCCGTCGAGCTGCTGGACCGGTCGCTGGCCTTCACCCGCCCGGCGCTGGCCGGGGTCCGCGCCGAGCACCTGGATCGGCGTACGCCGTGCCGGGGCTGGCCCCTCGCCCACCTGCTGGCCCACATGGACGACGGCCTCGACGCCTGGACCGAGGCGGCGACGGGACGGGTGGCGCTGACGCCGGTCGCCCCGGAGGGGGCGTCCCCGGTCACCGCGTCGGTGGCCGCCATCCAGGCCAAGGCGTGCGTGCTGCTCGGCTGGTGGCTGGACCACCCGCCCGGGCAGGTCGAGGTCGGCGACCTCGCGCTGCCCGCGCAGACCCTGGTCGCCGCGGCCGCGGTCGAGGTGACGGTGCACGGCTGGGACGTGCAGGCGACGCTCGGCCCGGCAGTGCCGGTGCCCGACGACCTCGCGGACCCGCTGCTGGCGATCGCGCGCCGGTTGGTGCCCGTCGACGACCGCGACGGCTGCTTCGCACCACCCGTCCCACCTGCCCCGGGCGCCACCGGGTCCGAGGCGCTGCTGGCCTTCCTGGGCCGGGGACGACCAGACCACCCCGCCTGATCCGGGGCCATTCCGGGCGTTCCCCGGCGCCGCGGACGGCCGCTGCCTAACCTCCGGATCATGCTCGTCACCCCGTTGGCGGCCACCCCCGCGAGGGACTGCCCGGGCCTGGTCCGGCAGGGCCGGATCACCGAGGCGCTCACCGCCCTCGCCGCCGACCCCGACCCCGGGGTCGCCGACCTCGCCCTCATGCTCGAGTGCCGGCTGGCACGCGGGGAGATGGAGCGTGCGATGCAGCTCGGGGAGCAGCTCGCCGTGCTGTCGAGGAACACCGACCTCGACGACGGCGAAGCCGCCCGGGTCGCCTGGGCGCTGGCCGAGCTCGACGCCGCCACCGGCCACGACGAGTCGGCCGTCACCCGCTACCGGTCCGTCGCGGAGCTCGACGACGACCCGGTCGCCCTCCCCTGGCGCTGCGCCGCGGCCGCCAGCCTGCTGCGCACCGGCCGTGCCCGCGAGGCGCAGCAGGTCGCGACCGAGCAGCTCGCCCTCGCCCGCGCCGCGGGCTCGGCGTACGCCGTCGCGGGAGCGCTGCGCACCGTCGCCGTGGTGTCGCTGGGGGCCGACCGCGAGGCGCTGCTGCGCGAGGCTCTCCAGCTCACCGCCGGGCACCACGACCGGCTCGCCGCCCAGGTCGCCACCGACCTGGCCCAGCTGCTCTCCCTCGGGTCGCGCCCCGAGCAGCACGCGGAGGCGGTGGCGCTGCTGCGCGCCGCGGAGGAGTACGCCGACACCGAGGACCTCTGGCCGCTGCACGCCCGCGTCCGGCGGCTGCTCGAGCGCCTCGGCGAGACGCTCTGCACCCCGCGTGCGGAGTCGATCGCCACGCTCACCCACTCCGAGCTGCGCATCGCCCGGCTGGCCGCCGGCGGCAACACCAACCGCGCCATCGCCGCCGACGTCGGGGTGACCGTCAAGGCGGTCGAGTGGCACCTGTCGCACACCTACCGCAAGCTCGGCGTCACCGGGCGGCGCGAGCTGCCGCGGGTGCTGCGGATCCGCTGACCTGTCGGGCTCGCCCCACCCGTCCCTTGTAACGCCGGGTTACTGCTCTTCCCACCACGCTGCAACCCCGTGGGAACAGCTGGTAACCCGGCGTTACAAGCAGGCCGCACGCACAGCACCCCGCTCAGAGCAGGGTCAGCGCGGCACCGTGGCCGTGGGTGAGGGCGCGGGCCCGGCCGTCGAGGCCGAGCACGAAGGCGCCGGAGCGGGTCGTGTCGGCGGTCGCCGTGACCCGCGGCAGCACCCCGCGGCCCTCGTTGCTGATCCAGCGGCAGCGGCCCGCGGCGACCAGCCCGGCGGCGAGGTCGTGGAAGCGCTCGCGGTCGGGCGGGGTGAGGTAGGCGATCACCGCGGTGTGGAACAGCACCACCTCGCCGTACGCCGACGCCTCGTCGACCAGGTCGGGCAGCCCGCTCAGCAGGTCGCCGCGCACGAGTCGCGGCGGGTCGGCCTGCGCGATGGCGAGACCGGTCCGCAGCCGCGCGCGACGCTCGTCCTGCTCGGGCCAGACCAGGTTCTCCAGCCAGGCGGCAGCGTCCGGGTCGGTCGGGTCGAGCGGGTTCAGGTCGACACCCCCGCGCCACGCGACGTCCGGCACGGTCACCGGCGGGAGCGTGCCCCGGACCCGGCAGTCCAGCCGCGGGCCGGTCCCCGCCCCGACGACGCCGTCGTCGGTGTCCCACGCGTAGGACCAGCGGTCGGGATAGAGGCAGAGCCCGGCGCTCGGGCCCGCCTCGAGCAGCGCCAGCGGCCGGCCGGCGTCGGCCGCGACCTCCGACAGGAACGGCACGAGCGTCGCCAGCCGGCCGACCTCGTTGGTCTGGGTCGCTCGCGCCAGCATCGTCGCCCGGAGCGTCCCGTCGTCCCCGAGCAGCGCGTCGCGGAGGCCGGCGTACGGGCCGGGGGCGGGGACACCGTGCCAGCGTGCGGCGGCGAAGACCAGGTTGGGCTGCTGCTTGACCGGCGGCAGCGTGGCGATCCACGCCAGCACCTCCGGGTCGTCGGCGACCTCCGTCGCCCACGCCTCGAAGCACGGCGAGTCACCGGCGTACGCCGCGAAGTCGGCGTACTGCTCGGCGACGTCACCGTGGAGGAGCACCGGGGTCAGTCGGCCGGGAGCGCGACGTAGGTCGTCTCGAGGTACTCCTCGATGCCCTCGAAGCCGCCCTCGCGCCCGAAGCCGCTGGCCTTCACGCCGCCGAACGGCGCGGCGGGGTTGGAGACCAGGCCGGTGTTGACCCCGACCATGCCGAAGTCGAGCGACTCCGCCAGCCGGATGGTGCGGGCGAGGTCGCGCGTGAAGACGTACGACGACAGGCCGTACTCGGTCGCGTTGGCCCGCTCGATCGCCTCCTGCTCGGTCGCGAACGTCGTGATCGGCGCGACCGGGCCGAAGATCTCCACCTGGTTGATCTGCGCCTCGACCGGGACGCCGAGCAGCACCGTCGGGGCGTAGAAGTTGCCCGGCCCGTCGGGGGCGGTGCCGCCGGTGACCAGGGTGGCCCCGTCGTGGACCGCGTCGGTGACGAGCTCGCCGACCGCGGTGACCGCGTCGGGGTTGATCAGCGGGCCGACGTCGACGCCCTCGTCCTGGCCGCGGCCGACGGTGAGGGCCCCCATCCGCTCGCCGAGCTTGGCCGCGAACTCCTCGGCGACCGACTCGTGCACCAGGAACCGGTTGGCGGCCGTGCAGGCCTCCCCCATGTTGCGCATCTTGGCGATCATCGCGCCGGCCACGGCGGCGTCGACGTCGGCGTCCTCGAAGACCAGGAACGGCGCGTTGCCGCCGAGCTCCATCGAGACCCGCTGCAGCTCGTCGGCGGACTGCCGCACCAGCACCTTGCCCACCGGCGTCGAGCCGGTGAAGCTGACCTTGCGCAGCCGGTCGTCGGCCATCAGCGTCGAGCTGAGGTCCTTCGAGCCGGTGGTGGTGACGACGTTCAGCACGCCGGCCGGCAGCCCGGCCTCCTCCATCACTCCGGCGAGCGCCAGCATCGTCAGCGGCGTCAGCTCGGCCGGCTTCACGACCATCGTGCAGCCGGCGGCGACGGCCGGCCCGATCTTGCGGGTGCCCATCGCGAGCGGGAAGTTCCACGGGGTGATGAACAGGCAGGGGCCGACCGGCTTCTTGATCGTCAGCAGCCGCGAGCCGCCGGCGGGCGCCTGCATCCAGCGCCCGGAGATCCGGACCGCCTCCTCGCTGAACCAGCGGAAGAACTCCGCGCCGTAGGTCACCTCGCCCTTCGCCTCGGCGAGCGTCTTGCCCATCTCGAGCGAGATCAGGGCGGCGAAGTCGTCCGCACGCTCGGTGATCAGCTCGAAGGCACGGCGCAGGATCTCGGCACGCTCGCGCGGCGGCGTACGCGCCCAGTCGGCCTGCGCGGCGGCGGCCGCGTCGAGCGCGTCCACCGCGTCGTGGACGGAGCCGTCGGCGACGTCGGCGAGCACGGAGCCGTCGGCCGGGTCGAGCACGTCGAAGCGCTCACCGCCCTCCGACTCGCGCCACGAGCCGTCGATGTAGAGGTTCCGCTGCGGGCCGGGAAGCAGCCGGTCGAGGTCGGTCGGTGCGGTCATGGCGCCAGCCTCGCACCCCCCGGGGCTCGGCGAAAAGGCTGACACCGGTCGGACCGTCGTGGGATTCTGGGCGCGTCGACACGGAGGGAGCACCTTGGGTCGACTGAGCCCCTCGCCGACCCCATGCGGCGAGGGGCTCGCCCGTGGTGGGGGTACGCCGTCAGCGGGCCTGGACCGCGCGGAGGAAGGCCTCGAGGATCGGGCCGGCCGTGGTCGAGCCGGACTGGCCGTCCTGCACGAACACCGCGACCGCGAGGTCACCCTGCGCGGCGATCATCCAGGCGTGCAGCCGGATCCCGCCGACGTCGCCGACGTACTCGGCGGTGCCGGTCTTGGCGATCACCGGCGGTCCGGGGACGTCGGCCAGCGACGCCCCGCTGCCGGAGGTCACCACACCGCGCAGCATCGTGCGCAGCGTCGAGGCCTCCCCCGGCTCCAGCGCCGGGACGTCCTCCTGCTCGACCTCGACGCTGCGCACCAGCGACGGCAGCACCGTCCTGCCCGACTGCACCGAGGCGATCACGGTGGCCATCGTCATCGGGGAGGCGAGGACCTTGCCCTGACCGATCATGTCGGCGGCCGCCTCGGTCTCGCTCTTCGCGGGCGGCACCTGCCCGAAGTACGACGGGAAGCCGAGGTCGTGGTCGACGCCCATGCCGAGCGAGGCGGCCGCGTCGGCGAGCCCGTCGCGCTCGAGCCGCTCGCGCTCGGCGATGAAGGCGGTGTTGCAGGAGTTGGCGAGCGCCGTGCGGAACGGGATGTCGCCGATCCCCGAGGACGGGTAGTCGTCGTAGTTCTCGAACGCGCGGCCGTCGACGGTGACCGTCGGGGTGCACGGCGTGGAGGAGTCGGGGGTCAGCCCGGCCCGCAGCAGCGCCAGGCTGCTGACCGACTTGAAGGTCGAGCCGGGGGCGAACTGGCCGTAGGTCGCCATGTTGTAGCCGTCGGTGCCCGGCCCGTTGGCCGCGGCCAGGATCGCACCCGTCGAGGGCTTGATCGCCACCACCGCGCTCGCCGGGCCGACGTCCGCGAGCAGCCGCTCGGCGGTCTCCTGGAGCCGGGCGTCGAGGGTCAGCTCCAGCGGCAGCCCGGGCTGCGCGTCCTCGCTGAACAGCTCCTTCTCCTTGCCGTCGGAGGAGACCCGCGAGACGACGACGCCCGGGGTGCCCACCAGCTGCTCGTCGTACCTCAGCTGCAGGCCCGAGAGCCCGACCTGCTGCCCCACGGCGTAGCGCTCGGGGTTCTCCTCGATCATCTCCCCGGTCGGCTCGCCGACGGTGCCGAGGATCGGGGCGGCGAAGTCGCGGGTCGGTGCCAGCGGCAGCGTGTCCTGGATCGCGAGCGCGCCCTTGATCCGCTGGTAACCCGCACCGACCGGCACCGGCACGTCCTCGCGGCGCAGCACGACCGCCTCCACGAAGGCGGAGTCGCCGGCCTCCTCGACGCGGGAGACGAACGCCGCCACGTCGAGGTCGAGCAGCCGCGCGAGTGCCCGCGCGGACTGCCCCGCCCGGGCCGCCGGGACCGCGGTGCGGTCGATGCCGAAGCGGGTGACCGCCCGGTCGGCGACCAACGGCTGTCCGCCCGCGCCGAGGACCTCGCCGCGCTCGGCGGTGACGCCGCTCAGCGTGAGGGTGCCGCCGGTGCGCAGGTCGGGCTGCACGACCGCGGGCTCCCACTCGACCTGCCACGCGTCGTCGACCAGCGTCAGCGTCGCCTCGCTGGTGTAGGACCACTCCTGCTCGCTCACCGGCCAGGTCCAGCCGAGCGTGGCGGTGGCCGTGCCGTCGGCCTCGCTCACCTCGGCGACGGCCACCGACGGCGCGACCTCGCCCATGCCCTCGAGGACGGCCACCAGCTCCTCCGTCGCGGCCTCGGCACCGTCCCCGCTCACCGCCACGTCGGCCAGGTCACGGGCCGCCAGCCCGTCGGCCAACGCCTCCGCCACCGGCTCGGGGTCGGGACCCGAGTCTTGGTCGAGGGCGCCCGAGCAGCCGGTCAGCAGCAGGACGAGGGCCAGTCCGAGAGGGGCTCGCAGCATGGGAGTTGTCTACCAGCCGCTACGTCGAGACCCTCGACGCACGCCGTCGGTGAGGTCTCGACTCTCGACGTACTCCACCGGTGAGGTCTCGACCCTCGCCCTCGCCCAGGGGCTCGGGCGGCTCGACCACCTACAACCAGGTGGTCGAGCAGCGAGGTTTCGAGACCTCCGCAGACCCGGAAGCTCAGCGACCGAGGCCGGTGCGGTCCACGCGGCGGTGGAAGCGCATCCCGGCGAGACCGCCGAGCATCGCGCCGACCAGGCTGGTGAGCAGCACGACCGCCACGCTGACGATGACCGTGGTGGTGGTCTGGTCGAAGGTGATGTTGGGCAGTCCCCCGAGGCCGGCGTACTCGTTGCCGAAGACGGCGGCGAGCACCGCGACGACGATGGCGATCACGATCGACCAGCCCCAGACCGCGAGCCCCTGCTTGATGCCGTCGAAGCGCGCCATCCGGCCCGCGACGTAGCCGCCGGAGAAATAGGCGACGAACCAGACGACCAGCGCCACCACGACGCCGAGGACACCGAGCGACTCGGCGCTCAGGTCGAGCGCGCCGGCCGCCTCGGTGGGGGTGTCGGTGTCGGTCGCATCGCCGGCGATGGCGCCGGTCGCGGTGATGAGGGCGCTGAGCAGCACCACCATGCCGGTGGCGGCCAGCCAGCCGAAGAAGCCGGCGCCGATCTTGATGCCGCCGTGCTCCTCGCGCTCACGGTTGACCACCGCGGTGCGGGTCTCGGTCTCGACCACGGGCTCGTCGGAGTGCCGTCCCACGGGACCGTCGGCGGGCCGGTCGACGGGACGGTCAGCAGGTCGGTCGGAGGGGGCGGACTCGCGGTGGTCGGACATCGGTACTCCTCGTTCGGGGGTGGTCTTCGCCCTCCAACCAATCACCTCCGGGCCGGGTCGGCCATTCCCCACAGGGGTTGAATGGGCGGCTGCGCCGACGCAGCGGCGGCGTACCGAAGAAAGTCGGCAGTGCCGGGAATGAAACGGACTGCAGTGCCGTTTGGGTAGTCAAGAGTTCAACTACTACTGACACCCACCACCCGGGAGGACCCCACATGAGCACCGACACCCTGACCGACATCTCCGGCAGCTACACCCTCGACGCCTCGCACTCGCGCCTCGGATTCGTCGCGCGCCACGCGATGGTGACCAAGGTCCGCGGCCAGTTCGGCGACTTCGAGGGCACCGCCCACGTCAGCACCGCCAACCCCGCCGACAGCAAGGTCGACGTGACCATCAAGGCCGCGTCCGTCACCACCGGCAGCCCCGACCGCGACGGCCACCTGCAGTCGGCCGACTTCTTCGACGTCGAGCAGTTCCCCGAGTGGTCCTTCCGCTCCACCGACGTCGCCCGCGACGGCAGCACCTGGTCGATCACCGGCGACCTCACCATCAAGGACGTCACGAAGCCCGTCACCATCGACTTCGAGGAGACCGGCTCGGCGACCGACCCGTTCGGCAACCAGCGCGTGGGCTTCGAGGGTGACGTGACCGTCAACCGCAAGGACTGGAACCTCACCTGGAACGCCGCGCTCGAGACCGGTGGCGTGCTCGTCTCCGAGAAGATCAAGCTCGAGTTCGACCTCTCGGTCATCAAGACCGCCTGAGCGAGCCGTTCGCCTGTCGGCACGGGGCCACCGGATATCCGGTGGCCCCGTCGTCGTGCCCAGCGGCACCATGTGGTCATGGAGCTTCCCGAGGGACTGACCAGCAGGCCACTGGTCGAGGGTGACGCACGCGCGGTCTACGAGGTCATGGCCGCCCAGGAGCTCGCCGACCTCGGGACGGTCGAGATCGAGGAGGCCGACATCGTCGGCGACTGGGGACGCCCCAGCTTCGACGTCCCCGCCAGCACGATCGGGGTCTTCGACGACGAGGACCTGGTTGCCTACGCCGAGGTGACGGGAGGCGACCGGGGTGACGCGGCCGTGCACCCGGCGTACCGCGGCCGGGGCCTGGGCACCGCCCTCGCCCACTGGATGCAGGACAAGGCCCGCGATCGCGGCGCCCCGGTGATCGGGATGCCGGTGCCGGTCGGGTCCCCGGGTGACCGGCTGCTCGAGAAGCTCGGCTACGAGGTGCGCTGGCACAGCTGGGTGCTGCAGCTGCCCGAGGGGGCCACGATCGTCGAGCGGCCGCTGCCGGAGGGGTACGCCGTGCGCGAGGCCGACCCGGCCGAGTACCACGACGTGCACACGGTCGTCGAGGACGCGTTCCTCGAGTGGTCCGAGCGCGAGCGGGAGAGCTATGAGGACTTCGCGTCCGTCGTGGTGCGCCGCCCGGGCTTCGAGCCCTGGATGATCCGGGTGGTCACCGACCCCGCGGGCGACGTGGTCGGTGTCGCCACGGTCTCGGTCTACCAGCCCGACGACGAGCGGGACCCGGACGCGTTCGTGTCGCGGCTCGCCGTACGCAAGGACCAGCGCAACCGCGGCCTGGCCCAGGCCCTGCTCGTCGACGCCTATGCCCGCGGCCGCGAGCACGGCGCCCCCACCGGCGGCCTCTCCACCGACTCCCGCACCGGCGCCCTCGGCCTCTACGAGAAGGTCGGCATGCGCGTGATCATGGACTGGGTCAACCGCGCCATCACCCTCTGACCGGACCCATGCGGCGTGTGCCTGAGAACTACCAGGAGGGCGTTCTCGGGCACACGCCGCGGTCTGCGGTCAGGCGTGGATGGGGGTGTGGGGGTCGAGCTCCTCCTCGACGCCCTCGTCGCCCTCGTTGGCGTCGTCGTCCTCGGGCGAGGTCTGGTCGACGCCGCCGGGGACCTCGAGCGCGCGCAGCACGAGCGTCCCGAGCACCACGATGACCAGGTTGATCAGCAGCGCCGTGAAGTCATCACCTGCGCGAGTGGTCCGCCCGTCCGTGGCAGCCGCCGCCGCGCAGGAAGAAGAACCAGACCCCCAGCCCGACCAGGATCAGCGGCAGGTGGGTCACCACCGCGACCAGGCCGAGCACCACCAGCAGCACGACCAGCGGCAGCGGCGGGCGTGCCGACCGGATCCGGCCGGGCTGCTGCGGGCTGCGGGCCGTGGGCGTCGAGAAGGGGTACGCCGCCGGGCGGGTCGGGCCGACTCCCCCGGCCGTCGGCAGGTCGACGAAGACCGGGTCGAGCTCGGCCCGGGTGCGGGCGGCCCAGATCCGGTCGAGCCGCTGGGAGTACTCGTCGTGGTCGAGCCGGCCCGCGGCGTAGTGGTCGGCGAGGGCGCTCTGCGCCTGCTCGCGCTCGGCGTCGCCGATCCGGAGCTGGTCCGGCGAGCTCATCGCCCGCCCCGCTCGCCGTACCCGTCGACGTGCCCGTCGGTGTGCCCGTCGAGGTGGCCCTCGGGCTGCGGGTCCTCGTCGGCGAGCAGCCCGTAGAGCCGGCGCCGGGTCTCGATCAGCACCGCCATCGCGTCGCGGCGCTGCTGGTCGGTGCCGTTGCTGAGGATCTGCCAGGTGGCCGACATCAGCTGCCCGACCTCCGACTTGAGCACCGAGAGGTCCGGGCCGTCCTCCACCGGGGCGTCCTCGTCGAACGCCGTCCAGACGGCGGCCAGCTCGGCCGGGTGCTCCGCGACGTACTGCTCGCCCGCGGGGGTCAGCCGCAGCGTGCGGCCCCGCTCCTCGCTGGCAGCGACCAGCCCCTCGTCCTCGAGCTGCGAGACGGTCGGGTAGACCGAGCCGGGACTCGGCTTCCACTGCCCGCCGGAGCGCTCGGCGATCTGCTGGATGACCTGGTAGCCGTTGAGCGGCTCGACCGCGAGCACGTCGAGGATCGCCGCCCGGACGTCACCGCGCTTGGCGCGCGGGCGCTGCGGCCGCTCGGTCGGCGCCATGCCGAAGAGCCCGGTCAGCCACGGCGGCGGGCCGCCGTGCCGGCCGCGGCCGCCGTCGGTGAAGCCGCCCCAGCCGCCGCTCCAGCTGCCCTGCCATCCCGGTCCGTGCCGACCACCCATCACGATCTCCTGACCTATCCGATGTATCAACGATATATCGCGATAGTACGCCGTGCTCGGTGAAGGTCAAGGGCTTCCCGTCACGGACCCGCGAGCTGGTCGCGCCGCCGCGCGAGCCACGCCCGCTCGCCGGGGTTGCCGGCACAGCCGATCGCCGCGTCGTACGCCGCCCGCGCCTCGCGCGCCCGACCGAGCCGCCGCAGCAGGTCGGCCCGGGTGGCGTGGAAGGCGTGGTAGCCCGCCAGCTGCGGGCCGGCGAGCCGCTCCACCTCCGCCAGCGCGACGTCGGGGCCGTCGACCTCCCCCACCGCGATCGCTCGGTTGAGCCGGACCACGGGCGAGGGGTCGACGACCACCAGCTGGTCGTAGAGCGCCAGCACCTGGCCCCAGTCCGTGTCGCGGGCATCGGCGACGTCGGTGTGGACGGCGTTGACGGCCGCCAGCAGCTGGTAGCGACCCGGCCCGATGCCGGTCTCGCAGGCCCGCGCCAGGCACCAGCGGACCAGGTCGTGACCCTCGGCGACCTGGGCCGCGTCCCAGCCGGAGCGGTCCTGGTCGCGCAGCGGCACCAGCTC
Organism: uncultured Actinomycetota bacterium; assembly: GCA_963754575.1. Classification (GTDB taxonomy): domain Bacteria; phylum Actinomycetota; class Actinomycetes; order Propionibacteriales; family Nocardioidaceae; genus Nocardioides. The sequence goes on along the minus strand of CAVWGQ010000027.1, from coordinate 770,994 downwards.
GCCGCCGGCGAACAGGCTGCCGCGCCGGGCGTCGGTGAGCAGCAGGAGGGCGAGCAGACCGGCGGTCTCGGCGTCGTCGGGGAGCAGCGCGCGCAGCACCCGGGTCAGCCGGACCGCCTCGGCGGCGAGGTCACGGCGTACGGGCGCGGCGTCCGGGGACGGCGCGGCATTCACCCAGTAGCCCTCGTTGAACACCAGGAAGAGCACGGCGAGCACCGCCGAGAGCCGGGCGGGCAGGTCGGCGGCCCCGGGGACGCGGAAGGGGATGGAGGCCCCGGCGATCTTGTGCTTGGCGCGCGTGATCCGCTGCGCCATCGTCGTCTCGGGGACCAGGAACGCCGCCGCGATCTCGGTGACCGTGAGGCCGCCCAGCAGGCGCAGCGTGAGCGCCACCCGCGCCTCGGGAGCGAGGGCCGGGTGACAGCAGGTGAAGATCAGCCGGAGCCGGTCGTCCTCGACCGGGCCGGTCGACTCGTGGGGCTCGGTGTCGATGATCATCGCCGCCTGACGCTGCTTGTCCTCGCGGTGCGACTCCCGGCGGATCCGGTCGAGCGCACGCCGGGTGGCGGTGGTGGTGAGCCAGCCGCCGGGGTTGGGCGGTACGCCGTCCCCCGGCCACCTCTCCAACGCCACCACCAGCGCCTCGCCCGCCGCCTCCTCGGCGACGTCGAGGTCACCGAAGCGGCGAGCGAGCGAGGCGACGACCCGGCCGAACTCGGCCCGGAAGATCGCCTCGACCCGGTCGTCGAAGGAGTCGCTCACTCGCCCTGGAACGGGCGGACCTCGACCGGGCCGGCGCACGCCTTCGAGCCCTGCTCCGCCCAGCGCAGCGCCTCGTCGAGGTCGGCGACGTCGATGATCCAGAACCCGCCGAGCCACTCCTTGGCCTCGACGAAGGGACCGTCGGTGATCACCGGGGCCTCGCCCCGGTTGTCGACGTTGGTGGCGGTCTCCCGCGGCATCAGGCCGCCGGCGAACACCCACGCGCCGGCCTCCCTCACCCGCTCGTTGAAGGCGCCGACGTCGGCGAACATCCGCTCCATCTCCTCCTCCGACGGCGTCGGGTCGGCGGTGGTGTGGTGCACGGACAGCATGTACTCGGGCATCTCGTTCTCCTCGTGTCGTGGCCCTGCGTCGGGGCCGCTCTCACCCTGTCCACGAACGGGGTGGCGCGGACACGACACCCCGTCGGCAGAAATTCTCGCCCGCCCCAACGTCGCATCGTGCGTGGCGCGCGTCGAGTCGCGGGTTGCGCGGGGTGAGTCGCCAGCCGCACGGCCGATCCAGCGCGCGCAAGACACGACTCAACCCTGGGCGCAGACGCGGGTCATGGTGCGCAGGTAGCGGTCGTACGGCGGCAGGCCGGCCTCCTCGCGTCGTACGTCGAGACCGTCGGGGTCCTCGATTCTCGGGCATCGCGGGCTTTCCCCCGCGGGTGCAGCCGGTCTGGGTGCCGTAGAGATGGGGCTCGCCGCGACCGGCGCGGACCCGGTCCTCGAGGTAGCCGAGATCGCCCGGGGAGGCCTGGCCGTCCTCGACGGCGGCGCGGAGCAGCTCGAGCGCCTCGGCCTGGAAGTCGGGGTCGAGGTCGGAGTGCTGGGCGATGACCCACGCGGCCTCCTCGCCGTCCTTGGCGTCACTCCACCGGCCTCGGGCACCCCGCCGCCCCCGGCGAGCAGCACCAGCACCGCGAGGAGGAGTGCCCGGACCATGACGCAGTTCTACACCTGACGCCCCGGGGATGACAGGTGCAGAAGGCGCGGTTCGGTGTGACCCCGGTGGGGTCAGCGGCCCTTGCGCTTGCGGCCCAGTCCCTTGGCCACCGAGGTGGCGCCACGGGCGATCTCGCTGTTGGCGGACCCGCCGGTGGTGGTCTTGCGACCGGTCGTCGGCGTCGTACGGCGGCCACGGCCGGAGACGGCCTTGCTCAGGATGCTGCGCAGCATGTTCTCTCCCTCGATCGGTGAGTGATCCCGGCCCGTACCCACCTACGACGACCGCATGCCCGTCCCCGCGCATCCGGTGAGGCGTGACGACCGGCACACCGGATCGTTGAGCGGGTCATGAGGCGTCCCCTGCTCCCGCTGCCCGGCCTGGTTGCCAGCCTGCTCGTCGGGCTGCTCGCCGTTCCGCTGACCACGCAGCCCGGCCAGACGGCCGGCCCGGACGAGCGGGCCGCCGCCCGCGCCGACCGGCTCGTCGTCGAGGTGCTCTCCAACCGGCGCGACCTGGTCTCCGGCGGCGACGCGCTGGTCGAGGTGGTGCTGCCGCGCCGGGTCGAACCACGCGACGTCACGGTCCGCCTCAACGGCGACGACGTCTCCCGGCGCTTCCGCGAGCGTGCCGACGGCCGGTTCTACGGCCTGCTGACCGGGCTCGACGCCGGGTCCAACCGGGTCCGCGCCTCCGCGCCGGGATACGTCGCCGGGCGCACCCGCATCGTCAACCATCCGAACGGCGGGCCGGTGTTCTCCGGCCCGCAGGCTCGACCACTACCGCTGCCAGGAGACCGCCGTCGACGCGCAGTGCAACGAGCCGGCGTCGTACGCCTTCTTCTACAGGTCGACGAACCCCCTCCAGTCGGACCTGCAGCCCTACGACCGGGAGGACCCGCCGAGCGACGTCGCGACGACCACGACCGAGGAGGGCGTGGAGGTGCCGTTCGTCGTGCGCCGGGAGTACGGCTTCCAGGACCGAGACCGCTACACGATCCTCCAGCTCTGGCAGCCCGGCCAGCGGTGGCGCGCGTGGGCACCCCAGGAGCAGTGGAACCACAAGCTGCTCGTGACCCACGGCGGCAACTGCGGCGCGTCGTACACCCCCGGCGACACGCCGCTGGCCGACTACTCCGGCACGCTCGAGTCGGTGCCGGGCGTCGAGCCGAGCTACGTCACCGCGCTCGGGAAGGGCTTCGCGGTGATGTCGACGGCCCTTGCCAACACCGGCCACAACTGCAACGTGGCGATGGAGGCGGAGTCGCTGCTGATGGCCAAGGAGCGCCTCGTCGAGCGGTACGGCGAGCTGCGCTACACGATCGGCACCGGCTGCTCGGGCGGCTCGATCGCCCAGCACACCGTCGCCAACGCCTACCCCGGCATCTACCAGGGGCTCGTCACCACCTGCTCCTACCCCGACACCCTGACCGCCGGCGCGCAGTTCGCCGACTACCACCTGATGCGGCTCTACTTCGAGGACCCGTCGCGCTGGGCGCCCGGCGTGGTCTGGTCGCCGACCCAGATGGCCGCCGTCGAGGGACACCTCTCCCACGTGAACGCTGTCGTCGCGGACGAGGGACTCTTCAAGGCCGCGCTCAACCCCGAGAACGCCTGCGACGGCACCCTCGACCCGGTCGCCGGTGACGAGCGCACCCGCTACGACTCCGAGACCAACCCCGGCGGGGTGCGGTGCTCGGTGCTCGACATCATGGGCAACCTGCTCGGCCCGCGACCGGAGTCGGCGTGGGGCCGGCAGGAGCAGCAGGTCGGCCGCGGCTTCGCCGGCGTCCCGCTCGCCAACACCGGCATCCAGTTCGGGCTGTCGCAGGTCCGCCGCGGCGTCATCACGCCAGCGCAGTTCGTCGACCTGAACACCAAGCTCGGCGGGCTCGACGTCGACTCGGTCCGCACCGACGAGCGGGTGGCCGGCGACCCGGCCGCGATCTCGCGGGCCTACCGCACCGGCCTGGTCAACGAGATGACGAACCTGGACGAGGTCGCGATCATCAACCACGGCGGCCCCGACCCGGGGATCGCCCACGACTACGCCCACGCGTTCTGGACCGAGGAGCGGCTGCTCGCCGACCAGGGCCACACCGACAACCGGGTGACGTGGTTCGGCCCGGCCCCGCTGATCGGTGACCCGCGCTGGGCCGGCGAGGCGCTGCTCGAGATGGACCGGTGGCTCACCGCGGTCGAGGCCGACACCTCGCGCGCCCCGCTGGCCGACAAGGTGGTGGCCGGGAAGCCCGACGACCTCACCGACCGCTGCGTCGTCGCCGGGCTCGCACCCGCCTGCGACGTCGAGGAGCTGCAGGTCCTGCAGACCCGGCTGTCCACCCCGCGCCAGGAGGCCGGCGGCCCGCTCGCCAACGACAACGTCGCCTGCCGGCTGCGCCCGTTCACCCTCGACGACTACGGCCCGGTCGCCGCGCTCTTCACTCCCGGGCAGGTCGCCACGCTCGAGGAGCTCTTCGCCGACGGCGTGTGCGACTGGTCCGTCCCCGGCCACGGCACCGGGCCGACCGAGACCTGGCTGCGCTACGGCTCGTCCGACGGCGGGCACGCGTACGGCGGGCGGCCGCTGCCCGGCGTACCCCCTCGGTCCGGGGACGGCTGGTTCAGCCCGGCGTTCCGGTCGATCTGGGAGCGGTGAGGGCCCGCGTGGTGCGGGTGTCGTGCGTGGCTAACGCGCCGGCAGCCGCGCTCCGGTCCCGTGGCAACGGGACTCAAGCGCGGGCTCGCACACGTTAGCCGCGGTCCCTCAGCCCTGGGGCTGGCCGGCGATGTTGACCAGCCAGGTGATGCCGAACCGGTCGGTCACCATGCCGAAGGTGTCGCCCCACATCTGCTGCTTGAGCTCCTCGAGCACGGTGCCGCCCTCGGCGAGGGCGGCGTACCAGCCGGACAGCTCGGCGTGGTCGTCCCCCGAGAGGCTGACGCTCACCGCGCCGCCTGGTGCCGGAGGCGGCTGCCCCGGCGCGCCGTCGGAGGCCATCAGGTGGAAGCCGGCGGGCGTGCCGAGGTAGGCGTGCATGACGCCGTCGGCGGGCTCGCCCCCCATGTCACCGAAGGTCATCACCTGCAGGTCGCCGCCGAAGACAGACTGGTAGAACTCCATCGCCTCGCGGGTGCGGGAGTCGAAGTTGAGGTACGGGTTGAGGATCGAGGCCATGACGCGCTCCTGGTGGGTGTGGGTGTGGTGCAGGGATGGACCGGCTCGGCCCCCGGGAGTCATCGCACCCCAGTCTGGCCCCCTCCGTAGGCTCGTGACCATGAGTGGAAAGAGCCTGGGGTCCCTCGTCGACGCCGCCCTCGACCGCAGCGTGGTGCTGGGCTTCAGCGCCGTCGGCCCGGCCGTACGCCGCCGGCTGCCCGGCTGGCCCGCCGACCCGGCGCCGGGGGCGCTCGCCGGCAAGGTCGCCGCGGTGACCGGGGCGACGTCAGGGCTGGGGCTCGCGACCGCCCAGGGGCTGCTCGCGCTCGGCGCCTCCGTCCGGCTGGTGGTGCGTGACACCGCCAAGGGCGAGCGCGTCCGCTCCGAGCTGCTCGCGGCGGTGCCCGGAGGTGAGGTGACCGTCGACCGCTGCGACGTCGGCGACCTCGACGACGTACGCCGTTGCGCCACCGAGCTGGCCGGCTCGCTGGAGCGCCTCGACGTGCTGGTGCACAACGCCGGGGCGATGCCGGCGACCCGGACCGAGTCGGCCCAGGGCCACGAGCTGACGATGTCGCTGCACGTGCTCGGCCCGGTGCTGATGACCGACCTGCTGGCGCCGGTGCTCTCCCCCGACGCCCGGGTGCTGTTCGTGACCTCGGGCGGGATGTACGGCCAGGCGCTGCGCTCGGACGACCTCGACTACCTCGACGGCGACTACTCACCGACCACGGCGTACGCCCGGAGCAAGCGGGCGCAGGTCGAGCTGCTGCCGGTGCTCGAGCAGCGCTGGCCCGGTACCCACGTCTACGCCACTCACCCCGGCTGGGCGGACACCCCGGGGGTGCAGGAGTCGCTGCCGGGTTTCCGCCGGCTGACCCGGCCGGTGCTGCGCGACGCCGAGGGCGGTGCGGAGACGACCGTCTGGCTGGCCGCGACCGACCCGGCTCCCGCCGGCGGCGGGCTGTGGCACGACCGACGGCAGCGACCGACCCACCTGCTGCGGCGTACCCGCTCGGGGCCGGGTGCCGTCGACGAGCTCTGGCAGTGGGTGCAGTCGGAGGCGGGGTTGTGAGGGCTGAGGTTCAGACCCGCTCGCGGGCGACCGCGACCTCGCGGCTGTAGCTCCAGCCCGGGCTGAGCTCGAGGTCCTCGCCGCTCCAGAAGCTGCCGGGGTCGTACCAGCTCGCACGACGGTCGTCGACGAGCAGCCCCATCTCCTGCATCGTCAGCGCCACGACCTCGGCGCAGTAGGCCTCCTCGGGGCGGGGCCGGGTGCGGTCCTGACGGTCGTCCCGCCCGGCGTACCGGTTGCGGCCGCGCAGCCAGCTGGCCGCGAGCCGCGCAGTGGTGGGGAAGGAGACGCCGTCGAGCCGCGCGATCGAGTGCAGCACAGCGTCCTCCTCGGCCCGGCCGACCTCGGGCTCGAGCTGCCGCAGCCACGCGGCCTGGCTGTAGACCTCCTGCCAGCGGGTGACCGCGGCGCGCAGGTCGTGGAGCTGGACGCCGCGGTGGTGGTCGCCGGTCCACAGGTCCGGCAACGACTTCCCCAGCTCCGCGTGCCACATCAGCGGGGGCATGTCGTCGAGCACCACCGCCATCCCGACGTGGTTGACCGGCGCGTTGGTCAGCGTCTGGATCGCGCGGTCGGGGCCGGAGCGACCCCGGAAGAGCCACAGGTCGCCGGTGCGGGTCAGGGCCACCGCGTCCTCGAGCCCGAGCATTCTCGCCATAGGCTGCACCGTATGCGTGCTCCCGGAACTGCGTGGTGGAAGTGGCTCGGCCTGGCCGGTGTCGTCGGCGTGGCGGCGACCGGTGCGGCGGTCGCGCGCCAGGAGCGCCAGCGCGGTGCCTACACCCCCGAGGAGATTCGCGACCGGCTGCACCAGCGGCTGGAGGACGTGGACCCCGATGCGTCCTGACGTCGACGCCCTCGCCCTCGACGTGTTCGGCACGCTGGTGGACACCGGCGGCCAGGTGGAGCGGCTCCGCACCGTCGTCGGGGAGCGGGCCGGCGACTTCTCCGACGCCTGGCGGGCGACGCAGCTGGAGTACACGTTCCGCCGTGGGCTGATGCGCGACTACGTCGACTTCGGCGTCTGCACCGCCCAGGCCCTCGACGCAGTGGCCGCGCGCTTCGACGTCGACCTGTCCGAGGAGCAACGGCACGGTCTGCTCGAGGGCTACGGCCGGCTCCCGGCGTACGCCGACGCGGAGCAGGCGCTGCGCGGGCTCACGGACTCCGGCGTCCGCGCCGTCGCCTTCACCAACGGCGTCGCCGCCTCGACCCGGGCGCTGCTCGACCACGCCGGGCTGCTGCCGCTGCTCGAGGACGTAGTGTCCGTCGACGAGGTCCGCAGCTTCAAGCCCGACCCGGCGGTCTACGCGCACCTGCTCCAGCGCCTTGGCCTCGCGGGCGACCGGGTCGCGCTGGTCTCCGGCAACTCCTTCGACGTCCTCGGCGCCCACCACGCGGGGCTCGCGACGGTGTGGGTCCGTCGCTCGGCCGACCTCGTGTTCGACCCCTGGGGCACCTCACCCGACCGCACCGTCGGCGCCCTGACCGACCTCCTCGACTGAGCCCCTGCAGCCCGCGGCGTGTGCCTGAGAACGCCCTCTGGGTAGTTCTCAGGCACACGCGGCGCTGGGCACGCCCCTTGCCGTGAGGGGGGGCGGAGGCCTAGGAAGGGACTCCCAGCACCGCACCCACCGGAGCAGTCCATGCCGCAGACGCAGCGACGCCTTCCCGGGACCGGGCTGGCCCTCGGCCTGGCCACGCCCCTCCTCCTGCTCCTCCCCGGCCAGGCGCCCGCCGCGGCCGGGTGCACGCCCGCCACCACGCCGGCGTACGCCGGGCAGGTGCCGACCGGCCAGGAGGTGCTCGGCTACGAGATCGGCAGCCGGGAGGCGAGCGTCGAGGACATCTCGGCGTACCTCGCGGCCGTCGACGACGCCAGCGACGAGGTGTCGGTGGGCAGCTTCGGCACCAGCACCCGCGGCCGCCCGCTGGAGTACGCGCTGGTGGGCGACCCGGCCGACGTCGCGGCCGCCCAGGAGGCCTCGGCCGCGCTGCGCGACCCGGCGACCACCCCCGAGGAGGCCGCGACGATCGCGGCGGACGCCCCGGCAATCGTGTGGATGGCCGCCAACGTCCACGGCAACGAGCCGAGCGGTGCGGACGCCGCGCTGGTGATGCTGCGGGACCTCGCCGACCGCACCGACTGCGCGGCGGAGCTGGTCCGCGCGAACACGGTCACCGTCATCATCCCCACGCAGAACCCCGACGGCCGCGAGGCCGGCTTCCGGCGCAACCCCTACGGCTTCGACCTCAACCGCGATTGGTTCGCGCGCACCCAGGCCGAGACCGGTGGCAAGCTCGACCTGCTCGCGGAGTACCCGCCGGTGCTGATGAGCGACAACCACGAGATGGGCGGGCGGGACTTCTTCTTCCCGCCGAACGCCGACCCCGTCCACCACGAGGTCGCCGACCGCTCGGTGCGCTGGATCAACCGGGTCTACGGCGGCGCGATGTCGGACTGGTTCGACCGCGAGGGCTGGGACTACTTCAACTACTCCGTCTACGACCTGCTCTACATGGGCTACGGCGACACCGTGCCGACCACGCAGCTGCTCGGCGCGAGCATGACCTACGAGAAGGGCGGATCGGCGCCGATCCGGAAGCGCACCGAGGAGCAGTACGGCGCCACCTTCGCCTCGATGTACGCCCTCGCCGAGCGCAAGAGCTCGGTGCTCCGCGGCCTCGCCGCCAGCTACCGGCAGGCCGCCGCCGAGGGTGCCGCCGGCGAGCTCGAGCCGAACGCGGTCTTCGCGCCGGGCAGCGAGCTGCAGCTGCAGGTCCCCCGGGGCAAGGTGCGCCACTACTTCCTGCGCGACACCCCCGCCACCGCCGACGAGCTGCAGGAGGTCGTCCGCCTGCTGCAGGGCGCGGGCGTCGAGGTCGACCGGCTCGCGCAGCCGGTCGAGGTCCCCGACTTCACGCCGTACGGCGAGTCGCGGCGGGCCGTCACGCTGCCGGCCGGCACCTGGCACGTGAGCATGGCGCAGGCCCAGAAGCACTGGATCCAGGCGATGCTCGGCGAGGACTCCTACGTCCCGTTCCCCTACTTCTACGACGTCACCGCGTGGAGCCTGCCGCTGCTCGGCGACCTCAAGGGCGGCCGGTCGGGCCGCGACCTCGACCTGGTGACGACCCCGGCCCCGCCGGTCGGCGACGTCCCGGCGCCGGGAACCCCCGACGACGCTCCCCGGGTCGGGCTGCTGCGGCTCGGCCCCGGTGTGACGGCGTACGAGTCACAGGGCTGGACCCGCTGGCTGCTGGAGCAGAAGTGGGAGCTCGAACACGAGCGCGTGCGCCGGACCGAGATCGCCACCGGCGCGCTCGACGACGTCGACGTGCTGCTGGTGCCCGGTGGCAACGCGCGGCTGGCCGAGGAGCTGATGGGGCGCGCCGGGCGGCGGGCGCTGGTGCAGTGGGTCGAGGACGGTGGCCGCTTCGTCGGCTGGCGCGGCGGGACCAACCTCGCGATCCGGCTCGGGCTGACCTCCGCCCGGCTCGAGGCCCCGACCTCCGACGTCCCCGGCTCGCTGCTGCGGACCGTCGGTCGCGGCACCCCGCTGCTGGCCGGCGTCGGCCCGAAGCTCTTCACCTTCTACGAGTACGACGCGGTGATGACCGCCCGACGCGGCTCGGTCGCGGTGCGCTACCCGAGCGGCGACGACTTCTTCGTCTCGGGCTACGCCCGTGGTGCGGGCGAGCTGCGCGGGACCGCCGCGGTCGTGGCCGAGAAGTACGCCGCCGGCCGCACGGTGCTGTTCGCCGGCGACCCGAACTTCCGGGCGTTCACCTCCGGCACCCAGAAGCTGCTGTGGAACGCGATCACGGCCGACGACACCTCCCCGGACGCGCCGGACGCCAGCAGGATTGCGCCCTCCCGGATCCCGGCGGCGGCCGGCGACCCGACCGAGCTGAGCGGGCTCGCCACCCTGACCGTGCCCGTGTCCGCGCGCGACGCTGCGCTGGCGGCCGTCGGTCGCGGTGGCCGGGCGACGGCGCTGCCCGGCGGACTGGTGCGGGTGACCTGGCCGGTCGGTGACGTCGACGGTCGCTCGGTGCTCGCCGGCGTGCTCGAGCGGCTCGGTCCGGTGGCGGATGAGGTGGTGGCGGTCCGGATCCCCTGAGCCGCACGGCGAGGTCTCGACGTTCGCCCGCCTACGCGAACCGCGCGCCGTTGTGGCGCACTCCGGTCCCCACCCAGCACCCCACCGCGCCCCGAGATGCCGCACTCCGCGGCAGATCGACCTGCGGTGACACCCCCCGTGGGGACCACGGTGCGCCAGAACCCCAGCTCGGTCCGCTCCACCGCCTGCACGAACCGTCCGCGGTGGTTGGTCGACCAGCGAGCGCCAGCGAGCGGCTGTCGAGACCCTCGCCGTACGCCGTCGGTGAGGTCTCGACTCTCGCCCTCGCCCAGGGGCTCGCACGGCTCGACCAACTACCGGAACCGCACGCCGTCGTTGGTCGGGCGGCTCGACCAACGCCGGTCAGGCGTCGTGGATGGGCTGCTTCGGCAGCTTCTTGACCCGCTGCCGGCGCTTGCGGCGCTCGGGGATCATCGAGCGCATCTCCTCGAGCTTGCCGAAGCACAGCAGCCGATCCTCGGCCTCGAGCACGGTGGAGGCGCGGGGGTTGGGGATCACCTGGGCGCCGCGGTGGAGCGTGAGCACGGTGATGTCCTTCTCGCGCAGGCCGGAGTCGGTGATCGACTTGCCGACGATGTCGGCCTCGCCGTGCACGGCGAGCTCGGCGACGCCGTACCCCGTCGAGACGCTGAGCCGCTGCCGGACGTCGATCTGGGGGAAGGCGACCTGGTTGTCGATGTGGTCGATGATCGCGCCCGCGATGTCGAGCTTGGTCGCGTTCTCGATGCCCTCGAGGCCGGGTGAGGAGTTGACCTCCATCACCAGCGGGCCGTCGTTGCCCTCGAGCATGTCGACGCCGGCGACCTTGAGGCCCATGATCTGCGCGGAGCGGACGGCCGCCTCCTCGAAGACGGGGTCGAGCTCGACCGCCTCGACCGAACCGCCGCGGTGGACGTTGGAGCGGAACTCGTCACCCTGCGCCACCCGCCGCATCGCAGCGACGACGCGGTCGCCGACCACGAGTGCGCGGATGTCCCGGCCCTTGCTCTCCTTGACGAAGCGCTGGATCAGCACGTTCTGCCGCGTCGAGTGCAGGGTCTCGATGATCGCCTCGGCGACCTTGCGGTCGGGCGCGAGGATCACGCCGATGCCCTGGGTGCCCTCGAGCAGCTTGATCACGACAGGCGCGCCACCCACCCGCTCGATCGCGGCGATCACGTCGGCACGGTCGCGCACGAACGTCGTCGCCGGCATCGAGACGTTGTGCCGCGACAGGATCTGGGAGGCGCGCAGCTTGTCACGGGAGTTGGTGATCCCGGCGGCGGTGTTGGGCGTGTAGACGTCCATCTGCTCGAACTGGCGCACCACCGCGGTGCCGAAGTAGGTGATCGAGTTGCCGATCCTCGGCAGGATCGCGTCGTAGTCCGACAGCTGCTTGCCGCGGAACTGCAGGTCCGGCTCGTCGGCGCTGAGGTCGATGCCGAAGCGCAGCGTGTTCAGCACCTTGACCGTGTGCCCCCGGTCGACGGCGGCGGTCCGCAGCCGCTGCGTGCTGTAGGCCCGGGGGGCGACGGAGAGGATGGCGAGCTTCATGTCAGCAACCTGAGAGGATCGACGGGTGACAGCAACGGACGCATCCCCGCCATCCAACACCATCGTCGGATGGCGGGAATGGGTGAGCCTGCCGGGGCTGGGAGTCCCGTGGATCAAGGCGAAGGTCGACACCGGGGCCCGCACCTCCTCGCTCCACGCGTTCGACGTCGAGGAGGTCGAACGCGACGGTGACCGCTGGATCCGCTACTCCGTCCACCCCTGGCAGGGCTCCGACGAGGACGCCGTCGCCTGCGAGTCCCATGTCGTCGAGCAGCGGGACGTGCGGAGCTCGTCGGGCCACGTCGAGGAGCGCTACGTCGTCCGGCTCGACGTCGGCCTGGCCGGCCGGGTCGTCGACGCCGAGGTGACGTTGAGCAACCGCGACGAGATGGGCTTCCGGATGCTGATCGGCCGCGAGGCGCTGGTCCGCGGGTACCACGTCGACGCCGGTGGCTCTTACCTCGGCGGTCGCCCCAAGCTCGCCGTACGCCGTCGGAACCGGGGCCGCTGATGCCGCGCGAGTCCTTCGCCATCGGCACCGTCCGGATCCGGGCAGGTACGTCGCGCAACCTCGAGCTGCCGATCACCAAGCTGGTGACCGGCTCCGACGTCAGTCTCCCGGTGCGCGTCATCCACGGCCGCGAGGACGGCCCCACCATCTGGGTCGACGCCGCCATCCACGGCGACGAGGTCGTCGGCGTCGAGGTGATCCGCCAGGTGCTGGCCGGCCTCGACCCCAAGACCTTCCGCGGCACGCTGATCGCGGTCCCGATCGTCAACGTGCTCGGCTTCGTCACCGGCGACCGCTACCTGCCCGACCGGCGCGACCTCAACCGCTCCTTCCCCGGCTCCGCCCGCGGCTCGCTCGCCAGCCGGATCGCCCACCTCGTGATGGAGGAGGTGGTGGCGAAGTCCGAGGTCGGGATCGACCTCCACACCGGCTCCGACCGGCGCTCGAACCTGCCGCAGATCCGGGCGGACCTCGACGACCCCCGCACCCGCTCGCTCGCCGAGGCCTTCGCGGCGCCGGTGATGCTGCACGCGAAGATCCGCGACGGCTCGCTGCGCCACGCCGCGCGCGAGCGCGGGGCGACGGTGATGCTCTACGAGGCTGGGGAGAACCTGCGCTTCGACGACTACGCCATCGACGCCGGCGTCGCAGGAGTACGGCGCGTGCTGGCCGCGCTCGACATGACCGACCCGTTCCCCGACCCCGACCACGAACCGTCGATCGAGTGCCGTTCGAGCGGCTGGGTCCGCGCTCGGCGTACCGGCATCCTCGACCTCGACGCCCAGCTCGGGCAGCAGGTGACCGACGGCGAGCGGCTCGGCGCCCTCGTCGACTCCTTCGGCCGCACCCTGCGCGCCGTCTACGCCAACCGGACCGGCATCGTGATCGGCCGCACCGAGGCCCCCCTGGTCAACTCCGGCGACGCGATCGTCCACATCGGCAGCTGACCCCCACTGGTTGAGCTGCCAGCCCGCCGGGATGAGTTGCCACTCCGCCGGATTGAGTGTCCACTCCCGCGGCGCGGCGCGGGCCGCGCTGGCAACTCGACTCGGCGCCGTGGCAACTCAACCCACCTACCCGGCCCCATGGGGTGGGGTGACCGACCTGTCGCCACGCCTGACCGCCGTGCTCGAGGCGCTGCCGTTGTCGCCCGGGATCCGGGTGCTCGAGATCGGTGGGGCGCCGGGGCCGCTCGCGCGGGTCGGCGCCCTCGACGCGCGGCACCCGGCGGCCGGCGAGCAGGTGCTGGCGCGGATCCGCGAGGTGCTGGCGCCGGGCGGTCGGCTGTTCGTCGACGGCCGGGAGATGCAGCGTTAGAAAAGGGCCTGGTCGTCCTCGACCGGGTCGCCGACCCGGATGGTCCCCGACTCCAGCACCCGGAACACCGTGCCCCCGCGCCGGCGCAGCGCGCCCTGGGCACCGCGGCCGATGGTGTCGTCCAGCAGCTTGCACGGGGCCGCGACCCGGACCACCTCGAGCAGCGCGCCCCCGACCCGCAGCCGGGTGCCCGGCGTGGTCGGGATCGCGTCGATCCCCTCGACCGTGACGTTGCGGCGGGTGAGCTCCCACGGCACGTCCGCGCCGAAGGCGGTGGCGGCCTCGGCCAGGGCAGCGGCCGACTGCACGGTCACGTGACGGTGGCGGGTCCCGTGGTACCGGTCCCCGACGATGCCCTTGCCCGCCTCCGCCTCGACCTCGTCGTGCGCGCGCATCGGAAGGCGCCGACCCTTCGCGGTGTGGAGCGCCACGACGGTCGGACCGGTCACCCGCTCAGGATGCCACGCAGCATCACACCCACTCACACCCAGTAGGTGTCGTGCTGGAGCATGAAGGCGGCGCGCTCGTCGTCGGTCATGGTGGCGCCGAAGCCGAGCGCGTGGAGGGTCTCGAAGTAGTCCTCCCGCGGCGCGCCGGGGGTGAACATCAGCAGCATCCGGGCGTGGTCGCTGCCGCGGAAGCCGTGGATGCCTCCCTCTGGCACGTGCAGGAAGTCGCCGCCGCGCGCGGTGACCCAGTCGTTCCCGTCGTAGAGCTTCACGGTCCCCTCGAGGACGTAGAAGGACTCCGTGATCGTGCGGTGGAAGTGCGGGTCGGGGCCGGACTCGGCCTCCCCGAACGACCAGCGGTAGAGGCCGTACAGGCCGCCGGTCTGGTCGCCGGTGGCGAGGTACTCGCAGCTGCCGCCGTTCTGGTGGACCAGCTCGGGCTCGGTGCCATCGGGCCGCAGCCAGGCGGAGACCTCGCCGCCGTCGCCGGCGTACGCGTCGTCGGGGTAGGGGCGGTGGAGCTTGTTCGGGAGGCTCATGGTCGTAGCGTGGCCGACATGACCCACATGCTCAACGACGGACAGCAGCTGCCCGCGGTCGGCTTCGGCACCTACCCGCTCACCGGCGAGGACGGGATCGCGGCGATCACCTCGGCGATCGAGGTGGGCTACCGGCTGCTGGACACGGCAGTGAACTACGAGAACGAGGCTGAGGTCGGCGAGGCGATCCGCCGCTCCGGCGTACCGCGCGACGAGCTGACGGTGTGCAGCAAGCTGCCGGGCCGCCACCACGGGTACGACGACGCGGTCGCCTCGGTGCGCGGATCGCTGGAGCGGCTCGGCCTCGACCGGCTCGACCTCCACCTCATCCACTGGCCGAACCCCTCGCAGGACAAGTACGCCGACGCCTGGCGTGCGCTCGTCGACCTGCAGCGTGAGGGACTCGTGACCAGCATCGGCGTCTCCAACTTCAGCGCGGAGCACCTGCGCCGGATCATCGACGAGTCCGGCGTGACGCCGGCGGTCAACCAGCTCGAGCTGCACCCCTACTTCCCGCAGGCCGAGATGCGCGCGGTGAACGCCGACCTCGGCATCGTCACCGAGTCGTGGAGCCCGCTGGGCAAGAGGCAGGCGCCCTTCACCGAGCCGCCCGTGGCCGACGCCGCGTCCCGGCTGGGCGTGACGCCCGGCCAAGTGATCCTGCGCTGGCAGGTGCAGATCGGCGCGCTGCCGATCCCGAAGTCGGCCACCCCGTCGCGGCAGGCGGAGAACCTCGACGTGCTCGGCTTCGAGCTGACCGACGACGAGGTCGCGGCCATCACCGCCCTCGGTCGCCCCGACGGCCGGCTCTTCGGCGGCGACCCGGAGACGCACGAGGAGATGTGAGGGGCGTTGGTTTCCCCGCCCGGGCGGGGAAACCGTGACCTGGCACGGGAAACAATCCGGGCGAAGTCACAGGCTCGCGCACGAAGTCCTGAGCGGCGCGCATCAGCGCGTGCCGACGACCTGCACCAGCCGCTCGACGAACGCCCGGGTCGCCGGCACCTGCTCGGCGCCGGGGCGGTAGACCAGCCCGACGTGGCGGTCGCCCAGGGTCGGTGACGAGCGCACCACGACCTCGGGATGCTGGAAGGCCCGCAGCGCCGAGCGCGGCAGCAGCGTGACGCCGAGACCGGCTGCCACCAGCGCCTGCACCGCCACGTAGTCGTCGGTCTCGTGCGCGAGCCGCGGCTCGAAGCCGGCGTCGCGGCAGCGGTCGACGAGGTGCTGGCGGCAGCGGGGGCAGCCGCCGATCCAGGTGTCGTCCGCCAGGTCAGCCAGGCGTACGGCGCGGCGCCGGCCGGCTGGGTGGTCGGGCGGGAGCACCAGGTCGACCGGCTCGACCGCGAGCGGCAGCCAGGTGAGGTCCCCGCCGTGGGCGGAGTCGGGCGGCGGGCCGTCGTAGCCGAAGACCAGCGCCACGTCGGCCCGCCCCTCGCGCACGCTGGCCCAGGCCTCGGGCGGCTCGGCCTCGACGAGCGCGACGTCGACGTCCGGGTGGTCGCGCGCCAGCAGCTTGAGGGCGGCGGGGGCGATCGTCGCCGCGGCCGACGGGAAGGCGACCAGCCGGACCCGACCGCCGCGCAGCTCCGCGAGCGAGGCCAGCTCCTCGGCGGCCATGTGCAGCTCCCCGGCGACGGCGTCGGCACGACCGAGCAGCACCCGGCCGGCCTCGGTCAGCGTGACCCCGCGGGTGCTGCGGACCAGCAGCGGACCGCCGACCTCCCGCTCGAGCCGCTGCAGCTGCTGGGAGACCGCGGGCTGGGTCCAGCCGAGCTCGCGGGCGGCCGCGCTCAGCGAGCCGGCACGCGCGACGGAACGGAAGACGAGCACGCGACGCGGGTCCAGGGTCATAAGCAGAGATGATGGCAGTGGCAAGGGAGTGCGGTCTACCTTGGGAGCGCGCGAGCCGTCAGGCTGGACCCATGCAGACGATCGGACTCATCGGTGGCATGAGCTGGCACTCGACCGCGAGCTACTACCGGATCCTCAACGAGGTGGTCGCAGAGCGGCTCGGCGGTCACGCCTCGGCGCAGGTCGCGCTGCAGTCGCTCGACTTCGCGGCCGTCCGGCAGTGCCAGCTCGACGGCGACTGGGGCGGCGCCGGAGCCCTGCTGGCCGAGGCCGGGCGCCGGTGCGAGGCCGGGGGCGCCGACGTGGTCGCGATCTGCACCAACCTCATGCACAAGGTCGCACCGGCCGTCGAGGCCGCGCTCGACGTACCCCTGCTCCACATCGCCGACGCCGTCGCCGGCGTCGCGCAGCCGCACGGGTGGGACCGGCTCGGCATCCTCGGCGCCCGCTGGGTGATGGAGGAGACGTTCTACGCCGACCGGCTGGCGCGCCACGACATCACCGCGATCGCCCCGGGGCCGGACGACCGCGACCTCGTCGACCGGGTGGTCTTCGACGAGCTGACCCAGGGGATCGTGCGCGACGGGTCGCGGGCGGCGTACGTCGAGGTCATCGGACGGCTCGCCGAGCAGGGCGCCCAGGCGGTGGTCCTCGCCTGCACCGAGATCGGGCTGCTCGTCGGGGCGGACGACAGCCCGCTGCCGCTGATCTGCTCCGCCGACGCCCACGCCCGGGCACTGGCCGAGGTCGCGCTCAGCACGGCGGTGCCTGCCTGACACCCCGGTGGTTGAGGTGCGAGCGAAGCGAGCCTCGAAACCCCGGCGCCGAGCAGTCGCGTGCAGCGCGTTCAGCCGGCGGCGAGCTCGGCCCGCTCCTCAGAGGTGAAGGCGCGCAGCACGCAGAACTCGTTGCCGTCGGGGTCGGCCATCACGACCCAGGAGGCGTCGTCACCCTGGCCGAGGTCCACCCGCGTCGCGCCCAGTCCCTCGAGCCGGGCGACCTCGACCGCCTGGTCGTCGGGGCGCAGGTCGGGGTGCCAGCGGTTCTTGACCTGCTTGCCCTCCGGGACCCGCAGGAAGAGCAGGTCCGGGGCGACGCCGTCCTGCGGGCTGCCGGCGGGCGGCTCGAGGACGACCTCGTCGGGCGTCTCGTAGGTCCGCCGCCACCCCAGCGCCTCCTGCCAGAAGGTGGCGGTGCGGTCGGGGTCGGTGCAGTCGAGGTTGAAGCACTGGATCGCGAGGGTGGTGGCCATGCGGCTCAGCGTGCCGCGTCGAGGATCGCCCGCGCCAACGATTTCGGCTGGGTGAGCTGCGGCCAGTGGCCGCCACCGAGGTCCACCAGCTCCCGGTCCTTGACCTTCACCAGCTCCGGCAGGTGACCCTCGTCCATCCACTCCTGGAGGTCGGCGGCGGAGTACTCCGGGCAGACCTCCGTGACCGGCACGTCGTAGCGGCGCTCGTCGATGAGCGGGATCGGGGTGGTGATGACGGCCTCGGGGACCGGGACGGCGGCGGCGTAGAACGCGGTGAGCTGCTCCTCGGAGAAGTCCCTCACGTTCGCCTCCTCGCCCATCTCCTTCCAGTCCGGCATCGGCACCTCGCCGCCCTCGGCCGGCAGCCCGCTGAGCAGCGCGTCGCCGTCGCCACCGGGGAAGCCGCCGACGTGCACCTGGCGGGCGACCTTGTCGGGCCGGGCGTCGGTGGCGGCGTGGGCGAGGCCGCAGCCGGCAGAGTGGCCGACGAGCAGGACCGGGCCCCCGACGTCGTACGCCGCATCCACGGCGGCGACGACCGCGCCGAGGTGGTCGGCGAGCGTGACACCGCTGCGGTCGGCGTCCCTGCTCTCCATCCCGGGCAGCGTGAGCGGGTGGACGGTGTGGCCGGCGGCCTCGAGGTCGGGGACGACGGCGTCCCACGTGGCGGCGTTGAGCCAGAGGCCGGGGACGAGGACGATCTGCATGGGTTCTCCTGGTGGCTAGCGGGACTCGAGGACGGTCAGGTCGCGTTCGGCGTAGCGGCGGTGCTCCCACTCCTCGTTCAGCACGGTGCTCAGCACCTCCTGGACGGGGAACGCGTGGGCGGGCGGCCAGGCCGGTCCCTCGACCGGCGTGGTGTGGGAGGCGAGCTGCTCGTCGGTGAGCGCCTCGACCACGCGGCGCATCGCGGCCTGGCGGTCGGCGCGCACGGCGAGCGCTTCGTCGAGGGAGGGCCGGGCGTCGCGGTCCCACGGCACCTCCGGGTGCGGCGTCATCTGGTCGAAGGGCAGCGACAGCGGGTGCCACGGACGGGGGTCACCGCCGAGCGCACGCAGGACCCAGGTCTCGGTGGCGAAGGCGAGGTGGCGCAGGGTCTGGATGAACGACCACTCGCCGTCGACGCTCTCGTGGAGCGCGCCGGGCCGGCGGGCCTCGAGCGCCCGGGCACGCTCCACGGTGCCGGACCAGAGCTCCTCGAGCAGGTCCCAGGCCTCGCGGAAGCCGTCCGGGTCCGTCGGTCGCATCCTCTCCCGGCCGGGCTGCTGCTTGTCGAGCTCGGCCTCGACGTAGCCCGAGATCTCGATGCCGTTGACCGTGACGTTGCGGATGTCGCCCGTGATCTCGACGTCGACCAGGTCGACGTCGAGGATCCGGGTGCCGATCATGTCGATGTTCTGGAAGGTCACCCGGTTGAGGTAGGCACGGCGGAAGGTGGCCCCGGTGAGGTCGACCGACTCGAACGTCGAGTCCCTCAGGTCCTGGAAGTCGGCTGCCATGCCCAGCACGCTAACCGGAGTTGCGGACGTTCCGCGTCCGGTTCGGCTGTCGCGTCAGCGGCGTACGGCGAAGACCCCGTCGGGGAACGCCCCGCGCGCCAGCGCCGTCGCGACGAGCGGCCGGCCCAGCTCGGCCAGCCGGTCTGCCCCGGCTGCCCCCAGCGCGTCCCACGGCGCGAAGGCATGGATGTCCGTCGCGGCCTCGACCTCGCGCCGCAGCGCCTTCCCCTCCTCGCTCAGCGCGCCGTCCTCGTCGAGGATCCCCCGCTCGTGCAGCGCTTCGGCCCCGGCGGTCCACTCGTCGTCCGACCAGCCGCGGGTCGCCTGGGCGGCGGGCTGGGTGAAGCCCCGGCCGGTGGCGGTGTGGCTGATCAGCGCCTCCAGGCCGCTGAGACCCGCGGCCGTCAGGGCCGCCACGTGGCCGTCGCCGCGGTGCTCGCGGAGCAGGGTCAGGGCGTGGAAGAGCGCCAGGTGCGGCTCCTCGGGCCACGGTAGGTCGGCGTGGGCGGCGTACAGCGGCCGGCCGGCCACGGTGCAGCCCTCGGCCGTGGTGCGCGCCAGGTCGGCGGCCTCGACCAGGGCGGGTGACGCGAGCACCTCGTCGCCCAGCAGTCGTCGCCAGGCTGCCGAGACGCCGCGGTAGCGCGCCGCCACCACGTCCTCCGGGCTCGCCGACTCCCACGCCGCCGGGATGAAGTGGACGACGAGCGAGGGGTTGAAGACGTAGAACGTGGCCGCGACCGGCCCGGCGCCGACTCGCCCCATCGCCGCCGACCGGGAGGCGAAGTAGGTCGCGCGACCCCTCCGTACGCCGAGGGCGGTCACCTCGGCCTCGACCTCGGGAGCGAAGTAGCCCAGCGCGTGCAGCGTCTCGAGCGAGCGGGCGATCCTGCCTGCGTCGTGTGCGTCCATGCGTCCTGTCTACCCGGGACGGGTCCTAGAGTCGGAGCATGGCTCGCTACGGCGCTCAGTTCGGTCCCGACATCACCTTCCTCGGCGTACCGCCGTGCGACCTCGACGACGAGGCGTCGTACGCCGGCGCGGACGTCGTCGTGGTGGGCGCACCGTTCGACGGCGGCACGTCCCACCGGCCCGGCACCCGCTTCGGGCCGCAGGCGATCCGGATGACCGACTACCTGCCCCACGACGGCTCTCGGCCGTCGCTCGCGCTGCGCACCGACGGGCTGGTCGACCTGCGGGTGGTCGACGCCGGCGACGTCGAGATGCCGCCCGGCGACATCGAGCGCGCCCTCGGCGTCCTCGAGGCGGCGGTGGAGAAGGTGGCCCGGGCCGGGGCGATCCCGGTCGTGCTCGGCGGCGACCACTCGATCGCCTTCCCCGACGCCAAGGGCGTCGCCAACGTGCTCGGCCACGGCCGGGTCTCGATGATCCACTTCGACGCGCACGCCGACACCGGCGACATCGAGTTCGGCTCGCTGTGGGGCCACGGCCAGCCGATGCGCCGGCTGATCGAGTCGGGCGCGCTGCGCGGCGACCGGTTCCTGCAGATGGGGCTGCGCGGCTACTGGCCCGGGCCGGAGACCCTGGACTGGATGGCCGGCGAGAAGATGCGGTCCTACGAGATGACCGAGATCGTCCACCGCGGGCTCTCGGAGTGTCTCACCGAGGCGTTCACGATCGCGACCGACGAGTGCGACGGCATCTTCCTCTCCGTCGACATCGACGTCTGCGACCCCGGCCACGCCCCGGGCACCGGTACGCCGGAGCCGGGAGGCCTCTCCGCGCGCGAGCTGCTCGACGCCGTACGCCGGATCTGCCTCGAGCTGCCGGTCGTCGGGGTGGACGTGGTCGAGGTCAGCCCGCCCTACGACCACGCCGACATCACCGCGGCCCTGGCCAACCGGGTCGTCCTCGAGGCGCTGTCGGCCATCGCCCGCAAGCGCCGTGACGAGCGGGACGGCACCAGCTGGGACCCGTCGCGCCCGCTGCTCGACCGCTGACCCCACCGTCCCTGTCGCGGCGTGTGCCTGAGAACTACCCAGAGGGCGTTCTCAGGCACACGCCGCGGCATTTGAGAGGGTGAGGACATGACCCGGATCGCCCTGGCCTCCTGCGCCGAGCTGCCCGCGCTCGACGACGAGGGCCAGCTGCTGCTGGCCGCGCTGCGGCAACGGGGCGCCGAGGCCGACCCGGTCGTGTGGGACGACGACGCGGCCGATTGGGCGGCGTACGACCTGGTGGTGGTCCGCGGGACGTGGGACTACGTGCCCAAGCTGGAGCGGTTCCTCGCCTGGACCGACCACGTGTCCGCGGTCAGCCGGCTGCTCAACCCGGCGGGCGTGATCCGGTGGAACACCGACAAGCGCTACCTCGCCGACCTCGAGCGTGCCGGCATCCCGGTCGTGCCGACGCAGTTCCTGGAGCCGGGGGACGGCCCGGACCACCGGTTCGGCGACGTCGAGCACGTCGTGAAGCCCGTCGTCTCGGCCGGCTCGCGCGACACGCTGCGGCTCTCGCCCGCCGACGCGGGACGCGGCCTGGCCCACGCCGCCGACCTGCTCGCCGCCGGCCGCGCCGTGATGGTCCAGCCCTACCTCCACGAGGTCGACGAGCACGGCGAGACCGCGCTGCTCCACCTCGACGGCCACTTCTCCCACGCGATGCGCAAGGGGCCGCTGCTGACGCCCGGCATGGAGCTCGTCGAGGACCTGTACGCCGAGGAGGAGATGTCGGTGCGCGAGCCCTCGGCCGCCGAGCGCGAGGTCGCCGCCGCTGCCCTCGCCGCCCTCCCGGACGGCCTCGGCGAGGACCTGCTCTACGCCCGCGTCGACCTGCTGCCCTCCCCCGACGGACCCCGGCTGCTCGAGCTCGAGCTGACCGAGCCGTCGCTGTTCCTCGACCACCACCTGCCGGGCGTCGAGGCGCTCGCGGACGCGGTGCTCCGCCGTGGCTGAGCCGGTCGTCCACCAGCTCTCGCGACGTGACGCACGCCGGGTCGCCGTCCGCGCCCAGCTGCTCGACGCCGAGCGGCCGACGAGCCTCGACGAGGTGCTGCACCGGCTCACGCTGCTGCAGGACGACCCGTGCCCCGCGGTGGTGCCGAGCGCCCACCTGGTGCTGTGGAGCCGGCTGGGGTCGGCGTACGACCGGGCCGAGCTCGACGACGCGATCGCCACCGGCCGGGTCGTCGAGCTGCACCAGATGCTCCGCCCGGCCGCCGACCTCGCGCTCCACCGGGCCGGGATGGCGAACTGGCCGGCCGTCTTCGACGACTACCGCGACATCCACGACTCGCTCGCGAACTGGATGGCCGCCAACGACGACACCCGCCGCGACATCCTCGAGAAGCTGCACGACGAGGGGCCGGTCACCTCGCGCGCGCTGCCCGACACCACCCTGGTGCCGTGGCGCTCCAGCGGCTGGAACGGCGACCGCAACGTGCGGATGCTGCTGGAGAACATGGTCGGGAAGGGCGAGGTGGCGGTGGCCGGCCGCGGCGGACCCGGCGGCCGCGACAAGCTGTGGGACCTCGCGGAGCGCGTCTATCCCGACGCCGTCGTCCCCGACCTCGAGGACGCCCGCCACGAGCTGGAGGTACGCCGGCTGGCGGGTCTCGGCATCGCGCGCCCGAAGGCTGCCGTCGTCCCCGGCGAGCCGACCGCCGTCGGGGCGGCCGGCGAGGAGGCGAGCGTCGAAGGCGTGCGCGGCCGGTGGCGCGTCGACCCGGCGTACCTCGAGGACCTCGACGGCTTCGTGGGACGGATCGCGGTGATCTCCCCGATCGACCGGCTCGTGATCGACCGCAAGCGGATGGTCGAGCTGTTCGAGTTCGACTACCAGCTCGAGATGTTCAAGCCGGCGGCGAAGCGGCGGTGGGGCTACTGGGCGATGCCGGTGCTGGTGGGCGACCGGCTGCTGGGCAAGGTCGACGCCACCGCCGAGCGCGACCGCGGCGTGCTGCGGGTCGATGCGATCCACGAGGACGAGCCGTGGGACGCCCCGACCCGCGCCGCGGTCCGCGACGAGGTCGAGGCGCTCGCCCACTGGCTCGACCTCGAGCCCGAGCTGCCCTGACCCGTCGCTGGTCCCTCAGGCCGGGCGCCGCCCCCACGTGATCGAGTGCATCGGTGTGATGTCGGCGTGCCCGACGTCGACGAAGCCGTGCCGCTCCAGCAGCGCGTCGTACGCCGAGCGCGGCAGCAGCTGGTCGTCGATCTGGGCCTCGAAGAACTGGATCGCGCACATCACCCGACCCGGCACCGAGCGCAGACCGGCGTCGGAGTCCGGGAACGGGAAGTCGGAGATCACGAACCAGCCGCCCGGCACCAGGGCGTCGCGCACCCGCTCGGCCACCTGGTCGATGTCGCGGCACTCGTGCATCGAGATGTTGTTGACCACGACGTCCGCGGGCCGCTCGAGCACGACGTCCTCGAGCGGGCTGACGACCAGCTCGGCCCGGTCGACCAGCCCCTGCTCGGTGAGCAGCGCGCGCGCCCGCTCGATGGAGTGCGCGTCGCCGTCGACGCCGACCAGCTCGCAGCCGGGGTAGGCCTGCGCGAGCCGCACCAGGCCCGCTCCCGCCCCGCACGCGTGGTCGACGACCCGGGCGCCCGCCTCCAGCCGCTCGGTCAGCCCGGGCACCTGCGCCAGCCCGCCCGGCACCAGGCGGGTGTAGAACGGCCGGCCGGTGCCGGACACGCCGGCGATCCAGTCCGGGCTGGTCTCGTCCCACCACAGCCGCTCGCCGCTCGCGAGCACGTCGCCGAAGCGGCCGAACATCTCCGGCTGCTGCACGAGCGGGAAGAGCCCCCCGACGTACGCCGGGTGGGTCGTGTCGAGCAGCAGCGTGCCGAGGTGCTCGGCGAGCCGGTATCCCTCCCCGTCGCGCTCCAGCACCCCGCCGGCGTACGCCGAGCGGCACCAGACGGCGACGTAGAGGTCGTCGAGGCCGAGCCGTTCGGCGAGGTCGTCGGGCGTGGCGCCCGGAGACTCGGCGAGCGCGGCGACGAGGCCCGAGCGGAGCCCGAGGTCGACGGTGCGGACGCCGGCGTACCCCGCGACGAGCTGGAGCATCGCGCCCGCCTGCTGCTGGGGTGTCGTGGTGGACGATTCCTGGATGGTGGTCATGGTGTTCTCCCTCTCCCCCGGCCCCCGGGCGGGGCCGTCCCTCCACCGTCCTCCTGTCTCCGTTCGCCGACCAGTTCCACAAGGTGGACCGGACCGGTACTGGATCTGTACTGGCCGTGGCGGCGCAACGGGCCTACCGTCGAGAGGGAGCACGACCGGGGAGGTACGGGGATGAAGGGCTACGGACAGTTCTGCCCGATCGCCAAGACCATGGAGGTGCTCGACGAGCGGTGGACGGTGCTGATCGTCCGCGAGCTGCTCGTCGGCAGCCACCACTTCAACGAGCTGCGACGCGGGGTACCCCGGATGTCGCCGGCGCTGCTGTCGAAGCGGCTGCGCTCGCTGGAGCGGGCGGGGATCGTGATGCGCGTCGAGGAGGGCAACCGGCGTCGTTACGAGCTGACTCCCGGAGGCCGTGAGCTGGGCCCGGTGGTGATGGCGCTCGGCGAGTGGGGCACGCGGTGGCGCACCCAGCTGGGCGACGAGGACCTCGACCCGCACCTGCTGATGTGGGACGTCCACCGCAACCTCGACCACGACGCGATGCCGGACGGACGCACGGTGATCGGGTTCCACTTCCCCGACGTCGCCTCCGGCACCCGCTCCTGGTGGCTGGTCGCCGACCACGGCGACGTCGACGTGTGCGACGCCGACCCGGGCCACCCGGTCGTGGTCAGCATCGAGGCTTCGTTGCGCACGATGGTCGACGTCTGGCGCGGGGAGCGGTCGTGGCACGAGGCGGCCCGCTCCGGCGACCTGCTGCTCGAGGGGTCGCTCGCCGCCCGCCGGGCACTGCCGCACTGGTTGATGCTGTCGCCGTTCGCGTCGGTGCCGCGGGTGGGCGCCGAGGTGTCGTGAGGCCCGATCGTCCGGTTGCTTGACGTCAAGCAACCGCCGCGACGGCCGCCAGCATCTGGCGGACCGCCAGCACGTGGCCGCGGCTGCCGATGACGGCCGCGCGGTAGAGCCGACCCCGCGCGCCGGGGAAGTCGGCCCAGGTCACGACGGTCACCGTGGAGCCGGTGCCGTCCGGGGCGGGGTCGACCCGCAGGTCCATGACGTAGCAGCTGAACCGGTGCCGTCCGGACAGGCTCACCAGCCGCGGCGGCTGCTCGTCCGCAAGCGCGAACCCGGAGGCCGGGTCGGTGCCGAGCAGCAGGGTCACCACCCGGGTGGCGCGGCCCGGCGGTCGGACGAGCCGCTCGGCGTACGACCTCGCGGCGGCGTACGCCCGCTCGGGCGCGACGCCCGGCAGCAGCCGCGCGTGCTCGTCGACGTACGCCGGCCGGCCGCTCACCAGCGCACCTCGAAGCCGCCGGCGGCCTCCGCGGCGGTCTCCGCGACGTCGACACCGGTCACCCGGGCACCGGGCGGGCCGGTGCGGCACCACGTGACGAGGTCGTCGACCGCCTCCGCAGGACCCTCGGCGTGCACCGCGACGGAGCCGTCCGGCTCGTTGCGCACCCACCCGGCGACCCCGAGCCGCTCGGCCTCGCGGCGGCAGGAGTCGCGGAACATCACTCCCTGCACCCGCCCGGAGACCCGGACCCGCACCGCCACCATCCCCCCACTCTCCCTCACCGGTGTCGGATTCGGGTCGCGCCGTTCGTGGAGAGGCTGGAAGCATCCCCGTCAACTGCAAGGAGACCTGCCATGACCAGCCAGCGCCAGATCGTCGTCACCGAGTTCATCAGCCTCGACGGGATCGTCGACTCCCCCGGCGGGGAGAGCGGCTACGAGCACTCCGGCTGGACGTTCAAGGACGTCCGCCCCGAGATGGCGGCGTACGAGCTGAAGGGCCGCGAGCAGGAGCAGGCCGGCGCGCTGCTGGTCGGGCGGGTCAGCTGGGACGCGTTCCACCCGGTGTGGCCGACGATGGACGACTTCGCGCGCTACAACGAGATCCCCAAGTACGTCGTCTCCACGACGTTGACCGAGCAGGACGTCGCCGCCAGCGGCTGGCAGCCCGCCACCCTCCTGCGCTCGATCGACGACGTCGCCGCGCTCAAGCAGACCGAGGGCGGCGAGATCCAGGTCCACGGCAGCGCGACGCTCGCCCAGGAGCTGGCGGCCGCGGGCCTCGTCGACCGCTACCACCTGCTGGTGTTCCCGCTGGTCCTCGGCCACGGCAAGCGGCTCTTCGCCACCGACGCGTCACGCAAGGACGTGCTGCGCCTCGTCGAGCAGGACACCTACGCGAACGGCATCCAGAAGCTCTGCTACGAGGTGGTCCGGTGACCGCTGACGACGTACGCCGGTCCGTGCGACGGGCGCAACCGGGCGACGCGGAGGTCGTCGGCCGGCTGCTGTTCGACTTCAACACCGAGTTCGAGACCGAGACCCCGGACGCGGGGACGTTCGCGGCGCGGTTCAGGGCACTGCTCGCGCGCGAGGACGTGCTGGTGCTGCTCAGCGGCGAGCCCGGCGCGGAGACCGGCTTCGCGTTCACGACGATCCGGCCGACGCCCTACTACGTCGGCGACCTCGCGCAGCTCGAGGAGCTCTACGTGTTGCCGGACCTGCGCGACGGCGGCATCGGGACGGCGCTGCTGACGGCGACCGTCGAGGCGGTCCGGGCGGCCGGCGCCGAGGAGATGCACATCGGCGTCGACGAGGTGGACACCGACACCCGGCGGTTCTACGAGCGACACGGCTTCGTGAACATCGAGGCGGGCACGGACTACCGGATGCTGCTCTACACGCGGGAGCTCTGAGCCCACTCGCGGTCGAGCATCGCGAACACCAGCAGCGTCGTCCACTCGTCCTTGAACCACTCACCGTCGACGAACGTCGCCTCGTGGCGGAAGCCCAGCCGCTCCAGCAGCCGGGCCGAGGCGGTGTTGCGCTCGTCGAACCGGGCCGTCACCCGGTGCGCACCGGCGTGGTCGAACGCGAGCCCGAGCAGCGCGCGGGTGCCCTCGGTGGCGTAGCCGTGGCCCTCGTGGTCGGGGTGGAGCACGTAGCCGACCTCGGCGTGCAGGTCGGAGTCGGAGTGCCAGAAGAGCACCAGGTCGCCGACGACCTCCCCGGTCTCCCGCAGCTCGATCACCAGCGACATCACCTGCCCCTCGGCCTCGATCGTCGACCGCGTCCGCTCCGGCTCCGCCAGCCGCTCGGCCAGCTGCTCCGGCGTACCGGGGACGAACGGGACGTAGCGGCACACCTCCGGGATCGAGCGGTAGGCATGCATCGCGAGCACGTCGCGCTCCGCGTCGATCGGTCGCAGCAGCAACCGCTCGGTGAGGATCGGGTACGCCGGCGCCAGCCGCGGGGTCTCGGTCACATCACTCACGCCCGCAGCCTAGGTGCCGGAGGTCTCGACCACCTGACGTACGCGCACCACCCAGGTGGTCGAGCCGACCGAGCCGCTAGGCGAGGGAGAGTGTCGAGACCTCCGGAAGCCAGCGCGTCAGTTGAGCCCGTGGCGCGAGAGCGGGCCGATCAGCTCGCGCTCCTCGTAGGCGAGGTGCGAGAGCAGGGTGTCGGTGAGCAGGTCGAGGGAGGCCTGGACCCCGTCGAGGACCTCCGCACCCGCCTGTCCGGTCCCGTCGGAGCCGACCAGCCGCACCAGTGTGCGGTCGAACCGCTCCAGCACGTCGTGGATCACCTCGTGCTCCTCGTGCAGCCGATCCAGCACCGGACCCAACGACGGGTCCGAGCGGCGCAGGTGCGGGAAGACACTGGCGTCCTCGAGCGTGTGGTGACCGGTCACGACGCGGCAGTAGGACTCGCAGTACGCGCCGAGCGTCCAGTTGTTCTGCCGCATCGTCATCGTGTTCACGACCGAGCGCGCGGCCCCGACGCTGAGGTGGCCGCGGCGTACCTGCTCCAGCACGTCGCGCACCTGAGCCAGCTCGCCACGCAGGTGGTCGTGGATGTCGATCAGGTGCTGGCCGTGCTCGGGACGGTCGTACGCCGCCACAGCCGGCTCGTCGTGCGTGGGACGCACGGACTCGTCCCACGGCAGGTCGGCGGAGAGCCGGGTGCCGTCGTCGGGGGTGGGCGTGACGGTGATCGACTCCCGCGCGGGCACGAGCTCCTCCGGCGTGGGAGGTGGCGTCGGGGGCTCGGTGACCCGGGCGCGGCGACCGCGCTCCACCTCGACCAGCTCGCGCGCCGCGGGTGCGACCTCGGTGGCCCAGCGGCGCACGGTGTCCGGGTCGTCGGTGCCCAGCACGTAGGTGCTCATCCCGACGTCCAGCGTCAGCTCCGCGAGCTGCTCGGCCCAGTCGCGCGTGCTCCCCTCGAGGAAGCCCCGGCCGCGACCGAACTGCCCGAACACGTTGTAGATCCGCTTGACCGACGCGGGTGCCCGCCCGGCCTCGAGGGCCGCCCCGTCGATGATCGCGGAGAGCTCGGGCAGCGCCGGCGGGTCGGCGACCCCATGCTCGGCACCCAGGCGTCCGCGAGCCGACCGGTCAGCCGCAGCATCCGCGGCTTGTAGGCGCCCAGCCAGACCGGGATGTCGTGAGCGGGGCGCGGGCCGGCGTGCAGCCCGACGGCGCGGTAGTGCTCGCCCTCGAAGCGCAGCGTGCCGCCCTCCCAGAACGCCTTGACCAGCGCGACCGCCTCGGCGAGCGCGTCGACCGCCTCGCCGGGGGTACGCCGCGGACCGCCCGCGGCCGCGATCGCGTCCCAGAACGCGCCGGCCCCCAGCCCGAGCTCGACCCGACCGCCGGTGACCAGGTCGAGGGTGGCGGCGGCCTTGGCCAGCAGCACCGGCGGTCGCAGCGGCAGGCTGGCCACGTTGGGCGCGAGCTTGATGGTGCTGGTGCGCGCGCCGAGGACGGACAGCAGCGTCCAGGTGTCGGCGTACTTGTCCTGGTAGGGGTGGTCCTGCAGCGAGACCAGGTCGAGCCCCTCGACCTCGGCCAGCGCGACCAGCGACAGCAGGTCGCCGATCCGCGCGGCCTCGGGCGAGGGGAAGATCCCGAACTCCACCTCCTGCTCGAGGTCGGGCATCAGGCCGGTGCCCCGAGCGCCACGGCCAGCCGCCGGGCCCGGTCGGCCTCCTCGCGGCGGGAGCCGCGCTCCAGGGAGCGGGCCAGCAGCAGCGCGGCGTAGGCGTTGGTCGGCTCGTGGGCGAGCAGGTCGCGGGCGGCCTCGGTGGCCCGGTCGATCCGGGCGGAGTGGAAGTAGGCACGCGCGAGCAGCTCGCGGACCTCGCCGAGCCCCGGCTCGTCGGTCGCGCCCTCGATCACGTGCTCCAGCACCTCGGCGGCGCGGTAGTAGTCCTTGAGCTCGAAGAGCTCGACGGCCCAGCGGTAGGCGTCGTAGGTCGTCATCCGGTCGAGCATGCTGGACGTGGTGGACATGTCAGCAGAACGGTCCGGCGGGGACCGCTATTCCGGGCGGGGCTCTGGACAGCGGCGAGGCGGAGCGGCAGGGTGCCGGACATGCGACGCCTTCTCGGGACCGCCGGGTCCACCCTTGCCCTCACCCTCGCCATGACCCTCGCCGGCCCGCTCGTGGCCGCGGCCCCGCCGGGCCCCGACCTCGGGTGGGACGTGACGACCCTCGACCCCGACCAGAGCTTCCGCGGCCTCGACGCGGTCGACCGCGACACCGCGTGGATCTCCGGCGGCAGCCTGACCGCGGGCTCGCCGGGCAAGGTCTTCCGGACCACCGACGGCGGTTCCACGTGGGACGACGTGACCCCGCCGGGGACCGAGGGCCTGTCGCTGCGAGACGTCGAGGCCCGGGATGCCGACACCGCCGTGGTGCTGTCGATC
Source organism: uncultured Actinomycetota bacterium (assembly GCA_963754575.1). Classification (GTDB taxonomy): domain Bacteria; phylum Actinomycetota; class Actinomycetes; order Propionibacteriales; family Nocardioidaceae; genus Nocardioides. Next base: position 741,128 of record CAVWGQ010000027.1, on the reverse strand, counting down.
GGGCCCGGTGAGGACTCCCGGATCTTCCGGACCACCGACGGCGGCGCGACGTGGGACGAGACGTTCCGCAACACCGACGAGGCCGCGTTCTACAACTGCCTCGACTTCTACCCCGGCGGCCGGCGCGGACTCGCGGTGAGCGACCCGGTCGACGGGAAGTTCCGGATCCTCGCGACCGAGGACGGGGGCGCGTCGTGGGACGTGCTGCCCGACGCCGGGATGCCGGACTCGACGGGCGAGTTCAACTTCTCCGCCTCCGGCGACTGCCTCACGATCGCCGGCCGGACCGCGTGGTTCGGCTCGGGCGGCTCGCAGGCCCGGGTCTTCCGCTCCACCGACGGTGGTCTCCGGTGGACCGCCTCCGACTCCACGCTGCGTGCCGGCGAGGCCGCGGGCGTGTTCGGGCTGGCGGTCCGGGCCCCTCACCACGCGGTGGTGGTCGGCGGCGACTTCGACCCGGCGGCGACCGACCCCGACGGCTCGGCGTACTCCCGCAACGGGAAGACCTGGCGCGCCGGCGGCGACCTGGCCCACCTCGGCGAGGACGCCGCCTGGGCGTCGAAGAAGCTCCTCGTGGTGACCGGCGAGTCCGGGCCCGAGGCCGGCAGCAGCGCGAGCCGTGACGGTGGCCGGACGTGGAAGCAGTTCTCCACCACCGGCTTCCACACCCTCGACTGCACCCGGGACGGGTCGTGCTGGGCCGCGGGCGGCGGCGGCCGGGTGGGCCTACTCATTCACTGAGGCCCCTCCGGTGGTTGGGGCGGTCTCGACCGGCTCGACCTACGACCTCGAAACCCCCGGCGTGCCCTAGCCTCCTGACATGGACGCGTGGGCCCGGCGCTGGCACCTGCTGACCGCGCTGGTGGCGGCCGGCGCGGTGGTGTTCCAGCTGGTGCTGGTCGTGCAGGGTTCCGGGGTGCTCGTCGACACCGACCCGCCGTCGCTGGCCGAACGGCTCGGCCAGTTCTTCTGGTACTTCACGATCCAGGCCAACCTGCTGGTCGCCGTGGCGACGTTCCCGCTCGCGCGAGACGCGGCGTACGACGGGCAGGGCTGGCGCGTGCTCCGCACCGCCTCGGTCGTCGGCATCACCATCACCGGCGTCGTCCACTTCGTGCTGCTGCGCCCGCTGCTCGACCTGGCCGGGGCCGACCTGGTCGCGGACACGCTGCTCCACATGGTGGTGCCGGCGCTGGCGTTCGTCGGCTGGCTCGCGTTCGGGCCCCGACCGCGGACCGGACCGCGCGAGATCGGGCTCGCGCTCATCTGGCCGGTGGTGTGGCTCGGGCTCACGTTCGTGATCCTGGCGGCCAGCGGCTGGGTGCCCTACCCGTTTCTCGATGCCCGCGAGGACGGCGGCTGGCCGGCCGTCGCCGTCGCCTGCGTGGGGGTCACCGTGCTGTTCCTGGTCGTGTCGGCGGCGGCGTACGCCGTGGACCGGTGCACCCGTCGCGCTCCCCAACCCACCGGAGGACCCGCATGATCACCGCAGACATGGCCGTCTCGCTCGACCTGGTCGGCAGTGGCCACGACCAGTCGTTCGAGCACCCCTTCGGCCCGCGCGTGGGCCACCGGCTCCACACCTGGATGATCGAGCACGCGGACGAGAACGCCGAGGAGATCGCGGCGGTCGTCGACGCCGGCGCGTTCGTGATGGGCCGGAACATGTTCGGCCCGGACCGCGGGGACTGGGACCTCGAGTGGACCGGCTGGTGGGGGCCGGAGCCGCCGTACCACGGACCGGTCTTCGTGCTCGCCCACCGCGAGCGGGAACCGCTCGTGATGGAGGGCGGGACCACCTTCCACTTCGTCACCGACGGGCTGGAGGCCGCCGTGGCTCGCGCCCGCGAGGCCGCCGGCGAGCAGAACGTCTCGATCGCCGGTGGCGTCACCACGCTCAACGCTGCCCTGGCCGCGGGGCTCGTCGACGAGCTGCGGCTGCACGTCGCCCCGATCACGATCGGCGAGGGGCTGCGGGTCTTCGACGGCGTACCGGACCTCGCCCTCGAGCCGATCGCCAGCCGGACCACGCCGTCGGTCACGCACGTGACCTGGCGCCGCCCGTCCTGACCCGCCGGACCCGCCGGCGTGTGCCTGAGAACTACCCCTGGGGCGTCCTCAGGCACACGCGGCGACATCAGCGCTGGAGGAAGGCGCCGCGCTGAACTCCTCGACCAGGAGGACCGTCAGTCCTCCTCTACCACCACGCGCATCGCGTCCTGCTCCGGGCTGCCGCCCCGGCGTACGGCGTCGCTACCGGCCGGTCCGCCGAGCACGTCGGTCTCGGCCGGGATCGCGTCCGGGTCGTCGCCGCCGACCATGTCGCTCTGCTCCGGGTCGACCGGCTCCTCCTCGGGGACCTCCTGGCGCAGCCGTTGGTCGAGGGTTTCGCCGCCGTCGGTCTCGGTACCGATCAGCTCCGCGCCGCGGGGCTGGCGGTCCGGCGGGCTCCACGGCTCGTCGTCGCTGGAGCTCGGGTCGTCGAGGAAGCGCTCGGCGTCGGCCTCCTCAGCCGGATCGAGGTCGGTGCGACCCCAGTCGCCCTGGTCGTCCTTGCCGTTGTGGGTCATGGCTCCACCCTGCCTGTCGGGTGGTGAGCGCGCCAGCGCCCGGGCGGGTGGGATGCGGTTTCCCCGGCTCAGCGGGCAAGTGGTGGGTTCTTGAGCGAGTCTGCGCCCCGATTTCGCTGGATCCCCGCTTGACCGGGGAAACCGCACACCCCCTCACCCCAGCCGGAAGTCCCCCGGCGGGTCCTCGCCGACCCGGCCGCCGCACCGTAGGGCAGGTTCCGGACGGATCCCTTCCGCAACTCGTGGGACGCTGGGGGTGTGGACACCATCAACCCCACCGCGCGGGCGCTGCTCGCCCTCGAGCTGATCCAGGGCAGCCCCGGCATCACCGCCGAGCGGCTCGGCGACCGGCTCGGCGTCTCCGACCGCGCGGCCCGGCGCTACGTCGGCACCCTGCGCGAGGCGGGCATTCCGCTGGAGTCGGTGCGGGGGCCGTACGGCGGCTATAGGCTCGGTCGCGGGATGCGGGTACCGCCGCTGATGTTCAGCCAGACCGAGGCGCTCGGGCTGGTCATGGCCGTGCTCGACGGCCACCACGCGGCCGCCGACGCCGACGACCCGGTCGGCTCGGCGCTGGGCAAGATCGTCCGGGTGCTCCCGGCGCCGGTCGCCGCCCAGGCGGAGGCCGTACGCCGCACGGCCGCGCCGGTCCCCGACCGCGGGGCTGCCCGGCCGGACCCGGGCACGACCACCGCGCTCGTCGAGGCGGTCGGCGAGCGCCGCCGGGTCCGCGTGGACTACCGGACCGAGGCCGGCACCGAGCTGGACGTCGAGGTCGATCCCTGGGCCGTCGTCGTCCGCTACGGCCGGTGGTACCTGCTGTGCTGGTCGCACGCCGCGACCGCCCCTCGCACCTACCGGGTCGACCGGATCCGGTCCGTCTCCCCGCTCGACGCCCACTTCGAGCCGCCGGCGGACCTCGACCCGGTCGCCGACCTCGAGCACCACCTCGGCGCCGGGTGGGAGCACGACGTGGAGGTCGTGCTGCACGCGGCGTACGACGACGTCGCGGCGGTGATGCCGCGCCAGATGGGCCGGCTCGAGCCGGCCGGGGACGACCGCACCCGGCTGCTCGGCTCGACCAGCAACCCGGCGATGTACGCCGAGTGGCTGGCGGCCGTGCCGGTGCCGTTCGAGGTGGTCGGCGGCCCGGAGCTGCGCGAGGCGGTCCGGGCCACCGGCCGACGACTGCTGGACTCGGTCAGCTCGCGTCGAGGCGGCTGAGCTCCTCGGACGACAGGACGAGGTCGGCCGCGGCGGCGGAGTCGGTGACCGACTGCGGCCGCTTGGCGCCGGGGATCGGGATCACGACCGGCGACTGCGCCAGCTCCCAGGCCAGCGCCACCTGCTGCGCGGAGACGCCGCGCTCGCCGGCGATCTCGGCGAAGGCGGGGTGCTTCTCGGCGAGCTCCTTGGCGTCGGCGAGGCCGCCGAGCGGGCTCCACGGGAGGAACGCGATGCCGAGCTCGTCGCACACGTCGACCTCCGGCTTCGAGGAGCGGAACTTGGGGCTGAACTGGTTCTGCACGCTCACCAGCGCGTCCCCGAGCTCGGCGTGCGCGGCGCGGATCTGGTCGGGGTCGGCGTTGGAGAGGCCGATGCCCGCGACCTTGCCGGAGCGGGCGATCTCGCCCAGGGTGCCGATCACGTCGGCGTAGTCGACCTTCGGGTCGGGACGGTGGTGCTGCCACAGTGCGAGCTGCTCGACCCCGAGCCGGCCCAGGCTGGCGTCGACGGCCGCACGGAGGTGGTCGGGCGAGCTGTCGGTGTCCCAGCCGCCGCCGTCGGTGCGGACGTGGCCGCCCTTGGTCGCGAGCAGCACCCGGTCGCGGACGCCGAGCTCGTCGAGCAGCGAGGCGATCAGGCTCTCGTTCGAACCCTGCGCGTCCGCCCCCTTCTCGTCACCGGGGCCGTAGGCGTCGGCGGTGTCGAAGAGGGTCACGCCGACGTCGAGCGCCGCGCGGACCGTGTCGAGCAGCTGCTCGCGCGGCTGCGTGCCACTCTGGTCGAAGGTCATCAGGCCGAGGCCGATGGCGCCGACCTCCCGGTTGCCGAGGGTCCGTGTCTGCATGCCCTCGACCCTACGAGCAGTGCGAAAGCCCTCAGCGGAGGTCGAGCCGCATCAGGACGCGGGGGAAGCCGCCGGAGACGGAGTCGGTCGTGGCAGCGAGGGTGAAGCCGGCGGCCTCGAAGACTGAGCGGGTGCCGACGTAGGCCATGGTCAGGTCGACCTTCTCCCCGTGGTTGTCGGCGGGGTAGCCCTCGACCGCCGGCGCCCCCTCTCCGCGGGCGTACTCCACCGCGCCGGGGATCAACGTCCGCGCGATGCCCTGGCCGCGGTGGCCGGGCCGCACCTTGATGCACCACAGCGACCAGACCGGCAGGTCGTCGACGTGCGGGATCTTCCTCGAGCGCGCGAACGGCAGCTCGCTGCGCGGCGCGACCGCCGCCCAGCCGACGACCTCGTCACCGTCGTAGGCCAGCACGCCGGGGGCGACCGGGCGCTGGACCAGCTCCTGGACGTACGCCGAGCGCTCCGGCTCGACCAGTGACCGGTTGAGCCGGGAGTCGAGGCGGTGCGACAGGCACCAGCAGACGTTGGAGGTGGGCTTCTTCGGTCCCACCATGGTCCGCAGGTCGGCGAAGCTGCGCGCGGGCCGCACCTCGATGCTCATCGGGCGGGCCGCTCGCCCAGCACCATCGAGACCGCGAGCACGTCGCCGACGTCGATCCGCTCGGCCCGGCGTACGACGTCCTTGAGCGGCACCAGGTAGCGGCCGTCCTTCGGGAACAGCGACGTCGTCCACTCGGTCCCGCCGACCACCACCCGCGCGGGGATCACTCCCCACCCGTAGGTCAGCATCGCCGACGCCTCCTTGATGTCGGCGCTCTCGTCGTCGGGCACCGCCACGTAGTAGTACGGCGCCGGACCCCGCCACTCGAACACGTCCCCCGTGAACTCCACGTCCATGGGGCCAGTCTGGCCCGCGTCACCGGTCCCGACCAGTGCTGCCACGTGGTGCGTCACCGCCCGTCGGGTACGACGGACCTGTGGAGACCGACGCGCGACTGATTCCGACCGCCCTGCCGAGCGACCCCCGCGGGGTGGCGCTGGTGCTGCACGGGGGCGGTTCCCGGGGCGAGCAGGTGCGGGTCAGCCCGACCCAGCTGTCGGTGCTGCGGATGGTGCCGGTCGCCCGCCGGGTGGCGCGTGCCGGACGCGGGAGGCTGGCGGTCTACCGGCTGCTCAACTCCGTGCGGGGCTGGGACACCAGCCACACCCCGGTCGAGGACGTGCGGTGGGCGCTCGAGCGGATCCGCTCGGAGCACGGCCCGGTCCCGGTCTCGCTGGTCGGCCACTCGCTCGGCGGACGGGCCGCGCTGCTGGCCGGCAGGATGCCCGACGTCCAGAGCGTGGTGGCCCTCGCCCCGTGGGTCCAGCTCTCCGACACCCCCGACCTCCCCGGCCGCGATGTCCTGGTGGTGCACGGCACCGAGGACCGGATCGCCGACTTCGAGCGTGCGCGCACCGTCACCGACCGGCTGCGCTCCAGCGCGGACCGGGTCGGCTTCGTCTCCGTCGAGGGCGGCACCCACGCGATGCTGCGCCACCGCCGGCTCTTCGACGGCCTCGCCGGCCAGTTCGTGGCCAGCACCCTGTTCGGCGACCCCGCCGAGGGGCCGGTCCGCGAGATCCTCGACGGCGGGTTCCGCGTCGAGGCCTGACCCCGGGTGGCTAGGGGGTGTCGAGCACCACGCACTCACCGAGTGCCGGGCTGCACCGCACCATGCCGTCGCCGTCAGGCCCGTTGACCGGCACGACCAGCCGCTCGGCGTCCTCCCACATCAGGTCGACGGGCCGGAAGGCGTGACCATCGGGAGCCGACAGCTCGCCGACATCGGTGCCGTCGAGGCGCTGCACCCGCAGCCGCTCCGAGGTCAGCGTCTCGCCGCCGAGGTCGTCCGGACCGAACCACGCGACCCACTGCTCGCCGGCGACCAGCACCGCGTGCGTCGGCAGGTCGGCGAGCTTCGTCAACGACCCGTCCGGGGTCAGCTCCGCGAGGTACGGCGAGCCCTGGGTGCCGTCGGTGGACTCGAACTCACCCTCGTTCACCACCAGCCCCGCGTCGGTCGCACTGATCACGACCTGTCCGGGGGCGGTGTCGGCGAGCTGGGTCACGGTGCCACCGTCGAGCGGCCGCCAGACCTCCTGGAAGTCGGCGCCGCCGGCGATCACGGCGCCGTCGTCGGTGACCGCGACCGCGCGGGAGTAGATGCCCTGCATGACCACCGGCACCTCCACTCCGAGGCCGAAGCCCTCCCCGGCAGGGTCCGTGTCGAAGCCGTTCAGCATCCCCTGGCCGTCCTCGTCGACCAGGTAGCCGACGTACTCACCACTGGCCGACGCGGCGGGCGGCTGGTTGAGCACGCCCTCGATCGCGTTCGGCTGCGCGTCGTATCCCCACCAATGGGTGTTGTCCGTCCGGGTGGCCACCCAGCCGGTGCTGGTGCCGTCGACGGAGTAGTACTCGCCCGGCACCCGCTCCCCGCCGACGTACAACCGGCCGTCGACGACGTAGGGCACGGTCGGCGGGTCGGTGGTGAGCCGCTCGACGGCCCCGGTCGGCGTCGGGGTGGGCGACGGTGCGGGTTGCGGGCGGCCGTCGGCTCCGAGCCGGGTCAGCGTCGCGACCGTGGCCAGGGCGACCAGCACCAGGGCGGCGGCGACCAGCAACGGCTGCCAGGCGGGGTGGGACGGCGACCCGGTCGGGAGGTCCGGCATCGCCGGGACCTCGATGCCCTCGGCCACCTGGCGCAGCTCACGGGCCAGGGTGTCCTCGATCTCGGTGTACATCTCAGTCCTCCCTTCCGGTGAGGCCGTCGGAGCCGATCGCGGCTCGCAGGGACTTCAGGGCGTGGTGGGCGGTCGACTTCACGTTGCCGCGCGAGCAGCCGAGCGTCTCCGCGATCTCGGCCTCGCTCAGGTCCTCGTAGTAGCGCAGCACGATCACCGCCCGCTGCCGCGGCGGCAGCCCTGTGACGTGCGGCCAGAGCGCCATCCGCTCCTCCGACGACGAGGCCGACCCGGGGGCCGGGTCGGAGGCCGCCGGGTGCAGTCGGGTCCGCTCGGGGGGCGCGTCGGTGAGCAGCTCCAGGCCGCGCGCCTTGCCCCGCCTGGAGGACAGGAAGGTGTTGGTGAGGATCCGGCGGACGTAGGCGTTCGGCGAGTCCGAGCCGGCCACCTTGGCCCAGGCGCCGTGCGCCTTGATCAGCGTCTGCTGGGCGACGTCCTCGGCGTCCGCGTGGTTGCCCGTCAGCAGGTAGGCGCTGCGGTAGAGCGAGGGCCACGCTGCCGCGGCGTACTCGGTGAAGGTCGGGGTGTCCGACCTCGTCGCGGTGAACATCTCGGCCACCACCTCCCGTCCGGTCTCACCCCACCTGACGCCCGCAGCGGCGGATCGGTTGCGTGGTCCCGGACATGGGGCTCAACCCCGGCGGCTGCGCTCCACCTGTCGGCGGTGCAGCTCGCGCATCTCGTCCTCGAGCTCGGGGGCCGGACCGGACACCGCGAGCCCGGGCGCGACCGCCTGCACCGGCAGCGGCGCCACCGGGCCGGGAGCCAGGCCCCACCCGTCGCGCCAGCGGGACAGCTGCTCGGTCGACACGGCGTACACGATCCGGCCCAGGCCCGCCCACGCGTGGGCGGCCGAGCACATCGGGCAGTGCTCGCCGGAGGTGTAGACGGTGCACCGGCCACGCTCCGCACGGGACAGGTGGGTGCCCGCCCAGCGGGCGATCTCGAGCTCGGGGTGACGGGTCTGGTCGTCGCGGCTGGTCCGGTTGTGGTCCTCGAACAGCGTCTGGCCCTCGGGAGAGACGAGCACCGAGCCGAACGGCTCCTCGCCGGCGTCGTACGCCGCGTGGGCCAGCGCCACGCACCGGCGCAGGTGCACCAGGTCGGTGTCGGTCAGCACGATCCGGTCCTCAGCCGACGTCGACCGGTCGCAGCGGGTGGATCGCCACCTCGCCGGCGAGCGCGCCCTCGGCGGCCGCGAAGGCGGCGGCGACGTGGGGCGAGGCGAGGTGCGCGTCGAGCGCGGCGGCGTCGGTCCAGCGCTCGACGGTGACGAAGGTGCCCGGGGCACCGCCCGACTCGAAGAGGTCGTAGGAGAGGCACCCCTCCTCGGCGCGGGTCGCGGCGGCCAGCTCGCGCAGCGCACCCCTGATCGCGTCGACGGCCTCCGGGGCGGCAGGGATGGTGGCGACGACGTGCAGCTCGCTCATGGGTGTCCTCCTGGGTCGTGGACCCCCAGTGTGCCCCCTGCGGTCCCGGGCCCGGCCCGGCTCAGCCCGGGGTCATCCCGCGCATCCGGCCGAAGACCTGGTCGTCGGTGACCTCGTAGTCCTTGCTGGTGGCCTCGAGCACGGTGCCGGTCAGTCGCACCGCCTGCGCCCCGGTCCGCAGGCTGTGGGCCGCCCCGGACACCAGGGTGGTCACGGAGGTGGCGAGGTCGGCGGCGGCCGGCACCGGGCCGATCGCGGAGGCCGACACGCTGACCCCGTCGAGCGTCGTGGCGCAGGTGCCCAGCGAGGAGGCCGGGCCGTCGAGGTCACCGGCCGCGTTGCGCAGGGTCGACGGCGCGACCGCGAAGTCCTCGTCGAGGCCGAGCTCGGAGAGCGGCGTACGGGTCATGGAGGGATTGGCCCAGAGGCTGTCGCCGTCGGGGACGCCCCAGAACCAGCCCCAGTTGCCGGTGCCGGCCTCGGAGTACTCCGCCGCGCCGGACTCGTAGCTCACGACCAGGTCACCGTCGACCTCGACGACGCCCTGGCTCATGTTCGGCAGCGGGTAGGGCTCGCCGCGCTCGTCTGTGTAGCGGTCCTGGGCGATCAGCGAGCTCTCGTTGCCGCGGCCGCTGGAGGTGCTGAACACGTACTCCCCGTCGCGGACCAGCACGCCCTGCGCGTTGTTGGGCGTCTCGACCGTGTCGACCTCGGTCCACTGCCCGTCGGAGTCCCGCTCGTAGACGTACATGATGTCGTTCTCGAAGTCGCCGCAGTAGAGCCGGCCGTCGCTGAAGGCGGTGTAGGAGCCGCCGGTCACCGACTGCGGTGGCGACGACTGCACCATCGGCTCCCCCGGCGGCTGGTCGCGCATCTGCGAGAGGGAGTAGGTGTAGACCGTCCCGTTGTCGGTGACGTAGACGGTGTCGCCGTCGACGGTCACGCCGCCAGCGTGGGTGGGGGAGCTGCCGGTGACCAGGTTGCCGTCGGCGTCGTAGTGGCGGTCGCCCAGCTGCACCTCGCCCACCTCGTTGCCGGTGATCTCGTCGATCACCGCGATGTGGGCCTCGTCGTCCTTGGTGTAGTAGGCCTGCAGCAGGCTGTTGGTCGCCGGGTCGTAGCCGAGCCCCTGCGGGATCCAGCCGCGGTCGTCGCCGGTGGCGAGGGTGTTGGGGATCAGCGGACCCAGCCCGCTGTCGTTGCCCTCGAGCCAGTCCTCGTTGCGCTCGAGGCCCTTCTCGACCCACTCACGGGTCTCCTCGTCGAGCTCGTCGAGGTCGACGTCGTCGCCCTCGAGGACGGCGGTGATCCCGGCGAGCTGCTCGTTGTAGGTCCGGCCGACCTCGAGCAGCCGGGCGTTGACCTGACGGGCGAGGAGCTCGGTGAAGATCGGGAGCAGCGGCGCGGGCCGGTTGCGCCAGAACGAGATGTAGTGGTCGGCGTTCTGCTCCGCCGTGTCGTACGCCGACGTCGCGGTCTCGAGCGCCCCGCGGGCCCGGATCACGATCGTGCCGGTCATCGTCGCGCCGTTGGCCAGCCCCGCGATGCGGGTGCGGAACGCGCCGGCGGCGGGGCCGGTCCACACCGGGACGCTCGCGGCGTCCTCGATGTCACCGCTCGCCGTCTCGACCTTGCGTCCCACCCAGCGCAGCGTGTCGACCGCGTCGCGGACCGCGGCGGGGTTGCCCGACACCAGCCGGCGATACTCGATCTCGGGGTCGGTCATGCTCCCTCACCGGCCTGCAGCTGGAGGCCGGAGTACGGCGCGGTCTTCGCGGGGAGCACGACCAGCTCGCCGGCGGTGTCGGCGACCACGTCGCAGCGGCCCGCAGGGACGGTGCAGGTCATCAGCCGGGTGGTGTCGTCGGGGTCGACCCGCGGCCCGCGGCCGGGTCCGTCGACCGCGACGCCGACCACGGTGTCGTCGTCGGCCCAGAAGGAGAGCGTCCACCGCTCGCTGCCGGTCCGCGGCGCGACCACCTCACCGTCGGTGGACTCCAGCACGTCGGCCAGGCCGGGGCGGTCGATGACCTGCCACGCACCGTCGGGGCTGGTGGTGGCGTCCAGCTCGGGTGGGTCGGCGGTGGTGGAGTCCCCGCTGGCCAGGTCGTAGGCGAGCGTCCCGTCCGCGACCTCGACGTACGCCGTGTCGGAGGTGAGCGCCGCGACGTCGATCTCGACGTTCTCGTAGAGCACGCTGAGGTCGTCCTCGCCCGGGTCGCCCATCCCCTCGGCCGACCGCACGACCTCCTCGCCGGTCTCGAGGTCGAAGACCCGGGCGGTGGCGACGGGGGTGCCGTACTCGTCCTGCTCGCCGACGGAGGCGTCGATGCCGCCGAGGTAGCGGCCGTCGGGCGAGGCGGCGAGGGTGCGGGTCACGAGGGTCAGCCCGGTCGCGGTCACCTCGCCACCGGGTGCGGCGTACTGCACCTCCTGCTCGTCGATGCCGGTGCTCGCCTCGTCCTCGGAGTCCTCGGCCGGGAGGAAGAAGACGCCGTCCCCGGCGACGACGAAGGTGCGCAGCGGGGCGCCGGTGTCGATCGTGGTGCCGTCGGCGAGGTGGACGGTCGAGCCGGAGGCCCAGGCCAGGCCGTCGGTCGGCAGCGGGTCGGTGCTGGTGCGCCACGCCCCGTCAGCACTGTCCGAGGCGGCACCGGCCTGCCCGTCGGCGGGGGCGTCGCCGCAGCCGGCCAGCGCTCCCAGCGCCGCGAGCGCCAGCACCGCGGCGCGCACCTGTCCCCCCATGGCCGACATCGTGCCCCACCGACCCGGCCCGGAAACCACGAATCGGTATCAGCGCGACCTCGGACGGCTCCTCCTCACCGACGGACATCACCGTCGGCACCACCATCGACCACGGAGGACGACATGGCAGACGCCACGACCCTGGCGCGCGCACTCGCGCACGGCGGACGACTCGAGATTCTCGCGCACCTCAACTCCAGGATCTGGGAGCTGGTGGGCGGCGGACCGCTCGGCCACACCCACGTCACCCAGCACGCCTCGCGGTACGCCGCGGAGCTCAACCCGCAGCCGCTGCCGCCGATCGCGGCCGGCCAGGAGATGGGGCTGCTGCTGGCGCGCGGCATCATCATCGTCGGCGGCCGTGACGTCGGCGACGCGCAGTCCGCGTTCCTGTCCGAGATCGAGGACTGGTGCGGGACCGGCTGGCCGCGGCGCTGGCCCTTCCCGTGGCCCGACCCGCGCGAGGACCTGCGCGACGAGCTCCGGACCGAGCTCCTGCTCGGGGGCGCGCTCGGCCTGGCCGGCCTGGCCGCGCACTACCCCGCCGGCGAGATGCGCGACCTCGTCGACAAGGCGTCGTCGATGCTGCTCGACGCGGGCCTGGGCTGAGCCCTCGGGTCAGCCCAGCGTCGTCATCAGCTCGGCACCCATGGCGTCGACGACGGCCTGCAACCCCTTCATCGGTCGCACCATGACCGTGAAGTCACGGATCAGGCCGTCGTCGTCCCACGTGATCATGTCGATGCCGTGCACCTCGCGACCGCCGACCTCGGTGGTGAGCTCCAGCACCGCGGAGTCCTCGCCGAGCCACTCGCGCCGGTAGGTCAGCCCCGGTCCGAGCACCGTGGACGCGGCGGTCAGGCAGGCCACCACCGTGTCGCGACCCTGCTGGGGCGCGTGCACGGCCGGGGAGCGGAAGACCGCCTCCTCGGCGACCAGGGCCGGGAGACCACGCGCGTCGCGGGAGTCCACGACGGCGTGCCAGCGGGCGAGGGCGGCGACGGTGTCGGGCATGGCCGTGAGGACACCACGTTCGGGGGTGTGGTCGTCCCCACCCGCGGACTACTTTCGATGACATGAGCGCTTCCTGGGACTACGTGATCATCGGCGCCGGCGTGGCCGCGGCCAAGGCCGTCGAGGGCATCCGCGACGTCGACGGGTCGGGGAGCATCCTGGTGCTCGGCGCCGAGGCCGACCCGCCGGTCTACCGCCCGGTGCTCTCGAAGGACCTGTGGCTCAAGGCCGACACGGCGCTGGAGGACGACATCCTGCTCGACGGCACCGCCGAGGGTGTGGAGCTGCGCACGGACGTCGAGGTGACCGCCGTCGACGCAGCCGCCCACGAGGTGACGCTCGCCGACCGCTCGACCGTCGGCTTCACCAAGCTGCTGCTCGCCACCGGCGCCGAGCCCCGCACCCTCGGGCTGCCCGCCGGCCCCCGCGTGCTGGCCTACCGGACGGCCGCCGACTACCGGCAGCTGCGCGACCTGCTCGTCCCCGGCACCCACGCGGTCGTCGTCGGTGGCGGCTACATCGGTGCCGAGATGGCGGCGGCGCTGGTGCAGAACGACGTCCGGGTGACGATGGTGCTGCCCGAGGACCTGGTGCAGGAGCGGCTCTTCCCCGAGCGGCTCGCCCGCCGGGTCACCACGGCCCTGGCCGACCACGGCGTCGAGATCGTCCACGGATCGCTCGCGGGCGGCGACTCCCGCGAGGACGGGGTCAGCGTGACGCTCGAGGACGGCACGTCGATCGACGCCGCCCTCGCGGTCGTCGGCGTGGGCGTCGTCCCCCGCACCGACCTCGCCGAGGCGGCCGGGCTCACCGTCGACGACGGCATCGTGGTCGACTCCTCGATGCGGACGAGCGCCGAGGACGTGTACGCCGCCGGCGACGTGGCGTCGTACCCCGACGTCCGGCTCGGCCGGCGCCGGGTCGAGCACGTCGACCACGCCGAGAAGTCCGGCGAGCTGGCGGGGCGGGCGATGGCCGGCGCCGACGCGACGTACGGCGAGACCCCGTTCTTCTGGAGCGACCTGTTCGACGACGGCTACGAGGCGATCGGCGACCTCTCGACCGAGCTCGACGTGGTCGAGGACTGGCAGGGCGGCGACGACGACCCGACCGCCAAGGGCGTCGTCTACTACCTCGACGGCGGCCGGGTGCGCGGCGTGCTGCTGTGGAACGTCTGGGACAGCGTGGACGCCGCCCGGTCGCTCATCGAGACCACGGGCGAGGAGCCGGTGACGGACCCCTCGTCGCTGCAGGGGCGGATCACCGGCTGAGGCAGCAGTGCCCTCGCGTGAGCGTGAGACCTACCCAGAGGGCGTTCTCAGGCACACGCGGCAGCGCAGTGGTCGGGTCAGTGGGCCATGTCGACGAAGCGCGAGTAGTGGCCCTGGAAGGCCACGGTGATGTCGCGGGTGGGGCCGTTGCGGTGCTTGGCGACGATCAGGTCGGCCTCGCCGGGGCGGGTCGACTCCTTCTCGTAGACGTCGTCGCGGTGCAGCAGCACCACCATGTCGGCGTCCTGCTCGATCGAGCCTGATTCGCGCAGGTCGCTCATCATCGGGCGCTTGTCGCCGCGCTGCTCGGGACCACGGTTGAGCTGGGAGAGCGCGATGATCGGGACCCCGAGCTCCTTGGCCAGCAGCTTGATCTGGCGGGAGAACTCGGAGACCTCGAGCTGGCGGGACTCGACCTTCTTGCCCGACGTCATCAGCTGGAGGTAGTCGATGACGATCAGCCGCAGGTCGTGGCGCTGCCGCAGCCGCCGTGCCTTGGCCCGGATCTCCATCATCGTCATGTTGGGCGAGTCGTCGATGAACATCGGCGCGCTCGAGATCTCGCCCATCTTGCGGGCGAGCTTGGTCCAGTCGTCGTCGCTCATCTGGCCGTTGCGGATGTGGTTGAGCGGGACCTTCGCCTCGGCCGAGAGCAGCCGCATCGTGATCTCCGAGCGCGTCATCTCCAGGCTGAAGAAGCAGCTGGTGAGGTTGTTCTGGATCGAGGCCGCCCGGCACAGGTCGAGCGCCAGCGTCGACTTGCCCATCGCGGGCCGGGCCGCGACGATGATCATCTGCCCGGCGTGGAGACCGTTGGTGAGGTCGTCGAGGTCGGCGAAGCCGGTGGGCACGCCGTAGAGGCCGGCCTCGCGGTTGCCGATCGCCTCGATCTCGTCGAGGACGCCGTCCATGATGTCGGAGAGCGGGGCGTAGTCCTCGGCCGTGCGCTTGTCGGTGACCTTGTAGACCTCGGCCTGCGCCTGGTCGACGACGTCGTCGACCTGGCCCTCGCCGGCGTACCCGATCTGCACGATCTTGGTGCCGGCGTCGACGAGGCGGCGCAGGATCGCCTTCTCGCGCACGATCTCCGCGTAGTAGCCCGCGTTGGCCGCGATCGGGACGTTGGCCGAGAGCGTGTGGAGGTACGGCGCGCCGCCGACGCGCTGCAGCTCGCCGCGGCGCTGCAGCTCCGCGGTGACCGTGACCGGGTCGGCAGGCTCGCCGCGGCCGTAGAGGTCGACGATCGCGTCGTGGATCATCTCGTGGGCCGGGCGGTAGAAGTCGGTGCCGCGGATCGACTCGGTGACGTCGGCGATCGCGTCCTTGGAGAGCAGCATCGCGCCGAGCACGCTCTGCTCCGCCGCGTTGTCCTGCGGGGGGGTGCGGTCACCGGGTCGGCTCGGCGCCTCGCCCGGGGCGTACGCCGCCGGCCCGTCGCCCCACTCGTCGAACGGCGAGGCCTCCTGGTCGCTCGCCGCACTGCGCGTGGCACCGTGCTCGGTGACGCTCACCTGACCTCCTCGAGAACTCGTCGACGGCGGGGGGATCCTGAGCTCGACGCTAGGGGGGCCCACTGACACCGGGACCGCTGCGGACCGGTGCCACGGCCGCCCCGCCGCCGGGACGTCGCGGAGCAACCGGAGGACCGTACGTCCCCGGGTAGCCTCCCCGGAAGCCGGTCGTCCACAGGGGGCTGTGGATAACTCGGCCCGGATGGTGGAGGACGGCCCCCGACGTGTGCACAGCGTGGGGAGCAGCCTGTGGAGGAAGTGCGGGCCGATCCGGCCATATGCCCTCTGACCTGCGACAACGTCCCCCACACGCTGTGGACGGGAAACTGATTCGGGCAAGGGTGGCCCACCCGACCAGCATCCGGGACGACACGCCCGGGACGACCCTGTTACCAGCTGGACACACCGTCGCGCAGGGTTATCAACCGCTCATGCACAGGCTCCACCGGGCGGACCGGTCATGGTCAGATGCCGTCGATGGACCTTACGCGCCGTAGACTGGCCCGATGCCGGGTGCCCGCGACCGCGAGATCCTGCGACTCGCCGTCCCCGCCTTCCTCACGCTCGCGGCCGAGCCGCTGTTCCTGCTCGCCGACGCCGCCGTGGTCGGCCACCTCGGCACCGCCCCGCTGGCGGGGCTCGGCATCGCCGCCGCCGTGCTGCAGACGGCGGTCGGGCTGTGCGTCTTCCTCGCCTACGGCACCACCGCGAGCGTCGCGCGCCACCTCGGCGCCGGCGACACCCGCGGCGCGCTGGCCCAGGGGGTCGACGGGATCTGGCTCGCGGTCCTGCTCGGCGCGGTCACCACCGTCCTCGGGATCGCTCTCACCGACCAGCTCGTCGGGCTCTTCGGCGCCAGCCCCGAGGTCAGCGAGCAGGCCGCGACCTACCTGCGGATCGCGCTGCTCGGCACCATCCCGCTGCTCGTCATGCTCGCCACCACCGGGGTGCTGCGCGGGCTGCAGGACACCCGCACCCCGCTCTACGTCGCCGTGCTCGGCAACGCCCTCAACATCGTCCTCAACGTCTGGCTCGTCTACGGGCTCGATCTCGGCATCGCCGGCTCCGCGTGGGGCTCGGTGCTCGCCCAGGTCGCGAGCGCCGGCGTGCTCGGCGCCGTCGTGGTGCGGGCCGCCCGCCGCGAGCAGGCGCCCCTGCGACCCGACCGCGCCGGCATCCTGGGAGGCCGCGCGCGCCGGCGTACCCCTGGTGGTGCGGACGCTGACGCTGCGCGCCGCCCTGCTCGTCACGACGTACGCCGTCACCCTCTCGGCCGCGGACGCGGCCGGCCAGACCGTCGACCTCGCCACCCACCAGCTGGCCTTCACGCTCTGGACGTTCCTGGCGTTCGTGCTCGACTCGATCGCCATCGCCGCCCAGGCGCTGACCGGCCGCGCGCTCGGCGCCGGTGACGTGGCCGGCACCCGGGAGATGACCGACACCATGATCCGCTGGGGGCTCGGGTCCGGCGTGGTCACCGGCGTCGCCCTGGCCGCCGCCAGCCCGGTGCTCGGCCCGCTCTTCACCCCCGACACGGCCGTCCACGACCAGCTGGTGCTGGTGCTGGTCGTCGCCGCGATCGGACAGCCGGTCGCCGGCATCGTCTTCGTCCTCGACGGGGTGCTGATCGGTGCCGGCGACGGCCGCTACCTCGCCTGGGGCGGCGTCGCCGTGCTGGTCGCCTACGCCCCGGTCGCGCTGGTCGCGGTGCTGACCGGGGGCGGGCTGGTCGCGGTGTGGCTGTCGCTTCTCCGGGGTGTTCATGGGCGCCCGCTTCGTCGTGCTCCTGCACCGCGCCCGCGGCGACGCCTGGCTGGTCACCGGCGTCGGGGGTCGCGCGCTGCGCTGAGCCGGCGCCGGCAGAACTGGAGTGACGCCGTGCGGGCACTCCAGGCGATCGGCATGGGGCTCGTGGTGGTGCTGGTCCGCGTCGGCTCGCCCGACCTGCTGCCCGACCCGCTCGGCTGGGCCCTGGTGCTGGTCGGCGTACGCCGGCTGCCGGCCGACCTGGCCCGGCGCACCGTGCTGCTGGTGCTCGCCGGCCTCGCCCTGGTCTGCTCGGTCCCGCTGTGGCTGCCCGCCGCTCGCCGACCGGGTGCTCGACGCGGACCCGTCGCTGCCGTGGGCGGTCAACCTGCCGCAGCTGCTGTTCGTCGTGGTGCTCGGCACCGTCCTCGGCGAGCGCGCGGGCGCGGCCGGCGACGGCGCGGCCCGCGGCTGGTGGTTCCTGGTCGTCACGCTGACCGCCCTCGCGGGCGGGGCGCCCGTGGTCGTCTTCGGCGCCGGGGTCGGCGCCCTCGAGCAGCCGGCGATCCTGCTGGCCGGGACCGCCCTGCTCACCACGATCGTGCTCTGCTTCGTGCACGCCGCCCGCGCCGTGGGCCGACGCCCGGACGCCGGCCGGCACCGAGCTGCCCCCGGACGTGACACAGGGCCGCCCCTCCCGGAGGAGGAACGGCCCTGGGCCTGCTGCTGAGCGGTCGCTCGGGTGGTCAGGCGGGGATCACGTTGAGGGCCACCGTGGCGGACACCTCGTCGTGCAGCTTGACCGACACCTCGTGGGTGCCGAGCGACTTGATCGGGTTGCCGACCGAGATGGTGCGGCGGTCGACCGGCTCGCCGGCGCTCTCGGAGAGGGCGGCGAGCGATGTCGGCGGTGGTGACCGCACCGAACAGGCGACCGGTGTCGCCCGCCTTGACCTGCACCGGGACCGCAGCGGCCTCCAGCTTGGACTTGATCTGGCTGGCGTGGTCCGCGTCGCGGACGGCACGAGCGGCACGGGCGGTCTTGATCGACTCGGCCGTGCGCTGCGCGCCCTTGGACCAGCGGATCGCCTCGCCACGGGGCAGCAGGTAGTTGCGGCCGTAGCCGTCCTTGACCTCGACGATGTCGCCGGGGCCACCGAGGCCGGAGACCTCCTGGGTGAGGATGATCTTCATCAGGGGTGCTCCTCTCTCAGCGACCGGTGGACGTGTAGGGCAGCAGTGCGAGCTCGCGGGCGTTCTTGACCGCGATCGCGACGTCCCGCTGGTGCTGGACGCAGTTGCCGGTGACCCGACGCGCGCGGATCTTGCCGCGGTCGGAGATGAACTTCCGGAGCAGGGCGGCGTCCTTGTAGTCGACGCCGGTCGCCTTCTCCTTGCAGAACTGGCAAACCTTCTTCTTGGGCTTGCGAATCACTGCCTTGGCCATTGTGGTGCTCTCCTTACGAGCCCGGCGTGAGCCGGAATGGTTTCGGGATGAATCGGATGGGGTGGTGCTTCACTGCGGAACTCGGTCTCGACACGCACGTCACGGCTTCGCACGCTCAGCCGTGGTGCTTGCTCGACCTGGCGTCTGGTCCGTCGCCTCGCATGCTCGGCGACGGGACGCTCAGAAAGGGGGCTCGTCGTTGCCGCCGGGAGCGGCCCACGGGTCGCTCTGCGACCCGCCGCCCCCTGCGCCACCGGACGGGCCGGCGGACTGGCCGCCACCCTGACCGCCCTGCGGGGCGCTGCTGGCCCACGGGTCGGGCTGGGAGGAGGGCTGGCCGCCACCGGAGAAGCCGCCACCGCCGCCGCCGTTGCCGCCACCGCCGGAGTAACCCCCGCCACCGCCGGAGCGCTGGGCGCGGGCGACCTTGGCGGTCGCGAACTTCAGGGACGGCCCGACCTCTTCGACCTCGAGCTCGATCACCGTGCGCTTCTCACCCTCGCGGGTCTCGTACGAGCGCTGCTTCAGTCGGCCCTGCACCACGACCCGCATGCCCTTCTGCAGCGACTCGGCGACGTTCTCGGCTGCCTGGCGCCACACCGAGCAGGAGAGGAACAGGCCTTCGCCGTCCTTCCACTCGCGGGTCTCGGTGTCGAAGGTGCGGGGGGTCGAGGCGATCCGGAAGTTCGCCACGGCCGCACCCGAGGGGGTGAAGCGCAGCTCCGGGTCGTCGACCAGGTTGCCGACCACGGTGATGACGGTCTCGCCTGCCATGTCAGGTCTCCCTCGTTGGTTCCACAGTTGTGTCGGTGTCCATCAAAGCGCGAGGCACCGACAGGGGAAAGTGTGCGTCCACAGGCCCTCAGGCCGGACGCAGCACCTTCGTACGGAGCACGGACTCGTTGAGCCCGAGCTGACGCGCGAACTCCTTCACGGTGTCCGGCTCGGCGTTGATCGTGAGGACGGCGTAGATGCCCTCGGCGTTCTTCTTGATCTCGTACGCCAGGCGCCGACGGCCCCAGACGTCGACGCTGTCGACGCTGCCACCGTCCTTGCGGATGACGTTGAGGTACTTGTCGAGCGACGGCTCGACGGTCCTCTCTTCGAGACTCGGGTCGAGGATGACCATCACTTCATAGGCACGCACAGCGGTCTCCACCTCCTCTGGACTAGAGCGGCCACGGACTCTCCGTGGCAGGAGGGCTGTTACGAAACGCAGCCCGGGTCCGACCCGGGCAACCGGACGAGACTAGCAGCGGGCGGGGGTGGCGACAGAATCGTGCACCACGCCTCGTGGCCGGGCTAGCGTGAGCCGCATGAGCAGCGACCTCCGCCTCGGCGCCCACGTCGACCAGACCGACCCGCTGGCCGAGGCGGCCGCCCGCACCGCCCCCCTCGTGCAGTTCTTCCTCGGCGACCCGCAGTCCTACAAGGGCCCCGAGATCCGGTACGCCGGCGGCGCGGACGGTCTGCGCGAGGACGCCGCCGCGGCCGGGGTCGACCTCTACGTCCACGCGCCCTACATCGTGAACGTCGCGACCACGAACAACCGGATCCGGATCCCGAGCCGCAAGCTGCTCCAGCAGCACGTCGACGCCGCCGCCTCGATCGGCGCGAAGGGGCTGATCGTCCACGGCGGCCACGTCAACAAGGACGACGACCCCGGCGTCGGCTTCGACAACTGGCGCAAGGCGGTCGACGCCGTCGACCTCAAGCTCCCGCTGCTGATCGAGAACACCGCCGGGCGGCGACCACGCGATGACCCGCTACCTCGCGCGCATCGCCGGCGTCTGGGACGCCATCTCCTCGTGCGCGCAGGCCGACCTGGTCGGCTTCTGCCTCGACACCTGCCACGCCCACGCCGGGGGCAACCCGCTCGAGACCGTGGTGGAGGACGTGCGAGCGATCACCGGCCGGATCGACCTCGTCCACTGCAACGACAGTCGCGACGACTTCGACTCCGGCGCCGACCGCCACGCCAGCCTCGGCGCCGGGCGGATCGACGCCGACCTGCTCGCCGCGGTCATCCGCGACGCCGGAGCCCCGGTGGTCTGCGAGACCCCGGGCGGTGCCGACGAGCACGTCGCCGACTTCGGCTGGCTGCGCGACCGGCTGGGCTGACGCGCCCGCGCGGGCGATAGCCTCGCCATGTGCTGACCGTCCGGACGATCTCGCCCGCCGACCACCTCCAGACCGTGCGCGACCGGTCGTCGGTGAGCTTCCTGCAGACCCCGGCCTGGGCGAAGGCGAAGCCCGAGTGGCGCGCGGAGTCGATCGGTTGGTTTCGAGACGCCTCGTCCCTCGGCTCCTCCACCCAGGGGTTGGACGGCGACGACCAGGTCGGCGCGGCCCTGGTGCTCTACCGCCAGCTGCCGAAGCTCAAGCGCTACCTCGCCTACCTCCCCGAGGGCCCGGTCATCGACTGGGCCACCGACGACCTCTCCGAATGGCTGGCCCCGATGACGGCCCACCTGAAGTCGCAGGGCGCGTTCGGCGTACGCATGGGACCGCCGGTCGTGACCCGTCGCTGGAGCGCCGCGCAGGTCAAGGACGGCATCGCCGACGACGCCGTACGCCGCCTCGACGACCTCGCGCCGCTGGAGCGCTCGGCCGAGGGCGCTCGCGTCGTGGCCCAGCTCCACGAGCTCGGCTGGCGGCAGCAGGGCACCGACGGCGGGTTCGCCGCCGGCCAGCCGCAGTACAACTTCTGGGTCCCGCTCGCCGGCAAGGACGAGGAGGACGTGCTCAAGGGCATGAACCAGCAGTGGCGACGCAACATCAAGAAGGCCGACAAGGAGGGCGTCGAGGTCACCACCGGCGACTCCGCGGCGGACCTCGAGGCGTTCCACCGGCTCTACGTCCACACCGCCGAGCGCGACCACTTCACGCCCCGGCCGCTCTCCTACTTCCGCGCGATGCACGACGCGCTCTCCGCCGAGGACCCCGACCGGATCCGGCTCTGGTTCGCCCACCACGACGGCGACCTGGTGGCCAGCACGATCGCGATCCGGGTCGGCACCCACGCCTGGTACTCCTACGGCGCCTCCTCCACCGAGAAGCGCGAGGTCCGGGGCTCCAACGCCGTGCAGTGGGCGATGATGCGCGACGCGATCGCCGCGAAGGCCGAGGTCTACGACCTGCGCGGCATCACCGACACCCTCGAGTCCGACGACCCGCACCTCGGGCTGATCCAGTTCAAGGTCGGCACCGGCGGCGAGGCCGTGGAGTACGCCGGGGAGTGGGACCTCCCCCTCAACCGGCCGTTGTACGCCGCCTTCGACGCCTACATGCAGCGGCGGGGGTGAGCGCGGCATGAGCCTGGTCCTCACCGTCGACGGCGAGCGCTGGCGCAGCCACCTGCGCCGGATGGCCGACCAGACACCGGGCCTGACCCCGGTGTGCAAGGGCAACGGCTACGGCTTCGGGCTGCACCGGCTGGCCCGCAAGGCCGGCTGGCTGGGCGTCGACACCGTCGCCGTCGGCACTTACTCCGAGCTGGGCGAGATCGCCCCGCGCTACGACGGCGACCTGCTCGTGCTCACGCCGTGGCGCCCCTTCGGCCCGGCCCTCGAGGTCGACCCGGCGATCTCGTCGCGGGTCGTCCACACGCTCAGCCGGGTCGCGGACGTCACCGACCTGCTCGGGCGCGAGCCCGAGGCCCGGTTCGTGCTCGAGCTGGTCACCAGCATGCGGCGCCACGGCCTCACCCGTCGCGAGCTCGAGGCTGCCGCCTCGACCCTGCGCGAGCGCGAGGACCGCTCCCGGCTCGAGGGCGTGGCGATCCACCTGCCGCTCGGCCACGGCTCCCA
The DNA here is from genome assembly GCA_963754575.1 of uncultured Actinomycetota bacterium. Lineage (GTDB taxonomy): Bacteria > Actinomycetota > Actinomycetes > Propionibacteriales > Nocardioidaceae > Nocardioides. Next base: position 718,727 of record CAVWGQ010000027.1, on the reverse strand, counting down.
CCTCAGCGAGGTCCACCGGCTGATGACCCACGTCGTCGCGGCCGATCTGCCGACCCGCAGGTTGTGGGTCAGCCACCTGACGCCCGCCGAGCTCGACCAGCTGCGCGCGTCGTACGCCGACTTCGACATCCGCCCCCGCATCGGCACCTCGCTGTGGCTCGGCGACCGCGGCTCGCTCAGCGTCACCGCCACCGTGCTCGACGTGCACGAGGTCGAGCGCGGCGACGTGTTCGGCTACCGCGGCCGCAGCGTTCCCAAGGCCGGCCACCTGGTCATCGTCAGCGGCGGCACGTCCCACGGCATCGGCCTCGAGGCCCCCACCGGCGACACCAGCATCAAGGCCCGCGCGGCGACGCTCGCCCGCGGCGGCCTCGACGCCGTCGGCTTCGTCCGCTCCCCGTTCGGCATCGACGGCAAGCAGCGGCTCTTCGCCGAGCCCCCGCACATGCAGGCCTCGATGCTGTTCCTGCCCCAGGGCAGCCGGATCCCCGCCGTCGGCGACCAGGTCGACGTGCGCGTGCGCTACACCGCCACCGCGTTCGACGACGTCGTCGTCAGCTGAGCCGCGGGCTCAGCGCAGGCTGAACTGGGGCGCGAGCCCGGCGTCCGTACGCCGGACCGGGTCGTGCCACGGTCGCAGCACGTCGCGGACCACGAGCGCGGCGAGGTAGAGCTCGCCGGCGACGCGGAGCACGATCGCGAGCCAGTAGAAGCCCACGTCGCCGCCGCCCGCCGGGTCGAGGAATCCGCCGAGGTACCACCAGACCATCGCGAAGTAGAAGATCTCGGTCCCCTGCCACACCAGGTGGTCGCGCCACCGCGGCCGGGCCAGCGCGGCGAGCGGCAGCAGCCACAGGAGGTACTGCGGGGAGTAGACCTTGTTGACGAGCAGGAAGCCGATCACGACCAGCAGCCCCAGCTGGGCCAGCCGCGGTGTCTCGGGGGCGCGCAGTCCCAGCAGCAGCACGCCGAGGCACCAGCCGCCGAAGAGCACCAGCGACCAGAGGTTGACGGTGCTCGCTGCGAAGCCGGCGTCGAGGGCCTGGTCGACCACCAGCCACATGGATCCCAGGTCGGGGCCGCGGTCGGAGTTGAAGGTCCAGAAGTGCGCCCACTGCTCCGGCCCCGAGAGGAACGCCGGCAGGTCGAGCACCACCCACGTCACCACCGCCGAGGTGACCACCGTCGCGAGCTCGGGCAGCCGGCGGTCGCGCAGGCAGATCACCAGCAGCGCGCCGAGCAGGAACAGCGGGTAGAGCTTGGTCGCGGTGCCGAGGCCGATCATCACCCCGGTCAGCAGCGGCTTGTCGCGGCTCCAGGCCCAGAGCGCACCGGCCACCGCCACGACCGCCAGCAGGTCCCAGTTGACCAGCGCGGTCAGCGCCAGCGCCGGGGACACCGCCAGCAGCGCCGCGTCCCACGGTCGTCGACGGTGCACGCCGGCCAGCAGCCACACGGCCAGCAGGGTCAGGCCCGCGAAGCCGACCGCGTTGACCGCGACGTACAGCCGGGTCTCGGCGACGACGCCGTCGACGTCACCCAGCGCGTCGGCGCCCACGGCGTAGCGCGGCGCGAGGTCGGGCGACCCGCTGAGCCAGTGCGTCGCCCACGCCGTGCCGTAGGCCCAGTAGGAGATGACGACGGGGTACTCCATGACGGCGTAGCGGGCCCGGTCCTGGGCGTCGTCGCTGTAGGGCCACTCCAGCTCCGCGAAGCCCCGCCCGGTGTAGAGGTAGGGCAGGTCGGAGTAGCACATGTGCGTGTAGCGCTCGGTGCCGTCCTGCCAGGACTCCTGGAAGCAGCTGGTCTTCTGCACCACGCCGAGCGCGAGGACGATCGTCGCCAGGGCGAGCAGCACCCGGACCGGCGTCCACCAGGGGTGCCGGCCCGCGCGGGTGCCGACCGGACCCCCGACGACCTCCGACAGCGAGCCGACCAGCGGGTCGTCCACGGTCGGGTGGACCGTGGGCCCGGTCGGGCCCTCCTCACCGCGGGGTCCGCGGGTCACGCGAAGATCCACCACTCCCGCCAGGCCTCGGTGGCCCGCAGCACCGGGAAGCTCACGTCGCTCGCGAAGGCACTGGTGCCGCCGCCGGCGCCACCGGTGCTGCCCGGGCCGCGCCGGTCCGCCTCCTGATCGTCACACGGAGGCGTCCCGATCACCTCGCACGTCGGCTCCTCGACGAGGGCTCCTCCGTCGGTCGGCTCCTCGGTGGGCTCCTCCTCGGTCTCGGTCTCCGTCGGGCTCGGCTCCGGCTCCTGCGTCGTCGGCTCCGGGTTCCTCGTCGCCGGAGGGGGGGCCTGCGTGGTGGGCGGCGGCGCCTGGGTGGTCGGCGGCGCGGTGGTGGGCTCGTAGCCCTCGCTGGGTGCCTCGCCGTCGAGCATCGCCGGCTCGGGGAACTCCTCGACCGGCTTGCCCTCCATCGCCTTCTCCATGATCGCGACCCAGGTGTCGGCGGGGTAGGCGCCGCCGAAGTACTCCGGCAGCCAGCCCTGCAGCTGCTCGTTGCCCTTGCCGCGGACGTACATCACCGACGTCGACAGTTGTCGGGTGTAGCCGGAGAACCAGGCCGAGGACACCTGCCCCAGCCCGTTGGTCGCGGTGCCGGTCTTGCCCGCCGAGGGCCAGTCCAGCGCGAGCGCCGCGGTGCCCGAGCCCTCCTGGACGTTCTGCTGCAGCGCATAGCTGACGTCGGAGGACACGTCCTCCTCGACGGCCCGCTCGGAGGAGACCTTGTGCTGGTAGTCGATCTCGCCGTCCGCGGTGACGACCTTCTCGATGATGAAGGGCTCGGCCGCCTGGCCGTCGGCGGCCAGCGTCGCGTAGGCGTTGGCCATGTTGATCGGGGAGACCGTCGCGTTGCCGAGCGCGACGCCGGTGATCGGCTCGAGCCCCGGCGAGGTCGCGGGGAAGCCCGGCCCCCGCTTGGGGCCCTTGCCCGGCGGGATGCCCATCCGGTTGGCGGCGTCGATGATCGCCTCCGGGCCGTCGTCCATGCCCAGCGTCATGTCGATGAACGCCGTGTTGGCCGACTTCTCGGTGGCGTAGAGCATCGAGATCGCCTCGCCGTAGTCGGTGTCGCCCTGGTTCTCGATGGTGCTGCCGTCGGGGAGCTCGATCGGCGAGTTGCCCTCGAAGGTGTCCTCGAGGGAGAAGCCCTGCTCGATCGCCGCGACCAGCGCGGTCGCCTTCATCGTCGAGCCGGCCTGACCGCCGGCGACCGCCCAGTTGATCTGCGACTCGAGGTAGTCCTGGCCACCGAAGAAACCGCGGACGGCGCCGGTGCCGGGCTCGACGCTGGCGGCCCCGACGTGGAGCTGCTTGTCGCTGAAGCCGTCGGGCCGGGCCTCGGTGACGCCCTGCACCGCGGCGTCCATCGCCTGCTTGGTGAAGGTGGTGGTGACCCGCAACCCGCCGCCGTCGATCTCCTCCTCGGAGTAGCCGAGCCGCAGCAGCTCGTTGCGGACCATCGTCAACACGTGGCCCTTCTGCCCGCCGTACTGGCTCTCCTCGGGGATCTCCGGGAAGGTCGGCAGCCTGCGGGCGGCCTTGTCGGCCTCGTTCGCCTCGACCGTGCCCTCCTCCGCCATGCTGCTCAGCACGAAGCCGTAGCGACCCTTCAGCTCTCTCTTCGCCTTCTTGCCGTTGTCCGGGTCGAGGTCGTTGGGATCGTTCAGGACGCCCGCGAGGACCGCCGACTCCTGCAGCGTGAGGTCCTTGGCCTCCTTGTCGAAGTACGCCTTCGCCGCCGCCTGGACGCCGTACGCACCGCGACCGAAGTAGATGGTGTTGAGGTAGCCCTCGAGGATCTGCTCCTTGGTCAGCTCGCGCTGCAGCTTGAGCGAGATGAAGGCTTCCTTGAGCTTGCGGGTGAGCGTCTGCTCCTGCGTGAGGTAGAGGATCTTCACGTACTGCTGGGTGATCGTCGAGGCGCCCTGGGTGTTCCCGCCGCGGGCGTTGCTGAAGGCCGCCCGGACGATGCCCTTGGGGTCGATGCCCTGGTTGGTCCAGAACGTGCGGTCCTCCGCCGCGACCACGCCGTCCTTGATCGACTCCGGCATCTCGTCGAGCGGGATCGACTCCCGGTTCTGGGTCGCGAACTGCCCGAGCTGCGACTCGCCGTCGGCATAGAACACGAACGAGGTCTGGGTCTCGAAGTCCTCGTTGGGGTCCGGCACGTCGATCGTCTGGTAGAGCACGATGAACGCGCCCACCCCGAGCAGGGAGCCGATCAGCGTCATCACCAGCAGGGCGATGCCGAGCTTGCGCCAACGACTCCGCGGCGGCTTCGTGCCGGGCTTGGACCCGGGCTTGGACCCGGGCTTCTTGGCGGCCCTTGGCCGAGCTCGTGGGAGCCGACTTCTTGGTCACGGGCGGGCCCTGGGCCCGGCGCTTTCCACTCACAGGGGCAGTCTTTCGGGGTCGGGGAAGACGTGTAGCGGATTCAGGGTACGCAAGCAGGCCCACCAGCCCCGAACCGTCGTACGCCGACACCCGGCGCCCCGCCGCTCACGACATCCCGGATATATCGGTACGATAGGTCGCATGGCACGTCGCGGGGAGACCATCGAGCTCGCAGTCCTCGGACTGCTGCACGAGGCACCCATGCACGGGTACGAGCTGCGCAAGCGGCTCAACCTGATGCTCGGCTGGGGGCGGGTGCTGTCCTACGGCTCGCTCTACCCCGCGCTGAAGAAGATGCTGCGCAGCAACCTGATCGAGGAGTCCACGCCGGCGGTCACCACCAGCCGTCGCCCGCGGATCGTCTACCAGCTCACCGAGGCGGGGGACGTGGAGTTCCAGCGGCTGATGTGCGAGGTCGGTCCCACCGCGTGGGAGGACGACAACTTCGACATCAGGTTCGCCTTCTTCGGCCGTACCGACATGGAGATCCGGCTCCGCGTGCTCGAGGGCCGCCGCAGCCGCCTCCAGGAACGGCTCGAGCGGGTGCAGAAGGAGCTGGCGATGACCCAGCAGGAGGTCGACCGCTACGCGCAGGAGCTGCAGCGTCACGGCGTGGAGTCGGTCGAGCGCGAGGTGCTCTGGCTCTCCGAGCTGATCAACGCCGAGCGCGCCGGAGGGGCTGCCGTCGACGATGCCGGTACCCCCAGCACGACCGACAGCACGCCCCCGAGCACGACCCCCAGCAAGCCCCCAGCGGGCTGAACGACATCCGAGATGACACCGAGAACGAGACCGTTCGAACCAGAAGGGAACCCCACATGGGTGCGGTACGAGTAGCAATCGTGGGCGTGGGCAACTGCGCCACGTCGCTGATCCAGGGCGTGGAGTACTACAAGAACGCGGACGCGAGTGCCACGGTCCCCGGCCTCATGCACGTCGCGTTCGGCGACTACCACGTCAAGGACGTGGAGTTCGTCGCGGCGTTCGACGTCGACGACAAGAAGGTCGGCAAGGACCTCTCGGAGGCGATCAACGCCTCGGAGAACAACACGATCAAGATCGCCGACGTCCCCACGCTCGGCGTGGACGTCCAGCGCGGGCACACTCTCGACGGCCTCGGGAAGTACTACCGGGAGACCATCGAGGAGTCCGGCGCCGAGCCGGTCGACATCGTGGCGACGCTCAAGGAGCGCCAGGTCGACGTGATGGTGTCCTACCTGCCGGTGGGCTCCGAGGAGGCCGACAAGTTCTACGCCCAGTGCGCGATCGACGCGGGCGTCGGCTTCGTCAACGCGCTCCCCGTCTTCATCGCCTCCGACCCCGTGTGGGCCAAGAAGTTCGAGGACGCCGGCGTCCCGATCGTCGGCGACGACATCAAGAGCCAGGTCGGCGCGACCATCACCCACCGGGTGATGGCCAAGCTGTTCGAGGACCGAGGTGTGGCCCTCGACCGGACCTACCAGCTCAACGTCGGCGGCAACATGGACTTCAAGAACATGCTGGAGCGCGACCGGCTGGAGTCGAAGAAGGTCTCCAAGACCCAGGCCGTCACCTCCAACCTGACCGGCGAGCTGGCCGACAAGATCGACAGCCGCAACGTGCACATCGGCCCGTCCGACTACGTGCAGTGGCTCGACGACCGCAAGTGGGCCTACGTCCGGCTCGAGGGCCGCGCGTTCGGCGACGCCCCGATCAACCTCGAGTACAAGCTCGAGGTCTGGGACTCCCCCAACTCCGCGGGCATCATCATCGACGCGATCCGGGCCGCCAAGATCGCCCTCGACCGCGGTATCGGCGGGCCGCTCATCGGCGCCTCGTCGTACCTCATGAAGAGCCCGCCGGTGCAGCTCCCCGACGACGAGGGCCGCGCCCGCGTCGAGGCGTTCATTCGCGGAGAAGAGTGACCCACCCCGTCGGCGGCTGAGGCCGCCCCGCACTGGTGACAGGCCGGGGTTGGGGTGAGGACGCCCGATCCCGGTGGTACGCCGGGGGCTTGAGGTGCGAGGCCGCCTGCGGCCGAGCCTCGAAACCCGCGGCGCACGTAGGCCTTCGACAGCAGGGGCGGTGACCGGAGACGGTCACCGCCCCTGCTGCGTCGGCGGTCAGGGCCCCGCCGTCCGGGTACGCCATTCCGCCGCGTTGGACGCGACGCACAGACCGCGTGTTGCCGACGTCGGCATTCGGGCGCGACGTGGGGACAGCAGGCGCTACGGCCACACGAGCACCCTGAGCGTGAGACGCTGTCCAGCCTCGTACTCGCCGAAGCCGAAGAACGGTCCGCCAGACCTCATCGCGCCGCCCGAGCTGACAGCGCTGCCGACCGATCATCGGTCGTCATCGAACCCCGCTGGGAGGCCACTGCGGGCGGGCGCCTCGGAGAATTCGAACCAGCTCTGGCAGTCACCAAGCCACAGTCGTCACCACCTGGGTGATCGACGGTGACGCAGGGGTTGAAGAGAAGCCGAACCGCGGCGAAGGCACCACCGGGCGCAGGTCGCCGAGGTCCACTCCGTCGAAGAACCCGGACAAGCTGGTGACGGCGTGGTGGTCGGTGGCCCCGTACCACTCCCGGCGGCCGCCGCCTGCGGTGCCACGGGTGCGAACTCCGCGCAGAGCGACGCGTGCCACGGAGTCCGTCACCGTGCACCACACTGGGCTTTCCGCGACCCGAGGAGGCACCAGTCGCAGGAGGCGCCCCAGAGGCGTCCTACGGCCGAACGCCACGTCGAGAACGAGCGACGGCGACCGGACCAACCAGCCGCCATCGGCATGCTCCTCGACATGCACTCCCTCGATGCGCACACTGTCGAAGCGGTAGGTCGCCTCCACGAACTCCGCGACCCGCGCATTGGGGGCCAGGAGCACCCGGTGTCCCTGGGCCGTTTCGACCATCACGTCCGCGAACGCACCAAGTGGCGAGGACTTCCAACGCCCGACGACGATCCGGACACCGCTGCGACTGCCTACACCGACGATCTCTCCGCGGAAGCGACTGCTGGCCATCCCGACTCCTACCCCAGACCAAACACGTTGCTCCAAGCCTGCCATCGAGCACCCGGAGCCCGTCCGGCACGTCCCGGACGGACGTCCGCGATCAGCGCCCTTCGACAGGTCGTCACCCCGCCGCGACCGAGGGAGCTAGGCCACCAGTCGGCTCGGAAGTCCGGATGGTCCGAGTACCGCCCGGCCAGCGACTTCAGCACGTCGGACCCCAGTGCAATCACGGGTCCACCTTCGAAAGAACTGGCTCGAGCGGGAGGCGATCACTGCTCGTCCTGCATCGCGCTTACGGTCATCGCGCATGAGCCCTCGGGGTCGTGGTGCCTCGAAGTTGTTGTCAGTCTCCCGCAGTGAGCCGGGCCTCGAGCCGTTGGGCCGGTCGCTCTCTCCCGTCCTTCTCGCGCACCCAGGTGCTCTCATGTCGGTACACGCCGTCCCAGGAGCCCACCGGGAAGCGAGCGATCTCCTGGTCCCCGGCGTACACCGTGAGGACGCTGTCGTCGTCGCGGTAGTGCGTCGCCTCCAGGAAGGTGTGGTCGACGTGGTGGTCGTAGCGCAGCAGGACGGTGATCACCCCACCACTGTGACGCACGGATGCCACGCGTGGGGTGCTGCCCGGACGAGGACGGCTGGTCAACGGGCCGATTGTCAAACGATAGCGCTCGCCTCAGCCAGGCGGAGCGCCATCGTCAACTCGTGCCCTCCAGGATCAATCGCGTGGCTTCCTCCGGTGCGTCCCACTGCGGGAAGTGGCCGCACCGCTCGAACCAGTGCAGAACGGCGTCGGGGAAGAGCTCCGTTGCCCGGGTGGCCTGCCTCGGCACGGTCACCAGGTCACGACGTCCCCAACCGATCGTGACCCGGCCGGGCACCGTGCCTGCCGGGGCGCCATGCTGCTTGGGGCCTTTGGTCAGAGCGTCCATGGCCGCGCTGGTCGCCGGGGCGTCGGCAAGCCCGCGTACGTCGGGCAGCACTGTCTCGCACGAGAGCGCCCAGGGCCGCGCCGAGAGCTGCGCGAGGAGCACTGTTCGGCCAGCGGGATTGTCGAGCAGCGCGGGCAACCTGGAGCGCATTGCTCGGACAAGAGAGATCGACGGTCGCAACGTGGCACTGAAGACCCTGAGCTCACGGTCGCTCCAAAAGCCCCCCGGATCCAGAGCGACGGTGTCGCCACCGACTCCCCGTCGCGCGAGCTCGAGCACCATCCGGCCGCCCATCGACTGGCCAGCGGTCGACACCCCGTCCAACCCCTGTTCGCGGATGAACTCCGCGACGGAGTCGGTCAAGGTGGCGATTGAGACTTCGCCGGTCAACGAGGCACTCTCACCGAACCCAGGTAGGTCGACAGCGATCACCTCGCGCTGCTCGGCCAGGGCCTCGATGATCGGAAGCCACGACCTCCAACCTGCACCCAGACCATGCACGAGCAACAGGGGGCTGCCGCTCCCACGTCTCACGTGATGCAGGGTCATCTCTGGCACGCTATCCCACGCCAACTCCATGTCAGTGGTCACGACGTGCAGCGCGCCTAGGGTCGGACAGCGAGTGGGGTCGATCATGGTCATGCCCCGCCGCGGTGGCCCGATCGAAGTCGGGCGGCATATCCGGCTCGTTGAGCCCGACCGTGCGCTCGACCAGGACCCAAGAGCAGGCCCCGCTAGAGAGCGGGGCACCCGCTATGGCGCAATGAGTGCGTTGTGCTGGTGCGTCTATCCGCCGCCTGTCGGCGCGCTCCAGTCGTGCGCTCATGGTGTTGAGGTGGCGCTGCCCCGGGTGAGGTGGTGGACCGCGGCGACACCGGTCGCGATGACGACTATCCCTGCGCCGACCCACTGACGGTCGCTGAGGCGATCACCCGCCACGTACGCAGCTGCGAGCCCGAAGACCGGGATCAGCGGGAACAGGCTTCCGGCAACCGAGGCCGGTACGCCGCGCAGACCGCCGACGAAGAACCAGAAGGCGAAGCCGTAGTAGACGATGCCGGACGTGGCCGCGAGTGCCCACGTTGCCAGGTCGTCCGGCAATCCGAGGCTGGACAGACCCACGAAACCGGACGTCCCCGCGAGAGCGAGGGCGAAGCACAGAGCCGCGACCTGCTGCACGAGGACGACCTCCAGAGAACCGTCGTCGAGCAACAGTCGACGAGTCAGCACGGCGTACACCGCGCAAGCAGACACTGCGGCGGTCGTGAGACCGATCCCGGTCGCGTCTCCATAGGCGCCGGGGCGATAGAGGACCAGTGCGACTCCTGCCAGCGCGACTGCGACGCCGACCATGGTGGCGGCTGCGACGCGTTCGCGCAGGATGAGCACGGCAAGCAGCATGATGAGGACGGGCTCGGTCGCCCAGATGAGCACCGAGAGGCTGGCGGTGATCGACGCCAGACCGAGCAGCCCGAGTGCGTAGGCGACGCCGGGGTTGAGTACGCCGAGCAGAGCAAGTCGGCCGAGCTCGGGCGACCATGTGGGGCGAGCTCCGAGCATGAGCGCTCCGAGCCCGAGCAGCAGGGTGCTGGCGGCCAGCTCGATGACCAGCAGGGTCAATGGCGCGACTCCGCCATCGAGCACTCGCTTGCTGAGGACCGTGCCGATGCCCCAGCAGGCGGTTGCGGAGACGACGAGCAGGACGTGACGGGACGAGGTGGTTCGGGGCATGACTGTGACTCCCTAGGACGAGGGATAGGTGAGTGAGGGAGAGGGCTGACGGGTCGAACCGTCAGCGAGCGCCGTCCTCGTCGTCACAGCAGTCATAGGCAGGCAGTCGGCTGCGGTGTCCGCCAGCGCCGTTTGTGCCCATCAGCCCATGCTAGTCACGCCCCCTTGTTGCGACACGTCGATCCGCCGCGCCAGCGACCGATCGCCGATGGGGCGAGGGTGCGGCAACCTGCCGCGTCATTCCGCCCGTCGGCGTCAGTCCTTCAGCAGGGCGAAGGTGGCAAGCGCATGTACGAGCGACTTGCCATCCTGCTCGACGTCCGCTTCGCATACCGTGATGCTGTCTCCTCGCTTCCGCACCTCGGCTGTAACGATGAGCCGACCGGGCCCGCCGGGGCGAAGAAAGGTGAGCGTCAGCTGACTAGTGGCAGGCGTCTCGTCTTCGACGGCACTTCGGATGGCTGCGCCCATGGTCGCGTCCACCAAGGTCGCAAGCATGCCGCCGTGCACAGTGCCGGCCGCGTTGAGGTGACGATCCTCGACATCCACCGTCAGCGACGCCCGTCCCTCGGCAGCCTCGGGAGCTTGAGCACCGATAGTGGTGATGAAGCCGCGCTCGGTGTCTGTCACGCGATCGCCGTACCCATGACCCCGCAAAGGATTCGCGGGCACACGAATGGCGCGTCTATCCGCCGCGAGTGACCCGGCCAGACGTGGGGGTACGGCTCACTGTCGGCGGGACTCAGGTGCCGCAGTAGGTGGTGTAGCGGCCGAAGTCCTCCGGAGCCGGCGCGGCGTAGCGCTCCAGGCCCGGCCGTTCCTCGAAGGGGCGCTCGAGGACGTCGAGGAGCCGCTCGAGCGGCTGGAGGTCACCGGCCGTTGCGGCGTCGAGCGCCTCCTCCACCAGATGGTTGCGGGGGACGTAGACCGGGTTGGTGCGGTCCAGCAGGTCGGGGACGGGGTCGAGCGCCCGCCACCGGACGAGCCAGTCGTCGAGGGCGGCCAGGTCGAGGAACAGGTCTCGGAGGGGCGCTGCGTCGCCGCGCGCTGCTGGCCCGAGGGCGCGGAAGCCGCTGGTCCAGTCGACGTGGCTGCCGTGGAAGAGGTCGACCAGCTCCTCGCCGAGTTCGGCCGCGGCGGCGTCGCTCACATCCGACGGGAGCCCGAGCTTCGCTCGGAGACCTGCCGACCACGCCGCCGAGTAGCGCTCGCGAAACACGGCCAGCGACTCCGTGGCGAGCGCTACCGCTGCGTCCTGGTCCTCGGCGAGCAGCGGGAGGAACGTCTCGGCGAAGCGCGCGAGGTTCCACTCGGCGAGCACGGGCTGGTTGCCGTAGGCGTACCGGCCGCCGGTGTCGATCGAGCTGAAGACCGTGGCGGGGTCGAACGCCTCCATGAACGCGCACGGTCCGTAGTCGATGGTCTCGCCCGAGATCGTCATGTTGTCGCTGTTCATCACGCCGTGGACGAAGCCGACGAGCATCCACCGGGCCACGAGATCGGCCTGGGTCGCGACCACGGCCTCGAGCAACGCCTGGTACCGGTTCTCCGCGGAGCCTGCAGCGGGGTAGTGCCGCTCGATCGCGTGATCGGCCAGCCGTCGCACCAGCTCCCCGTCGCCGGTCGCCGCGGCGTACTGGAAGCTGCCCACGCGCAGGTGGCTGCTCGCCACCCGGGCCAGCACGGCTCCGGGGAGGACGCTCTCTCGTTGCACCTGACGACCGGTGGCGACGACCGCGAGTGCTCGGGTCGTCGGTATGCCGAGGGCGTGCATGGCTTCGCTCACGACGTGCTCGCGCAGCATGGGACCGACGGCGGCGCGGCCGTCGCCGCCGCGGGAGAACGGCGTCCGCCCGGACCCCTTCAGGTGGAGGTCCCGCAGCCGACCCTCGCGGTCGACCAGCTCGCCGAGGAGGAGCGCCCGGCCGTCACCGAGCCGCGGCGAGTAGCTGCCGAACTGATGGCCGGCGTAGGCCTGGGCGACCGGGCTGGCACCGGGCGGCACCGACGTGCCGGTGAGGAACCGGAGTCCGTCCGGGCCGCGCAGCGCGTCCGGCTCGACACCCAGCTCGGCGGCCAGCGGAGCGTTGAGCACCAACAGCCGCGGAGCCGGCGCTTCCTCGGCCTGCCAGGGCAGCGCCAGCTCGGCGAGCTCGGTGGCGAACCGGCTGCCGAGCCGGAGGGTCGCGGGGGTCGTCGTCACCCGGGCCAGCGTAGCGAGCGTGCGGTCACGGCTCGGCGCGGCGGCGTACCTCCGTCACGACGGCGTCGATGCCCATCTCCTGGACGTCCCCGACGCGGTCACCGTCGATCAGCAGTGAGCCGCCCGTGGTGGCGCGGTTCGCCTCGACCAGCGCGGCCCAGGCCCCCCGCCGGCGGCGCACCGCCCGGAACACGCTCGGCAGGAGGTAGGCGGTGTTGTCGACACCGACGATCTGGACGTCGACGTCGGGGACCTCTGCCTGCAGCCGGAGGTAGGCCTCGGCGACGGCCGCCACACCCGCGTCGTGCTCGCGCGGACCGTCGATCCGGCCCTCGAAGCAGATGCCGTCGCGGGCGTCGCCGCCGCAGCATCCGGTGCCGCCGTGGGCGTCGGTCCAGGGCCGCACGAGCACGACGCTGGTGGTCATCGCGTGGTGACGTCCGCGTCGTCGCCCACCGGGCTGCCCGCCTCGTCGTACTCGCGGCGGCCGCCACGACGCAACACCCCGACAGCCTCGACGATCAGCCACACCGCGAGGATGAAGATGACCGCGTCGAGCGGGGCGAGCACCCAACGCTCGCTCCACGACTCGCCCTGGACGAAGTCCCAGAACTGGCTGAACAGCGCCCACGTGGTCATCGCCAGCAGGAAGACCAGCGGGATCACGGCGGGCAGCGGGTTGCGCTTCATCCGGAGCACCCACACGGCCACGACGGTGAGCGCGAGACCTGCGGTGAGCTGGTTGGTGGTGCCGAAGAGCCGCCAGAGCACACCGAAGGTGTAGCCGGCGTCGCCGCCGCCCGGGATCAGGGCCATGGCCAGCGGGACCGCGACCGCCACGAGGCCCGCGAGCGTCAGGTTGCGTGCGAGCTTGTGCCAGCCCGCCAGCTCCGCGATCTCCTGGACGATGTAGCGCTGGAGGCGGACCCCGGTGTCCATGGTCGTGGCGGCGAAGGAGATGACCACGACGGCCGCGAAGATGACGGCCAGGTCGAGCGGGATGCCGAGGTTGTTGGCGAACACCGCGACACCGTTGACGAAGTTGCCCACCGCACCCCCGGAGGCGGTGGCGAAGTCGGGGTAGAGCGCTTCCCAGTCGCTGCGGGTCGCGACCACGCCGGCAGTCACCGCGAGGACGGCCCCGGTCGCGAGACTGCCTTCACCCACGGCACCCATGTAGCCGATGTAGCGGGCGTCGGTCTCCTTGTCGACCTGCTTGGCCGTCGTCCCCGACGAGACCAGGGAGTGGAACCCGGAGATCGCCCCGCAGGCGATCGTGATGAACAGGAACGGGAAGATCGACGGAGAGCCCGCCGGTACGTCGTTGACCATCGGCGCGACGATCTTGTTCCAGCCGACCAGCATGCCCAGGCCGATCACGCCGAGGGCGATGAACAGCTGGTGGGAGTTGATGTAGTCCCGCGGCTGGAGCAGCATCCACACCGGAAGCCTGGAGGCCACGAAGGTGTAGGCGAACAGCAGGATCACCCACAGGGTCTTGGCGTCCATCCCGATCGCCTCGGCGACCGGGGCGAGGTCGACGGGGTACTGCTGCCCGACCCAGATCAGCAGGTAGAGGCCGATGACCCCGAGGACCGAGGGCACCAGGGCCGCCGAGCGCGTCTTGTAGATGTACTGGCCGATGAACATCGCGAGCGGGATCTCGACGACGATCGGGATCACGGCACCCGGATTGGCGACGAAGAGGCCCGCGATCACCACCGCGAACACCGCGTTCACGAGCGTCAGCAGGAAGAAGATGATCAGCAGGAAGAGCGTCCGGGCGCGCTTGCTGATCACGTCCTGCGCGATCGTGCCGATGTTCTTGGCCCGGTGGCGCAGCGAGACCGCCAGCGACCCGAAGTCGTGGACCCCTGCGGCGAAGATCGTGCCCAGCGCGATCCAGGCCAGTGCCGGCCCCCAACCCCAGAAGACCGCGATCGCCGGACCGACGATCGGCGCAGCGCCGGCAACAGAGGTGAAGTGGTGGCCGAAGACCACGTGCTTGTTGGTGGGGACGAAGTCGATCCCGTCCTTCAACTGGTGCGCGGGCGTGACGAACGCCGGGTCCAGGGCATAGATGCGGTCGGCGAGGTAGGCCGAGTAGTAGCGGTAGCCGACGAAGAACATCACTCCCACGACGGCGGCGACAGCGACAGCGGGCATCGGTCGAGCTCCTTCCAGGCGGTCCCGGACGGCTGGTCGCCGACCGCACGAGGTGACTCCTCCCTCATCATGCACCTCCCGAGGGCGTGACCTCAATCACCTGGGCGTTGCCTGACTGGCGCTGTGACAGGGTGACAACCGTGATCACGGAACGGATCTCGGCGTCGTCACTGGCGGAGGTCGGCTGGCTGGCATCGGGCCAGCCACGGGTCCGCGGCGTCGTACCCCTCGTGCACGAGGACGTGCCAGTGCTCGCGTTCACGTACGCCGACGCGGACCTCGCCAGGGAGGTCGCGGGCTCTCCCGTGGTCACCCTCAGCCTGACCGAGCCGCGCTCGACGGGTACGGCGTTCGGCCCCCTCGTCCTGGTCGGGAAGCCACGGCTCGTCGAGGACCCGTCCGGTGACCTGTTCGCGACCGACCTCCTGCCCCAGGAGCTCCGCCGCTACCCGCCAGCGCGAGCCCTGGCTGACTCGCCCCTCCTGCAGCGCGAGCACTGGTGGTACCTCCCGCGCCTGCTCCTCGAGATCGACGTGGACGCCGTCGCGCAGGTGCCGACGCGCGAGGATCCTGCTCGCGACCACCTCCTCGTCGTGGCGGCAGCCGACGGGCTGGCGGTGCGCGTCGCGCGACTCGCCGACGACGACCCCGCGCTGCTCTCCCTCGCGTCCCAGGACCCGCCGCCGCCCGGTCCGGCGGTGCTGTTCGGGCAGGACGCGTCGTTCCCGGACCTGGAGCAGTGGACCCAGTGGACCTCCCGCGGCTGGTGGGACGGTGTCGGCCTGCAGGTGGACGAGGAGACGACCCGCACCGGCCTGGGGCGTCCGCCCGGGCTGGTGCAGCGATGGCGGCGCCAGCGCGACCTCGAGCGCCGGTGCGTCGCGGCCATACCCAGGGGAGTGGGCTGACGGAGTGCAGACTGGCCGCCTGTCACACCGGGTGAGAGCCACCACCTCGGCGCAGTCGCCGTCAGCCGCGCCGCGACGTCAGGTGCAGGTCCACCTGATCGTCGTCGTCCTTCCCGATGGTCTCGCCGGATCGCCGCAGCGATCGGGACCCTGTGGGTGCCATCACCCAGGGCCATGAATGCGCCGTCGAAGGGTTCATCGTCGACGGTGCCGGAAACCTTGACCAAGCCGCGGGTTCCGAAGTATCGCCGCGGAGTCGGATAGCTGAACGCACGTCCTGGTCGTCGTGCCGCGTCCCGGACGTTCCCCTACGTCGCGGTGAAGCGGACGTCGAGAGGGCCGTGGCTGCGCCTGGGGGATCCTTCCTGGTCGGACGAGGCGTCTCGAAGGTCTGACCGGCGTCCCCATCGCAAGTCATCGCTCATCCGCGTCTTGTCGCCCTGCTGACCAGGTCCGCCGTCGACGTGTGTCGCCCCGCAGCCTGCGTCAAGCCGATCGACGTGGCACCCGCGCGACGCTGCTGGTGCGGGTCGCTGCTGCCCGGCCCGCTCCCGGCGCTGGGATCCGTCCTCCGCGGTGCTGTGGCCGGTGCCGCGAGTGCTGACCCGCACAAGTAGCAGCACCACCGCAGGAGTCGGGTCCGGGACCGGAGCCGTCAGGCCTCGGCCTCGGCCTTGATCCGCTCGAGCGTCTGGCGCATGCCGTCGCGCAGCTCGCCGGTGAAGGACTCGACGCCACCGAGCACGGCGTCCTGGAGCCGGGTGGAGAGGGGGGTGATGCCGTCGGGGGCGCGACGCTCCTGCACCAGCCGGGTGCCGGCGGCACCGTCGACGCGTCGCGGGCTCGAGGACGAACGCCCAGATCGTCGCGTTGTCCTTGACCCGGAACGCGAACTCACGGTGCGGCTCGAAGACCACGACCTTGCTGCGCGTCGGCCAGACCAGCAGGCCCTTGCGGTTGACGTTGAACGCCCGGGTGCCGAGCTGCACCGGGCCGCGGGACACGAACGACTTCACGACCTGCGGGCTCCACGGCGCCATCCGGGCCAGGTCGGTGACCAGGGACCAGACCCGCTCGGGCGGGGCGGCGATGTCGACGGAGTCGTGCAGCGTCTCGGGGGTGCTCATGCCCATCGATGCTACCGGCGGGTAGCAATCAGCTCCGATCCGCCCACCAGGCGAGCAGCCGGCGGCTCGCCTCCTGCTCGCCCAGCGAGCCCTCGTCGAGCCGCAGCTCCATCAGGAAGCGGTACGCCGCGCCGACGTCCCGACCGGGACCGATGTCGAGCAGCGCCATGATCTGGGTGCCGTCGAGGTCGGGGCGGATCGCCGCGAGCTCCTCGGCCTCCCTCAGCCGCGCGATCCGGGTCTCGAGGTCGTCGTAGCTGCGGCGCAGCCGCTCGGCCTTGCGCCGGTTGCGGGTGGTGCAGTCGGCCCGGGTGAGGATGTGCAGCCGCTCGAGCTGGTCGCCGGCGTCGCGCACGTAGCGGCGTACGGCGGAGTCGGTCCACTCCCCGTCGCCGTAGCCGTGGAAGCGCAGGTGCAGCTCGACGAGGTGGGAGACGGCGTCGATCTCGTCGCCGGAGAACCGCAGCGCCTTCATCCGCTTGCGGGTCAGCTTGGCTCCCACCACGTCGTGGTGGTGGAACGTGACGCTGCCGTCCTCGGCGAAACGGCGGGTGCGCGGCTTGCCGACGTCGTGCATGAGCGCGGCGAAGCGGACGGTGAAGTCCGGTGCGGACCCCAGTCGGTGCTCGAGGTCGATCGCCTGCTCGAGGACGGTGAGGGTGTGCTCGTAGACGTCCTTGTGGCGGTGGTGCTCGTCGCGCTCGAGGGCGAGCGCCGGCAGCTCGGGCAGCACCCGTGCGGCGAGACCGGTCTCCGCGAGCAGGGTCAGGCCACGGCGGGGCTGGGGCGCGCACACCAGCTTCACCAGCTCGTCACGCACCCGCTCGGCCGAGATGATCTCGATCCGCTCGGCCATCGCGGTCATCGCGGTGACCACCTCGGGCGCCACGTCGAAGCCGAGCTGGGCGGCGAAGCGCGCGGCCCGCATCATCCGCAGCGGGTCGTCGGAGAAGGAGTCCTCGGGGGCGCCGGGGGTGCGGAGCACGCCGTTCGCCAGGTCCACCACACCGCCGTGGGGGTCCTCGAAGGCACGGTCGCCGAGCCGGACCGCCATCGCGTTGACGGTGAAGTCCCGACGGCCGAGGTCACCGTCGAGGTTGTCCCCGAAGGCGACGTCGGGCTTGCGGGACGCAGGGTCGTAGCGCTCCGAGCGGTAGGTGGTGATCTCCACCTGCCACGGACCCCGGCGACACCCGATGGTGCCGAAGGCGCGCCCCATGTCCCAGATCGCGTCCGCCCAGCCCGCCAGCAGCCGCTCGGTCTCCTCCGGCCGCGCCGAGGTCGTCAGGTCGAGGTCGCTGACCTGTCGCCCGAGCAGCGCGTCCCGCACCGGACCGCCGACCAGGTGGAGCTCGTGACCGGCCGCCACGAACCGGGCGCCGAGGGGCTCGAGGACCGGGGCCAGCCGGTCGAGCTCGGCGGCCATCGATCGCTGTGCCTCGACCAGGGTCCAGCCGGGGCTCGGGACAGGGTTCCGCGCGGGCTCTCCGGCGGGCGGGACGGGCGTCGACACGACCGCGAACTCTAGTTCACGACCAGCCGCCGACCCGCCTCGTGGGGCACCCGGGCGGGACGGGTGCGCCGGATAGAGTCGGCGCGTGCGTGACCGGTCCCCCTTCCTGCCTGCCCTCGTGGCGGTCGGGGCGGTCGCCGCGGCGACCCTGGCACCGGTGCTCGGGGTGGCCTCGCCCGCGGCCGCCGACCGGATCCCTCGACGACCCTGCGCACCGCCCCGGCCGTCGCCGCTCGCGTGCTCGCGCCGGGCGAGGAGCCGCTGCAGGTCAGCCTCGACACCCTCACCCCGGGCCACCTGCCCACCTCCGGGAAGGTCGAGCTCACCGGCACGGTCACCAACTCCTCCGAGGAGCGCTGGCGCAACATCAAGGTGTACGCCTTCATCGACGACGTTCCCCTCACCAGCTCCGCCGAGCTCGCGGCCACCGCCGACACGCCCCTCGACGCCGAGGTGGGCGACCGGATCACCATCGACGGCACCTTCGACGACACCGGCGGGCTGGCGCCGGGCGAGACCGCGTCGTACTCCCTCTCGCTGCGCCGCAACCAGCTGCCGGTCTCGGAGCCTGGCGTCTACTGGTTCGGCACGCACGCGCTCGGCAACACCAACGACTGCCGCGACACGGTGGCCGACGGTCGGGCCCGGACGCTGATCCCGCTGGTGCCCGACGACGTCGAGGGCACGGAGAACGCCGCGGTCGTGGTGCCGCTGCGGCACTCCGTGCGGCACGCGCCGGACGGGCGACTGAGCTCGCTGCGCCGCTGGGCCGCGGACCTCGGTGCCGGCGGGAGGCTGCGGTCGCTGGTCGACCTCGGCGCCGCCGCGGACGGCAACCCGGTGACCTGGCTGGTCGATCCTGCCGTCCCGGACGCCGTGGCCCGGCTCGTCGACGGCAACCCCGGCCGATCGCTCGAGGAGGTGCTGCCGCCCCCGGACGAGGAGGGTGGCGGGGGCCAGCCCGGAGGAGTCCGACGCTCCCGGCAGCGGCGAGCCCTCCGCGGAGATCGTCGAGCCCGGGGACGGCTCCGGACCGGAGGGTGAGCGGCCCGAGAACCAGGCTGCGGTCCCGGGCGCCACCTGGCTGAGCCGGCTGCAGGAAGGGCTGCGTGTGGGGTCCGTCCTCACGCTCGCCTACGGCGATCCCGACGTCGCAGCCGCGCACGCCAGCGCGCCCCAGTCCTACGAGCGCGCCGTACGCCGGCCGGGCGACCAGCTGTCCCGCTGGCAGGTCCGCTCGACGCCCGGCCGTGGCGCCGCCCGAGGGCTACCTCCCTGCGGACGTGATGTCGCTGCTGCAGGGCGAGGAGACCGTGATCCTCACCGACCGCGCCGTGGACGACGGTCTGGTGCGCGCGGCCGGGCGGCTGGGCCGGCAGCGGGTGCTCTTCTCCTCCTCCGCCACCGCGCAGGGCGGGCCCGGCCCGGGTGACCCCCTGGGTGAGCTGGCGCTGCGGCAGCGGTTCCTCGCCGAGGCGGCCGTCCGCCTGATGTTCCACGACCGCACGCCGCTGCTGACCGTGATCCCCGACGACATGGAGGTCACCTCTCCCTCGATCTTCTGGGAGGGGCTCGACGAGGTGCCGTGGTTGCGGCTCACCGACGCCGACGACCTCGGCGGCGGCGACGCCCAGGTCCCCGCGGAGGAGCTGCTCTACCCCGTCGACGAGGAGCTGACCGAGCTCGACCCGGAGAACTTCACCTCCGCCGAGCGCCTGATCGCCGCCGGCGCGACCCTCGACAACCTGCTGCCGCGCAACAACCTGGTCGCGGGCCATACCCTCGACGAGGCGCTCACGTCGCTGTCCTACACCGAGCGCGAACGGGCCCTGGAGGCCCGCCGTGCCACCGACCTCTCCACCGCGTGGGTCCAGCGACGCCTCGAGCGGATCCGGCTGCGGGCCCCCCGGGGCGTCACCCTCTCCAGCTCCGAGGGCGACTTCTTCGCCACCGTCACCAACCGGCTCGACCACCCGGTGACGGTGCTGCTCCACACCATCAGCCTGGGCGCCGTCGACGTCGCGGACTCCGAGCCGATCGAGCTCGCGGCCGGGGGCAGGCAGACGGTGCTCCTCAACGCCGATGCGTCGCGGGCGGGCGTGCACTACGTCGAGGTGACCCTCACCGACGAGGCCGGCAACGCGCTCGGCGCCTCGCAGCGCGTGGCGATCCGCTCCGCCGAGGTGAGCCAGGTGATCTGGCTGATCCTCGGCGTCGGGGTCGGACTGCTCTTCCTCGCCATCGGCATCCGGCTGGTCCGTCGGGTGCGGAGCGAGCGCGCATGAGCGGGCCCGCCGGGGGCGACGAGCAGGACGACGGGGGTCGCTCCTCCATCCTCGCCTCGAGTGCGGTGATGGCGGCCGGCACCACGGTGTCGCGCCTCAGCGGCTACGTCCGCTCCGCACTGCTGGTCGCGGCGCTGGGCAGCGGGCTGCACGCCGAGCTGTTCAACATCGCCAACACGGTGCCGAACATGCTCTACATCCTGCTCGCCGGCGGCATCTTCAACGCCGTGCTGGTCCCCCAGCTGGTCCGTTCCCAGAAGCAGGACGCCGACGGCGGCGAGGCCTACACCAACCGGGTCGTCACCGCGGCGGCGCTCTTCCTCGGCGTCGTCACGATCGCGCTCGTCGTCGCGGCGCCGTGGGTGATGCAGCTCTACCTCAGCGACGCCTACGACTCGGCCCGGCTGGCCGAGCACCAGCAGTCGGTCATCGACTTCGCCCGCTTCTGCCTGCCGCAGGTCTTCTTCTACGGCATGTTCGTGCTGCTCGGCCAGATCCTCAACGCACGCGGCAGGTTCGGCCCGATGATGTGGGCGCCGATCGCCAACAACCTGATCGCGGTCGCGGTGCTCGTGACCTACCTGGTCGCCTTCGGCCCGGCCGAGGGCGCCGAGCTGGTCGGGCCCTTCAGCCCCGGCGAGGAGACGCTGCTCGGCCTGGGCTCGACGATCGGCATCGTGGCCCAGCTGCTGGTGCTCGTCCCGGTGCTGCGCGCCGCCGGGATCCGGTTGCGTCCTCGCTTCGACCTCCGCGGCACCGGCCTGGGGCACACGCTGCGGCTCGGGGTCTGGACGGTGCTCTTCGTCATCGTCAACCAGATCGCCTACACGGTCGTGGTCAACCTCGCGAGCAGCGGCCCCGCCGAGGCCGGACCCGGCGACCCCGGCACCGGCTACACCGTCTACTCCTTCGCGTTCCTGATCGTGATGGTCCCGCACTCGATCATCACCGTGTCCCTGGCCACCGCGGCGCTCCCCCAGCTCTCGCGGTACGCCGCGGACGGCGACCTCACGCGTCTGGCCGCGACCCTCACCTCCACCCTGCGCAGCGCGCTCGCGATCGTCGTGCCCTTCGCGCTGCTGCTGCCGCTGGTCGCGCGCGACACCGCGCACGTCATCTGGGGCTACGGCGCGGGCAAGGACAACTACGAGGTGTTCGCGCCCACGCTCGCGCTGTTCGGCATCGGCCTGGTCTTCTTCACCGTCCACTACCTGATGCTGCGCGGGTTCTACGCCCTCGAGCGCACCCGGACCGTGTTCCTGATCCAGTGCGTCATCGCCGCCGTCAACGTCGCGGCCGCCCTCGCTGCTGGTCCGCCAGGCCACCGCCGAGCAGACCTCACCCGCCCTGGTCCTCGCGTACGCCGCGTCGTACGTCGTCGGCGCCGGCGTCTCCTCCGCGGTGCTGGCGCGCGGACTGGGTGGGCTCGGCTTCCGCGCGCTGGCGAGCTTCGCGGCGCGCCTCCTGCTCGTCGCCACGGTGTCGACGGCCGGGGCCTGGGTGGCCGCCCGCCTGCTGCAGGGTCTCGGCGAGGACCCCGCGCTCGTGGTCGCGCTGCTGCGGGCCGGGCGCCGTCGCGCTCGTCGACGTCGTGCTGTTCGTCGCACTGGCCCGGCTGGCACGGTTGACGGAGGTCACCGACGTGCTCGACACGGTCACGCGGCGATTCCCGACGCGCCGCGGCACGTGACGCGGCCTACAGTTGGATGCCAGCCGGCGCGACGGCCAGCCACACGCGCGACACAGCAGAGACACAGCAGGGAGTGACGTGCAGCAGTCAGCCGGACCGGGGGACGTGCTCGCCGACCGCTACCGGCTGGTCGACCTGCTCACCGAGAGCGGCAACGGCCGGTTCTGGCGCGCGCACGACCGGGTGCTCGAGCGCCACGTCGCCCTGCACTGCCTGGCCGAGGACGACGAGCGGGCCACCGACCTGATGGAGGCGGCCCGGCTCTCCGCGACCGTCCACGACCGCCGGCTGCTGCGCGTCCTCGACGCGGACCGTCGCGACGGCCTCGCCTACGTCGTGCACGAGTGGGGCTCGGGCAGCTCGCTGGACATCCTCGTCGGCAACGAGGGGCCGCTGCCGTCGCGGCGGGCGGCCTGGATCGTCTCCGAGGTCGCGACCGCGCTGGCCGGCGCCCACGAGCAGCGGCGTGGCCCACGGTCGGCTGGTGCCCGAGAACGTGCTGGTCGACCAGACCGGGCAGGTGCGGATCATCGGCTTCTGCGTCGACGCCTCGCTGCTCGGCGTACCCCGTGGCCAGCTCTCCGGTGACGTCGCCGACCTCGGCGGCCTGCTCTACTTCCTGCTGACCGGTCGCTGGGCCGGCCAGTCGGACTCCGCCGTGCCCGAGGCCATGCGCGACCACGGTCGCTGGCTGCGCCCGCGCCAGGTGCGTGCCGGCATCCCGCGCGTCCTCGACTCCGTCTGCGACCAGGTCCTCAACCCGTGGGACGCCGAGGGCCCCGGCTCCACCGCCGCCAACCTCCACACCGCCCGCGGCCTCGCCGACACCCTGACCGAGTACGTCGGCGACCCCACCGGGCTCGTCCAGCCGGCGCCGGTCGGCGGCATGACCGGTGGCGTGCTCGCGGTGCCGGAGCGCCGGCGACCCGAGCCGCCCCAGCCGACCGACCGACCGGGCCGACCGGGCCGACCGAGCCGACCCAGGTGGTGCCCACGGTCCCCGACCCCGAGCCCGAGCCCCGCCGGAGCCCGAGCCGCGAGCACACCATCGCCTTCGCGCCGCCGCCCGCCGTCGTCGCCCCGCCCGACCACGCCGCGGCTCCCGACCCGCAGGGGCCGGTGAGCTCGCCCGGCGCACCCGATCGACATGCCGACCCAGGCCGGGATGCCGATCTTCGACGACGAGGCCGACGACGTCTCCTGGCTGGAGAAGCGCAGCGAGCCGCCCCCGCCCCCGCCGGCCTTCGAGGACCCGCCGGAGCGCCCGCTCTTCGCCCCCGAGCCTGCCGACGGCGGCCCGGCCCGGACGGCGCGCCCCGGCGCCGCGGTCGCCCAGACCGGCGACTACTGGCCGTGGGAGAACAGCGGGCCGGGCACCGGCAGCGGCATCATCCCGGTCGCCGAGGACGACGACGCCGAGGACGAGGAGGTCCCGGGCCGGTCGTGGTTCCGGCTGGCCCTGATCATCGCGGTGTCGCTGCTGCTGCTCGTGGGCGTCGTGATCGCCTACAACCTCGGCCGCGGCAAGACCCTGCTCGGTGCGGAGCCGGAGCCCGAGACGCCGAGCAGCGCGAGCACCCCCTCCCCGACGCTCGCCCCGATCAAGGGGCTCGACGGCCACCGACCTCGACCCGCAGGGCGACCCGCCGGAGGAGTACCCCGAGCTCGCGGCGCTCGTCGTCGACGGTGACGACACCACCGCGTGGCGCACCGAGACCTACTTCGACCAGCTCGGCCCGCCGCCGGGCCTCAAGACCGGGGTCGGCGTCGTCGTCGACCTCGGCAGCTCGCAGGAGATCTCCCAGATCGACCTGACCAGACTGGGTGGCCCGGCCGACATCACCTACTTCCTCAGCGACGAGGAGCCGACCGCCGTGGCCGGCCTCGACCCGCTGGAGACGACCACCACCGAGGAGGGCCGCACCCGGACCCGCCTCGACGAACCCGCCACCGGGCAGTACCTCGTGGTGTGGTTCACCTCCCTCCCGACCGTGGACGGTGGGTTCCGCGGGGAGATCGCCGAGGTCGTGGTCAGCGGATGACCTCGGCCGGGGTCACCGACGAGCGCGGCGACGCCGCGCTCCTGTCCGCCCACGTGCACGGTGACCCCGAGGCCTTCGGCGTGCTCTTCGCCCGCCACCGCGACCGGCTCTGGGCGGTCGCGCTCCGCACCATGGGCAACCCCGAGGACGCCGCCGACGGGCTGCAGGACGCGATGGTGGCGGCGTACCGCCGGGCGGGCTCGTTCCGCGGGGAGGCACAGGTGACGACGTGGCTGCACCGGGTCGTGGTCAACGCCTGCCTCGACCGGCTGCGCGCGGCCAAGGTGCGCCACGCCGAGGCACTGCCCGACGACCTCGAGGAGCGCGGCGACCGCGGCTCGCTGGCCACCAGCGGACCCGTCGACCCGGGTGACGAGGCGGTCGCCGCCGAGCGTCGGCGGCAGGTGGTCGACGCCCTGCGCCAGCTGCCCCCCGAGCAGCGCGCCGCACTGGTGCTGGTCGACATGGAGGGCTACTCCGTCGCGGAGGCCGCCGAGATGCTGGACTGCGCGGTCGGCACCGTGAAGTCCCGCTGCTCGCGGGGGCGCAGCCGGTTGGCCGTCATGCTGGACGTGCTGGCCCCCGCGCGTGAGCCGGACCACCCCGACCCGGGGAACCCGCCGCCCACGACGCCCGTCCCATCACCGGACCCGCGGGGACCACCCACCACCTGAGCCCCGCCAGACCCCGAACCAGCCATGCCCAGCCAGACCCCGAGCGAGCCGAGGAGGTGCGCACCGTGAGCGAGGACCCGCTGTCCCCCGAGCAGGAGGAGGAGGTACGCCGCCTGCTCGCCGACGCGCGCCACGCCGGACCCACCCCCGAGGACGTGGTCGCCCGGCTCGACCGGGTCCTCGCGGACCTGGCCGACGAGCCCGCGCGCGAGGCGGCCGTCGTCCACCTCGCCGACCGTCGGCGCCGCGCCGGTCGGATGCTGCTGGCCGCCGCAGCCGTCGTCGTGCTCGGCGTCGGCGTCGGCCAGGTCGTCGGCTCCGACCTCGGCGGTGGCGACCAGGCCTCCGAGTCGGGCGCGGCCGACTCCGGCGAGGAGCCGGGTGCGATGAGCGCCGAGGAGGCCGCGCCGGACGCCTCGGGCGAGGGCGGCGCGACCGCCGACGAGCAGTCGGCCATGCGGCGCCCCTTCCGGATCACCGAGCAACGCTTCTCCCGCCAGGTCGAGGACCTCCAGACCTATGCCGCCAGCCTGTCGTCCGCCTACGGCGAGGGGAGCGTCGAGGACGACCCCGGCGCGACGGCCGAGGACCTCGTCTCCGCCCGCGGCCGGCTCGACCGGGCAACCGTGCGCGACGTCTGCGAGCCCGGCGACTGGGGCCGAGGCGGCTTCGTCCCGGTCGTCTACGACGCCTCGCCCGGGTGGCTGGTGCTGCGCCTGCCCCAGGGCGACACCCAGGTCGCCGACCTGTTCCTGTGCGGCAGCGAGCAGGCGGTCCGCTCGGTGACGCTGCCCTATCCGTGATCGCCTGCGCCGTTCCCGCCCGGGGAACAACGCTCCCCTACGATCGGTTGTGACCGCAGTACTCGTCGAAGGAGCGTCATGTCCGACCCCCGCAACGTCATCGTGATCGGTTCCGGCCCGTCCGGCTACACCGCCGGGCTGTACGCCGCCCGAGCCGACCTCAAGCCGCTCGTCCTCGAGGGCTCGGTCACCGCCGGTGGCGCGCTGATGAACACCACCGAGGTCGAGAACTTCCCCGGCTTCCGCGACGGGATCATGGGTCCGGCGCTGATGGACGAGATGCGGGCCCAGGCCGAGCGCTTCGGCGCCGAGCTGATCGCCGACGACGTCGTCGAGGTGGACCTCACCGGTGACGTCAAGGTCGTCAAGACGGCCACCGAGACCTACACCGCCCGCAGCGTCGTGCTCGCGACCGGCTCCGGCTACCGCAAGCTCGGGCTCCCGCGCGAGGAGGAGCTCTCCGGGCGCGGGGTCTCCTGGTGCGCCACCTGCGACGGCTTCTTCTTCCGCGACCAGGCCATCGCCGTGGTCGGCGGCGGCGACTCCGCGATCGAGGAGGCCACCTTCCTCACCCGCTTCGGCTCGAAGGTCTACCTGATCCACCGTCGCGAGGAGCTCCGCGCGTCGAAGATCATGCAGGAGCGCGCCTTCAACGACCCCAAGCTCGAGGTGGTCTGGAACTCCGAGATCGCCGAGATCAACGGCGACGAGCGGCTCGAGTCGGTCACCCTGCGCGACACCGTCACCGGCGAGACGCGCCCGCTGGAGGTGACCGGGCTGTTCATCGCGATCGGCCACGACCCCCGCTCGGAGCTGCTGACCGGCCAGGTCGACCTCGACGACAACGGCTACGTGCTGGTCGACCACCCCTCGACCCGCACCAACATCCCCGGCGTCTTCGCCGCCGGCGACCTCGTCGACCACCACTACCGGCAGGCGATCACCGCCGCCGGCACCGGCTGCGCCGCGGCGCTGGACGCAGAGCGGTTCGTCGCAGCGTTGGACCATGAGGCCTCGACGGCCGGGGGGGCCGCCGAGACCGTGGAGGCCGTCGAGGAAGCGGTCCAGGCCTCCGGCGGCTGAGCCTCCGTTCTCGGGTGCACACGGTGGGTCACCCCATCGCCACAGGGGTTCGCCGGCACGCTGACGGTCACTCGGCCATGCGCGCCACGGCGCGGCGTAGCCGGAGGGTCCGACCCCGTGGGCTGCGCCGTCGCGGAGCCTCCGGCGCGCCCGGAACAACTCCCCGGGCGCTGGTGTTCACTAGACAGACCGCGCCGATCCCCTCGGCGCTCCCGGACCAGAGACAGACCAGAGAGAGGTACCCGCTGTGGGAAACATTGCCGCCGTCACCGACGCCGAGTTCGAGGCCCAGGTCCTCAAGGCCGACAAGCCGGTCCTCGTCGACTTCTGGGCCGAGTGGTGCGGCCCGTGCCGCCAGGTCGCCCCGATCCTCGAGGAGATCGCAGCCGAGCACGGTGACAAGGTCACCATCGTGAAGATGAACGTCGACGAGAACCCCGTCACGCCGTCCTCCTACCGCGTGACCGGTATCCCGACCCTCAACCTCTACCAGGGTGGCGAGGTCGTGAAGTCGATCGTCGGCGCCCGGCCCAAGGCCGCGCTGCTCAACGAGCTCTCCGACGTGATCTGAGCCGACCGCGGCCTCGGGCGGAGCCTGAGGGCCGCAGGTCGGCCAGGTCGAGCTCGGCCCGCGACCGAGGAACGAGGTCGCGACGGCCGTGTCGAGACCAGAGCAGTCGAGAAGCAGATCGACCCAGCATCAGGATCGCGGCGTGCCCTCCGGGGCGCGCCGCGGTTGCGTTGCGGGGCGCACCGCACCCACCAACCGCTCCAGCGCGGCCTCGACCTCGCTCTTCCACGAGAGCGCGGTCCGCAGGTCCATCCGCATCCGCGGGGTGACCGGGTGGGCGCGCTGGGTGCGGAAGCCGACCCCGCTGAGGAAGTCGGCCGGCACGGTGCACCGGGACTCCCGACCAGTCGGCCGCTGGTCGCCGAACGCCTCCACCGCCCGGATGTCGCGCTCCACCAGGTCGCGCGCCATCGCCCGCACCAGCATCCGACCCACGCCACCGCCGCGCACCGCCGGGTCGACGTACGCCGTGGTCAGCAGCACCGCGTCCGAGGAGACCGGCGCCGTCGGGAAGCCGGCCGCCCCCGGCACGAACCCGGGCGGGGCGTAGACCAGGTAGCCGACCAGCCGGTCACCGTCCAGGGCCACGCGCCCGCACGAGCCCCACTCGCGCAGCACCTCCGAGACCCAGGCCTGCTTGTGCGCCGCCGGGTCCTCGACCCGGTCCCGGCGTACGGCGTCGCACTCCCAGAACAGGCAGGAGCGGCACGGCGCGGGCAGCGCGTCGAGCGTGTCCAGGGTCAACCGGACCACGGTACGGCTCATGGACTCATCCTCCCACCTGCGAGGATGGCGCGCGTGCGTCCGATCAGGCAGAGCAGGAAGCTCCATCACGTCCGCTACGACGTCCGGGGTCCGATCCTGGTCGAGGCCCAGCGGCTCGAGGCCGAGGGCCACCGGATCCTCAAGCTCAACATCGGCAACCCCGCCCCGTTCGGCTTCGAGGCCCCCGAGGCGATCGTCGCCGACATGGTGCACCACCTCCCCGACGCCCAGGGCTACAGCGACAGCCAGGGCATCTACCCCGCCCGGACGGCGGTCGCGCAGTACTACCAGCAGCGCGGCCTGCGCGACGTCGACGTCAACGACGTCTTCATCGGCAACGGGGTCTCCGAGCTGATCTCGATGGTGCTGCAGGCCTTCATCGACGACGGCAACGAGGTGCTGGTCCCGGCCCCTGACTACCCGCTGTGGACCGGCGCGGTGACGCTCTCGGGTGGTACGCCGGTGCACTACCTGTGCGACGAGTCCAACGACTGGGCCCCGGACCTCGCCGACGTGGAAGCCAAGATCACCGAGAACACCCAGGCACTGGTCATCATCAACCCCAACAACCCCACGGGTGCCGTCTACAGCCGGCAGGTCGTCGAGGGCCTGATCGCCATCGCGCGTCGCCACGAGCTGGTCGTCTTCGCCGACGAGATCTACGAGAAGATCCTCTTCGACGACGCCGTGCACCACCACGCCGCGGCCGCCGCGGGCGCCGACGTGCTCTGCCTGACCTTCAGCGGCCTCTCCAAGGCCTACCGGGTCTGCGGCTACCGCGCCGGCTGGGTGATGATCTCGGGCCCCAAGGAGGTCGCGAGCGACTTCCTCGAGGGCCTGACGCTGATCGCGAACATGCGGATGTGCGCCAACGTCCCGGCCCAGCACGCGATCCAGACCGCGTTGGGCGGCTACCAGTCGATCCAGGAGCTGATCGCGCCGGGTGGCCGGTTCTACGAGCAGAGCATGCTGGCGCACCGGCTGCTCAACGAGATCCCCGGCGTCAGCTCGGTCAAGCCGCGCGGTGCGCTCTACTGCTTCCCGCGGCTCGACCCCGAGGTCTACGCGATCGAGGACGACCAGCAGTTCGTCATCGACCTGCTGCGGGCCAAGAAGATCCTGGTCACCCACGGCACCGGGTTCAACTGGCCCCAGCCCGACCACTTCCGGATGGTCACGCTCCCCGACGAGGACATCCTCGCCGAGGCGATCGGACGGATCGCGGACTTCCTGGTCACCCGACGCTGACAGCCACCACCACCCAGCACTCACCAGCCCTGGACGTCACCCCTACGCTGACCGGGTGAGAGACGTCATCTATCCCCCGATCGTGGTGGCCGCCAAGACCGGCTTCCGGCTGCTCGGCAACCGCTTCGACATGACCGGCACCGAGCACATCCCGACCAGCGGCGGCGTGCTGCTCGCCTACAACCACATCGGGTACGTCGACTTCGTGTACGGCGGCCTGGCCGCCCAACCCTCGAAGCGGCTGGTGCGGTTCATGGGCAAGCGCGAGCTCTTCGACCACCAGCTCACCGGGCCGATCATGCGCGGCTGCCACCACATCGAGGTCGACCGGGGGGCCGGTCTGCGCTCCATGGAGGTCGCCCGGGAGTTCCTCGAGGCCGGCGAGGCGGTCGGCATCTTCCCGGAGGCGACCATCTCCCGCGCCATGGAGATCAAGGAGCTCAAGACGGGCGCGACCCGGATCGCGGCCGCCGCCGGCGTACCCCTGATCCCGGTGATCCTCTGGGGCACCCAGCGGCTGATGACCAAGGACCACCCGAAGGACTTCTCGCGCGGCAAGACCATCGCGATCGCGGTCGGCGAGCCGATGCAC
Source organism: uncultured Actinomycetota bacterium (assembly GCA_963754575.1). Taxonomy (GTDB): domain Bacteria; phylum Actinomycetota; class Actinomycetes; order Propionibacteriales; family Nocardioidaceae; genus Nocardioides. The sequence goes on along the minus strand of CAVWGQ010000027.1, from coordinate 688,998 downwards.
CCCACCGGCGCGGATCCGGTGGCCGAGACCGCGCAGCTGCACCGGGTGATGAGCTCGATGCTCGACCGCGTGATCGCGGACTACCCCGCCGACGAGCAGCCGCCGGGGTCCTGGTGGCTGCCCCGCCCGGCACGGAGGCGGTGCCCCCACCCTCGAGGAGGCGGTCGGGCTCGACGCCGCCGAGCGGGCCGAACGCCTCGCCCGGCGACGCGCCCAGCGCGACGGTGGCTGACCCAGATCGCTTTGTCGACAAAGGGACAGATCAAGGAATCGAGATGTCGCCTCGGCGTCAGATCGGCCGGTCCTCCCGGTTGCGGGGGTCCATCACGTCCACGATCCGCTGCAGGTCCTGCAGCGAGGCGAACTCCACGGTGATCTTGCCCTTGGCCTTGCCCAGGTCGACCTTGACCCGGGTCTCGAACCGGTCCGAGAGCCGGTCGGCGATCTCGCCCAGCCCCGGCGCGACCGGCTTGTTGCGTCGCGCCCGCGGGGCGGCACCTCCGAGCTCGCCCACGGCCACGATCTCCTCGAGCCCGCGCACGCTGATCCCCTCGCTGACGACGCGCGCCGCCAGCCGGTCCTGCAGGTCGGCGTCGTCGATGGCGAGCAGCGAGCGGGCGTGGCCGGCCGAGAGCACGCCGGCGGCGACCCGGCGCTGCACCGCGGGGGAGCAGCTTGAGCAGCCGCAGCGTGTTGCTGATCTGGGGACGCGAGCGGCCGATCCGGGAGGCGAGCTCCTCGTGGGTGCAGCCGAAGTCCTCGAGCAGCTGGCCGTACGCCGCCGCCTCCTCGAGCGGGTTCAGCTGCGAGCGGTGCAGGTTCTCCAGCAGCGCGTCGCGCAGCATGTCGTCGTCGCCGGTCTGGCGCACGATCGCGGGGATCCGCTCGAGCCCCGCGACGCTGGGAGGCGCGCCAGCGACGCTCGCCCATGACGAGCTCGAAGTGGTCGTCGCCCAGGGGGCGCACCACGATCGGCTGCAGCAACCCCACCTCGCCGATCGAGGTGACCAGCTCGGCCATCGCCTCCTCCTCGAAGACCTGGCGCGGCTGCACCGCGTTCGGCCGGATCGAGGAGGGCACCAGCTCGGCGAAGTAGGAACCCCCGACCAGGTCCGGCTGCGCCGGGGCGATGTCTCCCGTGAAACCTCCGCCGGCGTCGGTCGCCGCCGCTGCGGTCGCGGTGGACGCCGGCGCCCCGGCGTGGGCGCTCGACCTCCCGGGGGGCGGTCGGGATCAGCGACCCCAGGCCGCGGCCGAGCCCACGACGGGGCGGGGTGGGGGGCGTGGCGGGTGTCATCGCTGGGGGGCTCCCTTGGTCGCGATCTCGCGGGCGGCCTCCAGGTAGCACAGGGCTCCTGGGGATCCGGGGTCGTAGGTCATCACCGTCTGTCCGTACGACGGCGCCTCGGAGACCCGCACCGAGCGCGGGATCGTGGTCTTGATGACCTGGTCCCCGAAGTGCTCGCGCACCTCCTCGGCCACGCCGGAGGCGAGCCGGGTGCGGCCGTCGTACATCGTGACCAGGATGGTGGAGACGTCGAGATCCGGGTTGAGGTGCGCCTTGACCATCTCGACGGTCTCGAGCAGCTGTCCGAGGCCCTCGAGGGCGTAGTACTCCGCCTGGATCGGGATCATCATCTCCGCGCCGGCCACGAGCGCATTGAGGGTCAGCAGCCCCAGCGAGGGCGGGCAGTCGACGAAGACGTAGTCGAACCGGTCCTCGCCGGCGGAGGCGGCGTCGCCGACCCGGGGGTGGCCCTGGATCGCCTTGTGCAGCCGGCCCTCCCGCGCCACGACGCTCACCAGCTCGATCTCCGCGCCGGCCAGGTCGATGGTCGCCGGGCACCACCCACAGCCCCGGGACGTCCGGGCACTCCGTGGTCACGTCCGCCAGCGGCGTGCCGTCGACGACGCGCGTCGTAGGTCGAGGGGACGCCGCGACGGTGCTCGACGCCGAGCGCGGTCGAGGCGTTGCCCTGGGGGTCGAGGTCGATGACCAGCACCCGCTGCCCGAGCTGGGCCAGGGCCGCGGCCACGTTGACCGTGGACGTGGTCTTGCCGACGCCACCCTTCTGGTTGGCCACCACGAACACCCTGCTCCGCTCGGGGCGGGAGACCTGAGGTCGCATCCGGGCCCCGAACCGGGCCAGCACCGAGTGCTCGGCGGCCCGCGCCAGCGGCGTGCTGTCGTCGTGGTACGCCGGGTCCGAGTCGGCGATGTCACCGGCCGTCCGAACGCCGGACGCTCCGGATGTTTCACGTGAAACCACGGGGTCACCTTCAGGATCTGGTACGGCGGAAGCGGCCGGCGGCGCCGACGCTACCTGTGGATGAACGGGGCCAACCTGTGCACAACCACGCTCAGGGGGCCACCCGAGGCCGGTGGATAACTTGTGGGGAGACGTCGCCGCGGGCCAGCCGAGAGGATGTGCCACGTCGATCAACCTCTCACACCTCGGTCGCGTCGAACCACCCGGACCACGGTCGTTGGGGGGTCGAGCGAGGCGGGCGCCTCCTCGCCGAGACGCAGCACCTCCGGGACGTCGCAGCCGAAGCGACGCAGCTCGGCGCCCGCCTCCACGATCTCCTCCTCGACACGGGAGCCCTTCATCGCCACCAGCGCACCGCCGGGGGCGACCAGCGGCATCGACCAGCCGAGCAGCCGGGTCAGCGGGGCGACGGCCCGCGACGTGACGACGTCGAAGTCCCGGTGCCCGTGCAGCGCCTCGGCACGCGCCCTCACCACCTCACAGTGGTCCAGCCGCAGGCCGGCGACGACCTCCTCGAGGAAGCTCGTACGCCGGAGCAGGGGCTCGACCAGCGTGATCTGCAGGTCCGGGCGGACGATGGCCAGCACCAGGCCCGGGAGTCCCGCGCCGCTCCCGACGTCGGCCACGGTGGCCCGATGGGGGAGCACCTCGGCTCAGCACCGCGCAGTTGACGAGGTGCCGCTCCCACAACCGCGGCACCTCCCGCGGACCGATCAGACCCCGGAGCACCCCGTCGCCGGCCAGGAACGCGGCGAACCGCTCGGCCGTCGGCAGCCCCGAACCGAACACCCCCTGCGCCGAGGCCGGCGCAGGGGGTGCAGGCGATGTTTCACGTGAAACGTCGCTCACGCCGGGAGGACCACCACGTGCCGGCGCGGCTCCACGCCCTCCGACTCCGACGACAGGCCCGCGGCCGCTACCGCGTCGTGGACGACCTTGCGCTCGAACGGCGACATCGGATCCAGCGACACGGGCTCGCCGGAGTCCTTGACCCGCGCCACGGTCTCCTCGGCCAGGGACTCCAGCTGCTCGCGCTTGGCGGCCCGGTGGCCCGCCACGTCCAGCATCAACCGCGACCGCTCACCGGTCTCGCGGTAGACGGCCAGCCGGGTCAGCTCCTGGAGCGCGTCGAGCACCTCGCCGTCGCGGCCCACGAGCATGCCGAGGTCGCCACCCACGATCGAGACGGACGCGCGGTCACCCTCGACGTCCATGTCCAGGTCGCCGTCCAGGTCGGCGATGTCGAGCAGCTCCTCGAGGTAGTCCGCCGCGATGTCGCCCTCGTTCTCGAGCCGCTCCTGGCGAGACATCGAGGGCGTCGCCGTGTCGTCGGTGGTCTCGTCCTGCTCCACCACGTCGGTCTCCGCGTCGGTCGCTCCGTCCATCGCTGGGGACTGCTCCTGCACGTCCTGCTCGCTCATGTGTGTTCCTCGTCTGTTGTGGTGCTGCTGTCTGGGTGGGGCGGGCCCCGCGGCGCTCGCTCAGGAGCTGCCGGGACTGCCGCCGCCGCCTGACTTCCTGCGCTGCTCGCGGGTCTGCCGCTTCGGCTGCTGCCGCGTCGTCGGGCGCTTCTCGACCTCCGGCTCGGTGACCGGCGCCTCTGCGGTGGTGTCGGGGACGATGCCGCGCTTGGCCGCCTTGGCCGCGTCACGCTCCTGCTTGGCCGCGAACGCCGGCGTACCGGGGGCGGGGTTGTTGCGGATCACGTAGAACTGCTGGCCCATGGTCCACAGGTTGGAGGTGGTCCAGTAGAGCAGGACGCCGATCGGGAAGGCGACGCCGCCGACCGCGAACACGACGGGGAGCACGTAGAGCAGCAGCTTCTGCTGCTGGGCGTACGGCCCGCTCAACGCGTCGGCCGGCATGTTCTTGCTCATCAGCTGGCGCTGGGTGAGGAAGGTGGTCGCGGTCATCGCGAAGACCAGGAAGGCCGCCAGCGCGATGATGCCGGCATCGCCGCCGGAGTCGAAGAGCGAGGACGACAGCGGGACGCCCCACAGCTCCGAGGCGCCGAAGGCCTCCGCGTCCCCCTTGGTCAGGACCCCCTTGGGGTTGCCGTCCGCGGCGTTGTTGAGCACGCCGAACAGGGCGAAGAAGATCGGCATCTGCAGCAGGATCGGCAGGCAGGACGCGAACGGGTTGGTGCCCGAGTCCTTGTAGAGCTTCATCGTCTCCTGCGCGAGACGCTCCCGGTCGTGGCCGTACTTCTTCTGCAGCTCCTTGACCTTGGGCTGGATCAGCTGCATGTTCCGGCTGGACTTGATCTGCTTGACGAACAGCGGGATCAGCGCGATCCGGATCACCAGCGTCAGGCCGATGATCGACAGCGCCCAGGCCGCCCCGCCGGTCTCGCTGAGGCCCACCGAGCTCCACAGCGTGTGCCATCCCTTCAAGACGAAGGAGATCGCGTAGTACAGCGGGTTCATGATGAAGTCGAACACTCAGGCTCCTCGGCTGGGGACTGCTTCGGCGGCCGGGGGGACCGGGTCGTAACCCCCGGCAGCCCACGGGTGGCAACGGACGAGGCGGCGGCCGGCGAGCCAGCTGCCCCGGAGACTGCCGTGCACGGTGACGGCCTCGAGGGCGTACGCCGAGCACGACGGGTGGTAGCGGCAGACCTGACCGTAGAGCGGGCTGATCACCGCACGGTAGGCCCGCAGGAGTCCGATCAGCACGTACTTCACGACATCACCCGTAGCAGGCAACGGTTGAGGTCGGCTCCCAGTTCCGCGCTGGACGCGGAGGCAGCCGGCGGGAGCGCCCGGACCACGAGCATGCCGGAGCCCGGGAGAGCGGAGAGCTGCTCCCGGGCGAGGTGTCGGAGTCGGCGTTGCACGCGATTGCGGAGGACGGCGTTGCCCACCGCCTTGCTGACCACGAACCCGACGAGGGGGACGGTCGCGTCCGGATCGGTCGCGAGGTGCACCACCAGGGTGCGGGACCCGGCGCGACGTCCCGAGCGGATGGCGCGACGGAAGTCCCGCCCGTCCCTCAGCCGGTACGCCGCGGGCAGCACGGCAGCGGACTCAGACAGCCAGGCTCTTGCGGCCCTTGCGGCGGCGCGAGGAGAGGATGGAACGGCCGGCGCGGGTGCGCATGCGCAGGCGGAAGCCGTGCGTCTTGTGACGACGACGGTTGTTCGGCTGGTACGTACGCTTGCTCACGGAGCTTCTCTTTCACAGTGGTTCGGGGACGCGCCACGAGGACGGTCGGGCCTGCCGGGTTCGGCTGGCACCGCCCGCCCACGGTCATGTTGCGTCCATGGACATGCGGCACCCGTCGACTACTGGATCACGCAGTGACCGGCCAACGGTACGCGCGGAGCCGGAGCAGGGTCAAACCCACGCCGGACGGCAGCCCCACCGCCCATCGACAGCCTGTGGAGAACCGCTTGCCGCCGGCGCCCGTGGCCGGGTTACCTTCGGGGCCTCCGCGCTCGCCCGACGATCCCGGTGCCGCTCGACCCGCAGCCTCGTGCAGGAGCGGTCATCTTCCTGGTGATTCCGCCCCTGACCTGCGGAAATGCGCATCGCTGCGATCGGGGGACGGGTGGTCGGAGCAGATGTCCCCGGACCCCGGGGACCGGGTGCACAGCTTGTGGAAAAGGCTGTGGACCAGCAGCCGCAGCACACGCGACCACACACGAAACAGAAGGCGGGTCCTCGTGGACCACTCCCAGGGCCCGGACGCCGAGCCGACACCCTCCACCGACCTCCACGCCGCCTGGCGCGGTGTCCTCGTCGGACCTGCAGGCCTACCAGCGAGCCTGGTTGCGCACCAGCCAGCCGGTGACGCTGCACGAGAACACCGCGATCATCGCCGTCCCCAACGACTTCACCCGCGGCCAGCTCGAGGGTCGGTTGCGGGCCCAGCTCGAGGAGGCGCTCACGGTCGCCTTCGGACGCGACATCCGGATCGCGGTCACCGTGGACCCCGCCCTCGAGGCCGGCGAGCCGGTGCTCGACCACGCCGAGTCGTCGGTCGACACATCGACCCAGCGACATGACGACATGTCGACAAGTCGCCCAGGACTCGGCGACCACACGCCCGGGCCCGGCCACCACGGGGCGTCGCCCGGCAGCCACGCGGCCCTCGATCCCTCGCCCGCCGCCGCCACCGGTCCCGCCAGCTCGCTGGAGACCCGGCTCAACCCGAAGTACACCTTCGAGACCTTCGTCATCGGCTCCTCCAACCGCTTCCCCCACGCCGCCGCCGTCGCCGTCGCCGAGGCGCCGGGCAAGGCCTACAACCCCCTGCTCGTCTACGGCGACTCCGGCCTGGGCAAGACCCACCTGCTGCACGCGATCGGCCACTACGTGCGCAGCCTCTACACCGGCGCCAAGGTGCGCTACGTGTCGAGCGAGGAGTTCACCAACGAGTTCATCAACGCGATCCGCGACGACCGGCAGGACCGCTTCAAGCGCCGCTACCGCGACGTCGACGTGCTGCTGATCGACGACATCCAGTTCCTGGAGGGGAAGACCCAGACGCAGGAGGAGTTCTTCCACACCTTCAACACGCTCCACAACGCCAACAAGCAGATCGTGCTGACCTCGGACCGTCCGCCCAAGCGGCTCGAGGCGCTCGAGGACCGGCTGCGCAACCGCTTCGAGTGGGGGTTGATCACCGACGTCCAGCCGCCCGACCTCGAGACCCGGATCGCCATCCTGCGCAAGAAGGCCGCGATGGACCGGCTGACCGCTCCGCCGGACGTGCTGGAGTTCATCGCCTCGAAGATCCAGACCAACATCCGCGAGCTCGAGGGTGCCCTGATCCGGGTCACGGCCTTCGCCAACCTCAACCGCCAGGAGGTCGACATGACCCTGGCCGAGATCGTGCTGAAGGACCTGATCCCCGAGGGAGGGGAGCCGGAGATCACCGCCGGGCTGATCATCGCCCAGACCGCGGCGTACTTCGGGCTCACGATCGAGGAGCTCACCGGTCCGAGCCGGGGTCGCCACCTGGTCATGGCCCGTCAGATCGCGATGTACCTCTGTCGCGAGCTCACGCCGCTCTCGCTGCCCAAGATCGGCGCCCAGTTCGGCAACCGCGACCACACGACGGTGATGTACGCCGACCGCAAGATCAACACCCTGCTCGCCGAGCGACGCGCGGTCTTCAACCAGGTCAGCGAGCTCACCAACCGGGTCAAGCTGCAGGCCCGCCAGGCGCTGAACCGCGGAGTCGGCGTGAGTCGGCGTGACGGCGTGAGTCGCGTGAACAGCCTGTGGAGACGGTGTGGGGCGCGCCGGGGCCGGCTCTGCACACGGTGTGGACAACCGGTGAGTGTTGCGGCCCGCGTCACCTGTCGTTCACATCCCGCGGGGCTCGTCACGATTTCGTCCACACCCCTTGTGCACCGGTCATGGGGCCCCTGACCTGCACGAACACCGGTTCTCCACAGATTCCACCGATGCTATGACTCCTACGAGTACCTCCATGGATCACAGAACCGTGTAATTCCACCCGGGCCCCGATCTGGGGACAAACCCCTCACGCGCACCCCCGGTGACACCACCCGACCTGAGTCAGTACCGGTCTACTGCTGCTCCCCTGCCCCACCGACCCGCCTCGTGGCAGGATGCAGACCCGTCCTGACAGGACCTCCTCGACCTCCTCGACCAAAGGACCACGCACCGTGAAGTTCCGCGTCGACCGCGACGTGCTCGCCGATGCCGTCGCCTGGGCTGCCCGCAGCCTCCCGGTCCGGCCCAGCGTCCCCGTCCTCGCCGGTCTGCTCATCCAGGCCAGCGACGAGGGCCTGGTGCTCTCGACCTTCGACTACGAGACCTCCGCCCGCGCGACGCTCAGCGACGCCGAGGTCTCCGACGAGGGCCAGGCCCTGGTCAGTGGCCGGCTGCTCGCCGACATCTGCCGCAGCCTGCCCGCCAAGCCCGTCGAGATGGTGCTCGAGGGGCCCCGCGTCTCGCTGACCTGCGGCTCGGCCCGGTTCAGCCTGCAGACGATGCCGGTCGAGGACTACCCCTCGCTGCCGGACATGCCCAGCGCCTCGGGCACCGTGCCGAGTGCGCGGTTCGCGCACGCCGTGTCCCAGGCGGTCACGGCCGCCGGCCGCGACGACATGCTGCCGGTGCTGACCGGCGTCCGGATCGAGATCGACGGCTCCACGATCGCGCTGCTGGCGACCGACCGGTTCCGGCTCAGCCACGTCGAGCTCGGCTGGGACCCCCGCACCCCGGACGCCTCGCTCGCTGCGCTGGTCCCGGCGAAGGTGCTCGGCGACACCGCCAAGTCGCTGACCGGTGGCGGGGACGTGACCATCGCGCTCGCCGCCTCCGGCACCGGCGAAGGCATCATCGGCTTCGAGGGCCAGGGCCCCGGCGGCGTACGCCGGACCACCACCCGGCTGCTCGACGGCGAGTTCCCCAAGGTCCGCAACCTGTTCCCGCCCGAGCACCTGACCACGGCCTCGGTGGACAAGGGCGACCTGATCGACTCGGTCAAGCGGGTGGCCCTGGTGGCCGAGCGCAACACCGCGGTCCAGCTCGCGTTCGCCGACGGCCAGCTCACCCTGGACGCCGGCTCCGGCGACGAGGCCCAGGCCTCGGAGTCGCTGCACGCCGACATCGACGGCGACGACCTGACGACCGGGTTCAACCCGCAGTTCCTGCTCGACGGCCTCACCGCCATCGACCAGCCGGTGGTCGAGCTCGCGTTCACGCAGGCCTCCAAGCCGGTGGTGATGAGCGGGGCCGCCGAGGACGGCGCGGCCACCTTCCGCTACCTGCTCATGCCGCGCCGGCTGCTGTCCTGACACCCAGCGGCGTCGTCGGCACGACGGCGTACGCTCCCGCTATGGACATCGGTCTGATCGGTCTGGGCAAGATGGGCGGGAACATGCGGTCCCGCCTCCGCAACGCGGGGCACACGGTGGTCGGGTTCGACCGCAACCCCGACCTCGCCGACGTCGAGAGCCTCGAGGCCCTCGTCGAGGCGTTGCCCAGCCCGAAGGTCGTGTGGGTGATGGTGCCCTCCGGCGATCCGACCCGGGAGACGGTGAGGACCCTCGGCGAGCTGCTCGGCGAGGGCGACGTGGTGGTCGACGGCGGCAACTCCCGCTGGACCGACGACCAGCGCAACGCCGAGATCCTCGCCGAGAAGGGCGTCGGGTTCGTCGACTGCGGTGTCTCCGGCGGCGTCTGGGGGCTCGAGAACGGCTACGCCCTGATGTACGGCGGCGACGCCGACGACATCGCGAAGGTCCAGCCGGCCTTCGACGCGCTCAAGCCCGAGGGCGAGTCCGGCTCGGTCCACGCCGGCTCGGTGGGCGCCGGCCACTTCTCCAAGATGGTCCACAACGGCATCGAGTACGCCGTGATGCAGGCCTACGCCGAGGGCTGGGAGCTGCTCCAGACGGTCGACCTCGTCGACAACGTCACCGAGGTCTTCGACTCCTGGCGCGAGGGAACGGTGATCCGGTCCTGGCTGCTCGACCTGATGGTGCAGGCGCTGCAGGAGGACCCGGGCCTCTCGAAGATCCGCGGCTACGCCGACGACTCCGGCGAGGGTCGCTGGACCGTCGAGGCCGGCATCGAGAACGCGGTCGCCACCCCGGCGATCACCGCCGCGCTCTACGCCCGCTTCGTGTCCCGCCAGGACGACTCCCCCGCGATGAAGGCGGTCGCGGCGATGCGCAACCAGTTCGGCGGCCACGCCGTGCACACCCCGGCGCCCGCGGGTGGCGACGCCGCCGATGCTCCCGCCTGACTCCGTGCACGTCGCCCACCTGACCCTCCACGACTTCCGGTCGTACGCCGACCTCGACGTCGAGCTGGGTCCGGGGGCGACCGCCTTCATCGGACGCAACGGCCAGGGCAAGACCAACCTGGTCGAGGCGATCGACTACCTCTCCCGGCTCGGCTCCCACCGCGTCTCCTCGGACGCGCCGCTGGTCCGGGCCGGGGCCGAGCAGGCCATCGTCCGGGCCGCCGTGGTGCGCGACGGGCGCAGCGCCACCCTCGAGGTCGAGCTCAACCCGGGCCGGTCCAACCGGGCGCGGGTCAACCGCTCCCCGCTTCCGAAGGCCCGCGAGCTGCTCGGCCTGGTGCGCACCGTCGTCTTCTCCCCCGAGGACCTGACGCTCGTCAAGGGCGACCCGTCCGAGCGGCGGAAGTTCCTCGACGACCTGCTGGTCCTCCGCACGCCCCGCCTGGCCGGAGTCCGCTCGGACTACGACCGGGTGCTGCGGCAGCGCAACAGCCTGCTGAAGACCGCCGGCCTCGCCCGCGGCAGCGCCCGGGACGGCGCGATCTCCACCCTCGGCGTGTGGGACGCCCACCTGGCGCGGACCGGTGCCGAGCTGCTGGCGGCGAGGCTGGACCTCGTCGAGCAGCTGCGCCCCTACCTCGGCAAGGCCTACGAGACGGTCGCCCGCGGCGCGACCCGCGACGATGCCGAGATGCAGTACACCCCGTCGTTCGACCTGCAGGGAGCGACCGACCGGGCAGCCCTGACCGACGCGCTGCTGGCGGAGGTCGAGGCCCGGCGCTCCGACGAGCTGGACCGCGGGCTGAGCCTGGTCGGCCCCCACCGCGACGAGCTGACGCTGACCCTGGGCAGCGCCGACGCCAGGCTGCCGGTGCGGGGCTATGCCTCCCACGGGGAGTCGTGGTCCTTCGCGCTCGCGTTGCGGCTCGCGTCGTACGACCTGCTGCGCGCCGACGGCGACGACCCGATCCTGATCCTCGACGACGTCTTCGCCGAGCTCGACTCCGAGCGGCGCCACCAGCTCGCGGACCTCGTGGCCGGCGCGGAGCAGGTGCTGGTCACCGCGGCGGTGGCCGCCGACGTCCCGGCGGCGCTGGCCGGCGTGCGCTACCTCGTCGCCGACGGGGCGGTGACGCGTGACGCCTGAGGAGGGTGCCGAGGAGGCGACCCCCGGACCCACCGGCCGTGCCGGAGCGGGAGCCCCACCGCGACGACGGCCTCGACCTGGCCCGGGCGATGACCCGGGCCTCGGCCGGGTCCACCCCGGCCAAGCGGGCGAGACGCCGTCCCCGGTCCCAGCCGCCCTCCCGCTCGCGCGTCGCGGGCGCCCACCCCGACGAGCGTGACCCGCAGCTGCTGGACACGACCGTGGGCCGACTCGTCGACGACCACGGCTGGGAGGTCGACCTCAAGGTGCACGCCGTCCTGGGTCGCTGGACCGAGCTGGTGGGTCCCGAGATCGGCGCCCACAGCACCCCGGAGAGCTTCTCCGACGGGCGGGTCGTGGTCCGCACCGACTCCACCGCCTGGGCCACCCAGCTCACGCTCCTCGCCCCCACCGTCGTACGCCGCCTCAACGAGGAGCTCGGCCACGGCACGGTCACCGTGATCGAGGTGCTCGGGCCGCGCGGCCCCTCGTGGAAGAAGGGCTCCCGCTCGGTCCGCGACGGTCGCGGCCCGCGGGACACCTACGGCTGAGGCACCGCTCGGCCGGCGATCGTGCAGGGCCGGGTACGGCCGATCGGTGCGTACCGGCCCTAGGAACCACCCCTGCCGCTGCCGCCTGACGCCGGTTCCGGGCCGCTGAGAGGCACTTCTCGGCGATCGTCGTCCCCAGCCGGGGAGCAGGTGCGTGATCTGGGCCCCTGCGCGGGGTATCATGGACATCGGGTCGCGACCGCTTCAGGCGCGGCCTCACTTGTGCCAGGACGACGAAGCAGAAGAGGTGCGCGTGAGCGCCGAGCAGCCCCGCAGCAACACCCCCACCGGCGCGTACGACGCCTCCGCGATCCAGGTCCTCGAGGGCCTCGAGGCGGTCCGCAAGCGCCCCGGCATGTACATCGGCTCGACCGGTGAGCGGGGCCTGCACCACCTGATCTGGGAGATCGTGGACAACGCGGTCGACGAGGCGCTCGCCGGCCACTGCGACCGGATCGTGCTCACCCTGCTGGCCGACGGCGGCGTCCAGGTCGAGGACAACGGACGCGGCATCCCCACCGACACCGCTGCCGGCCAGGAGCTGCCCGCGCTGACCTTGGCGCTGACGGTGCTCCACGCCGGTGGCAAGTTCGGTGGCGGGGGCTACAAGGTCTCGGGTGGTCTGCACGGCGTCGGCGTCTCGGTCGTCAACGCGCTGTCCAGCCGGTTGATCGCCACCGTCCGCAACCGCGGTCACGAGTGGCGCCAGACCTTCACCGTCGGGGTTCCCGACGGCGGGCTCGAGGAGCTCCGGCCGATGGCCGAGGGCGAGCGCTCCGGGACCACGATCGTCTACTACCCCTCCCCCGACGTCTTCGAGAGCACCACCCACTCGCTGGAGACCATCACCTCGCGGATCCGCGAGTACGCCTTCCTCAACAAGGGCCTCGAGATCGTCGTGCGCGACGAGCGGCCGGCCGCCGACGAGATCGTGGACGCGGTCGAGGACGACACCGTGGCCGACTCGGTCGACCAGCAGGGCGTCGACGCGATCCACCGCAAGGAGGGCGGCGGCCTCGAGCAGGTCTTCCGCTACGACCGCGGCCTGGTCGACTTCGTCGAGCACCTCAACCGGCGCAAGGACAAGGCCAACCCCACGGTCATCTCCTTCGAGGCAGAGACGCCCGACTCGGTCGAGAACCACATGAGCCTCGAGGTGGCGATGCAGTGGAACACGACGTTCACCGAGTCGGTCCACACCTTCGCCAACACCATCAACACCCACGAGGGCGGCACCCACGAGGAGGGCTTCCGTTCCTCGCTGACCACCCTGGTCAACCACTGGGGTGAGGAGTGGGGCCTGATCAAGAAGCGCGAGGACCGGGTCTCGGGCGACGACATCCGCGAGGGCCTGACCGCGATCATCTCGATCAAGCTCGGCGAGCCGCAGTTCGAGGGCCAGACCAAGACCAAGCTCGGCAACACCGAGGCCAAGGGCTTCGTGCAGCGCGTGGTCAACGACCAGCTCGGCGCGTGGATGGAGGAGAACCCAGCCGAGGGTCGCGACATCGTCCGCAAGAGCCAGGCCGCGGCCAGTGCCCGGATCGCCGCCCGCAAGGCGCGCGACCTCGCGCGGGGGCGCAAGGGACTGCTCGGCGGTGGCGGACTGCCCGGCAAGCTCTCGGACTGCCAGTCGACCAACCCGGCCGAGTGCGAGGTCTTCATCGTCGAGGGCGACTCCGCCGGCGGCTCGGCGCGCCAGGGCCGCGACTCGCGGATCCAGGCGATCCTCCCGATCCGCGGCAAGATCCTCAACGTCGAGAAGGCGCGCATCGACAAGGTGCTCGCCAACACCGAGGTCCAGGCGATCATCTCCGCGCTCGGCACCGGCATCCACGAGGAGTTCAGCCTCGACAAGCTGCGTTACCACAAGGTCGTGCTGATGGCCGATGCCGACGTCGACGGCCACCACATCAACACGCTGCTGCTGACGCTGCTGTTCCGCTTCATGCGTCCGCTCATCGAGCACGGCCACGTCTACATGGCCCAGCCCCCGCTCTACCGGTTGCGCTGGAACAAGCCGGCCGAGCACGAGTTCGTCTACTCCGACGCCGAGCGCGACCTGCTCATGAGCGACGGCCTCGCGCAGGGCAAGAAGCTCCCCAAGGAGAACCCGGTCCAGCGCTACAAGGGTCTGGGCGAGATGAACGCCGAGGAGCTGTGGGACACCACGATGGACCCCGAGCAGCGACTGATGCTCCAGGTCACCCTCGACGACGCGGCGCGGGCCGACGAGATCTTCTCGATCCTCATGGGCGAGGACGTCGAGCAGCGCCGCTCCTTCATCCAGCGCAATGCCAAGGACGTCCGATTCCTGGATATCTAGGTCTCTAACCAGATTCCTAGATTCCAGTAGAACCGATCAGAGAGACAAGAACACGTGACTGAGCAGACCGGGAACCTCGTCAGCGGCGGCGGGGACGGCGGCGGTGGCCGGATCGAGCCGATCGAGCTGCAGACCTCCATGCAGCGGGCCTACATCGACTACGCCATGGCGGTCATCGTGGGCCGGGCGCTGCCCGACGTGCGCGACGGCCTCAAGCCGGTGCACCGCCGGGTGCTCTACGCGATGTTCGACGGCGGCTACCGCCCCGACCGCGGCTTCTCCAAGTGCTCGCGCGTCGTGGGTGACGTCATGGGTCAGTACCACCCCCACGGCGACACCGCGATCTACGACACCCTGGTCCGGCTCGCGCAGCCCTGGGTGATGCGCGCGCCGCTGATCCACGGCCAGGGCAACTTCGGCTCCCCGGGCAACGACGCCGCGGCCGCGATGCGCTACACCGAGTGCCGGATGGCGCCGCTCGCGCTCGAGATGGTGCGCGACATCGAGCAGGAGACCGTCGACTTCCAGCCGAACTACGACGGCCGCTCGCAGGAGCCGACCGTCCTCCCGGCGCGCTACCCGAACCTGCTGGTCAACGGCTCCGCCGGCATCGCGGTCGGCATGGCCACCAGCATCCCGCCCCACAACCTGCGTGAGGTGGCCGCGGGCGCCCGCTGGGCGCTCGAGCACCCCGACGCCACCCGCGAGGAGCTCCAGGACGCCCTGATCGAGCGGGTCAAGGGTCCCGACTTCCCCAACGGCGCGCTGATCGTGGGCCGCGACGGCATCGAGCAGGCCTACCGCACCGGGCGCGGCTCGGTCACCCAGCGCGCGGTGATCGAGATCGACGAGGACGCCAAGGGGCGTACCTGCCTGTCGATCACCGAGCTGCCCTACATGGTCAACCCCGACAACCTGGCGCTGAAGATCGCCGAGCTCGCCGACTCGGGCAAGGTCCAGGGGATCTCCGACGTCCGCGACGACTCCTCGGGCCGCACCGGCCAGCGACTCGTGGTCGTG
The DNA here is from genome assembly GCA_963754575.1 of uncultured Actinomycetota bacterium. Classification (GTDB taxonomy): domain Bacteria; phylum Actinomycetota; class Actinomycetes; order Propionibacteriales; family Nocardioidaceae; genus Nocardioides. The sequence goes on along the minus strand of CAVWGQ010000027.1, from coordinate 673,956 downwards.
CTCAAGCGCGACGCGGTCGCACGCGTCGTGCTCAACAACCTGCTCAAGCACACCGAGCTGCAGACCAACTTCTCCGCCAACATGCTGGCGCTGGTCGACGGGGTGCCGCGGACCCTGACGATCGACCAGTTCATCAGCAACTGGGTGTCCCACCAGCTCGAGGTCATCCAGCGGCGCACGCGCTTCCGGCTGCGCAAGGCCGAGGAGGACGCCCACATCTACCGCGGCTACGTCAAGGCGCTGGACGCGCTCGACGAGGTCATCGCGCTGATCCGCCGCTCGCCCGACGTCGGCCGAGGCCCGCGAGGGCCTGATCGCGATGCTCGACATCGACGAGCTCCAGGCCAACGCCATCCTCGAGATGCAGCTGCGCCGGCTCGCGGCCCTCGAGCGGCAGAAGATCATGGACCGGCTCGCCGAGCTCGAGAAGGTCATCGCCGACCTCGAGGACATCCTGGCCAACGAGACCCGGCAGCGCCAGATCGTCTCCGACGAGCTCGGCGAGATCGAGGAGAAGTACGGCGACGACCGACGTACCCAGATCATCGCGGCCGACGGCGACCTCTCCATGGAGGACCTGATCCCGGACGAGGAGCTGGTCGTCTCGATCACCCGCGGCGGCTACGCCAAGCGGACCCAGCGCCACGCCTACCGGTTGCAGAAGCGCGGCGGCAAGGGCGTGCGCGGCGCGACGCTGCGCGGGGACGACGTCGTCGAGCACTTCATCGCGACCACCAACCACCACTGGCTGCTGTTCTTCACCACCGCCGGGCGCGTCTACCGGACCAAGGCCTACAACCTGCCCGAGGCCTCGCGCGACGCCAAGGGCGGCCACGTCGCCGGGCTGCTGTCGTTCCAGCCCGACGAGTCGATCGCCCAGGTGCTCGCGATCCGCGACTACGAGCAGGCGCCGTACCTCGTGCTGGCCACGCGCAACGGCCTGGTCAAGAAGACCCGGCTCGGCGACTACAACAGCCCGCGCCAGGCCGGCGTCATCGCGATCAACTTCCGTGAGGACGACGACGAGCTGATCGGCGCCGAGCTGGTCAACTCCGAGGACGAGATCCTGCTGGTCTCGCGCAAGGGACAGGCGGTGCGCTTCCGCGCCGACGACTCGCAGCTGCGGCCGATGGGCCGGGCCACGTCCGGCGTGACCGGCATGAAGTTCCGCTCCGACGTCGACTCGGTGCTCTCGATGTCGGTGATCCGCGCCGCCGAGGCCGCGACCGAGGACAGCGACGAGGACGTCCAGTACGTCTTCACCATCACCGACGGCGGCTACGCCAAGCGCTCGCGGATCAACGAGTACCGGATCACCAACCGCGGCGGACTCGGGGTCAAGGCGATGACGCTGGCCAACGAGGACCGCGGCGTCCTCGCCGGTGCCTTCATCGTGGTCGAGGGCGACGAGGTCCTCTCGATCACCCAGGCCGGCCAGGTCGTGCGCAGCCCCATCAACGCCGATTTCCGGCCGATGGGCCGCTCCACGCAGGGCGTGAAGTTCGTGTCCCCGAAGAACGGTGACGCGGTCGCCGTGGTGGCCCGCTCGGTGGAGTCCAAGGTCGCCGAGGAGGTCGAGGCCGAGCTCGAGGAGTCGCCCCTCTCTGGCTCGGATGCAACAATCGATGAGTCCGGCGCCTCCCAGCAGCCGGACGCGGACACCGAGTCGGCCACCGAGCCGGACGCCGAGGTGGCCGGTCAGGACGCTGGGGACGAAGCAGGCGACCAGGAGGACTGATGACGGAGCGCAGCGCCGAGCGGACGGCTGTCCGCGGCGACGATCTCTGCGACCGACACCGCCGCGCGGCCCCCGCTCACCGAGCGGATCCAGGCCAAGCTGTCGCAGGCGGCGAACGAGCACCGGGCGAACGCCGAACCGGAGTCGAAGTCGGCCTCGAGCCGCGCGGCGTCCGGTGGCGGGAAGGCGCCGCGCCGGGCCCGGCTGCGGCTCTCCCGGGTCGACCCGTGGTCGGTGATGAAGACCGCGTTCCTGCTGTCCGTGGCCTTCGGCGTCGTCACCGTGGTGTCGGTGTTCATCGTCTGGAGCGTGCTGGGTGCGGCCGGCGTCTGGGAGTCCATCAACGCGACCGCCTCGGACATCCTCGGCGACGAGGCGGCGGCCGGGTTCGACGTCACCTCCTACATCGGGACCTCCCGCGTCATGGGCTTCACGATGCTCGTGGCCGTCGTCGACGTGGTGCTGCTGACCGCCGTCGCGACCCTCGGTGCCTTCCTCTACAACATGGCGGCGGCACTGCTCGGCGGCATCGAGGTCACCCTCGCCGAGGACGCGTAAAGCCGTTTTGTCGCACGCTCGACCGGTGGGGTAATCTCACCCGTCGGCAGCCGCGCTGCGGCCGCCGATCGCGGGCCTATAGCTCAGACGGTTAGAGCGCTTCCCTGATAAGGAAGAGGTCACAGGTTCAAGTCCTGTTAGGCCCACCCGCACCATCCTTGCCCGTCGCTGTGCCCTCCCGATCCGAGGAGTCCTTGTGAAGAAGGTCCTGCTGGTCCTCGCCGCCGCTGCCGGCGCCGCGCTGGCCAAGAAGAAGCTCGACGAGGGACGCACCGAGCAGGCACTCTGGGCCGAGGCGACCGACTCCGTGGAGCCCACGCACCGCGCCTGACGGTGCCTCGCAGTTCCACCTGGGGCCTTGGCGCAATTGGTAGCGCACCTGCTTTGCAAGCAGGGGGTTAGGGGTTCGAGTCCCCTAGGCTCCACCACGTCCGGCCACGGGCGGTTTCCCCGCCCGGGCGGGGAAACCGTGACTTCGTGACGCAAACAACCGTCACGACGTCACAGGCTCGCGCACCAGGTCCCCTCCGGATCTCGTCGCAACAGCCGCCCCGACCACGCTGCTTCATCCGATCGGGCGTACTCTGGGTACATGACCACCACGCGAGACCCCCGGTGACCGACGTCGAGCACGCAGCACCTGAGCAGACGGACGTCACCCTCGAAGAGGCGCACGCCGCCTGGGCCGAGGCGGCCCGCGAGATGTTGATCGTCACCGCCCGCCGCTACCAGCAGGTCCTGACGTCGAAGGACCTCGCCGCGGGAGTCCAGGAGCGCAGCGGGATCACCGCCACGCAGCGCGCCCACCAGTGGATCGGTCCGGTGCTCGACCTCGTCGCCGCGGACTGCGCCGAGCGTGGCGAGCCGAACCTCACCGCCCTGTGCGTCACCAGCGAGGGTGGCGTCGGACGCGGGTACGCCGAGACCGTCTCCGCCGCGACGGGTGAGCTGCCCGAGGACCCGGACGTCCACGCCGCCAAGGCGCGGCTGGACTGCCACACCTACTTCGAGGCCACGAACCTGCCGGCCGACGGTGGCACCGCGATGCTGACGCCGCGGCTCTCCGCCAGTCGGACCCGGCTGCGCAAGGCCGCGCTCGAGGCGCGTCCCGTCGAGAGCTGCCCCACGTGCTTCATGGTGCTCTCCGCTCAGGGCACCTGCCTCAACTGCGCCTGACCTCGCAGAGATAGGGTCCCGGGCGTGCGCGCCCTGGTCCCCCTCGTGCTGGCCTGCCTCGCCCTGGCCGGCTGCCAGTCGGAGCCGGTCGACCGCGAGCCACGGCCCCTCGCCGCGGTCAGTCCCGAGCCGGCGCCGGCGTACGACGCCACCGGCGAGCCGGCGCAGGCCGTGCTCTCCCTGGTGCCGCAGTCGGCCGACGTGCTCACCGTCACCGACTGGGACGCGATCCGCGCGCAGCTGGGCCAGCCCGACCTGACGAGCGAGGACCTGGTCACCGACCGCGTGACCTTCTGGGAGCGCGCGGACGCGGAGGCGGCGCTGCTGACCGACGGCGTGCTGCGCGAGGAGGGCTCGCGGCTCGAGCTCGACTACGGGTTCACCCAGGACGACGTCGACTGGGAGGCGCACTGGACCGGGACGGACGGTCCCGGCTTCGTGATCGCGCTGCGCCCCGACCTCGACCTCGCCGGCGTACGACGGGCGGTGGCGGACGGCGTGGGCCCGCTCGAGGGCGCCGAGGTGGTCGCCGCGGACCACCTGGTCGTCGCCGGGACCGCCGAGGAGGACGTGTGGGCAGGCGAGGACCGGTGGGAGGAGCTGGTCGACGAGCCCGCAACGGCGACGTACCTCCAGCGGGGGTGCACCCCGCTGAACGAGGCCCTCGGCCCGGACGCCGACGCCGACGACCAGGCCGCGCTGCTCGCCGAGCACCCGGTCACCACCCTCGACGAGCTGCCCGGCTTCGCCGTGGCGTACGGCGACCACACGGCCACCGTGCGGGTGGAGCCCGGCCGCTCGGACCTGTTCGAGCGGCTGCGGCTCGGGGAGGACTGGCCGGTCCCGCCCTTCACGCAGGAGTACGTCAACGGGGCCGCCGACCCAGCGTCGGGCCGGATCGGGTACGCCGTCCCGCGGCCCCCGCGCGCCGCGTCGTTGGCGCTGTTGGGCGAGCTGCCGTTCGCGACCTGCCCGGAGGTCGTGCCGTTCGAGGAGCCGACCGGGCTGTGACGCTCAGCCGACGGTGTCGGGCAGGGCGGCCATCGCCCGGGAGTTCCGCCTCGGGGATGACCTCGGAGCCGGGCACGATCACCACGACCCCGGGCTTCCCGCGCGACTGTCGCTCGGCGGCACAGTGGACCGCGACCGTGTCACCGTCAGGTGCGACCACGTCGCCGGCGCCGTGGACTGGCTGACGATCGAGAGAGGCTGACCCGATCGAGACGGACGGTCAAGGCCGCACGACTCGTGCGTCCCTGCCGGCGGCGGACAAGTGAACCTCCTGACCGGAAGTCAGGATCTCACCGACCTATGATCACGAGATGTGGGCGGCGCTCGCCGTGCATCGGGTCGTGGTGCCCGAGGCAGTCGACCGGCGGAAGATCATCGGTAGCGATAACGCCGCATGAGTGGTCCGCAGACCACGGAGGCCAGACGCTGACGCGAGGGTGGGAGCTCGCGTCGCCACTTCTCGTCCAGGATCAGGGGCATGGGGCCGCTACGGAACCGGACCCGGCCCCCGGTGGGGACATGGCTCAACGCGCGATGGACACCGTCCGGGCCGATGAAGTCGAGGTCCCCATCTCCGACCGCGAGGCCGGACAGCGCCATCGCGGCCTCCATCGCGGATCTGGGGTCGGCCACCATGTCCTCGTAGCGCAGCAGCTGGAGAGGCACCCCCCGGCGTTCCAGGCGACCGATCATCAGATTCACCGTGAGCCACCGACGCAAGATCTGCCGAGCAGGCCGTTGCTTGAGGTGGTCGCGAGGTCCCGCTCCTTCCGGGAGTGGCACCTCACGACTCCAGGAGTTGAGAACGCCGCGGGGGTCCCGGACCATGTGAACGATCCGGAGCCGGACCCCGGGGTCCGAGGCCAGCAGGTAGGCCGTTGATGGACGCTTCGTCGAGTCGACCACGATCGGCGCACCGGAGACCTCGGCCACCGCGCGGTACACACGTCGGGTGAGCTCGAGGTACCGCTCCGTGCGGTCCCGGTGACGCGGCAGGAGCCGAGCAGCGGGGCGGAGCAGCAGTTTCGCAGTCGTGTCGACCTGTCGCTGCAGTCGTAGAACCTCGTCGACGTCGACCCGGTCCCAGCCGCCGAACGCGCGCTGACCAACCGCCGTCCAGAACGGGCACTGGGAGAAAGGTTCGCCGCAGGCGCAGCGCTGGTTGCGCTTCACGCCTCCCTGCCAGAGGTAGAACAGCTCGCCAACGTCGCAGTGACCAGGTAGCTGGCCGATCAGGAGGTCGAGCAGCGTCGACCCGCTCCGGGGCATCCCGCCCACGAAGAGGACATCCACCGGCGATTGCGCGTCGGGCGTGTCCGGGGCCATCTCCACGCGATCGCTTCCACTCGCCGACGGACCGCTCGCCGCGAGCGCGCTGTCGGGCATGGCTCCGTCCGGCCCGTGAGACCGAGTGCGCAGCCTCGACGTCCGTCCACGCATGTGCCCCCCTGATGCTTCTCGTCGTTTCCGCCCTGATCCTGACGTCGCTACGATCCCTCAGCCGCAGGACGGAGCCTCAGATCACCCAAATTGGGGTGATCCTCGTTCTCGACAGACAAGGGTCGAGGTGGTGGACCACGCCCGCAGCGTAGCGGCGTCACAGCCCTGAAGCGCGTGAAGCACACGCACCGTGGGCGAGGTCTCGACGTCGGGCACGGCGGGGTAGGTCCCGAGCAGCCGGTCGGCGGTGCCCGCGGTCGCGACGCCGAACCAGTAGTGCTCGTTCTTGTAGTGGTGGAGCCGGTGGTTGCGTCACACGTGCCGGTACCACCGGCTGCGCGGCTGGTGGTCGCTGTGGACGAGGTAGTGGGTTCACTCGTAGCCGAGCATGATCGCGTAGACGCTCACCAGCAGCGTCAGCGCGCTCGCGGTCGTGGGCATGACCAGCCACGCGAGCACGACGTACGCCGGCAGCCAGGCGAGCACGGGGGGATGAAGACCAGCGGCAGGTCGCGCGGGTCGGCGTGGTGGGCGCGGTGCTTGCGGGCCAGCAGGGAGTCCACGTGGAGCGGGCCGAGGTCGCGGGGGCGCCAGTGGAGCACCAGGACGTGCACCACCCACTCGATGAGCGGGAACGCCGCGAGCAGGGCGGCCGGGACGAGGAGCTCCCACCGCGAGCGGCGCCGACGAGGACCCGGCCGACCACCGCGAGCAGCAGGAATCCGCCGATCAGCCACGGGAGGGGCGCGCCACGCGGCCCCGAGGGTGACCGGCTCCCGGCGCCGGGCCCGGCCGTGGATCCGCGCCTCGTCGGCGGCCAGCCGTTGGGCGGCGAGGGCGTCGACCTCGGGAGGGGTCACTGGTCGACCTGCTCGACCTGCTCGAGCGCAGCCATCAGGCTCTCGGTGCCGGTGCGCAGCACCCGCTCGGCTGCGGCCCGGGCGGTGTCGGGGTCACCGTCCGTGAGCGCGGCGGTGAGCAGCCGGTAGGCGCCGTCCTGCCCGACCTCGGCCGCCAGCAGCGGGGCGAGCGCCTCCAGCGCCGGGTCGTACGCCGCGCGCAGGCTGGTGAACATCAGCCGGAGGACCACGGAGTCGGCCGCGTCGACCACGTGGTCCCAGAACGTCAGCGCATGGCGCTGCCGGGTGATGTCGTCGTCGCTGCGGGCGAGGTCGCCCAGCGTGCTCGTCAGTGCCGCCCCCAGGGCCGGTGCGCCACGCTGCGGCGAAGGCGGCGACGGCCGGACCGATCGCGAGCCGGGCCTCCGGATGCTGCGGACGACGGCAGAGTCGAGCGCTCCGCGGCAGCGGCATGGGGCGTGGGTAGGCAGCCCCACCCGGTTGGTCACGTGGTATGACCAGTCACCGCGCCCCGAGCGCCGAGTTCTGCACAGGTGTGTCCACAGCTGTGGAGAACTACAGGCGTGTAACTCGTCCACAGGTTGCTGCACAGCGGTGGGAAATCGGGTCGGGTCGGCATGTCCCGCGAGGTTCTTGAGCGAGTCGTGAGGTTCCTGGGGGAACCAGCACCCGGATCTCGCTGGTTCCCCGGATATCCGGGGAACCAGCACTCGAACCAGCGCTCAGGCGAGCGCGGCCACCCGCGCCACGACTGCGGCGACCAGGGCGAGCGCGAGCGCGCCCAGGCCGATCGCCTGCCAGGTGCCCCGGCGTTCCCGGGGTGAGTAGGCGAGGACGGCGGCGACGAGGGCGCCGCCCAGGAAACCGCCGAGGTGTCCCTGCCAGGAGATGTTGGGGACGGTGAAGGTCAGCACTGCGTTCAGCAGCAGCCACGTCCCGATCTGCGAGACGTTGCCGCCGACCTTGACGGCGAGCACGAGCAGCGCGCCCATCAGCCCGAAGACGGCGCCGGAGGCGCCGAGCGTGGCCTGGTACTCCGGGGAGAGCCACAGCACGAAGGTCGAGCCCGCCAGCGCGGAGAGCAGGTAGAGCGCGAGGAAGCGCACCCGCCCGATCGCGAGCTCGAGCTGGGGACCGAGGAACCACAGCGCGAGCATGTTGAAGCCGATGTGCCAGACCTCGACGTGGGTGAACGCGCTGGTCATCGGCTGCCACCAGGCGCCGTCGACGACGCCGGGGAGCCAGGTGCCCTGGCAGGTCTCCTGCGGGACTTCGAAGCCGCCGCGCTGCAGCAGGCAGAGCCCGTTGGCGCGCAGCGCGAGCACGTCGACGAGCCGGGAGGTGTTGCCACCGGTGAGGATGATCGCCAACCAGACCGCGACGTTGCCCGCGATCAGGACCAGCGAGGTGAGGGCAGGGTTGCCCGACCGGGCCCCGCCGTACGCCGTGCGCGCCTGGCGCGTGGTCTTCGCGCCCTCGGCGACGCAGGTGGGGCAGTGGAAGCCGACCGCGGCGTCACGCATGCAGTCGGGACAGATCGTCCGCTCGCAGCGCTGGCAGCGGATGTAGGACTCCCGGTCGGGGTGCCGGTAACAGCTCGGCACCCCCGGACCGGGGGCCCGCGGGTCGGGTGTCGTGCTCAGGAGGAGACGACCTCGACGGACTCGATGACCACCGGCTCGACCGGACGGTCACCGGCACCGGTGCGGACACCGGCAATGGCGTCGACCACGTCGCGCGAGGACTGGTCGGCGACCTCGCCGAAGATGGTGTGCTTGCGGTTCAGGTGCGGCGTCGGCGCCCACGGTGACGAAGAACTGCGAGCCGTTGGTGCCCGCCCGGCCCGGCATTGGCCATGGCGAGCAGGTAGGGCTTGTCGAAGACCAGCTCGGGGTGCGACTCGTCCTTGAAGGTGTAGCCCGGGCCGCCGGTTCCGGTGCCCAGCGGGCAGCCGCCCTGGATCATGAACCCGGGGATGACCCGGTGGAAGCCGAGGCCGTCGTAGAAGGGGCCGGTCTTTCCGTTGCCGGCGTCGTACTCCTTGGTGCCGGTCGCCAGACCGGTGAAGTTCGCGACCGTCTCCGGGGCGTGGTTCGGGAAGAGGTTCAGCGTGATGTCGCCGTGGTTGGTCTTGAGGATCGCCTGCTGGTCGGACATGGCCTGCTCTCTCGTGGACGTGGTTGGTCCCCCCGATCCTCCCAGACGGGTCCACCACCCGCGCGGGTGGCTGGCCCGCGTTGGGCGGACATGGTGAGATGGGGGTACGCGAGCGAGAGGAAGATTCCCTCATGGGTATCCGCAGGAAGAAGACGTTCATGGAACAGGCTGCCGATTACGTCGAGCAGGCTGTCGAGCAGGTGCGCCCCCACGTGGAGCAGGCCGTGGACACCGCCCGCGAGAAGGCGGGCCCGGTGCTGACCGACGCCCGCGAGAAGGCGGGCGAGGCCCGCGAGAAGGCGGGCCCCGTGCTGACCGACGCCCGCGACCGCGCGCGTCCGGTGATCGCGGACGGCGCCGCCCTGGCCTCCGCGAAGGCTGCGGTCGTCGCCGAGGCGGCCTCCGCCAAGGCCGCCGAGGGCCGCGACCTGGCGGCCGCGAAGGTCGCCGAGCTCAAGGGTGAGCCGCCGAAGAAGAAGGGCGGCAAGCTCAAGAAGCTGGTCCTGTTCGGTGGCCTGGCCGGCCTCGCGGCATTCGTCGCGAGCAAGCTCAAGAGCGGCCAGGACAGCAAGAACTGGCAGTCGTCCTACACCCCGACCCCGCCGCCGGCCCCGCCGACGCCGGCCCCCGCCCCGGCGGCCACGGCCGACGACAGCGCGGGCTCCTCGCCCGACGAGGCGCTGGCCGACGGGACCGAGTCGGCCCACCCGGTCTCCACGCCGGACGACCCGGCCGACGAGGTCGTGCTCGACGAGGGCGACGCGAAGAAGGACTGAGCAGGACCGAGCACCACACCACCGGACCCGGGTCGCGCAGGCGCCCCGGGTCCGGTGCGTCCGGGTCAGCCCGGGTCAGCCAGGGTCAGGGAGACTCTGCGGCCCGCTGCTCCGCGATCCAGTCGTCGATCCGCTCCCACCAGCCGAAGAGCCACTCGATCCGCTCCTCGCGCCCGGGCGGGATCTCGTCGCGCGGGACCTGCCACCACCGCATCACGATCCGCTTGTCCATCGGCAGCTCGCGCCACAGGTCGCCGACGGTGAGCAGGTGGTCGAGCCCGGTGTGGGCCACCAGCACCACGTCGGCGTCGGGTGCACCGTCGAGGGCGGCGATGAAGCCGCCGGGGCGCGGCGCGAGCACGTGGGCCATGTCCTCGGCGCGCACCGCCATCCGCTCCATCCCGAGCTTGCGGAGCCGGTCGATCCCGCGCTGGCGCCGCTCGGGGGTGAAGTTGCCGCCCTCGGGGAAGATCACGAACGCGTCGTTCTCGTCGAGGCCGCGGGCGAGCTCCTCGATGTGGCGCTCGACGTCGCCGCCGCGCGGGTCGATGAAGCGCGCCGGGATCCGGTTGAGCAGCACGTCGATCGCCGGGTCCCAGGCGAGGGTGTCCTTGAGCACGACCCGCGGCTCGCGGTGGTACCAGTGCATCAGCGCATGGATCAGGGTGAACGAGTCGCCGGGTCCGGCGTGGCGGCAGGCGACCAGGATCGGGACGCCGGGGTGGGCGTCGGGGGTGGGACCGTCCGTCTCGATCCGCAGCGCCAGCACCCTGCGGGCCTCGCGGAAGAAGACCCACATCACGCCCTGGACGAGGTCGTAGTGGACGCCCTCGAAGTACGGCGAGCGGACCCGTCGGCCGAAGCCGGCGGAGAACCACAGCCCCAGCATCACCAGCAGCAGCAGCGCCTCGCAGGTGAGGTAGAGCATCACGACCCAGAGCAGCCGCAGTGCCCGCCACCGACCGGGCAGCAGCGGGGACAGCAGCGCGGCACCGAGCAGCCACAGCGGGAGGGTCGCCCACAGCAGGGCGGTCAGGCCGAGCACCGCGGGTGCGATCACGGCCCGCCGCAGCAGCCAGGTCACGCGGGGTCCAGGTGCTCGTCGAGATAGGCCCGGCTGGCGGCGTACGTCGCCTCGATCCGGGCCTCGACCCCCTGGAAGTCGCGGTGCGCGCGCAGGGTGTCGTCGCGGGCGGAGGTCCCCCGCGCGGGCAGCACGTGGGCCTCGGTGTGGTCGGGGAGCTCGGCCATCTCGCGGGTGAACCGGTGTCGGCGCGCGACCTCGAAGGAGACCCGGGCGACCTCCCACGGTCGCCGCGGTGCGGTCAGCGGCCGGTCGATCCGGCCGACCTGGAGCACGAAGAGCCGGGTGGCGCCGAGCTGGACCGCCCGCGCGACGGGGATCGAGTTCACGATGCCGCCGTCGAGGTAGTGCTCGCCGTCGACGCGCGCCGGCGGCAGCAGGCCGGGGACGGCGGCGCTGGCGACGACCGCGTCGACGAGCGGCCCGGAGTCGAACCAGTGCTCCGAGGCGGTCTCGATGTGGGCCGCGCAGGCCTGGAAGCGCACCGGCAGGTCCTCGATCAGCTGGTCCCCGAGCTCGTCGACGAGCCGGTGCCGCATCGGCTTGGCGGAGTAGATGTGGGTGCCGGTCGCGACCGCGCGACGCACGGTCCGCATCGGTCGGTCACCCAGCACCTCGCGGCCACGGCTGACCTCGAGCCACAGCTCGGTGAGCCGGTCGATCACCGCCAGCGAGGGGTCGCGGGCGACGAGCGCACCGTTGACGGCGCCGATGCTGGTGCCGAGCACCAGGTCGGGCACGATCTCGCGCTCGAGCAGCGCGCGCAGCATCCCGACCTCGACCGCGCCGAGGACGCCGCCGCCCCCGAGCACGAACGCCGTGGTCGGGCCGGTCACGGCGAGTTCAGCCCAGCTCGGGGTGCTCGGCGCGCACCCGGGCGGTCGCGCGGTGCTCGGCCCAGAAGGACAGCAGCGGGATCGTGCCGCACACGAGCGTCACCAGCGTGAAGGGCAGGTCCCAGCGGGCCCGGCGCGAGAGCAGGAACGCGGTGACCAGGAAGATCATGTAGAGCCAGCCGTGGGCGACGCCGAGGTACGTCGTGATCGCCTCGCCGACGTCGTGCGCGGTCGAGCCGACCGCGAAGAGCTCGGGGGTGCCGGGGAACACGCCCCACATCCCGCTGCCGTCGAAGTTGGCGAGCGGCACGCCGACCAGGATCAGCACGACGAGGAGCACACCCACGACGGTGGCCATGACGCGGTAGCGGGTCAGCGGGGATCTCACGCGTCGACCTTACGGTCCGGCGCGGCACCGGTGTCGTCTCGGTAGCCCTCCCGCGCCTCGTCGCGCAGGAACCGGATCCACACGAAGACCGCGAACGCGCCGAAGACCCACCACTCGAGGGCGTAGAGGAAGTTGCGCAGCCCGGTGGTCCGGCCGGCCTCGGGGAGGCTCTCGAGGTCGGCCGCCGTCAGGCCGGGTCCGGGGTCGGTCGCGACGGCGTACCCGCTGTAGAGGTCCTGGTCGGCCCCCACGCGCTGCACCAGGTCGCCGACCCGCAGCTGCGGGAGCACGTCGTCGGTGGGGTCGTCGTCGATCGCGCCGGTGCCCTCGCCGGGCTGCAGCCACCCGGTGATCTCGGTCGTCCCGGAGACCGGATCGGCCGCCGGCTCCTCGCTGACGCCGCGGACCACCGGCAGGGCCGGGTCGCCGGTGCCCTCCACCGCGATCGGGGTGACGACCCAGAAGCCGCCCTGCCGCGCGACGAAGACGGTCGCCTCGGGCACCCACTCGCCGACGACCGTGACCGGCTGGCCGACCGAGGGGGCGGGGAACGCGTCGTCGGGCCCGAGCACGTCCGCCAGCGGGACCGGGTCCTCCCGGGTCAGGTCGAGTGCGGCGGCGTCACGGACCGAGCGGCCCGCGTCGTACTGCCAGGAGCCCAGCAGCACCGCGGCGCCGAGCAGGACCAGGACCAGCAGGTGGCCCGGCCACCGGCGCAGCGCCCACGGCCCCGAGGGGTTCACTCCCAGCGCGTCGCGAACGTGAAGCCGACGGCCATGAAGGCGATGCCGACGAGCAGGTTGTACTGCTCGAGGTCGTTCATCACCGGGATGGCGGAGGTGTCGTTGCTGAAGACGTAGAACGTGCAGATCCAGGCCAGCCCGATGAGGAAGCAGCCGAGCATGCCGACCACGACGCCACGACCGCGGCCCAGCGGGGTGCTCGGGTGGGCGGAGATCGCCAGGCCGAGCATGAAGAGGCCGAAGCCGACCAGGTAGTTCCACTTGCCGAGGTCGCCCATGAAGGCGGGTCCGCCGGCCTCGGGAGCGGGGACCAGGGTGGGGTCGACCCGCACCGCGAGGTAGTAGTACACGAGCCAGGCGATGCCGATCACCATCAGCGCGAGCGCGACGACGAAGCGGGGGCCGATGGCGGGACCGCCGCCCGTGAGCTCGTTGCCGTGCTCCTGCGTGGCCTTGGCCTTGGGCTTGGACACCTGGACTCCTCGGTCATGTTCTTCGGATGCGGGGGTTAGCGTAGTCGCCATGACGGTGGATCCCGATTCTGGCCCCGACCGGCCTGCGCGCCGGTCGCTGGGCTGGCGCATCGGTACGCCGTTGGTGGTCCTCGCCTGCGGGATGCTCTTCATGACCAGCTTCGCCAACAGCGACGGCACCGACCTGCGGCCCGGGCGGTACGCCGACCTCTCCTCGCTGGTGTCGGCCGAGAACCGGGAGTTCGAGCAGCTCCAGGCGCGGGTCAACGAGGTCGGCGCGGAGGTGGAGCGCCTCACCGGGCAGGTCGGCGACTCCGAGGTGAAGAAGCTCCGCAAGCGCGTGGAGGACGTCCGCGTGCCCGCCGGGCTGACCCCTGTCACCGGGCCCGGGCTCAGCGTCACGCTCTCGGACGCGCCCGAGGAGGTCATCAACTCCTCCGACCGGCCGCTGCGGTTCATGGTCGTGCACCAGCAGGACATCCAGGCGGTGGTCAACGCGATGTACAAGGGCGGAGCGGAGGCCGTGACCATCCAGGGCCAGCGTGTCGTCTCCAGCACCGGCATCAAGTGCGAGGGCAACGCCGTGATGCTCGGCGGTCAGGCCTATCCGCAGCCGTACACGATCGCTGCCATCGGCAACACCGCCTCCCTCGAGGCCGCCGTGCTCCAGGACCCCTACGTCGAGCTCTACCGGCGCGACGCCTCGCTGCCCGACGTCTCCGTCGGCTTCGAGATGACCGCGGCCGACCAGATCGACATGCCGGCCTACGAGGGCGTCACCGGCCTGACGTACGCCGAGCCGATCCGCTGACCGGATCGAGTGCTTGAGTGCCCGGGCTCTTCACCACCGATCGCCCTGGGACGAGGCTGCACCCATGACCTCCCGCCTCGCCGCCCTCCGCTCCGAGCACGTGCTCATCCACACCGGCATCCTTGCCGCGCTGATCGGCTTCTACGTCTTCAGCGAGATGTCGATGCCCGAGGGGGTGCCCGACGCCAACATCGGCGGCGGCCTCGCGCTGCTGATGCTCTTCGGCCTCGGCTTCCCCTGGACCATCCCGGCGTGGTTCGGCCTCACGTCGTGGCCGCTGACGCTGGTGGTCGTGATCGTCGGCTCGCTGCTCAACCTCGCGATCCACCTCGGCGGACGCCTCGCGCTGTGGCCCCGGGGTACGCCGGCGAAGCGAGGGTGTGCCTCGGAGGTCTCGACCACCTACTGCGGCGGTTCCCGTAATTGGTCGAGCCGACCGAGCCGGTGAGCTTCTGGCGCACCGTGGTCCCCACCTGGGGTGGTGTCGCCGATCATTCTGCCGCGGGGTGCGGCATCTCGGGGCGCGGTGGGGTGCTGGGTGGGGACCGGAGTGCGGCAGAACGGCGGGCGGTTCGCGTAGGTGGTCGAGCCGACCGAGCCCCTGGGCGAGGGAGAGTGTCGAGACCTCACCGTCAGCGGGTGGTGATGGGTCTCGACAGCCGCTCGCTGGCGCTCGCTGCTCGACCAACGTGACCGGTCATCACAGCTAGCGGCGGGTGGTGGGGCTCTCGGTCGGGAGGCTCGGTTCCTCGTCGGTCGGGGTCTCGGTCGGCGACTCCGTCTCCGTCGGCGTCTCGGTCGGCTCCTCCTCCTCGAACGCGGAGACCACGATCGTGATGGTGTCGCCCTCGTCGGCCTCGTCGCCGCCCTCCGGGCTCTGCCGGATGACGGTGCCCTTCTCCTCGGTGGTGTCGGTCGTCTCGACGACGTCGACGCCGAACCCGGCCTCGGAGAGGATCCGCTCGGCGTTGCGCTGGGTCTCGCCGACGACGTCGGGGACGGTCTCGGGGCCGTCGGACCAGTACACGGTGACCGTGCTGCCCTCGGCGACGCTGTCGCCGGGGGAGGGGTCGGTGGCGACGACCTGGCCGCGCGGCTCGTCGGACTCCTGCTGGGAGAAGGAGACCTGCAACCCGCGGTCCTCGATCTTCGCCCTCGCCTCGGGCCGGGTGTCACCCAGCGTGAACGGCACCTCGACCTGCGGCTTGCCCTCGGAGACGACCAGGGTGATCTCGGTGTCGGGGTCGACGAACTGGTCGGCGTTGGGGTCCTGCTCGAGGACCCGGCCCGCCCGGACGTCGGAATCGGGACGGAACTCCACCGTGATGTCGTCGAAGCCGGCCGCGCCGAGCTCGTTGCGGGCGTCGCGCTCGCTCAGCCCGATCACGTCGGGGACCGGGTCCTGCTCGGGCGGGGACTCGAACATCCGGGGCAGCAGGTACGCCGCCGCGCCGATCAGCAGCAGGAGCAGCAGGCCGAGCAGCACCATCAGCCCGGTGCGGGAACGCCCCTCGTCCTCGTCCTCCGGCCCGTCGGGGCCGCCGGCGGGCACGGGCGCGCCGACGACGGTGCGGTCGTCGGGCGGGGGCGGCGGGGGCGCGGTGGCGTGCACCGGACGGCCGGCGAGGTAGCGCTCGATGTCGCTGCGCATCGCGGCGGCCGACTGGTAGCGGTCCTCGACGCGCTTGGCCAGCGACTTCATCACGATCGCGTCGATCGCCTCGGGCAGCTCAGTGTCGTGGTCGGACGGCGGGGTCGCCGGCTCGCGGACGTGCTGGTAGGCCACGGCCACCGGGCTGTCGCCGATGAAGGGAGGCCGGCCGGTGAGCAGCTCGTAGAGCAGGCACCCGGCGGAGTAGACGTCGGAGCGGGAGTCGACGGTCTCGCCGCGCGCCTGCTCGGGGGAGAGGTACTGGGCGGTGCCGACCACGGCTGCCGTCTGCGTCATCGTCGAGGCGGCGTCCGAGATCGCCCGCGCGATCCCGAAGTCCATCACCTTGACGTCGCCCGACGGGGTCAGCATCACGTTGCCGGGCTTGATGTCGCGGTGGATGATCCCCGCGCGGTGGGAGTAGTCGAGGGCCGAGAGCACGCCGCTGGTGATCTCCAGCGCCCGCTCGGGAAGGATCTTGCGGCCCTCGCGGACGATCTCGCGCAGCGTCCGACCGGCGACGTACTCCATCACGATGTAGGGCTGGGCGACGCCGGAGCCGTCGGTCGCCTCCTCCTCGCCGGTGTCGTAGACCGCGACGATGGAGGGGTGGTTGAGCGAGGCCGAGGACTGCGCCTCGCGCCGGAACCGCGCCTGGAAGGTGGCGTCGCTGGCCAGGTCGGTGCGCAGCCGCTTGACCGCGACCACCCGGCCGAGCCGGGAGTCGGTGCCCTTGCGGACCTCCGCCATCCCGCCGCGGCCCAGCAGCTCGCCGAGCTCGTAGCGTCCGCCGATCAGGCCGGTCACGGGGCCTCCTCCTCGCCGTCGGGTGCGCCGTCGGGTGCGCCGTCGGGTGCGCCGTTCGGGGCGCCGTTGCCGTTGCCGTTGCCGTTGCCGTTGCCGTTGCCCGGGGCTTCCGGGGTCTCGACGACCTCGGGCTGCTGCCAGACGCCGACGACGACGGTGTCGCCCTCGGCGAGGTCGTCGGTGGGCTCGACGCTGGCGACGGTCTCGGGCTCCTGGGTGCCGTCGTTCTCGACGTCCTCGCGCTGCACGACCAGCCCGAGGTCCCGCAGCTCGCGCTCCACCTCCGGGAACGGCCGACCGGTGTAGTCGCCCTCGCTGATCGAGAACGTCTCCGGCTCCTCGGACGTCGTCTCCTCCGGCGGAGGTGCCTCGGACGTCGTCTCCTCCGGCGGGGGTTCCTCGGTGGTGGCCTGCGAAGTGGGGTCGCTGGCCTGCGACCGGGGAGTACGCCGAGGCTCGTCGGTCGGCTCCTCGTCGTCGCCCGTGAGCGCGACGACCGCCAACGCGACGATCGCGACCAGCACGACGACGGCGACCACGATCCACAGCCAGGGCAGCGACTTCTTCTGCTGCGACGGCGGGTCGACCGGGGTCGACACGGTCGAGACCGTGGAAACGGGTGCGACCGCGGGCATCACCTGGGTGGCCGAACCGGCGGCCGGGACGACGGCGGTCGCCGCGGCGGCGGACGGGTCGCGCAGCGCGGCTGCGAACGCAGTGCCGTCGGAGTACCGCTGGCTGGGGTCCTTGGACATCGACCGGGTGACGACGGCAGCCAGGTCGGCGGGGACCGTGTCCGGCAGCGGCGGGACCGGCTCGCGCAGGTGGGCGAGCGCGGTGGCGATCGGGGTCTCGCCGACGAACGGGCGTCGCGAGGTGAGGCACTCGAAGGTGACCACGCCGAGGGAGTAGACGTCGGAGGCCGGCGTCGCCTGCTCGCCGCGGGCCTGCTCGGGGGAGAGGTACTGCGGCGTGCCCATGACCTGCCCGGTCTGGGTCAGCGCCACCGCCTCGGTGGCGCGCGCGATGCCGAAGTCGGTGATCTTCACCCGCCGGTCGGGCGTGACCAGCAGGTTGGCGGGCTTCACGTCGCGGTGGATGATGCCGGCGGCGTGTGCCGCGCCGATCGCGTCGGCCGCCTGCGCCATCAGGTCGCGGGTGACGTCGGAGTCCAGCGGCTGGCCGGGACGGATCAGCGCCGAGAGCGGCTGGCCGTCGACGAGCTCCATCACGAGGTAGGGGCGCGGGCCGCCACCGTCGTCGGCCGCCGCCTCGCCGAAGTCGTAGACCGAGGCGACCCCCGGGTGGTGCAGGGCCGCGGCGTGCTGGGCCTCGGTGTTGAAGCGTGTGCGGAACGACGGGTCGTCGGCGTACTCGGGCTTGAGGAGCTTGACCGCGACCGTGCGGCCCAGCGTGGTGTCGGTCGCGCGCCACACCTCGCCCATGCCGCCGGTGGCGATGCGGGAGTCGAGCCGGTAGCGCCGACCCTCGTCCGCGAAACGGGCGGGTCCGGGCCGGGTGTCGCTCACGGGTCGATCACCGCCTCCATCACGGCCTTGGCGATCGGGCCGCCGAGGGCACCACCCGCGATCTCGCCGCGCTCGGTGCCGGGCGCGCTCTCGATCATCACCGCGACCGCGACCTCGGGGTCCTCGGCCGGGGCGAACGAGGTGAACCAGGCGTACGGCGCGACCTCGTCGACACCCGACTGCGCGGTGCCGGTCTTGCCGGCCACGTCGTAGCCGGGGATCGCGGCCGGGCTGGCGGTGCCGTTGGAGACCGTCTCGACCATCAGGTCGGTCAGCACGTCGGCCGTCGAGGAGCTGATCGCGGAGGACAGCTCCTCGGGGTCGGTCTGCGGCAGCCGCTCCAGCTCGGGGGTCAGCACCCCGTCGACGAGGTAGGGCCGCATGACCGTGCCGCCGTTGGCGATCGCCGCGGAGACCATCGCCATCTGCAGCGGGGTGGCCTGCACCTCGAACTGCCCGATCCCGGACTGGCCGGTCTCCGGCTCGTTCATCCCGCGCGGGAAGTTCGACTGCGCCTGGGGTGAGAGGTCGTCGAGGTAGTCGCTGTTGAAGCCGAACGCCTCGGCCTGGTCGAGCATCGTGTCGGCCCCCACGTCGATGGCCAGCTTGGCGAAGGTGGTGTTGCACGACTGCGCCATGGCCTGGGTGAACGGGATCTTGTCGGTGCCGCAGTCGCGGCCCTCGTTGTCGATCAGGCCGGAGTCGTCACTGGTCAGCGGCAGCTGGTAGGTCGCACCGCCGGGCACCTGCGAGTCGGCGTCGTAGCCCAGCTCCTCGATCGCGGCCGCCGCGGTGACGAGCTTGAAGACCGACCCCGGGGCGAGCCGGGTCTGGATGGCCCGGTTCAGCAGCGGTTCGTCGTCGCGGTCGTCGAGCTCCTCGGCCCGCTTCGCCACGGCCGTGAAGTCGTGGTCGGCGAGCTCGTTGGGGTCGTAGGTCGGCAGCGAGACCATCGCGAGGATCTTGCCGGTGCTCGGCTCGATCGCGACCACGGACCCCTGGACGTCGTCGCCGAGCGCCGAGAGCCCGTCGTACGCCGCGCTCTGGGCGTCGGGGTCCAGGGTGGTCTGGACGCTGCCGCCCTTGGTGCCGGAGTTGCTGAGCAGGTCGACCAGCCGGGTCACGAAGAGCCGGGAGTCCTCGCCGGACAGCACGGAGTTCTGCGAGCGCTCCAGGGCGGTCTGGCTGAAGTAGGAGAACCAGCCGGTGACGTGGGCGTACTTCAGCGGCGCGGGGTAGGTGCGCTGCCACTCGTACTGGTCGTTCGAGCGCTCGCTGTCGGCGATCGGCGTCCGACCGACGAGGATCGCGCCGCGCTCGCTGGAGAAGGCCGCCTCGAGCACCCGGCGGTTGCGCGGGTCCTCGTTGAGGTCCCCGGCGCGCCAGTACTGCAGGTAGGTCGCGTTGGCCATCAGCGCCAGGAACAGCAGCAGGCAGAAGATCGAGATGGTGCGGATCGGCTTGTTCATGTCGAGATCACACCTTCACCGCCTTGACCACCTGGGTGGCCTCGGTGTCGGCGTCCTCGTCGGCGCTCAGCGACGGGGCGGGGCGACGGGCCTGGTCGGAGATCCGCAGCAGCAGCGCGACGATCACCCAGTTGGCGACCAGGCTGGAGCCGCCGTAGGAGAGGAAGGGGGTGGTGAGGCCGGTCAGCGGGATCAGCCGGGTGACGCCACCGATGACGACGAAGACCTGCATCGCGACCACGCCGGCGAGGCCGACGCAGACCAGCTTGCCGAAGCCGTCGCGGCAGACCAGGGCGGCCCGCAGCGCGCGCTCGACGATGAAGCCGTAGAGCAGGATCACCGCGATCACGCCGGTGAGCCCGAGCTCCTCGCCGATGGCGGCGACGATGAAGTCGGACTCGGCGTACGGGACGCGCTCGGGGGAGCCGTTGCCCAGCCCGCGGCCGAGCAGCCCTCCCCACGCCATGCCGAACAACCCCTCGACGAGCTGGCCGCTGCCGGGCGTCTGGTCGTAGTAGCGCATCGGGTCGAGCCAGATGGCGACGCGGTTCTGGATGTGCGAGAGGCTGCCGGTCGCGACGGAGACGTAGTAGAGGAGCCCGGCACCGCCGAAGAACATGGTGCCGCCGACGACCAGCCAGCCCGGCCGCTCGGTCGCGACGTAGAGCATGATCAGGAAGAGCCCGAAGAACAGTAGGCTCGAGCCGAGGTCGCGCTGGAAGACCAGGATGCCGAGGCTGACGACCCACATCGCGAGGATCGGGCCGAGGTCGCGACCGCGGGGCAGGTCGACGAAGAGCACCCGGCGACCGGCGAGCGCGAGCGCGTCGCGGTGGAGCACGAGGTAGCCCGCGAACGCGATCACCAGCAGCACCTTGGCGACCTCGCCCGGCTGGAAGCTGAATCCGGCGACCAGGATCCAGATCCGGGCGCCGTTGACGGTGTTGCCGATGCCGGGCACGAGCGGCAGCAGCAGCAGCAGGATCGCGGCGAGGCCGAGGGTGTAGGTGAATCGCTGCAGCACCCGGTGGTCGCGCAGGAACACCAGCGTGAGCACGAAGAGCAGCACGCCGAGCGTCATCCAGATCAGCTGCTGGCGGGCGAAGGTCGTGTCGTCGGCGAGGTCGAGCCGGTGGATCACGGCCAGCCCGAGGCCGTTGAGCGCGGCCACGACGGGGAGCAGCACCGGGTCGGCGTACGGCGCGGTCACCCGGATCACCACGTGGGCGATGATCACCAGGCCGGCCATCCAGCCGCCGTAGCCGATCATGTCGGCGGGGATGGTGCCCTCGACGCCGAACCCGACCGCGGCGTACGCCCCCAGGCCGACGGCGAGAGCGAGGACGAGCAGGAAGAGCTCGGCCCCGCGCCGGCGACGGTGGACGAAGCCGAGCAGCGCTCCGGACTGGGACATCAGGTGCCCGCCGATCCGCCGTCGTCCGGCTGGGGCACGAGGTTGTCGATGGTGCTGCGGGCGGTGTCGAGGTCACCGGCGCCGATGCCCTCCTCGACCTGGCCGCGGTCGTACTCGCTGAGGGTGTCCATCTCGATGTCGGTCACCTCGTACGCCGAGGACAGCTCGAGTCCCGGCAGGGCGGCGTCGACGCCGCGGTAGATCGCGACCTTGCCGTCGTACTCGCCGACGTAGTACTGCTGCTGGGTCCACGTCCAGGCACCGGCGGCGGCCACCCAGATCAGCCCGGCCACGACGGCCAGCGCGAGGAACCGGCGTACCCAGGCGAAGCGACGCGGGGGCTGCGGGGCGTAGCGCGCCTCCTCGGGGTCGATCGAGTCGGAGCGGATCGCGAAGCCGACGTCGTCGGGGATCTCGGCCTGGACCGGCTCCAGCTCGCCGGTGTCGCCGGAGCGGTGGCCGCGAAAGAGCCCGCTGACCCCGCGGCCGCGGCGCGGCAGCTCGGCCGCGGCGCCCACGAGCATCGGCTCGACCTCGAGGTCGGGCTCGCCCTCGACCAGGTCGGCGACCAGGCAGGTGACGTTGTCGGTGCTGCCGGCGGCGAGGCTGGCGCGGACCAGCTCGACCGCGGCGTAGTCGGCGTTGCCGGTGCCGAGGATGTCCTCGAGCCGGGCGTTGTCGAGCACCCCGCACGCGCCGTCGCTGCAGAAGAGGAGCCGGTCGCCGACCTCGAGGGGCACCTCGAACAGGTCGGGCTCGAGGTCGTGGATGCCGTCGACGGCGCGCAGGATGAGGTTGCGGTGCGGGTGGACCCGCGACTCCTCCTCGGTGATCTGGCCGTCGTCGATGAGGGTCTGCACGAACGTGTGGTCCTTGGTGAGCTGGCGCAGCTCACCCCCGCGCAGCAGGTAGGCCCGGCTGTCGCCGACGTGGCCCATGCCGAGCCGGGTGCCGTCGAAGATCGCGACCGTGGCCGTGGTGCTGGTGCCGGAGAGCGCGGGGTTCTCGTCGACGAGCTCGCCGATCCGGTCGTGGGCGCGGTGCAGGGCGCCCGAGACCAGGCCGAGCAGGTCGGCCCCGTCGTCGCTCCCGGTGTCGTCGCCACCGGTCGGGAACGGGCCGTCGTCGAGCTTGCGCAGCTGGCCGATCGCGGTACTGCTCGCGATGTCGCCGCGCGCGGCACCACCGACGCCGTCGCAGACGGCGATGGCGTGGGGACCGGCGTAGCCGGAGTCCTGGTTGTCCTTGCGGACACGGCCGACGTCGGAGATCGCGGCGTACTCGAGGCGCATCGCGGCGACTACTTCCGCAGTTCCAGGATCGTCTTGCCGATGCGGACCTGCGTGCCGAGGGTGAGGGTGGTGGGCTGGGTGATCCGGGTACTGCCGACGTAGGTGCCGTTGGTGGAGCCGAGGTCCTCGACGAACCACTGCTCGGCGGAGGAGGCGATCCGGGCGTGGCGCGTGGAGACGTAGTCGTCGTCGAGCCGGATCGCGGCGTCGGTGCCGCGGCCGATGAGGACCGGCGCCTGGTCGAGCTCGGCGCGCTCACCGGCGTTGGCGCCCTCGACGACCAGCACGTGGGTCGGGCTGCCGCGCCGCTTGGCCGGGGCCTTGGCGGGCTTCTTCTGCTTGGGCGCCTGGTCGCGGCTGCCGCGCGTGCCCCCGGGGACGCGGGCACCGAACATGTCGCTGCGCACGACCGAGATCGCCGAGAGCACGAAGATCCACAGGATCGCGAGGTAGGCGACGCGGATCAGGAACAGGGTCAGCTCAGACATCGGCGTCCCCCTGGACGGATTCGGCGACGATCCGGACGGTCATCGTGGTGTTGCCGACCTTGACCTGCGAGCCGTCGTGGAGGCTGGTGTTCGCGATCCGGTGGCCGTCGACCAGCATGCCGTTGGTCGAGCCGAGGTCGCGCACCCGCACCTCGAGGCTGCCGCCGGCGCCGCCGACCTGGAACTCGATGTGTCGGCGGCTGACGCCGGGGTCGTTGATCCGGATGTCGGCCTCGGTGCCGCGCCCGACGACCATCGCCGGCGGGTGCAGCGGGTGCCGGGTGCCGTTGACCTCGAGCAGCGCGGTGGCGCGGCGTACCTGCGTCTGGGTGGCGTTGCTGCGCACCTGCGCCTGCGCCTCGCTGCGGATCCGGAAGCGGCCCGTGGAGAGGTCCTCGGCCCGCTCGAAGTCGATGCTGATCTGTCCGGGGAAGACGTAGCCCTGGTTGTCGGCGTGGTCCTGGAGCTGGTCGCGCAGCTCGGCGGCCACCGTCGAGTCGTAGGGGGAGAGCCGCTCGAGGTCGGTCTCCGAGAGCTCGACGTGGAACCGGTTGGGCACCATCCGCCGGTCGCGGGACAGGATCTGGGCGTTGTTGTCGCACTCGCGCTGGAGCGCCGCCGCGATCTCGACCGGCTGCACCGCGCTGCGGAAGGCCTTGGCGAACGCGCCGGAGATCGCCTGCTCGAGCCGTCGTTCGAAGTTCTGCAGTGCGCCCACGCGTCGCCTCCTCTCGCTCGTGCCCTCGGTGGCTGGTCCTCCCGGATCGTATCGGTGTGCACGGTACGGCGTGCCCACCCCGCCAGCGTGGTGGCTCCGGTTTGGGGAAGATCTCACGGCTGGGATAGCCTGAGCCCGCTTCTCGCGCGAGTGGCGGAATAGGCAGACGCGCACGGTTCAGGTCCGTGTGTCCGAAAGGACGTGGGGGTTCAACTCCCCCCTCGCGCACCACCATCTCGAAGGCCCCGGTCACCCGGGGCCTTCGGTGTTTCCCCGGGGTGGCTCAGCGCGGCGTCGGGCGCAGCTCGCGCAGCAGCGGCAGCACGTCGGCGCCGAACGAGGACAGGAACTGCTCCTGGTCGTGGCCGGGGCCGTGGAAGACCAGGTGGTCGAAGCCGGCGTCGACGTAGGGCTGCACCGCGTCGCGCACGCCCTCGGGGGTGGTCTCGACGATCCAGCGCGACGCGACCTGCTCGATCGGGAGCCGGTCGGCGGCGGCCGCCATCTCCACCGGGTCGTCGAGCTGGTGCTTCTGCTCGGGGCTGAGCGAGAGCGGTGCCCAGAAGCGGGTGTTCTCGAGCGCCTCCTCGCGGGTGGGGGCGTAGGACAGCTTGATCTCGATCATCCGGACGAGGTCGCCCGAGCGGCGACCGCCCGCCTCGAGGCCGTCCTCGACCGCAGGGAGGAGCTTGTCGGTGTAGAGCTCCATGCCCTTGCCGCTGGTGCAGATGAAGCCGTCGCCGACGCGGCCGGCGTACTTCGCCATCTGCGGGCCGCCGGCGGCGACGTAGATCGGGACGCCACCCTCGGGCCGGTCGTAGATGGTGGCGTCCTCGGTGCGGTAGTAGTCGCCCTCGAAGGTGACCCGCTCCTCGGTCCACAGCTGGCGCATCAGCCGCACCGCCTCGCGCAGCCGCGCCCAGCGCTCCTTGAACTCGGGCCACTCGCCGAGCCCGACGGAGATCTCGTTCAGCGCCTCCCCGCTGCCGACGCCGAGCAGCACCCGGTGGGGGTTGAGCAGCGCGAGGGTCGCGACCTGCTGGGCCAGCACCGCCGGGTTGTAGCGGAAGGTCGGCGTCAGCACCCCCGTGCCGAGCACGATCCGCTCGGTGCGCTCGCCGATGGCGCCCAGGCAGGCCAGCGCGTTCGGGGCGTGCCCGCCCTCGTGGCGCCACGGCTGCAGGTGGTCGCTGACCATCACGCTGTCGAGACCGACCTCCTCGGCGCGCACGCCGAGCTCGACGAGGTCGCGGGGGCCGAACTGCTCGGCGGAGGCCTTGTAGCCGATCCGGAGGAGCGGAGTCGTCGTCTCGGGTTCCACGCCCCGATCGTCGCAGGCGCCCGGCTACGGTCGGGCCATGCCGCACGGGACCGAGACCACCGACTGCTTCGTGTACGCCGCCGTGCGGACGCCGTTCGGGCGCTTCGGCGGCGCCCTGGCCGGGGTCCGGCCCGACGACCTCGCCGCGACCGCGCTGTCGGGCGTGCTCGACCGGGCGCCCGCCCTCGACCCGGCCGAGGTCGGGGACGTGGTCTGGGGCAACGCCAACGGAGCGGGCGAGGACAACCGCAACGTCGGCCGGATGGCGGTGCTGCTCGCGGGGCTGCCGACCTCGGTCCCGGCGACGACCGTCAACCGGCTGTGCGGGTCGTCGCTCGACGCCGTGATGGCGGGCTCGCGGACCATCGAGACCGGGGACGCCGACGTGGTGGTCGCCGGTGGGGTCGAGTCGATGACCCGTGCCCCCTGGGTGCTGCCGAAGCCGTCGCGCGCCTTTCCGGCCGGCAACGCCACCGCGGTCTCCACGACGCTCGGCTGGCGGCTGGTGAACGAGCGGATGCCCGCGGAGTGGACGGTGTCGCTGGGAGAGGCGAACGAGCAGCTCGCCTCGGCGTACGACGTGTCGCGGGAGCGGCAGGACGAGTTCGCGGTCCGCAGCCACCACGCGGCCGCGGCCGCGTGGGACGACGGGTTCTACGACGACCTCGTGGTGCCGGTGCCGGGCGTGGACCTCGCGCGCGACGAGGGGATCCGCGCCGACTGCAGTGTCGAGGCGCTGGCCGGGCTGCGCCCCGCGTTCCGGCCCGACGGGACGATCACGGCCGGCAACGCCTCCCCGCTCAACGACGGCGCGTCCGCGGTGCTGCTCGGCTCGGCGGCAGCCGCCGGGCGGATCGGGACCGACCCGCTGGCCCGGGTCGCCGGCCGCGCGGCGTACGCCCTGGAGCCGCAGCGGTTCGGCTACGCACCGGTCGAGGCGGCGAACGCCGCCCTGCGTCGGGCCGGCATCGGCTGGTCGGACGTGGGCGCGGTGGAGCTGAACGAGGCCTTCGCGGTGCAGTCGCTGGTGTGCGTCGACGCGTGGCTCGCCGAGGGCCTCGCCGACCCCGACCTGGTCAACGCCCGCGGTGGCGCGATCGCGATCGGCCACCCGCTCGGGGCGTCGGGCACGCGGGTCGTCGGCACGCTCGCCGCCCGGATGCGTGACGAGGGCGTGCGATGGGGCGTCGCCGCGATCTGCATCGGGGTCGGCCAGGGGCTGGCCGTGGTGCTGGAGAACGTCTGAGACGGGGTGTCGCGGGCGGCTGTCGGTTTCCCCGCTCAGGCGGGGAAGCCGTGACGTGGTGACCGAAACAATCCGGGCGAAGTCACAGACTCGCGCATGAGGTCCGGCCGCGGCGAGGCGTGGCGCGGGAGAGGTACGCCGGGGCGCAACTCACCCCTGACGGTCCCGGACGCGCGTGGCATGTCCGATTACCGTGACGCCTGTGACTGGTGGGGACGCGCACGGCGCGAGCGGGACGACCCGACGGCCGCTGCTGAAGCTCGCGGCGGGCGGCGCTGCACTGGCGTCGGTCGGTGTGGCGGCGCGGTTGACGCTGCACCCCGGCGACGACGAGCGCGAGCCGGAGGCCGGGGCGCTGGTGCTCGCCGCCGCCGACGGCAGCGACATCGCGACCCTCACGGTCCCGCTCGGCGACGACCTGCTGCCGCCGCGCGGAGGGCGCTGGGAGTCGCAGCGGCTGCCCACCTCCCCGCACTCGATGGTCGCCTTCACCTGGGCGGCCGGCAGCGTGGCGCCGCGGGTGCAGGTCCGCTCGCGGACCCGGGACCGGTGGGGCGACTGGCAGGCCGTGCCGCCGCTGCACGACCTCCCCGACGAGATCGAGTCGCCGCGCGTCGAGGGCACCGACCTGGTGTGGATCGGGCTCGCCACGGGAGTCCAGGTGCGCGTCGAGGGCCGGCGTCCGGACGACCTGGCGCTGGTGCTGCTGCACCCTGCCCGGCGTACGAGCGACCTCGTGGTGGAGCAGCAGGCCTCCGCCCGGCTGGTCGAGACCGAGGAGGCGCCGGCCCGGGTCGCGCAACCGAAGCTGATCAGCCGCGCGGACTGGGGCGCGAACGAGTCGTGGCGCAGCGGGCGGCCGACGTTCAACCAGACCATCAAGCAGGTCCACATCCACCACACCGTCAACGCGAACGACTACGCGCGCGGTGACGTCCCGGCGCTGATCCGCGGGATGTACGCCTACCACACGCAGAGCCTGGGCTGGTCCGACATCGGCTACAACTTCCTCGTCGACCGCTTCGGTCGCGGCTTCGTCGGCCGTGCGGGTGGCCCGGCCAGGCTGGTGCGCGGCGCGCACACCCTCGGGTTCAACGACGAGTCCACCGGCATTTCCGTGATCGGCAACTACGAGACCGCCCACCCGACGGCCGCCGCCCTCAGCGCGATCGCCGGGATCTCCGCGTGGAAGCTCGCCCGCTTCGACCGGAAGCCACGCGGGAAGATCCGCGTCACCTCCACCGGCAGCGACCGCTACCGCGCCGGCGCGAGCGTGTCGCTGCCCGTGATCGACGGACACCGCGACACCAACGAGACCGCCTGCCCCGGGCGGCACCTGTACGCCGCGCTGCCGAAGATCCGGCGCCGCGCCACCCGGATCATCAACGGCGCCGGGACGCCGAGCGGCCCGACGGAGATCACCGTCGAGCGGGCGGCGGCCGTCGCGGGGACGGCCCACCTCGGGGAGGTGCTGCGCGCCTCGCCCGGCCGATTCACCCCCGAGGACGCGACCGTGTCCTACCGCTGGTTGCGCGGCGACCGCCCGATCAAGGGTGCCCGCGAGAAGACCTACACCGTCCGTGCCTGGGACGTCGGCAAGCGGCTCACCTGCCGGGTGAAGCTGGTGGCGCCCGGGCTCGACCCGG
The DNA here is from genome assembly GCA_963754575.1 of uncultured Actinomycetota bacterium. Classification (GTDB taxonomy): domain Bacteria; phylum Actinomycetota; class Actinomycetes; order Propionibacteriales; family Nocardioidaceae; genus Nocardioides. The sequence continues at coordinate 646,324 of CAVWGQ010000027.1, read as the reverse complement.
TGGTGCAGGTGCCGGACGCCCGGCCGACCGCCACCGCCGACCCGGTGCTGATCCTCGAGTCGTCCGCCCGGCGTCGCGTCGTCGTGGTGCGGGTGACGCTGAAGGCCCCGGCCGACGTCCGCCCGACGCCCGAGGGCACGGTGGCCGTGACCGTGGGCAAGCGGACCCGCACGGGCCGCCTCGAGAACGGCTCCGCGGTGGTCCGCTTCGGCCGGCACAAGAAGCACGCGAGGGGCCGGTTCACCGTGACCGCGGAATACGACGGCGGCGGTGCGTTCACCGGCGCGTACGGCACCGGGTCGGTCCGCGTCGACTGACCCCCTGACTCCCGCGGTGGTGTGGTCACCTCCGCGGGTGCCAGCACCCGCCGCAGTAGCAACAGCGCCGCGGCAGTCGGGTCGCAGCGAGTCAGTCGCGGGCGGCGCACGCGACGTCGAGGGCCTCGGTGGCGGCGTCCATGGCGGCGAGCGGCACCTCGAGGCCGTACGCCGAGGGCGGGTGGTCGCCCACCTGCAGCTGCGCCAGGAAGTCGAACGGCGCGGTGGCCTGGCCGCGGGCGTGCTCGTCGCAGCGGTTGCCGGGGGTGATCTCGAGTGGCACCCGCACCAGGTCGGACCCGGCGGCGAGGGAGGTCGGTCCGGGCAGCCGCAGCCCGTGCAGCACGCTGCCGTCGACGTCGGTGATCGTGACCGGGTCGTCGCCGGAGCGGCGGCGCAGCACGACGTCGCCGAGCGCCACCGCGTCGGTGCCGGCGCCCACGACCTGCCACTGCGGTGAGTAGGCCACGTCGACCGCCTCGTCGACCCGCGCCACGTCGCACTGGGTGCGCCACAGCCGCAGGAGGTACGTCGTGCCCGTCGGCTCGAGCTCCTCGCGCACGGTGCCGGTCGCGGTCTCGACGACACCGGTGACCGGCTCGTCGGCCGACACGTCGCACGCGGGGTCGGGGAGCGTGAGCTGCACGTCGAGGGTCCGGCCGGCCGGGATCGTCGGGTCGGCCGGCGACGGCTCGCCGTCGGGGTAGCCGGGCCACTCGACCGCGACCGAGCGGACGACGAGGTCGCTGGTCCCGGTGTTGGTGATCCGCAGCAACGCGTCCCGGGTCCCCTCACGCGGGATCAGCTGGGTGAAGCCGAGCGTCGTCTCGGGCGCGGGTCCCGACGGCGGCGGCGCAGCAGGCGACCCGCACCCGGAGAGCAGCAGGAGCCCGAGGAGGAACGCAGCGCGCATCCGACTAGTCGACCACCCGGACCGTCCGCTCGACCGAGCCACGCCCGCGCCCGATCCGCAGCGTGACCGCCTCGAGTCCCTCGCTGCCGCCGCCCCGCAGGGTCGGCATCGACAGCTGTGCCTGTGTGGTGCCGGGCCGTAGCCGCTCGTAGAAGAACAGCCCGGCGCGGTGCAGCGGCAGCCGCGGGTCGTCGGCCTCGACGTCGTGGCGCCGCAGCCAGCGGGCCGGCACGTCGCCGACGCGCAGCGGCTCGAGGCCGCCGCCCGGTCGCGCGGCCTGGACCCCGACGTAGAGCGGGTACCCCGCCTCGCCGTCGACACGCACGTCGATCGTGACCGGGTCACCCTCGGCGATCCGGCGCGGCGTCCGGATCGTGATCTTCGGCCGCGGGTCGTCGTCGACGATCCGCAGCGTGCCGTCGTAGCGGTCGGTCATCACGTTGCTGACGGCGTACGCCTGGACGCTGGTGAGCCGGGAGCCCGGGTCGTCGACGTCGTTGGACCGGTACTCGAACGGGATGGTGCCCGAGGTCTGTCCCGGCGCGAGGTCGAGCCGGATCTCGGAGCGACCGCCGCGCCGGCGGGTGTTGTCGACGACGCCGACGAGCACCTCGGCCGGCTCGGTGACCTCGCCGGTGACCGTGAACGGCACCTCGGCGGTCGACGTGCCGTCACCGTCGCCCTCCGGCACCCGGACGCTGCCCATGCTGATCAGCGGCGCGCGGCGCTCCGGCACGGCCGCCAGGGTGTCGGGAGCGGCGGCGAGGTCGAGCACCCACAGGTGGCCGTCCTCGCTGTCGCCGACGAGGTCGACGCGGGCGATCCGGGTGAGGTCGATGCCGGCGGCGTCCGCGGGATCGGCGACGACCGTCTGCGCCCAGCGCTTGCCGACGAAGCGGTCGAGCGGGAGCGCGCGGACCAGGCCGTCGGCGGCAGGGGTGATCGTGGCGCTCGTGCCGTCCGCGTCGGTCAGCCGCAGCCGCAGCCGGACGTCGCCCAGCTCCGGGTCGACGATCGTACGCAGCTCGAGCCTGCCCGTGGAGAGGTCGAGCGGGTCGGTCAGCGCCAGTCCGCCGGACTGGCCGACGTCGTCCCAGGCCATCTCCAGCTCGCGGCGGGCGGGGGCGAACTCGCCCGCGTCGTACCAGTGCGGGACCTGACCCCACAGGCCGTCGTCGCGTCCGCAGGCATCGGAAGCGCCCGGGTCGAGGACGCCCTGGCAGAACGACGTGGTCGCCCCGTCGGCGAGCGACAGCCCGGTGTCGATCGCGGGACGGCGTACGTCGCGGCCGCCGCCGAGGGCGTGCGAGCGGACGTCGGCGGCGCCGATCGAGGGCGGCCGGACGACCGAGCCGTCGAAGAGCGGAAGCACCGACTGGTCGTCGCGGGTGAACAGCTGTACCGCGCCGGCGACGTAGGCCACGCCGACCCGACGCTGCTCGCTGTCGGTCAGCCGGGTCGGCGACCCGCTGCCGCAGACGCTGCGCGGGTTGTCGCTGAACCAGTCGTCCCAGGCGGGCGCCTGCGCGATCCCGGGCGTCCACTCGGTGTTGAAGTAGTTGTGGTTGGCGCCCATGACCATCACCGAGCTCTTCAGCGACGTGTCGTCGTCGGCGAGGTCGCGGCTGCTGTCGGTGAAGCGCTGCCCCTGGAGGTCGAAGACGTCGCCGTCGCAGTAGGGGAGCACCGTCACGGTCGGGACGTACGGCGCGGTCTGGGTGCCGAAGTCGGTCGGCGCCAGCAGCACCTGGCCAGCGACCGTGTACGGCGCGTCGAGCGGGATCTGTATCGACGCCCGGTCGACGCCCTCACCACCGCGGCTGTGGCCGACCAGCACGACCTGGTCGAGGTCGACCTGGTGGTCGTCGGCGAGGTCGACCCAGTGGTCGAGGTGGCGCTGCACGACCTGGGCCCGCGCGTCGGCGCCGCCGTCGGAGAGCCGATGGTCCTGGGCGTTGATGCCGTTGACGCGCACCGACACGGTCGCGTAGCCCTGCGAGGCCAGCACCTGCTGGATGTAGTCGTAGCCGAGGTGGCTGGGGATCTCCTCGATCGGCGCCTCGCACGGCCAGCTGCCGTCGTCGCTGCCGGACCCGGTCGGGTCGTAGCAGTAGGAGTGGCGGCCGTGGAGGAAGAGCACCAGCGGCCGCGGACCGGTGTCCTCGGCGGCGGCCGGCTCGACGACGTGACCGACCATCTCGATCGGCTCCCGCATCCCCGGCAGCGGCACCGGGTCGAGCTCGTAGTCGCTGCTCACCACGTCGAAGGTCCCCGGCTCGGCCGGGTCCGCCGCGAGCCTCGGCGTACGACGCGGGCTCGTCGGTGGGGCTGCGGACTCGTCCGCGGTGTCGGTGCCGGCCACGTCGAGCCGGTCGCCGGAGAGCACCACGTCGAGGTCGGCCGGGCGGGGCCGGGTCCGGGAGGTGACGGTGGTGACGACGGTGCGGCCGTCGGCGCGCACGGTGGGTACGCCGAGGGGGGCGCCGTCCTGCACCACGGTCGGCCGGTCGGAGGTCACCGGCAGCCGCGACGGCGAGCGCCAGGTGACCTGCCAGGTGTCGGCACCCGCGGGCCGGACCCGCCAGCGGCCGAGCGCGCCGCCGTCGCCGGCGGCGGCAGCGGCTGCCTCGGTCCGGTCGACCTGGTCGGGTGCCGCGGGAGCGGCCGGCGCCGGGCTGCTGGTGAGCACCACGGCGGCGGTGAGGACCGCGACGAGGGCTGCGCGGGTCGTGCGTGACGAGCGGTTCATGGTGGCTCCTGGTGGTCGTCCCTGCAGGAGAGACGCGAGCGGGGCCCGGGTGGTTGCCGGGCGGGCGCCGTCAGTCGCGGACCGGGATCCGCAGCCGCTGGCCGGTGCGGATCACGTCCGGGTCCTCGATGCGCGGGTTGGCCGCCACCACCTGGGCGACGGTCGCCCTGGTGAAGCCGCGCAGCGAGCGCAGGATGCCGGTGAGGGTGTCGCCGGACTCGACGCGGTAGAGCAGGAAGCCGCGGGAGCCGGGGAAGCAGATCACCTCGACCTCGCGGAGGTGGAAGCCGGGGCTGGGGCCCTCCCCGGGCAGCCCGGGGTTGTCGCCGAAGACCTGCACGGTCAGCCGGGTCCCGGCGCGCGGCGGTCGCTCGAGCCGGACGGTGGTGGAGAACTCGCCGATACCGATCCCACCGCCGGCGGACTGGGCGGAGTCCTCCGCGACGACCCGGCCACCGGGGCCGAGCACCCGAATCCCGATCGTGCCCTCGAAGCCGCCGCCGACCCCGGTGACGACGAAGCGGTCGCCGACCAGGTCGTCGGGACGTGGGTGGTGCAGCCGGACGTCGGTGACGAGTCCCATGGTCGTTCCTCCCCCGCGCGGCGGACGCGCCGCGCCTGATTCGGAGACTATTCCTCGCAGCCCCCTTCCGACAGGGCTGCAGGGAACCGATCCGGGGTCCCGCCGCGTCGCAGGGGTGATGGACACGGACCAGGACTTCGTCGAGTACGCCGGCGCGCAGTGGGGCGCGCTGGTGCGCTCGGCCGGGTTCCTCGGGTGCGGGGTCCACGAGGCGCAGGACGTCGCACAGTCCACGCTCGAGCGCTGCTGGTCGCACTGGGACCGGGTGCGGCGCGCCGACCGGGGCCTTCCCGGACGCCGGCACGCCCGACCCCACCGAGGCGTTCGCGCTGGCCGACTCGGTCCACCGGGCGCTCGGCGTACTCACTCCCGAGCAGCGCGAGGTCGTCGTGCTGCGCTACGTCGCCGACCTCTCCGAGCGGCAGACCGCCGAGGCGCTCCGAGTCGCCCCTGGCACCGTCAAGAGCCGGCTCTCCCGGGCGCTGGCCCGGCTCGCCCTCGACACCGACCTCGCCTCGCTGCGGGAAGGGGATCCACGATGAACGACCTCGACCGGCTCTGGGACGACGTGCCCGTCGGTACGCCGGACCTGCCCGCCACCCTGCGCGCCGGCACCCGGCTGCGCCGTCGCCGGCAGACCTTCGGCGCCGTCGTCGCCACCGCGGTGCTGGTGCTCGGGATCGGGGGCGGGAGCGTGCTGTGGCCGCGGCCTGAAACGGTGCCGTCGCCCGCGCCGTCGGCACCCGACCGCACGACGGCGGCCCGCGGGACCGCCACGGTGTACTACCTCGTCGAGGAGTCCGGGTTCGGTCCCGGCTGGCTGTTGACGCCCCGGGAGGTCGAGGTGGAGGACACCGGCAGCCCCGGCTACGACGCCCTGCACGCGCTGCTGACCACGGAGCCACCCCGCGGGCTGATGGAGGGCTTCAACTTCGTGCTCGAGGACCCGAGCGACCCCGTGGTGGACGTCGCGTCGGTGGTTCACGCCGACGGGGTCGTGGAGGTCGAGCTGACCGGCCGGACCTACGACCCGTACCCCACGATGGACCTGTGCTGCATCCCCGAGTCCGAGGCGGTGGTGCAGCAGCTGGTGCACACGGCCCAGGCGGCGCTGGACACCGACGACCCGGTGCGGTTCAGCAAGGGGAGGATCTGGTTCGACCCGGTGCCCGACCTGGTCGAGGCAGACCCGGACGTCGTGGTGTCCTCCGGCGGCCCGCAGGTCCCGACTTGTCCTTGATACGGTAGGGGGGTATGGTTCCCGACATGACGGAGACCAGCGCCGAGGCAGGCCAGCACGTGCACGGCTACCTCGCCCACGACGACAAGGACAAGGTCCTCAAGCGGCTGCGCCGGATCGAGGGCCAGGTCCGCGGGCTGCAGCGGATGGTCGAGGACGAGAAGTACTGCATCGACGTGCTCACCCAGGTCTCCGCGGCCACCAAGGCGTTGGAGTCCGTCGCGCTGACGCTGCTCCACGACCACCTCACCCACTGCGTCGTCGACGCCGCGAAGCAGGGCGGGCCCGAGGCCGACCGCAAGGTCCGCGAGGCCTCCGACGCGATCGCCCGGCTCGTCCGGTCCTGACGCCACCCCCACGTCCGAGGAGACACCCATGAGCACCCAGACCTTCACCGTCACCGGCATGACCTGCGGCCACTGCGTCGCCTCCGTCCAGGAGGAGGTCGCCGAGGTCGCCGGCGTCGAGCAGGTCGACGTCGTCCTCGAGACCGGGTCCCTCACCGTCACCAGCGCCGAGCCCGTCGACGCCGCAGCCGTGCAGGCTGCCGTCGAGGAGGCCGGCTACGCGCTGGCATGAGCACCCGCTGAGCGCATGAGCACCCGCTTCCGCGTCGTCACGTTCGTGCTGGCGCTCGCCGTCGTCTTCCTCGCCGCTCGCGGCGTGGGGGCGGTGACGAACCCCGTGGCCGACACCGCCACCGAGTCGCATGACGACATGGTGGCGACTGACGGCGGCCACGGGGACGGCCACGCCGCCGACGAGTCCGGTGGAGAGCCGGCCCACCAGCCGGGCGGGCTCGCGTCGTCCGACCAGGGCTACGCGCTGCGCGTGCTCGACGAGCAGCCGCTGCGCTTCGTCGTCGACGACCCCGAGGGCCACGCCGTGCAGGTCTACGACCTCGTCCACGAGCGGCCGCTCCACCTCGTCGCCATCAACCGCGACGGCTCGGGCTACGACCACCTCCACCCCGAGCTCTCCGACGACGGCGTCTGGAGCGTCGACGCCGACCTCACGCCCGGCACCACCCGGCTGGTCGCCGACTTCACTCCCCGCGGTGGTCCGGCGCTGATCCTCGGCACCGACGTCCAGCGCGCCGGTGACTTCCGGCCCGCGACCCCGCCGGAGCCGAGCCGTACCGACTCCGTCGGCCCCTACGACGTCACGCTGACCGGCGACCTGGTCCCGGGCGAGTCCTCGCCGGTGACGGCCACGATCACCCGTGACGGCGAGCCGGTGACCGACCTGGCGCCGTACCTCGGGGCCTTCGGCCACCTGGTCGCGCTGCGCGAGGGCGACCTCGGCTACCTGCACGTCCACCCGGAGGAGTCCGACGCCGGGCCGGACGTGCCGTTCCTGGCCGAGGTGCCGAGCGCCGGGCGCTACCGGCTGTTCCTCGACTTCGAGCATGACGGGGTCGTGCGGACCGCCTCGTTCACCCTGGAGGCGGCCGGTCATGACCACTGACACCCAGGTCGAGCTGTCGATCTCAGGCATGACCTGCGCGTCCTGCGCGAACCGGATCGAGCGCAAGCTCAACAAGCTCGACGGCGTCGTCGCAAGCGTCAACTACGCCACCGAGAAGGCACGGGTCAGCCACCCCGCGGCGATCACGCCCGAGCAGCTCGTCGAGACCGTCGAGCAGGCCGGGTACGCCGCCACCCTCCCTCGGGTCGAGACCCCCGGCGAGCAGGCGCAGCCTGTCGAGAGCCACGACCCGCTGCGCCAGCGGCTGGTCGTCTCCGCCGTGCTGACGGTGCCGGTCGTGGCGCTGGCGATGGTGCCGGCGTGGCAGTTCGACTACTGGCAGTGGCTGTCGTTGGCGCTGGCCGCGCCGGTCGTGGTGTGGGGCGCGTGGCCGTTCCACCGTGCCGCGTGGGTCAACCTGCGCCACGGCACCTCGACCATGGACACGCTGGTCTCGGTCGGCACGCTCGCCGCCCTGGGCTGGTCGCTCTACGCGCTGTTCCTCGGCACTGCCGGGACGCCGGGGATGACCCACCCGTTCGAGCTGAGCGTCGAGCGGACCGACGGCGCGGGCAACATCTACCTCGAGGCCGCGGCGGGGGTGACGACGTTCATCCTCGCGGGCCGGTGGTTCGAGGCGCGCTCCAAGCGGCAGGCGGGGGCGGCGCTGCGGGCGCTGCTCGAGCTCGGCGCCAAGGAGGTCGCCGTGCTCCGGGACGGGACGTCGGGTCGATCAGAGGTGACGATCCCCGTCGACCAGCTGGCGGTGGGCGACCTGTTCGTCGTACGCCCGGGGGAGAAGGTCGCGACCGACGGTGAGGTCGCCGACGGCAGCTCCGCGGTCGACGCCTCGATGCTGACCGGCGAGCCGGTGCCGGTCGAGGTCGGGCCCGGCGACACCGTGGTCGGCGGCTGCGTCAACGCCGGCGGCCGGCTCGTGGTCCGGGCGACCCGGGTCGGCTCCGACACCCAGCTCGCCCAGATGGCGCGCCTGGTCGAGGACGCGCAGCACGGCAAGGCGGAGGTGCAGCGGCTCGCCGACCGGATCTCCGGCGTCTTCGTGCCGATCGTGATCGCGCTGGCCGTCGCCACCCTCGGCTTCTGGATCGGCAACGGCGCCGGGCTCTCCGTCGCCTTCACGGCCGCCGTGGCGGTGCTGATCATCGCCTGCCCCTGTGCGCTCGGGCTGGCCACGCCGACCGCGCTGATGGTCGGCACCGGTCGCGGAGCCCAGCTCGGCATCCTGATCAAGGGCCCCGAGGTGCTGGAGTCCACCCGCCGGGTCGACACGATCGTGCTCGACAAGACCGGCACCGTGACCACCGGCGTGATGACGCTCGTCGACGTGGTGCCCGCCTCCGGCGGCTCCGCCCACGACGTGCTCCGGCTGGCGGGGGCGCTCGAGGCGGCCTCCGAGCACCCGATCGGGCGGGCGGTCGCGGCCGGCGCCGCGGACCGGGTCGGCCCGCTGCCCCCGGTCACCGACTTCCGTGCCACCGCCGGCCACGGCGTCGCCGGCACCGTCGAGGGTCGGGCGGTGACGGTCGGCCGACCCACGGGTCCCGTCGACGGCGAGCCCGGCCAGACCGCGGTCGAGGTCGCCTGGGACGGCGAGGTCCGCGGCTGGCTGTTCGTGGCCGACGAGGTGAAGCCCACCTCTGCCGAGGCCGTACGCCGCTTCCGCGACCTCGGGCTGCGCCCCGTGCTGCTCACCGGTGACGCCACCGCCGTCGCCCACCACGTCGCCGCTCTCGTCGACATCGCGCCCGAGGACGTGGTGGCCGAGGTGCTGCCGGCCGACAAGCTCGCGGTCGTGCAGCGGCTGCAGGCCGAGGGCCGGGTCGTCGCGATGGTCGGCGACGGCGTCAACGACGCGGCCGCGCTCGCCCAGGCCGATCTCGGGCTCGCGATGGGCACCGGCACCGACGTCGCCATCGAGGCCAGCGACCTGACGTTGGTGCGGGGCGACCTGCGCGTCGCCGCTGACGCGATCCGGCTGTCCCGCCGCACGCTGGGGATCATCAAGGGCAACCTGTTCTGGGCGTTCGCCTACAACGTCGCCGCCCTCCCGCTCGCCGCAGCCGGCCTGCTCAACCCGATGATCGCCGGCGCCGCCATGGCCCTCAGCTCGGTCTTCGTGGTGTCGAACAGCCTGCGGCTGCGGGGGTTTCGGTAGTTGTGGCTGCTGGTTCCCCGGATATCCGGGGAACCAGCGAAATCCGAGCGCTGGTCACCCCGGGAACCTCACGACTCGCTCAAGAACATCGGCCCCGAGCGGGCGGTGGACCGGTGACCCGCGAGCACTAGGGTCGGGGTCCATGACTCCCGAGCACGTCGCCCCCGCCGACGACGAGAAGGTGGCGGCCGCGCTGGCCGAGCGGCTCGAGGGGGCGCTCGGGGTCTTCGCGGCTCCCGGTCGGGTCAACCTGATCGGTGAGCACACCGACTACAACGGCGGCCTGGTGCTGCCGATCGCCCTCCCGCACCAGACGTACGCCGCGGTCCGGCGGCGTGACGACGACCTGCTGACCGTGGCCAGTGCCCAGCGCGACGACCGGCTGGAGATCCGGCTCGGCGACCTGGCACCCGGGGCGGTCGACGGCTGGGCGGCGTACGTCGCCGGCGTCGTGTGGGCGCTGCGGGAGGACGGCCACGACGTCGGCGGGCTCGACCTGCTCGTCGACGGCCGGGTCCCGCTCGGGTCGGGGCTGTCGAGCTCCGCCGCGCTGGTCTGCTCGGTCGGGCTCGCCGTCAGTGACGCCGCCGGGCTGGGACTGTCCGCCGCCGACCTGGTCACCCCCACGATGCGGGCCGAGTCCGAGGTCGCGGGTGCCCCGACGGGCGGCATGGACCAGACCGTCTCGCTGCTCGCCGAGCCCGGCCACGCGCTGCTGATCGACTTCACCACCGGCGAGCGGCAGCAGGTCGGCTGGGACCCGGGATCCGCCGGGCTCACGCTGCTGGTCGTCGACACCCGCGCCGAGCACGCGCTGGTGGACGGCGGCTACGCGTCCCGCCGGGCCGACTGCGAGGAGGCCGCCGAGCGGCTCGGCCTCGACACGCTGCGCCAGGCGACGTTCGCCGACCTCGAGCGGCTGGCCGGCCCCGACGCCGGCCCCGAGGAGCAGCGGCTGCGGCGGCGTACGGCCCACATCGTCAGCGAGGTCGACCGGGTCGAGCGCGTCGTCGCCGCGCTGGCCGCCGACGACTGGGAGGGGATCGGCACCCTCCTCACCGAGTCGCACGCCTCGATGCGCGACGACTTCGAGATCTCGTGCGCCGAGCTCGACGCCGTGGTCGAGACCGCGCTCGCGCACGGTGCCCTCGGCGCCCGGATGACCGGCGGCGGTTTCGGCGGCTCCGCGATCGCGCTGGTGCGCGCCGAGGACGCCGAGGCGGTCGCCGACCGGATCGGGGACGTGTTCGCCGCCCGCGGCTGGCCCGCCCCCGGCGTGCTGCCGGCTCCTGCCTCGCCCGGCGCCCGCCGGGTCAGCCGAGGCTGACCGCGTCCACCACGACCGGGTCCTCGCAGGCTCGCGCCCAGGCGTCGATCCGGGCCCGGATCTCCCGCCCGAGCAGCCACTGCCCGATCGGCTCCGCGAGGGGCGCGAGCCAGGCCGGCCGGACGGCGTAGGTGTACTTCCACACCGCGCGCGTGCCGGCGACGCCGTCCTGCTCGTCGGGTGTGAACCGCCAACCGCCCCCGAACGAGCGGAAGAACCACGGCCCTCTCACCATCGTCATCCCGACCGAGGTCGGCGGGCGGTACGACGCGTACTCGCTGACCATCCGTGGCCCGAGCCGCGCCCGGGTGAAGGTCCGCACGCCCTTGCCCGGCAGGTCGGCGCCCATCATGCTGCTGCTCGCGGATGAAGGGGTCCCAGCACAGCCGCAGCTCACCGGTGGTCTGCGAGACCGCGAAGGCCAGGGCGGGCGCCACCGGCACCCACGCGTCGGCCGTCACCTGGGGCATGACCGGGACCCTGCCACAATCGGTTCCCATGACCTCCCTCGGCACCTTCTCCGCGCGCGCCATCGACGGCACCGACACCGACCTCTCGCAGTACGACGGCCAGGTCGTGCTCGTCGTCAACACCGCCTCGCAGTGCGGTTTCACCGGCCAGTACGCCGGCCTGCAGGAGCTCCACGACACCTACACCGACAAGGGCTTCGCGGTGCTCGGCTTCCCCTGCAACCAGTTCGGCTCGCAGGAGCCCGGCGACGAGGCCGAGATCGCGTCCTTCTGCGACCGCAGCTTCGGCGTGACGTTCCCGATGTTCGCCAAGGTCGACGTCAACGGTGACGACGCCCACCCGCTCTACGAGTGGCTGCGCAACGAGAAGTCCGGGCTGCTGCCGGGCGACGCCATCAAGTGGAACTTCACCAAGTTCCTCATCGGCAAGGACGGGCAGGTCATCAAGCGCTTCGGCCCCACGACCGACCCGTCGAAGATCTCCGGCAAGATCGAGGACGCGCTCTCCGCCTGAAATTCCTGGCGCAGCGATCCGTCGGCTGACCGGAGGTCCCGACAGCCGCTCGCTGGCGCTCGCTGCTCGACCACCTGAGACGTTGGTCCTCGCCCCGCGGCCCTTTCAGAGGCCGTACTTGCCCCGCTTGTCCTCCGGGACCAGGTCGAGGTAGGGCTGCGGGTGCTTCTTGATGTAGCGCGCGATGAACGGGCACGGCGGGAGGACCGCGAGGCCGGCGCCGCGGGCCCCGTCGAGGGCGCCGCGGGCGAGCTTCGAGCCGAGGCCCTGGCCCCCGTAGGCGTCGTCGACCTCGGTGTGGGTGAAGGTGATGTGGTCGTCGTGGAGCGTGTACTCCGCGAAGCCCGCCACCGATCCGTCGAGGAGGATCTCGTAGCGGGACTGCTCGGGATTGTCGGTCACGACCGGTTCGTCAGACATGGCGACAACCTAGCGACTTGCCGGTAACCGACGGAACGGTGAAAGGTGGGCCCATGGCCGCCACGCCCTCGTCGTACTCGATCACCATGCGGCTCCACACCGCGCCCGACCACGGCGTCGTGGGGCAGGTCGCCACGGCGATCTCCGAGCAGGGCGGGATCGTGACCGCCATCGACGTCGCGGAGTCGCGTCACGACCGGCTCGTCGTCGACGTCACCGCCTCCGCGTCGGACTCCGACCACTCCGAGCGGCTGGTCGCGGCGGTCGACGAGGTCGGCGGCGTCACGGTGCACAAGGTGAGCGACCGGACCTTCCTGCTGCACATCGGCGGCAAGATCGAGGTGAGGTCGAAGGTCCCGCTGCGCACCCGTGACGACCTGTCGATGGCCTACACGCCCGGCGTCGGGCGGGTCAGCCAGGCGCTGGCCGACAACCCCGACGACGTCAGCCGGCTCACGATCAAGGGCAACAGCGTCGCGGTGGTGACCGACGGCTCCGCGGTGCTCGGCCTCGGCAACATCGGGCCCGGCGCGGCGCTGCCGGTGATGGAGGGCAAGGCCGCGCTGTTCAAGCGGTTCGCCGACATCGACGCCTGGCCGATCTGCCTGGCCAGCCAGGACACCGACGAGATCGTCCGGGCCGTCGAGATGATCGCCCCCGGCTTCGGCGGCATCAACCTCGAGGACATCGCGGCCCCGCGGTGCTTCGAGATCGAGGCGCGGCTGCGCGAGAGCCTCGACATCCCGGTCTTCCACGACGACCAGCACGGCACCGCGATCGTCGTGCTGGCCGCGCTCACCAACGCCCTGCGCGTGGTGAAGAAGGACATGACGAAGGTCCGGGTGGTCGTCTCGGGCGGCGGAGCGGCCGGCACCGCCATCGTCACCCTGCTGCTCGCGGCGGGCGTCACCGACGTCGTGGTCGTCGACCGCACCGGTGCGATCTGCGCCGGCGACGAGGCGCTCTCCGAGGCCCACCTCCAGCTCGCCGAGGCCACCAACCCGCGGCGGGTCAGCGGCGACCTCCACACCGTCCTCCACGACGCGGACGTCTTCATCGGCGTCAGCGCGCCGGGGATCCTGCAGCCCGAGTGGATCGCCGACATGGCCGACCAGCCGGTCGTCTTCGCGCTCGCCAACCCCGACCCGGAAGTCGACCCCGGCGAGGCGGAGAAGTACGCCGCGGTGGTGGCCTCGGGACGCAGCGACTACCCCAACCAGATCAACAACGTGCTCGCCTTTCCCGGCGTCTTCCGGGGCCTGCTCGACGCCCGCGCGTCCGAGGTCACCCTCGACATGCTGCTGCGCGCCGCCGAGGCGATCGCGCTCGTCGTCAACGACGAGGAGCTCAACCCGAACTTCATCATCCCCAGCGTCTTCCACGCCGACGTCCCCAAGCGGGTCGCCGAGGCGATCGCGGACACGCAGAAGTCTGACTGAGCCGCGCCTGTCTCAGGCCGCCAGCTGCTCGCTCACCAGGTGGGCGAAGGTGGCCGCGGCCGGCGCCGCGAGGAGTACGCCGACCCGGGGTGCGACCCGGCCGCCCGGCCCGGCGGCGTACGACGCGGCGAGGGCGGTGACCGCACCGATCGCGAGCGCGACCGGCAGCGGGAGCGGGGTGTCGTCGAGGGGACGGGCGCCGGCGAGCGCCGTCGTGAGCGCGCCGGCGCCGAACCACAGGCAGCCGCCGACGAGCAGCAGCGCGCAGGTGTGGCCGAGGACGCGGGGCAGCCGGCAGGCCCAGAGCAGCGCCGGCCCGAGCAGGACCGCGCCGCCGAGCACGAGCATGTCGTCGAAGGCGGTGCCGAGGCACTCGCCGACGGTGCCGCAGTAGTCGTCGTTGTTCTGCGAGACGACCCAGAGGCCGACGCAGGCGACGAGGGTGACGGGCAGGACGCGGAGCAGGCGGTGAAGGAGGCTCATGCCGAGCAGCGTCCCGGTCGTGGGCGGGCCGGCGGCACCGCCGGCGTACTCAGTGCCCGGCACGGCTCGCGTGCAGGGCCGCGCCGACGACGCCGGCGCGGTTGAGCAGCGTGGCGGGGATGATCGGGGTGGCGATGTCGAGCAGCGGCAGGAAGTCCGCGGACTCCTTCGACACCCCGCCGCCGACGACGAACAGCTCCGGCGAGAAGAGCGCCTCCACGACGCGGTAGTAGCGCGTCAGCCGCTCGGCCCACTCCTCCCACGACAGCTCCTCGGCCTTGCGCGCGCTGTTGGCGGCCCGGCTCTCCGCGTCGTGGCCGTCGATCTCGAGGTGGCCGAGCTCGGAGTTGGGCACCAGCACGCCGTCGTGGATGAGCGCGGAGCCGATGCCGGTGCCGAGGGTCGTCACGATCACGAGGCCGCGCTGGCCCCGGGCAGCGCCGTACGTCACCTCGGCCAGGCCCGCGGCGTCCGCGTCGTTGACGACGTGCACCTCCCGGCCGGTCACGTCACTGAGCAGGGCGTCGGCGTCGGTGCCGATCCAGGCCTGGTCGATGTTGGCGGCCGAGCTCACCACCCCGTGGCGGACGACGCCGGGGACGGTCACGCCCACCGCGCCGGTCGAGTGGGGGAAGTGGCCGAGCAGCTCGTCGAAGACGGAGGCGACGGCGTCGGGGGTGGCCGGCTGCGGGGTCGTCACCCGCACCCGCTCCTCGGCGAAGTCGCCGACCTCGAGGTCGACCGGGGCTCCCTTGATGCCGGTGCCGCCGAAGTCGATGCCGAACGGGTGGTTGCTGTCCATGCCTCCATCCTGCCCAGCCGGGGCACACCCGTCACTTGACAAATGAACCCCTCTTGTCAAACGCCTTTACAAATCCTAGGGTTGTGTAAACCTTTCGCGGCAGGAGGTCCCGCATGTCCCGCAGCATCCCGAACAGCACCGTCCCCATCGGTTCGACCGAGCAGTGGCGCGACCAGAAGCGCTCCCTGTGGCTGATCGGCCTGGTCGTCCCGAGCCTGGCCTTCCTGGGGTACGCCGGGTGGCAGCTGACCGGCCTCGGCGGCTGGTTCTGGATCGGCCCCGTCGTGATCCTCGGCATCGTGCCGGCGATCGACCTGGTGGCCGGTCTGGACCGCTCCAACCCGCCCGACGACGTGATCGAGGCGCTGGAGGAGGACCGGTACTACCGCTGGATCACCTACCTCTTCCTCCCGATCCAGTACGCCGCGTTCGTCGGCGCCTGCTACCTGCTGATGCGCGGCGACCCGATCCTCGGCGTCGAGCTCGCGACGTGGGAGAAGGTCGGGCTGGCGGTCTCGATCGGCAGCATCGGCGGCATCGGCATCAACACCGCCCACGAGCTCGGCCACAAGCGCGAGGCCAACGAGCGCTGGCTCTCGAAGGTCGCGCTGGCCCCGGTGTTCTACGGGCACTTCTACATCGAGCACAACCGCGGCCACCACGTCCGCGTCGCCACCCCTGAGGACCCGGCGTCCTCCCGGTTGGGCGAGAACTTCTACCAGTTCTGGCCGCGCACGGTCCTCGGCTCCCTGCAGAGCGCGTGGCGGATCGAGAAGCGTCGCTACGCCCGCAAGCAGCAGCACCCGTTCCGGCTCGGCAACGACGTCCTCAACGCGTGGGTCATGACGCTGGTGCTCTGGGGCGCGCTGGTCGCGTGGCTCGGCGTCGGCCTGCTGCCCTACCTCGTGATCCAGGCGGTCGTCGGCTTCTCGCTGCTCGAGGTCGTCAACTACATGGAGCACTACGGCATGCTCCGGCAGAAGGTCGGCACCGGCGAGCGACAGCGCTACGAGCGCGTCGACCCCAGCCACAGCTGGAACTCCAACAACATCGCGACCAACGTGCTGCTCTACCACCTGCAGCGCCACAGCGACCACCACGCCAACCCCACCCGCCGCTACCAGGCGCTGCGCGACTTCGAGGAGAGCCCGGTGCTCCCGACGGGGTACGCCGGGATGATCGTGCTCGCCCTGGTCCCGCCGGTGTGGCGCCGGGTGATGGACCCGCGGGTGCTCGCGCACTTCGGCGGCGACGTCACCCGTGCGAACATCAGCCCGCGGAAGCGGCAGCAGGTGCTGGCGGCGTACGGCGCCCCCGCCGTCGTGTCGCCCGCCCCGTCAGCTGGTCGAGCCGGCGCCGACGAACGAGGAGCCGAGTCGGGACCCGACGAGGTCCTGGCGACCCGCTGCCCCGGCTGCTCCTACGTCTACGAGGTCGAGGCGGGCGACGAGCACGAGGGCTTCGCGGCCGGCACCGCTTGGGCCGACGTCCCCGACGACTGGTGCTGCCCCGACTGCGGGGTGCGCGAGAAGGTCGACTTCGTGCCGTTCGACCCGACCTCGAAGGTGGGCGCGTGATGCGGATCGAGGTGGACCGCGACACCTGCGAGGGCGTCGGGAAGGGCTACGTCGATGGCCCACGAGTTCTTCGAGCTCGACGACGACGAGGTCATGCACGTGCTCGAGGAGACGCCCGCGGAGGAGCACCGGCGCGAGGTCGCGGCGGCCGTCGCGTCGTGCCCGGTGCAGGCGCTGCGGCTGACCGGCTGACCTCACAGGTCCCGGTGGAGCTCCTCGGTCCGCGGGGTGTCCGCGCTGCGGCTGAGGTTCACCACCGCGAGCACCAGCCCGCCCCAGATGATCACCATCGCGAACAGCATCATCACGATCGCGCTACCGGACATGTCAGCGTCCTTCCGTCGGGCCGGAGGTCGGGTGGGCCGGGGTCGTGGTCTCGTACGGGGGCTCCAGTCGGGTGCCGGGGCGCCACCGCACCCGGGCCAGGGCGAAGCCGACGAGGGCCACGAGGGCGGCGGCGCCCCAGCCGAAGGTGAGCAGCATCCACTGCGGATAGCCCTCGTAGGGCGTCTCCACGTCGTCGAGCAGCGCCTGGACCAGGACGTAGCCGAGCGCCACGGGGGCCACGACGGAGACCAGCACCCGCCACCAGGTGCCGAGCTGGATCGAGCCCTCGGCGCCGAGGTGGTCGGACAGCATCGGCAGCGCCCGGACCACCCAGGAGACGGCCACCATCGAGACCACGGCCACCAGCAGGATGCCGAACTGGTTGATGAAGTGGTCGAGGATGTCGAGCACGTAGATGCCGCTGGTCGTGGAGAAGAACGCCAGGCTCAGCAGCGCCGAGGGGATGGTCACGACCAGGGCGGCTGTGGTGCGGCTCAGCTCCAGCTTGTCGCGGACGGCGGAGATCACGACCTCGATCACCGAGACCAGCGAGGTGATGCCGGCGATCACGAGCGAGCCGAAGAAGAGCACACCGATCAGCGCGCCGGCCGGGGCCTCGGAGATGATGGCCGGGAAGGCCACGAAGGCCAGGCCGATGCCGTCGCCCGCGACCTCGGAGACGGCCACGCCGTTGGCCTGGGCCATGAAGCCGAGGGCCGCGAAGACGCCGATACCCGCCAGCAGCTCGAAGCCCGAGTTGGCGAAGCCGACCACTGCTCCGGAGCCGGTCATGTCGGTCTTCGGGTGCACGTAGGAGGAGTAGGTGATCATGATCCCGAAGCCGATCGAGAGCGAGAAGAAGATCTGGCCGTACGCGGCGGCCCAGACCCCCGGGTGCGTCAGAGCACCCCAGTCCGGCGTGAAGAGCGCGTCGAGGCCGTCGGCGGCACCGGGCAGGAAGAGCGCGCGGACGACCAGTGCGCCGAAGGCGAGCACCAGCACCGGGATGAAGACGACCGACGTCAGCCCGATGCCCTTCTCGACGCCGAGCGCCATGATCACCACCACCGCCAGCCAGACGACCAGCAGCGGCACCATCACGCCGGCCACCACGTCGAGGTCGACGCCGGGGTCGCCGGCCTGCAGGAACTCGGTGAAGAAGAACGCCTCCGGGTCCGAGCCCCAGGCCTGGTCGAGGGAGAAGAACGTGTAGCGCACCGCCCAGGCGATGACTGCCGCGTAGTAGACCGCGATGAAGAAGCAGATCCCCACCTGCCACCAGCCCAACCCCTCGGTGCCGCGGCGGAGCCGGGCGAAGGACAGCGGTGCCGAGCCGCGATGGCGGTGGCCGAGGGCGTAGTCGAGGAACAGGAACGGGATTCCCGCGGTGAGCAGGGCGACGAGATAGGGGATGATGAAGGCGCCGCCGCCGTTGTCGTAGGCGACGTAGGGGAACCGCCAGATGTTGCCCAGCCCCACCGCTGACCCGATGGCGGCCAGGATGAACACCTTGCGCGAGGAGAACGTCCCGCGCTTCTGCTCGGTCGTCTGCGTGCTCATGGTCCAGCAGCCTAGCGATCGGGCTGCTCTCGTGGAACGTGCTGGTGTGCGGGCGACCGTAGGGTGGGAGCGTGACCCCGTCCCTCCGCGACCGTCTCGTCACGACCGCCGTCCAGATGACGCTCGCGCACGGCTGGGCGCAGGTGACGATGGCGGCGCTGGCCGCGGAGGTCGGCGTCAGCCGGCAGACGGTCTACAACGAGATCGGCACCAAGCCGGCATTGGCCGAGGCGATGATCCTCGCCGAGCTCGACCGCTTCCTCGGCGTGGTCGCCCAGGCCTTCGACTCCCACCCCGACGACCTGATCGGGGCGATCGAGGCTGCCGCCCGCGGCGTCCTCGACGTCGCACAGGGCAACGACCTGCTCAAGGCGGTCGTGAGCGCCACCCACGGTGCCGACACCGAGCTGCTGCCGCTGCTCACCACGCACGCCGAGTCGCTGCTGGCGGCGGCCAAGCTGGTCGTGGCCGAGCGGGTGGCGGCGTACGACGTGGGGCTGGAGCCCGAGCGCCTCGACGCGGCCATCGACATGGTGGTGCGGGTCGTGCTCAGCCACGTGATGCAGCCCAGTGGCAACCCGGTCGCCACCGCCGAGGACCTGGCGTGGATCGCCGAGCGGGTGCTGCTGCCGCACGACTGAGCACGGCGTCCGGACCGCTCAGGAGTAGCGGTGGCTCTTGGCCGTGTGGCCCTGCTCGCGGGTGCAGGTGCGCCCGCCCATGTTGCGGTGGCCGCGAGCGCCTCGGCGGACTCGCCGACCGCGGCGCCGGGCGCCGGGTCCGGGGCGACCTTCGCCAGCCGCTGGGGCTTCGCGGCGCGCTTGCCGGGCGTCGCCTGCTGCTGCGCGTACTTGGCCTCGCGCATCGCGCGCATCGCGTCCATCTTGCTCGTCGTGACCTCACGTCCTGAACTCTAGGCGGCGGCCCCGACACATCGCCGCAGGCGGCGGCCGGACGGGTTGAGCCTCCCGTCTAGCCGTCAGCGCTCCAGCAGGTCGACGACCAGCCCCACGCGGTGGTCGTTTCCACGCGACGCGTGGCGGCCCGGCAGGCAGTGACCTCCCCACCGACGCGTTCCGCGAAGGCGACGCCGGTCTGGGCGGGCACGACGGTGTCAGCTTCCGTGACCGTGACCCGGAACCGGCACGGGCAGCGACGCCAGCCGGACGGGGTCGACGGTCCCGCTGGCCCGGCGGTACGTCCCGTCGGCATCGCAGCGACCAGCGGGCCCTCCTCACGTGGCCCCCTGCAGGTCCACGACGGCGAGACCCCGACCCACCCGACGAGCTCCTCGATGTCGCCCTCCGCGGCGATGTTGAGGCCGGCGATCGCGCCCATCGAGTCGCCCACGATCACGACGTCCTCGACGTCGTAGCGGTGCTCTTGCCGTACTGGCCCTGCTCCGGGTAGGAGTCCTGCCATGCTGCGGTAGCCCCAGGCGCCGCGGCGGCCTCGCCGGTCGCACCGCGGGCCCGGGTCCGACGACCTTCGCCAGCGGCTGGGGCTTCGCGGCGCGCTGCGGGGGTCGCCTGCTGCTGCGCGTACTTGCCTCGCGCATCGCGCGCATCGCGTCCATCTTGCTCATCGTGACCTCACGTCCTGAACTCTAGGCGGCGGGTCCGACACATCCGCGCAGGCGGGGCGGCGGGTGCCCCATGCCGCTCTCCGTCAGCGCTCCAGCAGCCCGCTCGTTGGCCCGCACGTAGATCGGTCCGGTCGCCCGGCTTCCGCTCGTCCTCGACGTCGGCGTCGATCGAGTAGAGACCGTCCTCGTCCGGCTGGGGGTACAGGTCGCTCAGCACGAACCAGGCGGCCGTGGCCACCAGCAGCAGACCCGAGTGCCGCGAGCCACCTCGCGCTCGTCGCCGTGCACCACGCCATCAACGTGCCCACGGCGGTTGCGCCTCTGCGCCCGCTGATGCCCGGTGTCAGCAGACGTACTGGTGGGGGACCAGGGAGGACACCAGCTGGTGCGCCCACGGGGCGAGCCAGGCGGCGACCACCCACGGCCACGGTCGTCGCGCCGCCACGGCACCGAGCAGTCCGACGAGGCAGGTCCCGGTGAGTGCCAGCGCGGGGAGCAGCACGGCGGCCGTACCGTCCGGGGCGCACAACGGCAGGATCAGCCACTGCGTCGAGGCCACCAGCCCGCCGTCCCCCTCGGCTCCGCCCCAGGCTCTGGCGACGATGCCCAGCAGGGCGGGGAGCCACAGGCCCACCCAGGCCAGGGCCGACCAGGTGAGGGAGCGGGCGGTCGATGCGTCGGGCCACAGGTGACGGCGACAGCGGTGGGTGAGCACCGGGAGGCCCAGGGAGGCCAGGGGGCCGACGAACGGCCAGGCACAGGCTGCGAGGACCACGACGGCGAGGCCGAGCCACCGCTGCTGCCCGGGCCGCGACGTGTCGAGGGGTCCGGGGAGGATGGGTTCGTCATGGACCCATCACACCGCAGGGCGGGCGGTATGCGCCTCCGCTCCCGTACTCGGTTCCGGGCACGACGGACGGTGCCCGGTGGCGGGCCCGGGCACGGCAGACCCTCGGGCGAGGACACCGTGGTCGACGCACGACCCACGGCAGGGGAGTGCTCTCTGCTCCGGGCTGGGTGGCAGGCGGGATCACCCTCCGGCCATGAACCCTCCTCCTTCTCGATCGACGTCGCTCTGCGCACGCCGTCGTCGCTCGAGGGCTGGACAGTGCAGTCGCCCACCGCCTCCGCCCTGCAGACGCGCGCCTGCACGCGAGTCCGCACCGGGCCGTGCGCCACCGACGCCGCCCCTCGCCTCGTCGTCAACGATGTCCGCTCATCGGCTGTGAGCGTGCTGCTCGGGTGCGATCAGGTGGGTCGACTCGCGCGCTCGGGTGGGCCGTCCCGGTCAGCAGGTCACGGACGGGTCACGATGCCCGGGACCCCTGTGGACAAGGGGTCCTGGGGCCCGGAGTTGTCAGTGGGTCCGGGTTGGATGAGGTATGGCCATCGCACCGTTCCCGTTCTCGACACCCGCCGGTGTCGTGGCCGGAGCGTGTACGACCTCACCGACCTGGGCGACGTGCTGTGGTCCGCGCGGACCTCCAGCGAGCTGGTCGCCGGGGTCGAGGAGCTGCAGCGGCTCAAGGCCGCCACCGCTGCCCTCGAGGCCCAGCTCCTCGCCGAGGTCGACGCCCGCGGACTGGCGAAGACCGAGCTGGCCTGGGGATCGACCGCCGACTGGTTCACCCACTGCGCCGGCACCACCCGCAACCACGGCAAGCGGACCGTCGAGCACGCCCAGCGCCTCGTCGCCGAACGCGGGTCGACCCTGGTGGCGTTGTGGGACGGGACCGTGTCACCGGAGCAGGCCGGGGTGATCGTCGATGCGGTCGAGCAGCTCCCGCTCGGCCGGCGACCTCCGCACCCGTGGCGAGCAGACGCTCCTGGCCGAGGCCGGGCGGTTGAACGCCACCGACCTGCACCGCACCGGACGCCACCTCCTCCACGTCATCGACCCCACACGTGAGGAACGCCAGGCCGAGGCCGCGATGGACCGTGAGGACCGACGCGCCCACCTGGGCCGGGGCCTGTCGATCACCACCGACGGCTGCGGCGGGATCCGGCTACGCGGCACCGGCACGACCGAGGACGGCACCACCCTCCGCACCGCCCTCCTCGCCCTCGCCGCCCCCGCCGCCCGCCGCCCCGGTTCCCACCATCGATCCCGAGACGTGTCAGGAACAACCCGACCCGAGAGATCACGGCGCCCGGCTCTGGGACGCACTCCTCACCCTCGCCCAGCACGCCCTCGACACCGACGCCGTCCCCCACAGCCACGGCACCAAGCCTCGAGTGTCCGTCACGGTGAACCACGCAGACCTCCACGCCAGAACAGACGGCACGGGACACGGCGTCACCGAGGACGGCCTCGACCTCGCTCCCACCGCCGTACGCCGCATGGCCTGCGACTGCGACCTCGTCCGGGTCCACCTCGACGCCGACGGCTGCGTCCTCGACGTCGGCCGCACCCGACGGCTCGTGACCCCCGCGATCTGGACCGCCCTCATCGTCCGCGACCCCCACTGCGCGTTCCCCGGCTGCACCCGCCCACCCGTCATGTGCCACGCCCACCACATCCACCACTGGGCAGACGGCGGCCCGACCTCGCTCGACAACCTCGTCCTGCTCTGCGGCCACCACCACCGCACCATCCACCACACCCCCTGGGCCGTCAGGCTCGGCCGCAATCGACAGACCCGAGTTCCGACCACCCCCGAAACACGGCCGACCACCACCCGACTGGACCCGATACCGACCACGACGCGAGTGAGGAGTCAGGCCGGCTCCCACTCCCGCCTCAGCAACCCGTAGACCCACGAGTCCGACACGTCGCCGTCGACGATGCAGTCCTGCCGCAACGTCCCCTCGCGCTGGAAGCCGAGCTTCTCCAGTACCCGGGCCGAGGCGAGGTTGCGAGTATCGGTCTCGGACTGAACCCGGTTGAGGTCGAGCGCGCCGAACGCCCAGTCCAGGACGGCCCGCGCGGCCTCGGTCGCATACCCCTGCCCCCACGCGGCGCTGGCGAGGACGTAGCCCGTCCCCGCGCTGCGGTGGTCCGGGTTCCAGCCGGTGAGGTGGCACCAGCCGAGGAGGGCGCCGTCGGAGGCGCGCTCCACGACCACCCGAGCCCCCGTGCCGTCCTCCGCCAGCTGCCGACACCCCGCGATGAAGCGGTCGGCCCGGGCGCGGTCGCTCCAGGGCGGCGCGTCCCAGTAGCGCAGCACGTGGGCGTCCCGCATCAGCGCGAACAGGTCGTCGGCGTCGGAGTCCTCGCAAGGACGCAGCCGCAGTCGAGCCGTGTGGAGCGTGGGCGTGGGGAGCAACATGGTTGCGATCGTGCCCCGAGGCAGGGGCAGCGGCTACGCGGTGTCGGCGTACTGCCCCAGGAGGAAGCGGACGATCCCGGCGTGGACCAGCCCGACCAGCAGCTGCCCGAGGTCGAAGCCGAGCGCGTGCGGGGAGCTGAAGGACACGTCGATGACGACGAAGGTCGTCGGGTCGTCGATCGGCACCAGCAGGTCCTGAGGGCTGGCGCCAGCCGGTGGGCCGTCAGCCGATCGCCGCCCGGCGCTCCCGGGCGAGCTCGGCGGACTCGTGGAAGGCCCTGAGGACGTACGCCGGCACCCGCAACCCCTGCCGGTGGGCGAAGAGCAGCTCCCGCTCGACCCGGGAGGCCTGCTCGGCGAAGTCCTCGACCCGCTGGTCGATGCCGAGCGAGACCATGACCTCGCCGAAGTCGGCCTTCTGCTCGGTGTTGTTCACCCCGACCGGCCCGAACGACAGCGCCCGGAGGCGGCGTACGAGCCAGGCCTGCCAGGGGCTGAGCTGCTCGGCGAGGCCGCGCGCGGACAACGCGTAGAACGCGTGGTGGCCCGGCTCCTGGCGCTTGATCGGGGCGACGATCGTGTCCACCGTCGCCTGCTCGCCGATCTCGGTGAGGCCGGCCTGGAGCAGGTTGTAGGCGAGCACCGCGGAGCGCTCGGTGGACTGGCCGGTGAGGTAGTAGAGCATCCGGACGACGTCCTGGATCGGCGCCAGGTGGGAGAGCGCGCCGAGGATCCGCATCTTGGCCGACACCGTGTCGAGGTCGGTCTCGGCGGCGTCGCGGCCGAGCCGCTGCTGCAGCTCGTCGAGGATCTGGCCGTGCCGGATCTCCTGCGGGTGCCACACATCGGCGTAGAAGTCGCGGTCGACCTCGGGCGGGTCCGGGAGCATCGTGGTCAGCTCGAGCACGTTGCGGTCGACCTCGAGCTCGACGCGCGCCATGTAGTCGAGGACGTGGCCGAAGCGGGCGTTGGTCGTCGCCGGGTCGCGGACCGTGAAGTCGACCGTGGCGAGGTCGATCGGCGGGTGCTCCTCGCCCAGCCGGTCGACGTGCTCACGGAGCCGTTGCTCGACGGACCGGGAACGCGACACGCCCGGAATCGTAGTCTGCATCTCGTGACTCCTTCGGATGAACCCCTCGTCCGGATGGGTACGCCGACCGGGCGGTGGGTCGTCGCGGCCGCCAGCCTCGGCTCCGGCATGACCCTGCTGGACGGCACGGTGGTCAACGTCGCGCTCCGCACGATCGGTGAGGACCTCGACGCCTCGCTGGCCGAGCTGCAGTGGATCAACAACGGCTACCTGCTCACCCTCGCCTCGCTGATCCTGCTCGGGGGCGCGCTCGGCGACCGCTTCGGGCGGCGCCGGCTCTTCGTGATCGGCACGCTGTGGTTCGCCGCCGCCTCGCTGCTCTGCGGGCTGGCGCCCACCGCCGAGACGCTGGTCGTCGCCCGGCTGCTGCAGGGCGTCGGCGGCGGGCTGCTCACCCCGGGCAGCCTGGCGATGATCCAGGGGGCGTTCGTCCGAGACGACCGGGCCCCGGCGATCGGCGCGTGGTCAGGGCTGGGCGGTATCGCGGCGGCCGTCGGCCCGTTCCTCGGCGGGGCGCTGATCGACCTCGCCTCCTGGCGGTGGATCTTCCTGGTCAACCTGCCGGTCGCGCTGGTGACGGTGGCGATCGCGCTGCGCCACGTTCCCGAGTCGCGCTCCTCGACGCCCACCCGCCGCTTCGACGTACCCGGCGCGGTGCTGGCCGCCGTCGCGCTCGGCGGCGTGACCTGGGGGCTGGTGCAGTGGGGCGACCGCTGGGCGTTGCTGGTCGCGCTCGGTGGGGGTCGGCGCCGGTGTCGCGTTCGTGCTCGTGGAGGGCCGGACCCGCGAGCCGATGATGCCGCTAGAGCTCTTCCGCGACCGGGTCTTCAGCGCCGCCAACGCGATGACGCTGGTGGTGTACGCCGCCCTCGGCGCGGTGCTGTTCTTCCTGGTGCTGCAGCTGCAGACCGTCGCCGGCTGGAGCCCGCTCGCGGCCGGGATGGCGACGCTGCCGCTGACGATCTGCATGCTGCTGCTGTCCTCGCGGACCGGGCGGCTCGCGGTGCAGATCGGGCCGCGGATCCCGATGACGGTCGGTCCGCTGGTGATGGGTGGCGGCACCCTGCTGCTGCTCGGCGTCGACGGCGACACGTCCTACTGGACCGACGTGCTGCCCGGGATCACCCTCTTCGGGCTCGGGCTGTCGCTGCTGGTCGCGCCGCTGACCGCGACCGTGCTCGCGGCCGCTCCCGACACCCAGGCCGGCATCGCGAGCGGCATCAGCAACGCGGTCGCCCGGAGCGGTTCGTTGCTCTCGGTCGCCGCGCTGCCACCGGCGGTCGGGCTCTCCGGGATGGAGTACGCCGACCCGCTGGCGCTCAGCGCGGCGTACTCCTCGGCGGTGGTGGTGTGCACCGGCCTGATGCTGCTCGGCGGAGCTCTCTCGTGGTTGCTGGTGCCGCACCGGCTGAACCGCTAGTCTCGTCGATGATCGATGCGCATCACGAAACGAGTTGCTTCATGCGCAACAAAGCGACCCGCCTCACGCTGATCCGACTGCTGGAGAACGCGCGCTACGAGGTGCTGCCCACGGCCTCGGTCGAGGACACGCTGCTCGAGCACGTGCCCCGCGACCGGGAGCTCACGGTGACCGCCTCGCCCTCGAAGGGCCTCGAGGCGACCGTCGAGCTCGGTGAACGACTGGCCGGCCACGGCTACACCGTCGTACCCCACCTCGCCGCGCGGATGGTGACCGGTCGCAGCGAGCTCGCCGAGCTCGCCGACCGGCTGACGGGCAAGGGGATCACGAAGGTGTTCGTTCCGGGGGGCGACGCCGAGGCCGCGGGCGACTACCCCGACGCGCTCAGCCTGCTCGAGGACCTCGCCGTGCTCGGCAGCCCCTTCGAGCACGTCGGCATCACCGGCTACCCCGAGTCGCACCCGACGATCTCCGACGACCTCACGATCCAGGCGATGTGGGACAAGCGGCGCCACGCCACCCACGTCGTCAGCAACCTGACCTTCGACCCCGACGCGATCCGCGGCTTCCTGATGCGGATGCGCGGGCGCGGCATCACGATGCCGCTGCTGCTCGGGATGCCGGGGCCGGTCGACCGGACCAAGCTGCTCGCGATGGCGACCCGGATCGGGGTCGGGGAGTCCACCCGCTTCCTCGCCAAGCACAAGGGCACCTTCGCCCGGCTCGCCGCGCCCGGCGGCTTCACCGGCCAGCGCTTCCTCGAGCAGTGCGCCCCCGCCCTCGCCGCTCCCGACGCCCTGGTCGAGGGCCTGCACGTCTTCACCTTCAACCAGATCCCCGCCACCGAGGCCTGGCGCACCGAGCAGCTGGAGCGCCTGCGCGGTTGAGTTGCCAGGCTTCGGCGGGGTTATCGAGGCTCGACTCGCCGCTGGCAGCACCTCGAACTCAACGGGTGAGGAGGGTGGCGAGGGCCTGTTCGAGGTGGGAGTCACCGGTCTCGACGACGGTGAGGGGGAGGCCGAGCCGGTCGGCGGCGGCCTGCGCGAGCACCCGCAGCTCGTCGTCGGGCTCCTGGGCCAGCCACACGACGCGCGTGTAGTGGGCGAAGTAGTCGTCGCGCAGCTCGGGGTGGCGGTCGAGGCCGAGCTCGCGCACCACGGTCCGCTCGAACGAGCGGACCAGGAAGTCGGTGAAGAGGTAGGTGCCGGGCTGGGCCTCGAGGAACGAGCGCAGCCGGTCCTCGCCGGCGTACAGGTCGTAGCAGTGCAGCCCCGGCAGCCGGGCCAGGCCGAGCTCGGCGCAGACCGTGTCGAGGGCGCCGTAGGTCCCGCAGTCGGCGTAGCCGACCACCACCCGGTCGTACGCCGGACCGAGCTCCTCGGCCAACCGGCGTACCTCACCGGCGATCAGCTGTGGCTGGTTGTGCAGCAGCGGCGGCAGCGGGTGGACGTCGACCGGCCAGCCGTGGCGCGCGACGACCGCGGCGGCCGGCTGGGCGATCGCGCCGCACGCGATCAGCGCGGTGCGAGGGTCAGACCGAGAACCCGAGCTGGTCGACGAAGGCGTCGTTGAAGTCGGGGCGGTCGGAGAGCTCGACATAGGTCACCTCCTCCAGCAGCGCGGCCGCACCCGCGCGCTCGCGCTGCGACAGCAGCACCATCTTCGCCCCCTCGCCGGCGACGTTGCCGGCGGCGACGATGCGCAGCACCGGGAGCTGCGGCACCAGCCCGATCCGGACGGCGGCGGCGGGCGAGAGGTAGCTGCCGAACGACCCGGCGAGCAGCACCTGCTGGACGTCGCGGTGCTCGAGGCCGAGCTGGTCGAGCAGCAGCGTCCAGCCGGTGGAGATGGCGGCCTTGGCGAACTGGAGCTCGCGGACGTCGCGCTGGGAGAGGTAGACCGTCTCCGCGGGGTCGGTGTCGGGCGCCGGTCGGTGGAGGACGAAGACCCGCTCCTCGCCGATCTTCGTCAGCCGGTCGGCGAGCCCGGGCACCTGCGCCGCGGCCACCTCCTCGGGCACGAAGCGTCCGGTCCCGTCGAGCAGCCCGACGCGCACCATCTCCGAGACGACGTCGACCAGCCCGGAGCCGCACAGCCCCCGGGGCTCGACGTCGCCGATCACGCCGAGGACGACGTCGTCGGCGGTGAGCTTCACGGTCTCGATCGCGCCGTCCGCCGCCCGCATCCCGCAGCGGATCGCGCCACCCTCGAAGGCGGGGCCGGCCGGGGCAGCGGTGGAGACGAGGGTGTCGCCGTCGCTGAGCACGATCTCGCAGTTGGTGCCGACGTCGATGAACAGCCGGGTCCGCTTGTCGCGGTCCATCCCGGTCGCGAGCATGCCGGCGACGATGTCGCCGCCGACGTAGGCGCCGAGCGCCGGGAAGAGGACGGCGCGGGCACGCGGGTGCAGCGTCAGCCCGAGGTCGCTCGCGAGCACCTCGGGCGGGTGGGCGGTGGTCATCACGAACGGCGCGACCCCGAGCGGCTCCGGGTCGATGCCGAGCACGAGCGCAGTCATCGTCGCGTTGCCGGCGACGGCCACCTCGTAGACGACCGCCGGGTCGACGCCCGCCTCGCGACAGACCTGGTCGGCCAGCTCGGAGAGGGTGTCACCGGCCGCCTGCTGCAGTCGTCCGAGGACGTCGGGGTCCATCATCGTCGCGCTGATCCGGGTGATCACGTCGGCGCCGAAGGGCTGCTGCTTGTTGAGCATCGAGGCGACCGCCGCGGGCGTGCCGGTGGTGAGGTCGAGCAGCGTGGCGACGACCGTCGTGGTGCCGAGGTCGAACGCGATGGCGTGGCGGTGGGCGGTCGTGTCGCCGGGCTCGATGTCGATCAGCGCCTCGTCGACGACCACGGCGGTGACCTTGAAGTCGGCCTGCCGCAGCACCGTCGCGAGCCGGCGCAGCACCGCGAGGTCGGCCGTCAGCTCGAGGTCGGTGATGGCGTCGGTCAGCCGCACCAGGTCGGGTCGCTGGTCGGACAGCGTCGGCTCCGCGAGCTCGACGTACCGCTTCTGGACGGCGGGCCGCAGGATGACCTGCCGCCCGACGCCGACGGTCGCGGCCTTCGGGCGGGTGGTGAGCGGGGGTACGTCGACCTCGAGGTCGCGCGTCGCACGGACCAGGCACGCCAGCCGCCAGCCGTCGGCGATCTGCTCCGGGGAGAAGGTGCGTACGTCGTGCCGGGTGATCGGCGACTGTCCCTCGACCCGGACCTTGCACTTGTGGCAGGTGCCGTGGCCGCCGCAGGTGGAGTCGATCGCGATCCCGTTCCAGGACGCGGAGTCGAAGACGGTGACCCCGGGCGGGACCCGGACGCTGCGATGGGTGGGCGGGCTGTCCGGACCGGTGTCGACGGTGAAGCGGAGGTCGACCCGGCCGGTGCCGTCGTGCTGCGTGCCCTCGCCCTCGGGGGGCGCGATCAGGCCTTCGCGACGCATGGCCGCGACGTCCACGTCCGGCACCTCGTCCATCACGTGGTTGCGGCGGCCTTCGCCCGGTGGGCCGCGATCCAGGCCATGCCCCACTCGTCGTGGTCCATGAAGACGTCGGCGGCCTTGACCGCCTCCACGATCTGCGGGGTGCGGGTGTCCATGATCGCGCTGGTGAGCCCTGCGGTCATGGCCATCGGCAGCCACGCGGCGCCGAGGGTGTGCCGGTCGGGCATCCCGAAGGACACGTTGGAGGCACCGCAGGTCATGTTGAGGCCGTACTGGTCGCGGATCTGCCGCATGGCTTCCATGGTCACCAGCGAGTTGCCGGTGTCGGCGCCGATCGGCATCGCCAGTGGGTCGATGACGATGTCGGCCTTGGCGATGCCGTACTCCTCCGTGGCGACCCGGACGATCTTGCCGACCAGATCGAGCCGCTTCTCCCACTCCATCGGGATCTCGTCGTGGTCGTTGGGCAGCGCGATGACCGCCGCGTCGTACTTCTTCACCAGAGGCAGGATCGACGCCATCCGGTCGTCCTCGGCGGTGATCGAGTTGACCAGCGCGCGACCCTGGTAGACCGAGAGCCCCGCCTCGAGGGCCTCGACGACCGAGGAGTCGATGCAGATCGGCAGGTCGCTGATGCTCTGCACCAGCTGGATCGCCTTGGCGAGCAGGTCGGCCTCGTCGGTCAGCGGCACACCCATGTTGATGTCCAGCACGTCGGCGCCGCCCTCGACCTGGGCCTTGACGTCACGTTCGATCGCGCTCAGGTCACCGGCGCGCAGCTGCTCCTGGAAGATCCTGCGTCCGGTCGGGTTGATCCGCTCGCCGATCAGGCAGAAGCGGCGGCGGTGACCGATCACGACCTCCTTCGTGGCCGAGCGGAGGACGGTCTCGAGCGGGTCGGCGATCACGCCGGTACCTTGGCCCGGCGCTGGGTCATCAGGTCCTTGGCGCGCTTGACGCACGCCGAGGCGTCGGCCGCGTAGCCGTCGGCACCCACAGCGTCGGCGTACTCCTGGGTGACGGGCGCGCCGCCGACCATGACGGAGACCTTGTCGCGCAGTCCGGCCTTCTCCAGGGCGTTCATGTTGGCCTTGAACATCGGCATCGTGGTCGTGAGGAACGCCGAGAAGCCGACGATGTCGGGCTCGTGCTCGACGATCGCCTCGACGAACTTCTCAGGCGCCACCTGGACGCCGAGGTCGATGACCTCGAAGCCGGCGCCCTCGAGCATGATGTTGACGAGGTTCTTGCCGATGTCGTGGACGTCGCCCTTGACGGTGCCCATCAGGAACTTGCCGATCGTCTCGATCCCGCCCGCGACAAGCAGCGGCCGCAGCCGCTCCATCGCGCCGGCCATCGCCCGCCCGGCGATCAGCATCTCGGGGACGAAGAAGTCGCCTCGCTCGAACCGGGCGCCGACCTCCTCCAGGGACGGGATCAGGGCGTCGAAGAGCAGCGTCTGCGGCTCCATGTCGAGCCCGAGCCCCTCCTCGGTCAGCTCGAGCACGCGCGGGGCGTTGCCGACCAGCGTCTCGTCGTAGAGACCTTGCAGGATCTCCTCTGGTGTCATGCTCATGCAACACCCTCCTCCAGAACGGCACCCCGCAGCAGCGCGGAGAGCTGCGCGGCGTGGTCCGACAGTTGTCGGCCGAGCTCGTCGAGCCGGCCCATCAGCCGTGGCGAGGGCCCCGAGACCCCCAGTGCTGCCACGACCTGTCCCCGAGCGCCGTGCACCGGCACGGCGACACCCATGAGCCCGACCTCGAGCTCGTCCTCGGTCACCGCCCAGCCGCGCTCCCGCGCGAGCCGGAGGTCGCGGCGCAGCGCGGCGGGGTCGGTGAGGGTCTCGTCGGTGAGCGCCGCGAGCCGGCCGGTGGGCACCGGCAGGTCGCCCCAGGCGTAGAACACCTTGCCGAGCGCCGAGCAGTGGGCAGGGACGTCCACGTTGGTCCAGTCCCGGGTCCCGAGCAGGAACTGGCTGTCGACCTGGGCCACCTGCGCCACGCGGTCGCCGCGAGTGATGCTGAGGTGGACGGTCTCGCGGGTCTCCTCGCCGATCACCGCCATGGTGGCCCGGGCGAGCCGGACGACCTCCTCCCAGGGGTCGTGCCGCGCGGCGTACAGCCAGAAGAGCCGGCCGGCGACGTAGCCCCCGCCCTCGTCGGTGCGCTCGAGCAGCCCGGCACGCTCCAGGGCCGCGAGCATCCGCGAGGTCGTCGACTTGGCGAGCCCGGAGGCCTCCTGCAGTCGGCCGAAGGTCAGCGGCTCGTCGGCGCGGACCACCTCGGCAACCAGCTCCGCGGCGCGATCGAGCGCCTGCGTGCCGCGCGCGCCCGGTGCTGCCGAGTCGGCCATCAACGCTCCTCCGGTGTGAGGCTTCCGCCAAGTCCCATGATGTGGAACTGTAGCCCCACCATGTGAGGCTACTCAGGAGGACCGATGTTCCGCAACCGGATGCCGCGTTACGAGGTGTTGTCCCAGGACGCGATGTCGACCCTCGACGGGGGCTGGCGCCGCCTGATGACCGAGATCGGCGTGCAGTTCGCCGACGCCCGCGCGCTGGAGCTGTTCCGGGCCGCCGGCCAACGGGTCGAGGACGAGACCGTCTTCCTCGACCCCGACTTCGTGCTCGAGCAGGTGGCGAAGGCGCCCGCGGAGTTCGACGTCCAGGCCCGCAACCCCGAGCACAACCTCCACATCGGTGGCGACGCGATGGCCTTCGGCGCCGTCTACGGCCCGCCCTTCGTCCGCGAGGGAGGCGTACGCCGGGACGCGACGATGGAGGACTTCCGCAACTTCACCAAGCTCGCGCAGACCTACCCCGTGCTCGACTCCGCCGGCGGCATCATCTGCGAGCCGAGCGACACCCCGCTCGACAGCCGCCACCTGGACATGACGCTCGCGCTGCAGACGTTGACCGACAAGGTCTACATGGGCAACGTGGTCTCGGGCGTCAACGCCGCGGACACGCTCGCGATGACGTCGATCCTGTTCGGCTCGCGGGAGGCGATCGAGGAGCTGCCGGCGACGATCTCGCTGATCAACTGCAACTCGCCGCTGCGCTGGGACGACCGGATGCTCGAGGCGCTCTTCGAGTACGCCGGCGCCGGCCAGCCGGTCGTGCTGACCCCGTTCATCCTGATGGGGGCGATGTCGCCGGTGACCATCCCGGCCGCGCTCGTCCAGCAGATCACCGAGGCGCTCTCGGGCATCGCGCTGGCCCAGCTGATCCGCCCGGGCACGCCGGTGATCTTCGGGTCCTTCCTCTCCAACATCAACATGCAGTCCGGGTCACCGGTCTTCGGCACTCCCGAGTCGGGACTGGGGCTGCTCTGCACCGGCCAGGTCGCCCGCCACTTCGGGCTCCCCTTCCGCACCGGCGGCGGGCTCACCTCCTCCCAGGTCCCCGACGCGCAGGCCGGCTACGAGGCGTTGATGACGCTGTTGCCGACCTTCCTCGCCGGGGCCAACTGGGTGATGCACTCGGCCGGCTGGCTGGAAGGCGGCCTGGTGGCCGGCTACGAGAAGTTCGTCATCGACTGCGAGCTGGTGGGGATGCTGCAGCACGAGTTCACGCCGCTGGAGATCGACGAGGCCTCGATGGCCTTCGACGCGCACGCCGAGGTCGGCCACGGCGGCCACTTCCTCGGCGCGATGCACACGATGGAGCGCTTCCGCACCTGCTTCTACCGCGGCGAGCTCTCCTCCTCCGACAACTACGAGCGCTGGCTGCGCGGCGGCGGCCGCGACACCGCCGACCGGGCCGGGGAGATCTGGAAGCAGAAGGTCGAGGCCTACGAGCAGCCCGCGCTCGACGACGCCGTACGCCTCGAGCTCGAGGAGTACGTCGTCCGCCGTCGCGCCGAGCTCGGCGACTGACCCCACGCCTCAGTCCAGGTGGTCGATGCGGCCGCCCGGGTGCTGCTGCGTGGTCCAGGTGGTCGAGCCGGCCGAGCCGCTAGGCGAGGACGAGTCGAGACCTCCGGGAGGCGACGTACGACCCCATCGCCGGGCGAGCTCCGGTAGGTCTTCCTGCCGGTGCTCGACGAGCGCGCTCCGCTTGGCCCGGGACCAGTTCTGGATCTGCTTCTCGCGCAGGAACGCGTTGCCGACGTGGTCGTGCTGCTCGACCCACACCAGCCTCACGGGCAGCCGGTTGCGGGTGTACGCCGCTCCCGCGCCGAGCGCGTGCTCCTCGAGCCGCCGTTGGAGGTCGCGGGTGCTCCCGACGTAGCACGAGCCGTCGGAGCACTCGAGCATGTAGGTCTAGGCCGCCATGCCTCGACGATCGGATGGCCACGCCCGCTCGGCAAGGGTTGGTCGCGGGGCTGTGGACAGACGGTGACCGGAGGTCTCGACGGCCGCTCGCTGCTCGAGACCTCCGGCACCCCCGCGGTTACGACAGGCCGAGGATGGTGCCGTCGTCGGCGAGGTCGATCCGGGCGGCGGCGGGGGAGGCGGGCAGGCCGGGCATCGTCATCATGTCGCCGCAGACCGCGACCACGAACCCCGCGCCGGCCGAGAGCCGCACCTCCCGGACGTGCAGCTCGTGGCCGCTCGGCGCCCCGAGCGACTTCGGGTCGGTGGAGAAGGAGTACTGGGTCTTGGCGATGCAGACCGGCAGCCCGCCGTACCCGTCCTTCTCGATGCGTCCGAGCCGACGCCTCGCCCGCGCGTCCCACGTGACCTGGCCAGCCCCGTAGACGCGGGTGGCGACCGCCTCGACCTTCTCGGTCAGCGACGCGTCGTCGTCGTAGGTGAACGAGAAGGAGTACGCCGAGGGCTCGTCGAGCGTCGCCAGCACTCCCTTCGCCAGGTCGTGGGCGCCGGCGCCACCGTCGGCGAAGTGGGTCGCGGGGAAGGCCCGCACGCCCTCCTCGGCGACCAGCGCGACCACCCGGTCGACCTCGGCGTCGGTGTCGGTGGGGAAGCGGTTGACCGCGACCACGCACGGGATGCCGTAGACCTCGCGGACGTTGGCGAGGTGGCGGCGCAGGTTGGCCATCCCGACCTCGACGGCCGCCACGTCCTCGGTGCCGAGGTCGGCGAGCGCGACGCCGCCGTGGTACTTCAGCGCCCGGACCGTCGCGACCACGACGGCGATGTCGGGACGCAGCCCGGACTTGCGGCACTTGATGTCGACGAACTTCTCCGCGCCCAGGTCGGCGCCGAAGCCGGCCTCGGTGACGACGAAGTCGGCCAGCCGCAGCCCGGCGCGGGTGGCCATCACCGAGCTGCACCCGTGGGCGATGTTGGCGAACGGCCCGCCGTGCACGAAGGCGGGAGCGCCCTCGAGGGTCTGCACCAGGTTGGGGGCGAGCGCGTCACGCAGCAGGACGGCGAGCGCACCGTCGGCGCCGAGCTGGCGGGCGGTCACCGGCTCCATGGCGCGGGTGTAGCCGATCACGATGTCGCCGATGCGCCGCTTGAGGTCGGCGTAGGACTCGGTGAGGCAGAAGATCGCCATCAGCTCCGAGGCGACGACGATGTCGAAGCCGTCGGAGCGGGGGAAGCCGTTGGCGTGGCCGCCGAGACCCACGGTCACGTCGCGCAGGGCCCGGTCGTTGGTGTCGAGGACGCGCTTCCAGGTGATGCTGCGGACGTCGATCCCGAGCTCGTTGCCGTGGTGGACGTGGTTGTCGATGAGGGCGGCCAGCAGGTTGTTGGCGGCCGCGATCGCGGCGAAGTCGCCGTTGAAGTGCAGGTTGATGTCGGTCATCGGCACGACCTGGCTGTAACCGCCGCCGGCCGCGCCGCCCTTCATGCCGAACACCGGACCCATCGAGGGCTCGCGCAGGCAGGCGACGGTGCGGTGGCCGAGCCCGTGGAGCGCGTCGGTGAGGCCGACGGTGGTGGTGGTCTTGCCCTCGCCGGGTGGCGTCGGTGACAGCGCGGTCACCAGCACCAGCCGGCCCAGCGGCCGGTCGGTCAGGGAGGACAGCCAGTCCACCGCGACCTTGGCCTTGTGGTGGCCGTAGGGGACCAGGTGCTCCTCGGCGATGCCGAGGGTCTCGGCGGCGACGTCCCTGATGGGGCGCAGCTCGGCAGCGGTGGCGATCTCGATGTCCGACAGCACGGCCGGCCTCCAAAGGGGTGGGTGGGATGGGTCAGCGGAAGACGACGGTGCGGCTCCCGTTGAGGAGCACGCGGGACTGGGAGTGCCAACGCACGGCACGGGAGAGCACCTGCGCCTCGACGTCGCGGCCGGCGGAGACGAGCGTCTCCCGGGTGTAGCCGTGGTCGACGCGGAGCACGTCCTGCTCGATGATCGGCCCCTCGTCGAGGTCGGCCGTGACGTAGTGGGCGGTCGCGCCCACCTGCTTCACGCCACGGTCGTAGGCCTGGTGGTAGGGCTTGGCGCCCTTGAAGCTCGGCAGGAACGAGTGGTGGATGTTCATCACCTGCCCGGACAGGGTCCGGCACAGGTCGTCGCTGAGGACCTGCATGTAGCGGGCGAGCACGACGAGGTCGATGTCGTGCTCCTCGACCAGCCGCAGCAGCGTGGCCTCGGCTGCGGGCTTCGACTCCGGCGTCACCGGCAGGTGCAGGAACGGCACGTCGTAGGACGCACACAGCCGCGCGGCGTCGGGGTGGTTGGAGACGACCAGCGGGACCTCGATCTGCAGCGAGCCGCTCGAGGTGCGGAAGAGCAGGTCGTTGAGGCAGTGCAGCTGGCGCGAGGCCATGATCAGGGTGCGGTACGGCGCGGCCGCGTCCCACAGCCGGAACTCCATGCCGAAGGTCCCGGCCACCGGGGCGAAGGCCTCGCGCAGCGCGTCTGCCGTGGTGGGGCGCTCGACGGTGAACCCGAGGCGCATGAAGAACCGGTCGGTGTCAGGATCGCCGTACTGCTGGCTCTCGACGATGTTGGCGCCGCGCTCGGCGAGGAAGCCGGACACGGCGTGGACGATCCCGGGACGGTCGGGGCACGACAGCACCAGGATGTGGTCACCGGCCGGCGGCACAGCGTTGCCGACTGCCATCGGGCGGCTCCCTCGGGGTGGTGGCTCAAGTTGCGGTGGGCGAAACGCATTCTGCGATACGCAACACCCGGTGCGCTAGTCTCCCGCCATGAGCGAGGCGGCCGAGACCCGCACGGTGGGGGTCCAGTCGGTCGATCGGGCCCTGGAGATCCTCGACGTGCTGGCCCGCGTCGGCGAGGCCGGGATCACCGAGGTCGCCGCGGAGCTCGGGGTCCACAAGAGCACCGCCTTCCGGCTGGTCGCGACCCTGGAGCAGCACCGCCTCGTCGAGCAGTCCGGGGAGCGGGGCAAGTACCGCCTCGGCGTCGGCGTGCTCCGGCTGGCCGGCGCGACCACGGCGCGGCTCGACCTGGTGCAGGAAGCGCGACCGCTGTGCCGCCAGCTCGCGAGCGAGACCGGGGAGACGGTGAACCTCGCGGTCCTCTCGGAGAGCAGCGCGCTCTACCTCGACCAGGTCGCGGGCTCCTCCGCGCTGCAGCCCCACAACTGGGTCGGCCAGCACATCCCGCTCCACGCCACCAGCAACGGCAAGGTGCTGCTCTCGGGACTGGACCGGACCCGGCTCGACGCCGTGCTCGGCACGCTCTCGACCTACACCGACCACACCATCACCCGCAAGGCCGCGCTGCGTGAGGAGCTCGACCGGGTGCGCGAGCAGGGGTACGCCGTCGCGGTCGACGAGCTGGAGGTCGGGCTGACGGCCGTGGCCGCGCCGATCCGCAACAACCACGGCGACGTGGTCGCCTCGATGAGCGTGTCCGGGCCGACCTTCCGGATCACCGCGGAGCGGATCGACGGCGTGGTCGCCTCCACCGTGCGGGCCGCCGACGAGGTCTCCCACCGGATGGGCTGGGGCCACCGCTAGTCGCTGCCCCGGAGCGTGGTCACGACGTCCTCGGAACGTCCACAGTCGGGTCACGAACTGGCGTCGGTGCTTGACGACGGCCCGGGGCGGCAGCATTCTCGATCCACCACCGGTTGCGTGGACAGCACTCAGTTGCGCGATGCGCAACACCGAGGCGGTCCTGGCCGGGGCGGGAGGTAGGGGTCAGTGCAGCACTCCGACAACGTCAGCACCGTCGACGAGGTCCACACCAATGGGTCTCCCGGCCCTGAGGCCGCGCTCTCGGTCCGGCACCTGTGGAAGATCTTCGGCAAGGGTGCCGACGCCATCATCGGCTCGCCCGACGAGCAGCTCTCGCGCGCCGAGCTGAAGGCGAAGCGCGACTGCGTCGTCGGCGTCCGCGACGTGTCCTTCGACGTGGCTCCCGGCGAGGTCTTCGTGGTCATGGGGCTCTCCGGCTCCGGGAAGTCGACCCTGGTGCGCTGCCTGACCCGGCTGATCGAGCCCACCGCCGGCGAGGTGGTCATCGACGGCCAGGACCTCACCAGCGCCAGCGAGTCGCAGCTGCGCGAGCTGCGCCGCCACCACACCTCGATGGTGTTCCAGCACTTCGGCCTGCTGCCCCACCGCCAGGTCATCGACAACGTCTCCTTCGGGCTCGAGGTCCGCGGTGAGGGCAAGTTGTCGCGGCGGGCCCGAGCCGGCGAGATCGTCGACCTGGTCGGCCTCACCGGCTACGAGCACTCCTACCCCGACCAGCTCTCCGGCGGCATGCAGCAGCGGGTCGGCCTGGCCCGCGCGCTGGCCAACGACCCCTCGCTGCTGCTCTTCGACGAGCCGTTCTCGGCACTCGACCCGCTGATCCGTCGCGACATGCAGAACGAGGTCATCCGGCTCCACCACGAGCTCGGCAAGACGATGGTCTTCATCACCCACGACCTGCAGGAGGCGCTCAAGCTCGGCGACCGGATCATGATCCTGCGCGACGGCGCGATCATCCAGATCGGGACGCCGGCGGAGGTGGTCGCAGCCCCGGCCGACGACTACGTCAAGGACTTCGTCAGCGACGTCCCCCGCTCCCACGTGCTGACCCTGAAGTGGGTGATGCGCGAGCCCCGGCCCGACGACTCCACCGAGGGACCGGTGATGTCCTCGGACACCATCGTGCGCCAGGCCGCCCGGGCCGCGCTGGCCTCCGACCACCCGGTCCGCGTCGTCGACGACGGGCAGCTGGTCGGCATCGTCGACGACGACGCGATCCTGCGGGTCGTGGTCGCCGAGGAGTCGGTGAGGTGAGGACGAGCCGATGAGCGCCACCCTCACCCCGCCCCGTACGACGCCCGAGCCGGACGCTCCGGCCCCCGTGGCCGCGCGCCGCTCGGTGCCGCGGGCGGTGTGGGCGGCGGCGGTCCTCGTCGGGCTGGGTCGTGGTGTGGGCCTTCACGCGGGGGCAGGACACGCTCGCGCGACCGATCCGCGAGCAGACCGACCTGATGGGGACCCTCACCGGCTTCCGCAACGACGTCATCGCCAGTCGCGAGACCAACCCCCTCATCCAGTTCACCTACGGCCTCGGCGAGGCCTTCGTCTCGGCCGTCGACTTCCTGCAGCGGATGATGTCCGAGCCCAACCTGCCCCGCCCGGTCCCCGAGATCGGCTGGCTCGGCGTGACCGCGATCGCGGTGTGGGTCGCGCTGGCGGTCGCCGGCTGGCGGATCGCGGTCCTGGTGGCGGCGACGTTCGTCTCCTTCGGCCTCTTCGGCTACTGGACCGACGCGATCGACCTGCTGATCGTCACCTTCGTGGCGGTCGCGGTGGTCGTGGTGGTCGGGATGCCGCTGGCCATCTGGATCGCCAGCAGCAGGCGTGCCGAGCGCGCGGTCACGGTCGTGCTCGACCTGATGCAGACCATGCCGACCTTCGTCTACCTGCTGCCGGTGGTGCTCTTCTTCGGCATCGGCGCCTCGGCGGCGGTCGTGTGCACCTTCGTCTACGCGCTCCCGCCGCTGATCCGGATCGCCGGTCACGGCATCCGCACCGTCTCGCCGACCACCATCGAGGCGACCGACTCGGCCGGCCAGACCTTCTGGCAGCGCCTGATCAAGGTGCAGCTGCCGATGGCGCGGCCGACCATCGTGGTCGGTCTCAACCAGACGATCATGGCGGCGCTCGCGATGGCCACGCTGGCGGCGTACGTCGACGGGCCCGGGCTCGGCAAGCCGGTGCTCAACGCGCTGGTGCGCGTCGACATCGGTGGCGCCTTCGTTCCCGGCGCGCTGATCGTGCTCACCGCGATCATGCTCGACCGCACCACCACGGCCGCGAGCCAGCGGGGCGAGCTGATCGCCCGTGGCGGCGGGGGCAGCGTCCGGCAGCGCCGGATCGTGCTCGTCGTGGCGGGGGTCGCGACCCTGGTGGCGATCTGGCTGTCGCGCTTCGCCTTCTGGGCCGCGGAGTTCCCCGAGACCGACCTCGGCCGCTCGGTGGCCGACGGCGTCAACACCTTCTCCGACTGGGTGGTCGACACCTTCGGCGGGCTCACCGGCGCCTTCAAGGACGTGATCACCGTCGGCCTGCTGAACCCGCTGGAGGCGCTGCTCGCCGACTCGCCCTGGTGGCTGGCGGCCGCCGCGATCCTGGCGCTCGCCTTCGTCTTCGGTCGTACGCCGGCGGTCGTGCCGACGGCGATCTGCCTGGCCGGGATCCGGATCCTCGGCCTGTGGAACCACACCATGGAGACGCTGGCGATGGTGCTGGTCG
The DNA here is from genome assembly GCA_963754575.1 of uncultured Actinomycetota bacterium. Lineage (GTDB taxonomy): Bacteria > Actinomycetota > Actinomycetes > Propionibacteriales > Nocardioidaceae > Nocardioides. The sequence goes on along the minus strand of CAVWGQ010000027.1, from coordinate 606,567 downwards.
CAACGCTGCTGGTGATGGTGCTGGCCCTGGTGTTCGGGGTCTGGATGGCGCGCAGCCGCCGCGCCGACCTCGTGATCCGGCCGTTGCTCGACGCCGGCCAGACGATCCCGCCGTTCGTCTACCTGATCCCGGTGCTCGCGCTGTTCGGGCCGAGCAAGTTCACCGCGATCGTCGCCGCGATCGTGTACGCCGCCCCGGCGGCCATCAAGCTGCTCGCCGACGGCGTCAAGGCGGTCTCGCCGACGACGCTGGAGGCCTCGCGCGCCTCGGGCGCCACCACCTGGCAGGAGATCACCAAGGTCCAGCTGCCGATGGCCCGCGGCGCGATCGTGCTCGCGGCCAACCAGGGCCTGCTCTACGTCCTCGCCATGGTCGTCATCGGCGGCCTCGCCGGCGCCCAGGCGCTGGGCTACGACGTGGTCCTCGGCTTCAGCCGATCCGAGGAGTGGGGTCGTGGCGCCGCTGCCGGCCTCACGATCGTGCTGCTCGGGATCATGATCGACCGGATCACCCGCGCCGCCGCCGACCACAAGCCCACCTGAAGGACCCACAGACCCACGCACCACGACGCACCATCACACCGGAGGAATCAATGAGGATCCATCAGCGACAGGGCCCACGCCTCGTGGCGGTGACGGCGCTCGCGGCGCTGGCGCTGACCGCCTGCGGTGGGGGCGCCATCGAGAGCGAGACCCAGGCCAACGAGGAGCAGCAGGCCGAGCTCGGCGACTGCGGCGAGATCAACATGGCCGTCAACCCGTGGGTCGGCTTCTACGCCGACGCCTACGTCCTGGGCCACATCGCCGAGGAGGAGCTGGGCTGCACGGTGAACTACAAGGAGCTCAAGGAGGACGTCTCCTGGCAGGGCTTCGGCACCGGCGAGGTCGACGTCGTGATCGAGGACTGGGGCCACCCCGAGCTCGAGAAGCAGTTCTTCGCCGAGCAGGGGGACGGCTCCGCGATGGACGGTGGGCCGACCGGCAACACCGGCATCATCGGTTGGTACGTCCCGCCGTGGCTCGCCGAGGAGCATCCCGAGATCCTGGACTACGAGAACCTCAACGACTTCGCGGCCGACTTCGCGACGTCCGAGACCGGCGACAAGGGCCAGTTCCTCGGCGCCGACCCGTCGTACGTCCAGTTCGACGAGGCGATCATCGACAACCTCGGCCTCGACTTCGAGGTCGTCTTCTCCGGCTCCGAGGCGGCCAGCATCACCGCCTTCCAGCAGGCGGAGGAGAACAAGGAGTTCATGATCGGCTACTTCTACGAGCCGCAGTGGCTCTTCGCCGACCTGCCGCTGGCGAAGGTCGCGCTGCCGCCCTACGAGGAGGGCTGCCAGGACGACCCGGCCGCGGTCGACTGCGACTACCCCGAGACCGAGCTGAAGAAGATCCTCTCGACCTCGTGGGTCGAGGAGGGCGGTCCGGGCGTCGACCTCGTCGAGAGCTTCCAGTGGACCAACGACGACCAGAACCTCGTGGCCAAGTACATCTCCGACGAGGGCATGTCCAACGAGGACGCCGCCGCCCGGTGGGTGGAGGAGAACCCGGACATCTGGGAGGCGTGGCTCCCGTGACCGACATCGCGGACCGGCCCGAGGCAGACCTCGGGCGACGTGAGGGCCGGCAGCCGATCGACAAGCTGGTGTTCGGGGTCGCTGCGGCGCTCTCGATCGGGTTCGTGCTGGCCGGCGTGATCTGGCCGACGGAGATGGACGAGCGGACCGGCACGGTGCTGACCTGGATCACCGACAACTTCGGCTGGCTGTTCATCCTCACCAGTGCCGGGTTCGTCGTCTTCTCGGCGTACCTCGCACTGAGCCGTTACGGCAACATCAAGCTCGGTGACGACGACTCCGAGCCCGAGTTCTCGACCGCGACCTGGGTGTCGATGATGTTCGCCACCGGCATGGGCATCGGCCTGATGTTCTGGGGCGTCGCGGAGCCGCTGACCCACCTCAACGCGCCGCCGCTCGGTTCTGCGGAGCCGGGCTCGCCGGAGGCGGCGGCGCAGGCGATGCAGTGGTCGTTCTTCCACTGGGGCCTGCACCCGTGGGCGATGTACGCCGTGATCGGCCTGGCGATCGGCTACTTCGCCTACCGCAAGGGCTACGGCAACCTGATCTCCGCGACCTTCCGGCCGTTGATCGGCGACCGGGCCGACGGCGGACCGGGCAAGGCGATCGACGTGCTCGCGATCTTCGCGACGCTCTTCGGCTCCGCCACCTCGCTCGGGCTCGGCGCCCTGCAGATCACCGGCGGGCTCGACAACGTCTTCGACGGCGGCGCGGGCAGCAAGACGCTGGCGGTCGGGGTGATCGCGGTGCTGACCGCCTGCTTCGTGGTCTCGGCGGTGTCCGGCATCGACAAGGGCATCAAGTACCTGTCGAACGCCAACGCGATCGCCGCGGCGCTGCTGGCGCTGTTCCTCTTCGTGGTCGGTCCGACGGTCTTCATCCTGTCGACGTTCACCGAGGGGATGGGCGACTACCTCACCCACCTGCCCGCGATGTCGTTCACGACGGGCGTCTTCGAGTCCGAGGCGTCGTCCTGGCTCAACGGCTGGACGATCTTCTACTGGGCGTGGTGGATCAGCTGGACGCCCTTCGTGGGCATGTTCATCGCCCGGATCTCCAAGGGACGCACCATCCGGCAGTTCGTGGTCTACGTGATCCTCGTGCCGAGCCTGGTGTCGTTCGTCTGGTTCTCGATCCTGGGCGGTTCGGCGATCGACCTGCAGCTGATGAAGGGCTGGTCGCCCCCGATGGTCGACGGCAGCATCGCGAGCGAGGCGGCGCTGTTCGACACCCTGCGGGAGTTCCCGCTGGCGACGATCACGGTCGCGCTGGCGGTGTTCCTGATCGCGATCTTCTTCATCACCGGGGCGGACTCCGCCTCGATCGTGATGGGGATGCTGAGCCAGCACGGTGACGAGGAGCCGCGTCGGCCGCTCGTCATCTTCTGGGGCGTCGCCACCGGTGCGGTGGCCGCGGTGCTGCTGTGGTCCGGCGGGCTGCAGGCGCTGCAGACCCTCGTGATCCTGGTGGCCGCGCCGTTCATGCTGATCCTGATCGGCATGTGCGTCTCGCTGATGAAGGCGCTGCGCCAGGAGCCCTTCGAGTCCTCGATGGAGACCCGGTCGCGGCGCGCGTGGCAGCACGCCGAGCGCTACCCCGACGGACCCTGAGGGTCCCGGGCGGCCTGCCGGGGCGGATCCGGTACGCCGACGCGGCCCCCGACTGCTTGACAGCGGTCGGGGGCTGCGGCGTACCGTAGCCTTGTCTCGCATGACGCATCATGTTGCGTATCACGCAACAGATCAGGCTTTCTAGGAGCACCCCATGAGCACAGCCCCCTCCCGAGCCGACTGCGTGGTCATCGGCGCCGGCATCGTCGGCAACAGCCTGGTCCACCACCTCGCGAAGCTGGGCTGGCGCGACATCGTGCAGCTCGACCAGGGGCCGCTGCCCAACCCGGGCGGCTCGACCGGTCACGCGTCGAACTTCATCTTCCTGACCGACCACTCGCGCGAGATCACGGACCTCACGCTCGACTCGGTCGAGCAGTACCAGGAGATGGGGGTCTTCACCCGCAGCGGCGGCTTCGAGCTCGCCCGCTCCGAGGAGCGGATGGAGGAGCTGCGCCGGCGGATGTCGGCGGCGCGGGCCTGGGGCATCGAGGGCGAGCTCGTCTCGCCGGAGTTCGTGAAGGAGAAGGTGCCCTTCATCGAGACCGACCAGTTCATCGGCGCCTTCTGGCAGCCCGACGTCGGCGTCGTCGACTCGCTGCGCGCCGGCACGATCATGCGCGAGGCCGCGATGGAGCTCGGCGCGCTCACCACCGTCCCCAACTGCGAGGTCCTCGACCTCGACATCGAGGACGGGCGCCTCGTCCGGGTCCGCACCGACAAGGGCGACATCGAGACCGGCACGGTCGTCATCGCCTGTGGCGTGTGGAGCCCGAAGATCGGCGACATGGCCGGCGTCAGCATCCCGCTGGTGCCCGCGGTCCACCAGATGATCTCCGTCGGGCCGTGCCCCCAGCTCGCCGGGACCGAGGGTGAGATCACCTTCCCGATCGTCCGCGACATGGACACCTTCTGCTACGAGCGCCAGCACGGTGCCGACATGGAGGTCGGCTCCTACGCCCACCGCGCGATCCTCCACGAGCCCGAGGACATCCCGACGATCGAGCAGTCCAAGCTCTCGCCGACGGAGCTGCCCTTCACCGACGAGGACTTCGACCCGCAGCTCGAGCAGGCCCTCGAGCTGATGCCGGAGCTGCTCGGCGCCGACGGTGCCGAGATGCGCTACGCCATCAACGGCCTGCTCTCGCTGACCTGCGACGGCAACCCGATCCTGGGCGAGAGCCACGTCAAGGGCGTGTGGACCGCGGCCGCGGTGTGGATCAAGGAGGGCCCCGGCGTCGGCCGCGCGGTCGCCGAGTGGATGACCCACGGCCACTCCGAGATCGACGTCCACCACAGCGACATCGCCCGCTTCCACCCCCACCAGCTGCGGCGCGAGCACACCCGGCTGCGGACCACCGAGTCGTTCATCAAGACCTACGGGATCATCCACCCCGCCGAGCAGTACGAGTCCGACCGCGACCAGCGGCTCTCGCCCGATGCACGAGTCGCAGGCCAAGCTCGGTGCGCGGTTCTTCGAGACCGTCGGCTGGGAGCGGCCGTTCTGGTACGAGTCCAACGCCGGCCTCCTCGAGGAGTACGGCGACGCCGTGATGCCGCGCGAGCACGAGTGGGACGCGCGCTGGTGGAGCCCGATCATCAACGCCGAGCACCTCCGGATGCGCGAGGCGGCCGGCGTGATCGACCTGTCGGCGTTCTGCCTGTTCGACATCGAGGGCCCCGGCGCGCTCGAGGCCGTGCAGACCACCTGCGTCGCGCAGTGCGACGTCGCGGTCGGCAAGGTGATCTACACCCCGGTGCTCGACGCCAAGGGCGGTTTCCGCTCCGACCTCACCGTGATGCGGCTGGGTGAGGACCACTTCCGGGTCGTCACCGGCGGCGCGCACGGCATGGCCGACCGGGCCTGGTTCGCCGCGCACGTGCCCGACGACGGCGCCACCACCCTCACCGACCACACCGACGCCGTCTCCACGATCGGGGTGTGGGGTCCGCGGGCCCGCGACATCGTCTCCTCGCTCACCGACGCGGACGTGTCCGACGAGGGCTTCGGCTTCCTCACCTGCCGCGAGGTCACGGTCGGCGGCGTGAGCGTGCTCGCGTCGCGGATCTCCTACGTCGGCGAGCTCGGCTGGGAGCTCTACGTCGCGATGGACGACGCGGCCGAGCTGTGGGAGACGCTGCTCGAGACGGGCTCGGCGCACGGCGCGGTCCCGGTCGGGATCGGCGTCTACGGCACCACCGGCCGGATCGAGAAGGGCTACCGGGCCTACGGCGCGGAGCTCGACGGCGAGCGGTCGATCGTGGAGGCCGGGATGCAGCGGCCCAAGGTCAAGGCCGCCGACTTCGTCGGCAAGGAGGCCTACCTCGCGCAGCGAGCGGAGGAGCCGCGGACCGTGCTGTGCACCCTGGCGGTCGACGACCACACCTCGGCGAGCGGCGTGAAGCGCTACATGCTGGGCGGGGAGCCGATCCTCACCCGCGACGGCGGCACGCTCACCGACGGCCACGGCCACCACCCCTACGTCACGTCCGCCGGGTCTGCTCCCTCGCTCGGGAAGCACCTGCTGCTGGCCTACCTGCCGCCCGACCGGGCGCGGGTCGGCAACGAGCTCGCCGTCTCCTACATGGAGGAGCGCTACCCCGTCACGGTGGTCTCCGCCGACGCGACGCCGGCGCTCGACCCGGAGAACGCCCGGCGCGGTGAAGGAGCTGACGTGAGGGTCCTGGTCTGCGTCAAGCGCATCCCCGACGTCGCGGGCGAGGTGATGCTCACCGCCGACGCGCAGGCGGTCGACGCGCGCTTCGTCGGCCACACGGTGAGCAACCACGAGAGCAGCGCGGTCGAGCTGGCGATCCGGGTCGCCGACGCGACCGGGGGCTCGGTCTCGCTGCTCAGCGTCGGTCCGGCCGAGAGCACCGAGCAGCTGCGGCACATGCTCGGCCTGGGCTGCCACGCGGCCACGCTGGTCGAGGCCGACCCGACCGCGCTCGGTCCGGCGGACGTCGCCCGCGAGATCGCGGTGGTGGTGACCGACCACGGCGCACGCGGCGGTGCGGACGACGGCTACGACCTGGTGCTGCTCGGCAACGACGCCGGCGACAGCGGTGACTTCCAGGTCGGGATCCGGCTCGCCTATGCCCTCGGCTGGCCGGTGGTCAACGGGGTCTCCGTCGTGGAGACCGCCGAGGGCCGGGCGATCACGCGCAACGACGGCCCCGAGGGTGAGGAGACCTTCTCGGTGCCGCTGCCCGCGGTGGTCACCGTCCTCGAGGGTGGGGTCGAGCCCCGCTATCCGACGCTGAAGGGGCGGATGGCCGCCAAGAAGGTCGAGATCGAGACCCGGACGCTCGCGGGCGAGCCCGCGGGGAGCGGCCGGCTGAAGCTCGTCGTACCCCCTCCCGCGCCGAGCGACGTCGAGGTGCTGGGGCAGGGTCCCGAGGCCGCCGCCCGGGTGGTCGACCTGTTCGCGTCCCTGGGGGTGCTCCGATGATCCTGGTCCTCGTCGAGACGGAGGCCGGCGCCGCCAGCGAGGTGTCGCTCGAGACGCTGGCGCTGGCCCGCTCGCTCTCGCAGACCGGTGGCGGCATCGCGATCCGCGCTGTCGTGGTCGGCGAGGTCGCGGACCGCGACGCGCTCGCCGCCGAGGTCGGCGCCCACGGTGCCACCGAGCTGGTCCACGCGGTGGGCGACGCGTTCGACGCCTACGGCGGCGCCAGCTGGGCCGCGGCCGTGCAGGCGGTCCGCGCCGACACCGGCTCGGTCGTGGTGACCGCGGCCGGCACCCCCCGCGGCAACGAGGTCATCGCCCACCTCGCCGCCCGGCTCGACGTCCCGATGGCGGCCAACGTCGTCTCCTTCGCCGGCCTGTCGCCCTTCACCGTGACCCGCCAGGTCGTGGGCGGCTCGGCGCTGGAGGAGATGACCCTCGGCGCCCGGCCGGCCGATCTTCACCGTCGCCGGCCACTCGTGGGTGGCGGAGGCCGTCGACGGCCCGCCCGCGACCGTCCGCGAGGTCACGCCCGAGGTCGCCGAGGCCGACCTGGTCGCCCGCGTGGTGTCGACCGGGACGAAGGAGGTCGACGAGTCCGGCTCGCTGAAGTCGGCGTCGGTGGTGGTCGGGGCCGGCCGCGGTGCCGGCAGCGCGGACGGCTTCGGAGCCGTCGACGACCTGGCCACGCTGCTCGGCGGCGCCGTCGGCGTCTCCCGCGTGGTCACCAGCCTGGGCTGGCGACCGCACCACGAGCAGGTCGGCCAGACCGGCAGCCGGATCGCGCCCGACCTCTACGTGCCGTGCGGCATCTCCGGGGCGATCCAGCACTGGGCCGGCTGCGCGAGCTCGAAGGTGATCCTCGCGGTCAACACCGACGCCGAGGCGCCGATGGTGACCCGGGCGACGTACGCCGTGATCGGCGACATGCACGAGGTCGTCCCGGCGATCAACGAGGAGATCCGGCGCCGTTCGGGCTGATCCGTTGGCGGTCGCGCCTACGCTGAGCCCATGAGTCGGGGGACCGGAGCAGTCGTCGCGGTGGTGCTGGGCGCCGTCGTGCTCGCGGGCTGCGGCGACGAACCGACCAGCAGTGCGCCCCCGACGGCACCCGAGGTGAGCACCGGCGCGAGTGCCGAGCCGGGAGGGGAGGGGCGGACCACCGGAGCCGCCGCCCCGCTGCCGGACAACGCGGTCGAGGAGCCGGGTCCGCTGACCGACCGGCTCTACCGGTCCGACATGCTGATCTTCTCCCGCGAGCGGCTCAGCGAGGACATGGTCCGCGAGGTCCGGGCGCTGCCGCAGGTGGCCGCGGTCGAGGAGATCGGGCTGGCGCAGGTGACGATCGAGAACCGGGCGCTGACCGTCGCGGCCGTGGACGCGGCGACGTACCGCAGGTTCGCGCCCGCCGCCTCGGCGGAGACCCAGGACGTCTGGGACCGGGTCGCCGGCGGAGAGGTGGCGCTGCCGGAGGGCCTGGCGAAGCGGCTGCAGGACAAGGACGGCTTCATCACCCTCGGCAGCGGCGGCGACGCCCCGACCGTGCACGTCGGTGCCTACGCGCCGCAGGCGACGACGATCGACCTGGTGCTGAACGAGAAGTGGGTGGACGACCTCGAGGGGATGGTCTTCGGCAACGGGCTGCTGATCTCCACCGACGACGACGACCCCTCCACCATCCGCAAGCCGGTGCAGCAGATCGTGGGCGACGACGCCTCGGTGCAGGACCTCGACATCGCCTCCCGGATCGGGCTCGACCCCGGTGCGACGCAGACCGCGTTCCTCACCGGCGGCTCGATCGCGAGCGTCGTCGGGACCTTCAACTACACCGTGATCGGCGGCGGCCGGATCGCGCCGGACCCGTCGTGGGTCTCGGCCAGCATCGCGACCGAGCCGGTGCCGATCCTCGGCGACGTCACCTGCCACGTCGCGCTCTTCCCGCAGCTGCGGGCGGCGCTCGAGGAGGTCGTCAGCCGCGGGCTGGCCTCCGAGATCCATGCCGACGAGTACGCCGGCTGCTACTACCCCCGCTTCATCGCCGGCTCGACGTCGCTGTCCAACCACTCCTTCGGGCTGGCACTCGACTTCAACGTGCCCGGCAACGGCCGCGGCACCGTCGGGGAGATGGACCGGGACGTCGTCGCGATCTTCAAGAAGTGGGGCTTCGCCTGGGGCGGCGACTGGAGCTACACCGACCCGATGCACTTCGAGCTGTCCCGCATCGTCCAGCCGCGGTAGCAGCCGTACGCCGGCGGCGACCCAGTTGGTCGAGCAGCGAGGTTTCGAGACGCTCGCTTCGCTCGCCCCTCGACCCACAGCTTCGCGAGCGGCTGTCGAGACCTCAGCCGCCGGCGCCGGTGCGGCGGGCGATCTCGCCGGCCATCAGCGCCATCGTCGCGCGGGCGCGGTGGAGGTCGTGGGAGAGGAAGTAGTGGTCGGAGCCCGGCGTGCAGTCGCGGACGACCGGCACGCCGGCCGCCTCGAGCCGGTCGGCGTACGCCTCACCGTCGGGGCGCAGGCTGTCGCGCTCGGCGGTGAGCACGACGGCGGGCGGCAGCCCGGTCAGGTCGTCGGCGAGCAGCGGTGAGGCGTACGGCTCGGTGCGGGTGGCGGGGTCGGGGAAGTAGACGCGGCGCACCAGCCCGCGCAGTGCCGGCGAGATCATGCCTGGCGCGTGCGGGTCGACCTCGGCGGCGAGGTCGAGGGCGGGGACGCCGAGCAGCTGCAGCACCGGCGCGAACGAGCCGGTGTCGCGGGCCTGGAGGCAGACCGACGCGGCCAGCCCGCCGCCCGAGCTGAAGCCGCCGATCGCGACCGGCTCCGCCGTCGCGGGCCAGGTGGGCGGCGGCGTCGTGGGCCTCGTGCTGGGCGACCGGGTAGCGGACGTAGGGGCCGGCCCGGAAGTCGACGTTCACCACCGTCAGCCCGGTCACGGCGCCGACGTAGCGGCACCAGAAGTCGTCCATGGCCGGGTGTCGCATCAGGAACGCGCCGCCGTGCAGGTGGACGTAGTAGCCGCCGGCCGGGCCGGGGTAGCGGAACGCGCGGACCGCGCCGTACCTCGTGGGGAGGGTGACCCGCTCCGGGGCCGGCAGCTCCTCGCCGGCGAAGCGGAGCTCGTCGCCGTAGCGGACCGTGAAGCGCGCGAGGTGGTGCATCAGGGCAGCCTGCAGCGCGTCGGTGGGTCTCACCGGGCTCGCCGTGTTCGTGGTGCCCGGGGCTGCGGATGGGTCGGTTAGCGTCGCGGCATGCGCGCAGCCCAGGTCGTCACGCCCACCGGACCGTCCGCCGTCGAGATCCGCGAGGTCGACGAGCCCGTCCCCGGACCGGACGACGTGCTGGTCGAGGTGCACCGGGTCGGGATCTCCTTCCCGGACCTGCTGCTGAGTCGGGGGGAGTACCAGATCCGGCCCGAGCCACCCTTCACGCTCGGCGTGGACGTCGCCGGCACGGTCGTCTCGGGCCCCGACGGCTTCGCGCCTGGTGACCGGGTGGCGGGGGTCCTCCCGCACGGTGGTGCGGCCGAGCGGGTCGCGGTGCCGTCGATCTTCACGTTCCGGCTCCCCGACGCGACGTCGTACGACGCGGGAGCCGCCATCCCCATGAACTACCTGACCGCCCACTTCGCCCTCGCCGAGCGCGGCGGGCTGCGTGGGGGCGAGACCGTGCTCGTCCACGGCGCGGCGGGCGGCGTCGGGACCGCCACCCTGCAGGTCGCCCGCGGCCTGGGTGCCCGCACCATCGCGGTCGTCTCGACCGAGGAGAAGGCCGACGTCGCGCGCCGTGCCGGAGCCGACGACGTGGTGCTGCTCGACGGCTTCCGCGACGCCGTCGCCACCCTCACCGACGGCCGCGGCGTCGACGTCGTGCTGGACGTGGTCGGCGGCGACGTCTTCACCGACTCGCTGCGCTCGCTCGCGCCGCAGGGCCGGCTGCTGGTCGTCGGCTTCGCGTCGGGCCAGGGCATCCCCGAGGTCAAGGTCAACCGGCTGCTGCTCAACAACGTCGACGTCCGCGGTGTCGGCTGGGGTGCCTACGCGATGGTCCGTCCCGGCTACATGGCCGAGCAGTGGGAGGCGCTGCTGCCGATGCTCGAGTCCGGCGTGATCGACCCGCCGATCGGGGCGACGTACGCCTTCGAGGACTTCGGCACCGCCCTCGCCGACCTCGACGCCCGCCGGGTGCTCGGCAAGGCGGTCGTGCGGGTCCGCGACTGAGTCCCTGCCGCGGCGTGTGCCTGACAACGCCCTCTGGGTAGTTCTCAGGCACACGAGGCGGGCAGTCGGGGGTGGACGTTAGGGTCGGGGACGTGAGCACGCTCGACGACGCACGCCCAGGCATGGACCACGCGATCCGCCCGCAGGACGACCTCTTCGGTCACGTCAACGGCCGCTGGCTGGTGGAGGAGGACATCCCCGCCGACCGGTCGAGCTGGGGACCCTTCGTCCAGCTCGCCGACGCCGCGGAGGCGCAGGTGAAGCAGATCATCGAGGAGCTGGCGGCGGCCGATCCCGCCACCCTCGACGACGACGCCCGCCGGATCGGCGACCTCTACACCTCCTTCATGGACACCGCGACCATCAACGCCCGCGGCGCGCGGCCGGTGAAGCCGCTGGTCGACGCCGTGGCCGGGCTGCGCGACGTGCGCGACCTCGCGGCGTTCCTCGGTGAGTTCGAGCGGGTGGGCGGCTTCGGCCTCTTCGGGTCCTACATCGACTCCGACGCCAAGGACTCCGACCGCTACCTCTTCAACCTGCTCCAGGGCGGGCTCGGTCTGCCCGACGAGTCCTACTACCGCGACGAGAAGTTCGCCGAGGTCCGCGAGAAGTACGTCGGCTACCTGCAGCGGATGTTCGAGCTCGGGGAGCACCCCGACCCCGCGGCCGCCGCGCAGACCGTGCTGGCCGTCGACACCCGCCTCGCCGCCGGCCACTGGGAGCGCGCGGAGACCCGCGACGTCCAGAAGACCTACAACCTGCTGACGCTGGCCGAGCTCGACGAGCTGTGCCCGGCCTTCGACTGGCACGCCTACGTCCGCAACCTCGGCGGCAGCGACGACACGATCGCCGAGGTGTGCGTGCGGCAGCCGTCGTACTTCTCCCACCTCACGACCGTCCTCGGCGAGGTCGGCATCGACGACTGGAAGACCTGGCTGCACAGCCGGGTGCTGCGCTCCGCGGCGGCCTACCTCACCGACGACTTCGTCGAGGCCAACTTCGACTTCTACGGCCGCACCCTCAACGGCACCCCCGAGCTGCGGGCCCGCTGGAAGCGCGCGGTCACCTTCGTCGAGGGCGCGGTCGGCGAGGCCGTCGGCAAGCAGTACGTCGAGCGCCACTTCCCGCCGCGCAGCAAGGAGCAGATGGACGCGCTGGTCGCGAACCTGCTCGAGGCCTATCGGATCTCCATCGCCGACCTCGACTGGATGACCGAGGAGACCAAGGGCCGCGCCTACGACAAGCTCGCGACCTTCCGCCCGAAGATCGGCTACCCCGAGAAGTTCCGCGACTACTCCGCGCTCGCCGTCGCTCCCGACGACCTGATGGGCAACGCGGCGTCGGCCGCGGCCTTCGAGACCGACCGGGAGCTCGCCAAGATCGGCAGCCCCGTCGACCGCGACGAGTGGCACATGCTGCCGCAGACCGTGAACGCCTACTACAACCCGGGCACCAACGAGATCTGCTTCCCCGCGGGGATCCTGCAGAAGCCGTTCTTCGACCCCGACGCCGAGCCGGCCGAGAACTATGGCGGCATCGGCGCGGTCATCGGCCACGAGATCGGCCACGGCTTCGACGACCAGGGCTCGCAGTACGACGGCGCCGGCAACCTCAACAACTGGTGGACCGCAAGCCGACCGCGAGGCCTTCGAGGTGAAGAGCACCGCCCTCAAGACCCAGTACGACGGGTTCGAGCCGCGCGACCTGCCCGGCGAGAAGGTCAACGGCTCGCTGACGGTCGGGGAGAACATCGGCGACCTCGGCGGGCTGACCATCGGCCACAAGGCCTACGTCATCAGCCAGGACGGCCGCGCCGGAACGGAAGACCGCGAGAAGCTGTTCATGAACTGGGCCTACTGCTGGCGCACCAAGCGTCGGATCGAGCAGGCGCAGCAGTACCTCACGATCGACCCCCACAGCCCGCCGGAGTTCCGCGCGAACATCGTGCGCAACCTCGACGAGTTCCACGAGGTCTTCGGGACCGCCGAGGGTGACGGTCTCTGGCTCGCGCCGGGCGAGCGCGTCCGGATCTGGTGATCGCGGCAGGTCGCAGCAGGTCCCCGGGACAGCGGGCGTGGGTAGCGTGGGCGCCATGACAACCAACAGACAGGAGCGGTCATGGTCGACGTCGTGAACAAGGTGACGCTGGAGGGAGGCGTGCTGGTGGGCCACGACGGGTCCGCGGCCGCCAGTGAGAGTGTCCGCTGGGCTGCTGGACTGGCCGCGGAGCTGGGCGAGACGTTGCACGTGCTCCGGGCGTGGGCGTTGTTGAACGCCCCGGAGCCGACGACCAAGGTCGGCGGCTACATCCCGCCCCTCGAGGACTGGGAGGCCGCCGTCCGCGACGACCTGGCGGGCGACGTCGCCCGGCTCGGCATCGAGGGCGAGGTCGAGCTGCACGTCGCCCACCAGCAGGCGGCGGCGGCGCTGCTCTCCGCGGCGCAGGGCGCCCGCATGCTGGTGGTCGCACGCCGGGGCTCCGGCGGCTTCCGGGGGCTGGGCTTCGGGTCCACCGCGGACCAGGTGGCTCGACACGCGCCTGCCCGGTCGTCGTGGTCCCTGTCGGCGACCACAACGCGTGACGCTGGTCGACCCCGCCCACCTCCAGGCCGACCACGCCGTCCGGTGCGAGTGGGGCCCGACCGGGGCCTCGCAGCTCGCCCGGGGCGTGGACGTGGCCGTCGTCGTCGACGTGCTGTCCTTCACCACCTCGGTGACGGTCGCGGTCGACCGCGGCATCACCGTCTTCCCCTTCCGGTGGGGCGACCAGCGGGCCGCGGAGTACGCCGACGAGGTCGACGCCAACCTCGCGCTGCAGCGCCAGGACGCCCGCCTCCGCTCGGGCGCGGTGTCGCTGTCGCCGGTCTCGCTGCAGCAGTCCCGCGGGATCGAGCGGCTGGTGCTGCCCTCGCCGAACGGCTCCACGATCTGCACCGCCCTCGACGAGGCCGGGGTCACGGTCGTCGCGGCGTGCCTGCGCAACGCGGCGTCGGTCGGCGACTGGCTGGCCCCGCAGGTCGCCGACGGTGCGCGGGTGCTGGTCGTGCCCGCGGGCGAGCGCTGGCCGGACCGGTCGCTGCGGCCGGCGGCCGAGGACGTGTGGGGCGCCGGAGCGGTCCTGGCCGGGCTCGACGACGCGCTGCTCAGCCCCGAGGCACGGCTCGCCCGCGCGGCGTACGAGACCTTCGCGGAGCGTCCTCTCGAGTACCTCTTCTCCTGCGCCAGCGGGCTGGAGCTCCGAGTCGAAGGGGTTCGGCGACGACGTGGCTGTCGCCGGTCGGCTCGACTCGAGCGCGACGGTGCCGGTGCTGACCGGCGGGGCGTTCGTCAGTGCTCGCTGACACAGTGTGGCCATGAGTCGACGCTGGATCGCGAGCAGGCACGGGAGCAGGCCGAGGAACACCTGCGCCGACTCGTCGGCAGTGACGACGCCCGGCTCCGCGACGACCAGTGGTCCGCGATCGAGGCGCTGGTGATCGACCAGCGGCGCTCGCTCGTCGTGCAGCGCACCGGCTGGGGCAAGTCGGCGGTCTACTTCGTGGCGACGCTGCTGCTGCGTGCGCAGGGCAACGGGCCGACCGTGATCATCTCGCCCGCTGCTCGCGCTGATGCGCAACCAGATCGCCGCCGCCGAGCGCGCCGGGATCCGCGCGGTCACCATCAACTCCACCAACATCGAGCAGTGGGAGCCGATCCAGGCACAGATCGCGGCCGGTGAGGTCGACGTGCTGCTGGTCAGCCCCGAGCGGCTCAACAACCCCGGCTTCCGCGACGAGGTGCTGCCCCGGCTCGCCGCGACCTGCGGCCTGCTGGTGATCGACGAGGCCCACTGCATCTCCGACTGGGGCCACGACTTCCGGCCCGACTACCGCCGCATCCGCACGCTGCTGGGCGAGCTCCCCGACGGCATCCCGGTCCTCGCCACGACGGCCACCGCCAACCAGCGGGTCACCGACGACGTCGCCGTCCAGCTCGGCACCGACGTGCTGGTGCTGCGCGGGTCGCTCGACCGCGAGTCGCTGCGGCTGGGCGTCGTACGCCTGAAGACTGCGGAGCAGCGGCTGGCCTGGCTCGCCGACCACCTCGCCGAGCAGCAGGGGTCCGGGATCGTCTACTGCCTGACGGTCGCCGCCACCCAGGAGGTCGCCGACTACCTCCGCTCGCGTGGCGCACGTGGTCGCGGCGTACTCCGGCCAGACCGAGACCACCGAGCGCCAGGCCCTCGAGCAGGACCTGCTCGACGGCCGGGTCAAGGCGCTGGTCGCCACCAGTGCGCTCGGGATGGGCTTCGACGCGACGCTCGGGTTCGTGGTCAACCTCGGGGCGCCGAGCTCGCCGGTGGCCTACTACCAGCAGGTGGGGCGTGCCGGTCGCGGCACCGACGAGGCCTCCGTCGTGCTGCTGCCGGCGATCGAGGACCGCGACATCTGGGCCTACTTCGCCTCCCTCTCCTTCCCGCGCGAGCAGCTGGTGCGCCAGACGCTCGACGCCCTGGCCCAGCACGGCCCGCTGTCGACCGCCGTCCTCGAGACGTACGTCGAGCTCACCCGCACCCGGCTCGAGGCGATGCTGAAGGTGCTCGACGTCGACGGCGCCGTACGCCGGGTCCGCGGCGGCTGGGAGTCCACGGGGCAGGAGTGGTCCTACGACGCCGAGCGCTACCAGCGCGTGACCGAGGCCCGCGAGCGCGAGCAGCAGGCGATGCTCGCCTACCTCGACACCGACGAGTGCCGGATGCGCTACCTCCGCGAGCAGCTCGACGACCCCGAGGCGGTCGACGTGCGGCCGCTGCGACAACTGCGGCGGGTTCAGCCTGACCACCGACGTCTCGGCCGAATCCGTCTCCGCCGCCGGTGAGCGGCTGGCGCGCCCCGGCGTCCCGGTCGAGCCGCGCAAGATGTGGCCGACCGGCCTGGCCAACCTCGGCCTCGACCTCAAGGGCAAGATCGCCGACGGCGCGTCCGAGGGTCGCGCGGTCGCGCGGCTCACCGACCTCGGCCACGGCCAGGCGCTGCGGGCGCTGTTCCGCGAGCCGGTCGACCAGCCGGTGCCGGACAACCTGGCCCGCGCGGTGATGACGGTGATGAAGGACTGGTCCGGCAGCTGGGAGAGCCGCCCGGTGGCGATCGTCCACGTCGACTCGATGACCCGCCCCACCCTCGTGCGCGACCTCGCCGAGGGCATCGCCCGGGTGATGCAGGTGCCGATCGTCGGGAGGTACGCCGTCACCGACCCCGAGATCGCGCCCGGTCGTGGTGCCGCCAACTCCGCCCAGCGGGTCTCCGCCGTACGCCGGCGCTACGCGCTCGACGTCCCGGAGGGCCTGCCCGTCGGCCCGGTGCTGCTGGTCGATGACCTGGTCGTCACCGGCTGGACGCTCACCCTCGCCGCCGCCGACCTGCGCGCGGCCGGCGCCACCGCGGTGCTGCCCCTCACCCTCGCCGTCAACGGCTGACCGGGCAGCTCAGCCCCCGCGAGACCCGTCGACCGGCAGGTCGGCCCCGACGCCGGGGACACTGGTGTGAGCTGAACAGCCCGTCACGGCGGCCAGCGCGTACGCGACCACGCCGCCGCGGCGTCGTGCCGGCGTCGTGCCGGCGTCGTGCCGGCGTCGTGCCGTTGCCCTCGTCGTCCACGTCGACCCTCCCGAGTCGAGTGACCGTGCCGACCGCCCTCCTACCGCATGCCGCCCCCGTCCACGGGTGCCGGGTGCTGGGACCGGCGACTGGTGCCTCAGCCGTCCAGCGGCTCGATCGTCGCGAGGGAGGGGCCGCGCGTGGCGGAGACGTCACGCGCGGTCGCCTCGACGTCGCGCATCACCCGCAGCGCGTTGCCGCTGGTGAGCCGGCCGAGGTCGTCGGCCGACCAGCCCCGCCCGGCCAGCGCGGCGAGCAGCCGGGGATAGCCGGTGACGTCCTCGAGCCCGGCGGGGAGTGTCCCGGTGCCGTCGTAGTCGCCGCCGAGCCCGACGTGCTCGGACCCGGCGACCTCGCGGACGTGCTCGACGTGGGCGACGACGTCGGCGAGGGTGGCGGTCGGCTCGGGGTGGGCGCGCTGGTACTCCTCGCCGAACTCCCCGGCCGCGAGGTGGTCCAGGCCCCGCTCCCGGCACAGCCGCCGGAACTCCAGGTCCCACTCGGCGCAGGCGGTGCTCACGAAGGACGGCACGAAGGTCACCATGCAGACCCCGCCGTTGCCGGCGAGCCGGGCGAGCACGTCGTCGGGGACGTTGCGCGGGTGGTCGGTGACCGCCCGGGCCGAGGAGTGCGAGAACAGCACCGGAGCCGCGGTGGCGTCGAGCGCCGCACGCATCGTGGTGGCGGCGACGTGGGAGAGGTCCACCATCATCCCGAGCCGGTTCATCTCGCGGACGACCTCGACCCCGAAGGCCGAGAGACCACCGACCGCCGGATCGTCGGTGGCCGAGTCGGCCCACGGGGTGTTGTCGTTGTGGGTGAGCGTCAGGTAGCGCACGCCGAGGCCGAAGAGCATCCGGAGCGCGCCCAGCGAGCAGTCGATGGAGTGGCCACCCTCGGCGCCGAGCAGCGACGCGATCCGGCCCCTGCGCCAGGCGGCCTCGACCTGGTCGGCGGTCGTGGCGAGCGCCAGCCGGTCGGCGTACCTCTCGATCATGCGGTGGCAGGCGTCCACCTGCTCCAGGGTCGCGGTGACCGCGCTCGAGCCGGGCAGGTCCGAGGGGACGTAGACCGACCAGAACTGGCCACCGACGCCGCCCTCGACCAGCCGGGGGAGGTCGGTGTGGGTCGGCGTGCCGCCGGCTCCCACGTCGAGCCGGTCGAAGTCGTAGCGGACCTGCTCGCGTGCCGCCCAGAGCAGGTCGTTGTGACCGTCGAGGACGGGGTGGCGGGCGAGCAGGTCGGTCAGGTCGAGGGGCGAGGGCATGCGGGCGAGTCTCGCATCACCCCGCTGCCGGCTCCCCGATCTCCACCATCACGGCGTGGGCCCTGTCGTACTTCGAGCCGAAGACGTTGAAGAGCACCAGCTGGTTGCCGGCCATCACCCCGCTGGCACTGGTGAGCCTCTCGGCGGCCGTGGGCGGCACCTGCCACACCCGTTGCTGCCGACCGGTGCCGTAGTCGAGCTCGACCAGCCGGCTCTCGCCGTACGCCGTCCACAGCGAGTAGACGTGCTCGCGGTCCTCCGAGACGGCCATGACCTTCCCCGAGACGGAGTCCTCGGTGCCGAAGCGGGGCGTCCAGTGCCAGGCGTCCGCCTCGCCTCCGCCCCTGCACCCGGTGAGGGCCAGCGCGAGCGCGAGGACGGACGTGGCGGGCAGCAGTGACGTTCTCCCCCGAGTCACGGCGGCAACCTACCCATCAGGCTCGCCACCCGAAACGGGGAACGAACATGTCGGCGCCACGCGTTAGCGTCAAGGTCCACCCCTGCCGATCCCCGACCCGAGAGGTCCTCCCTGCGTGAGCTTCGTCCCCGTCTCCGGTCCGGCCACCTTCGCGGCCGCCGACTCACCGCGCGAGGGCGTCGTCGAGTTCACCGGGGGCGGCCGGACGATCGCGATGCCGATCCGGGGGGCGTTGCCGCTGCTGACCCGGGCCCCGTCGCGCGACGACGCCCACCCGAGCGTCCGGCTGCTCGGCGGCGCGGCGCTGCTGGGGCTGAGGTTGGTGGCCGCGGGGAGCTTCGAGCCTGCGGGTGCGAGCTGGCGTCCCACGCCCCTGCTCCCCGCCGACGAGGACCGCGTACGCCGCCTGGCCGGGGACGACCCCGGGACCGAGCGGCTGGTCCGTGACGTCGTGGCCGCCGTGGTCGACGCCGTGCCGCGCACCTCCCCGGCCCCGGCGCGCCCGGTCGCGGCCGCGGTCCGGCCCGCCTTCCGGGAGCGGCTGGCCCGCCGGTTGCAGGTGCACGACACCTCGGCGCTGGCCCAGCTGGTCCGGCTCTCGCTGCGGATCGAGGCGGACGAGGAGGAGCTGCTCGCCGGCGCGGTCCGCGTGGTGCCGCAGGTCCACGACGAGCAGGACCCGATGCGGGTCTGCGACGCCGCGCTCCTGTGGACCGACGAGGGTCTCCGACAGGGCTTCGGGGAGCGGGCGCGGACCCACGCCGGCATCGCGCTGCGCTCGGCCGCGGAGGCGTGGCCGCCGCTCGACCGGCTCCTCGAGCTGCGGGTCCCCGACCAGATCACGCTCGACGCCGACGAGCTCGTGAGCCTGCTCGAGGACGGCGTCGGCGCGTTGGCCGCCGGCGGCGTCGACGTGATGTGGCCGCGCAGCCTGGGCCGTGACCTGACCGCGACGGCGGTGCTCGACCGGCGCCCGTCCGGCACGCCGGTCCGCGAGGAGCCGCTGCAGACCGGGCTGCTGACCCAGGACGCCCTGTTCGCGTTCAACTGGCAGCTCGCGCTGCACGGCGACCCGCTCACCGACGAGGAGATGGACCGGCTGGCCCACGCCGCCTCCCCGGTGCTGCGGCTGCGCGGCCAGTGGGCCGTCGTCGACCCGGCGCTCGCGCGCAAGGCCCGCAAGCGGTTGATCCGCACCGCCACCCCGGCACAGGCGGTGGCGGCCGCACTCTCCGGGGTCGCCGAGGTCGACGGCACCGACGAAGCCAGCGAGGTGATCGTCGGCGCGAGCCTGCTGAAGCTCCGCGAGCAGTTGGTCGGCGCCGCTGAGCGACCGCCGCTCCCCGCGCCCCCGGGGCTGGCCGCGACGCTGCGCGACTACCAGCGCCACGGCCTGACCTGGCTCGACCAGCTCACCTCGCTGGGCCTCGGCGCCTGCCTGGCCGACGACATGGGTCTGGGCAAGACCGTCACCCTGATCTCCCTCGTGCTCCACCGGACCGCCCGGCCCGAGGGCTCCGGCCCGGTGCTGGTGGTCTGTCCGGCGTCGCTGCTCGGCAACTGGCAGGCCGAGATCGAGAAGTTCGCCCCCGGCGTCCCGGTCCGCCGCTTCCACGGCTCCGTGCGCGACCTGTCGGGGCTGGCGGGCGGCGAGCCGGGCTTCGTCCTCACCACCTACGGCACGATGCGCGTCGACGCCGAGCTGCTCGCCGGCGTCGGCTGGGACCTCGTCGTCGCCGACGAGGCGCAGCACGTCAAGAACGCCCGCTCCGCCACGGCCCGGATGCTGCGCACCATCCCGAGCACGGCCCGGGTGGCACTCACCGGCACCCCCGTGGAGAACGACCTCACCGAGCTCTGGTCGATCCTCGACTGGGCGACCCCCGGGCTGCTGGGCTCGCGGCAGGCCTTCCGCCGGGTCTGGGCGGCCCCGATCGAGGCCGGCGTCGACCCGGCCGTGACCGCCCGCTTCCGCGAGCTGGTCTCGCCCTTCCTGCTGCGTCGCCGCAAGTCCGACCCCGGGATCGCGCCCGAGCTGCCGCCGCGCACCGACACCGACCACCTGCTCTCGCTCACCCGCGAGCAGGTCGTCCTCTACGAGTCCTTCGTCCGCGATGCCATGGAGCGCATCGAGCGCGCGGACGACCTCGGCCGCCGGGGGTTGGTGCTGGCGATGCTCACCGGCCTCAAGCAGATCTGCAACCACCCCTCCCACTTCCTCAAGCAGGGCAGCCTGCGGCACTCCTCGGAGAAGACCGACCTGCTCGATGAGATCGTCGGCACCGTCCTGGCGGAGGACGGCGCGGTGCTCGTCTTCACCCAGTACGTCGCGATGGCGCGGCTGCTCGCCGGCCACCTCGACCGGCAGGGGATCCCCCACCAGCTGCTCCACGGCGGCACGCCGGTCCGGGAGCGCGAGGCGATGGTCGCGCGGTTCCAGTCCGGGGAGGTGCCGGTGTTCCTGCTGTCGCTCAAGGCCGGGGGCACCGGCCTCAACCTCACCCAGGCCGACCACGTCGTCCACTTCGACCGTTGGTGGAACCCCGCCGTCGAGGAGCAGGCGAGCGACCGGGCCCACCGGATCGGCCAGACCCGGCCGGTGCAGGTCCACCGGATGATCACCACCGGCACCATCGAGGAGCGGGTCGCCGAGCTGCTGGCGCGCAAGCAGTCGCTCGCCGACGCGGTGCTGGTCGGCGGCGAGGGCGGCCTGACCGAGCTCAGCGACGACGAGCTGCGCGACCTGGTGACCCTGCGCCCTGACCAGCGCCAGGACCAGCGTCAGGACCAGCGCCCGGGTCCGGACGAGTGATGGCGACCCACGCCCGGATCGCTCCCCGCTCGGCGGCCACCGCCCGGGCCCGCACGTGGTGGGCCAAGGCCTGGGTGCGGGCCGTCGAGGAGGCGGCGTACGGCGAGGACGACCTGCGCAAGGGCCGTGCCCTCGCCCGCGCCGGCCGCGTCGGCGGCATCACTCTCGAGTCGGGCCGGTTCCTCGCCGCGGTCGAGGAGGGCGACGACGCGTTCACCGTCACCGGTGGACTGCCGGTGCTCGACGAGCGCGGGCTCACCGCGTTGACCGAGACGGTCGCGGCCGAGTCGGGCCGGATCGCGGCACTGCTGGCCGGCGACCTGCCGCACGGCCTCGTCGAGCACGCCGAGGAGGTCGGCGTCGAGCTGCTGCCCTACGGCGGCGAGCTCGCCACCCGCTGCACCTGCGAGCCGTGGACCGACCCGTGCCGGCACGGCATCGCGGTGCTCCAGCAGCTGACGTGGCTGGTCGAGGCCGATCCGTTCGTGCTGCTCGCGCTGCGCGGCCTCGAGCGTGGCGCGCTGCTCGCCCGGCTGCACGCCGCGACCGCCGGTGCCCGTCGCGACGGGGGCGAGCCCGACCCCGACGAGGTCGACCTCGACGTGGCGGCCGAGGCGGTCCGCCAGGCCGTCGGGCTGCTCGCCGAGCTGGAGTCCCCGTGAGCGCGCGGGCGCGGGTGGTCGCCGAGCGCGTCGTCGTACGCCGCCGGCTCGCCGCCCTCGACCACGACTACGACGAGGTGGTGGCCGCCTCCCGCGACACCAATGCCGACGACGAGCACGACCCCGAGGGCGCCACCATCGCCTTCGAGCGATCCCAGGTCGGCGCGCTCGTCCGCCAGGCCCGGGAGCGGCTGGCCGAGCTCGACGCCGCGCTGGCCCGGCTCGACGACGGGAGCTACGGCCGCTGCGAGCGGTGCGGTCGACCGATCGACCCCGCGCGGCTCGACGCCCGCCCCGACGCCCGGACCTGCGTGGGCTGCGCCTGATCGGCTTGGCTAACGTCACGTGCCCTGCGCTGGGGTCCCGGTGCAACGGGACCGGAGCGCAGGGCAGGACACGTGAGCCATGACCTCAGCCGGCCCCCAACGCGTCCAGCGCCATCCGGGTCAGCAGGTCGCGCATCTCGGGCTCGGGCAGCAGCGCGGAGTGGGGCGTGGAGTTGATGAGCCCGAAGGTCGCGTGCGCCATCGCCCGGGCCCGGTCGACGCCCAACGCGTCGTGGGCCTGCTGCAGCGCGGTCGCCCACACGTCCACGTACTCCCGCTGCAGGGTGCGGACCCGTTCGCGCGACTGCGGCGTCAGCGACTCCCAGTCGCGGTCCTGCACGACGATCAGCGGTCGGTGGCGCAGGGCGAAGTCGACGTGCCAGTCGACCAACGCCCGCAACGCACGTACGCCGTCACCGGCTGCGGCCGCGCGCTCCCGGCCGACGCCGAGCAGCTCCTCGCTGATCGAGACCAGCATCTCGGCCAGGATCGCGTCCTTGCCGGGGAAGTGCTTGTAGAGCGCGGGACCCGAGATGCCGCAGGCCGCCCCGATCTCGGCGACCGAGACCCCGTGGAAGCCGCGGGCGGCGAAGAGGTCGGCTGCCGTGGCCAGCACCTGGTCGCGCCGGCTGGTCACCTCGCTGGTCATGGCAGGAGGTTAGCGGTTGCTAACCGGCCGGCGCCCGCGATCCGAGGAGTGATCACCCGACAAGGGCAGGAATCGGCGGCCTCCGGCACGACCGACTCTTCTCGGGCCCTCGACGTGGGCCGTGTCTCGGGGGGGGGGTCGCTCTCCATCTTAGTTGACATGGCGCGAGCCGCTCGACCGGACCGAGCCGCGCCCCACTCTCGAGGTGATCGGGAGCACGGCCTACGTCACGGACCCGGCAGTGCGTGCGCTCCACGTGGTGGACCTGGAGCGCGGCGAGGTCGTCGCGACCCACGACCTGCCGCAGGTCCCCGACGAGCTGGTCGCGCTGCCCGGCTGACGCCTCGGCTCCCGGTGAGCCCGGAAGGCCGGGTCAGGGCTCGACGACCCCGTGGTCGGCGTCGAAGGTGTCGCCGGTGAGCTTGGTCTTGGCGAAGCTGATGAGGGAGGCGACCTTGCTGCCGGGGGTGTCCCAGTACTCCGCGCGGTCGACGTCGACCCGGATCAGCGCGGCCTGAGGGTTGTCGGGCCCGCCGGGGAGCCAGGCCTCGGCGAAGGTGTTCCAGAGCTCGTCGAGCTTCTCCCGGTCGTCGACGACCTCGGCGCGGCCCGTCAGCGCGACCCAGGCGTCGCGGGAGGAGAGGGAGATCGAGACCAGCGGCTCGCTCGCCAGGGCCCGGGCGTGGGCGGTGTCGCGCGCGGTGATGAACCACATCTCCGCGTCCGGCTCGACCTCCTGCCGGGCCATCGGGACCGTGTGCGGTCCGTCGGGGCCGAAGGTGGTGAACATCGCGATCGGCAGGTCCGCCATCAGCTCGACGAGGTGCTTCCGGTCTCCCTGCGGGTGGTCGGTCGTCATGCTCCCGACGGTAGGCGCGCGAGGGGCACCGGCCCACCACCCCGGCGGGTGGCCCGTCGGGGTGGTGGGGTGCGGTCGGCTCAGATGAAGCCGTTCTCCTCCAGCCAGTCCTCGGCGACCTGGTCGGGCTGCTCCAGGTCGACGGAGACGCGCTCGTTGAGGGCGGTCATCTCCTCCTGGGTCAGCGCCTCGGCGATCGGCTCGAAGATCGCGTCGAGCTCGTCGCCGTACTCGGCGTAGACCTCGTCGGTGAAGACCGGGCTCGGGTTGTAGAGCGGGAAGAAGCCCTTGTCGTCCTCGAGCACCGTCAGGTCCAGCGCGCTGACGCGGCCGTCGCTGGTGAACACCTCACCGAAGTTGCAGGGGTCCCGCTTGTCGGCCGCGGAGTAGACGATGGCCGTGTCGAGCACCGTGACGTTGTCGTCGGGGAACTCGTAGCCGTAGGTCTTCTCCATGCCGGGCAGGCCGTCATCGCGGGCCGAGAACTCGCTCTCGACGCACAGCGTGGCGTTGTCCGGGTCCGACTCGATCAGCGTGGCGAGGTCCGAGAGCGTCTCGGGGTTGCCGAGCTCCTCGGCGGCCTCGCTCGGGAAGGCCAGCGCGTAGGTGTTGTTGAAGTCGGCCGGAGCGAGCCAGTGGAGGTCGTTCTCCTCGAGGTCGCGGTCCCGCACGACCTCGTACTGCTCGATCCGGTCGGCGATCGGCTCGGTCTCCTTGAAGAAGGAGATCCACGCGGTGCCGTTGTACTCCCAGTAGGTGTCGATCTCGCCGTTGACCAGCGCGGCCCTGGCGACGTCGGTGCCTCCGGTGTTGATCTGGTCGTCCACGTCGGCGCCGGCGGCCTCGAGCGCGAGCTTGCTGATGTTGCCGAGGATCAGCTGCTCGTCGAAGTCCTTGGAACCGACCGCGATCGAGGCTCCATCCAGGGTTCCCTCGGTCTGGCTCGCCGTTCCGCCGTCGTCACCTCCGCAGGCTGCAAGTCCGAGCAGGAGGGCGAGCGCGCCTCCCGTGACCATGAATTTGCTGGTGTGCATGGTGCTCCTTTCGAGAGCGTCATTGACGGGCTCAGAGCCCGCGTGGTGCGAGGAGTCGTCCTGCGATCCCCGCCAGGTAGTCGACGAGCAGGGCCAGGCCGGAGACCAGCACGACGCCGGTGACGAGCACCGTGTCCCGGTTCAGGCCGATGCCGTTGAAGATGATGTAGCCGAGCCCGCCCGCTCCGAAGAACGTGGCCAGGGTGGCGGTGCCGACGTTGATGATCAGGGCCGTGCGGAGCCCGGCGATCATCACGGGTACGGCGAGCGGCAGCTCGACCCTGCGCAGCACCGTCATCGGCGACATGCCCATGCCGCGGGAGGCCTTGATGAGCGTCGGGTCGACCTGCTGGAGCCCGACCATGGTGTTGCGCAGCACCGGCAGTGCGGAGTACGCCACCAGGCCGATCACGACCGGGGTGAAGCCCAGGCTCCCGAACGCCACGAAGATCACGGCGAGCAGCCCGAACGACGGGATGCCCTGACCGATGTTCGCGATCGTCAGCACGACCGGGACCGCCTTCCTCGCCCCGGGCCGGGTCAGCAGGATGCCGAGCGGGATCGCGAGCAGGATCACGATGGCCGTCGAGACCGCGGTGAGCTGGAGGTGCTCCACCAGCTTCTCGACCAGCTGGTCCCGCGTCAGCACCCGCTCCTCGATGGAGTCGAGCTCCCGGGAGCTGATCCAGGCGTAGGTGGCCCCGCCGACGAGCAGCAGGAACGCCGGCATCCCGAGCCACTCGAACGGGGTCGGCCGCCCGCCGTGAGCAACCCGCATGGGCGCGGCGCCGGACCCGGCGGACGCGAGCTGGTTGACGGTCTCGGCCTCCCGCGGGGCCGCGGCCGCGTCGTACTGCGTGTCGCTCATCCGACCCCCTCGTGCCCCTGGGTCTTCTGGGCGAGGTAGAAGGCGGAGTGCTGGTCACGCATCGTGCGCACCGAGGTCATGATCGTCTCGAGGTCGACGATGCCCTGGTAGGCGCCGCTCCCGTCGACGATGATCGCGCAGCCGCCGTTGGAGGTGATCAGCTCGTTGAGGGCGTCGGCCAGCGTCGCGTGGGGCTCGACCACGGCGAGGGCCGGCAGGCCCACCCGGTCGAGGTCCTCGCTGCGGCGCAGGTCGTGGGTCGTCACCCAGCGGGCGGGACGGCGCGCCTCGTCGAGGAGCAGCATCGCCGTCCAGTCGGACTCGACGAGGCGCCGCAGGAGCACGTCGCGGTCGTCGGTGAGCGACCCGGTGGGGGCGTCCGCGGTCACCTCGAGGTCGCGGATCCGCGAGAGGTTGAGCCGCTTGAGGGACGCGCCGGCGCCGATGAAGTCGGAGACGTAGTCGTCCGCGGGGTTGGTGAGGATGTTCTCCGGGGTGTCGAACTGGGCGATGTGGGACTGGTCGCGCAGCACCGCGATCTTGTCGCCCATCTTGATCGCCTCGTCGATGTCGTGGGTGACGAAGATGATCGTCTTCTGGATCTGCTGCTGGAGCCGGAGGAACTCGTTCTGCAGCCGCTCGCGGGTGATCGGGTCGATCGCCCCGAACGGCTCGTCCATCAGCATCACCGGCGGGTCGGCCGCCATCGCCCGGGCGACCCCGACCCGCTGCCGCTGCCCGCCGGAGAGCTCCTTGGGGTAGCGGGAGCGGTAGGTCCCGGGGTCCATGCCGACCATGCCGAGCAGCTCGTCGACGCGATCGGTGATCCTGCCCTTGTCCCACCCGAGCAGCTTGGGCACGGTGCCGATGTTCTGGGCGATCGTGCGGTGCGGGAGGAGGCCGGTCTCCTGGATGACGTAGCCGATGCGGCGGCGCAGGGCGTCGGGATTGCCGCTCGTGACGTCCTCGCCGTCGAGGATGATGTGGCCGGACGTGGGCTCGATCAACCGGTTGATCAGCTCCATCGAGGTGGTCTTGCCGCACCCGGACGGACCGACCAGCACCACGATCTCGCCGCGCGCCACGGACAGGCTCAGCCGGTCGACGGCGGGCTGGCGCTGGCCGGGGAACTGCTTGGTGAGCTCGACCAGCTCGATCATCGTCGCCGGGTCGGCGGCGGGGTCGGGCTGGGTCGGGGGCTGCGGTGGTGGTCAACGGATACCTCGCGAAGTGGTCAGTCGGCGGATCAGGACGAACGCGGCGTCGAAGAGCAGCGCCAGGACGACGACGGCGAGCGTGCCGCCGTAGATGAGGTTGGGCGCGTTCTCGTTGGGCACCGAACGGATGCCGCGGAAGATCTCGTTGCCCAGCCCGGGGCCGCCGACCAGCGCGGCGATCGCGGCGATGCCGACCACCACCTGGGTCGACACCCGGATGCCGGTGACGATGACCGGCCAGGCGAGAGGGAACTGGATCTGCGCCAGCCGGCGTACGGGACCGACCCCCATGCCCCGCGCCGCCTTGACGACGGCCGGGTCCACCGCGCTGAGACCGGCGATCGTGTTGCTGACGACCGGCAGCAGGGCGTAGAGCGTGAGGCCGGCGATCGCCGGCGCCGCGCCCAGCCCGAAGATCGGGATGAAGATCGCGAACAGCGCCAGAGACGGCAGGGTCAGGAAGAAGGACGCGACGCTGAGGACGGGTGAGCGGGCGAGTCGGTAGCGGTGGCCCAGGATGCCCAGGGGCAGGCCGACGGCGATGGCGATCCCCATCGAGACGAGGACCAGGTAGATGTGCTCGATCGAGAGCCGATCAGGTTCTCGTAGCTGCTGGTGAGGTACTCGAGAAAAGTCACGTTCCTCCGGGCGGTCGGCGGCGCGTCGCGAGATCGACCCCGATCGCGCGCACGTGTCTCCCTACGGCGCACCGGGTCGGCCCTTGCACCGTAGAGTGGGAAGGTCGAGAAATCGCCCCGTAACCGAGGTTCGTGGAGATTGTGGCCGTCTCGTGACCCGCGCGTCCGGGGGTCGGGTCGGGCCGTGGACGGGAAGGTTAACGATCGCTAACCTTAGCGGGTGAGCGACATGAGGGAGCTGGTGGCCGAGCTGCGCGAGCGGCTCGCGACCGCCCGCCAGGGCGGCTCGGAGAGCGCGCGAGCGCAAGCACACCGACCGCGGCGAAGCGCTGGTGCGCGACCGGGTCGACCGGTTGCTCGACCCGGGCAGTCCCTTCCTCGAGCTGAGCCCGCTGGCGGCGTACGACATGTACGGAGGGGGGTGCCCGAGCGCCGGCATCGTGACCGGCATCGGCCGGGTCGCGGGCCGCGAGTGCGTCGTCGTCGCGAACGACGCGACCGTCAAGGGCGGCACCTACTACCCGCTGACCGTGAAGAAGCACCTGCGCGCGCAGACCGTGGCGGCGGAGGGCCGACCTGCCGGCCCTCTACCTCGTCGACTCCGCCGGGGCCTCCTGCCGATGCAGGACGAGGTCTTCCCCGACCGCGAGCACTTCGGCCGGATCTTCTTCAACCAGGCCAACCTCTCCGCGGCCGGGATCCCCCAAATCGCCAGCGTCATGGGGTCCTGCACCGCCGGCGGGGCCTACGTCCCGGCGATGTCGGACGAGACCGTGATCGTCAAGGAGCAGGGCACGATCTTCCTCGGCGGCCCGCCGTTGGTGAAGGCCGCGACCGGCGAGGTCGTGACGGCCGAGGAGCTCGGCGGCGGCGACGTGCACGCCCGCACCTCCGGCGTCGTCGACCACCTCGCCGAGGACGACGCCCACGCGCTCGCGATCGTGCGGTCCGTCGTGGAGACGCTGCCGGCGATCACCCCGAAGGCGACCGCCCCGGTGGAGGAACCGTTGGAGGACCCCGCCGGCCTCTACGACGCGGTGCCCCCCGACACCCGCACGCCGTACGACGTCCGCGAGGTGATCCGCCGGGTCGTCGACGGCAGTCGCTTCCACGAGTTCAAGCAGCTGTACGCCGAGACGCTGGTCTGCGGCTTCGCCCGGATCTGGGGCCACGAGGTCGGCATCGTCGCCAACAACGGCATCCTCTTCAGCGAGTCGGCGCTCAAGGGTGCCCACTTCATCCAGCTCTCCAACCAGCGCGGCATCCCGCTGGTGTTCCTGCAGAACATCTCCGGCTTCATGGTCGGGCGCGAGTACGAGAACAAGGGCATCGCGCGTGACGGCGCCAAGCTGGTCACCGCGGTCGCGTGCAGCGTCGTCCCGAAGTTCACCGTCGTCATCGGCGGCTCGTTCGGCGCCGGCAACTACGGCATGTGCGGCCGCGCCTACGACCCGCGCTTCCTGTGGATGTGGCCGAACGCCCGGATCTCGGTGATGGGCGGCGAGCAGGCGGCCAACGTCCTCGCGACCGTGGCCGGCCGCGAGCAGGACGACGAGTTCAAGTCGCCGATCCGCGACCAGTACGAGACCCAGGGCTCGCCGTACTACGCAACAGCAAGGCTCTGGGACGACGGCATCATCGACCCCGCCGACACCCGCCGGGTGCTGGGCATGGGCCTGGCCGCCACGGCGAACGCGCCGGTGCCCGACCCCGCCTACGGAATTTTCAGAATGTGATGAAGACCCTCCTCATCGCCAACCGCGGCGAGATCGCGCTGCGGATCATGCGCACCGCCCACCGGCTCGGCATCCGTACCGTCGCGGTCTTCACCGACCTCGACGCCGCCGCCCCCCACACCCACGCCGCCGACGAGGCGGTGCGGGTGGAGAGCTACCTCGACGTCGACGAGGTCGTGGCAGCCGCGGTCGCCGTCGGCGCCGACGCCGTCCACCCGGGCTACGGCTTCCTGTCCGAGCGGGCGCCGTTCGCCGCGGCGCTCGAGGCGGCCGGCATCGCCCTGGTCGGTCCGAGCGCGCGCGTGATGGAGCAGATGGGTCGCAAGGACGCTGCTCGCGAGTTGGCAGTCGCAGCCGGCGTACCCGTGGTCCCGCGTGGTGAGGACGCCGGGTTCCCGGTGCTGGTCAAGGCCGCCGCCGGCGGTGGCGGCAAGGGGATGCGCATCGTGCGCTCTCAAGACCAGATGGCCGAGGCCGTCGCCTCGGCGAAGCGCGAGGCGCGCTCGGCGTTCGGCGACGACACGATGCTGGTCGAGAAGTACGTCGAGCACGGGCGGCACATCGAGGTCCAGGTGATGGCCGACTCCCACGGCGCCGTGCTCCACCTCTTCGAGCGTGACTGCTCGACCCAGCGCCGCCACCAGAAGGTGCTGGAGGAGGCGCCCGCCCCGACCCTCACCGACGAGCAGCGCTCGGCGATCACGACCGCGGCCGTCGACCTCGCCCGCCACGTCGGCTACGTCAACGCCGGCACCGTGGAGTTCCTGCTCGACAGCGACACCGGTGAGGCCTACTTCCTGGAGATGAACACCCGGCTCCAGGTCGAGCACCCCGTGACCGAGATGGTGACCGGGCTCGACCTGGTCGAGCTGCAGCTGCGCGTGGCCGACGGCGAGCCGCTCGGTCTCACCCAGGACGACGTGCGCTGCGACGGCCACGCCATCGAGGCGCGGGTCTACGCCGAGGACTCGTTCCGCGGCTTCCTGCCCCAGGCCGGTCAGGCGAGCATCGTGCGCTGGCCGGTCGACCTGCCCGGCGTACGCGTGGACCACGCGCTGGAGCCGGACCAGACCGTCGCCACGGCGTACGACCCGATGCTGGGCAAGGTGATCGCCCACGGTCCCGACCGTGAGGCCGCCCGGCAGGCGCTGGTCGCCGCGCTCGACGAGACCTCGATCCTCGGGCTCACCACCAACGCCGGGTTCCTGCGCACGCTGGTCGCCTCCGAGCAGTTCCGGGACGCGACCATCGACACGGCCTGGCTCGACACGGTGGAGATCCCCGGGCCGGAGCTGCCCGAGCCCGACCCGGAGCTGCCGCGCCAGCTCGGTGCCTGGATCTCGGCGATGATCACGTCGTTCGACACCGGCCACCCGTTCCAGGCCGACGGCTTCCGGCTCGGCGCCGCCCCGGCGCCGACGCTCGTCGAGCTCGACCGCGACGTCGTCGTCGACCGGGCCGCCGGCACCGTCGACGGCACGCCGCTGCGGATGACGAGCGCCGCCGACCACGTGCTCGAGGCGGTCGTCGACGGTCGGCGGGTGCGCTCGGCGGTCAACGCCCAGCGGGACTTCGTCGAGGTGGCGCTGCACGGCCACCGGCACCGCTTCGAGCGGCCCGACCGGCTGGCCGGGGCGTGGCCGTCGGCGACGGCACGCTCACCGCCCCGATGCCCGGCACCGTGCTCGACGTCCGCGTCGCCGACGGCGACACCGTCACGGAGGGCCAGGTGCTCGGCACGCTCGAGGCGATGAAGATGGAGCTGGCGCTGACGGCGCCCTTCGACGGCACCGTCACCGAGGGCGCGGTCGTGGCCGGGGACCAGGTGGCGCTCGGGGCCACGCTGTTCGTGGTCGTGGGGGAGGACGCATGACCTTCCCGGTGGCAGGGCTGCCCGAGGCGGTCACGATCTACGAGGTCGGGCCGCGCGACGGCCTGCAGAACGAGGCGGCGATCGTCCCGGTCGAGGCCAAGGCCGAGTTCGTGCGCCGACTCCTCGCCGCCGGGCTCCCGGTCGTCGAGGCGACGTCCTTCGTCCACCCGAGGTGGGTCCCCCAGCTCGCCGACGCCGCTGAGCTGATGACGTTGCTGGGTGACGATGGCCGCGACCTGCCGGTGCTGGTGCCCAACGAGCGCGGGCTCGACCGGGCGCTGGAGCTCGGGTCGCGCCACGTCGCGATCTTCGGCTCGGCCACCGAGACGTTCGCGCAGAAGAACCTCAACCGCAGCCTGGACGAGCAGCTCGCGATGTTCGAGCCGGTGGTGGGGCGGGCCCGCGACGCCGGGCTCGACGTACGCGCCTACGTGAGCATGTGCTTCGGCGACCCGTGGGAGGGTGCGGTGCCGGTCGAGCAGGTCGTCTCCGTGGGCCGGCAGCTGCTCGACCTCGGCGCCGGCCAGCTCAGCCTCGGCGACACCGTCGGCGTCGGGACCGCCGGCCACGTCAAGGCCCTGGTGGCCGCCTTCGAGGACGCCGGGATCGGCACCGACCGGCTCGCGATGCACTTCCACGACACCTACGGACAGGCGCTCGCCAACACCTTCTCCGCGCTCGAGTGCGGCATCACCACCTTCGACGCCAGCGCCGGTGGGCTGGGCGGCTGCCCCTACGCGAAGTCCGCGACCGGCAACCTCGCGACCGAGGACCTGGTCTGGATGCTCAGCGGGCTCGGCATCGAGCACGGCGTCGACCTCGGCGCGGTGGTCTCCACCAGCACCTGGATGGCGCGAGCGTGCTCGGACGACCCAGCCCCTCCGCCGTCGTACGCGCGCTGGCGGTCGAGCCCGGCGTCTGAGTGGTCTGATTGGCCGCGTCCCCGCTCCAGTCCCGGTGCAACGGGACCGGAGCGTGGGCACGGTGACGTTACCCACGCATCACCGCGACGAGCGCCCGCTGGCACAATCACCGGCATGAGCCGCACGGTCTACCTCCACATCGGAGCCCCCAAGACCGGCACCACCTACCTGCAGGACCGGCTGACCCTCAATGCCGCGTCGCTGGCCGCCCACGACGTGCGCTTCCCGTCGCGCTCGGCCCTGGTCAGCCCGGGACTGTTCCAGTTCCGCGCGGCACCTCGACCTGCTCGGCCAGGACTGGGGTGGTGCGCCCGGCCACGCCGACGGCAGCTGGGACCAGCTGGTCAAGCGGGTCAACCGCCGCAGCGGCACCGTGGTCATCAGCCACCAGATCCTCGCCCCGGCCCGGCCGCACCACGTCGCGCGGGCGATGAACGACCTCGGCGCGGACGCCGACGTCCACGTCGTCTACACCGCCCGCGACCTCGCGCGGCAGTGGCCGGCGGCGTGGCAGGAGAGCATCAAGCAGGGCCGCACCTGGCGCTACCGGAAGTTCCTGCGCAAGTCCGAGCGGGGCCGCACCTGGTTCGCCCGCTCCTTCGACCTGCCCTCGGTGCTCGGCACGTGGGGTGCCCACGTCCCGCCCGGCAACATCCACCTCGTCACCGTCCCCACCGATCGTCGCGGCGAGTCGCTGTGGGACCGGTTCTGCCGCGCCACCCGGATCGAGTCGTCGTGGGCGCCGGAGGAGAGCACGCGCGCCAACGCCTCGCTCGGGGTCGCCGAGACGGCGGTGCTGCGCAACCTGAACAAGAAGCTCGACCGCAAGGTACGGCGGGAGGCGGCGTACGACGGGCTGATCCGGCAGATGCTCGCCGAGGAGGAGCTGGTCCGCGGTGACTCGCCGCGGATCACGCTGCCGCCGGCGGAGTACGACTGGGTCGTCGAGCGTGGCACCCAGTGGGTCGAGTGGGTCGAGCAGTCCGGGATCGACGTCGTCGGCGACGTCGCCGACCTGGTGCCGACCGCCCCGGCCGCCGACGAGCGCTGGCACGACCCGGACAACGTCCGGGCACGCCACCGGATGCAGGTCGCGATGCGTGCCCTGGTCGCGATGACGACCGAGGCGGCCACCCGCCCGACCCCGACCGCCAGCTGACCTCGCGGCTGCGGAAGAACGCCGATCGGTTGCGCTCCCGGTGATCGAAGGATGATCGAACGGTGATCCGGGAATGACCGGGACGGCGGCGGCGTGGGGCTGGGTCGCCCATCTCGCCGACGGCGGTACGACGCCGTGGGTCGTCTGGTCGGGCACGGCCGAGCCGCGGGGTGACCGGCTCCCCGGCGCGCAGAACCTCGAGCTGCTGCGGCGCCTCAACCTCGCGGGGCGTCCCGGTCCCGGGCTGGTGGAGGGCGTATTGGCCGTCGACCCGTCGCGGCGCAGCCGGCCGGCGCTCCCGCTGGCCGGTGGCCCGAGCCGCTCGACCACGGACCCCGTCCCGTCGACCCGGCCGACCTCCGTGACGGTGAGCTCTCGCGGCTCGCCGCGGTCCTGCTCGCGCAGCGGCTGGCGGCCACCACGCCGGGCCCCGCCCCCGCCCCCGGCTTCCGGCGGCCGTGGCGCACGCCCTACCGACTGGTCGGCGACCCCGAGCTCGTGGTGCCGCTGCGCCGCCACCTCGTCGCCCGCGGCCGGCCGCCCGGCGGCCGCCCGGTCCTGGTGCTGGCGCTGGCCACCGACACCGGGCAGGCCCTGGTCGACCTCTGGACCGCCCAGTCGCTGCACCACGGGGCACCGCCCTGGCCGGAGTGGATCGCCACGACCGCCCGGCCGTACCGGCTTCCCGACGAGGCCGACCCCGACCGGCTCGCCCGCGCCCGGCGAGGGGACGTCCCGGTGCACGTCGTGACCGACCCGGCGCTCGCCCCCGCCTGCTCGGCGTACGCCGGGACCCGGGTGCCGCCGCGCCCGGCGGCCTCCGCGGTGGACCTCGGCCGTCGGATCGCCTCCGCGCTCCGGCCGATGGCTTCGGGGCCGCGACGCGCCCGGCTGATGGCCGAGGTGGTCCGGTCGTGGCTGGCCGCCGCCGACGGGGAACCGCTGGTCGTCCCGGAGCAGCACCGCGAATGGGTGCGCGCCGAGGCGGATCGGGTGCTCGGTGAGGTCCGCCGAGGTCGCTACCCTGTCCACGGCGACCCGGCGCTGCTGCTGCCCGCCGATCGCCCCGGCACCGCGGCGGTGGCGTCCTCCGAGACGCTCGCGCTGGCCGTCCGGCTGCTGCTCGAGGGACGGAGGAGACCACGTGACCCGTCGGGTCCTGCTCCACGTCGGCACCCCCAAGACCGGCACCAGCCACCTGCAGGACGTGCTGTTCCGCAACCGCGAGGCGCTGCGCGACCAGCACGTGCTCTACCCGGCCGAGCGGTTCGACGCGCACTTCCTCGCCGCGCTCGACCTGATGCAGCTGCCGTGGGGCGGGCTCGAGGACGAGGCGCTCGGCGCCTGGGACGCCCTCGCTGCCCAGGTCCGCGACTTCCACGACCACGAGCCCGCCGGCACCGCGATCATCAGCCACGAGATCCTCGCGATCGCCTCGCGCGGGCAGGCCGAGCGGGCGCTCGCCTCGCTGGGCCGCCCCGACACCGAGGTGCACGTGGTGCTGTCGGTGCGCGACCTGGTGCGACAGATCCCGGCCGAGTGGCAGGAGAACGTCAAGCACCGTCGCGAGCTGCCGTTCACGCGGTTCCTCGAGCAGGTGCGCGACCCCGAGCGGGCGACCCCGATCGGGAGCTGGTTCTGGGGCGTGCAGGAGATCCCCGACATCCTCGACCGCTGGGCCTCCGCGCTCCCGGCCGAGCGGGTCCACGTCATCACCGTGCCGCGGCCGGGGAGCCCGCGCGACCTGCTCTGGCAGCGCTTCAGCACCACGTTCGGCCTCGACGACCTGCGCCTGGACATCCGCGCGGAGCGGGCCAACCCCTCGCTCGGCGTCCCGGAGACGACGCTGGTGCGCCGGGTCAACGTCGCGGCCAACAAGGTCGTGCCGCCGGCGGCGTACCGCCCGCTGGTGCGCGAGCTGCTCGCCCATCAGACGCTCTCGCGGCGACAGGCCTCACCACGGCTGACGCTGCCCCCGACGACCACGCGTGGGTCGCGCCGCTGCAGCAGGCGTGGACCGAGGCGGTCGGTGAGCGGGGCTACGACGTGGTCGGCGACCTGGCCGACCTCGTGGGCGACGTGCCGCCGACCGACTACGCCGACCCGGACGCGCCCGACGAGGCGCAGGTGGCCGGTGCCGCGGTCGACGCGATCACCGCGCTGCTCGTCGACCACATGCGGGTCAGCGACAGCGAGCGGCACCTGCAGGAGCGCGTGGCCGACCTCGAGCACCGGCTCGAGCGCGCCTACCTGCGCCCGACCTACCGGCTGCGCGAGAAGGTCGTACGCCGACTCCGCGGCAGCCGCAGCGGCCGCGTGCTGCTGCGGACCTACCGCGCGGCGCGTGGCAGGAGCTCGCGGTCGGCGTAGCGACCGACCCGCCAGGTGGCGAAGCCGTCCGCACCCGCACCGACCACGCCGCCGACGACCGGGATCCGGCGTCCGACCGAGGTGGCCAGCCGCTTGCCGGCGACCTTGGCGATCAGGTCGCGCGCCACGAAGGTCGAGATCCGCTGGTCGACCTCGGGGTCGTGGGCGGGGCGGTGGCCAGCGCCATCGGCGGCGCCGGCAGGTGCTTGGCCCGCACCAGCGACTTCACGGTGTCCTCGCCGAGCAGGCAGACCAGGATCGCGTTGCGGGTGCGCGGGTCGTCGAGGTCGTAGCCGCGCAGGTGGGCGATGGCGGCGATCATCCGGCACTCGATCAGGGCCAGCCCGCTGATGTTGGCGGGCACCGTGACGGCCATCGTCACCAGGCCGCCGATGTTGGTGACGAAGCCCTGGGCGCCCGCGTAGCGGACGTGGTTCTCGATGACCTCGTGGATCGCCTTCTCGACGTCGCCGCGCTGCTCCTCGAGCTGCGCGTCCGCGGCCTTCGCGGCCGGGGGCAGGGGACCGACGCCCTCGATCGCCCGGCGCAGTGCCTCACGCACGAACGTGGTCGTCAGCCCCGGCGCCAGGTCGGTGACCCTCGGCGCCAGTCGGCGGGACATCGCGCTCATCGCTCCCATGCCTCCGATCCTACGGAGGCGTTCGAAGCGGGACGACTCGCCCACTAGGTTCGGGGCATGCCGACCGAGCCGTCGCCCACGCCGTGGTCGTTCCCGGAGCCCGAGCTGTGGCCGGACGACGACGACCTGGTGGCGATCGGGGCGGACCTGGCGCCGGGGACGCTGCTCTCGGCGTACCGCACCGGGCTGTTCCCCATGCCCTGCGAGGGGACGGACGCCCCGGGCTGGTGGAGCCCGCTCGAGCGGGGGGTGCTGCCGCTGGACGGGCTACGCGTGACCCGGTCGATGCGCCAGGCGGCGCGCCGCTTCGAGATCCGCGTCGACACCGCGTTGCCCGAGGTCCTCGCCGCGTGCGGTGACCCGCGACGTCCCGGCGGCTGGATCGACGGCGCCGTGCGGGCGGCGTACCTCCGCCTCGGCGAGCTCGGCTGGGTCCACTCCGTGGAGGCCTGGCGCGAGGGCCGGCTCGTCGGCGGGTTGTACGGCGTCGCGATCGGCGGACTGTTCGCGGGGGAGTCGATGTTCCACCACGAGCGCGACGCCTCGAAGGCGGCGCTGATGGGGCTGGTCGACCTGCTCTGCGACGTGTACGCCGAGCGGCGGCTGCTCGACGTGCAGTGGGTGACCGACCACCTGGCCACGCTCGGGGCCGGCGAGGTGCCGCGGGCGGAGTACCTCGAGCGGCTGCCGGACGCGCTGGGCGTGCCGCTCCCGCACCGATGGGGTTGAAGCGGCCGGACGGACTTGTGCCATGACATCGACCTCGCGCACCCGCCTCGGACTCGCCGCCCTCGCCCTCCTGTGCGTGCCGGCGCCCTGTGCGTCCGGCGATGCCGCAGCCCCCCGACGAGCCTCGCGCTCTCCCTCGTCAGCCCCCAGCGAGATGAAGGCGTCGTCGCGGCGGTGGAGCGCATGCGCCTGCGGAGATACCGGCGTCGGCACGCCCCAGGCTGCGCGAGGCCCGCCTCGGCTTCGAGACACGTCGCCGAGGTCGGGGCTCGACCGGCTCGGCGGCAGCCGGACGAGCCGGGGTCAGCTCGACCCTCCGGGCGACCCGCGAGGGCAAACCTCGGGAGTCGAGCAGCGACCGAGTCCTCGCTGGCTGAGCCGGGCGACCTGGGCCCCACCCGGCGCTCGGGCGCCGGCCCGATCCGTCGATCATCCCGCCGTCGAGGTTGACGACGTCGAAGCCCTGCTGGGCGAGGTAGTGGGTCGCCTGCATCGAGCGGCCGCCGATCTTGCACACCACGAGCACCCGCCCGTCCGGCACCTCGTCACGCCGCTGCGGCAGCTGCATCAGCGGCACGTGGACGGCACCCTCGATGTGGCCGTGCGCCCACTCCTCCGGCTCGCGCACGTCGAGCACCGCCCACCCCTCGGGCAGTGGGTCGGGCAGCGCGTCGACGGTGGTGCTCGGGATGTCGGGGTGCATCACGGGGCTCAGCTCACTTCAGGAGGCGGGACATGCGGCGGTCGGCCAGCGGCTTGCCGCCGGTCTGGCACGTCGGACAGTACTGAAGGCTGGAGTCGGCGAAGCTCACCTCGCGCACGGTGTCACCGCAGACCGGGCACTCCTGGCCGGCGCGGCCGTGGACGGCGAGGTGGGTCTTCTTCTCGCCCTTGAGCTCGCTGGCGGCCAGCCCGCGCGAGCGGTCGACGGCGGCGCCGAGCACGTCGTGGATCGCGTCGTAGAGCGTCTGCAGGTCGTCCTCGGTCAGGCTGGACGCCGGCTTGAACGGCGACATCCGTGCGGCGTGCAGGATCTCGTCGGAGTAGGCGTTGCCGATCCCGGCGATGGTGCCCTGGTGGCGCAGCACGCCCTTGACCTGCGCCCGACCGGCCTTCGCCAGGATCCCCGCGAGCGCCTCGACCGTGAAGTCGTCGACCAGCGGGTCGGGCCCGAGCGAGGCGATGCCGGGCACGTCCGAGGGCTCGCGCACGACGTACGCCGCCAGCGACTTCTTGGTGCCCGCCTCGGTGATGTCGACCCCGGACCCGTCGTCGAGCTCGACCCGCAGCGCCAGCGGGGACTTCGACGAGGGGCGCGGCGGCGTCGGCGGGAAGTCCTCGCGCCAGCGGATCCAGCCGGCCCGGGCGAGGTGGACGACGAGGTGCAGCCCGCCCGCGGAGACGTCGAGGAACTTGCCGTGGCGGGTCACGTCGTCGACGAAGGAACCCTCGATCGCGTGCACCGGCGGGTCGAAGGTCTTCAGCGCGGAGAAGGCCACGACGTGCACCTTCGCGATCGCTCGGTCGGCGAACCGGCCCCGCAGGTCCAGGGCCAGCGCCTCCACCTCCGGGAGCTCGGGCACGGGTCCACTCTAGGTCGACCCGGTGACACCGTGACCACGTCGGGAGCAGAATGGGGCATGGCCAAGGCCCGCCCGCTCCCCGAGCAGGGGTCGATCTTCCTCGACGCCCGCGGCGGCGAGCGCGTGCTGCGGGTCTCCTGGCACCTCGACCACGGCCTCGTCGTGCTGTCGCTGTGGCGCGACAACGTGTGCAGCGGGTCCTTCCGGCTGGCGGTCGACGACGTGCCCGAGATGATCGCCACGCTCCGCTCCGGCCTCGACGCGGCGTACGACGTGGCGCTGCAGCGTCGGCGCGACGCGGCCGGCTGACGGGCCTGCTCCTCAGCCGGCGAGACGGGCCAGCAGCCCTGCCACCAGTGCCGTCTGGGGGCCGACGCTCTCGGCCTGCACGAACTCGCCCCGGGCGTGTGCCCCCGCACCCACCGCGCCGAGGCCGCACAGCACGGGCTTGCCGAGCCCGGCCACGAAGTTCGCGTCGCTGGCGCCCCCGACGGAGACGTCGCGCAACTCGCGTCCCAGGTCGGCGGCCACCGAGCGGGCAGTGGTCAGGAGCGGCCTGGACGCCTCGGTCAGCACCATCGGAGGCCGGTTCCAGCCGTGGTCGACACGGATCCGCACCCGGTCGTCCCCCACGGCGATGGCGTCGAACGCCGCATCGACGCGGTCGCGCTCGGACCGCGTGACGACGCGGACGTCGAAGCGCGCGTGGGCGCTGCCGGCGACCACGTCGTCCCCGACCCCCCGGTGACCAGCCCGGCGTTGACGGTGGTCCCGGCACCCGGGTCCGCGAGGGCCACGGCTGCGGTGATGACCTCGGCGAGGGCGTGGACGGCACTTGCGCCCCGCTCCGGATCGAGCCCGGCGTGCGACTCGACGCCGTGGCACGTCACGTCGAAGATGCCGATGCCCTTGCGACCGGTCTTCACGGCACCGTCGGCAGCGGGCTCGAGCACCAGCGTGGCGTCGGCTGCTGCGCCGACCTCCTCGATGACCGGGCGGGAGGACAGGGAACCGATCTCCTCGTCGCCGTTGAGGCAGAAGGTGACGGTCGGGACCGCGAGCCCGGACTCCCGCAGCAGCCGCAGCGCCCAGATGCCCTGGACGAGGCCGGCCTTCATGTCGAAGATGCCCGGGCCGGTCAGCCGGCGGCCACCCTCCGGGTCGAGGTGCTCCGGCTCGCCCCACTCGGCCAGGGTGCCTCGCGGCCACACGGTGTCGTAGTGGCCGAGCAGGGCGACGTGCCCGGGCCCGGTGCCCTCCAGGGTGACGGTGGCGGTGTCGCCGTACTCACCGCCGGGGTGGCGGCGGGGTGCCGGCGCGTCCAACCGCGAGCCGAGCAGGTCGGCGAGGTGGTCCAGTGCGTTGTGCAGCCCCGGGAGGTCGGTGCTGCCCGACTCGAGATCCACCAGGTCGCGGATGTCCTCGATGATGCGCTCGGCGCTCGCCTCGGCGGCTGTGCTCAACCCGGACAGGGGAGTGGTCATCGTGTGTCCTCTCACAGGGATCCGACGGGTGCGCCCGGGCCCAGCGGGATGCCGAGCAGGTACCAGGCGAGGAAGAAGGCGACCCACACCACCCACACGACCGCGGCCAACGGGATGGTGAAGGAGGCCAGGGTGCCGATGCCCGCGGACTTGCGGTGCTGCTGGATGAAGCCGAGCGCCATGACGAAGTAGGGGCTCATCGGCGTGACGCAGTTGGTGACGGAGTCGGCGACGCGGTAGATCGCCTGGGTGGTCTCCGGATTGATGTCGAGCAGCATCAGCATCGGGATGAAGACCGGTGCCGCCAGGGACCACAGGGCAGAGCCGCTGGTGACGACGAGGTTCATGAACGTGACCAGCACCGCGATCCCGAGCAGGATCGCCCAGCCCGGGGCGCTGACCTGGCGCAGTG
Organism: uncultured Actinomycetota bacterium; assembly: GCA_963754575.1. Classification (GTDB taxonomy): domain Bacteria; phylum Actinomycetota; class Actinomycetes; order Propionibacteriales; family Nocardioidaceae; genus Nocardioides. The sequence goes on along the minus strand of CAVWGQ010000027.1, from coordinate 566,417 downwards.
CCTCGGCCCCGGTGATCGCCATGATCTCGCCGAGGTAGGTCCACTTGAAGTAGGCGAGGAACTGCGAGATCGCGAAGAACAGCACCAGGATCGGTGCGAGCGCCTTCACGCCCTCCACCATCGAGGACACCACGTCGCCCGGGCGGGTGAAGGTACCGGCGGCGAAGCCGTAGACGGTGCCGACGAGCGCGAAGAAGACTGCCAGCAGGAAGGCCAACCCACCGAACAGCGGTGAGTCCAGGATGCTGCCGTCCTCGCCGCGCAGCCAGGATCCGTGCGGGACCATGACCACGACCAGGAGCGTGAGGTAGGCGAGTGCCGTCCCTCCGGCCAGCCGCAGCGCCCGGCGCTGCCGGTCGTCGAGGTGCAGCAGGTGCTCGTGCTCGGTGAGGATCGGGGCGTCCTCGTCGGCCTCGAGGTCGGGGCGGCGCGCCAGCACCTTCTCGGTGACCAGGGTGATGGTGAGGGCGACGACCACCGAGGAGGCGAGGCTGAAGAAGTAGTTGCCCACCGGGGTGACCACGTAGGCCTCGTCGATGGTCTGGGCGGCGGCGGTGGAGATTCCTGAGAGCAGGACGTCGGTGGTGGTGAGTGACGGCGAGGCGTCGTACCCGGCGGAGATCGAGACGAAGGCCACGACGGCCCCGAGGACGGGGCTGCGCCCTGCGGCGCGGAACACCAGGGCCCCCAAGGGGATCAGCGTGACGTAGGCGGCGTCCCCCGCGACGTGACCGACCATGGCGGCCATGGACAGCGTGAACGTGAGGTACCGGTCGGGGACGCGGCTCACCATGCGCCGCAGCAACGTGGTGACCAGCTCGCTCCGCTCGGCGACCGCGATGCCCAGCATCACCGTGAGGATGGTGGCCATCGGTGGGAACAGGGCGAAGTTCTCCACCGCGCCACCGACCATGACGGCCACGCCGTCCTTGCTGAGCAGGCTCCGGACCTCGAGCGTCTCGCCGGTGCCGGGCTGCACGGCGCTCACGCCGGCCGTGGCGAGGGTGGCGCTGAGCGCGATCACCACGGCTGCCAGCATCCAGAACAGCCAGAACGGGTGCGGCAGCTTGTTGCCGATCCGCTCGATCGCGCTGAAGAGCCGGAAGGCAGCCCGCATGGACCGTGAGGTCGGTTCATCCACCGTCGTCGTGCTCATGGTGGCCTCCAGTTCTGAAGAAGATGGGGACAACCGGACAGACGGTGCCATACGTCTGGGAGAAATGACAACAATGAGTGAGGGAAACAGGATATTCCTGCAACTTCCTCGGCTAGGTTGAGGACATGGCGCAACAGCTCGATGACCTCGACCGACGCGTGGTGGGGGCACTGCACCTGCGCCCCCGGGGCTCCTTCGACGAGGTCGGCTCGGCGCTGGGCGTGGATGCGACCACGGTCCGGCGCCGCTACGCCCGACTGGTGGAGGCGAACCTGCTCCGGGTCGTGGGCCAGGTCGACTGGGCGATGTATTCCAGCGCGTTGCCGGTCCACGTCTTCGTCGACACCCACGGGACCGCTCCCCGTGCGGTCGTCGAGCGGCTGCGGGGGATGCCCCCGGTGCAGTACCTCGCGCAGACCTCGGGCCGCAGCTCGGTCTTCGCCACGGTCCATGCCGCCACGGAGTCCGCCACGGCCCAGGTGCTCGACGACGTCCACGCACTGCCCGGGGTCTCCTCGGTGCGCACCATGCCCGTGCTCGAGGTGCACGGCCGCGGTGCCGGGTGGGATCCCCGGCTCCTCGGGCCCGACGACCGGCTCCGGTGCGAGCGGCTCGCCGGTGGGACGCCGGCGGGGGAGGACGCCACCCGGCCCTCGCCGCCGGTCCCGTTGGGTGAGCCGGAACGTCGGGTGGTCGACCTGTTGCGACAGGACGGTCGGGCCTCGGCTGCTGCGCTCGGGCGGGTCGCCGGGATGCCACCGTCGACGGCGCACCGCGTCGTACGCCGCGTCCTGGACCACGGCTGGGTCCGCCCGAGGGTGGAGATCGAGCCCTCACTGCTGGGATTCGGGACCCCCTTCGTGCTGCAGGTGACGGTGCGCCCGGGAGCGGTGACGGCGGCCCTGGGGGACCTGACGGCCCTGCCCGAGACCCGATTCACCACGCGCGTCGCGGGACGCTCCACCCTGCTGTGCACCGGACTGGTCGCTGATCGGGCCGCGCTGGCGCGGTTCCTCGACGAGCACGTGGCCGTCCTCGGCGGTCTGCAGGAGGTGGAGGTCGACATCGTCCTGGCCGAGCACCGCCGCTACTGGATGGACCGGGACCCCGGGGGCCGGCTCGGCCAGTTCTCACCACCACCACTTCGGTGACCTGCCGCGACCTCCATGACCTGCGACGACCCGTCTATGACACGCGATAGCGGGGTCTACGGCTCGCGCTAGAGAAGCCGATACGGTGCGATCGTGGACCCGATCAGGAACCCCTACGCGCCCGGCGCCGGCCAGCGCCCGCCCGAGCTCGCCGGTCGTGACGAGCAGCTGCGCGCCTTCGACGTGGTGCTGGAGCGGGTGGCCGCGGGTCGCCCGGAGCGGTCCCTGGTGCTGACCGGACTGCGTGGCGTCGGCAAGACGGTGCTGCTCAACGCGCTGCGCTCGGCGGCCGTACGCCGACGCTGGGGCACCGGCAAGCTCGAGGCGCGCCCCGACCAGTCGCTGCGCCGGCCGCTGTCGAGCGCGCTGCACCAGGCCGTGCGCGAGCTCGGCCACCGCGACGAGGAGTCGGTGTCCCACGTGCTCGGCGTGATCCGCTCCTTCGCGCAGCGGGAGGCCGGGCCGAACGCCAAGCTGCGCGAGCAGTGGAACCCCGGCATCGACGCCCCCGCGGTCAAGGGGCGCGCCGACTCCGGCGACATCGAGATCGACCTGGTCGAGCTGTTCACCGACCTCGGCGGGCTCGCGGCCGACGAGGGCAAGGGGATCGCGGTCTTCATCGACGAGATGCAGGACCTCGGCCCCGACGACGTCTCCGCGCTCTGCGCCGCCTGCCACGAGATCTCGCAGTCAGGGCTGCCGGTGATCGTGGTCGGCGCCGGGCTGCCGCACCTGCCGGCCGTGCTCAGTGCCAGCAAGTCCTACTCCGAGCGACTCTTCCGCTACCAGCGCATCGACCGGCTGCCCCGCGACGCCGCGGACCGGGCCCTCGCGGCTCCGGCGGCCGACGAGGAGGCGACGTACGACCCGGACGCGCTGGAGGCGATGTACGCCGCGACCGGCGGCTACCCCTACTTCATCCAGGCCTACGGCAAGGCGGTCTGGGACCGCGCCCCGCGCACCCCGATCACCGTCGACGACGTGACGGTGGCCGCGCCCGAGGCCGAGTCGGAGCTCGCGGTCGGCTTCTTCGGCTCCCGCTTCGAGCGTGCGACGCCGGGGGAGCGGGACTACCTCCACGCGATGGCAGACGCCGCCTCCCGGATCGCCGAGGCCGGCGAGGAGCCGCTCGACGACATCGAGAGCGTGCCGACGAGCGAGGTGGCGGCGGTGCTGTCCAAGAAGCCGCAGTCGCTCTCGCCCGCGCGTGACGCGCTGCTGAAGAAGGGGCTGATCTACTCCAGCGAACGCGGCCGGATCGCCTTCACCGTCCCCCACTTCGGCCGCTACCTGCGCGAGCGGACCTGACCAGCCCGCGGCGTGTGCCCGAGAACGCCCCCTGGGTAGTGCTCAGGCACACGAGCGCGAGGCGGAAGGGCTCAGAGGGTCATCCCTCGACCGGGGCCGGGCGCGTCAGCAGCACCGCGATCGCGGTGGTGACCGGGACAGCGAGCACCAGCCCGATGCTCGTGACCAGCGTGCGCACGACCTCGGTGGCGATCTCCTCGGTCGAGAGCAGCTCGAGCAGCGGCAGCTCGTAGAGCCGCAGCACGAGCAGCAGCGTCAGCGCGGTACCGGTGTAGGCGAAGGCGATCGTGTAGATCGTGGAGGCGATGTGGTCGCGGCCGATCCGCATCCCGCTCGCCATCAACAGTCGTCGGCTCATGTCCGGCGAGGCGGCGCGCAGCTCCCACACCGCCGAGGTCTGGGTGATCGTCACGTCGTTGAGCACGCCGAGCCCGGCGATCATCACCGCACACGTGAGCAGGCCCGGGAAGTCGAGGTCCGTGGCGTACGACTGGAGCAACCCGCCACCCTCGCTCACCCCGGTCAGCCGGGTCGCGTGCACCGTGGACGCACCCAGCGCCGCGGTGATCGCGATGCCGACGAGGGTGCCGGCGAGCGCGGCGCTGGTGCGGACCGAGAATCCGTGGGTCGTGTAGAGGACGACGTAGAGGATCGCCGAGGAGCAGACCAGTCCGACGAGCAGTGCCGGTTCGCCGCTCAGCAGCCCCGGCAGCAGGAACGCCATGATCAGCGCCGCGCTGATCGCCAGCCCCACCATCGCGAAGAGGCCGCGGTGGCGGGCCACGAGCAGCACCACGATCACGAAGACGATCGTCAGCCACAGCAGCGCGCTGGTGCGCTCGGTGCCGAACCAGGAGTACGACGTCGGCACCTCGCCCGCGCCGGGGACCCGGCGCAGCAGGACGGTGTCGCCCTCCTGCAGCCCGGAGGCGGCCACCTGCGGCGGCACCTCGACCGTGATCTGCTCGCCCTCGGCGGTCCCCTCGAGCACCCGGGTCACCAGCTGCGTCCCGGCCAGCGACTCGACGTCGGCCCGGGGGAACGTCACGCCCGGCCCGGCGAAGTCGGCGCGGCTGCCTGCGTCGTCCAGCGCGTCCGCGGCGGGCCAGAGGGCGACCAGCCCGACCACCGTGGCGGCCGCCAGCAGCAGCAGCACGCCGACGAGCGCCCGGCTCGCGGCGGTGCCGACGGGCGCCGACCCCGCGAGTCGGTGGGACCCGTGGGAGTGTCCCGCCCCCATCAGTCGGTGGACCGGCGCAGCTCGACGAGCCCGACGCTGTTGCCCTCGCTGTCGAGGAGGAAGGCGTGCCACTCCTCGGTGCCGGCGGGGCCGAGGGTGGCGTCGTCGTGGCGGAAGATCGCGTGCGGTCGGCCGGTGATCGCGACGCCCTGCGCCTCCAGCCGCGCCACCTCGGCCTCGATGTCGTCGACCCGGAGGTAGAGCACCGCGGACGGGGCCCGGGTCTCCAGCAGCAGCCGGGTGCCGCCGCGGAGGTCGAAGAACACCAACCCCGGCGGGTCGTACGACGCCATCGGCTCCCGGCCGAGCAGGTCGGCGTAGAAGCGGGTGGCCCGCTCGAGGTCCTCGGCGCGCTGCGCCACCTGCACCAGGACCGCCCCGTCGTCCGCGCTCATGCCGGGCAACGCTACTCGGTGGCGATGGCGTCCAGCACCTTCATCCGCGCCGCCCGGACGGCCGGCACGACCGCGGCCAGCACCCCGAACAGCACGGCGATCACCAGGAACAGCAGCAGGCTCGCGATCGGCAGGCTCAGCACGGTGAGGTCCTCCTTGAGCACCTCGCGCAGCAGCACCCCGATCACCAGCCCGATGACCATGCCGAGCACCGCGCCCATCACCGAGATCGTCACCGACTCCAACGTCACCATCGTCCGCAACCGGCCGCGGGACAGCCCGACCGCCCGGAGCAGCCCGACCTCGCGGGTCCGCTCGATGACGCTGAGCCCGAGGGTGTTCACGATCCCGATCACGGCGATCACGATCGCGAGCGCCAGCAGGCCGTAGATCATGTAGAGCAGCTGGTTGATCTGCCCCTTGATCGTCTCGGCGAACTGCTCCTTGTCCTGCACGCTCACGATCGGGACGTCGGCGATCACCTCCTCGAGCCGCTCCTGGACCTCGGCCCGGTCGGCGCCGGCGGCGAGCTCGATGCTCAGCGAGGTGTCGGTCCGGTTGACGCCGGCGTCCTCGAGCACCTGCAGCGGCACGTTGATCGACCCGATCACCGGCGTCGGCTCGATGATCCCGACGACCTCGACCTCCGCGGCCTTGTCGCCGGGGAAGGCCAGCGCGAGCGTGTCGCCGATGCCGACGCCCTGGTCGCGGGCCTCGTCGTCGGTGAGGACGGCCTGGTCCTCGCCGAGCTCCTGGGTGCCCTCCAGCACCTCGAGCTCGTAGATCTGGCTGTACGCCGGGTCGACGCCGAGCACCGCCTGCGGCTCGTCACCGATCAGCGCGCCGGCGTACTGGTCGCGTGAGAGCAGCGCCACGCCCTCGACCTGCGCCATGTCGTCGCCGATGCCGGTCGGGAAGCTCTGGAAGCTGGCCGACTGCACCAGGAAGTCGGCCGCGAACTGGTCGTCGACGAGGTCGTCGCTGGTCGCGCTCAGCGAGGCGGCGAGCGTGCCGACGGCGGCGACCAGGGCGAGCCCGATCATCAGCGCGGAGGCGGTGGCGCCGGTGCGCCGCGGGTTGCGCAGCGCGTTCTCGCCGGCCAGCCGACCGGTGGTGCCGAAGACCTTGCTGAACAGGGCGCGGCACGCCACGAGCAGCGGGTGGCCCAGCACCGGGCTGATGACCGCGGCGGTGAGGATCCAGATCACCGCGGCCACGCCGATCCAGATCGCGTCGTTGCCCGGCGCGCCGAGGATGCCCGCGACCGCCAGCCCGACGCCGACGAGCATGAACCCGGCGCCGATCAGGCCGCGGCGCCGCAGCGAGCCCTCGGCCGGGGCGCCGTCGTCGCGCATCGCCGCGACCGGGGCGATCCGGGAGGCACGTCGGGCCGGGAGGTACGCCGAGACCAGCGTGACGGCCAGCCCGACACCGTACGCGAGCGCGATGGTGCCGCCCGTGAGGTCGAGCGCGTCGCCGTTGATGTCGAGCCCGAAGCCGCGGAAGAGCGCGGCCAGCGCGCGGGCGAGCAGCAACCCGAGGCCGATGCCGAGCGAGGCGCCGAGCAGTGCCATCAGCCCGGCCTCGAGCAGCACCGAGCGGCGTACCTGCAACCGGCTCGCCCCCAGTGCCCGCAGCAGCGCGAGCTCGCGGATCCGCTGCGCGACCAGGATCGAGAACGTGTTGGCGATGATGAAGCCGCCGACCAGGATCGCGATCACCGCGAAGGCGATCAGGAAGGTCGAGATCACGTCGAGGAACTGCCCGATCGCGTCCTGCGACTCCTTCGCGACCGTGTCGCCCTTCACCGCCTCGTACGCCGACGGCACCACGTCGGACGCGGCCTCGACGAGCTGCGTCTGGGTCACGTCGGGAGCGGCCGTGAGGGAGACGCTGGTGAAGGCGTCCTGGCCGCCGAGGAACAGCTGTTGCGCTCCCTCGGTCGAGAAGATGACCAGGATCGCGCCGGCCGTGCCGCCGCCGTTGAACTCGGCGGTGCCGGTCATGGTCAGCGTCTGGCGGACGTTCGCGATCGAGTCGCCCGACGGCGCGATCACGGTGACCTCGTCGCCGACCGCGTAGCCGGCGTCCTCCGCCGCCCCGGTGTCGAGCACGACGTCGGTGGTGCCCTCGGGCCACGCGCCGTCGACGAGCTCGAGCGACGGCTCGCCGAGCAGGTTCGGGGTGTCGTTGTAGTTGAAGGCGATCGTCGGGGCGCCCTGGCCGCCGACCAGCTTGCCGTCGGTGTCGAGCAGGTACATCCCCAGCCCGTCGACGTTGCCGTCGGCCTGCTCGACCTCGGGGAGGCCGGCGAGCGCCTCGACGTCGGCGGGCTGCAGGACGTTGCTGTTGCCGGCGCCGATCTGCTCGAAGGAGCCGGTGCCGGACGGGCGCACCAGCGCGTCCGGGGTCGAGCCCTTGATGATGCCGTCGAAGGTGCTGCTGAGGCCGTTGCTGAAGACCAGCACCCCGGTGAGGAAGCCGATCCCGAGCACGATCGCGAGCGTGCTCATGATCAGTCGGACCTTGCGCGCCAGCAGGGTGCGCAGCGTGAGGCGGAACATCAGCCGGCCTCGAGGTGGGCCGGGGTCAGTCGCGCCATGGTCTCGAGGATCGAGTCGCGGTCGGGCTGGCGCAGCTCCTCGACGATGCGGCCGTCGGCGAGGAAGAGCACCCGGTCGGTGTACGACGCTGCGACCGGGTCATGGGTGACCATCACGATCGTCTGGCCGAAGTCGTCGACGCTGCGGCGCAGGAAGGACAGCACCTCGCCGCTGGAGGTGCTGTCGAGATTGCCGGTCGGCTCGTCGGCGAAGACGATCGCGGGGCGGCTGACCAGGGCGCGGGCGCACGCGGCGCGCTGCTGCTGGCCGCCGGAGAGCTCGTTGGGCTTGTGGTCGAGCCGCTCGCGGAGCCCGACGGCGTCGATCACCTGGTCGAACCACGCCTGGTCGGGCTTGCGGCCGGCGAGGTCCAGCGGCAGCGTGATGTTCTCCTGGGCGGTCAGCGTCGGGACCAGGTTGAACGCCTGGAAGACGAAGCCGATCTGCTCGCGCCGCAGCCGGGTCAGCTCCTTGTCGTTGAGGGCGCCCAGCGACGTCCCGCCGACGAGCGCCTCGCCGGCGGTCGGGGTGTCGAGCGCGGCCAGGCAGTGCATGAGCGTCGACTTGCCGGAGCCCGAGGGCCCCATGACGGCGGTGAACTCGCCGGTGTACAGGTCGACGGACACGCCGTCGAGCGCCCGGACCTCGGTCTCGTCCTTGCCGTAGACCTTGCTGAGGTGCTGGGCGCTGGCGGCGACGGGGCGGTCGACGGTGGGCTGCTGCTGCCCCGGAGTGGTGGTCATGGGTCAAGCCTCCGGCACGGTGGGGACCGCGTCCATCGGATTCGACCCTGATCTGGACCTCAGGGTCGCCCTGAGGTCCAGGGGGATCGAAGCTCCATCCGCCACACTGGGGCCATGGGCAGTCTGCGCGGCCGCACCGGACCCCTGGTGTTCGCACACCGAGGGGCCAGCGAACAGCTGGCCGAGCACACGCTCGGTGCCTACATCGAGGCGCTGGACGCCGGCACCGACGGGCTCGAGTGCGACGTGCGGCTCACCGCCGACGGGCACCTGGTGTGCTTCCACGACCGCGACCTGCGGCGTACGGCCGGCAAGCGCGGGGTGCTCTCGACGATGGAGCTCTCGGACCTCGACACGCTGGAGTTCGCGTCGTGGAAGAACCCGTGGGCCGACCTCGACGACGAGCAGCCCGACCGCGACGAGCGGCTCGACCGGGTGCTGACGCTGCGCACGCTGCTCGAGACCGTCGCCGACTGCGGGCGCCGGGTCGAGCTCGCGATCGAGACCAAGCACCCCACCCGCTTCGGCGGCCTGGTGGAGAAGCGGCTGGTCGAGGAGCTGCGGCACTTCGGCTGGCACCGCGGCGACAGCCCGGCGCGGGTCATGAGCTTCTCCGTCACCGCGCTGCAGCGGCTCGAGCGGCTCGCACCCGACCTGCGCCGGGTGATGCTGATCGACAAGGCCCGGCACTGGCCCGCCCTCAAGCCCCTGCTCGAGCCCGGCTGGATCCTCGGCCCCGGCATCGAGCAGCTGACCAAGCACCCGGACTTCGCGCGTCGGATGGCCCGCAGCGGCCGCGAGATCAACGTCTGGACCGTCAACACCGACACCCAGCTCGACCTCTGCCTCGACCTCGGCGTCTCCGCGGTGATCAGCGACCGGCCGGCGTACCTCCTGGAGCTGCTGGACCGCTAGCTCGTGGCCGCTCGTAGGAGGTCGAGCCCCGGGCGTTCGCGTAGGTGGATGAGAGTCGAGACCTCACCGGCCGCGCACGGCCAGTGGCCCGGATAGGGTCGGCGCATGGCCAAGCGCAACCGCAGCAAGACCCGTGAGACGACCGACTCCGCACCCCAGGCCGGCGAGGTCGGCCCGCGGCAGCCCTGCCCGTGCGGCTCGGGCAAGCGCTACAAGGCCTGCCACGGCGCGCCCGGCGGCGCGGCGCCGGTCTTCGTCGCCCGTCCCTTCGAGGGGCTGGCCTCCGAGTGCGACCTGGTCGCGCTGCGCGAGCTGGTGCCCTCGGCGACCGCGCCGCTCCCGCTGACGGGGGAGTACGCCGACCGCACGGTGCAGCTGTGCACGCTGCTGCCGACCGCGGCCCCGGCGATGGTCCGCGACAGCGGCGACATCTGGCTCGCGCTGCAGGTCGTCCACAACTTCGGCGACCCGAGCCGCGACCTCGGTGCCGTGCTCACCGCCGCCCTCGCGCACGACGGGCCGGGCATCCTCACCCTCACCGACGACCCCGGCGAGGGACCGCGGCTGCAGGACCTGGTCGCGCCCGGGCCGCTCGACATCACCGTCCACGACGGCTTCGACTTCTGGGTGGCCGACGTCCCGGACGCCCCCGACCTGGTGGGTGCGCTCGAGGAGGCCAACGCCGCGGTGAACCCGACGGACCGGCTCACGAGCGTCTCCGCGGCGTACTGGACCAACGTCGGCAGCAAGGAGCACCTGCGCTGGGTCATGCCGGAGCCGGAGAACGACCTGCTCGACGCGCTCGCGCGGCTCCACGCGGCCGGCAAGGACGTGCTCGTGCCGGACTCGCGCTTCGTCGGGATGTTCCGCGCCCACGGCCTGCTGACCCCGGTCTGGGACCTCCCGGTCGGGACCGGTGCCGAGGCGATGGAGGAGCCGGCCGAGCGGTTCGCGAGCGACCTGGCTGCCGCGCTCGCCGACGACTCCGACCTCACCGGCGACGAGCGCTCGGCGCGCAACGGGCTGGCCAACCGGCAGGTCACGATCCGCTGACCGGGCCCGCCCACAGGCCGGTCACGGGCGGCCCACGGGTCCGGTCGGCCCGGTCCGGCGGTCTGGTCTGGTCGTGCTCCGCGACACGCACCACGTGTGTTGTGCGCGGGGTGGTCGCCGGGTAGGTTTTCCCACCAGACCCGGTCGTTGTTGTCTCCCCCGTCGGCAACGGCCGGGTCCCTTTGCGCTCTGGGGCTGGCGATGTCGGTTTCCCCGCCCAGGCGGGGAACCTGTGACCTCGCCCCCGAAGTTTCGGTGACGAAGTCACGGCTTCCCCGCTCAGGCGGGGAAACCGAGCCGCCCGCCACGCCGGCGGCGTACCGACCTCACGCCACCGGCAACGGCTCCCGCGAGATCGGGCAGGACATGCAGCGCGGTCCGCCGCGGCCGGAGCCGAGCTCGGAGCCGGCGATCCGGACGACCTCGATGCCGGCGTCCTCGAGCCGGTCGTTGGTCCCGTCGTTGCGCTCGTAGGCGACCGCCACCCGCGGCGCCAGCGCCAGCGTGTTGTTGCCGTCGTCCCACTGCTCGCGCTCGGCGGTGACCGGGTCGAGACCGGTGTCGATCTGCTCGAGGGTGTCGATGCCCATCGCCTTGGCGGCGGCGACCAGGAACGGCTCGGCGTCCGCGACGTGCAGCGTCAGCGCCTCCTCGGGCGCGCCCGCGTCGGGCACCGTCACGGCGTACGCCGTCAGCGAGTCGGCGACGTTGGGGTACATCACGATCTTGTCGACGTCGACCATCGTGCAGACGGTGTCGAGGTGCATCGTCGCCCGCTCCTGGGCGATCGGCACGGCGAGCACGGTGTGGGCGAGCCGCGCGTGGAAGACCTGCCGGGCCAGCCGCTCGACGCCTGCGGCCGTGGTGCGCTCGCCGACGCCGACCGCGATCACGCCGGGCGCGAGCAGCAGCACGTCGCCTCCCTCGACGTGCTCGTGGTGCCAGCCGTGGATCTTGCGGGTGCCGAGGAAGCGGGGGTGCTCGGTGTAGATCAGCTCGGTCAGCTGCGTCTCACGCCGCCGGGCCGGCATCGCCAGCGACGTGACCGCGACCCGGTCCTTCACCCACACGCTCGAGTCGCGGGTGAACAGCAGGTTGGGGAGCGGGTCGACGAGGAAGTCGTGCGGGTCGAGCAGCGAGGTGACCAGCCCGTGGCCACCGCGGACCTCGTCGTTGCGGATGCCCGCGGTGAGGTACGCCGTGAGCTCGGCGGGGGAGGCGTCGCGCAGCGCGGAGGAGAGGTACTGCCGCATCGTGTCGCCGAGGTGGAGCCCGGACAGCGCGGTGGTGATCGCGTGGTTCCTTGCCGCCGACGACTCGAGGGTCTCGGTGAGCAGCTCGGTGAGGTAGAGCACCTCGACGTCGCGCGAGCGCAGCGCCTCGGCGAACGCGTCGTGCTCCTCCTGGGCGCGCGAGACCCACGGGATGCCGTCGAAGAGCAGCCGGTCGTTGTTGCGCGGGGTCAGCCGCTTGAGCTCGTCGCCGGGGCGGTGGAGCATCACGGTCTGGAGCCGGCCGACCTCGGAGTCGGCGCCGTGGGTGTGGGTCATGCAGGGCAGCCTAGTGCTGAGCGGCGTCCCACTCCGAGGCCAGTAGCGCGTACTGCTGGGTGTCGGTCCACTCGCCCTTCGACCAGAAGTCGGCGAGCCGGTGCGCCTCGAGTCGCATCCCGAGCCGCTCGCACATCCGCCGGGACCGGTCGTTGCGCGGGTCGAGCTCGGCGTAGATCCGGTGCAGCGCGAAGTGCCCGAAGCCGAGGTCGAGCAGCGCCCGGACCGCCTCGGTCACCAGCCCCCGGCCGCCGGAGTCGGGGTGGACCACCCACGACAGCTCGCCCTGCGTCGGGCTCGGGAAGGTGAGCGCGACCTCGCCGACGACCCGCCCGTCGAGGTCGAGCACCAGCCCGTAGCCGTCCTCCTCCGACGTGGCGCGGTCGGCGAGCATCTCCTCGAGCTCGTCGCGCGCGAGCGCAGGGGTGAGGAGGTACGCCGCGACGTCCTCGCGGCCGTAGACCGCCAGCAGGTCCTCGAGGTCGCCCGGCTCCCGGCTGCGCAGCACCAGCCGCTCGGTGCGGATCGGCAGCGGCGGGGGCGCCGACGACAGGGAGGTACGCCGGGGCCCGTCGACCAGCCGCGCGCGGTCCGGGTCGTCGTCGTCGAGCAACTGGTCGAGGCCGCTGACCGCTTCCTGCAGCGAGCCCTTCGCGAGGTGGTCACGCGGGTCCTCGGCCAGCCGGGCGAGGGCGGTCTCGGCCTGGGCGGTCAACCGGACCCGGCGGCGCTCGGCCGGCCCGCTCACCCGTCCTCCGGGGAGCTGTCCGCGCCACGCGGTCGCCGGCGGCGTACGACGAAGGGCTCGAGGTGCCGGTAGCCCTTGACCGACACCCGGCGCAGCCGCCGGAAGCGCAGGTCGCCGTGCTCGGAGAACGGGGAGATCTCGGCGAGCTCGTCGGCCGCCCGGTCGAGCAGCCGGCTGATCGGGGCGAGTGGTGCCCCGTCGGGGGACGTCTCGGGCGGCTCCTCGGCCCCGGTGAGGACGTCGTACGCGCCCCGGTCGAGGAGCACCGTGCCCGGTCGAGCGACGGAGGTGAGCCGGGCCGCGATGTTCACGGTCGGACCGAAGACGTCGCCGAGGCGTCGGGTGACCTGGCCGAACGCCAGACCGGTCCGCACGCGCGGGAAGGCGTCCACCTCGTCCTCGCCCCGGTCGGCCAGCGCGAGGGCGACCACGACCGCGGCGGCGGGGTCGTCGACGACATAGAGGATCTCGTCGCCGATGGTCTTGATGACGCGGCCACCGACGGCGACCACCGCACGGGTCGCCTCGGCCTCGAAGACCTCGACCAGGTCGACCAGCTCGGACTCCGTGAGGTTCTTGCTGCGGCGGGTGTAGTCGACGATGTCGGTGAAGCCGACGGTGGAGCGGGTGGCCTCGTCGCGACCGTCGACCTGGGGGAGCAGCCTCTGGGCGGCGTTCTCGAGGTGGCGGCGCCAGATGTAGTCCTGCAGGGCGCCGACCCGCGGCAGCACCTCGGTCAGCAGCTCGTCGAGGCGGGCCGTCGGGTCGTCGTCGGCGAGGGCGATGCCGGCGAGCAGGCTGGTCTGCCACTCGGCGAGCCGCGCATAGCTGTGGCCCCACGTGCGCACCAGTGCGGCCTGCGAGTCGGGCTCCACGATGCCGAGCTCGACGAGGGAGACGGTCGTGCGCAGCGCCTCGACGTCCTGGTCGGTGAAGGCGACGTCGTCGTCGGCCGCGTGCGGGAAGCCGAGCTGGCCCCAGAGCTCCTGGGCGACCTCGATCGGGACCCCCGCGCGCTCGGCGACCTCGATCCTGGTGAGCGTGCGCCGCGCGCCGAGCAGGTAGCGCTCGACGTCCTCCAGCGGGCCGTCGCTCACGGTCTGGTCACCGGGTGCTCACTGGCCCAGGCGCTCCTGGGCGGTGCGGTCCAGCGCCGCCGCGAAGGAGGGAATGGTGTCGCGCAGGTGGTTGACCTGCTCACGCGTGAAGTGGATCAGCTCGACCTTGGTCAGCGTCACGATCGAGGCGTTGCGGAGCTTGTGGTTGACGATCGCGCCCTCGCCGAAGATGTCGCCGGGACCGAGCCGCGCGATCTCCTCGCCCTTCCTGCGCACCGACGCCTCGCCGGTGACGATGATGTACGCCTTGTCCGCCGCGGTCTTCTCCCAGATGGGGGACCAGTCGGCGGGGAGGGTCATGAACGTGCCGGTGTTCTTGATCGTGTCGACCTCACGGTCGGTGAAGCCATCGAAGATCGCCATGTGCCGGGCCTTCTCTCTCATCGGTCCCTCTCCCGCGCCGATGATCCCGAACCGGGTGAGCCCTTGTCCACCGAACGTGTCGGTCGCGACACGTGCCGTGGACTCAGACCAGCAGCTCGTACGCCGCGAGGCCCGCGAGCAGGGTGCAGACCGCGGCGCCGACGTAGTGCAGCGCGTGCAGGGGTACGACGCGCAGCAGCGCCCGGCCGACCAGCACCGCCAGCCCGCTGACCGCGAGCAGCGCGCCGAGGGCGCCGACGAAGACGCTGACCGGGTCCTCGTAGCGGGCGACCAGGGTGAGGGTGAGCAGCTGCGACAGGTCGCCCCACTCGGCGGCGAAGAGCACCAGGAAGCTGGCGCCGACGGCCCGGATGCCGGTCACGTCGCGCGCCTTCGCGGCGTACTCGTCGCCGTCGTCGACCTGGTGGCTGCGGCCCTCGCGGAACAGGATCACCGCGCCGGCGAGGAACATCAGCATCGAGACGCCGCGCACGACGTCGGCCGGCAGGAACGACGCGGCGTGGCCGAGCGCGACGGCGACCGTGGTCTGCACCGCGAAGGCCAGGCCGACGCCGATCCAGACCAGCAGCGGGCGGAACTTCGTCGACAGCACCAGGGTGGCGATGAAGGTCTTGTCGGGCAGCTCGACGACGAAGATGGCGCCGAAGGTCAGCGCGACGACGACGAGGTCCATCAGCGGGTGAACCTCCGGCTCGCGGCGTGGGCGTCGGCCAGCACGTCGTTGACCGGGCGACCCAGCGCCTCGGCCGCGCGGACCACGTCGTCGAACTCCGGCATCGCGTTGAGGACCTCTCCGTGGTGGCGGGCGAGCTTGACCGCGACGACCTGGCCGTCGACGTCGACGGAGGTCATCTCGCGCTCGAGGGCGTGCTTGCCGACGACGTGCTCGCGCAGGCCGATGGCGGAGGTGTGGGCGAACACGGCCGTGCGGACCGCGTCGGCCCGGCTGGCGTGGACGAGCACCGACAGGGTGTGGGCCGGGCGGCCCTTCTTCATCAGGATCGGGGTCAGCCAGGCGTCGCTGGCCCCGGCGTCGAGCAGGCGCGCGATGACCTGCGGCCAGACGCGGGGGTCGAGGTCGTCGACGTTGGTCTCGATGACGAGCGGGTCGCCGGTGTGGTGGCCCCGGCGGTGCTCCCCACCAGGAGCCGGAGCACGTTGGCGTGGCCCTCCGGGTCGCGACCGCCGGCCCCGGTGCCGATCTCGCCGACGCTCATCGCCGGCTGCGGGCCGTACGCCGTCGCCAGCGCGGTGAGCAGCGCGGCACCGGTGGGCGTGCACAGCTCCATGACCGGGGCGCCGGCCGGTCCGGCGTACGACGGGACGCCGCGGAGCAGCTCGGCGACGGCAGGCGGCGGGACCGGCAGGGTGCCGTGGGCGGTGGCGACGCTGCCCGAGCCGACGGCGACCGGGCTGACCGTGACGTCGAGGTCCGGCCAGCCGAGGTGGACGAAGCCCGCGGCAGCGCCGACCACGTCCGCGATCGCGTCGAGCGCGCCCACCTCGTGGAAGTGGACCTCCTCGACGGCGGTGCCGTGCACCCGGGCCTCGGCCTCCGCGAGCCGGGTGAAGGCCCGGGTGGCGAGGTCGCGGACGGGCTCGGCGAGGTCGGCCCTCGTGAGCAGCGCCCGCACGTCGGTCCAGCTGCGGTGGGTGGCGGAGTCGGCGACCTCGACGTGGCAGCGGGTGGCGGCGAGCGCGCCGCGGCGTACGTCCTCGTGGCGCAGCGTGATCGGCTCGGGGGCGAGCGCGTCGACGGCGGCCTGCAGGACGGGGAGGGGTACGCCGGCGCCGAGCAGCGCGCCGAGCAGCATGTCGCCGCTGGCACCGGAGGAGGCGTCGATCCAGGCGGTGCGGGTCATCGGGCGGGTCATCGGGCGGCTCGGCGCGCGACCCGGGCGGCGAACACGCCGGCACCGTAGCCGTTGTCGATGTTGACGACCGTGACGCCGGGGGCGCAGGAGTTGAGCATCCCGAGCAGGGCGGCGATGCCGCCGAGGGAGGCGCCGTAGCCGACGCTGGTGGGGACGGCGACGAGCGGTGTGCCGACCAGGCCGCCGACGACCGAGGGCAGCGCGCCCTCCATGCCGGCGACGACGACGAGCACGTCGGCGGCCTCGAGCCGGTCGCGGACGCCGAGCAGCCGGTGGAGGCCCGCGACGCCGACGTCGGTGATGACCTCGACCCCGGCCCCGTGGACCCGGGCGGTCAGCGCCGCCTCAGCGGCGACGGGGGCGTCGGACGTGCCGGCCGCGACGACGGCGACCGTCCCGACGCCGGTCGGGAGTGGGCCGAGGGTGGCCGCGCGGGCGACCCGGTCGACGGCTGCGCCGGCGGCCTCGGCCGCGTGCATCGCCTCGTCGGAGAGCCGGGTCGCGAGCACCGCCCGGTCGGGGTGGTGCTGGTGCAGGGTCTGCAGGATCGAGACGACCTGCTCGGGCGTCTTGCCGGCGCCGTAGACGACCTCCGCGTCGCCGGTGCGTGCCGCGCGGTCGACGTCCACCCGGGCGAAGCCGAGGTCCTCGACACGCGGGTCGGTCTGGTCACTCACCCCGCGAACCTATCCCCGGGGGCTCACTCGCCGCGCTCGCGGGCCGCGGGATAGACGCCGAGCACCTTGACGTCGGTGGTGAAGAAGGCCAGCTCCTCGAGCGCGCGGGCCAGGCCGGGGTCGTGCGGGTGGCCGTCGACCTCGGCGAGGAACTGGGTGGCCGTGAAGTGGCCGCCGACCATGTAGCTCTCCAGCTTGGTCATGTTGACGCCGTTGGTCGCGAAGCCGCCGAGCGCCTTGTAGAGCGCCGCCGGGATGTTGCGGACGTTGAAGACGAAGGAGGTCACCACCGGTCCGGTGCCGGCGGCTGCCTCGGCGTACTCCTTCGCGAGGACGACGAAGCGGGTCGTGTTGTGGTCCTCGTCCTCGACGTCGTTGCGCAGCACGTCGAGGCCGTAGATCTCCGCGGCGAGCGGCGGCGAGATGGCGGCCTGGCTGGGGTCGGCGAGCTCGGCGACCTCGCGGGCGGCGCCGGCGGTGTCGCCCGCGACGACCGGGGTGAGGCCGAGCTCGCGGATCACCTTGCGGCACTGGCCGAGGGCGTGGACGTGGGAGTGGACGGTGCGGATGCCGTCGAGCGGGGCGCCGGGGACGGCGAGCAGCGAGAACTGGATGCGCAGGAAGTGCTCGGCCACGATGTGGAGGCCCGAGTCGGGCAGGAAGTGGTGGATGTCGGCCACCCGGCCGGCGATCGAGTTGTCGATCGGGATCATCGCGAGGTCGGCCTCGCCCGCCACGACCGCCGCGAAGACGTCCTCGAACGACGCGCACGCGAGGGCCTCGTGGTCGGGGTAGTGCTGGCGGCAGACGAGGTGGGAGTTGGCGCCCGGTTCGCCCTGGTAGGCGATGCGTGGCGTACCGGTCGGGGTCACCGGATCATCGTAGGGTTCGGCGCGTGGAGAGCCTGTCCGTCGTCTCGCTGGTCGTCGCGCTGCTGGCGCTGTTCCTCACCGTCGTCGCGCTGCGGCGCACGCGACCGTCCCGGGCCGGTGCCGTCGACGAGCTGCCCGAGGACGTCCAGGGGCTGCGGCAGGAGGTCGCGGCGCTCAAGCGGGAGGCCGGCGACGCGCTGCGCCACCTCGCGGTGGTGCGCTACGACGCCTTCGGCGACATGGGCGGCCACCTCTCCTGGTCCCTGGCCCTGCTCGACGACGGCGGCCACGGCGTCGTCGTCACCTCGATCCACGGCCGCTCCGAGGCCCGCACCTACGCCAAGAACATCTCCGGCTGGACCTGCGAGCAGCAGCTCTCCCCCGAGGAGAACGAGGCGATCTCCCACGCTCGCCCCTGACCGTTGAGTTGCCAGCCCGCCGGGTCGAGTTGCCACTGCGCTGAGTTGAGTTGCCAGTACGCCGGGTCGAGTTGCCAGTCCGGCTCCCCTGGCAAGCCAGATGCCGTCCACACGTCCGTCGTTCGGGGGAGTTCTCCACAGCTCGTCCCGCGCGAACCCCACGAGGCCCGGCTGGCGACCAGCCTCACTCCATGGATCTCCTCACGTTCCCGACCCAGCCGTTCACACCCGCCCAGGCCCGCGCCGCCGGCGTGAGCAAGCAGGCGCTCGCAGCCGCCGTGGCCGAGGGTCTCCTGGTCCGACCCATGCGAGGCGTGCTGCTCCGGGCCGACCAGGAAGTCACCGTGGTGGTGCGGGCCAGAGCCGCAGGACTGGTGGCAGGGCCGACGACCGTCCTCGTCGATCGCACGGCGTCCTGGGTCTGGGGTGTCGACTGCCACTGGTACGCCGAGCTCGACGGGGAGGTCCCCCTGGAGACCTGTGTCCTGCGGGGGCACCAGGCGACCGAGCGTGACGAGGTCGACGGGGTGACCCGGGACCTGCTGCCCGAGGACTGGGTCGAGGTGGGAGGCGTGTGCGTCACGACACCACTGCGCACCGCGGCAGACCTGGGCTGTCGACTGTGGGCGCCTCACGCGCTGGGAGCGATGGACGCGCTGATGCGCGCGCACGGCTTCACGCAGCGGGACCTGCGACTGCTGCTGCGCCGCTACCGGCGCCGGCGCGGCGTCGTGCAGCTGCGCCGGCTGGTGCCCCTGGTCGATCCCCGCCCGGAGTCGCAGCCGGAGTCGTGGGTGCGGTGGTTCATCGTCGAGGACGGGCTGCCGTGCCCGGAGCCGCAGGTGTGGGTGCGGCTCGACGGGGAGCGGGTGCGGCTCGACCTGGCCTATCCACGCGCCCGGATCCTGGTGGAGTACGACGGCGAGGAGTTCCACACCGATCCCGCGGACAAGGAGCGCGACGAGGCGCGTCGGGAGTCTCTACGACGAGCGGGCTGGATCGTCATCGTCGTGACGCGCCACGAGCTGAACGCCGGGGGTCGCGACGAGTGGCTGCGCGAGGTCCGGGAGGCGCTGCGCGAGCGCGGCGTACGGCTGTGACGGGCTGGCAACTCAACTCGGCGGAGTGGCGACTGGACCAGGCGGGGTGGCAACTCAACTCGGCGGGCTGGCAACTCAACGTCAGGTGCGGGGGACCCGGACCAGGAGCCGGCCGTGCACGCACTCCATCGACAGCTCGCGGCCGGGGCCGATCGAGTCGCCGTCGAGCTGGCGCGGGGTGTCGGCGGCGGCGCGGATGACGACCGACTGCCCGGTCATCCGGTTCACCAGCGAGTCGGTGCGCTTGCGCTTGAGCAGCACCCGCCAGGCCAGGGGGATCCAGGAGAAGAAGTTCTGCGGGTGGAGGATCACCACGTCGAGCTGGCCGTCGTCGATCGCGGCGTCGGGCAGCAGCGGCATGCCGGCCTGCAGGAAGCCGACGTTGCCGACCACGACGGTCCGGGCCCGGTGGCGGGTGAACTCGCCCCCGTCGACCGAGACCTCGAACCGGCCGGCCGGGAACATCAGCGACTTCAGCCCCGAGAGGACGTAGGCCAGCCAGCCGACCCGCTTCTTGATGTCCTCGTTGACGCCCTCCATGATCGCGGCGTCGAAGCCCATGCCGGCCATCACCAGGAAGTGGCTGTCCGGCTCGACGCCGTCGCCCGAGACCTCCACGAGGTCGATCGCGCGGTCCTGGCCGTTGAGGGCGACGTCGATGGCGGAGCGCAGGTAGAGCGGGATGTCGAGGTTGCGGGCCAGCAGGTTGCCGGTGCCGGCGGGGACGATCCCGACCGGGATGCCGGTGCCGGCGAGCTCGGCGCAGACCTCGCGCACGGTGCCGTCACCGCCGCAGACCAGCACCAGGTCGGCGCCGGCGACCGAGGCCGCCTCGGCCATGCCGGTGCCGGGGTCCTCGACGGTCGTGTAGTGCCAGGTCGGCGGGGACCAGCCCGACTCCTCGGCCATCGTCGTGACGGTGGTGCGGAACGCGCCGACGTCCTCGACCTTGATCGGGTTGACGATCACGGCCAGCCGCCGCTCGGTCGTGTAGACCTGCGGCAGCGGCTCGGACTTCTCGGCGTGCCCACGCGGCTCGGGCGGCACGAACGCCAGGCCGAGCAGCAGGATCGAGAGGCCCAGCAGCGTCCCGGCCAGCACGTCGGTGGGGTAGTGGCGCCCGAGCAGCACCCGGTCGAGGCACACCAGCGCCCACACCAGGACGAGCAGCGTGAGCACGACGCGGCGGACGGACGCACGGCGTACGAACACGAAGGTGAGCACCGCCACCACCCCGGTGAGGGCGGTCACCGAGGAGGCGTGCCCGGAGGGGAACGACTTGGTGCTCAGCAGGTCGACGGTGTCCTGCCACTCGGGCCGGCCCCGTGCGAAGAGGGCCTTGGCGGCCGTGGTGGCGATCGAGGTCGTCACCATCACCGCGACCGTGAACGCGGCCGCGCGGGACTGCCGACGCAGCAGGAGCACGCCGGCCAGCACCACCGTCATCACGGTGACCCCGATGGTCGCGGTGAGCAGCTCGACCCAGTGCAGCGCCTCGATCAGCAGGTCGTGGTCGTCGGTCCAGGCCTCCGCCTGTCGGCCGAGGTCGTCGATCGCGAAGGGCGCCGGGGTCCGGAGCACGACGAACGCCAGCACCAGGAACATCGCCAGCAGGACGCCGCTCCACACCAGGAGCCGGGGTCGGGACCGCTCGTTCACGCCCGCGAGTATGCCGGTATCTGCCGCGCGCTCCCTCATCCCTGACGCGTAGCCTTCCTTTCATGATCGACCCCCGCGTCCTGCGCGACGACCCCGACCGCGTCCGTGCCGCCCAGGCCAAGCGTGGGCTCTCCGACGACGTCGTCGACCGGGCGCTGGCCGCCGACTCCGCGCGGCGTACGGCGATCGCGGGCTTCGAGTCGAAGCGCTCCGAGCAGAAGAAGCGTGGCAAGGACGTCGCCGCCGCCGCGGGCGACGAGAAGCAGGCGCTGCTGGTCGAGGTCCGGGAGCTCGCTGCCGAGGTGAAGCGGCTCGAGGCCGCCCAGGGCGAGGCCGAGGCGGAGTGGAACGACGCGATCATGGCGATCCCCAACCTCGCCGCCGACGAGGCGCCGGCGGGCGGCGAGGACGACTACGTCGTGCTCGAGCACGTCGGGACGCCGCGCGAGTTCGACTTCGAGCCCCGCGACCACGTCGAGCTCGGCCGGCTGCTGGGCGCGATCGACCTCGAGCGCGGCGCCAAGGTGTCGGGCAGCCGCTTCTACTTCCTCACCGGCGTGGGTGCCCAGCTCGAGTTCGCGCTCGTGAACATGGCGATGGACCAGGCGCGCGGCGCCGGCTTCACCCAGGTGGTCGCCCCCTCGCTGGTCAAGCCGGCCGCGATGGAGGGCACCGGCTTCCTCGGCCAGGCGGCCGACGACGTCTACCGGATCGAGGGCGAGGACCTCTACCTCGTCGGTACCTCGGAGGTCGCGATGGCGGCCTACCACTCCGACGAGATCCTCGACCTCGCCAGCCTCCCGCGCCGCTACGCCGCGTTCAGCCCGTGCTTCCGCAAGGAGGCCGGCTCGCACGGCAAGGACACCCGCGGCATCATCCGGGTGCACTGGTTCGACAAGGTCGAGATGTTCGTCTACTCATCGCTCGAGGACGCCGAGTCCGAGCACCAGCGGCTGCTGGGCTGGGAGAAGGAGTTCCTCGACAAGCTCGAGCTGGCCTACCGGGTGATCGACACCGCGGCCGGCGACCTCGGGCTGTCGGCGAAGCGCAAGTTCGACTGCGAGGCGTGGATCCCCACCCAGGGCCGCTACCGCGAGCTGACCTCGACGTCCAACTGCACCGACTTCCAGACCCGTCGGCTCGACACCCGCGGCCGGGCCGCCGACGGCTCGACCCAGCCGGTCGCGACCCTCAACGGCACGCTCACCGCGATCCCGCGGACCATCGTGGCGATCCTGGAGACCCACCAGCAGGAGGACGGCTCGGTGCGGGTGCCGCAGGCGCTGCAGCCCTACCTCGGTGGCCTCGAGGTGCTGAAGCCCGTTGAGTGACACCTGGCGGCCCGGGCTGGTCGCGCTGGACATCGACGGCACCCTGCTCAAGTGGGTCGAGGGCGCCGGCACGACGTACGAGCAGATCCCGCCCGCGACGTACGACGCGGTCCGCCGCGCCTACGACGCCGGCTGCCACGTGGTGCTGGCCAGCGGCCGCTCGCCGCACGGCATGACCCGGGTCGCCGACCTGCTGGGGCTGCCGCCCGAGGGCCGCGACCGGCTCTGGGTGGTGGCGTCCAACGGGGCAGTGGTCTTCCGTTACCCCGACCTCGAGGTGGTGCACGAGGAGACGTTCGACGCCCGGCCGGCGGTCGAGGCGGTGCTGCGCGAGCACCCGACCGCCCTGGTCGCGGTCGAGGAGCGCGGCGTCGGCTACCGCGTCAACCGGCCCTTCCCCGCCGGCGAGCTCTCGGGTGAGCTGATCGAGACGGAGGTCGCCGAGCTGGTCGCCCAGCACGTCAGCCGCGTGATCATCCGCGACCCCGAGGCGACCGTCGAGGAGTTCGTCGCGCTCGCCGCCCGGCTCGGGCTGCACGGCACCGACTACGTCGTCGGCTGGACGGCCTGGCTCGACCTCTCGCCCGTCGGCGTCTCGAAGGCCTCCGGGCTCTCGTTGGTCGCCGACGAGCTCGGCGTCGCCCAGGCCGACGTGCTCGCGATCGGCGACGGCCGCAACGACATCGAGATGCTGCGCTGGGCCGGCCGCGGGGTCGCGATGGGCCAGGCCGTCGAGGAGGTCCGCGAGGCCGCCGACGCGGTGACGGAGACGGTCTTCGACGACGGGGTCGTGGTCGAGCTCGAGAAGTACTTCCCCGCGTGAGCGGCGCGCTGACCTTCACGGCGCCGCTGTGGCGCTGGACGGCGCGGCAGGAGAGCGCCGACCCGTCGGCGTGGTGCTTCGTCACGCTGCCGCCGGAGGTCAGCGAGGCGGTGCGTGACTTCGCGGGGGAGCCGCGCGGGTTCGGGTCGGTGCCGGTGACGGTCGCGACGGGGACGTCGCGCTGGGACACCAGCGTCTTCCCCGACGCCGCCTCGGGCTGTTTCGTGCTGCCCGTCAAGAGGGCGGTGCGCGTCGCCGAGCAGGTCGAGGAGGGCGACGCGTTGACGCTCGCCGTGGAGGTCCGGTCGTGACAGGTCTTCCCGAGCGGATCGAGACCGAGCGGCTGCGGCTGATCCTGGTCAGCCCGGCCGACGCCGCCGACATGGTGGCCGGGCGCCGGCAGGACCGGTGGCACCCGGCGTACCCCCGGCGCGACGACGTCGACGCCGCCTCCATGGCCCGCGAGGGGGAGACCTGGGGTCCGCGCCACGTCGTGCTCGGGCACCAGGCGGTCGGCAGCATCGGTTGCTTCGCCCCGCCCACCGACGGGGAGACGGAGGTGGGCTTCGGGCTGGTCGAGGACGTCCGTGGTCACGGCGTCGCCACGGAGGCGTTGACGGCCCTGGTCGTCGAGGCCGAGCGGGCCGGGGTCCGGCTGCGGGCCAGCGTCCGGCCGGACAACCGGGCCAGCCTGCGGGTGCTCGCCCGGTGCGGCTTCACCGAGCTGCGCGGCGGCAACGAGGACGGCGAGCTCGTCATGGCGCGTCCCACCGGAGGTTGAGGTGCGAGCGCAGAGAGCCTCGAGACCCCGCTTGGTCGCGACCGACCTCGACGGCACCCTCGTGCGCACCGACGGCACCGTCTCCGACTACTCCCGCGAGGTCCTCGCCGAGCTCGACCGGCGCGGGGTCCCGGTCGTGATCGTGACCGCCCGGCCGATCCGGTGGATGGACGACCTGTGGGCGATGGTCGGCGGCCACGGGCTCGCGATCGTCTCCAACGGGGCAGCGGTCGTCGACCTCGGCGGTGCCGCCGACGGGTTCACCGTGCGGGACGTGCACGGGATCGACCCGGCCGAGGGGCTCGCGGTGGTCGAGGCGATCCGCGACGCGGTGCCCGAGGCGTCGTACGCCGTGG
The DNA here is from genome assembly GCA_963754575.1 of uncultured Actinomycetota bacterium. GTDB lineage: Bacteria > Actinomycetota > Actinomycetes > Propionibacteriales > Nocardioidaceae > Nocardioides. The sequence goes on along the minus strand of CAVWGQ010000027.1, from coordinate 542,161 downwards.
AGTGCGTCGGTGGGCTGGTCCGCGACCACGGGTACGTCGAGCTCGACCCGTTCCCCGCGGACAGCGTCGTCGGCGACCTCGCGGAGGTGTGGACCGACCCGGCGCTCAAGCTGCTCGTCAAGCACCTCGACACCCCCGACCCCGCGGGCTTCCGGGCCCGCGTCGTCGACGCGGTCGGGGACGCCGCCCTGCCGACGTGGACCGTCGACGGGCTGGTCGAGATCAGCGCGCGGGGCGTCACCAAGGCGACAGCGCTCGCGCGGGTCGCTGCCTCGCTGGGGGTCGGGCCCGAGCACGTGGTGGCCTTCGGCGACATGCCGAACGACCTGCCGATGCTGGGCTGGGCGGGCACGGCGTACGCCATGGGCAACGGGCACCCCGACCTGCTCGCGGCTGCCGACCACGTCGCCCCCACGAACGACGAGGACGGCGTGGCGCGGGTGCTGGCTGGCCTCTTCCTCGCGTGATCTGTGACCATGGAGGGGTGCTGTCCCCTGTCCTGCGCCTGCTCGCCGCGCTGACCCTCGCCTGCGCCGGCCTGGTCCTGACCGGCCTCCCCGCCCAGGCCTGCACCTGCGAGCAGGGAGCCTCGCTGGAGTCGCAGGCACGGGAGGCCGACGTCGTGTTCAGCGGCGTGCTCCGGTCGCAGCAGCGCAGCAGCCAGCACGACGTCTACACGATCGACGTGGAGCGGATCTATCGCGGCCGCGTCGCCGACACCCCCGTCGAGGTCTCCTCGGTGACCCGGGGGACCTGCGGCCTCGGCGTCCTCAAGCTCGACCGTTCCTACGTCGTCTTCGGCTCCGGCTCCTCCCAGCGGCTGGAGTCCGAGAAGTGCATGGGCACCTCCCGCGCCACCCCGTCGTACGTCGACCAGGTCGAGCAGGTGCTCGGCCAGGGCAACCGGATCCCGCAGCCGCCCGACCCCGCACCCTCGGGCGTCGACCCGGAGTACACCCGGCTCGACGACTCCGCCCCGCCGGAGTTCACCCGCCTCGCCGCCCCCGGTGGTGCGATGGTCCTGCTCGGCCTGCTCGGGCTGGTGCTGTTCCGCAAGCGCGGCTGAGGGGCTCGGCTCCAACGCTGGTTCCCCGGATATCCGGGGAACCAGCGTTCGGGCAGTGCTGGATCCCCCCAGAACCCACCGACTCGCTCAAGAACCCCCAGGCGCGGCACGGCCGTGGCAGCCGCCTGCTGCCGTCGCCGCAGCTACAGGTACATCCCGCTCGACTCACCCGGGTGGCGAGGATCGGGGGTGCCGGGTGACGCGGCGGCGCCGGGCGCACCCTCGGGGAGGGACGTCCCCGGCGGCAGCTGACGTCGCATCTGCTCGAGCTGGGTGCGGGCGGCGACCTGCTGGGCGTAGATCGCGGTCTGGATGCCGTGGAAGAGCCCCTCGAGCCAGCCCACGAGCTGGGCCTGCGCGATCCGCAGCTCGCCCTCGGACGGGGTCGACTCCTCGGTGAAGGGCAGCGAGAGCCGCTCCAGCTCCTCGACGAGCTCCGGCGCGAGGCCGGTCTCGAGCTCCTTGATGGAGGCGGCGTGGATGTCCTTGAGCCGGTTGCGGCTGGCCTCGTCGAGCGGGGCCGCCTTCACCTCCTCGAGGAGCTGGCGGATCATGCTGCCGATCCGCATCACCTTCGCGGGCTGCTCGACCAGGTCGGTGACGTGGCGCTCGTCCCCGTCAGGGTCGCCGTCAGGACCGGTCGTGACGGCGTTCGCCTGCGCGATGACGCTGGCGGGGACCTCGACGGGCTGCCCGTCGGGTCCGATCACCACGACCTGCTGCTCCTGCTCGGGCTCGGGCGCACTCATGCGCCCACCCTACGACCCGGTCGTGAGCAGGATCTTGCCCGAGACGTCGCCCGACTCGAGCAGCGCGTGGGCGGCCCCGGCCTCGGCGAGCGGCATCGTCGTGTGCACGATCGGGCGGACCGACCCGTCGGCCACCAGAGGCCAGACGTGCTCGGCCACGGCGGCGCAGATCGCGGCCTTGCCCTCCACCGGACGGGCCCGCAGCGAGGTCGCGATCACCGCCCCCCGCTTGCGCAGCAGGGTGCCGAGGTTGAGCTCGGCCTTGATGCCGCCCTGCATCCCGATCACCACGAGCCGGCCCTCGGTGGCGAGGACGTCGACGTTGCGACCGAGGTACTTCGCACCCATGTTGTCGAGCACGACGTCGGCGCCGTGGCCGTCGGTCTCCCGCTTCACGACCTCGACGAAGTCCTCGTCGCGATAGCTGATGGCCACGTCCGCGCCGAGGTCGCGGCACAGCGCGAGCTTGTCGGAGGACCCCGCGGTCGTGAACACCGTGGCCCCGAGGGCGTGGGCGAGCTGGATCGCCATGGTGCCGATGCCACCGGCGCCACCGTGGACCAGGAACCGGTCACCGGACTGCAGCCCGGCGACCATGAAGACGTTGGACCACACCGTGCACGCGACCTCGGGCAGCGCCGCGGCGGTGATGAGGTCGATGCCGTCCGGCACGGGCATCAGCTGCCCGGCGGGGACGACCACCTGCTCGGCGTACCCCCCTCCCGCGAGGAGCGCGCACACCTCGTCGCCCACGGACCAGCCGGAGACGCCCTCGCCGAGCGCGGCGACGGTGCCGCTGCACTCGAGGCCGATCAGGTCGGAGGCGCCCGGCGGGGGAGGGTAGAAGCCCTGTCGCTGCAGCAGGTCGGCCCGGTTGACCGCGGTCGCGGCGACGGTGACCAGCACCTCGCCGGGGCCGGGGACGGGGTCGGGAACCTCGCCCAGGGAGAGGATCTCGGGTCCGCCGGTGCCGTCGGCGAGGACGGCCTTCACTCCTCTTCTCCTGCCGCGGCGTCCTGGGACGACTGGTCGGGGTCCTTCGTCGCCTCGGGCGGGTTCCAGCCGTCCGCCAGCGCCTGCGCGCGGGCGACCATCGTCTCGATCGCGTCGGCGTCGGCGTTGCGGAGACCGGCGGCGTACCCGATGAGGTACGTCGTGATCGGCGCGGCCGGTCGGGCCACGTGGTGGGCGGCGGAGCGGGCGAGGTCGAGGAGGAGGCCGTCGTCGACGTCGGCCTCGACGTCGAGCACGGCACTGAGCTCATCGATCCAGTCGTGGAGTTGTTTCACCTCCACAGGCTCTCCGACCGGCACCGGAGCCGCAACCCCGGGGTCAGGACGCGGGCTCGCAGGACCGTCCGGCTGAGGGGGATGGCACTCTGGAGCCGTGACGTCCACGACCACCCCGAGCACCCCGACCACCGACCTGCGCGTGGCCCTGGTCCAGCACGCCTCGGGCCTCGACCCGGCCGAGAACCGGGCGCTGCTCGACCGGTTGGTGCCCGACGGCGTCGACCTCGCAGTGCTGCCCGAGGCGTTCGCGCGCGACTTCGGGGAGGCCGGCTCCGACGTCAGTGCGTACGCCGAGGCCACGGACGGCCCGTTCGCCAGCGAGCTCGCGCGGGTCGCGGCGCAGCGGGGCACGACCGTCGTGGCCGGCATGTTCGAGACCTCCGACGACCCCGCCCGCCCCTGGAACACCCTGGTGCTGCGGGGCGCGGCCGGCGCGGACTACCGCAAGGTCCACCTCTACGACTCGTTCGGCTACCGCGAGTCCGACCGGCTCTCCGCCGGCCCGATCACCGCGCCGGTGGTCCCCCTCGGGGGCCTGACGCTCGGGCTGATGACCTGCTACGACCTGCGCTTCCCCGAGCAGGCCCGCGCCCTGGTCGACGCCGGCGCCGACGTGCTGGTCGTCCCCGCGGCCTGGGTGGCCGGCGAGCGCAAGGTCGAGCACTGGCGGACCCTCGCCCGCGCCCGGGCGATCGAGAACACCGCCTACGTCGTCGCCGTCGGCCAGCCCGGCCCCCGCTACTCGGGCCACTCGCTGGTCGTCGACCCGCTCGGCGACGTGCTCGTCGAGGCCGGCGAGGGCCCCGAGGTGCTCACGGCCGTGCTCAGTCGTGACGTCGTCGCGCAGGCCCGGCGTACCAACCCCTCGCTCGCCAACCGGCGCCGGTAGCCTTCGCCCCCGTGGCCAAGAGCACCCCCCGCCGACGCGCCGACCGGACGCGCCCGTGGTCACGCCGACCCCGCACCACGGCGCCCCTGCCCGAAGCCACGCCGGAGCCGACACCCGAGCCCACGCCGCCGCCGGAGCCCGTGCTGCAGCCCGCCCAGGTCGTGGAGCCGGTCACGCAGCCCGTCCTCGAGCCCGCGCCGCTGCTGCTCGCCCCGCCCGAGTCGGTCCCCGACCCGCTGACCCCGCCGCCCCGTTCCCGGCTGCGCTCGCGGTCGTCGGCGGGGCTGTGGCTGCTGCTGACGCTCGTCGGCGCCGCCCTGCTCGTGGTCGGTCTCTTCGGCCCGGAGCTGCTGCCGACCGACCGGCTGGAGCTGCCGGCAGGCCTGCGCCCGATCGACCTCACCTCGCCCTGGCTGCCGCAGGTCGGCGCGGTGGTCGTCGCGACGACGTACGTCTGGGCGCTCGCGGCCCGCACCGGCGGTCGCCCGGTCGTCTTCGGGCTGCTCACCGCCGCGATCGGTGCCGCGGTGCTGGTGGCGGACCGCGACGTGCTGCGCAGCGGTGCGGCGGTGATGGTCTGCGTGGTGACCGGCGTGCTCGCGGTGATCACGACGGTGCCGGCCGTGAAGCTGCGCCACGCGGTCCGCGAGGTCGTGGTCGCGGTGCTGCTCGCTGCTCTCGGGGGCCTCGCGACGGTCGGGCTGCAACCCAGCATCGACCTGGTGCGCTTCGAGTACGTCAGCCTCGGGCTGGCCCTGGCCGGGTGCTTCATCGTCGTCCACCGGCTCGGGGCGGGCTTCCACGGACTGGGGCGGCGCGGGGTCCTGGTGGTCGTCGTCGGGGCCGCGATCCTCGGGCTCACGCTGGCGTACGCCGAGCTGCTGCGGCGCTACGGCACCCCGGCGCTGGTCCAGTTCGCCTTCGACGGGGTCGGCTGGTTGCGCGACCACCTCGGTGCCTCGCCACGACCGATCGTGGCGCTGCTGGGCATCCCGGCCCTGGTCTGGGGCACCCACATGCGCGCCCGGCGCCGGCAGGGGTGGTGGGTCTGCGCCTTCGGGGTGGGCGCCACCGTCCCGATCGCGCAGGCGCTGATCGATCCCGGCGTGACGCGGACCGAGGCGGGGCTGGCGATGGCCTACGGCCTCGTGGTCGGGCTGGTCGTGGGCATCGTGCTGATCCGCGTCGACCTGGCGCTCACCGGCCAGCGCGGTCGCGGTGCCCGTCGGGCAGAGGAGGCCACGGCGATCCGACCCGAGCCCGCCCGGATCGAGGCCCTGCTCTGACGGTCCTGTCGACGGTGCCGCCCGGCCGGGACCTCCGGTGCGCGACTACGCGCCGGTAACGGCTAGCGTCGGGCGCATGGCACGCCAGCAGGAGCTCCAGATCCTCGCCGAGATGGTGGCGAACGTGTTGACCGTCGACGTCGCCCCCGGGGACACGGTCGCGGTCGGCGACGTCGTCGCCCTGCTGGAGTCGATGAAGATGGAGATCCCGGTCCTCTCCGAGCACGCCGGCACCGTCACCGGCGTCCACGTCACCTCGGGCGACGTGGTGCAGGAGGGCGACGTGCTGCTCTCCATCGCCGGCTGAGCCGGCTGACTCGTAGACTCGCCGGGTGCCGGCCCTGCGGGGCCGGCTCGGAGGGGTGCCGGAGTGGCCTATCGGAACCGCCTTGAAAGCGGTCGTAGGGAGACCTACCGCGGGTTCGAATCCCGCCCCCTCTGCCGAGAACTCGTGACCCCGCTACTCCGAGCCGCCCAGCTCCAGCTCGACCTCGTCCCACGCCAGGTCGCGCCGGCGCTGCAGGTGGTGGTCGGCGTCCACCAGCAGCCGGCCGAGCTCGTCGCGCACCCGCTCGACGGTCGGCTCGTGCAGCGCGTGTGACGCCACCACCGAGAGCCGGGTGAGCAGCAACGTCCGCTCGCGGAGCATGCCGTCGCCGCGTGCCGCCAGCCACCCGTCGTACGCCGCGGGCGACTCGGCGAGCAGCAGGTCGCGCAGGTCCCGGAGCAGCCGCCTGACCTCCCAGCGCCAGGCGTCCGACCCGTCGGACCAGGCGACCCGACCGAGCGCGAGGTGGTCGTGGAGATGGCGCATCTTCACGGGGGGCACGGCGGTCATGGCGCCTCCGGAGGTGGTGAGGGACCGGCAGGACCTCGAGTGTCACCCCGGTGCCGGCCTCCCGACAACCCCCACGGTCAGTCTGTCCGCAGCGCTGGGAGAATGGGTGGCATGTCGTCCGGATACCGGCTCGCGCCCGCCCTCGCCGCCCGTCTGGTCGGCCTGGTGCTGGTGCTCGGGGCGGTGCTCGTCCTGGGCGCGACGCTGCTCACCGCGCTGTTGGGCTGGTCGGTGCTGGTGGTGCTGGTGGTCGGCCTGGCAGCGCTGCTGGCGACCCTCTCGATGCTGCTCGCGACCCGGATGGTCCCGGTGCTGGTGGTCGACGACGCGGGCTACCGCGTGCGCTGGGTGCGGGGGGCCGGGGTCAAGGCCGCCGGCTGGCGCGACGTGGTCGACGCCGTGACCGGCGCCCCCGCCGGCGTCGACTGCGTGCAGCTCCGGCTCCACGACGGACGCAGCACGAGCATCCCGGTCGCCGCCGTCGCCACCGACCGCGACGTCCTCGTCACGGTGGTCCGCGACCACCTCACCCGGGGCCAGGGCCTGCGCGAGATCTGACCGGCCCGATTCGGCACGCCCGTGCGGGTCCTTGTAGCCTGTCCGGGCTGTCGCGCCCGGCCCCGGTCGGAGCGTCGCGGTGGAGGAGGCGTCGCCTAGTCCGGTCTATGGCGCCCGCCTGCTAAGCGGGTTTGGGGCTACAACCCCATCGAGGGTTCAAATCCCTCCGCCTCCGCCACAGATCACCGGCCCTCCTCCCGCTCGACCGGGGGGAGGCCGGTGATCCTCCAGCGACCCCGGCGACTGCAGTAATCTGCAATGCAACTATGTGACCCAACCAAACGGTGTCTTTGCTCCGCCACCCCACGGAGACTGGTGTGGCACGGCCCCCCGAGCGGGGCAGGAGCGCACGAGTGACCAACGGAGAGTGACATGAAGATCGTCAAGAAGTGCACCATCGTCGTGACCACGGCCGCGGTGATGAGCATCGGTCTTCTCGGGAGCCCGGCCCAGGCCAAGGACAGCAGCTGGGGTTGCGGCGGCTGCGTCAGCATCCAGCGCTGAGCCGGCACCCCAGGACCACACCCACCACGGCAAAGACCTGAGACGGGGACCGCACCCCCCCTGCACCACCCTGGCCGCGGTCCCGAGTGCCGTTCCCCCCGGCCCGTCTCAACAGACGAGGGCAGCGACCATGTCGCTGTCCTCGTGCCGCGTCCGGACGAGGTTGCTGCGGCTGGCGTTACCAACGCCGGGCCGGCAGGACGTACGCCGGCTCAGTCGCCGTCGGGGTCAGGCTCGCTGTCGAGGCCATCGTCCCCACCGGCACCACGCTCGCGCCCGGAGATCCCCCGCTGGCCCATGGTGTAGCCGAGCTGGAAGCGGGTCTCCGCCTCGTACTCGCCCTTGAGGTCGGCGACGTAGCCGGCGTACGTGCGGGGGCTGACGCCGAGCCGCTTGGCGCTGACCGGGTCGGCGTGGCCCTCGATCAGCATCCGGATGGTCATCGCCCGTTGCTCGGCCGCGATGTCCTTGAGCATCCCGGTCTCGCGGTTGGTGAATGGCCGGCCTCGCTCCCACGCGCGCTCGAAGACGTCGACGAGGTAGTCGACGACCGACGGCTCGCGCACGGCGATGGCGGTCAGCAGGTCCTCCTGCTTGCCGGGGATCACCGCGACCCGGCGGTCGATGACGATCATCCGGTTGAAGAACTCGTCGAGGGTCCGCACCTCGGCGCCCCGGTCGGTCACGGCGGCGACGTACTTGTGCGTGATCGTGCTGCGGCGGGCGCTGTGCTGGTAGAGCGTGCGCATGCGGGTTCCGCGCTCGAGCATGGCCGTGTCGCGCTCGGCGGCGGCGGCGAGCGTGGCGGGATCGCGGCCGGTCTGCGGCTGGGCGGTGAGCATCTCCTCCTCGCACTCCGCGACCAGGCCGGCGATGAAGGGGTCGATCGCGCTGGCGTGCAGGATCGTGAACGGTCCCTGGCTGGTGTCGGGGGAGCGGCGCCACGACTGGGCGAGCGGCGCGAAGGCCTGGGCCCAGCTGGACGACTCGTGGAGCAGCCGTGAGCCCTCCTGGGTCAGTGGGGACACCACGCGCGACTGCACGGTGGAGGGGTCGAGCGCGACGTAGCGCTCCTTGCCCGGCTCCTGGGTGAGCAGGCCGATCCGCAGCAGCAGGTCGAAGGCCGCGCGATCAGGTCCCCGCGGCGCGAGTCGTGGGTCGGAGGTGTCGATGCCACCGGCGACGACGATGTCCTCGTAGAGGGGTGTGGCCACGTGCTCGAACAGCTCGCGGTCCTCAGGTCCCAGCTCCGGCACCGACTCTCCTCACTCTGTGGCCAAGCCCCCGTGGCCACAGAGTCCCACACGGACCGGACGCGCGTGGCCCCGTCCCTCGAAAGGAACGGGGCCACGCGGCAAACGTCACGGGGTCAGAGGCCCAGGCGAGCCTTCAGCCCGTCGAGCTCGGTCCAGAGCACGGCCGGCAGGTCGTCGCCGAACTTCTCGAACCACTCCTGGATCTGCGGGATCTCCGCGCGCCACTCCTCGGCGTCGACGTCCAGCACCGCGGCGAGCTGGGCCTCGGTGACGTCGAGGCCCTCGGTGTCGAGCGCCCCCGGGGCCGGCACGTGGCCGATGGCGGTCTCGACCGCGGCGGCCTGGCCGTCGATGCGCTCCACGACCCACTTCAGGACCCGGCTGTTCTCGCCGAAGCCCGGCCAGAGGAAGCCACCGTCCTCGTCGCGGCGGAACCAGTTGACGTAGAAGATCTGCGGCAGCTTGGACGCGTCGTTGTCCTTGCCGACGTTGATCCAGTGGTTGAGGTAGTCGCCGGCGTGGTAGCCGATGAAGGGCAGCATCGCCATCGGATCACGGCGTACGACGCCGACGGCGCCGGTCTGGGCCGCGGTCGTCTCGCTGGAGAGCGTGGCGCCCAGGAAGGTGCCGTGGGTCCAGTCGCGGGCCTCGAAGACCAGCGGGACGGTCGTCTGGCGGCGGCCTCCGAACAGGATCGCGTCGATCGGGACGCCGCGCGGGTCGTCATACTCGTCGGCGAGGATGTCGCACTGCTTGATCGGCGTGCAGTAGCGGCTGTTCGGGTGGCTCGACAGCTCCTCGCTGTCGGGCGTCCACGGCTGGCCCTTCCACGAGGTGGCCTTCGCCGGCGGGTTCTCGAGGCCCTCCCACCAGATGTCGCCGTCCTCGGTGAGCGCGACGTTGGTGAAGACCGAGTTGCCCTTGTTGATGGTCCTGATGGCGTTCGGGTTGGTGTGCTCGTTGGTGCCGGGCGCCACGCCGAAGAGGCCGAACTCCGGGTTGACCGCCCACAGCCGGCCGTCCTCGCCGATGCGCATCCAGGCGATGTCGTCGCCGAGCGTCTCGACCTTCCAGCCGGGGATGGTCGGCTCCAGCATGGCGAGGTTGGTCTTGCCGCAGGCCGACGGGAACGCGGCGGCGACGTACTTCACCGTGTTGGTCGGCGAGGTCAGCTTGAGGATCAGCATGTGCTCGGCGAGCCAGCCCTCGTCACGGGCCATCACGGAGGCGATCCGCAGGGCGTAGCACTTCTTGCCGAGCAGGGCGTTGCCGCCGTAGCCGGAGCCGAAGGACCAGATCGCCCGCTCCTCGGGGAACTGCACGATGTACTTGGTGTCGTTGCACGGCCACGCCACGTCGGCCTGGCCGTCGGCGAGCGGCATCCCGACGGAGTGGATGGCGGGGACGAACTCGGCGTCCAGCTCGGTCATCCGCTCGAGCACGGCGGTGCCCATGCGGGCCATGACGCGCATGCTCGCGGTGACGTACGCCGAGTCGGTGACCTCGATGCCGAACATCGGCTTCTCGGCCTCGAGGTGGCCCATCACGAAGGGGATGACGTACATCGTGCGACCCCGCATGCAGCCGGCGTACAGCCCGCGCATGAGGTCCTTCATCTCGTTCGGGTCCATCCAGTTGTTGGTGGGCCCGCAGTCCTTCTCGTCGACCGAGCAGATGTAGGTCCGGTCCTCGACACGCGCGACGTCGGTGGGGTCGGAGGCGGCGTGGAACGAGTTCGGCTTGATGGCGGGGTTGAGCCGGGTGAACGTCCCGGTCGACTCCAGGACGTGGGTGAGCTGCTCCCACTCCTCGTCCGAGCCGGTGCACCACTGGATGCTCGCCGGCTGGGTCATCTCCGCGACCTCGGCGACGAAGTCGAGGATGCCCTGGTGGGTCGTGGGTGCAGAGCTGCTGATGGTGGCGGTCATGCCGTGAATCCTTCGCTGTGCTGCGGTTCTGGTGCCTCGCGCGGCGTCGTTGTCGGCGACTGGTTGCGGGGAGGCTACCCACGAGCGCGGGCGGCTCCTATTGGATCGATCTACGCCGTGTGACCTGTGTCGCACCGCTCGCTGTGGGGCTGGACGACGGGGCCTATCCTTCCTGCATGTCCTCCGAACCCATCCGCGTGGCGATCGCCAACGACTACGAGATCGTGGTCGTGGGCATCGCCGGTGTGCTGCAACGCTTCAGCGACCGCGTCAACGTGGTCGAGCTGGACAGCAGCCTGCCGGTGCAGGCCGAGGCCGACCTGGTGCTCTACGACTCGTTCGGACAGATGCAGGGCGCCTCGCTGGACGTCGAGAGCGTCGTGGGCTCCAGCGGCGGCAGGCTCGTGGTGTTCAGCTGGAACGTGCAGCCGGAGCTGGTCGAGGAGTCCCTGGCTGCCGGGGCCGCTGGCTACATCTCCAAGAGCGTCACCGGCGAGCGGCTGGTCGAGCTGCTCGAGCGCGTGTGCGCCGGGGAACGGGTGGTGCCCGAGACGACGGACGCGGCCGACGGGGCCTTCGGCCACTGGCCCGGTGACGACCACGGGCTCTCCCCGCGCGAGGCCGAGGTGCTCGCGCTGATCTGCCAGGGGTTGGGCAACGACGAGATCGCCGACCGGGCCTACCTCAGCATCAACACCGTGAAGACGTACGTCCGCACGCTGTACCGCAAGATCGGCGTGGAGAGCCGCACCCGCGCGCTGCTCTGGGGGATCGACCACGGCTTCCGCCCGGACCGGTCCCGTGTCCTGCTGGACACCCGCCGTGAGGACGATTGACACCTGTGGGTGTATCCGCGGTCACCCGCCTCTGGTGAACTCGTGATCGACGGTTCGCACACACCCGTCGATGCAGGGCGTCCCACGAGGGGGCTTACGCAGACCTTCTCGGTTGTGGGACGCCCTGTGTGTGTCCCGGCCCGATTCGGCCCCGCTCCCGGGGTCGGCTATCCTCGACCAGTCGCTGGCCAGCCCTGCGACAGGCGCCTGTAGCTCAACGGATAGAGCATCTGACTACGGATCAGAAGGTTTGGGGTTCGAATCCCTACAGGCGCGCAGAGCAATGAGGCCCCTGACCTGCGGAAGCGCGGGTCAGGGGCCTTGTTCGTCTGTTCGTACGGCGACTCGGACTCATCAGCTGGCACTCTCCGGGCACAGCAGGTCTGCCCCAGACGTCCACGGGTCTCTCACGTACTTGCGCATGGTCCCTTCGGTCCGGGTTTCTGGCATCGCCCAGCACTGCCGGGGCGCTCGCCCTCCATGCATGTTGACGAAGCCGGTATCGATGACGAACGTGGGGGGGCGAGCCGTCGGTCTCATCGTTCTCCAGACGTCGTGGCTGTGCTCGTGTAGGACGGAGAGGGACTCACGTCGAACCATGAGGGAACATCACCATGAACAACCTCGCCCCGGCCCCCAAGGGCACCAAGCGCCGCCGCGGGCTGGGCGCTGCGGTCATCGCTGCGGCACTACTCGCTGCTGTCGGAGTCGGCGTCCTGCTCCCGGACTCGACCACGGAAGTGGATGCCGCTCGTCAGCAGGTCGCGGACCTCACCGCCCGAGCTGACTTGATGTCAGCCGAGCTGACCGGCACGAGAGCGGACAACTCGTCGTTGGCGGACTCGTTGGAGGATGCCGAAGCTGACCTGGTGGCCCTGGGCAAGGAGCTGGAGGCCGCAGGCAGGCGAGGTGATGCCCGTGAGCAGAAGCTCGACCGGCGCGACAAGGCGCTCGACCAGCGAGCGAAGACTCTGGACCAGGGAGAGAGTGACCTCGACCAGCGCGAGGAGGCGCTCGACCAGCGAGCGAGTGGTCTCGATCAGCGGAAGCTGGACCTGCGCCAGCGGGAGCAGGACCTGGACCAGCGGGAGCAGGACCTGGACCAGCGGGAGCAGGACCTGAACCAACGAGAGCCGGGTGCGGCTGCCAACTAGACGGAATGGCCACCCGCGACCCCGACCTGGACAGGCGGAGCGTTGCTGATCGCTGAGAGTCCGATCACCAGGGCTACACCGTCAGTCGGTGGACGGTCCTGGTGACGTGCTCACCGCGCTTCTCGAGGAACACGATCTCGCCGAACTCCAACGGCAACCAGTCGTCGGTGCCCTCGGTCAACGGCTCGGAGGCGAAGATGGCCGAGGTCGCCTCCTCCTCGGTGCAGTCCTCGAAGTCGTACGTCGCGTCGTCGTGCTCGAAGTTGCGGCCCATCAGCAGGTACATCGGCTCCAGGAGCATGGCGAGGGCGAAGTCGTCGGTGCCCGGGGCGGACTTCCGCAGCTCTCGCCAGTCGCCCGCCGGGTCGGTCTCACCCTGGTGTCCGGTCCCGACATTGACCCCGATGATCCGGTTCGGGGAGACCAGAGCCAGCTTCAGCTTGGCCAGCGCACCGAGGTCGAGGTCCTTCATCGCGCTGACGATGAGCCGCATCAGCTCCTCGAACCCCCGCTGCACCTCCTCGTCGCTGTCCCCCTCCAGCAGTGACAGCAGGAGCACGTAGAGGAACTCCGTGTCGGTGTTGCCCGTCATCTGCTCCAGGAACTCGTCCTTGCAGTGCTGCAGCAGCTCCCGCTGCAACAGCTTCCAACCGGGCAGGTCACCGTTCTGAGCGATGATCCAGCGGGTCCCCCGGTAGGAGAAGGGGTGGCAGTTCTCGTCGGCCAGCACGGTCTTCGCGTTGTAGTCGGCCGCTCTCACGTGAGCGAGCATCGTGCTGACCCGCAGGCTCGGAACGATGCCGCCGACGTTGTCGTCGTAGAAGGCAGCCATGGGGCGGTGGTAGAGGAAGGGCTCCTCCGGCGTGAGCAGGTGCTCGCTCCAGGCCCCGAATCCCCACCCTGCCAGCTGGAGCTGAGGATGACGCTCCGGGTCGAGGGTCTGGTTGATGAGGCTGTTCTGCGGCCTGAGCAGCAGGTTCTCCAGCGGAACGTCTGGCCCGATGTAGGCGAGAACACGGCACATAGGTCTCCCTCACTGACGGGTCCGTAGCCCGTGATTGACTCGAGCCTATGGCCCGCAGTCGGGGGGTCGGTGCGTCGCGCCACCGTGGCGGCCGAGATCGGGAGGAATCGTGAAGCTGCTTCTCACGTCGGGGGGCGTCACGAACGCCAGCATCCGCGACGCGCTGGTCGAGATGCTGGGCAAGCCCATCGCCGACTCCAGTGCGCTGTGCATCCCCACCGCGATGTACGGGCATCCCCAGGTCGGTCCCGGGGAGCGGGCGTGGCGGTTCATCAGCGGGCAGCAGCCGGGGAACCCGATGGTCGACCTCGGCTGGACGTCGATGGGCGTCCTGGAGCTCACCGCGCTGCCGAGCATCGACGAGGAGCTGTGGGTCCCGATGGTGCAGGAGACCGACGTGCTCCTGGCGGCCGGCGGAGATGTCCTCTACCTGTGCCACTGGATGCGGGAGTCCGGCCTGACCGACCTGCTCCCCTCGCTGAGCCGCACGGTGTGGGTGGGACTGAGCGCGGGCAGCATGGTGATGACCCCCGAGGTCGGGGAGGACTTCGTCCAGTGGCGGCCACCGACCGGAGACGAGAGCACGCTGGGCCTCGTCGACTTCTCGATCTTCCCGCACCTCGTCCCGGAGGACATGCGCGGCAACAGGATGGCCGAGGCGGAGCGTTGGGCCGCCGGCATCTCCGGCTCGGCCTACGCCATCGATGACCAGACGGCCATCACGGTGGTCGACGGCACTGCCGAGGTCGTGTCCGAGGGCCTCTGGAGACAGGTGGCCTGATGCCGCGGCGTGTGCCAGCCCCGGGCACACTGTGGTCGTGGACGCGAGCGAGGTCGGCATCAACGTCATCGGCTGGCTGGGGACCGGCCTGCTGTTGGCGGCCTATGCCTTGCTCACGACGGCAAGGCTGCGCGCAGGTGCGACCTTCCAGACGATGAACCTGTTCGGCGGGTTCTTCTTGCTGGTGAACTCGGCCTACTACGGGGCATGGCCCTCGGCTGGGCTGAACCTCGTGTGGGTCGTGATCGGTACGTGGGGGCTGCTGCGCCTCTGGCTCACTTCCCGCCGGTCGCTGCCGCCGCGGCCAACGGCACCGCACTGACAGGAGCTGGTCAGCGCGGAACCGCTCGAGGAAGTCGCCGGTACTAGTGACGGTCAGCCCGCGTCGAGCGGGGTGTAGTCGTCCCGGGTGATGCGTCCCAGCAGCTCGTGCACGTGCACCGGGGTGTCGGGGCTGCCGACCGAGAGCTCTGTGACGAGCCGGTGCGCGATCTCGCTGACCTTGAGGTTGGTCTGGTTCGACGCGGCGCGCAGGATGGCGAACGCCGCGTCGGGGTCGGCGCTGTAGCCGAGCATGAGGGCGCCCTTGGCCATGTCGATGTCACTGCGGTGGGCCTGAGCCCCGTCCAGGGCATCGCGGATGGCGGGCTGCATGTCGTTGCGGCGAGTAGTGGTGAGGTCGATCATGAACCCGTTCATCTCAGCAAGGGCACCGTCAGCACCGTGGAGGCCCCCGGCGACGACGAGCACGTGCCGCTCGTTCGACTGGGCGTCGAGGATCCGGTGGTAGCAGGCGTAGCGCTCGCCGGTGCTGAGGAAGCGGTCGACGACCTCCTGGGTCTTGGCACGGTCCGCGGGGTGTTTGTGGGCCATCAGCAGATGGGTGGTGGGGACGACCTCGCGGGGGACGAAGCCGTGGATGACGTACATCTCGTCGGACCAGGTCCACCGGTCGGCTTGGATGTCCCAGCTGAAGGAGCCGGCGAGGGGACCAACGACGGGGATGTCTGGGTGAGGCCCTGTGGCGACGTCGCCTCCCCGTGTGGCCGGAGCTCGAGTGGGTCGGGGGTCGGGACGGCTGTCGTGTGTCGTCATGGCTCTCTCGCGGGCTCTCTCGGCGAACGATGGTGTCTCAACGCTCGGCTGCTGGTCAAACCTAGTCCAGCGCGTCGGGGCTCAGCGACCCTCACGAGGGGTGAACCCGCGCCGCCGACTGCTTGGTCACGGGGCCCAGCACGGCGGGACGTACAATGCCTGGTATGGGGCACACGTGAGTCGCCCGCTGCGGCTGGCCATCGTCGATGACTACGCTGTGGTGGTGGCAGGAGTCGCCTCGTTGCTGGCGGCGGAGCGGATCGACGTGGTCGAGACCGGGGCCAAGTCGCCCGTCGTCACCGACGTCGACATCGTCCTCTTCGACACCTTCGGCCAGGTGCAGGGTGTCGGCATCGACCTCGAGGACTTCGTGCGCGAGAGCGGCGCCAAGGTGGTCATCTACAGCTGGAACCTCGAGCCGCAGATCATCGACGAGGCGATAGCCGGCGGCGCCAGTGGCTACCTGTCGAAGGTCCTCACCGGACCAGAGCTCGTCGCCGCTCTCGAACAGGTGATGCGCGGCGAGATCGTGGTCATCACCGGTGACAACGAGACCAGCGTCGGCGGTGCGGGTGACTGGCCCGGGCGACCCGCGGGGCTCTCACCGCGCGAGGCCGAGGTGCTGGCGCTGATCACTCAGGGTCTGAGCAACCAGGCGATCGCCGACCGTCTCTTCGTCAGCCCCAACACGGTGAAGACGTACGTCCGCACCACGTACCGCAAGATCGAGGTCACGAGCCGATCGCAAGCGGTGCTGTGGGGCGTGGACAACGGTTTCAGGGCTGACGTGCTGCGCACCGTCGACCCTGCTCTCCTGGCGCGGCCACCGGTGCTCACCTAGAGCGATCTCCTCGTGGTGAGACCACGCGAGACGCCGGCGGCAACCTCCAGCGCCCGAGAAGGCCTGGAGTGCTAGTGCAGGCCGTGACGTCCCGAGGTGAGCAGGGTTCGATACATGGCGATGTCACTGCGCATCCGGTAGGGCACCGGGTGCCCGTGACGGGCCAGCGAGGCCGCGCAGTCCTGGAGCGCACACAGCAGCTCCTGCTGCTGTTCCATGGCTTGCAGTCGCGATGCTTGTCGAGTGCGCGCGATGCACACGTCGGACCTGGCGACTCTCACTGCCTGCAGTGACTGGATCAGGTCGTGCGGTTGCGCCTGGCTCATGCCGGTGCCTCTCGTTACCGCCGAGTGTAGTTCGGCGACCGGCGGGGCCTCCTGGCTGGCCGTGGCAGGCCCCGAGAGGGCGGCCCTGTCACGCTCACTCGACGCTCAGGGCCGCCCGCACAGCACCCCCCAGTGCTGTTCGCCGGGCGAGAGCCCCCCGGCCTGCGCCCGACGGTGAAACGGTAGTGAGGCCGAGGGATGTGCCTGTGCACCCCGTGGGGGTCATGTCCAGGCATGGCGCCCTCTGGCGGCTGCCCCACCGGGGGATGTGGGAACGCCAACGGCCCCGCCACCACCGGGGTGACGGGGACGTTGTGCGCAGCCAGTCTCGGGTTCTGGCCACGGTGCCGACTGGTCCCCCCGTGCCTGTCGACGTCCCTCACGTAAGAGCAGGCGCGAGGTGCCGTCTCAGCATCGGCGGGTCTGTGGCCCACTTGTGGAGATGGCAAGGCTGGCGCCATGGGAGCGCCACGCGGCGTCCGTGGGGGCCGTCAGCGAAGCGCCACCATGCGTTGCTGCCCGGCACCGCGCGGGTAACGTCGCGTCATGGGTTGGGACGTGCGGCACTACATCGACCGCTTGCACATCGACGGGCACACCATCGGCGACAACCACGATGACGACCCGGTCCTGATCGACCGCGAGGGTCGAGCGGTCGACACGTGGCGTGAGAACTACCCGTACAGCGAGCGCATGTCCCGGGCCGAGTACGACGAGCTGAAGTACAGCTTGCAGGTCGAGCTCCTGAAGTTCCAGGCGTGGGCGAACGACTCGGGCACCAAGCACGTCATCCTCTTCGAGGGCCGAGATGCCGCCGGCAAGGGCGGCACGATCAAGCGCTTCATGGAGCATCTCAATCCCCGGTATGCCCGCACGGTGGCACTCGGCAAGCCGAGTGACCGGGAGCAGCACCAGTGGTACTTCCAGCGCTTCGTCCAGTACCTGCCGACGGCCGGCGAGATCGTGCTGTTCGACCGATCCTGGTACAACCGGGCCGGCGTCGAACGCGTGATGGGCTTTGTCTCCACCTCCGAGTACGAGCAGTTCATGGCGCAGGTCCCCAGGTTCGAGGAGATGCTCGTCGACAGTGGCATCTCGTTGACCAAGCTCTGGTTCTCGGTCACCCAGGCGGAGCAGAGAACTCGCTTCATCATCCGTCAGGTGGACCCTGTGCGGCAGTGGAAGCTCTCGCCCATCGACCTGGAGTCGCTCGACAAGTGGGATGACTACACCGCCGCGAAGGAATCGATGATCCTGCACTCCGACACGGATCCAGCTCCCTGGCTGACGGTGAAGAGCAACGACAAGAAGCGCGCACGGATCAACGCGATGAGAGCGGTGCTGGCGCGGTTCGAGTACGACGGCAAGGACGAGTCGGTCGTCGGTCACCCGGATCCTCTCATCGTGCAACGTGGGCGGGACGCCGTCGGGGACTAGGTCCACCTGAGGGTGAATGCGGCGGTGGTTGCGTGCCGTCGGGCATGAGGAGCGCACGACGGGTTACGAGGGTGCATGCGCCCCGCGACCGACGCCCCGCTCGCCCTGGTCACTGGCGCCTCGACGGGCGATCACCGGGCGACCCCGGTCCAGGCCGGGCCCGGTACCCGCCTGCCCGATCCCCTGCAGCTCCGGTGCTCGCACGCATGACCAAGTGCCAGGACTGACCCACCACCTACTCCCCGGGAGGGAACCATGGATCCACAGCAGCTGGCCAAGAAGACGTTCGACCGGATCGTCGCGGGGGTGGCCTCGCTCGCCGGGGAGCCGCCGGTCCCGGGCGCACCCGGCCCCGAGGCCCCGACGTACGACGAGCCGACGGAGCCCCGGGACCCGCTGCCACCCAAGCCGGACCAGGACGAGCCGCAACGCCGGACTGCCACCGGCACGGACACCGGGGCCCCACGCGGCGCCCGTGGTCAGCAGGGGGCGTGGCTCACGACCTCGACCGGAAGCAGGGTGCGCGACACCGACCACTCGCTGAAGGCAGGCGAGCGCGGCCCGACGCTGCTCCAGGACCACCACCTGCGCGAGAAGATCACCCACTTCGACCACGAGCGGATCCCCGAGCGTGTGGTGCACGCCCGCGGTGCGGGCGCCCACGGAGTGTTCGTCGGCTACGGCACCGCGGGCGACGTCTCGCGCGCCGCGTTCCTCGGTCAGGACGTCGAGACACCGGTGTTCGTCCGCTTCTCCACCGTGCTGGGGTCGCGCGGCTCGGCCGACACGGTCCGCGACACCCGGGGTTTCGCCACGAAGTTCTACACCGAGGAGGGGGTCTTCGACCTCGTCGGGAACAACATCCCGGTGTTCTTCATCCAGGACGGCATCAAGTTCCCCGACGTCGTCCACGCCGCCAAGCCGCACCCCGACCGGGAGATCCCGCAGGCGCAGAGCGCCCACGACACCTTCTGGGACTTCGTGTCCCTGCACACCGAGGCTCAGCACCACACCATGTGGAACATGTCCGACCGTGGCATCCCGCGGTCCTACCGGATGATGGAGGGCTTCGGTGTCCACACGTTCCGCTGCGTCAACGCCGCGGGGGAGACCTCGCTGGTCAAGCTCCACTGGAAGCCCCAGCTCGGCGTGCACTCGCTCACGTGGGAGGAGGCCCAGCTGGCCGGGGGCATCGACCCCGACTTCCACCGCCGCGACCTCGCTGACGCGATCGAGGCAGGCGCCTACCCCGCCTGGGAGCTCGGCGTGCAGGTCTTCGAGGACACCGAGGACCAGATGTTCTCGGGGATCGACCTGCTCGACCCCACCAAGATCGTCCCCGAGGAGCTCGCCCCGGTGCAGCCGATCGGGCTCATGGTGCTGACCGGCAACCCGACCAACTACTTCGCCGAGACCGAGCAGGTCGCCTTCCACGTCGGCAACCTGGTGCCGGGGATCGACGTCACCGACGATCCGCTGCTGCAGGCCCGGTTGTTCTCCTACGTCGACACCCAGCTGACCCGGCTGGGAGGGCCCAACTACAACCAGCTGCCGGTCAACCGGACCCACGCGCCGGTCAACGACATGCTGCGCGACGGGTTCCACCAGCACGGCGTCCACCCCGGGGTGGCGCCGTACCGGCCGAACTCGCTCGACGGCGGGTGTCCGTTCGTGGCGGGGGAGGACTCGCCGGCGCTGGAGGACCTCGCCGTCCGGGTCGCCGCGGGGGTCAAGCAGCGGGGCGCGCCCGCGTCGTACGACGACCACTTCAGCCAGGTGCGCCTGTTCTGGCGGAGCATGTCCCCGGTCGAGCAGGAGCACATCATCCGGGCCTACACGTTCGAGCTCGGGAAGTGCTACGAGCAGGTGATCAAGGAGCGGCAGCTGCAGTGCCTGGCCAACATCGACCCGGTGCTGTGCGCGGAGGTCGCTACCGGTCTCGGACTGCCTGCGCCCGAGCCGACCGAGGACGTACTGGACCGGGAGTCGAGCCCCGCGCTCAGCCAGATCGGCGGCGCCTGGCCGTCCGACGGCCGACTGATCGGCATCGTCGTCGACCCCGACGGAGACCTGGCGGGACTCGAAGAGCTGCGCAGCGCCGTCTTCGACGCCGACATGGTGCCGCTGGTCATCGCGCCGCACGGTGGCATGCTGCCCGACGGGACGCCGGTGCAACGCACCTTCGCCACGGTGCGATCAATCGAGCTCGACGCCGTGCTGCTGGGTGGCTGCCCACCCCCGGCACCCGACGCGCTCCCTGCGCGGGACGAGAAGGCGGGCGCGGAGGACACCCGCAGGGTCGATCCCCGTGTCGTGCTGCTGCTCGAGGAGGCCTACCGCCACGCCAAGGTGATCGGGGCCTGGGGGCGGGGCGTCGAGGTGCTGGACGCCGTCGGCTGCGGGAGCGGCCCGGGAGTCCTGCGTGCCGACTCGGCGGCCGAGGTCCTCGAGCAGGTCCGCGAGCCGATGGCTCACCACCGCGTCTGGGAGCGGTTTCCGGCCCGACCCTGAGGGCTGGGAGCGGGGGCCGCCAGCAGCGGCCCCCGCCCGAGCCGTGGTCAGGCTGCTGTCGACGGCGCGGGCACGGGTGGAGCGTCGAGCTCCGCACGCAAACGTGCCAGCAGTGCGGCGAGCAGCCGCGAGACCTGGGTCTGGGTGATCCCCATCTCGGCGCCGATCTCGGCCTGGGTGGCCCCGTGGACGAACCGCATGTCCAGCAGTCGACGCTCCCGGTCGTCAAGGCCCCGCAGCAGCGGGGTCAGCGCGACCCTGGCCTCGACCCGCGCGAAGCCCGGGTCGGCGCCTCCCAGCCGGTCGGCGAGGTCGGTCCCGGCCTCTTCGCTGCCCGGCGTCGGCGGTGCGTCGAGGGACGAGGGCGCGAAGCAGCCGTTGGCCGCCATCGCCCGGCGTACCTCCTGGAGGTCGACCTCCAGCGCGTCCGCGATCTCGGCCGCGGTGGGTGGATGGCCGAGGGGGATGGCCAGGTCGTTCTGGACCTGGGTGATCCGCGCCTGGAGCTCCTGGACGGAGCGGGGCGGGCGGACCATCCAGCCGGCGTCGCGGAACCAGCGGCGCAGCTCGCCGCGGATGGTGGGGACGGCGTAGGACAGGAACCCGGTCGCCTTGTCGCCGTCGTAGTGCTGGACGGCCTTGACCAGGCCGACGTACGCGACCTGCTGGAGGTCGTCGGCGGCGAGCCCGCGACCTTCGTAGCGTCGGGCGACCTCGCGGGCGACGACCATGTTGAGGCGCACCAGCTGGTCCTCGATCACGGACCGGTCATCGGCGGTGGGGATCGCCGCGAGGAGCTCCTCGGTGCGCTTGATGCGTTCACGTCGGGAGAGCGTCGTCTCCCGAGCAGCAGTCCGTGGCTGGGCCACGCGGACCACCTCCTGCAACCAGGGGGGTGCGGCACACTGCTTGGCCACCCACTCAGCGTGGCACCGTCGACCTGGTCTGGACACCCCCCAAGTAGTGAACTCGGGGTCATGCCGTGGATCCGCCGACATCTGGGTGGCGCCGTCCCGCCCGAGAGCTGGACGCGGCGCGGAGACCGCGGCGGGGCATGCGTCCTCCGCGTCCGGGTACGGCCAACGGGTGCGACCTATCCCGGAGACGCTGGAAGCCCTGGGTGAGCTGGACCCGTACCTGGACGACGGCACGCTGGCCGACCAGCTCATGCAGCAAGCCGCTGCAGCACAGGAGATCGCGCCGGACCTGATCGGTGTCAGCGTCGCGATCCGGATCGAGGACCTGACCTTCACCCTGGTCGCCAGCGATGACACCATCGCGGCCCTCGATGCGGTGCAGTACATGAGCGCTGGGCCCTGCGTCGAGGCCATCGATCTCGAGCACGGGATCGCGGCCAGCGCTGAGGAGCTCTTCGACGAGTCTCGGTGGCAGCACTTCGGCCGCGCCAGCGCAGCAGCCGGTGTTCGCAGCACCCTGACCTACCCAGTGATGGTTCGAGGCCAGCTCACCGGCACCGTCAACCTCTACGGCGGCTCCGAGCACGCGTTCGAGGGCAAGCACCAGGCCCTGGCGGACGTCTTCGGCGCCTGGGCTCCAGGGGCGGTGAAGAACGCGGATCTGTCGTTCTCGACGCGCCGACTCGCGCAGCGGGCACCCCGGCAGCTGCGCGACCAGACCATCATCGACACCGCCGTCGGCTACGTGGCCGAGGCGCAGGGCCTCGAGATCGACGCCGCCAGGGACCACCTCGAGGACGCCGCTCGACGAGCGGGGATCCCCGTGGCCACGCTCGCGAGGACGATCGTCGAGCAGTAGGGCCCGAGGTCAGGGAGGGTCAGGGCTGGAAGACGACCTTGACCATGCCCTCGTCCTTCTTCTGGAAGTGCTCGTAGGCGTGGGGCGCCTCCTCCAGGGAGAGGTGGTGGGTCGCAAAGGCGTCGACACCGAACGGATCGTCATCGCTCAACAGGGGGAGCAGCTCGTCGGTCCAGGCGCGGACGTTGGCCTGCCCCATCCGCAGCTGGATCTGCTTGTCGAACAGCTGCATCATGGGCATCGGATCTGCCATGCCGCCGTAGACCCCCGAGATGGAGATCGTGCCGCCGCGTCGGACAGCGTCGATGGCGGTGTGCAGGGCTGCCAGCCTGTCCAGTCCGGCGGTCTTCATCATCGGCTCGGCGATGACGTCGGGCAGCATGCCCGCGAACTTCTGCACGAGACTCGCCGTGGGCGAGCCGTGTGCCTCCATGCCGACTGCGTCGATCACCGAGTCCGGGCCGCGGCCGCCGGTCGACTCGCGCACGACCTGGCCCACTCCGCCATCCTTCTCGACCTCGTCGAGGTGCAGCGCGACGGCACCGAACGCCTCGACGCGCGCCAGCCGCTCGGGCACCCGGTCGACCGAGATCACCCGGTGGCCGGCCTTGACCCCCATCCGTGCGGCCATGTCGCCGATCGGGCCCGCGCCCAGCACCAGCAGGGTCCCGCCCTCGGGGACGTCGGCGTACTTCAGGGCTTGCCAGGCGGTGGGCAGGACGTCGGAAAGAAAGAGGAACCGGTCATCCGGGTGCTCGTGGGGCACCTTCACGGGCATGAAGTCTGCGAAGGGGACGCGCAGGTACTCCGCCTGTCCTCCCGGCACCTGACCGTAGAGCTTGCTGTAGCCGAAGAAGCTCGCACCAGTGCCGTGCTCGTGGTTCTGGGTGGTCTCGCACTGGCTGTACAGGTTGCGCTCGCACATCCAGCACGCCCCGCAGCAGACGTTGAAGGGCACGACCACCCGGTCGCCGACCGAGAGGTTGGTGACGCCGCTGCCCACTTCCTCGACGATGCCCATCGGCTCATGACCGACGATGTCGCCGGCCTCCATGAACGGTGCCAGGGTCTCGTACAGGTGCAGGTCCGACCCGCACAACCCGGTGGACGTCACCTTGATGATGGCGTCGGTCGGCTGCTCGATGCGTGGGTCAGGAACGTCGCTGACCCGCATGTCGTGGACGCCCTGCCACGTCACTGCCCTCACGTGAACCACCTTCAGTCGAGTGTCGAACGTCGGAGGTTGCGTACCCCGCCGACAGAGGGCGCATGCGCCCTCGAGGCACCCGCGCGACCTGGCGGCGAGGTCGGCGCGGTTTGTCCGGATGAGATCTGGGGTACGGGCGGCACCACTGCCGGGTGTGAGGCCAGACGGCCCCGGCGACAGCAGCCGACGGAGCGGAGAAGCCCATGAGTCAACCTGCCCAGCAACAAGAGTTCCCAGGCGTTCAGGCCCGCATGGAACCGGTGCCCGACTGTGGCGAGGAGTCCTACGTCGGCAGCGGCAAGCTGACCGGCAAGGCCGCCATCATCACCGGCGGGGACAGCGGCATCGGGAGAGCCGTGGCCATCGCCTACGCCCGTGAGGGCGCGGACGTCGTGATCAGCTACTACACCGAGCACGACGACGCGGACGAGACCGCTGGGTGGGTGCGCAAGGCAGGCGGCCGGGCTGTCACGATCGCCGGCGACGTGAGCGACCCGGCCCACTGCCGCAGTGTCGTGAGCCGCGCCGTGGAGGAATTCGGACGCGTCGACATCATGGTCAGCAACGCCGCGTACCAGATGAACCACAGCGATCTCGAGGAGATCTCTGACGAGGAGTGGCAGCACACGTTCGCCACGAACGTGTCTGCGATGTTCTACCTGGTCAAGGCGTGCCTGCCGCACATGAAGTCGGGGTCCTCGATCATCGGCAGCACCTCGGTCAACTCAGACATGCCGTCTCCCGACCTCGCCCCCTACGCCGCCACGAAAGCCGCGATCGCCAACTTCTGCGCCAGCCTGGCCCAGATGCTCGGCCCGCGCGGGATCCGCGTGAACAGTGTGGCGCCGGGGCCGATCTGGACTCCGCTCATCCCCTCGACGATGCCACCGGAGAAGGTCGAGCAGTTCGGGAAGGACACCCCGCTCGGGCGCCCCGGCCAGCCCGCGGAGCTCGCCGGCGCCTACGTGTTGCTCGCGTCCGAGGAGGGCAGCTACATGTCCGGCGCCCGGATCGCTGTCACGGGTGGGCGCCCCATTCTGTGACACCGGGCGTGGGATGTTCGGCTGCTCCCATCGGTGGGAACACGCCAGACGGGTACGAAACGCGAGGTGCGAAGCAAACCATCACCAACGCCCGCGATCAGGAGGATCTGATGCCCAGCGAATCCGCGAACGTGAAGAACGAGAAGCAGTACGAGGCCCTCAAGGACAAGGGCATGTCCAAGGAGCGTGCCGCGAAGATCGCCAACTCGCCCGAGGCTTCCAAGCACGGCGGGGAGCAGAGCGGCAAGGGCGGCGACTCGTCGCAGGGTGGAACCACCGCTCAGAAGAAGAAGGCCGGTCGCAAGGGTGGCAAGGCCCAGGGTGGGAAGCAGTAGGCACCGACGCATCTGCTTCGGCGACCCGGGTACGTGGGCAGCAAGGCGTGAGGGGGCCGCGGATCTCTCGCTGCCTAGGCTCCGGCGTCCAACAACCGGCGTCGGAGCCGAGCCCCACGTAGCCGGCTCAACCCTGTCGCGGCACGGTCCAGGCACAGAGGTCGACGGCTGAAGCTAGGAGGCGTTCTGCGGCGTGACGTGCTGGGGCTCGGGCTCGTCCTTCTCGTTGGGGTCGATGCCCATCTCCTCCGCGATCCGGTCGACCTTGTTCTCCCACCGCTCCATGTCCCGGGCGTCCACCTGGAAGAGCCAGTGCCTGGCCCCGAGGAGCAGGATCGCCTGGAAGATCAGCTGGACCCACTCGCTCTGCCAGTTCTCCAGGGTGCTAGACGGCGCCCCACCGACGAAAATGCCTCATCCCTCCAGTCCTTCCGTCCCCCACGTTGCCGCGGGCCTTGGACTGCACGGGCTCGCGCAGCCTCATCCAGTTCTTCACGCACAGTAGACCGAGTCCGCCACCGGCCGGACCCCCTGAGCGGGCGCCCGTGTCCGGCGATGCTGCCCCGCCCAGTACCTGCCGCTTCGAGCCTGGTTGAAGGGGTCGCAACAGCTGCGTCAGCGTGGCCGGATGGTCCGGTGGCACACGAATGTTCGCGCGGCCCACCCGTACACGCGCCTGTACATGTGGGCCATGCAGCTACGTCGCGGCGACCAGGCTTTCCGGGGCGAAGCTCACACGCTCCTCACTGCACGGCGCCTGCAGGCCTGGGGGCGGAACCGGAGGCTGCCGACTGGTTCAGGGGTGGCGTCGTCGCCTACGACGAGGGGGTCAAGTTCGACCTGCTCGGTGTGACCCCCGGCCCGCTCGTGACGGAGCGCTGCGCCCGCGAGATGGCCGGGGGTGTCGCGCGGTTGCTCGCGGTCGATGCCGCGATCGGGGTGACCGGGGTCGGTGGCCCTGAGCCGAGCGAGGGTCAGCCGCCCGGCACGGTGATCGTTGCGGTTCGCTACCGGGAGGCAGAGCACACTCGCGTCTTCCACTTCACGGGGAGCCCGGAGGCCGTCATCTCAGCCACCGTGGATCACGCGGTGGCCATGATGGCGACGATGCTGCCGTCGCGCGAGCCCTAGGCTGACCGCATGTCGTGGCTCCACGCGGTGATCGACGTACCGGCAGACCTGCACGGCCGCGCGGCACACTTCTGGGGTCTCGCGACAGGGTGGCCACTGGGTCCCCCGTGGCCGAGGCATCCGGAGCTGCGCAGCTTCGTGCCCTCCGACGGCAGCCCCTACGTCCACCTCCAGCAGGTCGACGGTCCACCGAGGGTGCACTGCGACCTCGAGAGCGAAGATCCTGAGGCCACGGTCGAGAACGCGCTGGGTCTGGGTGCCGCACTCGTCGGCGAGCAGGACCGGTGGCGGACCCTGTTGTCGCCTGGCGGGCTGCCCTTCTGTGTGCTCCAGGCTGAGGATCATCAGCCACCAGGACCAGTGTCCTGGCCCGGCGGTCACCGCACGCGCCTCGTCCAGGTCTGCATCGACACCCCGCTCGCGGCGTACGACCGGGACGTCGCGTTCTGGCGAGGGCTGCTGCGCGGACGATGGGTCGACTCACGCGCCCCGGAGTTCGCCGGCAAGTGGCACGACGACTCCGGGTCCCCGCTCCAACTCCTCTTCCAGAAGCTCGCCGAGCCAGAGGGACCGACGAGGGCGCATCTCGACCTCGGCGCGGACGACCTCGTCGCTGAGGTCATGAGGCTGCGCGAGGCGGGCGCCACCGACATCGGCCCGGGGCGGGGCTGGCACGCCCTGCGCGACACCGTCGAGATGCCCTTCTGTGTGACCGGCAACTCGCCCACCGTCACGGCCCGTCGTGACCTGAGATGACGCCGCTGGCCCACCTGGGTGATGAATGTTGCCGACCCGATTGAGTGGGGTCCCAGCAGGTGGTCTCTACCGACCGGCGCCCGGCGTCGTGCTTCTCGGGCCCCTCCGCGACTCGGCGCCGACATTTGTCCGGCGGTGCCCCATCCGGATCGGGTGTGACTCCGAACACAGGGCATCCCGGCTCCATCGATGAGACCGGGGCAGCATGGCTGACGCCCTTGGGCGCTGTGCCGTGCCAACACGAGGAGCAAATGTCCATGATTCGCTCACACCTCAAGCAGCGTCGCGGGGCAGTAGCCCTCATAGCTGCCGGCGGACTGTTGACCTCGGCCGGCCTCGCCGGTCTGGGCCCGCTGTCCGCCAGCGCCTCCAGTCACCGTGAGGCGCCGCTCATCGCAGGACTTCCGCAGTACGACAACACGGACCTGTACGCCTTCCGCAGTCCGGAGCGCCAGGGCAGCATCACGCTGGCCGCCAACTGGATCCCGTTCGAGGAGCCGGCCGGTGGTCCGAACTTCTACGCCTTCGCCACGGACGCCCGCTACGACATCCACGTCGACAACGACGCGGACGCCAAGGCCGACATGACGTTCCGCTGGACGTTCAAGGACCACTACCGCTCCAAGGACACGTTCCTCTACGCCAACGGCGAAGTCACGTCCCTGAACGACAAGAACCTGAACTTCTTCCAGACCTACCGGCTGGAACGGATCAAGGGCAACAAGACCCGGGTGCTGGTCAAGAACCGGAAGGTGGCGCCCTCGCACGTCGGTGAGGGAACCATGCCCGACTACGCGACACTGCGGGACCAGGCCACCACCAACGTGGGCAAGCACGGAAGCTCGTTCGTGGGCCAGGCCGAGGACTCGTTCTTCCTGGACCTTCGTGTCTTCGACCTGCTCTACGGTGGCGACTTCTCCGAGGTCGGCGACGACACCCTCGCCGGGTTCAACGTCAACTCCGTGGCCCTCCAGGTCCCCCGACGATGGGTCGCCAAGAAGCACAATCCCAAGAAGAACCCCATCATCGGCACCTGGTCCACGACGTCGAAGAAGTCCGTGGGCGGTGGTTACCGCCAGGTCTCGCGGCTCGGCATGCCGCTGGTCAACGAGGTCGTCCTGCCGCTCGCGGTCAAGGACGCGTTCAACGCCTCCAAGCCCACCGACGACGTGGCGGCGCTCGACTACGTCACCAACCCGGAGCTGCCCAAGCTGATCGAGGCGATCTACGGCATCGAAGCGCCGCCGACTCCCCGTAACGACCTGGTCTCGGTGTTCCTCACCGGTGTCGAGGGACTCAACAAGCCCGCGGGCAAGGTCACGCCCAGCGAGCAGCTGCGGCTCAACATGAGCACTCCGGTGACGGCGAACCCCAACCGCCTCGGCGTGATCGGCGGCGACAACCAGGGCTTCCCGAACGGGCGACGCCTCGGCGACGACGTGATCGACATCGCCCTGCAGGTCGTCGAAGGCGAGCTGCTGGGCCCGGAATATGAGAACGACCTCGGCGATGGCGTGAACGCCAACGACGTCGAGTTCGCCGACACGTTCCCCTACCTGGCGCTCCCCGAGAGTGGCAGCGAGGAGGACGCACACCCGTCGGCAGGCAACGGTCCGGTGTCGTCCAGTGGCGTGACCGGGATGCTGCAGAACGAGAACGTCTCCATGTCGGCCCTGGGTGTCGGCATGCTGGCACTGCTGGCCGGTGGCGCCGGCGTCATGCGGCGTCGCCGTCAGGACGACGACGAGAGCTGATCCATCCACCACCCCCGGCCGCGCGACGGTGTCCACCGTCGCGCGGCTGGGTCCCCACCTCGAAAGGCACCCGATGCCCCGGCTCCTCATCCTGGTCGCCATCGCGCTCGTGCTGAGCGTGTCCGGCGGCATCGGTCTGGCCACGGCGCCCGAGCCGCGGTCGACGCCCGCCCCCGTGGCCGAGCTCGGCGCGCCAGCACCCGGCCAGGACCTCACCGGCACCATCGAGGCACTGCAGACCTCCCTGAGCCGGCTGCCCAGCGACCACGCCGCCTGGGCGGCTCTCGCCGTCGCCTACGTGGAGCAGGGCCGCCTGACCGGCGTACCCACGTTCTACGAGAAGGCCGGTGAGGCGGCCGCGCGGTCCCTCGAGGAGCAGCCCGACGACAACTTCGCAGCCCTGGCCGCCCGAGCGGCCATCGCCGCAGCCCGCCACGACTTCAGTGGCGCCCTCGACCTGGCCGACCAGTCGCTGGCCATCAACCCGCTCGGCCTGAGCGCCCTGGCCATCCGGGTCGACGCGCTCACCGAGCTGGGGCGCTACCAGGACCAGCTGACGGCGCTCCGCGTCGCCGATCGCCGCCAGCCCAGCACCGCGATCGCGGCCCGCTACGCGTATGCCTTCGAGCTCCGCGGCGACCTGCCGCGAGCAGCGTCCATCCTCGAGACGGCGTCCGAGACCGGTGCCCGGTCGGACCGCTCCTACCTGTTGACCCTCTACGCCGACCTCCAGCGTCGGCTGGACCGGCTGCCGCAGGCCCGGCGGGCGCTGGCCGTCGCGCAGGAGGCCACCCCTGACTACCTCCCGGCCCGGGTCTCGCTCGCGCGCTGGTACGTCGCGCAGGGCAACTTGTCGCGTGCCGCCTCTGTGTGGGAGGAGGTCGTGGCCGCCCAACCGCTCCCGGAGTACCTCACCGAGCTCGGCGAGCTGTACCTCCACCTGGGCCGCGACGCCGATGCGCAGCGGCAGTTCGACGTCGTCGACGCGACCGTCACGCTGCTGGAGTCGGGGGGCGTCGACACCGACCTGGAAGCGGCCGTGCACGAGGCCGACCACGGATCGGCCGCGCGGGCGCTCGACCTCGCGGCCACGGAGTGGGGCCGACGCCACAGCGTCCACGTCGCCGACGCCTACGGGTGGGCACTGCACCAGGTCGGCCGCGACGCCCGGGCACTCGAGCTGGCGCGGGAGGCGACGGCCCTGGGGACGACCGACGCCAGGTTCTGGATCCACCGCGGGAGCATCGAGGCCGCGCTCGGGATGGACGAGGCGGCGACCCTCCACCTGCGTCGTGGCCTTGCCGCCGACCCGGGGCTGTCCCCCTGGCAACGTGACCAGGCCCGCGCGGTGCTCCGAGACCTGGACGGCGCGTGATGCGGCGCCTGGTGGTGCGGCTGCTCGCCGCCCTCGGTGCGGTCGTCGCCTGTCTCGCGCTGACCGCCTCGCCCGCGTCCGCCCACCCCCTCGGCAACTTCACCGTCAACCTCTACACGGGCATCCTCGTCTCCCCCGACGGCTTCACGGTCGACCACGTAATAGACCTCGCGGAGATCCCCACGGCCCAGCTCGGCGACCGCCTCGACGACCTGCCGCGACTCGCGGACCGCGAGTGCGCAACCTCGGGCCGTGGCCTGGTCCTCACCGCGGCGGGCTCGGGTGTCCCCCTGGTCCTCGACGAGGCGTCGGCCGTCACGCGCACGGGGGAGGGCGGGCTGCCCACGACCCGGATCAGCTGCTCGTTCACCGGGCAGGCGGACCTCGACGCGGGAACGATCACCTTCGAGGACTCCAGTGCGCCCGGAGCGGTCGGGTGGCGTGAGGTCACCGCGGTCGGCGACCAGATGACGCTGACCGCCACCGACGTCCCGGCCGAGAGCGTCAGCAGCCGCCTCTCCTCCTATCCCGAGGACCTGCTCCAGTCGCCGCTGGCGGTCGAGTCGGCGACGCTGACGGTCGCGCCCGGAGGACCGGCCGGAACGCTGCCGGAGACCGGCGGGGGTGACGAGCCGACTGCGGCCGATGCAGGCTGGCTGTCGAGCAAGGCCACTGCGCTGCTGACGGAGGGCGGCTGGATCGCCGGCGGGCTCGCGCTGCTGGTCGCGCTGGTGCTCGGTGCCTCCCACGCCCTCTCGCCGGGACACGGCAAGACGGTGATGGCGTTCTACCTGACCCAGCGTGGCGACTCGTCGTGGCGTGCCGCGTTGTCGGTCGGCGGCGCCGTGACCGTGGCGCACACCGGCTCCGTGCTGCTGCTCGGCCTGCTGGTGTCGGTGAGCAGCACCTTCGTGCCGGCCCGTCTCTATCCCTGGCTGACGCTGAGCACCGGCCTGCTGATCCTCGCCCTCGGTCTCTACCTGCTGCTGCGACTCCGCAGCGGCGACGGGCACGGCCATGGGCACGGCCATGGGCACGGCCACGGCCACGGCCATGGGCATGGGCATGGCCACGGACATGGCCACGACGCCTCGCCCGCACCCGGACCCGGCGCCGTGGCGGTCGCGACCGCCCCGGTGATCGGCGCCGCAGCCCCGCAGGCCGCCCCCGGACGCGGGGGTGCGTGGGTGATGGGCCTGGTGGGCGGACTGGTCCCGAGCCCGTCGGCGCTGCTGCTGCTCCTGGCCGCGGTCGCGGTCGGCCGCGGCTGGTTCGGGGTGTTCCTCGTCCTCGCCTTCGGCGTCGGGATGGCCGTGTCCCTCGCGACGGTCGGCCTCCTCGCTCGCGGTGCGGTGCTGCGGCTCGAGGCCGTGGCGGACCGTCGAGGGCTCCTGGGAGGTCGCGTCCGCGGCTTCCTGCGCTACGGCGCCGCCCTGGGCATCTGCGCCGTCGGCGTGGGTGTCGTGGTCCGCACGCTGCTGCAGCTGTGAGTCCGGCCTGCGCACCGCCTGACGCTGGACTCGCCAGCCATCACGTGTGCGCGGGTCAGACGGCCTGAACCTGGCACGACGGGAGCCGGTCGATGCGGATCTGCTCCCCGGGGACGCGCCAGGTCACGAGGTGCGTGGTCGCGCCACCAGAGGACGTGGCGCTCGACCGGAGGGGGCCGGCGTACCACTGACCGTCGTGCTCGACGAGGACGCACTGCCGGGGGCTCAGGATGGTCTCGCAACAGTGGGGGCGGGAGGGGGTGGGCACCTTGCCGCGCTGCGGGGCGGGGGTGTGTCCAAGCGGGGGCAGGGACGGCCTGACTGTAGAGCGTGCCGCTCCCCCACCGTCTGGCAGATGGCAGCCGCCACCGGGGCGGACTCGAGAACCACCCCCAGGGGTCATAGCGACCCCAGGGCACTCGTCGTTGACGTGTCATGACTTGTGGACCCGACAACGACCATGCGTGGGAGCTTCGCGGGGTGACGTTCGACGCGCAGATCGGCACCGTCGAGGATCGAGAGTGCGCCGCCTGCGGTGCCTCTACGTTCCGACAGGCGCCGGTCGACACGATCCGGGTTGTGTAGCCGTCTCGCCTGCCCGTCAGGTGGTACCGGGACGGAAGACGGTCTTCACCATGCCGTCGCGCTTGGCCCGGAAGTCGGCGTACGCCTCCGGCGCCGCCTCCAGCGGCAGGTGATGGGTCGCGAACGTCTCCACGCCGAGGTGGTCCTCCTCCTGGCTGAGCAGGGCGAGGATGTCGTCGCTCCAGCGTCGGACGTTGGCCTGTCCCATCCGGAGCTGCAGCTGCTTGTCGAACATCGTGAGCATCGGCAGGGGGGTGGTGGCTCCGCCGTAGACACCGCTGACCGACACCGTGCCGCCGCGCCGGACTGCCTCGAGCGCCAGGATCAGGGCCGCGGAGCGGTCGCCGCCGACGGTGGTCATCAACTTCTGCTGCAGGGCGCTCGGCAGCAGGGCGAGCACCTTCATCGCCGACTCGGCGACCGGAGAGCCATGGGCCTCCATTCCCACCGCGTCGATCACGGCATCGGCGCCGCGACCGTCGGTGCGGGACCGGACCTCCTCGACCACGTCCACCTTGCCGCTGGCGTCGATGGTCTCGACCCCACGGCCCTGAGCGCGCGCCAGGCGCTCGGGCACCAGGTCGACACCCAGGACGCGGAGTCCGCGATGGCGGGCGATGCGCGCGGCCATGTCGCCGATCGGACCCAGACCCACCACCAGCAGCGTGCCGCCGTCGGGACAGTCGGCGTACTCCACGGCCTGCCAGGCCGTGGGCAGTACGTCGGACAGGTACAGGTACCGGTCGTCCGGGCCCTCGTGCGGGATCTTGATGGGGAGCTGGTCGGCGAAGGGGACGCGCAACTGCTCGGCCTGACCGCCCGGCACCGCGCCGTACAGCTTGCTGTAGCCGAACAGGCTGGCGCCGGTCCCGTGCTCGCGGTTCTGCGTGGTCTCGCACTGGCTGAACAGCCCCTGGCTGCACATCCAGCAGGTGCCACAGCTGATGTTGAAGGGGACGACGACGCGATCGCCCACCGCGAGATCGGCCACCGCCGAGCCGACCTGGATGACCACTCCCATGGGTTCGTGACCCACCACGTCCCCCGGCGTCATGAACGGCGCCAGGGGGTCGTACAGGTGCAGGTCGGAACCGCAGAGGCCGGTCGACGTGATCTGGACGATCGCGTCGGTCGGTTCGGTGATGCGGGGGTCGGGGACGTCGGTGACGCGCATGTCCTTGCGTCCGTGCCAGGTGACTGCCTTCATGGCGGGTTCGTACCCCGACAGGACCGATTGATGCCACGAACTCGACCCGTCCGTGGAGTGATGTGGGACGGTCCGGGTACGGACGCCTCACCAGCTGCCCGAAGAAGGAGTGTCATGCCGCCCACCGACCCGACCAGGACCGTTCTCGTGACGGGAGCGTCGTCGGGCATCGGGCGCGCCGTCGCCCACCGACTCAGCGACCGCGGTGACTCCCTGGTCCTGGTGTCGCGCTCGGCGGAGTCGCTCGAGGAGGTACGCCGCGAGTGCGTGGCGCGCGGGGCCCCTCACGTCGAGGTGGCCACGGTCGACGTCGGGGACGCGGCAGCCGTCGACGACGTGGTCGACGGCGTCGTGGCACGGGCTGGTCGGCTGGACGGCGTCGTGCACGCCGCCGCCGTGCTGGCCTACGGACGGTTCACCCAGATCCCGGTGGACGTCTTCGACCAGATCATCCGCACGGACGTGCTGGGCACAGCGAATGTCGCGCGGAGCACCCTTCGGGTCTTCGAGGAGCAACAAGGGGGCTCGCTGGTCGTGCTGGGGTCGGTGCTCGGCAAGATCGCCACCCCGACCATGAGCCCCTACTGCACGAGCAAGTGGGCGGTGCACGGGCTGGTCCGCACCCTGCAGATCGAGGCTCGGCGTACACCGGGAGTGGGCGTCAGCCTGGTCTCCCCGGGAGGGGTGAACACGCCCATCTACGACCTGGCCGGCAGCTACACCGGCCACCTGGGTCACCCACCGCCGCCTATTTCTTCCCCCGAGCGCGTTGCGGCCCGGGTCGTCGCGGCGCTGGACAGACCGCGCCGGGACGCCGGCGTCGGCCCGGCGAACCCGCTGATGGTCCTCGGCTCGCGTCTCCTCCCCGGCGTCTTCGACCGCGCGGTGGGGCCCTTGATGTCGCTGCTCGGCCAGTCCCGGGCGCGGGTGGGTCCGACGCCCGGCAACGTCTTCGAACCCCGACCCGAGGGGGAGGACGTGTCGGGTCGCTGGCCCCACGTATGGGGATGATCTCGGCGCAGTCCGGAATCGTCCGGCTACGGTCGGGTACGAGGAGGCCATGACTGGCATGGACGTGACCACGCGGACGATCAAGGCACCCCCGGCAAAGGTCTGGGAGGTGCTCGAGGACGGCTGGCTCTACCCGCTCTGGGTGGTCGGTGCGACGCGCATGCGCGAGGTGGACGAGCACTGGCCGGCGGTGGGCGCGAAGCTGCACCACTCGGCCGGCGTCTGGCCGTTGGTCGTGGACGACAACACCGAGGTGCTCGAGGTGACACCCGGGCGCGAGCTGCGGCTCCGGGCCCGCGGTTGGCCTGCCGGTGAGGCGGAGGTGCTGGTCACGCTGACGGAGCAGGACGGGGGGACGCTGGTGGAGCTGCACGAGGACGCGGTCTCCGGCCCGGGCGTGCTCGTGCCCGCGCTGCTGCGGCATCCGATGATCCACGTCCGCAACATCGAGGCGCTGCGCCGGCTCGCCGCCGTGGCCGAGCGGCGCTAGCGGGTGGCCTACGACGCCGTCGTCATCGGCGCCGGCCCCAACGGCCTGGTCGCCGCCAACCACCTGCTCGACGCAGGCTGGTCGGTGCTGGTGCTGGAGGCGCAGCCCGATGTCGGCGGGGCGGTGCGCAGCGACCGGGATGTCCACCCGGACTTCGTGCACGACACCTTCAGCGCGTTCTACCCCCTCGCGGCCACCTCGCCGACCGTGCGGTCCTTCGACCTCGAGCGTCACGGGTTGCAGTGGACGCATGCCCCCGCCGTCCTCGGACATCCCCGGCCGGACGGCTCCTGGGCCCTGCTCCACCGCGATCGCGAGGTCACCGCCGACCTCTTCGAGTCCGACGCCCCGGGCGACGGCCAGGCGTGGCTGGACCTGTGCGCGGAGTGGGACCGGGTGGGGGACCACCTCGTCGGCGCCCTGCTCACCCCGTTCCCGCCGATTCGGCACGGACTCGGGCTGCTGGCCCGGCTGCGCTCCGTCGGAGGTCTCGACTTCGTCCGTACCCTGCTCTCGCCCGCGAACGAGCTCGGTCGCTCCCGTTTCCGTGGGGACGGCCCCCGGCTGCTGCTGGCGGGGAACGCCGGGCACGCCGACATCCCGCTCGACGCGACCGGGTCGGGAGTGATGGGGCTGCTGCTGTGCATGCTCGGGCAGACTGTCGGCTTCCCCGTCCCCGTGGGCGGGGCCGGCGAGCTCACCCAGGCACTGGCGCGCCGGGCCCGGTCGCTGGGAGGCGAGATCCGGTGCGACGCAATCGTCACCCGAGTGCTCCTCGAGGGAGGCCGGGCGGTCGGGGTCGAGGTGGGTGGCGGCGAGCGGGTCGTCGCCGATCGGGCGGTCGTCGCCGACGTGCTCGCGACCCGGTTGTACGGGGACCTCGTGGGTGCCGAGCAGCTCCCGCCCCGCGTCGTCCGCGCGATGCAGTCCTTCCGGCTCGACGCCGCCACCGTCAAGGTCGACTGGGCGCTCGACGGGCCGGTCCCCTGGGAGCAGCCGCCGGCGTACGCGCCCGGGACGGTGCACGTCTCGGACTCGTTGCACCAGATGTCGCAGGCACTGGGCGAGGTCGCCGACGACTCCGTGCCCGCCGACCCCTTCCTGCTCACGGGTCAGATGACGACGTCCGACCCCAGCCGCTCGCCGGGCGGCACCGAGTCTCTGTGGGCCTACACCCACGTGCCCCAGCAGGTACGCCGCGACGCCGGCGACGGCAGCATCCGCGGCACCTGGGACCGCGACGACCTCGAGCGCTTCGCCGACCGGATGCAGGCGCGGATCGAGGAGCGCGCCCCCGGGCTCGGCTCGCGGATCCTCGCGCGTCGGGTGCTCGGACCACGCGAGATGGAGGCGATGGACGCCAACCTGCAGGGTGGCTCGATCAACGGCGGTACGGCGCAGCTGCACCAGCAGCTCGTCTTCCGACCGATCCCCGGCCTCGGCCGGGCCGAGACGCCCGTCAAGGGGCTCTACCTCGGCTCCGCGTCGGCCCATCCCGGTGGCGGGGTGCACGGCGCCTGCGGCATGAACGCCGCCCGCGCCGCGGTCGCGCACGACCGGGTCCGGCTGCGCCGGAACCGATAGCCCGTCAACGGCCGCGCAACGGCTTGGTGGCCGGACCCTCCAGCACGGAGCCGTCGTCGGCGAACCGGGACCCGTGGAGCGGGCAGTCCCAGGTCCCCTCGGCGTCGTTGCGGCGCAGCACGCCCCCGAGGTGCGTGCAGAGCGGGCGGCGGCCCAGGCCCGGCGCTGACGTGCACGCGGCGAGCCCGACCCGCAGGTTCAGGCCCGCGACGCCCGCCGCGGTGCCCGGTCCGGTGATCCGGTGCCGCATCGTGCGCTGCCACGGCGGCGGGCTGCCCTGCAGGATCTCGGCGGTGTTGCTCAGCGCGGCGACGACCGCGTTGGTCATGCCCCACTTGTCGAAGCCGCTGGCCACCAGGATCCGACCGCGGCCACGCGGCAGCGGCCCGATCCACGGGACGCCGTCGACGGCGCCGTAGTCCTGGGCGGACCAGGCGTGGGTCTCGGTGGCCCCGGGGTAGTGGGTGGTGGCGAAGTCGCGCAGCGCGTCGAGGTGCTCCTGCTCCGAGCGGACGCGCCCCACGACGTGTCCCGCACCGCCGACCATGAGCTGGCTCGAGCCGTCGGGGCGCTCGACGCTGCGCAGCGACCACCCGGGACTCCCGGCGGAGAGCAGCATCGCGTCGGGGGGCTGTGCTCCGGTGAAGGTGGTGACGTAGGACCGCGTCGGCTCGAGCTTGGCGAACCCGAGGCCCCGGTCGAGCACCGGCGACCCGGTCGTGAGGACGACGGTGGAGGTCTCCAGCAGCCTGCCGTCGTCGAGCTCGACCTGCCGACCGTCCCACGCCACGTCGACGACCCGCCGGCCCTCGTGCAGCAGCCCCCCGGCTGCCCGGAGCTCGAGGGCCAGCGCCTCCACGAGGTCGAGCGGGTCGAGCTGCGCCTGGTCGTCGAGGAGGACGCCACCCCGGTGCGGCACGGGTACGTCGAGGTCCTCGACCCAGCGCACCGGCAGCCCGGCCCCGAGCGCGGCCCGCTCCTCGTCGCGGGCGGTGCCGGTCTCCGAGTCGTCGGCGGCGTACGTCACGGCCGGTCGGCGCTGCACCGCGACGCCCTGCTCCTCGCAGAAGCCGAGCACCCACGACAGCGCCTCCCGGTTCGCCTCGACGTACGCCGAGACCAGCCGGGCGGTGTGGTGGCGTCGCATCCGGGAGAGCTTGGTCCCCTGCAGCAAGGACAGCTTGGCGGAGGAGTGTCCGGTCGTGACCGCACCCCGTCGGCGTGCCTCCACGACCACCACCCGACGCCCCGCTCGCGCCAGCAGCACCCCGGTCACCAGGCCGGCGAGACCGGCTCCGACGACGACGTCGTCCAGCGGTCCGTCGTGGCCGTCGAGGT
Organism: uncultured Actinomycetota bacterium; assembly: GCA_963754575.1. GTDB lineage: Bacteria > Actinomycetota > Actinomycetes > Propionibacteriales > Nocardioidaceae > Nocardioides. The sequence continues at coordinate 504,708 of CAVWGQ010000027.1, read as the reverse complement.
CGGTGATCGGCGTCGCGGTCGGGCGGTCGTCCCACACGGTCGAGGTCATGGCGAGGTCGTACCCGATCGGGGGTGGTCCACCCCGGGACTCAGCTGTCCGACTCGTCCTCCGGCGTGCCGTCGGCGGGGTGGGTGGCGGGCCCCTCGGAGACGGCGCCGCCCTCGCTCGACCAGTCGTCGGGCTCGCCGGCGTCGTGGGCGGGGTCGTCCGTCGAGTCGGGCTGCTTCTCTTGTCCGGTGTTCTCGGTCATTCACCGAACGTACCCGGCAGCGAGCAGTCCATGACCAGGCGATGCCTGACCCCGAGGGGTGAATCTGCGCTCGGGAGCGCATGCCGGTCGACGAGCGGGGCACGGACACCCACGTCCACCCTCGAGGCGGACGACCACCGAATGAAAGGACACCCCCGTGGACATCGGTGACAGCTTCCAGAACACCACCGACGGCATCTTCGACTTCCTGCCCAACCTGTTGGGCTTCCTGGTCATCCTGCTCGTCGGCTTCATCGTCGCCAAGGTCGTCTCCGGCGTCGTGCGCAAGCTCCTGGAGAAGGTGCACGTCGACGAGAAGCTCCATGAGAGCTCCGCTCGCAAGTACGTCGACTCGGTCCTGCCGGGTGCGTCGCCGAGCGGCGGCATCGCCACGGTCGTCTTCTGGCTGATCTTCGTCTTCTTCCTGACCAGCGCCATCGGCGCGCTCGGGATCCCGGCCGCCACCAGCTTCATGAACCAGGTGCTGGCCTACCTGCCGAACGTGATCGTCGCGATCCTGATCTTCGTCGTCGCGGCCCTGGTGTCCGGCGCCGTTGCCGGTGCGGTCACCCGCTTCATGGGTGACACCCCGACCGGCAAGATCGCCGCCACCGTGGTCCCGGCGCTGGTGATGGTGCTCGCGACCTTCATGATCCTCGAGCAGCTGCAGATCGCCCCGGAGATCATCCGGATCGCCTTCACCGCCATCATGTTCGCCCTGGCGCTGGGCCTCGCCCTCGCCTTCGGCCTCGGTGGTCGCGACCTCGCGGCCGACGCGCTGCGCCAGGCGAAGGACAAGGGCGCGGATGCCGCGTCCCGTGCCAAGCAGGACGCGCAGGTCGGAGCCGACCGCGCGCAGGGCGAGTTCCAGGAGCGTCGCCCCGACAGCGGCACGACCGGCACGACCGGCACGACCGGCACGACCGGGTCCTACGACCCGAACGCCACCCAGGCGTTCCGGCCCGGGACCCCCGACCCGCTGCACTGACGCGAGGCGCGTGCACTGCAGGAACCGGCCGCCCCACGTCCTGAGAGGACGTGGGGCGGTCCCGCCTGCATGGCCCACCGGCAGCGGGGGTACGGACAGGGCATGACCGCCCACCTCCCCAGCCCCCGGGGACCGCTGAGCGAGGCCCTCCTCGCAGCCCTGCTCCGTCCCGCCCTGCGGCCTGACCTGCGTCCTGACCTCAGCGGGGTCACGGTCGAGGAGGGCGAGGACGCAGCGCTGGCGCTGTGGGTCCTGCACTCCCTGCACTACCGCGGCTACGTCGGCGTCGACGACACGGCCGAGTGGGACCCCGACCTGCACCACCTGCGTCGCCGGCTCGAGGACGACCTCGAGCGACGGCTGCGCTCGCGGTTCCCCGGGTCGGTGCCGGAGGGTGACGTGGGCGAGGCGCTGTTCGAGTACGTCGCGGCGTACGACGGACCGGCGCTCTCGCCGTACGTCCAGCGCACCGCGAGCGAGGACGAGGTGCTCGAGCTGCTGCGCCACCGTTCGCTCTACCACCTGCAGGAGTACGACCCGACCGCGCTGACGATCCCCCGGCTGCCGGTGGCGGCGAAGGCCGCGATGCTCGAGATCGCCTTCGACGAGTACGGCGGCGGCGACCCGCGTCGGCTGCACTCCCACCTCTTCGCCCGCGGCTTGGCCGCGGTCGGGCTGGACCCGACCCCGGGGGCCTACGTCGACGACGCCCCCGTCGAGGTCCTCGAGCAGAACAACGCGATGACGCTCTTCGGCCTGCACCGCCGGCTCCGTGGTGCCTCCGTCGGGCACCTGGCCGCGTTCGAGGCCACGAGCTCGCTACCGTCGCGGCGGATCGCCCAAGGCCTGGCGCGGCTCGGGCTGGACGGCGCCATGGCCGACTACTACTCCGAGCACGTGGAGGCCGACGCCGTGCACGACCAGCTCGCCTGTCGCGGCGTCTGCGGCGGCCTGGTGGCCGCGGAGCCCGAGCTCCTCGACGACGTCTTCCTCGGCGCCTTCACCTGCCTCGACCTCGAGGCGCGGTACGCCGCGGCGATGCTGGACCGGTGGGCGCCGGTCGTCGAGGAGGCCTCCGCGTGAGCGCCGGGGTCCCCGAGGACCACCCGGACGTCGTGGTCTGCCCGGGTGGCCCGCTGCTGCTGCGCGGTGACCACGTGGTGCAGGACGCCGACGGCTCGTGCCACCGCACCACGCGACCGGTCAGCGCGGTCTGCCGCTGCGGGCGCACCGCGACCTCCCCGTGGTGCGACGGCACCCACCAGCAGCTGCCGCGCAAGCTGCGTCCCTGACCGCCTGCGAGCCGATCAGTGCCGGAACGCCCCGCGCGGGTCCTCGCCGCTCCCGTCGCACCGGCCGACGGCCCGACCGAGCTCCATCAGGAACATCTCGGCCAGGTCGCGGCTGAAGGCGTTGCGCACCACCACCCGGATGATCTCCATGTCCTCGCGGTCCGCGCAGAAGGGGTACGCCGGGACGGCCCAGCCGCCCTGCCTCATCCAGTCGGCCACGTCGCTGAGCGTGTAGTCGACCTTGTCGGCGTAGGAGCCCTTGCGGGGCCTGCCGGTCTTGGTGTCGGCGCCCTTGAAGCAGAACGCGACCACGGGCAGGTCGGAGCCGTCGGCGATGACCTCGAACTCGTCCATCGCTTGGATCGCCTGCGCCATCACCTTCGCGATGTCGCGGCTGTGCTGGTGGACCCGTTTGAAGCCCTCGTAGCCCAGGCGCACGAACTGGTAGTACTGCGCAACCACGCCGGAGCCCGGCTTGGTGAAGTTCAGCGACATCGTCGGGTGGTCGCCGCCGAGGTAGTCGACCCGGAAGACCAACTCCTCCGGACGCGCCTCGTGGCTGCGCCACAGCACCCAGCCGACGCCGGGGTAGACCAGGCCGAACTTGTGGCCGGACGCGTTGATCGACTGCACCCGCTCGATCCGGAAGTCCCAGACCAGGTGCGGGTCGACGAAGGGGGCGAACAGTCCGCCGGATGCCGCGTCGACGTGGATCGGGACGTAGATCCCCTTCTCCATCTCGAGCTTGTCGAGCGCCTTCGCCATCCCGGCGATGTCCTCGTAGGCGCCGTCGAAGGTGGAGCCGAGGATGCCGACGACGCCGATCGTGTTCTCGTCGCAGGCGGCCGCGACGTCCTCGGGGTGCAACGTCGTCTCGCCCGGACGGATCGGGATCTCCTTGGGCTCGACCTCCCAGTAGCGGCAGAACTTGTGCCAGCAAACCTGGACGTTGGCGCCGACGACGAGGTTGGGGCGGTCGGTGGACCGGCCCGCCTCGCGCTGCCGGTTCTTCCAGCGCCACGTCAGCGCCATGCCGGCGAGCATGCAGGCCTCCGAGGAGCCGATGGTCGAGCAGCCGACCGGGTCGTCGGGGTCGGGGGCGTTCCAGAAGTCGGCGATGATGTCGAGGCAGCGATCCTCGAGCTGGGCGGTCTGCGGGTACTCGTCGCGGTCGACGATGTTGACGTCGGCCGCCTCGGCCATCAGCATCTCGGCCTGCGGCTCCATCCAGGTGGTGCCGAAGGTCGCGACGTTGAGGCGGGCGTGGCCGTCGAGCATCAGCTCGTCCCGGATGACGTGGTAGGCCGTCTCGGGGTCGACCGACTCCTCGGCCATCCGACGGCGGGGGGTGTCGACCACCGCGCCGTCGCGGCTGAACTGCGGCTTGACGTCGAGGCCGTCCTGGAGGTCACGGGTGCCCTTCCGTCGGGGTCCGGCGTCCGTCCGGACGCCGACCCCCCTGCCTACCGGAGATCGACTGCCGGTGCCACTTGCTCCCGGGCGCAGGCGCCGTGACCGGGAGCCGTCAGGAGCGACCCAGCAGCGTCAGCGCGCCACGACCGTGGGAGCGGTACTCCAGCACCCGGAGGTCACCGTCGGCATCCAGCCGGTCGCGGACCTGGTGCACCTGCGCGACACTGCGCAGCTGCAGCAGCGCGCGGGCCCCCGGCAGGAGATGGTGCGCGACGGCGTCCACGCACGGCCAGACGAGGTCGAGACCGTCGGCGCCACCGTCGATCGCCAGCAGTGGGTCCTCCGGATAGCGATCGGTCTGGGAGGAGGGGAGGTAGGGCGGGTCGGCGAGGATCAGGGCGAAACGCTCGTCCGGGCGGAGCGCATCCTCCCGCAGGTCGCCCTGCCGGACCTCCACCCGCCCCTCCATCCCGGCGGTCCGTGCGTTGATCTGCGCGAACTCGCAGGCGACCGGGTCGAGGTCCACCGCGACGAGCCGGCGCTGCGACGACGCGACGGCGAGCAGGCCGATCTGCCCGGCGCCGGCGCACAGCTCCAGCACCGGCCCCGGGGGCGCGGTCGGCAGCATCTCGGCGGCCCATCGGGACTGCCGGACGGTCCACCGCCGGGGGCGCAGGACGCGCTCGTCGTAGGCGATGGAGAGGTGGCCGAAGCGGGTCTGCTGGGGAAGTCGGGTCGTGCTCACCCCCTTGCCGTCTCCGCTGGCGTCCGTTCCATGCGCCCGCGTTTCCCACTGGTGGGGGGTGGGGGGTACCGTAGTGCTTGCTGGTGAGGCTTGTTCGCCTCCCGGTACCCAACAGGAGGGTGCCGGCACACGCACAGTCGGTCTTCGGTTTCGCTGGACATCGGTGGTAGTGCAGATGGTTCAGCTTTTGTGGAGGACACAGTGTCCCCACACGAACACCGAAGGAATATGACATGGCTCAGGGCACCGTGAAGTGGTTCAACGACGACAAGGGCTTCGGCTTCATCGCTCAGGCTGACGGCGGCCAGGACGTCTTCGTCCACCACACCGCCATCCAGGGCACCGGCTTCAAGACCCTCGACGAGAACCAGCAGGTCGAGTTCGACCTCGCCCAGGGCCCCAAGGGTCCCCAGGCCGAGAACGTCCGGAAGCTCTGACCTTCCGCACCTCGCTGTGAACGAACGGCGGTCCCGGGTCTCCCGGGGCCGCCGTTCCTCATTTCCCGCGTCTGGCGCGCGTCGTCAGCGCCGCCGCGCGAGCGTGACCGCGAAGTCGCCGTCCGGGTCCGACCAGGACCCGGTGACGTCGAAGCCGGCCGCGTCGAGCTCGGCGCGGATCCGCTCGGGGCGGAACTTGGTCGAGATCTCAACCTGCACCTCCTCGCCGACCGCCAGGTCCAGGACCAGGTCGGCGCCGGGGACGCGCACCCGCTGCGGCACCTCGGCCCGCAGCCGCAGGTCCATCCGCTCCTCGCGTGGGTCCCAGAAGGGCACGTAGGAGAACGCGTCCGGTGCGAAGTCGGCGCCGAGCTCGCGGTTGAGCACGCGCAGCGCGTTCCCGACGAACTCGGCGGTCACCCCGCCGGCATCGTCGTACGCCGCGACCATCCGGTCGACCTCCTTGACCAGGTCGGTGCCGAGCAGCACCCACTCGCCGGGCTCGAGGGAGTCGGCGAGCGCCCCGAGGAACGCCGCGCGCTCCTCGACGTAGAGGTTGCCGATCGTGCCACCGAGGAAGGCGACCATCCGCCGGCCGGTGCGGGGCAGCTGGCGCAGGTGGAGCGTGAAGTCGCCGACGACCGCCGCCACCTCGAGGTCGGGGTAGCGCGCGTCGAGGGCCGCGGCCGCCTCCCGCAACGTCCCCTCGGAGACGTCCATCGGTACGAAGAGCTCGAGCCGGCCGGTGGCCACGAGCGCGTCGAGCAGCAGCCGCGTCTTCTCGCTGGTCCCGCTGCCGAGCTCCACGAGCGTGGTCGCGTCGCAGGCGGCCGCGATGTCGGCAGCGTGCCGTTCGAGGATGGTGCGCTCGGCACGGAACGGGTAGTACTCCGCGAGCCGGGTGATCTCGTCGAAGAGCGCCGAGCCGCGGTCGTCGTACAACCACTTCGGCGGCAGCCGCAACGGCCGGCTCCCCAGCCCCCGGCGGACGTCGTCGACCAGCGACCCCGACGCCCAGTCGGGGTCGAGCAGCACCGAGACGACCGGTTCGCGGCCGCTCATCCGGCGACCGCCGGCACGCCGCCGTCGGCCAGGCGGACGCCGGTGAGGGCCCAGCGCGCGCGGTGCGGGAAGAAGTTGCGGTACGTCGCCCGCGCGTGGCCCGGCGGTGTGAGTGCGCACCCGCCCCGCAGCACCATCTGGTTGGACATGAACTTGCCGTTGTACTCGCCGATGGCGCCCGCGGGCGGCCGGAAGCCGGGGTAGGGGTGGTAGGCGGACTGGGTCCACTCCCAGCAGTCGCCGTAGACCTGCCGCAGCCGGGAGCCCGCGGGCGCAGGCGTGGCCGGGCGCGGGTGGAAGGTGTCGTGGTCGGCGAGGTTGCCGCGCACCGAGGAGGCCTGGCCGTCGTCGACCACCGCGTGCTCCCACTCGGCCTCGGTCGGGAGTCGCCGCCCGGCCCAGGTCGCGAACGCGTCGGCCTCGTAGAAGCTGACGTGGCTCACCGGCAGCCCCGGGTTGACCGGCCAGGTGCCGTGCAGCGTGTGCTCGAGCCAGACCCCGTCGGCGTCGGTCCAGTAGAACGGCGCGCGCCAGCCCTCGGACTGCACCAGCGCCCAGCCGTCGGAGAGCCACAGGTCGGGCCGGTCGTAGCCGCCGTCGGCGACGAACTCCAGCCACTCCGCGTTGGTGACCAGCCGGTCGGCGAGCCGGTAGGGCTCGAGCCACTGCTGGTGCGGCGGCAGCTCGTTGTCGAAGCTGAAGCCGGCGCCGCGGTGGCCGATCTCGACCAGGCCGCCGGTCGACGTCGACCCAGCCGAGGGTGTCGGGCTCGCAGCGCGCGAGCGGCGCCCCGGCGTACGCCGGCTGCAGCGGGTTGCGCGACAGCACGTGCTTGATGTCCATCAGCAGCAGCTCCTGGTGCTGCTGCTCGTGGTGGAAGCCGAGCTCGATGGTCGGGGTGAGCGCGGTGAGCCGGCCCTCGTCGAGGGTGTCGACCAGGTCGCGCACGCGGGCGTCGACGTTGCCGCGGTAGACACCGACGTCGTGCGCGCCGGGGCGGGTGATCAGGCCACGGTCGGGACGGGAGTAGCGCGGGCCGACCGCCTCGTAGTAGCTGTTGAAGAGGAACCAGTACTGGTCCTGGAAGGGCGCGAAGCCGGTCTCGTTCTCCGCGAGCAGGAACGTCTCGAAGAACCAGGTGACGTGGGCGCGGTGCCACTTCGTCGGTGACACGTCGGCCATCGACTGCACGGTCTGGTCCTCCGGCGAGAGCGGCGCAGCGAGCGTCTCGGTGAGACCGCGGACCTCGTCGTAGCGGGCGGTGAGGGCCGCCGCGTCCCAGTCGGCCCGGCCGGGCGAGGGTGCGGTGTGGCCGGCCTCGTCGAGGTGCTGGGCGGGGGTGCTCGGGCTGGTGCTGGTGGTGGTGCTCATGTCGGTTGTCCTCCTGGGGATCGTCGTCCGACGTCAACGCACACCTCCACCTTGGCGCAGGGGTGGTGACGATGTCGACCACCCGTGGGGGTCGGGTCCCGTCAGAGCGGGCGCTTGAACCCGATGTGGGAGGCGGTGTAGCCGAGCCCCTCGTAGAACGTGTGCGCGCCGTCGCGGCGCGAGTCGCGCTCGATCGTGTCCCGGTCCTGGCCGGTGTGCTCGGCGACCAGCCCGATGACCGTGTCGCGGGTCAGCCGCAGGTCGTCGGCCTGGATCTCGATGTCGACGGCCGGCCGGCGATCCCGGCCGAGCCCTGGTGGAGCAGCACCCGCGAGTGGGGGAGCGCGTAGCGCTTGCCCGGCGTACCGGCGGAGAGCAGGAACTGGCCGGCACTGGCGGCCAGCCGGTTGCCGTTGGCCTCCTCGAGCGCCTCGCCGAGCACGATGATGCGCTGGTGCATGAGCCGGTGGACGAGCTCTCCGCTTCCTCCGCGAGCCGTCACTTGTGCAGGTGTGAGACCCGGCTCAGCCCTGCCCGAACCTGCAGAAGTGACGGCTCGGCCTGTTCTGAACCTGCAGAAGTGACGGCTCAGCCCGTCAGGCGGCGACGGGCTGCTGCATGTCCCCGATCGGGTCGCCCGCGCGCTCCCCGTCGTACGCCGCCTGGTCGAGCAGGCCCTCCCGCTTGGCCACGATCGTCGGCACCAGCGCCTGGCCGGCGACGTTCGTCATGGTGCGCATCATGTCGAGGATCGGGTCGACGGCGAGCAGCAGGCCGACACCTTCGAGGGGCAGCCCGAGCGTGGTCAGGGTGAGGGTGAGCATCACGACCGCCCCGGTGAGCCCCGCCGTGGCAGCCGACCCGACGACGGAGACGAAGGCGATCAGCAGGTAGTCGGACAGCCCGAGCTCCACGCCGAAGAACTGGGCGACGAAGATCGCGGCGAGCGCGGGGTAGATCGCCGCGCAGCCGTCCATCTTGGTGGTGGCCCCGAGCGGGACGGCGAAGGACGCGTAGTCGGGCGAGACGCCGAGGTTGCGGGTCGTGACGTACTGCGTCACCGGCATCGTGCCGACCGACGAGCGCGACACGAACGCCAGCTGGAGCGCCGGCCAGGCGCCGGAGAAGAACTTGACCGGGCTCAGGCCGTGGGCGCGCAGCAGGACGGGGTAGACGACCAGCAGCACGATCGCGCAGCCGAGGTAGACGTCGAGGGTGAAGACGGCGAGCGGCGAGACGAGCTCCCAGCCGTACGTCGCGACCGCGGTGCCGATCAGGCCGAGCGTGCCGATCGGGGACAGCCGGATGATCCACCACAGCACCGTCTGGACGACCGCGAGGAACGACTCGGCGAACGCCAGGAACGGCTCGGCCTTCTCGCCGGTCTTGAGGACCGCGCCGCCGATCAGCAGCGCGAGCACCACGATCTGCAGCACGTTGAAGTCGAGCGCGACCGCGCCCTCGGACACCGACCCGGACAGGCCCAGGATGTTGGCGGGCACCAGGCCGGTGAGGAAGTCGAGCCAGGAGCCGGTGCTCTCGGGCGGTGCCGCGGCGCCCGCGTCGACGCTCGTGCGCAGCCCCGGGTCGGTGAGCAGCCCGAGGCTGATCCCGATGACCACGGCGATCGCGGCGGTGATCGCGAACCACAGCAGGGTCTGGCCGGCCAGCCGCATCGCGTTCGTCACCTCACGCAGCCGACTGACGCTCACCACGATGGCGAGGAAGACCAGCGGCACCACGATCGTGCGCAGCAGCGTCACGAAGGTGCTGCCCAGGATCTCCAGGAACGTGGTGAGGCCCGCGACGTCGTAGCTGCGGGCGACCAGGCCCAGCACCACGCCGAGCGCGAGGCCGGCGAAGATCTGGGCCCAGAACGGGATGCTGCGTCGGCGGGGGGAGGCGTGGGTGGAACGGTCGCTCACGGTGGTTCAGCTCCTGGGTGTCGGGTCCGCTCGGCACAACGAGCGCGGCGGCCGGGTTCTTCCGTGACGCCGGACACCCGGCCCCGGACGTACGACGGCGGCCGGCGGGGCGCAGGGCCCCACCGACCGCCGTCCCGCCGGGGCGGGTCAGACCCCGGCAGGGGCCTCCTCGAGCCGTGCGACCTGACGGGACTTCTGCTCCTGGGCGACGGCCCAGGCGATGCCCGAGATCCACAGCACCGCGACGACCGCGGCGATGAGGCCGACCGTGCCGCCGGTGGCCCCGAGGGTCTCGGCGATGGTCTTGGTGTTGGTGAGGACGATCAGGCCACCGGCAGCGACTCCGAGCACCCGGGCGGGCAGGTGCTTGACCAGCCAGGCGGCGATCGGGGCGGCGATCACGCCTCCGGCCAGCAGGGCGAGCGCGAAGTCCCACGGGATGCCGGCGCTGCTCAGCGCGAACAGGAAGCCCAGCGAGCCACCGACGGCGACCACGAACTCGGAGGTGTCGATGGAGCCGACCACCTTGCGGGGCTCGAGCCGGCCCGAGGACAGCAGCGTGGTGGTGCCGACCGGGCCCCAGCCCCCGCCACCGATGGAGTCGAGGGTGCCGCCGACCAGGCCCATCGGGACCAGGAACTTCGGGCCGGGACGTGCCTTGAAGGTGGGGCGACGACCGCCGAGGACCAGGAACCGGTAGATCACGTAGAGGCCGAGCGCGAGCAGCAGGCCCGCGACCCAGGGCTTGGCGGTGTCGGCCGGCAGGCTGGCGAGGAAGGTTGCGCCGGCGAAGGCGCCGACGAAGCCCGGCACGGCCAGGATGCCGACGGTCTTCCAGTCGACGTTGCCGAGCTTGTGGTGGGAGAAGCCGGAGACCAGCGAGGTGCCGATCTCGGAGAAGTGGACGGCGGCCGATGCGGCGGCCGGGGCGACGCCGGTCGCGAGCAGGAGCGTGGACGAGGTGACGCCGTACGCCATGCCGAGGGACCCGTCGACCAGCTGGGCGAAGAGGCCCACGACAGCGAGCACGAGGAGCTTGCGCATTGAATGACCCGTTTCTTGATGATACGTGCAAAATCTAGTGGATAACTAGGAATAAAGCACAATGAATCCGGAGTCGTCAAACCGTGCCGTCCGCCCGCGTGTCGGGGAGGATGGGCCGCATGTCGCCATGGCTCGAGGGACTCAGCACCCTGCAGGTGCTGCTGCTGGTGCTCGCCCTGATCGTCGGCACCTCGGTCGCGGCGGCCGTCGTGGGGGCGCTCCTGGTGCGGATGGGGATGCGCCGTCCCCGCGTGGTCGAGCGTGCCTCGGGCCTGACGGAGCGGGCACTGACGCTGGTGAAGCGGCCGCTGACGATCGTCGTGCTCGACGAGGTGGCCGCGGTGCTCCAGACCGGTCACTACACGCGCAACATCTCCGAGGCCCTCAAGGAGAACCACGACGAGCTCAAGGCGCTGGTCGCGGAGAAGGTCAGGCACGACCCGAACGTCCGGCTGATCGGGCGGCTGCCCGGCTACGACATGATCGTCAACGAGGTCTCCGAGACCACGCTGCGGGTGCTGATCGAGATGCTCGACGACCCGCGCACCGACGAGCTGATCAGCGACCTGCTGCGCAACAACCTCGAGCAGATCAAGCAGGCCGTGCGCGACCGGGCCCACGAGGCCGTGGTGCCGCCGCGGCTGCCGGACCCGATCCCGCCGCGGCTGCGCTGACGACCGGTCCCGTCAGTCCCGTTCGTCGAGCAGGTCGACGACCCGCGCGTGGCGGCGGCGTACGGCGTCGCGGTCGGCCTCCTGGGCGACCGCCTGCTCGGCGCGCTCGAGGACGAGGTCGGCCTGGCGGCGTACGGGCTCGCGCTGCTCGGCCTCGGTCAGGCACGGCACGGCGCGCTCCAGCGCCTCGAGCAGGTGGATGTAGACCGTGACGTGGAAGTCGGCCGCCTGCCGGATCTGGTCGAAGCAGACCCCCACCATCATCGCGAAGGTCAAGGGGTCGCCGTGGACGATCCGGGCCCGGCCGTCGGGACCCGCGAGCACGTCCGGGGGCATCCGCCGCTCGGCGAGGCGGCACAGCGCCGCCCCGAGGTGGTCGGTGCACGCGCAGGCGGTGATCGGGTCGTTGATGGCCGGCGACAGCGAGCGCACCGCCACCTCGACGAGCTGCTTGACGGGGAACTCGGCGTCCTGGCCGTGGGTACGCCGCGGTCCGGTCGTGAAGCAGGCGGCCAGCTCGTCCCTCACCTCGTCGGACAGGTCGGCGGCCGACCCGCCGTCGCCGGTCCACGCCCGGGCGACCGGGGTGTGGCCCACGAGGAACTTGCCGGGGCGGACGCTCAGCCGCAGCAGCAGGTCGTGCTCCTCGCACAGCTCGACGAGGTCCTCGAGGTCGACGAGCTGGAGGTAGCCGGTGGTGACCGCGTTGACGGTCGTACCCTTCCCGTCGAGGTCCGGGCACTCCTCGGCCGGCTCGACGTCGTCGTCGGCGGCCGGCTCGGGGAAGAGCCGGTCCATCGACTCACCGACGTCGCGAGCGATCAGCCCGACCAGGTTCATCGCCTGGATGGTCCTGGCGATGTGGTGGACGAAGACGATGAGCATGACGACGGCGCCGGCCGTGAGCAGCTGCGCGACGAACACCGAGACCCGGGGCAGCGAGTCGGGCGAGTCACCGGTACGGCGCAGCACGATCACGGAGTAGACGAACACCGCGACGAACGAGCCGAGCGAGGCCTGGTTGACCCGGTCGCGGACGAAGTTGGTGAGGATGCGGGGCCCGAACTGGGTGCTCGCGAGCTGCATCGCCACGATCGTCACCGACAGCACCGTGGCGCCGACGGTGATCATCGTGGCCGCCACCGTGGTGAGCACGTTCTGGGCGCCGGTCGGGCCCGCGGTCGCGATCAGGCCGCCGAGCGTCCCGTCGTAGTTGTCGTCGATCCACAGCGTGAGGGTGGCCAGCACGATGGCGACCAGGCACATCCCCAGCGGCAGGAACCAGAAGCTCGCGCGCAGTCGTTCGGACAGGCTCTGACCCACGTTGTGCACGGCGCCTCCCGGGACTGTTCGGTGCAGGCGCGCCTGCTGGACTGCGAGGAGCATGCCCTACGGCGGGGGCCGGCGCCACGGCCGGTGGGGAGACGGGTGTCGGCGGACGTGATGGAGTGGGTCCATGAAGCGCCAGCTGCCGCAGCGACACGACCTCGCGCCCCTGCTCACGTTCAAGCGTCCGGTGTGGTCGGCGCGTGAGCGCCGGTTGGCGGGTGCGCTGACCATCGAGGACCTGCGGCGCATCGCCAAGCGGCGTACGCCGAAGGCCGCGTTCGACTACACCGACGGCGCGGCCGACGGCGAGGTCTCCCTGGCCCGTGCCCGCCAGGCCTTCGCCGACGTGGAGCTCCACCCCGCGGTGCTGCGCGACGTCTCCGAGGTCGACACCTCGCGCGAGGTCCTGGGGGGCCGGGTCGCGCTGCCGTTCGGGATCGCGCCCACCGGCTTCACGCGGATGATGCAGACCGAGGGCGAGCTCGCGGGCGCGGGGGCCGCCGAGGCCGCCGGGATCCCGTTCTCGCTCTCGACGATGGGCACCACCTCGATCGAGGACGTCGCCGCTGCCACCCCGGGCGGGCGGCACTGGTTCCAGCTCTACATGTGGAAGGACCGGGACCGGTCGATGGCGCTGGTGGACCGGGCCGCCGCGGCCGGGTACGACACCCTGCTGGTCACCGTCGACGTCCCGGTCGCCGGGGCCCGGCTGCGCGACGTGCGCAACGGCATGACCATCCCGCCCACCCTCACCGCACGCACGGTCGCCAACGCCGTCCCCCGCCCTGCGTGGTGGTTCGACTTCCTCACCACCGAGCCGCTCGCGTTCGCGTCGCTGGACTCGTGGTCGGGGACCGTGGCGGACCTGCTCGACACCATGTTCGACCCCACGGTGACGTGGGAGGACCTGGCCTGGATCAAGGAGCAGTGGCCCGGGAAGGTGGTCGTGAAGGGCGTGCAGTCGGTGGCGGACGCCGCCCGCTGCGCCGAGGTGGGGGTCGACGCCGTGCTGCTGTCGAACCACGGGGGGCGGCAGCTCGACCGGGCGCCCGTGCCCTTCCACCTGCTGCCCGACGTCGTCGCCGAGGTCGGTTCGGCCGTCGAGGTCCACGTCGACACCGGGATCATGTCCGGCCAGGACGTCGTGGCCGCGATCGCGCACGGTGCCACCTTCACCCTCGTCGGCCGTGCCTACCTCTACGGCCTGATGGCGGGCGGGCGGCCCGGGGTCGACCGGACGATCGAGATCCTGCGCGGCCAGGTCGAGCGGACGATGCGGCTGCTCGGCGTACGCACCCTCGACGAGCTCGAGCCCGGGCACGTCACCCAGCTCGAGCGGCTGGCACCCCGCCGGCGGTGAGCCCGGACCAGCGAGTGCGGTAGGACCTCCGCATGACCTCGACGCCTGCGACGCCCGACCCCGCCACGCACACCGACGCTTCGGCCGGCCGGCGCGTCGGCGGGCTGCTGCTCGACACCCTGCTGGTCGTGGTGCCCCTCTTCGTCGTCGCAGGGTTGCTCTTCGGCGACACCGAGTCCGGCGAGGCGAGCGTGAGCATCTCGCTCACCGGCTGGCCCTTCGTCGCCACGGTGCTGCTCATGGCCGTCTACTTCTTCGCGCTCGAGCTGCTCGCCGGGCAGACGCTGGGCAAGAAGATCGTCGGGACCCGGGTGGTCTCGGACAAGGGCGCCGTCCTCACGGCGGGACAGGTGCTGGTCCGGACCCTGATGCGGGTCGTGGACGGCTTCGCGTTCTACCTCGTCGGCTTCATCGCCGTGCTGGCGAGCAGCAAGAACCAGCGGGTCGGCGACATGGCTGCCTCCACCCGGGTCGTCCGCACCAGGTGAGTGGCCCGCTCGGTTGAGTCGCCACTGCGCCGAGTCGAGTCGCCGGTCCGGTACGCCGGGATGGCGACTCGACCCGGCGGGCTGGCAACTCGACGCGTAGGTTGCGGACGTGAGCGCTGAGGTCGGAGCCGTCGCCGGTCCCGACGGGCGTGTGGCGGCCCGCCAGCTGGTGCTGGTGTCCCTGGTGCAGGTGCTGGCGGTGTCGACCTGGTTCGCCGCCTCGGCCGCCGCACCGGCGCTGCGCGCGGAGTGGGAGATCGGCCGGGTCGGCGAGGCGCTGCTGACGGTCGGGGTGCAGCTCGGCTTCGTGGCCGGCGCCCTGGTCTCGGCCGCCACCAACCTCCCGGACCGGGTCGACCCGCCGCGGTTGATGGGCATCGGCGCCGGCGTCGCCGGACTGGCGACCCTGGCCACGGCGCTCGTCGCGGACGGCCCGGTGCTCGCCGTCGTGCTGCGGGTCGTGACCGGGGTGGCGCTGGCGCTGGTCTACCCGGTCGGGATGAAGATCGTGGTCAGCTGGTTCGCCGACCGTCGCGGGCTCGCAGTGGGGGTCATGGTCGGGTCGCTGACGCTCGGGAGCATCTTCCCGCAGCTGGTCGCCGGCTCCCTCGGCCCCGCGTGGCGCAGCGCGCTCGTGGTCACCGCCGTTCTCGCCGGCGTCGCCGCCGTGCTGCAGCGGTGGATCGTGGTCGGCCCGCTGGTGACCCGCTCGGACGGCTTCCACCCCGGCGTCGTGCTCGACGTCTGGCGCGAGCGGGCGCCGCGGCTGGCCAACCTCGGCTACCTCGGGCACATGTGGGAGCTGTACGCCGTCTGGGCGTGGGCGCCGGCGTACCTCACCGCGAGTCTGCTCGCCCGCGACGAACCCGCCCCCCGGGCGACCGTCGGGCTGGTCGTCTTCGTCGCCTTCGGCCTCGGCGGGCTGGCCGGCTGCCTGGTCGCGGGACTCCTCGGCGACCGCTTCGGCCGGGCCCGGGCGGCCGCGGGGGCGATGCTGGTCAGCGGTGCCTGCTGCCTGCTCGCCGCGGTCGCCTTCGGCGGGCCGCTCTGGCTGCTGGTGCCGCTGCTCGTGGTGTGGGGCGCGTCGGTGATCGCGGACTCGGCCATGTTCTCCGCCTGCCTCGGCACGGTCGTCGACCAGCGCTACGTCGGCACCGCGCTGACGCTGCAGACCGCCCTCGGCTTCCTGCTCACCGTGGTGACGATCCAGGGCGTCCCGGTCGTCGCCGGGGCGCTCGGGTGGCCGGTCGCCGTGGCGCTGCTGTCGGTCGGGCCGCTGCTCGGCTCGCTCGCGATGCTCCGGCTCACCCCGCTGCTGCGTTGAGTTGCCACGGCGCCGGATCGAGTTGCCAGTCCGGTACGGCGGAGTGGCAACTCGAACCCGGCGGGCTGGCAACTCAACGGTCAGTCGGTGCCCAGGGCCTCGGTGACGCGGCGGTGGGCGGTCCAGATCTCCTCGGGGAGGCCGTCGAACTGGCGCAGGTGCTCCTCGCGGAAGCCCATCTCCTCGCGCCAGCGGGGGACGTCGAGGTCGAGCAGGGTGGCGAGGTCGGCCGGGTCGACCTCGCAGCCGTCGAGCGCGAGCTCCTCGACCGTCGGCAGGATGCCGACCGGGGTCTGCCGGCCGGTGACCTCGCCGGCGCGCAGCCGCAGCAGCCACAGCAGCGGGCGCAGGTTGTCGCGGTAGCCGGGCCAGAGGAAGTGGCCGTCGTCCGGGTCCTTCTGGAACCAGTTGACGTGGGCGAAGATCGGCTGGTCGGTCGCGGCGCCGACGATCCGCAGCCAGTGGGCGGCGTACTCGCCCTCGGCGTACGACATGAAGGGCCGCATCGACATCGGGTCGTAGCGCAGCTGGCCGTCGAGGCCGTCGGCGGCGAAGGTCGCCTCGGCGCCGAGCGTCAGCCCGTCGTAGACGCCCTCGGCGAGGTCGGTGATCGCCCGGATCAGCGGCTCGCGGTCGGAGGTGCGGCCGCCGAAGATGATCGCGTCGATGGGTACGCCGGCGGGGTCCTCGAAGTCGGCGGCGACGTTCGGCACGTGCTCGAGCGTGGTGGTGAACCGGCTGTTCGGGTGGGCCCAGGGCGAGTCGTCACGCGCTGAGCGGTCCGAGATCTTCTCGCCCTTCCAGTCGTGCCAGCCGGTCGGGTCGGCCGGCGGCGTCTTCGTGCGGCCCTCCCACCAGACCTCGTGGGTGTCCGCGTTCCACGCGACGTTGGTGAAGAGCGCCTGCGTGCCCTCCTCGATCGAGTCGAGCGCGACCGGGTTGGTCAGCTCGTTGGTGTCCTTGGCGACGCCGAAGACGCCGAACTCCGGGTTCATGCCGTAGAGCCGGCCGTCGCTGGGGTTGACCCACAGCCACGCGATGTCGTCGCCGTAGAACGTGACGCGGTAGCGGTCGCCGAGCGCGTCGGGCGCCAGCATCATCGCCAGGTTGGTCTTGCCCGAGGCGCTCGGGAAGCCGCCGCAGACGTGGTGGGTGCGCCCGGTCTGCTTGTCCTCGATGCCGATCAGCATGAACTGCTCGGAGAGGAACTCCCGGTTCACCCAGCCGTCGTAGGCCGCCTGCCGCAGGCCGTGCGCGATCTTGCCGAGCAGCGCGTTGCCGCCGTAGGACGAGCCGAAGTGGAGGATCGTGCGCTCGTCGGCGACCGTCACGAAGTAGCGCTGGTCGTCGGGCGTGCCCTGGCCGAGGTGCTCGAGGTCGCCGGTCACGTGGACGGCCCGGACGAAGTGCTCGGGCTCCGCGAGCTCGTTGATCAGCGACACCCCGACCCGCGCCATCCGGATCATGTGGAGGACGACCGTGCGGTTGTCGGTGATCTCCACGCCGGCGGCGTACTTCTCCAGCGGCGAGCCGGGAGGCGACATCAGGTAGGGGATGACGTACATCGTCCTGCCGGCGAGCTGGCCGCGCATCAGGCCCTCGAGCTTCGGCTTCATCTCCGACGACGGCCGCCAGTTGTTGTAGACGCCGCGATCTGCCTCGTCGCCGGTCGCGACGATGGTGCGCTCCTCCGAGCGGGCCGTGTCCTTGAAGTAGCTGCGGGAGTAGTAGCGGCCCTCACCGGCCGGCTCGATCTCCCCGGCCTCGACCGCCTCGCGGAGCAGCCGCGCGTCGTCGGCGGCGCTGACCACCTCGATCCGCGCGGCACCGGTCACGCCGGCCCAGTGGGCCACGTAGTCGCGCACCGCCGCGTTGGTGAGGCCGGCCTCGTCGAGGGCCTGCTCCAGGCCTGTGTCCACGTCCGTCATCGGGTCCCGCCTCTCTGCACCCCGGCCGGACGGCCGTGACTGCGTCGTGCAGGGCACCGTACACAGCCCGGCCCGTCCGGCGACAGGGACGTCGGGTCCGGTGACCGGACGCCTCACTCGGTGGTGGTCGCGCCCACGGCCTCCATGTCCTCGAGGCCACCGCCGTTCACGACGTCGGTGAAGCCACCCGCGAGCATCCGCTCGACCGCCACGGCGGCCCGCCGGCCCGAGGCGCAGTAGACGACGTACGCCGCGTCGCGGGGCAGGTCGGCCACGACCCCGTCGAAGGCGTCGCCCTCCAGGTCGGCGTTGACCGCGTCGACGACGTGCCCGGCGTCGTACTCCTCGGGCGTGCGGACGTCGATCACCGTCGCGCCCGCGTCGAGCTGCTCGCGGACCACCTCGGCGGTGGCGACCTCGGAGTAGGGCTCGTCGTCGCCGACGAGCGCGAAGCCGACGACCACCGCGGCCAGCACCAGGACCACCGCGGCCATCAGGGCCACCACCCGGTTGCGTCCACCCATCGTGCGCTCCTCTCGTCTGCTGCCAGTCTGCCCGGCCACCGGTCACGCGCGACCCGGTCGCGTGGGCCGCTGTCGGCGGCGGGCCCTATGTTGGGACTGCCGCCGACACCGGTCGATCGAAGGGGGGACCTGCGTGCCGCTGCACCTCCACCGCGCCGAGCGCACCGACCTGCTCGCCGACGGCCTGGCCGATCTCCTCGCGCAGCCCCCGGCCGACCCCTTCGCCGCCGACCTGGTCGCTGTTCCCGCCCGCGGGGTCGAGCGCTGGCTGTCCCAGCGGCTCTCCCACCGGCTCGGCCGCGGCGAGCACGGTGACGGCGTCTGTGCGGGGGTGGAGTTCCGCTCGCCGCGCTCGCTGGTGGCCGAGCTGGCCGGCACCGCGACCGACGACCCCTGGTCGCCCGATGCCCTGGCGTGGGTGGTGCTGGCGACCCTCGACGACGTGCTCGACGAGGGCTGGGCGGCGCCGCTGGCGGTCCACCTCGGGCACGGCCGGTCCGGCGAGGAGGGCGACCTGCGCCGCGGGCGTCGGTGGGCGGTCTCCCGCCGGGTGGCAGGCCTCCTCGCGTCGTACGCCGCGCAGCGGCCGGGGCTGCTGGCCGACTGGGAGGCGGGCCGTGCCACCGACGGCCTCGGCGCCCCGCTGCCCGACGACCTGACGTGGCAGCCGCCGCTGTGGCGCGAGGTCATCACCCGGGTGGGTGCGCCGACGCCGCAGCAGCGCCACGACGACGTGCTCGCCCGGCTGGCCGCCGGGCCGAGCGACCTGCCCGAGCGGCTCAGCCTCTTCGGACACACCCGGCTGCCGTCCTCGGAGATCGAGCTGCTGGCCGCGCTCGCCGACCACCACGAGCTCCACCTCTGGCTGCCCCACCCCGGCGACGCCCTGTGGCAGTCGTTGGGCGATGGGGCCGCCCGCGGCCCGCGCCGGGGCGACGAGAGCCACCTGCGGGTCGACCACCCGCTGCTGGTCACGCTGGGCCGGGACGTCCGCGAGCTGCAGGGCGCCCTCGCCGCCACCCTGCCCACGGGCCACACCGACGAGGCGCTGCCGCCCGCCGAGCGCCCCGACACCCTGCTCGGCTGGCTGCAGACCGACCTGTCGCGCGACGCCGTGTCGCCCGCGGGGCGACGCCTTGCTGACGGCGACCGGTCGGTCCAGGTCCACCGCTGCCACGGGCCCGCCCGCCAGGTCGAGGTGCTGCGCGAGGTGCTGCTCGGCCTGCTCCAGGACGACCCCACCCTCGAGCCGCGCGACGTGCTGGTCATGTGCCCCGACATCGAGACCTACGCCCCGTTGATCTCGGCGTCCTTCGGGCTCGGCGAGGTCGTCGACGGCGCCCACCCCGGCCACGGCATGCGGGTGCTGCTCGCCGACCGCGCGCTGAGCTCGACCAACCCGCTGCTCGGGGTGGTCGAGCAGCTGCTCCACCTCGCGGGGGGTCGAGCGACCGCGAGCGAGGTGCTCGACCTCGCCCAGCTGGCGCCGGTGCGGAACCGGTTCGCACTGAGCGACGACGACCTCGAGGCGATCACCAGCTGGGTGCGGCAGTCCGGCATCCGGTGGGGCTTCGACCGCGAGCAGCGGGCGGCGTACGGCCTGGGCGAGGTGGTCCACAGCACCTGGCGCTTCGGGCTCGACCGGATCCTTGCGGGGGTCGCGATGAGTGACGACGCGCGGACGTGGCTCGACGTGACCCTGCCCCTCGACGACGTCGGCAGCAACCGGGTCGAGCTCGCCGGCCGCTTCGCGGAGCTCGTCGACCGGCTCGCGGGCGTGAGCGACCGGCTCACCGGCGCGCGACCCCTCGCCGCCTGGCTCGCGACCCTCACCGAGGCCGTGGCGCTGCTCACCCGCACCAGCCAGGCCGACGCCTGGCAGACCGGTCAGTTCCACCGGGAGATCGCGACCGTGCTCGCCGAGGCGGGGGAGCTCGCCGACGTCGAGCTGCGACTGCCCGACGTCCGCGCGCTGCTGGCCCAGCACCTCGCGGGACGTCCCAGCCGGGCCAACTTCCGCTCCGGCACGCTCACGGTCTGCACGATGGTGCCGATGCGATCGGTGCCCCACCGGGTGATGTGCCTGCTCGGTCTCGACGACGGCGTCTTCCCCCGGGTCGGCTCGGTCGACGGCGACGACGTGCTCGCCCGGACCCCCGTGGCCGGCGAGCGCGACGTCCGCTCGGAGGACCGCCAGCTGTTCCTCGACGCCATCCTGGCCGCCACCGAGACGCTCGTGGTGACCTACACCGGCGCCGACGCCCACACCGGCCACCCGTGCCCGCCGGCGGTGCCGCTCGGCGAGCTGCTCGACGCCCTCGACGCCACCACGCCGGAGCCGGTCCGCGAGCAGGTGCTGGTCACCCACCCCCTCCAGCCGTTCGACCTGCGCAACTGCACGCCCGCCGCGCTCGGCACCCCCGGGCCCTTCACCTTCGACCCCGCGATGCTGGTCGCGGCGCGGGCGGCCGCCACGACCCGGCCGGCACCCCCGGCGTTCCTGCCCGAGCCGCTGCCGGCCACCCCGCCGGGCCCGGTCGCCCTCGACGACCTGGCGGCCTACTTCCGGGACCCCGTGAAGGGCTTCTTCCGCGCGCTCGACGTCAGCCTGCCGTGGGAGGTCGACGGCGTCAGCGACGCGATGCCGGTCGAGATCGATCAGCTGGAGAGCTGGGGCGTGGGCGACCGGATGCTCGGCGACATGCTGCGCCTCGTCCACCCCGACCGGGCGCTGGGGCTGGAGTGGCGCCGCGGCGCGCTGCCGCCGGGCCGGCTCGGCTGGCGGCAGGCGCAGGAGATCCGCGACCGCGCCGCGGGGCTCGCCGTCGCCGCGCTCACCCACCGGCAGGTGGCGCCACGCAGCCACGACGTCGACGTCGACTTCGGCGGGGGGCGCCGACTCACCGGCACCGTCGGCCCGGTCCACGACGGCCGGCTCGTCGACGTGGGCTACTCCCGGCTCGGCGGCAAGCAGCTGCTGCAGGCGTGGGTCCGGCTGCTCGCCCTCGCCGCCCACGACCCCGACCGCCACTGGACGGCCCTGGTCGTGGGCCGCGGCCCCGGGCGCTCCACCATCGCGCAGCGGCTGCTCGGTCCGGTGCCGGAGGCGCCCGACGTGCTGCTGCGCGACCTGGTGGCCCTGCACGACCTCGGTCGTCGCGAGCCGCTGCCGCTGCCGCTGAAGACCTCGTTCGCGTGGGCGGAGGCGGTCCTCCACGGCGACGACCCCGCCGAGGCGGCCGCCAAGAAGTGGCAGAGCAGCCGCTATCCCGGCGAGGACGCCGACCCGGCCCATGTCCGCGTGTGGGGCCAGCGGGCGCCGTTCGCCACCCTGTGCGGAACGCTGCGTCCCGACGAGCCCGACCTGGGCCAGCCCCACCGGCTCGGCGCGCTCGCCGTCCGGCTGTGGGGGCCGTTGCTGCGAGCGGACCGGGCCCTGTGAGCGCCCGGTCGTTCGACCTCACCGGGCCGCTGCCCAAGCCTGCGACCACCACGGTGCTCGAGGCGAGCGCCGGGACCGGCAAGACCTTCGCGCTGGCCGGCCTCGTCACGCGCTACGTCGCCGAGGGCCACGCCCGGCTCGAGGACATGCTGCTCATCACCTTCGGCAGGGCGGCCAGCCGGGAGCTGCGCGAGCGGGTCCGCGGTGCGCTGGTCGCGGCGACCGCCGCGCTCGACGACCCCGGTGCCGTGCCGGCGGACCACGACCTCCACCGCCACCTCGTGACCGGGACGTCCGAGCAGCTGGCCGTGCGTCGGCGCCGGCTGCGCGACGCGCTGGCGTCCTTCGACAGCGCCACCATCGCCACCACCCACCAGTTCTGCCAGCTGGTGCTCCGCTCGCTGGGCGTGGCCGGGGACTCCGAGGCCGGGCTGGAGCTCAAGGAGAGCCTCGACGACCTGGTCACCGAGGTCGTCGACGACCTCTACCTCGCGCGGTTCCGCCAGGACCGCGACAAGCCGGCGTTCTCCCGTGAGGAGGCGCTGCACCTGGCCCGCGACGTCGTGGGCAACCCCCACGCGACCCTCACCCCGACCGACCCGACGCCCGGCACGCCCGCCGCGGCCCGCGTCGACTTCGCCGGGGCGGTGGTCGCCGAGATCGAACGACGCAAGCGTCGGCTCGGCGTCCTCGGCTTCGACGACCTCCTCACCCGTCTCGCCGCCGCCCTCGAGGACCCCGCCGCCCCCGCCCGGCAGCGGATGCGCGACCGCTGGTCCATCGTCATGGTCGACGAGTTCCAGGACACCGACCCGGTGCAGTGGCGGGTGCTCGAGCGTGCCTTCGAGGGCGCCTCCACCCTGATCCTGATCGGCGACCCGAAGCAGGCGATCTACGCCTTCCGTGGCGGTGACATCGCGACCTACCTCGAGGCGGCCGAGGGCCGCGAGCTCGCCACCCTCGACACCAACTGGCGCAGCGACCGCGCCCTCGTCACCGCGACCCACGCCGTGCTGGCGGGGGCCGCCCTCGGTGACGAGCGGATCGTCGTACGCCCGGTCGGGACCCACCACGCCGGTCACCGGCTGGCCGGCGCGCCCCACAACGCCCCGTTCCGGCTGCGCGTCGTCACCCGGCACCAGTTCGGCCTGCCCGCCGGGCGGACCATCGCCATCGACCGGCTGCGCGACCACATCGCCGCCGACCTCGCCGCCGACGTGAAGGCGCTGCTCGCCAGCGACGCGACGTACGACGGCAGGCCGGTCGGGGCCGGGGACGTCGCGGTCATCGTGGAGGCCCATAAGGACGCCCGCGCCTGCCGCGACGCGCTGGCGGAGGCCGGGGTCCCGGCCGTCTACACCGGCGACACCGACGTCTTCGCCTCACCCGCCGCCGACGACTGGCTGCGGCTGCTGGAGGCGTTCGAGCAGCCCCACCGCAGCGGGCTGGTGCGCGCCGCAGCGGTCACCCGCTTCTTCGGGGAGTCGGCCGCGAGCCTGGCCGCCGGAGGCGACGCCCTCACCGACCGCGTCTCCATGACCCTGCGCGAGTGGGCCGACCACGCCCGCGAGCGGGGCCTCGCCGCCGTCGTGGAGGCCGCCCAGGTCGCCGGCATGAGCGGGCGGGTGCTGGCCACCCAGGGCGGCGAGCGCCACCTCACCGACCTCACCCACCTCGGCCAGCTGCTCCACGAGACCGCCCACCGCGAGCGCTGGGGGCTGCCCGCGCTGCTGGAGTGGCTGCGCGAGAACGTGACCGAGCGGCGCGGGGCCAGCGAGCGCAACCGCCGCCTCGACAGCGACGCCGACGCCGTCCAGATCATGACCGTCTGGGTCAGCAAGGGCCTGCAGTACCCCCTCGTCTACCTGCCCTTCGCCTTCAACCGCCACGTCCCCGAGCCCAGCCACGTGCTCTACCACGACGGTCCGCACCGCTGCCTCGACATCGGGGGTCGGCGCGCGGGGTTCCGGGAGGTGCAGGCACTCGGACGCCGAGAGTCCGCCGGCGACGACATCCGGCTGACCTACGTCGCGCTCACCCGGGCGCAGTCGCAGGTCGTGGCCTGGTGGGCGCCGTCGTGGGACGAGCCCAACGGTGGCCTCTCCCGGCTGCTGCGCGGCCGCGGCCCGGGCGGCTCGGTGGTGCCCGAGCGCTGCGACGACCGGATCAGCGACGAGGACGCGGTCGCGGTGCTGCGCGCCTGGGAGGAGGCCGGGGGTCCGGTGCTCGAGCGGTCGGAGGTCGTCGACGCCCCCGACCGGGTGTCGCCGCCGCTGCGCGAGGACCTCGGCGTACGCCGCTTCAGCCGGTCGGTCGACACCGCATGGCGCCGGACGTCGTACTCCGGGCTGATCCGGTCGGCGGCCGAGCAGGTCACCGTGACCAGCGAGCCCGACGCGGGGGTGCTCGACGACGAGGTGACCGACCTGCCCGCCCCGACCGACACCCCCGTTCCCGGCGACGACGTGCCCTCCCCGATGGCCGACCTGCCGGCGGGGGCCGACCTCGGCTCGCTGGTCCACGCCGTGCTCGAGGAGGCCGACCCCGAGGCCGACGACCTGCTCGCCGAGCTCACCCGGGTCGGCGCCGAGCAGCTGGCCTGGTGGCCGGTGGACGTCACCGCCGACCGGCTGGCGGAGTCGATGCTGCCGCTGCACGACACCCCGCTCGGGCCGCTGCTGCCCGGGCTGACGCTGCGCGACCTCGGGCAGCGCGACCGGCTCCGCGAGCTCGACTTCGAGATCCCGCTCGCGGGAGGAGACCGCGGTCCGGGGTCCGCGGCCGATGTCCGGCTGCGCGACGTGGGGGAGCTGCTGCGCCGCCACCTGCCCGCCACCGACGTGCTGCGTCCCTATGCCGAGCGGCTGCTCGAGCCGTCGCTGGGCTCGCAGTCGCTGCGCGGCTACCTCTCGGGCTCGATCGACGTGGTGCTGCGCACGGCCGGCCCCCGCTACGTCGTGGTCGACTACAAGACCAACCGGCTCGGCGAGCGCGACCGGCCGCTGACCGCCGCCGACTACGCCGCCCCGCGGCTCGCCGAGGCGATGCTGCACTCGGACTACCCCCTCCAGGCGCTGCTCTACTCCGTGGTGCTCCACCGCTACCTGCGCTGGCGGCAGCCCGGCTACGACCCGGCGACCCACCTCGGGGGCGTCGCCTACCTCTACCTGCGCGGCATGTGCGGCCCCGCGACGCCCGCGCTCGACGGCCACCCGGCCGGGGTGTTCAGCTGGCTCCCGCCGGCGTCGCTGGTGGCCGACCTGTCCGCCCTGCTCGACGGGAGGCGTCCGTGACCCAGCCGACGGTCGGGCTCGACCAGCCCTTCGACGACCCCTACGACGCCCGCGTCGCCGCCGGCGCCGAGGGGTTGCTGCGCGAGCTCAACCTCGCCGGCGTGCTCGAGGCGGTCGACCTCCACGTTGCCCGCCGGGTCACGGCGCTGGCCGACGACACCGACCCCCTGGTCGTGCTCGCGGTCGCGGTGGCGGTCCGCGCCGTGCGCTCCGGCTCGGTGTGCGTGCGGCTGCGGGAGGTCGCGGCCGGACCCGCCTCCGTCGACTCGGCCTACGCTGCCTGGCCCGACCCCGAGGCGTGGCTGACGGCCGTGGCGGCCAGCCCCCTCATGCGTGACCCGGCGGTGCTGCGGCTCGAGGAGGACCGGCTCTACCTCGACCGCTACTGGCGCGAGGAGGTGCAGGTCTGCGACGACCTGCTCTCGCGGCCCCGCCCGGCGGCCGGCGACGAGGGTGAGGCGGTGCCCGGGCTAGACCGGGTCTTCCCCGCCGCGGGCTACGACGAGCAGCGTGCCGCCGCAGCGCTGGCGGCCTCGCAGCCGACCACCGTGCTGACCGGCGGTCCCGGCACCGGCAAGACCACGGCCGTCGCGGGACTCCTCGCGCTGCTCGCCGAGCGCACCGACCTGGCCGGCGACCCGCCGCTGCGGATCGCGCTCGCGGCCCCGACCGGCAAGGCGGCGGCCCGGCTCCAGGAGGCCGTACGCCGCGAGGTCGACCGGCTGCCCGACGCCGACGACCGCGCCCGGCTCGACGGCCTCTCCGCGATGACGCTGCACCGCTTGCTCGGCGTACGCCCTGACACCGCGGCGCGGTTCCGGCACCACCGCGACAACCGGCTGCCGCACGACGTGGTCGTGGTCGACGAGGCCTCGATGGTCTCGCTCACGATGATGGCCCGGCTGCTCGAGGCGCTGCGGCCGGAGTCCCGGCTGGTGCTCGTCGGCGACCCCGACCAGCTCGCGTCCGTCGAGGCCGGGGCCGTGCTCGCCGACCTGGTCGACGGCCTGGGCGACCGCACCGACATCCGGATCGCGCGGCTGCAGACCTCCCACCGCTTCGGGGAGGGCATCGGTGCGCTGGCTGCCGCGGTGCGCGAGGGCCGCGAGGACGACGTGCTCGACCTCCTGCGCACCGGCGGCGACGGGGTCCTCTTCGACGAGACCGACGACCCCGGCGCTGCACTGCGGCCGGTCCTCCTGCCGCGTGCGCTGCGGCTGCGCGAGGCCGCGGAGGCCGGTGACGTCGAGGCCGCGCTCGACCTGCTCGAGCAGCACCGGCTGCTGTGCGCCCACCGGGAGGGGCCCTTCGGCGTACGACTCTGGAACCGGGAGGTCGAGCGCTGGCTCAGCGAGGAGACCGGCGAGGGGATCTGGTCCGCCTGGTACCCCGGACGCCCGTTCCTGGTGACCGCCAACGACTACGGGCTCGGGATCTTCAACGGTGACGCCGGCGTCGCCGTCGGGCCGACCGGGGCGTTGCGTGCGCACGTCGCGGCGGTGGGCGGCCACGTCGACCTGGCCACCTCGCGGGTCAGCGACGTCGACACGATGCACGCG
Source organism: uncultured Actinomycetota bacterium (assembly GCA_963754575.1). Taxonomy (GTDB): domain Bacteria; phylum Actinomycetota; class Actinomycetes; order Propionibacteriales; family Nocardioidaceae; genus Nocardioides. The sequence continues at coordinate 478,259 of CAVWGQ010000027.1, read as the reverse complement.
ATGACGATCCACAAGAGCCAGGGCAGCCAGGCGAACGAGGTCACGGTGCTGCTGCCCCCGCCGGAGTCGCGGCTGCTCACGCGGGAGCTCTTCTACACCGCCCTCACCCGCGCCGAGTCGCTGATCCGCGTCGTCGGGACCGAGGAGTCCGTCCGGTCCGCGGTCCGCCGACAGGTCAGCCGTGCAAGCGGGCTCGCGGAGCGACTGCGGGGCGGTCAGCATCCGGTTGTCGACACCTGAGCGCAACCGGGCAGGTCTAGGGTCGCCCCATGTCGTACCTGCTCCGCGTCAGCCTCCCCGACGTCCCGGGATCGCTGGGTCGCGTCGCGACGGCGATCGGTGAGGCCGGCGGCGACATCGAGGCGATCGAGATCGTCGAGAAGCGCTACGACGGCACCGCGGTCGACGACGTGTTCCTGGAGATGACCGCCGGCGCGATGCCCGACGCGGTGGTCTCGGCCTGCACCGACATCGACGGCGTCGAGGTGCTCTGGATCAACCGGTACGCCGCCGGCGGCAACATCTTCCTCGACCTCGAGGCCGTCGAGGACCTCACCGGCCACCCCGACCACGCGCTCGACCGGCTGGTCGAGCTGCTGCCGATCGTCTTCCGCTCCGACTGGGGCGCGCGCGTCCACCGCACGGCCGGGATCACCAAGGCCACCGAGGCCGCGCCCGACGACCTGCCCTTCGTGGCGCTCCCCGAGCCGGCGCAGCTCGCGGAGTCGGTCGACGACCCGGGCGGCGACCTGGTCGTCGGCTGCCCGCTCACCCCCGACGAGGTGCTCCTCATCGGCCGCCGCGGCGGCCCTGAGTTCCTCGCCTCCGAGCTGGCCCGCCTCGAGCACCTCGCCCACCTCGCCCAGTCCATCGCCACCTGAGCGACCCACCCCGACTCGTTGAGTTCCGCGTCGCTCGACCTTGAGTTCCGGATGCCTCGCGAGGGACCCGGAACTCATCACCGACGGACACCTCACTCAACACCGAGGGACCCGGAACTCAACACCGCGGGCGGGTCAGGGGACGGAGCGGATCCGGGTGACGAGGACGGAGCCGAGCAGGGAGACGGCGAAGGAGAAACCGTAGACCAGGCCGTAACCGAGTGACCAGCCACCGCCTTCGACGGTGACGGTGCCGCCGAGCGAGGCGACCAGGGTGAGGATCAGGCCGGCACAGACGGGGGCGAGCACCTGCGGGAGGGCGTTGGCGATGTTGATGACGCCGAGGTCCTTGCCTCGCTCGGTCGCCGCGGGCAGCACCTGCGTGATCATCGCGAAGTCGACGGCGGTGTAGATGCCGAACGCCAGGCCCAGCACGACCGCCGCCGCGACCGCCGCCGGCCAGGTCTGCGGGATCGCGAGCACCAGCGACGCCGCCCCGGACACGATGCCCGACCAGATCACGAACACCTTGCGCTTGCCGATCCGGTCGCTCCAGTGGCCGAAGACCGCCGTCGTCGCGACGGTCGTGACGGCGTACAGCGCGGTCAGCAGCAGCACCCGCTCGTCGGCCTCGTCCTCGGGGATCCCGAGCCCGTCGATCAGGTAGAAGAGCAGGTAGAGCGTGGCGACGTAGTTGCCGAGGTTGACCAGGAAGCGCGTGATCCACGCCCACGCGAAGTCGGGATGCTCGCGCGGCGAGATCCCGAACGACCGCACGAAGGGGCCGAGCGAGAACGCCGGCAGCGGGTGGTCGAGCGGCAGCGGCAGGTCACGCGAGCGCAGCGCATAGGGAACCGTCAGCACCAGCAGTACGCCGAGGGTCGCGAGGTAGCCGGCGGCGATGCTGCCGGTGAGGCTGGCGATGGCGACCCCGCCGACGATCCCGAGGGTCTGCGAGATCGCGATGAGCCCGCCGATCAGGCCGCGCCGCTCGACCGGGACCTGGTCGGGGATGGCCGCCATCGCGGCGGCGTACATCGCGTTCAGGAACACCTGCGCGCCACACCACCCGAACAGCATGGTCGTCACCGACTCGGCGCCGGCGAGCAGCAGCAGCGACAGGGCGCCACCGACCGCACCGCCGAGGACCCACGGCAGCCGTCGACCCATCCGCAGCCGGGTCCGGTCGGAGAAGGCGCCGAAGACCGGGTTGGTGATCGTGGAGACCGCCGCGCCGACGCCGAGGACGAGCGAGAGCACGGCCTCCTTGCGGGCCGGGTCGATCGCGCTGGCCTGCTCGGCGAGCAGCACCTGGATCGGCCCGAACCAGCCGGAGTAGATCGCGAGGTTGAGCAGCGTCAGCCCTGTCACCCAGGACGCGGGCGGGGTCTCGACCGGTTCGCTCAGCGCCGAGCGGGCCGGCGCGGTCAGGGTCACCGGCCCATCATGGTGCCCGGAGCCCCCGCGTGGACAGGCTCAGCAGCCGCTCAGGCGCGGCGCTCGAGCAGGAACAGCGGGATCAGCCGGTCGGTCTTCTTCTGGTACTCGCCGTACGTCGCCCAGGTCTCGACCGCCCGGGTCCACCACTCGTCGCGCTCGGGGCTGTCGGGCAGCTCGCGCACGTCGTAGGTCGCCAGGTCCGCGCCGTCCTGCAGGTCGACCTCGGGGTGCGCGCGGAAGTTGTGTGCCCAGACCGGGTCCACGGGTCCACCGCCGTACGACGCGACCGCGAGGTAGGAGCCGTCGTGCTCGACGCGCATCACGGGGTTCTTGCGCAGCTTGCCGCTCTGGGCGCCGATCGAGGTGATCACCACGATCGGGTCGCCGGTGCGGGGGAGGGTGTTGGCGCGGGCGCCGTCGGACGCCTCGAACTCCGCGACCTGGTCGCGCACCCACTGCTCGGGACTGGGTTCGTACTCTCCGCTCAGGGCCATGCCCCCACAACACCACGCGCGGGCCCCGGATTCCACCCCACTAGGGTCCTCGTATGAGTGCGATCGACGGCGTCTCCGACACCTTCGACCCGGAGGCGTGGGACGCCGTACCGGGTTTCGAGGACCTGACCGACCTGACCTACCACCGGGCGAAGGCGCACGGCACGGTCCGGATCGCCTTCGACCGACCCGACGTCCTCAACGCCTTCCGCCCCCACACCGTCGACGAGCTGCTGCGCACCCTCGAGCACGCGCGCACCTCCTCCGACGTCGGCTGCGTCCTGCTCACCGGCAACGGCCCGAGCGACAGGAACGGCAAGCACGCCTTCTGCACCGGTGGCGACCAGCGGATCCGCGGCAAGGCGGGCTACCAGTACGCCGACGGCGAGACCGCCGAGAGCGTCGACAAGGCGAAGATGTCGCGGCTGCACATCCTCGAGTGCCAGCGGCTGATCCGCTTCATGCCGAAGGTCGTGGTCTGCCTGGTCAACGGCTGGGCGGCCGGCGGCGGCCACAGCCTCCACGTCGTCTCCGACCTGAGCATCGCCAGCAGCGAGCACGGCCGCTTCAAGCAGACCGACGCCGACGTCGGCTCCTTCGACGGCGGCTTCGGCTCGGCGTACCTCGCCCGCCAGGTCGGCCAGAAGTTCGCCCGCGAGATCTTCTTCCTCGGCGAGGAGTACGACGCGGACGCGGCCGTCCGGATGGGTGCCGTCAACCGCGCCGTCCCCCACGCGGAGCTCGAGAACACCGGTCTGGAGTGGGGCCGGTTGATCAACGGCAAGAGCCCCACCGCCCAGCGGATGCTGAAGTACTCCTTCAACCTCATTGACGACGGACTCGTCGGCCAGCAGCTCTTCGCAGGCGAGACCACCCGGCTGGCCTACATGACCGACGAGGCGGCCGAGGGTCGCGACCAGTTCCTCGAGAAGCGCGAGCCGGACTGGTCGCCGTACCCCTGGTACTACTGAGTCAGCCGGTGTTCCCGCAGGCCGAACGCGATATCGAACTGACAGGTCCGCGCCGGGTCCGCGCCGGGTCCGCGGGCACCGTCCGGTTCGACGTGCAGCGACAGCCGCGGCGCACCCCGCGCTGCCCACGGACCGACCGGGCCATCGCGGAACGGTGACTCGTCTCGGTCCCCCTCGACCGCCCTGGAGGTCACCATCGGCGTGCCCCTGCTCCACGTCGAGTGACCGCCGTGCAGACCCACGGGTCGAGCACCCGACGGGTGGTCCAGGAGGGCGGGTGGGTCGCTGGCCCGGTGACCCACCCGGTGCCGCCCCGGAGCAGGCTCCGTGTTGCTTCGTCAAGGTTGTGGTGGGTCGCCCGGGCCCAAGGCGCGTACGTTTCTAGGATGCACACCACGAGCACGCCCCCGACCAGCACGCCGCTCGGAGATGTCGCCCACCTCATCGACGGTGGTGACATGGATTGTGGCAGCGGTCTGCTGCTCCTCATCACCCGCGCCATGCGCCGCCTCGAGGCCGGCGACCTGCTCGCGCTCCGCAGCTCCGAAGCCAGTGTCGTCATCGATCTGCCGGTCTGGGCCGAGCTGGTCGGCCACGAGGTGGCCGACAAGCTTGCGGAGACCGAGTCGGGGCCGTGGTGGTTCTCGGTCCGCAAGGACGGCGCCGAGCTGGCCGCACCGGACGCAGGCACCGTCTTCAGCATCGGTGACCGCACACCGGTAGGTCACCGGCTCTGGGCGTACACGAACTTCGACTGCAACCTAGCCTGCCTCTACTGCTGCGCCGAGTCGTCCCCGAAGGCCGATGCGCGGCGCCTCGAGCCCGCTGTCGTGGGTCCGCTCTTCGACCAGTTCCGCGAGCAGGGTGGCAAGGAACTGCTGTTCACTGGCGGTGAGCCCTTCATGCACCCCCAGCTCGGCGAGCTGGTCGACGCCGCCGCCGGCCTCGAACGCACCATCTTGACCAACGCGATGGTCTTCGGTCGTGGTCGTCGCCGAGAGCTCTTGGAGTCGATCGATCGTGACGTGGTGATGCAGGTGAGCCTCGACTCGGCGACACCGGGGATCCACGACAAGATGCGCGGCGCCGGATCGTGGGCCAGGGCCCTGGACGGGATTGCCTTGGCCCACTCGCTGGGTTTCCGAGTGAAGATCGCGGCCACGCGCTTCGACGAGGATCCGGAGGGGGTGCGGGAGCTGCACGAACGTCTCGACGCAGAAGGCATCGCCTCCGAGGACCGGGTGATCCGCCCGGTCGCGGCCGAGGGTTTCGCCGACGGCGGCATCCACGTCTCCCTCGACTCCCTCGAGCCCGAGCCCGTCATCACCGCCGACGGCGCCTGGTGGCATCCGGTCGCGGTCACCAACCCGCAGATGAGGATCGCCGACGTGCCCCTCGATCTCGAGGAGATCTTCGGGGTCGTGCGCGACACGCTGAAGGTCCAGGACGCCGCCTCCGCGGCCGGAAGAGAGGTGTTTCGCTGTGCGTAGCTCCATCGGCACCTTCGCCCGAAACAAGCTGGACTGGGCGCTCGACCCCACGCCCGGCGACAACGCGCGCGCCCACGCTGTCGGCCTCGCCGTGCTGCGCATCCTCCTGGGCCTGATGTGGCTCTACAACGTCGCGTGGAAGCGGGCGCCGGACTTTGGGCAGGACGCCGGTAACGGACTCTTCAAGTTCACGTCGTACGCCGTGGAGTACCCCGTCCTGGCGCCGTACGCCTGGATCACCGACCACCTCATTCTCCCCGTCTTCCCGGTCTTCGGCTGGGTCGTGCTCATCGCCGAGACCGCGCTCGCAGTGCTGCTGCTGACCGGCACCTACGTGCGCCTGGCCGCCGTGGTCGGGCTGACCCAGTCAGTGGCGATCGGGCTCTCGGTCGCCTACGCACCCGAGGAGTGGCCCTGGGCATACTTCCTGATGGCCGGTGCTCACCTGGTGCTGATCTTCGCCGCGGCCGGTCGGATCCTCGGAACCGACGGGGTGCGTGCCGGCACGACCTCGGCCCGCACACTGGGCCAGGTGTGGGCCGCACTGACCATCCTCGTCGGCGTGGTCTCTCTGGTCCGCTCGCGCAGCGACCCCTTCGCAGCCCGCGGCCCGGCGCTGGGCGACAGTGACCCCTCGCTGTCGCTCGGTGCCTACAACCTGATCGGGTCCGTGGTGCTGATCGCGGTCGGTGTCCTGCTCCTGCTGGGCGTGCGCCTCACGATGTCCCGCCTCCTGCAGGCCGCTGCTGTGCTCGGCGTGCTCGCCGCCGTCTCGCTGCACGCCCAGCTGGGCTTCACCGACCCGATCCTCGGGGGCAACCCGACCTCGGCCGCAGTCTTCCTCTGTGCCGCGGTCGTTGCCCTCATCGTGGGCCGTGTGCCGTCGCAAGCCGCGACGCCACGCACCTCGGTCCCCTCCGAGGGACCGGAGCGAAGTCATTGACGACCTGCAGCACCGCGGACACGCCTCCCCGGATCACCGAGCCTCGCGACGATCAGCGGGGCCCCTCCCACCGCCACGTGCCGAGGACCTTCATCTCGCGCAGCGACGTCAACGGGCCCGGTGCCCCCGTTCTCGGCCCCCGACCAGGGCCTCGAGGTGCTCAGCGGACTGTGCGAGTGAGCAACCCGGTGCTCAGAACGACAGCGACGAGGCGCCGTCGACGAGCAGCTTCACCAGCGAGGCTCCGCCGACGATGCTGGCCCCCTCAATGAGGTCTGCCTCGCCGATGCCGCGCTTCTTGGCACACGGGCTGCACACGAGGAAAGTCCCTCCTGCCTCGACGTAGTCAGCGACCAACTGCGAGAGGGGGGCGAAACCCTCCTCATGGAGGTCGTCGGCAACACCGCGGGCGGCCAGTCTGGTCCCCTCGGAGGACAGGAACACGGTGGTCGTCTGGTTCGAGGCGACCGAGGCGCCGGCCACGACCATGGCGACGCTGGTGCGGTCGAGGTCATCGATGGAATGCGTCAGGTTGATCACGATGCTGTTCATTCGTGTTCCTCTCACTGAAGTGGACGTGCTGCCTCGGGGTCGAGGCGCCAGGGGCGGGTCTGGGTGGTCGGGACCGCTTGAGCCGCCGTCTCGATGTCGTAGTAGACGCCGCCGAAGGCGTCGCTGCCGCGACCCCGGTAATGGTGCCCGGTCAGGTGACACCACGCAGGGAGGTCGAGTGGTGCGGCGGGGTCGCTCGCCAGGAGCCGTATCCGACTACCCGGCGCGAGTCGCCGCACGTGAGCCGCAAGAACGAGGAGCAGTTCCCCGCAGGCTCGATCGCCACCGTCGATGATCTGGTGACCCAGACCGTCACCCGATATCGGGGATCGTTGCCCTTCCATCTCGGCAGTCTCGCACGACCAAGGCCTGCGGGGCCTCGTCGGCGGGTCTGACGCCACGTCTCGTGACCATAGCGTCGCCGCACCAGGTGGTGCTGCTGAGCGCAAGCAGGAGCAGCGCGCCAGGTCGGCAGGGGTGGCCCCACCACCCGCACCGTCACCGTCGGGTCGAGGACTCCGGTGCTCAGCGTGTCGCCGGGGAGCCAGACCGGTCAAGGTGGGCGTGCTCGGCGGTGCGGCTGCCCAAACCCGCCCGGGGACGCCAGACTGCTCCGGTCGCCCCACGTCCACCGAGGAGCCCCATGTCGATCCGCACCGCCGCCGTCCTGACCGGCCTCACCCTCGCGCTCGCCGGCTGCAGCGGCTCCGTCTCCGTCGGCGGTGACCCGGTGGTCGAGGAGGCCGAGCTCGAGAGCGAGATCAGCACCCAGCTCGAGGAGACGGTGGGCCAGGCGCCCGACCGGATCGACTGCCCCGAGGACCTCGCGGGCGAGGAGGGCACCGAGCTGCGCTGCGTGCTGTACGCCGGCGAGGACAAGCTCGGCGTCACGGTCACCGTGACCGGGGTCGAGGGCGAGCAGGTCGACTTCGACATCGAGGTCGACGAGGAGATGATGGAGCAGTGACCCGCATCGTCGTCCTCACCGGCGCCGGCATCTCCGCCGAGAGCGGCATCGCGACCTTCCGCGACGCCGATGGACTCTGGGAGGGCCACGACCCGATGCTGGTCGCCACCCCGGAGGCGTTCGCCGTCGATCCCGACCTGGTGCAGCGCTTCTACGACGAGCGTCGCCGCGCCCTCGACCGGGTCCGGCCCAACGCCGCCCACGAGGCGCTGGCCCGGCTCGAGCAGGCGCTGGGCGACGACCTGGTGGTGATCACCCAGAACATCGACGACCTCCACGAGCGGGCCGGGTCGCAGCGCGTGCTGCACATGCACGGCCGGCTCCGCGCCGCCTGGTGCACCGCCTGCGACGGCCGCCACGACTGGGACGGTCCGCTCGTCGACCTGCCGCCGTGCCCCGGCTGCGGCGCGGAGGCGCTGCGGCCCGACCTCGTCTGGTTCGGGGAGGTCCCGTACCACATGGACCAGATCGAGGAAGCGCTCTGGGACTGCGAGGTCTTCGTCTCGATCGGGACCTCCGGCCAGGTCTATCCCGCCGCCGGCTTCGTGCAGTACGCCGTGGCCCGCGGGGCCCACACGGTCGAGCTCAACCTCGACGCCACCGACGCCTCCACCGACTTCGCGGACTCCCGTCGCGGCCCGGCGACCACGCTGGTGCCGGCGTACGTCGCAGAGCTACTCGGCGCGGGCGATCTCGGCCTGTAGCAGCGCCCGGTACCTGCCGTCGGCGTCGTCCTCGCCGAGCCGCGGCAGCCACTCCCCGAGCTTGTGGGCGAACAACGCCCCGCTCTCGATCACGCGCGGGTCCATGTGGCCGAACACCTCGAGCGTGACGGTGCCGTAGAGCGTCGCCCAGGCCTCCATGAACGTCCACAGCAGGCCGAGGTGGTCGGGCGGCATCAGGGACATGTCGACCGGGAAGAGCGGGTCGCGCAACGACGCGGCGACGACCGGGTCGAGGTCGTCGAGGTCGGGGTGGGGGAAGTGGTTGCGCTCCCAGAGCTCGAGCAGCAGCGCGTGGAAGTAGAGCCCGGACGTCCAGGCGGTGATGACCTCCCGGCGCTGGCAGTGCGAGTCGGCGATCGGGTTCGCGAACACCATCGAGAACTCGGCGTGGTTGGCCAGGGCCCAGCGGCGGAACGCGACCGCCGCGCAGACCAGCTGGGCCATCGGGTCATCGGCCGGTTGGGTCGCGGCCGCCTCGGCGAAGGTGGCCGTCGCCGCCTTGTCGATCTCGAAGGCGACCAGGTCGACCAGCTCCTGGTAGCTGCCGACGTAGCGGTAGAGCGCCGGAGCGGTCATCCCCATCCGGCCCGCGACCGCCCGCAGCGACAGCTCGCTCCCCTCGCGCAGCAGCGCCCGCGAGGAGGCGACGATCTCGTCGAAGGTGGCCTCCCGCTGTCGTTCGCGTCGGGTCAGGGTCTCGCTCACCTCGGGCACTCATCCTCCGTCAGGTCCTGCGAATGGGGGTTGACGGCGAGAGTTTACACCGTTTACGGTTTACAGCGTTCACTTTGCTGAAGGGTGTGAGTTCGATGCTCGATCGCTGGAGTCGGATCCTGGTCCGTCGGCCGCTTGCCGTGCTGCTCGCCGGGCTGGCGCTGGCGCTCGCCGCCGGGGTCTACGGCGCCGGAGTCTTCGGCTCGCTCTCCCAGGGCGGCTTCGAGGACCCCGACTCGGAGTCGGCGCAGGCGCTCTCGCGCGAGCGGGAGACGCTGGGCAACCAGGGCGTCGACGTCGTCGCGATCTACTCCAGCGAGGACCTCACCGCCGACGACCCGGAGTTCCGCCAGCAGGTCGACGGGGTGCTCACCGACCTCCCCGAGGGCACGACGACCCGGATCGTCCCGTGGTACGCCGAGGGTGCCTCGCCTGACCTGGTCAGCACCGACGGCCACGCCGCGCAGGTGCTGGTCTCGCTCACCGGTGACTCCCAGGACGAGTACCTCACCGCCTACGACGAGCTGGCACCCGCCCTCGAGGCAGGACCGGACACCGGCCTCGAGACCGACCTCGCGGGTGCCTTCGCGATCTACGACGATGTGAACGAGCGCACCGAGGAGGACCTCCGGCGGGCCGAGACGATCTCGCTTCCGATCGTGGCGGTGCTGGCGATCCTGATCTTCGGCAGCCTGGTCGCCGCCTCGATGCCGGTGCTCGTCGGCGCGCTGGCGGTGGTCGGTGCGCTCGCCGTGGTCCGCCTCATCACCGAGGTCACCGAGGTCTCGATCTTCTCCGTCAACGTGATCACGCTGCTCGGGATGGGGCTCGCGATCGACTACGCCCTCTTCGTGGTCAGCCGCTTCCGCGAGGAGCTCGCGAGGCTGCCGGAGGACGACCCGGGTGCGGTCGGCACGGCGCTGACGAGGACCATGCACACCGCCGGTCGCACGGTGCTGTTCTCCGGCCTCACCGTCGCCGCCGCGATGGCGAGCCTGCTGGTCTTCCCCCAGGCCTTCCTGCGGTCCATGGGGTACGGCGGGATCGCGGCCGTGCTGGTCGCGATGCTGGCCGCCCTCACGGTGCTCCCCGCGGTGCTGCGGCTGCTGGGTCGCCGGATCGACAAGGGCCGCGTGATCGGCCGCCGGCGTCGGTCGGACGCCCAGGAGGGCCGGGTCTGGGCGCGGATCGCCGCCGGCGTGATGCGTCGACCCGTCGCCGTGCTGGTGGTGGTCGTGATCAGCCTCGGCGTGCTGGCCTCCCCGTTCCTGGGGGTGAAGTGGGGCTCGGTCGACCACCGGATCCTGCCGACCGACTCGGAGGCCTACGTCGCGGCCGAGAGGCTCGCCACCGACTTCGGCCCGGAGACCGCGTCGGCCACGCTGCTGCTCGACGGGACCGACCAGGCCGACGTGGCGGCGTACACCCGGGCGGCGGAAGCCGTCGACGGCGTCGTGGCGGTGCAGCCGTCCGCGGCCGAGGGTGACGTGACGCTGCTGCGGGCGGTCTGGGAGGGCGCGGGCCAGAGCGACGCGTCGCAGGACCTGGTGCGCGAGCTGCGCGAGATCGACCCGGCCAGCGGCGAGGCGCTGGTCGGCGGGCTGAGCGCCGAGACGGTCGACCTCGAGGCCTCGGTCGCCTCCCACCTGCCGTGGATGGGACTGCTGGTCGTGGTGATCATGGTCGTGCTGCTGTTCCTCGCCTTCGGCTCGCTGGTGCTGCCGGTCAAGGCGGTGCTGATGAACGCGCTGTCGATCACGGCGTCGTTCGGTGTCGTGACCTGGATCTTCAGCGACGGCAACCTCGAGGGGCTGCTCGACTTCTCCTCGCAGGGCTTCCTCGACCTGACCAACCCGATCCTGATGCTCGCCATCCTCTTCGGGCTGTCGATGGACTACGAGGTCTTCCTGCTCTCCCGGATCCGCGAGGAGTGGGACCGCACCGGGGACAACGACACCGCGGTCGCGGTCGGCGTCCAGAAGACCGGTCGGATCATCACGTCGGCCGCACTGCTGCTCGCGGTCGTGATCGGTGCCTTCTCGTTCAGCGGCGTGCTGTTCATGAAGATGATCGGGGTCGGCATGCTGGTCGCCCTGCTCATCGACGCCACCGTGGTCCGCGCACTGCTGGTGCCGGCGACGATGAAGCTGCTGGGTCGCTGGAACTGGTGGGCCCCCGCGCCGATGGTGCGCTGGTGGGAGCGCCACGGCTTCCGCGAGGGTGCTCCGGTCGACCCGTCCGCCGCGCCCGAGCCCGAGAGGTTCCTGAGCGAGTCGGTACGTTCCTGAGTGATCCAGCACCGTGATTTCGCTGGTTCCCCGGATATCCGGGGAACCAGCAGAAATCAGGATCACCCCAGGTCAGGCACCAGCAGCACCCCGGTGCCCGGAGGCAGGGTGACGGACGCCGCCACGGCATCGCCCTCGGCCAGGCCTGCACCGGGGGTGGCGAAGGCGCAGCGCAGCTCGACGTCCCCCAGCGGGACAGCCGCGGGCACTGAGCCGAGGTTGACCGCGACCACGACGCCGTCGACGCCCGAACCCCGGCGTACGACCAGCCAGCGCGCGTCCTCGTCGTGGTCGACGTCGACGTGGCGCAGGTCCGGGTCAGTGAGGGCGGGGAGGGTGCGGCGCAGCTCGGCGAGCCGGCGGTACGCCGCCAGCAGCGCCTGACCGCGCGACGTCTCCCGCTCCGACCAGTCGAGCGTCGAGGAGGTGAACGTCGCCGGGTCCTGCGGGTCGGGGACGGTCGCGGTGTCCCAGGCCATCCGGGCGAACTCGCCCAGCCGCCCCTCGCTCACCGCGCGCCCGAGGTCGGGCTCGGGGTGCGAGGTGAAGAACGCGAACGGCGTCGAGGCACCCCACTCCTCGCCCATGAACAGCATCGGCGTGAACGGCGAGGTGAGCGTGAGCAGCGCTGCGACGGCCAGCCGGTCGTCGTCGAGGGTCTCGCTCAGCCGGTCACCGCGGGCACGGTTGCCGACCTGGTCGTGGTTCTGGTTGGCGACCACCAGGCGCCAGCCGGGCACCCGGTCGACGTCGAGCGGGACGCCGTGGTCGCGACCGCGGAAGGACGACCAGGTCCCGTCGTGGAAGAAGCCGCGCCGCAGCACCTTCGCGAGCGCGCCGAGCGGCTCGAAGTCCGCGTAGTAGCCCTCGGTCTCGCCGGTCAGCGCTACGTGGAGCGCGTGGTGGAAGTCGTCGCTCCACTGCGCGTCCAGCCCGTAGCCACCACCCTCGCGCGGGGTGACCAGGTGCGGGTCGTTGAGGTCGGACTCGGCGACGAGGAACAGCGGCTTGCCGGTGTGGGCGGCCAGCGCCGCCACCTCGCCGGCCATCTCCTCGAGCAGGTGCACCGGGGAGGAGTCGACGAGGGCGTGCACGGCGTCGAGCCGCAGCCCGTCGACGTGGAGGTCGGTGAACCAGCCGTGGACGGAGTCCAGGATCAGCCGCCGGACCTCGTGCGAGCCCTCCTGGTCGAGGTTGACCTGATCGCCCCACGGGGTGTCGCCGTCGACGAGGTAGGGCCCGAACAGCCCGAGGTAGTTGCCGGACGGCCCGAGGTGGTTGTGCACGACGTCCTGGATGACGCCGATGCCACGGGCGTGGCAGGCGTCGACGAACCGGGCGTAGGCCGCCGGGCCGCCGTACTGCTCGTGGACCGCCGACCACAGCACGCCGTCGTAGCCCCAGCCGTGCGGACCGTTGAAGGCGTTGACCGGCATCACCTCGACGAATCCGACGCCGATCCCGACGAGGTGGTCGAGCCGTGCGATCGCGGCGTCGAGGGTGCCCTCGGGCGTGAAGGTGCCGACGTGCAGCTCGTAGATCGTCGACCCGGCGAGCGGCCGGCCGTGCCAGCCGTCGTCGGTCCAGTCGAACGAGCCGACCGTGCGCGAGCGGCCGTGCACGCCGTCGGGCTGCCGGCGCGAGCGCGGGTCGGGCACCGGGGTCTCGGCGTCGTCGACGAGGTAGCCGTAGTCGACCTCGCCGTCCGGCACCGGACCGGAGGGACGCCACCAATCACCCTGGCCTCGCTCCATCGGCACGACGTCGTCGCCGACCGACAGCCGGACCCGCGACGCCAGCGGCGCCCAGACGTCGAAGCGACCACGCCGTCGCGGCTGCTCGGGCAACGCGACCAGCAGCACGGCGGGACCGTCGGCCAGCAGCTCGGCCACCGCGACCGACCCGTCGCTGGTGTGGACGGTGCCGGTGACCGCGTCACGCCAGCGGCCGGCGGGCAGCGGCAGCGCGGTGTCGCCCCAGCCGCCGCGGGCGACCAGCCCGACGGGCAGCCGGGTCGCGACCGTGACCGCTCCGCCGCGGTCGAAGGCCAGCACGTGGTCGGCGGCGGAGCCGGACGCCGGCAGCGCGTCGTACGCCGTGAAGAGCTCGGGCCGGTCGCGCTTGAGTCGCAGCGCCGCCCGGACCAGCGCCAGCTTGGGGTGCTCGGGACGGTCCTGCGCGACCAGCCGCTCGCGCTCGGCGAAGTCGACCGGGCGCCGGTTGTCGGGGTCGACGAGGGAGTCCTCGCGCAGCTCGGAGCCCTGGTAGACGTCCGGGACGCCGGGCAGGGTCAGCCCGAGCAGCTTGGCGGACAGCGCGTTGCTGCGACCGGCGTCGCCGACCGTGGCCAGCACCTCGTCGAGCACCGCGCGCACGTCGGCGTCGTCGAAGGCCGCGTCGACCGCGGCGTGGACGGCCGCCTCGTAGGCCTCGTCGGGGTCGGTCCAGGTGGTGCGGTCGCCGGCCTCGCGCATCGCCTTCTCGGCGTACGCGTGGAGGCGCTCACGCAGCGCCGGGTCGTCCGACCAGGTGCCGACGACGGCCTGCCACAGCAGGTTGCCGAAGCCGGCGTCGGGCAGCGGGACGAGGTCGAGCAGCCGGACCAGCGCGTCGCTCCAGAGGTCGGGGACCTCGGCGAGCACGGCGATCCGGGCGCGGACGTCCTCGCCGCGCTTGGTGTCGTGGGTGGTGGCGGCGGTCATCGCGTGCGGGCGCTCCGCCTGTCGCTCGGCCATCGCGGCGTGGAACTCCCCGGGCGTCACCGAGAAGACCGAGGGGTCGCCCCCGACCTCGTTGAGCGAGGTCAGCCGGGCCCAGCGGTAGAACGCCTGGTCCTCGACGCCCTTGGCCATCACCATGCCGCTGGTCTGCTGGAAGCGCTGCGTCGCGTCGGCTGCACCGTCGCCGAGCACCGGCGCGACGGCGTCGAGCACCTCGGCCAGGTCGGGGCGCTGCGCACGGGCGGCGGCGAAGGCCGCGTCGAGGTGGTCGCGACCCTCGGGCAGGTAGGTGCGGTAGACGGGCATGCACGCCATCAGCTCGGCGACGACGTCCTCGAGCTCCGCCGGGGTGCGATCGACGTGCACCGCGAGCTCGCGGGCGATCCGCCGGGTCTCGGTCAGCAGTGTGGTGTCGGCGACGGCGCGCTTGGTGCCGTGGATGAGCGCGTGCCAGTCGACCGGCTCGCCCCGGAGCCGGTCCTCCAGCTCCCCGAGCGGTACGCCGCCGGCCGGGTCGGTCAGGACCCGGTCGACCAGCGCCAGCGCGTCGTACCCGGTCGTGCCGGCGGTCGCCCACGAGTCGGGCAGCCGCTCGCCGGGCTCGAGGATCTTCTCCACGAGCACGTAGCGGCCACCGGTCAGGGTGGCGAGGTCGTCGAGGTACTTGCCGGGGTCGCGCAGGCCGTCGGGGTGGTCGATGCGGAGCCCGTCGACGAGCTCCTCCTCGAACCAGCGGGCGATCTCCTCGTGCGAGCGGGTGAACCACTCGGGGTCCTCGACCCGGATCGCGGCAAGGGTGTTGACGGAGAAGAACCGGCGGTAGTTCAGCTCGGCGTCGGCCCGGCGCCACGAGACCAGCTCGTAGTGCTGCCGCGCGTGCACCGCGTCGGCGTCCACCTCGGTGTCGTCGGGACCGAAGGTCCCGGGAGCGACCGGGAAGCGCTGGTCGTGGTAGTGCAGCTCTCCCGCGAGCAACCGCAGGTGGCCGATCCTGCCGTCCGGGAGCAGGTCGTCGTCACCCACGACGGGCACCAGCAGCTTGCCGTCGCCGGCCTCCCAGTCGATGTCGAACGCGCCGGCGTAGGACGACTCGCGGCCGTGGGTGAGGACGTGCCACCACCAGTCGTTCTCCCACGGCCGGGCGATGCCGACGTGGTTGGGGACGACGTCGACCAGCACGCCCATGCCGAGCCGGCGGGCCTCGCTGGACAGCGCCGAGAGGCCCGAGCCGCGACCGCGCGAGGCGTCGATCGAGGAGTGGTCGGCGACGTCGTAGCCGTGGTCGCTCCCCGACGCCGCGGCGAGCACCGGCGACAGGTAGACCCAGTCGACGCCGAGGTCGTGCAGGTAGGCAAGCGTGCGCGCCGCCTCAAGCAGGTCGAAGTCCTCGGTGACCTGCAGCCGGTAGGTGCTGGCCGGGACGAGCGGATCGGTGGTCGGCTCGGTCATCGCGCCGGGGTGGCCTGGGCCTTCACCGAAGCGGCGGCCGAGCTGTCGGGGGTCGTCTCCGGCGCGGTGTGCTCGCGGAGCACGAGAAGGCTGCGGCCGGTCATGGTGATCGTGCTCCCGGCCGCGTGGACCGCGGCCGCGTCGACGGTGCCACCGGTGTCGATCGCGACGTCCCACGCCGCGGCGTACTCCTCGGGCGGAAGGGTGACGGTGACCTCGTCGCCACCGGCGTTGAACCACAGCAGGAAGTGGTCGTCCGTGATCGGGTTGCCGGTCGCGTCGGTGCCGGCGATGCCGTCGCCGTTGAGGTACATCCCGATCGCGTTGCCGCCGTTGTGCCAGTCGTCGCCCTCCATCGCGGTGGCGTCGAGGTCGAGCCACACGATGTCGTTGAGGCGGGCGCCGTCACCGGTGCGGACCGTGGAGCCGGTGAAGAAGCGCTTGCGGCGGAAGGTCGGGTGCTCGCGCCGCAGCCGGGTGACGGCGGCGGTGAACTCGACCAGCGGCTGGTCCATCTGGTCCCAGTGGACCCATGAGATCTCGGAGTCCTGAGCGTAGGTGTTGTTGTTGCCGTCCTGGGTGCGGCTCAGCTCGTCGCCGTGCAGCAGCATCGGGACGCCCTGGCTCAGCAGCAGCGTCGCCAGGAAGTTGCGCTGCGCGCGCGCCCGGAGCTCGAGCACCTCCTGGTCGTCGGTCGGGCCCTCGACGCCGTGGTTCCAGGAGCGGTTGTGGCTCTCGCCGTCGTTGCCGTCCTCGCCGTTCGCGTCGTTGTGCTTCTCGTTGTAGGACACCAGGTCGCGCAACGTGAAGCCGTCGTGGGCGGTGACGAAGTTGATCGAGGCGAACGGCCGGCGCCCGGAGTGCTCGTAGTAGTCGGCCGAGCCGGCCAGCCGCGAGGCGAAGTCGCCGAGCGAGGGCTCGCCGCGCCAGAAGTCGCGCACGGTGTCGCGGTAGGCGCCGTTCCACTCCGTCCACAGCGGCGGGAAGTTGCCGACCTGGTAGCCGCCGGGACCGATGTCCCACGGCTCGGCGATCAGCTTCACCTGGCTGACGACCGGGTCCTGCTGCACCATCTCGAAGAAGGTCGAGAGCTTGTCGACGTCGTAGAACTCGCGCGCCAGCGTCGCCGCGAGGTCAAACCGGAAGCCGTCGACGTGCATCTCGGTCACCCAGTAGCGCAGCGAGTCCATGATCAGCTGCAGCGAGTGGGGCTGGCGCACGTTCAGGCTGTTGCCGGTGCCGGTGTAGTCCATGTAGTAGCGCTGGTCGTCCTCGACGAGGCGGTAGTACGCCGCGTTGTCGATGCCCTTGAAGCTCAGCGTCGGGCCGAGGTGGTTGCCCTCGGCGGTGTGGTTGTAGACCACGTCGAGGATGACCTCGATGCCGGCGTCGTGCATCGCCTTGACCATCGACTTGAACTCCTGCACCTGCTGGCCCTCGCCGTGCGCGGCGTAGTCGGCGTGCGGCGCGAGGAAGGCGAGGGTGTTGTAGCCCCAGTAGTTGCGCAGGCCCTGGTCGAGCAGCGTGCTGTCCTGGATGAACTGGTGGACCGGCATCAGCTCGATCGCGGTCACGCCCAGCTTCTGCAGGTGGGTGACGACCGAGGGGTGCGCGAGCCCGGCGTACGTCCCGCGGTGCTCCTCGGGGACGTCGGGGTGGAGCTGGGTGAGGCCTTTGACGTGCGCCTCGTAGATGACCGTGTCGGTGTACGGCGTCCCGGGGCTGCGGTCGCCCTCCCAGTCGAAGTACGGGTTGACGACCACGCCGAGGGTCATGTGTGTCGAGGAGTCGGCGTCGTTGCGGCTGTCGGGATCGCCGAAGCTGTAGCCGAAGAGCGACTCGTCCCAGTCGATCTCGCCGTGGGTCGCCTTCGCGTAGGGGTCGAGCAGCAGCTTGTTGGGATTGCAGCGCAGCCCGCGCTCCGGCTCGTAGGGGCCGTGGACCCGGTAGCCGTAGAGCTGCCCCGGCTGCACCTGCGGCAGGTAGCAGTGCCAGACGTGGGCATCCACCTCGGTCAGCTCGACGCGCTGCTCCTCGAGCGCCTCACCGGCTCCCTGCGTGAACAGGCACAGCTCGACCTTCTCGGCGACCTCGCTGAACAGCGCGAAGTTCGTGCCTCGACCGTCGTACGTAGCCCCCAGGGGGTACGCGGACCCCGGCCAGACCTCCACGGTCGTCTCCTTCTCGTTGGAACGTTCTAACCCTTGTCGAACCCTAGAGCACGGCTCCTCGTCCGGCGGCACCGAAGGGCTGGTGGTCCAGCGACGACCACGCCCGGCTCGGGTCCCGGCGTACCCGATCGCGGTCGAGGTACGCCGGTTCGCGCATGGCTAACGTGACCTGACCACCGCTCCAGTCCCCCTGCAACGGGACCGGAGCGTCGGCACGGTGACGTTACCCACACGCCCTGCCGGCCCCCTCGTCCCCGAGCGCGCGCATCGTCAGCCGGTGAGGGGCAGGGCGACAGTGAACGTGGTGCCGCGGTCGAGCTCGGAGGTGACGCTGATCCGCGCGCCGTGGCGCTCGACGATCCGTTCCACGATGGCGAGCCCGAGGCCGGTGCCGGGCCGTTGCAGCGCCTCGGGGTTGGTGGAGCGGAAGAACTCGGTGAACAACTGCGCGAGGTCCGCCTCGGAGATGCCGAGCCCGTCGTCGGCGACGGTCAGCACGACCGAGCCGTCGGCGTCCGGCGCGAGGTTCAGGTCGACCCGGCCCCCGTCGCGGGAGTACTTCACGGCGTTGGAGACCAGGTTGGAGCACAGCCGCCGCAGCTCCTCGGCGTCCCCGGGGACCTCGGTGCCCCCGTCGTACGCCGCCGGGCCGGTGTCGACCCGCAGCGTGATCCCGCGCTGGCCGGCGTGGTGGGCCTCGTCCTCCGCGACCTCGGCGAGCAGGGCTGCGAGGTCCACCGGCACCCGGACCAGCGGGGTGTCGGGGTTGCCCATCCGGCTCAGCAGCAGCAGGTCGTCCACGACCGAGCTCAACCGGGCGGCGCTGCGCTCCATTGCCCGCAGCGAGGGGGCGGCCGCACCGGGGAGGTCCTCCAGCAGCTCGAGCATCTCCACGTGCCCGGAGATGACCCCGAGGGGGTTCTTGAGCTCGTGGGCGACCGTCTCGATGAGCTCGCGCCGGTAGTCGTCGAGCCGCTGCAGCTCCTGGATGAGCTGCTGCTCTCGCTCGTGCGACCGGGTGCTGAGCAGCGCCCGGCCGAGGTCGTGGCCGAGCCCGAGCGCGGCGTTGCTCTCGACCTCGGTCCAGCGGTCCCGAGCGTCACGGACGACGAGGAGCAGGCCCATCGGCTCGTGGCCCGCCCCGACGGGGACGACCAGCAGCTCTTTGGCGACCCGGTCCGCCAGGTAGCGTCCCAGGGCCAGGCGGTGCTCGCGGTCGAGGTCGTCGTCCCCCCACACGTGGTCGGGCTCGACGATGATCACGGTGCGCGACTCCCACGCCCTGTGGGCGGCCGCGTCGAGGGCGGCGATCAGACCGGGGGGAGGCAACGTGGGGTCCGACGCGGTCGCATCGTCGCCGAACAGGCGTACCCGGACCTCGGTCGCACGGAAGCCCACGGCCAGGTGTGGCTGGATCAGCTCGAGCAGCTCGTGGACGTCGAGCCGGAGCGATGCCGCCCGGACCACCTCACGCGCGGTCTCGTCGAGCCGCGCATGTCGGGTCAGCTCCTCGCGGTCCACGGTGCTGACGGCGGCCTGGAGCAGCAGCTCGAGGTCGTCGGCGATCTCCTCCAGCCGCTCCGGTGTGGGGCGCAAGCAGTCCGTCGGTTCGTCGAGGTGCAGCAGTGCGCGGGTGCGCCCGGAGCCATCGGTGAGGTGAGCGGTCAGCATGTCCAGTGATCGCCACCGCCGGGCGTCGTCGGTCACCGGCAGTTCTGGGACGTAGCCGTAGCCGCGGATCGCCTCCTGCAGGTCCGGAGCCATCTCCTCCTCGCGGAGGAAGACGAAGGCCCCGTAGCCGGCGCCCTCCCGCAGCACCCGTCGCGCCAGGGCCAGGGAGAAGCTCCCGCCCATAAACCCATGGGCATCGGGCGGTCCGCAGGAGGCCACCAGCTCTAGGAAGCCGTCGGGACGGAGCACCTCGATGGAACAGACCGTGAAGCCGGCGCGCAGGCGAGCGTCGTCGGCGATGCGCAGCAGCTCGGCGCGCGCTCCGGGGCCTCCCCAGCTGCTGCTCCGGACATGCTGCGGCAACGGCGCGGTGGCCTGGTCGCCGTCCATGACACTTCCCTCCCCCCGAGAGTTGGATACAGAGTGTCAACAACTCGGCCCGAGCGGACGGCTTCCGGTCTCTTTTTGCCCGCCATTTCTTGGCCGCGTCGGGGGGCGCCAGGTGACTCGCGGGTAACATAGGGACCATGAAGCGCGCGATCTACGACGAGGACCACGAGGCCTTCCGGAGCTCCGTCAAGGAGTTCCTCGACCGCGAGGTGGTGCCCCACCTCGACGAGCACGCCAGCTCCCACGGCCTGCCCCGCGAGTTCTGGACCGCGGCCGGCAAGCAGGGCTTCCTCGGGCTCGAGGTGCCGGAGCAGTACGGCGGCTCCGAGGCCGGCGATTACCGCTTCAACGCGGTGCTCACCGAGGAGCTCGCGAAGGTCAACATGACGCTGCCGAGCTGTGTCGGCATCCACGCCGACATCGTGGCGCCGTACCTCGTCCACCTCACCAACGAGGAGCAGCGCGAGCGCTGGCTGCCGGCCTTCTGCTCCGGCGACCTGCTCACCGCGATCGGGATGACCGAGCCGTCCGGCGGCTCCGACCTCGCGGCGCTGAAGACCACGGCGGTGCGCGACGGGGACGACTGGATCCTCAACGGCTCGAAGACCTTCATCACCAACGGCGGTTCCGCCGACCTGGTCGTGGTCGCCGCCCGGACCTCGCCGGAGAAGAAGGCCAAGGGCATCTCCCTCTTCGGCGTCGACACCTCCGCCGCGGGCTACTCGGTGGGTCGGGTGCTCGACAAGGTCGGCCAGGACGAGTCCGACACCGCCGAGCTCGCCTTCGAGGACGTCCGGGTCAGCAACGACGACCTGATCGGCGAGCTCGACACCGGCTTCATCGCGATGATGAAGTTCCTGCCGCAGGAGCGGCTCGGCTCGGCGATCACCAACCTCGCCCACGCGGCTCAGATCCTCACCGAGACGATCGACTACGCCAAGCAGCGCAAGGCCTTCGGCGTCCCGATCGGCTCCTTCCAGCACACCCAGTTCCTGCTGGCCGACCTGGTCACCCAGGTCGAGGTGACGCAGGCCTACGTCGACCAGTGCGTCATGGCCCACACCTCCGGTGGGCTCACCGCCGTCGACGCAGCCAAGGCCAAGTGGTGGACCTCGCAGGTGCAGAACGACGTTCTGGACCACTGCGTGCAGATCTTCGGCGGCTACGGCTACATGAATGAGTACCGCGTCGCCCGCGCCTGGCGTGACGCCCGCGTCACCAAGATCTGGGCCGGCTCCAACGAGATCATGAAGATGCTGATCGCGCGGGACCTGGGGTTGTGAGGGGTGGTGCAGGAATCCCCGGCTGAGCGCTGAAACCTCCGCTTCCCGGGCAGTGCAATGCCTTGGAAGCAGCAGTTTCCGCACTTCACCGGGGATTCATGCGGCTCCCACCCTTCCGGACAGGGCAGCCTCGCCTTCGTTGCAGGGCGGGCCCGGGCGGCACACGATGGCAGGGTGACGACCGAGAGTGCCGCCCCCGGGACCGAGCCCGGGCTCGAGCCCGGCCCCCACGACGACGAGCCGCACAACGGCGCCATCGCCCACCGGCTCAACTGGCTCCGCGCGGGGGTGCTGGGCGCCAACGACGGCATCGTCAGCACCGCCGGCATCGTGATGGGCGTCGCCGGCGCGACCTCCAACCCCGCCACCATCGCGATCGCGGGGACGGCGGGCCTGGTCGCCGGGTCGCTCAGCATGGCGGCGGGGGAGTACGTCTCGGTCTCCACCCAGCGCGACTCCGAGGAGGCGCTGCTCGCCAAGGAGCGTCGCGAGCTCGCCGAGGAGCCCGAGGAGGAGCTCGCCGAGCTCGCAGGCATCTACGTCGGCAAGGGACTCAGCGAGGAGCTGGCCCTGAAGGTCGCCGGGGAGCTCACCGCGCACGACGCCCTCGGTGCCCACGCGGAGGCCGAGCTGGGCATCGACCCCGACGACCTCACCAACCCCTGGCACGCCGCCTGGGCCTCGATGCTCGCCTTCACGGTCGGCGCGCTGCTGCCGCTGCTGACGATCACGCTCACCCCGGTCGGTGCGCGGATCTGGGTGACGGTCGCCTCGGTCGTGGTCGCGCTCGCCGTGACCGGCTGGACCAGCGCCCGCCTCGGCTACGGCGCCACGACCCCCGCCGTCCTACGCAACGTCGCCGGCGGTGCCTTCGCCATGGCGGTGACCTACGCCGTCGGCGCGCTGCTCGGCACCCACGTGGTCTGAGGTCGTCGGCTCGGCTCGGTACTCCAGTGGATTCGTGTCAAGATCTGCCCCCTCCAGCGACAGTTTTCCACTGGACTACCGCGCCAACCCTGTGGATAACGTGGCGAGCATGCGGATGTTCGTGGCGCTGGTGCCGGCGGAGGAGGCGGTGGCGGACCTTGACGAGTTCCTCGCCGTACGCCGGGAGGCGGGAGCGTTCCGCTGGACGGCGGCCGAGCACCTCCACGTCACCCTGGCGTTCTGCGCGGACGTCGCCGACCACGACCTCGACGGGTTCGTCGAGCGGCTGGCGAGCGCCGCGGCTCGGCGTACGCCCGTGACCACCCGGATCGCCGGCGGCGGGGCGTTCCCGGACCCGGCCCGCGCGAAGGTGTTGTGGGCGGGCCTCGAGCTCGATGCCGCTGGCGGCGAGGAGGTGGCACGGATGGCGAGCGGCGCCCGGAGCGCCGCGAGCACGGCGGGGATCGTCGTCGACGGCCAGCGGTTCCGGCCCCACGTCACCGTGGCGCGGCTCGGCCGCGCGCAGCAGGCCGGCCGGTGGGTGCAGCTGCTCGACGCCTACCGCGGCCCGGCGTGGGTCGCGCAGCGCTGGGACCTGCTCGCCTCCCACCTCGGGGAGGGCCCGCGCGGTCGACCCCGCCACGAGGTCGTTGCGTCGCTGACGGTGGGCTGACTCACCACGCCCGGGTGTGAGATCCCTGTCCACCCTGGCCGTTCTCCCGTACGTTCGCCCCGTGAAGATCGCAGTGGCGAGGGAGACGAGGGACGGCGAGTCCCGGGTCGCGATGGTGCCGGAGCTGGTCGGCAAGCTGACCGAGCAGGGCTACGAGGTGGCCGTCGAGCCGGGGGCGGGGATGCACTCCCTCCTCCCCGACGAGGAGTACGCCGAGGCGGGGGCCGTCGTCGACGACGCCGCCTTCGACGGGGCGGACGTCGTGATCTCGGTGCAACCGCTCGACGTCGACCGGGCCCGCACGCTGCCGGCCGGGACCTCGCTGATCTCGTTCCTGCCGACCGGCGCCGAGGCCGAGCTGGTGCTCGCCTGCCGCGACGCCCGCCTGACGGCGTACGCCATGGAGCTGGTGCCCCGGATCTCGCGCGCCCAGTCGATGGACGCGTTGTCGAGCCAGGCACTGGTCGCGGGCTACCGCTGCGCGATCGTCGCGGCCGGGATGCTGCGCCGCTTCTTCCCGCTGAACATGACCGCGGCCGGGACGGTCCAGCCCGCGGAGGTCGTGGTGCTCGGTGCCGGCGTCGCGGGCCTGCAGGCGATCGCCACCGCCAAGCGGCTCGGTGCGGTGGTCCGGGCCTACGACGTCCGGGCCGCGGCCGCCGAGGAGATCGCGTCGATGGGTGCCAAGCCGATCACGCTCGAGCTCGAGACCCTCGAAGGGGCCGGCGGCTACGCCCGCGAGATGACCGAGGACCGGGCCGCCCGGCAGCGCGAGCTGCTGGCGCCGTACATCGAGAAGGCGGACGCGCTCATCACCACCGCCGCGGTGCCGGGCCGGCACGCCCCGCTGCTCGTCACCCGGGAGATGGTCGAGCTGATGAGCCCCGGCTCGGTCGTGGTCGACCTGGCCGCGGAGACCGGCGGCAACGTCGAGGGCTCGGTCGCCGGCGAGGTCGTCCGGGTCGGCAACGCGCAGGTGTGGGGCGGTCGCAACGTGCCCAGCCAGATGCCCGGGCCCGCCTCGCGGCTCTACGCCCAGAACATCGTCAACCTGGTGACGCTGATGACCGCGCAGGACGAGGAGGGCGTCGCCTCCTTCGCGCCCGACCCCGAGGACGAGATCGTCGACGGCGCCTGCGTCACGCGCGACGGCGCGATCCACCACGAACCCACCCGCCAGGCACTGGAAGGAGCGTCCGAGTGAGCGAGCCCATCGTCTGGCTGACCATCTTCCTGCTCAGCGTGTTCGTCGGCATCGAGGTCATCTCCAAGGTGTCCTCGACGCTGCACACGCCGCTGATGTCGGGCGCCAACGCCATCCACGGCGTGATCCTGCTGGGGGCGATCATCGTCACCGCCCACGCCCACGGCATCGCCCTGGTCGTCGGGCTGGTCGCGATCGTGCTGGCGGCGGTCAACATGGTCGGCGGCTTCGTCGTCACCGACCGGATGCTGCAGATGTTCACGCGCAAGAAGACACCCAAGCCCGAGAAGGGAGCGGCCGCGTGATCCCCACCTGGGCGCAGCTGGTCTACCTGCTCTGCGCGGTCGCCTTCATCCTCGCCCTCAAGGGGCTCTCCGGTCCGCGCACCGCCCGCGCCGGCAACCTGATCGGAGCCGCGGCCGCCGTGGTGGCGTGCGCGCTGCCGTTCGCCTACATGGACCGCATGGAGAACGTGCCGCTGATCCTGGCCGCGATCGCGGTCGGCTCGCTCGCCGGCCTGGTCGGCGCCCGCCGGGTCCAGATGACCCAGATGCCGCAGATGGTGGCGCTGTTCAACGGCGTGGGCGGCGGGGCGGCTGCCCTGGTCGCGCTGCTGGAGCTGCAGGAGATCGTCGACGACGACCTCGGCGACCTGGTCGGCTGGTTCGTGCTGGTCGCGACCGCCTTCACCATCTTCGTCGGGTCGGTGTCGTTCGCCGGCTCGGTCGTCACCTTCGCCAAGCTGCAGGACCTGATGACCTCGCGACCCGTGGTCTTCCCCGGGTTGGCGTTCGTGTTCGGTGGTGCGTTCGTCGCCGCCCTGGTGCTCTCCGGGCTGCTCGTCGGGGAGCCGGCGATGTGGAGCGGGATCGTGCTCGCGCTGCTCGGCGTCGGGTTCGGCCTGCTGCTGGTGCTGCCGGTCGGCGGCGCCGACGTCCCGATCGTGATCTCGCTGCTCAACGCGTTCACCGGCCTGACGGTCGCCGCGGGCGGCTACGTGCTCTCCAACACGCTGCTGCTGGTCGCCGGCACCCTCGTCGGCGCGTCCGGCACCTTCCTCACGCTGCTGATGGCCAAGGCGATGGGGCGCTCGGTCGCCAACATCCTGTTCGGTGCGCTCAAGGGCGGCTCGACGCTCGGCGCCGGCGAGGCCTCCGACCGGCCGGTGAAGTCGGCCGGCCCGGCCGACGCCGCGATCATGCTGGCGTACGCCGAGCGAGTGATCATCGTGCCCGGCTACGGCCTCGCCGTGGCCCAGGCGCAGCACTCGCTGCGTGAGCTGGTCGACGTGCTCGGCGAGCGCGGGGTCGAGGTCGACTACGCGATCCACCCGGTCGCGGGCCGGATGCCCGGCCACATGAACGTGCTGCTCGCCGAGGCCCAGGTGCCCTACGAGCAGCTCAAGGAGATGGACGAGATCAACGGCGACTTCAAGGACGCCGACGTGGTCCTGGTCGTCGGCGCCAACGACGTGGTCAACCCGGCCGCGAAGACGACGCCAGGTGCACCGATCTACGGCATGCCGATCCTCAACGCCGACGAGGCGAAGGCGGTCGTCTTCATGAAGCGGTCGATGCGCCCCGGTTTCGCCGGCATCGAGAACGAGCTGCTCTTCGACGAGCGCACCACGCTGCTCTTCGGTGACGCGAAGGACACGATGGGCAAGCTCCTCAACGCCGTCAAGGCACTCTAGACATCCTGCGATTCCCCGGACTCCGGACCGCCGGTTGCCCATACTGGGCGGACCGACGAAAGGGGGACGGGTGTCTCGGGTGGGGGCAGGCGTGGTGCGGACGACGGGCCTCGGCCCGGTGCTCCGGCAGCAGCTGCCTGCCATCCTGCTGGTCCTGGTCCTGGCCACCTCGCTCCCGTTGCTGCTCACGGTCGACAACCAGAGCCAGGTGCCCGTGGCCTGGCCCGCGGTCGGCCTGCTCACCGGGCTGCTCCTCGTCGGCGAGCCGCTGCGGCGTACCAGCCACTTCGCCCTCGGCTGTGCCCTGCTCCTGGTGGCCCACCTGCTCGCGGGTCTCGACCCCGTCGTAGGGATCGGCTCCACGGCCGCCACCGCCGCCGGCGCGGCGGCGACGCACTGGCGGCTCCGTCGCGGCATGGTCGGCCGCAACGTCGGGCTGACCGAGGACGGTGACGTCTCGCGACTGGTCGCCGCGGCGACCCTCGGGGCGTCGGTGTCGGCTGCCGTCACCGCACTCCTGCTGGTCGTCTCGCAGACCGGCAGCCCCGGCCTCGCAGCGGTGGCGGTGTTCGGGACCCATGCCGCGGCCCAGCTGATGCTGCTGCCGCTCTTCCTCGGGGCACCGCAGTTCGCACCCCTCGCCTCCGCGCGCGAGCGGCTCGTGCAGTCGGTGATCCTGCTGGGCGCGACGGTGGCGATCTTCAGCTACGCCGCCGCGCCGCCGCTGGTCTTCGCCGTGATGCCGATGTTCGCCTGGTTGGCGTTCCGGGGCACCCTGCGGGAGGCCAGCCTGCTCCTCGCCGGGGTCGGGACCATCGCCACCGTCGCCACCATCGCCGGCCTCGGCCCGGTCCAGGAGCTCGCCGCGCGCTACTCGCTGGCTCCCGAGCTGGTGATCGGCTTCCTCCAGCTCTTCCTGGTCGACTGCGCCCTGATCCTGCTGCCGTTGTCCGTGATGGCGACCCAGCAGCGGATGTCGGCGGCGAGGGCGTCCAGCGGCCAGCAGACCCTGCAACGGCTCATCGACGCCGCGACCGGCTCCGCGGTCATCGCCACCGACCTGGCGGGGGTCGTCCAGGTCTTCAATCCGGGCGCGGAGGCGATCTTCCTGCGGAGTGCGGAGGAGACCGTCGGGGTCGGGGCCGACCTGCTCTTCGCCGACGCGGAGCTGTTGCGCCAGGCCGCCCGCATGGGCACGCGACCGATCTTCGCCGAGATCTGCGCCGCCGCCGTGGCGGCCGTCGACGAGCGCCAGCCGTGGCACTTCCGTCGCCCCGACGGCGAGGTGCGCAGCATGTTGCTGACCCTCACGCCCGTCTCGGACGACCGGGGCGAGCCGGCGGGCTACCTGTGCGTCGGCGAGGACGTCACCGAGCGCGAGGCCGTGCACCGGGCGCTGCTGACCGCCCTGGACCACGAGCGGGAGGCGGTGGAGCGGCTCACCGAGCTGGAACGCGTCAAGGCCGACTTCGTCGCCTCGGTCAGCCACGAGCTGCGCACCCCCCTCACCAGCATGATCGGCTACCTGGAGCTGCTCGACGGAGGTGAGGTCGGTGAGCTGAGTGGTGCGCAGCGGTCCCTCACGGGCCGCGTGCAGCGCAACAGCCATCGGTTGTTGCTGCTCGTGGAGGACCTGCTCCTCCTCTCGCACATCGAGGCCCGCGAGA
Source organism: uncultured Actinomycetota bacterium (assembly GCA_963754575.1). Lineage (GTDB taxonomy): Bacteria > Actinomycetota > Actinomycetes > Propionibacteriales > Nocardioidaceae > Nocardioides. The sequence goes on along the minus strand of CAVWGQ010000027.1, from coordinate 450,946 downwards.
TGACCATCGAGCCTCGCGCGCACGACCTCGGCGACACCGTGGCCTCGGTCCTCGAGGCCCTCGCCGACGCCACCTCCACGCGGGACGTCGAGGTGGTGGCAGAGGTGTCAGGCGCCGGGGTCGTGCACGAGGCGGACCCGGAGCAGATGGAGCGGATGCTGCTCAACCTCGTGGGCAACGCCATCAAGTTCACCCCGGACGGGGGTCGCGTGGAGGTCGTCGCCCGCACCCGGGAGGACTCGGTCGAGCTGATCGTCCGCGACACCGGCATGGGGATCCCCGAGGCCGAGCAGGACCAGCTGTTCACGCGCTTCTTCCGGGCCTCCACCGCCACCTCGCACGCGATCCAGGGCGCCGGGCTGGGCCTGGTCATCGTGCGGGCGATCGTGGACCGCCACGGTGGCCGGGTGGACATCTCCTCGACCGAGGACGTCGGGACGACCGTCTCGGTGACGCTGCCCACGGTGCTGCCCCGGGCGCTGCCGGGGGTCGTGGATCAGTCGGCCACGCCGTACAACCGGTCGCCGGCGTCGCCGAGCCCGGGCACGATGTAGCCCTTCTCGTTGAGCTTCTCGTCCATCGCCGCGGTCACCACGGTGACCGGGACGTCGAGGTCGGAGAGCTCCTCCTCGAGCCGGGCGCAGCCCTCGGGCGCGACCAGCAGGCAGATGGCGGTGATGTCGTTGGCGCCGCGGTCGACCAGGAAGCGGATCGCGGCCGCGAGGGTGCCGCCGGTCGCGAGCATCGGGTCCAGCACGTAGCACTGGCGGCCGGACAGGTCGTCGGGCAGCCGCTCGGCGTACGTCGAGGCCTCGAGGGTCTCCTCGTTGCGGATCATGCCCAGGAAGCCGACCTCGGCCGTCGGCAGCAGCCGCATCAGTCCCGTCGAGCATGCCGAGCCCGGCGCGCAGGATCGGCACGACGAGCGGCTTGGGGCGGGCGAGCTTCACGCCCGTGGTCGGCGCGACCGGGGTGACGATGTCCTTGGGCGCGACCCGGACCTCGCGCGTGGCCTCGTAGGCCAGCAGCGTGACCAGCTCGTCCGCGAGCCGGCGGAACGTCGGGGAGTCGGTCTTCTCGTCCCGCAGGTAGGTGAGCTTGTGGGCGACCAGCGGGTGGTCCACGACGTGGGTGCGCATGGGCCGCAACCCTAGACCGTCCCTCGGGCCGTCTGTCACGCTGAGGAGACGGGGGATGACCGCACGCCTGAGCAGCGAGAGGGTGGGACGTCGTGACCGAGGACCTGGACGGCATCGACTTCGCGCTCGCCGCCTACCGCGAGGAAGGGCTCTGGCAGGTGCAGGAGCTCGCCCACGACGTGCTCGTCGACGTCGAGTCGCTGAGCCACGCCCTGCGCCGCTTCCCCGGGGACGGCGGAGCGGTCGGGATGGTCGCCGTGGACGAGGACTTCTTCGTCATCGTCCGGGTCGCCGGCTCGAGCGCGCGGGTGCTGCTCTCCGACGTCACCGCCGCCGAGGAGTGGGAGCTCGCCGCCTCGGCCGTGGAGTTCCTCGGGCTGCCGCTGCCCGAGGACGAGCGACGACCAGGTGCCGGCGGGCGACCTCGACCTGCTCGGCGACCTCGGCATGCACGCGATGGACATGGCCGTGATGCTCGACGACGTCGACCTCTACCCCGACGAGATGCTCTCCGACGTGGCGCGCCGGCTCGGGTTCGGCCCGCAGTTCGACGAGACCGTCGGCCTGGCCTCCGCCTGACGTGGCGCACGTGGCCGACGCGCCCGCGTGGGACGCCGCGATGACCGCGGCCCTCGTCGAGGCTCGCGCCGCGCTCGACGGCGGTGACGTGCCCGTGGGCGCCGTCGTCGTCGATCCCGACGGTGTGGTCGTCGGCCGCGGCCGCAACGTCCGCGAGGGTCGCGCCGACCCGACGGGGCACGCCGAGGTCGTCGCGCTGCGCGAGGCCGCCGCCCGACGCGGCGAGTGGCGGTTGGACGGCCACACCCTCGTGGTCACGCTCGAGCCGTGCACCATGTGTGCCGGTGCGGCCGTCCTCTCCCGCGTCGAGCGGGTCGTCTTCGGCGCCTGGGACGAGAAGGCCGGCGCCGTCGGCAGCCTCTGGGACGTGGTCCGCGACCGTCGGCTCAACCACCGGCCCGAGGTCGTCCCCGGCGTCCGTGCCGACGAGGCGTCGGAGTTGCTCGAGGAGTTCTTCCGCAGCCACCGATGAGTCCTGGCCGTCGGGCCGGTCGGCACGGGCGTGAGCACCCTCGACCTCCACTCCGCGGTGGACGCCGCTGTCCCCATGCCGCGGCGTGTGCCTGGGAACGCCCTCCGGGTAGTTCTCAGGCACACGCGACGCGATGTCGACCGGCCCGACCCGCTCCGGTAACCTTCGGCGCGGTGGCGTGTCCGAGCGGCCTAAGGAGAACGCCTCGAAAGCGTTTGTCGGCGCAAGTCGACCGAGGGTTCGAAATCCCTCCGCCACCGCCAGGGGCCACAGACGAAACTCTGTAGCCCGAGAGACGAAAGTCCCAGCGACGCCGCCTCGTGGCCCGAAACCGGGTCGCGGGGCGGCGTTGTTGCGTTCCGGTCAGGACCCTGCTGCCGTCGTTGACGCTTCCGGTCTCGCTCAGTGCGCTGTCGGGTCCAGCGTGAGTTTCATGCCGACGTGAGTCGCCGAGAAACCCAGCGCCTCGTAGGCCCGATGGGCGTCGGGTCGAGTCGCGTCCGTGGTCAGTTGGACGACTCCGCAGCCACGCTGGCGGGCCTCTTGGATGGCCCATTCGAGGAGCGCTCGCCCCAGCCCCGCACCGCGACGGTGTGAGGCGACTCGGACCGCCTCGATCTGTGCGCGCTCGGTGCCCGCGCGGACCAGGTGGGGCAGGAAGGACACCTGCAGGGTCGCCGCGATTTCCCCGTCGTCGATGACCACGAGTCGGTGTCGAGGGTCGGTACGGATCGCCTCGAACGCGGACCAGTACGACGCAGGCAGCGGCCCGGCGGCCCGTTCTCGCGTCTGACCGAGGGGATCGTCGGCGTACAGGGCGACGATCGCGGGCACGTCTCCCTCACGGGCGTCCCGGATCTTGCTGGTCCAGTCAGTCTCGGTCACGCCTCATCCTTTCAGGCGGGAGGGACACGTCCGACCACCCTGATGCCGTGCGGGGAAACTCCTCAGGGTGCGCGGGGAACCCGCCGACAGGGTTCGAGGAAGCCATCGCTGACCTGCGCGGATGCACTTTCGTCTCCAGCCCGCCAGCCAGATCGACCGACACCCCGGACTCGGCGTCCGGGGTGTTCGTCGTCCCGGGAGCCTCGTCCAGCAGCGCGACCACCTCGTCGATGCGCCAGGCGTGGGCCTGCGTCCGGACCGTCGGACCGTCAGCCCGGCCGGCCGCGCAGCCGCACGGACAGGCAGGTCACGCAGCCCTCGAGCTTCTCGAACTCGGAGATGTCGACGGCGACCACGTGCAGGCCGCGTTGCTCGAGCAGCTCGGCGGTCTCGGGCGCGGAGGTCGACATCAGTACCGTGTCGTCCCCGAGGAGGACGACGTGCGCCCCCGCCTCCTCCGGCACGCCGAGGAAGGACTCGCCCCACACCGAGGGGTCGTCGACGAGCGGCTCGAAGCCGATCACGGTGCCGTCGGGGAGGGCGGTGACGGCGGACTTGAGGTGCAGCACCTTCGTCAGCGGTACCCCGCGCACGTCGACGCCGAGCGGGGTGAGGTGGTGGTGCAGCTGGGCGAGACCCTCGGCGTTGGTGCGGCCGCCCTGACCCACCCAGACGGTGCTGCCGTGCTTGAGGACGTCGCCGCCGTCGAGCGTGCCGGGCTCCTCGATCCGCACCACGCGGTAGCCCTGCGCGCGTACCGACTCCTCGGCCGCGGCGGTCTCAGCCCGCCGCTCGGGCGCCCCGGGACGGGCGATCACCGCGAGGTCGGCGAAGACCAGCATCGTGTCCTCGACGAAGACGGCGTCCGGGGAGTCCGGGGCGGGGTCGACCTGGTGCGTCGACCACCCGGCCGACTGCAGCGCGTCGACGTAGGCGAACCACTGCGCGAGGGCCCGGTCGGCGTCGACGTCCTCGCTGCGCTCGATGTGGGTGACCAGTCCGTCGGCGAGCCGGGGCGAGGGGCGGCGTACGAGCGCGTGGCGGGCGTGCATGGCCCTACTGTCCCACCCGCTCGGCCAGCACCTGCTCGCGCAGGATGTCGGCGTGGCCGCAGTGCTGGGCCAGCTCGCGCAGCAGGTGGAGGTGGATCCAGCGCAGCGGCAGCGGTCCGCGCCGGTTGCCGGTGACCACGTCGTCCAGGTCGTACGTCGCCACCGCGGCGCGCGAGGCGGCACACGCCTCGGCGTACGCCTGCTGGACGGACGCGATCGTGTCGTGGTCGGTGAGCGTGAACGACTCGTCGACGGTGGCCGGGATCCCGATCTCGACGCGCGAGCGGCCGGTGACCGCCTCGTCGAACCAGACCTTCTCCACGAACGTCGCGTGCTTGACCAGCCCGAGCAGCGTCGTCAGGGAGGGGACCAACCGCCGGCGTACCTCCTCCTCGGTGAGGCCGTCGAGGCAGTCGTGGAGGTTGCGGCGGTGGTGGTCGACGAACCCCTCGAGCTGGGCGCGCAGCGGGGCGTCGGTCGGGACGTCGTGGTGGCGGGGCACGGGCGACAGCCTAGGGTCGCAGGGTGACCGCCACCCTCTCCGTCGGCGACGGCGACCCCGCCCTGGACGAGCGGCTCAGCAGCGAGCTCGACGCCCACAACGTCGCCGCGGTCGGTCGTGACGACCTGCGGGAGTTCACGGTCCGTGTCGACGACGGCGACGCGCTGGTCGCCGGCCTCAGTGGGTGGACGTGGGGCACGTGCGCGGGCGTCGGGATGGTCTGGGTGCATGAGGACGTACGCCGCGACGGCTGGGGCGCGCGGCTGATGGCCGCCGCCGAGGACGTCGCCCGCGAGCGCGGCTGCCGCCAGCTGCTGGTGTCCTCCTTCACCTTCCAGGCCCCCGGCTTCTACCGCCGCCTCGGCTACGCCGAGTTCGCGCGCTCGCCCGACCTGCCGGTCGAGGGCGAGGCCGACGTCCACTTCCTGAAGGTGCTGTCCGGAGGTGGTGCGACGTGAGCGTCCTCGTCCACACCGACGGCCCGGTCACGGTCGTGACCCTCGACCGCCCTGCGACCCGCAATGCCGTCGACCGCGCCACCGCCGAGCAGCTGGTCGCGGCCTTCGACGCCTTCGACCGGGACGACAGCCAGTCGGTCGCCGTGCTGTACGGCGCCAACGGCACCTTCTGCTCCGGCGCCGACCTCAAGGCGATGGACCAGCGGGTCGAGCCCGACGGACCGGGTCCGATGGGGCCGACCCGGATGCGACTCTCCAAGCCGGTCATCGCCGCCGTCGAGGGGTACGCCGTGGCCGGCGGGCTCGAGCTCGCGATCTGGTGCGACCTCCGGGTGGTGGCGCGCGACGCCAGCTTCGGCGTCTTCTGCCGCCGCTGGGGCGTCCCCCTGATCGACGGCGGCACGGTCCGGCTGCCTCGGCTGATCGGCTCCGGCCGCGCGATGGACCTGATCCTCACCGGCCGCGAGGTCGGCGCCGTCGAGGCCGAGCGGATGGGCCTGGTGAACTGGCTGGTCGACCCCGGCGCCGCGCTCGAGGAGGCGCTGTCGGTGGCCTTCCTGCTCGTCGACCTGCCGCAGGCCTGCCTGCGCAACGACCGGCTCTCGGTGCTGCGCGGCGAGGGGCTCGACGCCGACGAGGCGATGGCGATCGAGCACGAGCTCGGGGTGGCCTCGCTGGCGACCGGCATGGCCGCCCGCGGCGCGGCCCGGTTCGCCGGAGGGGCGGGCCGCAGCGGGACGCCTGACGCCCCTTCGTCCGAGCACCCCCGGACGGGCTAGTCCGTTCGGGCCATGCGACCTAGTCCCGACGGGTGGGTCACATCGGTCTGCGCGAGGGTCACGCGGGCCCCCGGACCCCTGCCAGACTCGGTGCCTCGCGGGGGTGCACAGTCGCCCTGGTGGCGAGGACCACGGGGGACGTGGCGTCGGTGTGCGCGAGGATGGGCCAGTGACCTGGTTCTCCTCGCCCACCGACGTCGTGGGTTCGCTCCGCGACACCGGCTACCTCGCCGATCCCGCCACCGCGACCACGGCGCCCTCGCCGGCGCGCTGGAGAAGCCGCTCCTCGTCGAGGGCCCCGCAGGCGTCGGGAAGACCGACCACACCCCGGCCGACGACGTGCAGTCGGTCCCGCCGGGGATCGAGCCGCCGATCGGGTGAGCGCGGGTCTCAGCCGAGGTACGCCGCCAGCCGGGTCAGTCCCTCGTCCACGTCGGACCGCGGGCCGGCGAAGCTGAGCCGGACCGACCGGTGGCCGGCGACGGTGTCGAAGTCGACGCCCGGGGCGAGCGCGATGCCGGTGTCGGCGAGCAGCCGGTGGGCGAAGGCCATCGAGTCGTCGGTCAGGTGGCCGACGTCGGCGTACGCGTAGAACGCGCCGTCGGCGGGCGCGAGGTCGGTGATGCCGACCCGGGGCAGTCCCTCGAGCAGCGCGCGCCGGTTGTCGGCGTAGCGCGCGACGTGCCCGTCCAGCTCGGCGTACGCCGCGTCCTCGAAGGCGGCGACGGCTGCGTGCTGGGCGATCGCCGGCGGGCAGATGGTGAAGTTGCCGGCCAGCACGTCGACCGGGCGCCGCAGCCGCTCGGGCACCAGCATCCAGCCGATCCGCCAGCCGGTCATGGAGAAGTACTTGCTGAAGGAGGAGAACACCACCGCCTCCCGCGACGTCTCCCACGCGGAGCGTGACCAGGACGGCCCGCCGTCCACCGGTGCGTACTCGATGCCGTGGTAGATCTCGTCGGAGACCAGCTGGACTCCGCGTTCCTCGCACCAGCGCGCGAGGGCGGCGAGCTCGGCGGGCAGCAGCATGGTCCCGGTCGGGTTGGCGGGGCTGGCGACCACCAGCCCGGCGAGCGGTCGGCCCCCGGCGGCCTCCTCGAGCTGCTCGACGGTCGGCTGGTAGCGGTTCTCCGGCCCGGTCGGCAGCTCGACGACCTCGCAGCCCAGCGCGGTGAGGACGTTGCGGTAGCAGGGGTAGCCGGGTCGCGCCATCGCCACCCGGGCGCCCGGCTCGAAGGCGGCGAGGAAGGCCAGCAGGAAGCCGCCGCTGGAGCCGGTCGTCACCACCACGTCGTCGGGCACGACGTCGATCCCGTGCCGCCGGCGGTGGTGGTCGGCGATCCGCTCGCGCAGCTCGGGGATGCCGGTCGCCACGGTGTAGCCGAGCGGGTCCCGTCCTCCCAGCAGCCGTACCGCCTCGGCCCGGACCGTCTCGGGGGCTCCCGTCGAGGGCTGACCGGCGACGAAGTTGACCAGGTCGCCGTGCTCGCGGCGACGCCGGTCGGCGGCCGCGAGCAGGTCCATGACGTGGAACGGCGGCACGTTCGCCCGGCGGGCGACCTCGAAGCGGCTCACCGTGAGGATCGTGCCACGGCGGACGGGGTCGGCGACCCGGCGTCCGCTGGATAGAGTGAGGGACCGCCGCCCCCGCAGTCCTGAGGTGACGCTTGACCTTCGACGTCCACGACCTCGACCTGTTCCTGCTCGTGGGCAGCGCCGTCACCCTCCTCGCGATCCTCGCCGTGCGGGTCTCCTCACGGGCAGGGCTGCCGTCACTGCTCATCTACCTCCTCATGGGCGTCGCCCTCGGCGACGCCGGGCTGGGCATCGAGTTCGACGACGCCCAGCTGGCCCACGCGCTCGGCTTCGCGGCGCTCGCGATCATCCTGGCCGAGGGCGGCCTCACGACCTCGTGGTCCGAGGTGAGGCCGTCGATCTGGCTGGGCGCCTCCCTGGCGACGGTGGGGGTGGCGGTCTCGATCGCGGTCGTGGCCCTGGCCGCCCACTTCCTGCTCGGGCTCCCCTGGGAGCTCGCGGTGCTGCTCGCTGCGGTGACCTCGCCGACCGACGCCGCCGCGGTGTTCAGCGTGCTGCGCGTCGTACCCCTCCCGAAGCGGCTGGTCGGGCCGCTGGAGACCGAGTCCGGGCTGAACGACGCCCCGACGGTCGTCCTGGTCACCCTGATCTCGACCGGTGCGCTGACCGACCACGGCCTGCTCGGCGCCGCCGGCATCGTGGTGTGGGAGCTCGTCGTGGGCGTCGCCTCCGGACTGCTCTTCGGCTTCGGCGGCGCCTGGCTGATGCGCCGCGCCGCGCTGCCCTCCTCGGGCCTCTACCCGATCGCCGTCCTCTGTCTCACGTTGCTGGCCTACGGTGCGGCGACCTTCATCCACGGCTCCGGCTTCGCCGCGGTGTACGTCGCCGCGCTGGTGCTCGGCAACATGGAGCTCCCGCACCGGGTGGCCACCCGGTCGTTCGCCGAGGGCATCGCCTGGCTGGCCCAGATCGGCCTCTTCGTGATGCTCGGGCTGCTGCTGTCCCCCGAGCGGATCGGCCTCTCCACGGTCGGGCTGGCGGTCCTGGCGGGGCTGGTGCTCACCTTCGTCGCCCGACCGGTGTCGGTGTGGGTGAGCTCGTTGCGCACCGACCTGCTCGTGGCGGGAGAAGACGTTCCTCTCGTGGGCCGGGCTGCGGGGGGCGGTCCCCATCGTGCTGACGACCATCCCGCTCGCGGCAGGGGTGGACGGCTCCGAGCGGCTCTTCGACCTGGTGTTCGTGATGGTGGTCGATCTACACCCTGCTGACCGGACCGACGCTGCCGAGCGTGGCGAGGATGCTTCAGGTGGCGCGGCGCTCCGAGCCCCGCGGATTCGAGGTGGAGGCGGCGCCGCTGGACCGGATCGCCGCCGACATGCTGCAGGTCAGCATCAGCCCGGTCTCGATGCTGCACGGCGTGGAGGTGGGCGAGCTCCGGCTGCCGGTGGGTGCCTCGGTCTCGATGATCATCCGCGACGGCGAGACACTGGTGCCCGAGCGACGCACGGTGCTGCGCCACGGCGACGACCTGCTCATCGTGACCCCGCGCCGACTGCGGGAGAAGACCGAGAAGCGGCTGCGCCAGGTCTCGGTCGGCGGGCGGCTCGCCCAGTGGGTCGACCGGCCCGACAAGTCCTGAGGTGCCGCCCGGCGTCAGACGCTCGGGGCCGCGGGGCCGCAGACGGTGACGTCGTCGCTCGCCTTGGCCGACTTCTCGCCGGCCACGAGGTCCTCGAAGCCGTCGCCCACGACCACCTGGACGCCGGCGGTGGTGGGCTCACGCCGCACGACCCGCACGTTCTTCCCGAGGTGGCTGGCGACCAGCCGGACCGCGGGGTTCGTGCGGTCGTCGGTCCAGATCTGCACGACGCCCACCTTGGCGTCCTCCGGCGCGTTGCCCTCCTGGCCACGGGCGAAGCCCGCCTCCTCGAAGAGGTTGAGCGTGAGTCCGGCCAGGCCGTTGCGCGTGCCGGCGTTGAGGACGCTGATCGTGACGTCCTTGCGCTTGACGACGTCGCCGGCGGCGTACGACTTCTCGGTGCAGACCGCGTCGGCGTCGCTGGGCAGCGGCCGGGTCAGCGAGCTCCAGCCCCAGGTCGCGGCCACGACCAGCAGCAGCCCCAGGGCGCCGAGGGTCAGCAGCGACCGCAGCCGGGCGTCCATCAGCCGACCGCCACGTGCACGCGGGCGTGCAGCACCCCGCGCTGCTGGAGCGCCGCGCGCAGCGCGCGGTGGAGGCCGTCCTCGAGGTAGTACTCGCCCTGCCACTCCACGACGTGGGCGAACAGGTCGCCGTAGAACGTGGAGTCCTCGTCGAGCAGCGCGTCGAGGCGCAGCGTGTCCTTGGTGGTGACCAGCTCGTCGAGCCGGATCTGGCGCGGGGGCAGCGACGCCCAGCCACGGGAGGTCAGGCCGTGCTCGGGGTAGGGCTTGCCCTGCCCCACGCGCTTGAAGATCACGAACCGACCATATCCGAGGGCATTAGGGTCACCCCCATGACCGATCAGCCGACGGACCGGCCGCCCGCGGGATCCGGCGACGACCCGATCACGGCGGCTGTCGCCCCCGGCTACGCGTTCGAGGGGCCGGCGCTCGAGCTCGGCGGCCTGATGGTCGATGCCACCACCCTGAGTGACGCCCGGATCCGGATCCCGCTGTCGATGGTCAACCGGCACGGCCTCGTCGCCGGGGCGACCGGCACCGGCAAGACCAAGACGTTGCAGCTGCTGGCCGAGCAGCTGAGCTCGCTCGGCGTACCCGTCTTCGCGGCGGACGTGAAGGGCGACCTCTCCGGTCTCAGCACGCCGGGTGAGCCGGGGGAGAAGATCTCGGCGCGCGCCGCGTCCGTCGGTCAGCAGTGGGAGGCGACCGGCTTCCCGGTGGAGTACTACGCGCTCGGCGGCCAGGGCACCGGCATCCCGCTGCGGGTCACCCTCAGCGCCTTCGGGCCGCTGCTGCTCAGCAAGGTGCTCGACCTCAACGACACCCAGGAGTCCAGCCTCGGGCTGGTCTTCCACTGGGCCGACACCCAGGGCCTGCCGCTGCTCGACCTCGCCGACCTGCGTGCGGTCATCGGCTACCTCACCAGCGACGAGGGCAAGCCGCAGCTCAAGGAGCTCGGCGGCCTCTCCACGGCCACGACCGGCGTGATCCTGCGCGAGCTGGTCGCCTTCCAGGCCCAGGGTGCCGACGCGTTCTTCGGCGAGCCCGAGTTCGCCTCCTCCGAGCTGATCTCGCTCGCCCCCGACGGCCGCGGCCTGATCAGCCTGGTGGAGCTGCCGCAGCTCGCCGACCGCCCGCTGGTGTTCTCCACCTTCCTGATGTGGCTGCTGGCCGACCTCTTCCACGACCTCCCCGAGGTCGGCGACGCCGACAAGCCGACGCTGGTGTTCTTCTTCGACGAGGCCCACCTGCTCTTCCACGACGCCTCGGACGCGTTCCTCGACCAGGTCACCCAGACCGTCCGGCTGATCCGGTCGAAGGGCGTCGGCGTCTTCTTCGTGACCCAGGCCCCGACCGACGTGCCCGACGCGGTGCTGGCCCAGCTCGGCTCCCGGGTCCAGCACCAGCTCCGTGCCCACACCCCCAACGACGCCAAGGCGCTGCGGGCCACCGTCAACACCTACCCCACCAGCGCGTACGCCGACCTCGGCGAGGTCATCACCTCGCTCGGCATCGGGGAGGCCGTGGTCACGGTCATGGGCGAGCGTGGCGCTCCCACCCCGGTCGCCTGGACCCGGCTGCAGGCGCCCGAGTCGCGGATGGGGCCCGCCGACGCCGACGCGATGGCGGCCACCGTCGCGGCGAGCCCGCGGCACGCGGCGTACGCCGTCGCCGTCGACCGCGACTCGGCCCGAGAGCGTCTCGCCGCCCGGCTCGAGGAGGGTGCCCGCAAGGCGGAGGCCGAGGCCGCGTCTGATCCGAAACCGAAACCTGCACCGAAGCCGGCGCCGAAGCCGAAGGACCCCCCGAAGAGCTGGCAGCGCGAGGTGCTGCACCTCCGAGCCGGTGCAGGACTTCCTCAAGACCGCCGGTCGCGAGATCGCCCGCGGCATGTTCGGCCTCGGTCGCCGCTGACCTGTCGCACCCACCGCGGCCCGTGGGTCAGCGGGTCAGCGGCTGGCCGGTCCCGGGTCAGCGGAGACTCAGCCACCGTCTCGTCACCTCGAACGGTGTCTCACCCACCGCCGAGCCGCCGAGCCGCAGGACTCACCCGCGTCAGAGGGTCGGACCCGTCCACGCGACCTGCACCATCTCGGTGCCCCGGTCCCGGGTCACCAGCCGGCCACGTCCGGCCGGGAGCGGCACCGGCTTGAGGTTGCCGATGAGCGGTCCCTCGTCGGGGTTGCCGGAGAGCAGCAGGCCGGGCATCGCGAGGTCGCGCATGGACTGCAGCACGGGCTCGTACAGCAGCGCGGGAGGCGCCGCCGGACCGACGTGCGATCGCGAGGTGCAGACCGGTGTCGCGTGCCTGCGCCATCAGCGGCTGCAGCGCCGCGACCGGTGAGCTCTGCTGGGTGGCGACCAGGTCGTAGTCGTCGACCACCACGAACACCTCGGCGCCGGTCCACCACGAGCGGTTGCGCAGCTGCTCGGGGGTCACGTCCTCACCGGGGATCCGGTTCTCGAGGTACGCCGCGAGGTCGCGCAGCACCGGCGTCGCCTGCGTGGCCGAGGTGAGGTAGTTGAGCAGGTAGTCCTCGGGGACCTCGCCGAGCAACCGGCCCGACGTCGAGGGCTCCGCCGACTACGAGGAGTACGCCGAGCTGACTCCGGGCGAGGACGCCGTGGCGGACATCCTCCCGGCAGGCTACGTCGACGACGTGTTCGCCGTCGCCGCGACAGCCGACGGGGCCCCGGTCCGGGCGGGGGACCTCCCGGACGCGTCGGGCACGGTGCTGCTCAGCAGCGCCATCGACGTCGCGGTCCCCGTGTTCGACGCGATCAGCCTGGCCGCCAACGGCTCCACCTGCCACCTCGGCACCGTCGCCACGTCGTGGGCGGCCGGGATCGGCGGCGGCGTCGTGGCGTTGCTGCGCTCCGCGTACCCGAACGACAACGTCGCCCAGATCGAGGCGCGCCTCGAGCTCACCGCCGACGGCGTCGTGGGGGCGCCGACGACCGCGACCGGGGCCGGCGTGCTGCAGCCCGCCGAGGCGCTCACCCAGGACCTCTCGCCGACCCGGCAGGGGGTGGTGGACGACATGGAGCGGCAGCGGGTCGAGCAGCCCCGGCTCACCGCTCCCGAGGCCCGGGACCCCGGTCGCCCGCCCCCTCCTCGCCCGCCGCCGCTCCTCCTGAGGTTGAGTTCCGCCTCGCTCGTCGTTGAGTGGGGTGTCCCTCGACGTCGAGGCGGAGCTCGACACCGAGCGAGGCGGAACTCGACGGGGGTCCAGACGCACGAACGGCGCCGCACACGAGGTACGACGCCGTCCGGGACTGGCGGAGGATAGGGGATTCGAACCCCTGAGGGCGTTAACCCAACCCGCTTTCCAAGCGAGCGCCATAGGCCACTAGGCGAATCCTCCGCGGAGGAATGTACCGGCACCTCGGCGGCGTGCCGAATCCAGACCCCACCCGAGTGGCCTCGGGTTGGTGGCGGGAAGTGGCTCACCTACACTTCTGCCAACCCCCCGTGTGGCGGCATCTCGCTGAACTCCCCCAGGGCCGGAAGGCAGCAAGGGCAGGTGAGCTCTGTCGGGTGCACGGGGGGCCTTCTCATGTCCGGGCGGGTCGGAACGGTTCGGGGCCGCGCGGTACCGGCTGTCACCCCCGCTGGTTAGGGTGCAGTCGTGGAGTCCCCGCTCGCCCTCTATCGCCGCTACCGGCCCGAGACGTTCGCCGACGTCATCGGGCAGGACCACGTGACGACCCCGCTGCGGGCGGCGCTGGCGAACAACCGGGTCAACCACGCCTACCTCTTCTCCGGTCCGCGCGGCTGCGGCAAGACCACCTCGGCGCGGATCCTCGCGCGCGCGCTGAACTGCGAGCGCGCCCCGATCTCCGACCCCTGCGGGGAGTGCGACAACTGTCGCGACCTGGCCCGCGGCGGCCCCGGGTCGATCGACGTCATCGAGATCGACGCGGCCTCCCACGGCGGCGTCGACGACGCGCGCGACCTGCGGGAGAAGGCGTTCTTCGCCCCGGTGAAGAGCCCCTACAAGGTCTACATCATCGACGAGGCGCACATGGTGACGACGCAGGGCTTCAACGCCCTGCTCAAGCTGGTCGAGGAGCCTCCTCCCCACCTGCGCTTCATCTTCGCGACCACCGAGCCCGAGAAGGTCATCGCGACCATCCGCTCGCGCACCCACCACTACCCCTTCCGGCTGATCCCGCCGCGGCTGCTGGCCTCCTACCTCTCGGAGATCTGCGAGCGCGAGGGCGTCCGGATCGAGCCGGCGGCGCTGCCGCTGATCGTGCGCGCCGGCGCGGGCTCGGCCCGCGACTCGCTCTCCGTCCTCGACCAGCTGCTCGGCGGCGCCGGTCCCGAGGGCGTCACCCACGAGCTCGCCACCGGCCTGCTCGGCTACACCCCGACCTCCCTGCTCGACGACGTCGTCGACGCCTTCGCCGCCGGTGACGGCGCGGCGGTCTTCGGCGTGGTCGACCGCGTCGTCGAGACCGGTCAGGACCCGCGGCGCTTCACCGAGGACCTGCTGCGTCGACTGCGCGACCTCGTGATCGTCGCGGCCGTCCCCGACGCCCCGGCCACCGGCCTGATCGACGTCTCCGAGGACCAGGCGGACCGGCTGATCGCGCAGGCGGCCCGGTTCGGTCCGGCCGAGCTCAGCCGAGCCGCCGACCTCGTCGCGAGCGGCCTCACCGAGATGCGCGGCGCGACCGCGCCCCGGCTGCTGCTCGAGCTGGTCTGCGCCCGCGTGCTGCTCCCGGGCGCCGACACCGGGGAAGCCGGCATCCTCGCCCGCGTCGACCGGCTCGAGAAGCGCGCCGCGATCACCGGCGGCGCCCGAGCCCGGCCCCGGTCCGTGAGGACCCCGCGCCGCCCACCGTCCAGCACCCCGTCGAGCCGGTCGCCGAGCCCGAGACCGTCGCCCCGCAGGCGCCGCCCGTCCCGGGCGCCGAGCCGCCACCTGCGGACCCGGAGCCGACCCCGATCGAGGCGTTCGTGCCGCCGCTCGACCCCGTGCCGACACCGGCAGCCGCACCGGAGACCGCACCCGCGGCCGCCCCCACCCCGCAGGCCACGGGCGGGCTCACCCTGGTCGAGGTACGCCGGCTCTGGCCCGACATCGTCGAGGCCACCAAGATGCGCCGCCGGGTGGCCTGGATGCACCTGACCCAGAACTCCCAGGTCGTGGCGGTCGAGGGCCAGGTCCTCACGCTCGGCTTCTCCAACGTCGGCGCCCGCGACTCCTTCGTCAACGGCGGCTGCGACGAGGTGCTGCGCCAGGCCGCCATCGACGTGGCCGGCGTCGACTGGAAGGTCGAGTCGATCGTGGACCCCGGTGCCACGCGCCGGCACGAGTCCGCAGCCCCGCCGCGCCCGCCGTCGCAGCCGCCCGAGCCGGCCAGGCGCCCCGCCGGAGGCCGGCGATCCGCCGACGGTGGATCCCCGCCGGCCGTTCGACCCAGGAGGCGGCGCCGGCGCCTGCCGCCCCGCGCGCGGCAGGTCGACCCCGACTCCGACGCCCACCGCGACGACCCCGACGCCGAGGGACACGACCTCGGCGGTGCCGCCCTGCTCGAGCGAGAGCTCGGCGCGCAGGTGATCGAGGAGATCCGCCACACCTGAGCGGCGGCCGAGCGACGGCCATCCCCCACGACCTGATCAGAGAGAAGGACCACCATGACCCAGAACCCGTTCGACGCCCTCGGTGGCGGCGGAGGCCTCGACATCAACGCCCTGATGCAGCAGGCCCAGCAGATGCAGGAGCAGCTCGAGCAGGCGCAGGCCCGGCTCGCCGAGACCCGCGTCGAGGGCACCGTGTCCGGCGGTGCCGTCACGGTCACCGTCAACGGCGTGGGCGAGCTGGTCGGGGTGGACATCAAGGCCGGCGGCTTCGACGGCAGCGACGCCGACGACCTGGCCGACCTCGGCGACATGATCGTCGCCGCCTACCGCGACGCCAAGGGCCAGGCCGACGGCCTGGCCTCCGACGCGCTCGGCCCGCTCGCCGGTGGCGGCGGGCTGCCGGGCCTCGGCGGCTAGGGAGCCTGCGACCTTGTACGAAGGAGTCGTCCAGGACCTGATCGACGAGCTCGGTCGGTTGCCGGGCGTCGGTCCCAAGAGTGCGCAGCGGATCGCGTTCCACCTGCTGCAGGCCGAGACGGTCGACGTACGCCGGCTGGCCGACGTCCTGGTCGAGGTCAAGGCCAAGGTGAAGTTCTGCACCACCTGCTTCAACGTCAGCGAGGACGAGCAGTGCCGGATCTGCCGTGACCCGCGGCGCGACCCGACCCTGCTGTGCGTCGTCGAGGAGTACAAGGACGTCGTCGCGATCGAGCGGACCCGCGAGTTCCGCGGCCGCTACCACGTGCTCGGTGGCGCGATCTCCCCGCTCGACGGCATCGGCCCCGACCAGCTGCGGATCCGGGAGCTGCTGCAGCGGCTGGCCGACGGCACCGTCACCGAGGTCATCCTGGCCACCGATCCCAACCTCGAGGGCGAGGCCACCGCGACGTACATCACGCGGATGCTCAAGGACTTCGGGTTGCGCGTGACGCGTTTGGCGAGTGGACTGCCAGTAGGTGGTGACCTGGAGTACGCCGACGAGGTCACCCTGGGACGAGCGTTCGCAGGAAGGCGGAGCGCAGATGACTGACCAGATCGACACCACCCCTCTCGAGGCCGGGCTCGACAGCGGTCTCGACCAGGAGTTCGCACAGCAGATCGCGGACCAGGTGGAGTCCTTCCTCCTGGCGCTGCGGGCGATCGCGCGCGAGAACAACGGCGGCCAGGCGATCTCGTTGCTGCTGCTCGAGATCTCCCAGATCCTGCTCGCCGGTGCCCGGCTGGGCGCCCAGCAGGACTTCACCCCCCGCCTGGAGTACCAGCCCGACGTCGGCCCCGAGGCCGACCTCGACGACATGCGGCTGCGGCTCGCCGAGATGCTCGGCGGCGTCGACACCTACAGCTTCGTCTTCGACCCCTACGTCCCGGAGCTGGTCGAGAGCCAGCTCTCCGACGACCTCACCAGCATGGCCAGCGACCTCGAGAACGGCCTGCGCCACTTCCGGCAGGGTGACGTCGCCGAGGCGCTGTGGTGGTGGCAGTTCTCCTACGTCTCCTCGTGGGGCAACCTGGCCGGTGCCGCGCTCAACGCGCTGCTGTCCGTGGTCGCCCACGACCGGCTCGACGTGGAGATCCCGGCCGAGCTGGACCAGATCCAGGCCGCCGAGGCGGTCTTGGACGCCGAGGAGACCGCCACCTGAGCCTCGCTAGACTCGGGGGCGGTCCATCCGCCCGTCCGAGCCAGGAGGAGTGAGTCCCGTGGGCATTGTCGTGCAGAAGTACGGCGGGTCGTCGGTCGCCGACGCCACCGGCATCAAGCGCGTGGCCCAGCGGATCGTCAACACCCGCAAGGCCGGTCACGACGTCGTGGTGGTCGTCTCCGCGATGGGCGACACCACCGACGAGCTGCGCGACCTCGCCGAGCAGGTGACGCCGCTGCCGCCGCCGCGCGAGCTCGACATGCTGCTGACGGCGGGCGAGCGGATCTCGATGGCGCTGGTGGCGATGGCGATCGCCCAGCTGGGCCACAAGGCGCAGTCCTTCACCGGCTCGCAGGCGGGGGTCATCACCGACTCCTCGCACGGCAAGGCGAAGATCATCGACATCACGCCCGGCCGGATCGAGGCCGCGATCGCCGACGGCGCGATCGCGATCGTCGCCGGCTTCCAGGGTGTCTCGCAGGACACCAAGGACGTGACCACGATGGGCCGCGGCGCCTCCGACACGACGGCCGTGGCGCTGGCCGCGGCGCTCGGCGCCGAGGTCTGCGAGATCTACTCCGACGTCGACGGCGTGTTCACCGCCGACCCGCGGATCGTGCCGACCGCCCGCAAGCTCGAGCGGGTCTCGACCGAGGTCATGCTCGAGATGGCCGCCTCCGGCGCCAAGATCCTCCACCTGCGGTGCGTCGAGTACGCCCGC
The DNA here is from genome assembly GCA_963754575.1 of uncultured Actinomycetota bacterium. Taxonomy (GTDB): domain Bacteria; phylum Actinomycetota; class Actinomycetes; order Propionibacteriales; family Nocardioidaceae; genus Nocardioides. The sequence goes on along the minus strand of CAVWGQ010000027.1, from coordinate 433,427 downwards.
CGACACGACATGCCCGTCCACGTGCGCTCGTCCTTCAGCCAGAAGCAAGGCACCTGGATCGTCCCCGAGGGAGAACAGATGGAACAGGCGATCATCGCCGGCGTCGCGCACGACCGGAGCGAGGCCAAGATCACCGTGGTCGGCGTACCCGACAAGGTGGGCGAGGCGGCCCGGATCTTCGAGGCGCTCTCCACCGCCGAGATCAACATCGACATGGTCGTGCAGAACGTCTCGGCCGCGGCCACCGGCCTCACCGACATCTCGTTCACGCTGCCCCGCGAGGACGGCCAGACCGCGATGGGCGCGCTGGCGCGGATCCAGCGCGAGGTCGGCTACGACAAGCTGCTCTACGACGACCAGATCGGCAAGGTCTCGTTGATCGGGGCCGGCATGCGCTCCCACCCCGGCATCACCGCCAAGTTCTTCGCGGCGCTGGCCTCGGCCGGCACCAACATCGAGATGATCTCCACCTCGGAGATCCGGATCTCGGTCATCGTGGCCGAGGCGCAGGTGGACGCCGCCGTGCAGGCCACCCACTCCGCCTTCGACCTCGACGCCGACGAGGTGGAGGCGGTCGTCTACGGCGGGACCGGGCGATGACCACCCTGGGAATCGTCGGCGCCACCGGCCAGGTCGGCGTCGCCATGCGGCAGATCCTCGAGGAGCGGGCCTTCCCGGCCGACGAGGTCCGGTTCTTCGCCTCGTCCCGCTCCGCCGGCACGGTCCTGCCGTACGCCGGACGGGAGGTCGTCGTGGAGGACGCCGGGGCGGCCGACCCGAGCGGGCTCGACATCGCGCTGTTCTCCGCCGGTGCCAGCACCTCGCGGGCGCTGGTCCAGCGGTTCGTCGACGCCGGCGTGATCGTGGTCGACAACTCCTCGGCGTTCCGGCTGCGCGAGGACGTCCCCCTGGTCGTCAGCGAGGTCAACCCCGAGGCGCTGCAACCGGTGATCGACGCCGGCCGGGGCATCATCGCCAACCCGAACTGCACGACGATGGCCGCGATGCCGGTCCTCAAGCCGCTGCACGACGAGGCCGGCCTGGTCCGGCTCGTCGTCTCCTCCTACCAGGCCGTCTCCGGCTCCGGCGTCGCCGGCGTCGAGGAGCTGGCCCGGGGCGTGGAGGGCGTGGGGGAGAAGGCGCGCGAGCTCGCCTACGACGGCGAGGCGGTCGCCCTGCCCGAGCCGCAGGTCTACACGCAGCCGATCGCCTACAACGTGCTGCCGCTGGCCGGCTCGATCGTCGACGACGGCCGCAACGAGACCGACGAGGAGCAGAAGCTCCGCAACGAGTCCCGCAAGATCCTGGGCCTGCCCGGGCTGGCGGTCTCGGGCATCTGTGTCCGGGTGCCGGTCTTCACCGGTCACTCGCTGGCGGTCAACGCGGAGTTCGAGCGCGCGATGACCCCCGAGCGCGCGCGGGAGCTGCTCGCCGGTGCCCCCGGGGTGGAGCTGGTCGAGGTGCCGACGCCGCTGCAGGCCGCCGGCAAGGACCCGTCGTACGTCGGCCGGCTGCGGCGCGACGAGGGCGTCGAGGGCGACCGCGGCCTGGCCCTGTTCATCAGCAACGACAACCTGCGCAAGGGCGCCGCCCTCAACACCGTGCAGATCGCCGAGCTGCTCGTCCGCTGACCCGCGTCGGTGGGTTGTCGGGTTTCCCCGCCCGGGCGGGGAAACCGTGACCTCGTCACGGAAACGATCAGGGCGAAGTCACAGGCTCGCGCACGAGGTCCGGGCCGCAGCGGGCTCAGCGGTGGGTGGTGGAGCCGCCCGGGTCCACGAACGCGGTCGAGACCCAGTGGGCGAGCGCGAACGACGCCGCTCCCACGACGGGGATGACCAGCGCCATCCACCACGAGAACAGGACGCCCGAGAGGAAGAGCAGCGTCACCACGGCGACCAGCCCGACGGCCAGGACGCTCGTGGAGCGGCTCTCCTCGACCCCGAAGGCCTGCAGCAGCGTGCTGCCGGCGAGCACCATCACCACCAGGATCGCGAGCAGCAGGAAGACTCCGGGCCCGCCGCACGACGAGGTGCCGCGCACCAGCTCGCACAACCGCAGTGACGCCCAGGTGAGCACCACCAGCACCAGGCCCACGACCACGCCGGTCACCACCGAGGCCACCATGCCGCCGAGCTGGGGCAGCACGGGTCCCCGCGGGGCTCGGCGTACCGGCTCCGCGGCGGCCTGCGGGGGAGCGTCCACTGGCTCCTCGCGTACGCCGACCGGGGACGCCACCGCTGTCGGGGACTCGTCGGCGAACAGCGGCGGCGCGGAGGCCTCCGGTGCCACCGGGGTGGGGTCAGGAGCAGCGGCGGGCTCGGGCTCCGGGCTCGCCGGGCTCGGCGTCGACCGGCCCCGGCGGTGCCGGCTCGGGGTGCGGGGGTGCCGCGTCGCTTGCGGCCGAAACGGAGCGACGGCATCTCCAGGGACGGCCGGTCGTCTCCGGGCTCCTTCTGCGCCATGCGGCGAGTGTGCCAGACGGAGGCGCCGCCCGAGACGGCAACGACCCGGTGGCCAGCTGCTGGTCACCGGGTCGTGCGTGGGTCGGGCTGACAGGATTTGAACCTGCGGCCTCCTCGTCCCGAACGAGGCGCGCTACCAAGCTGCGCCACAGCCCGATGCGTGCCCCGAGGACTCCCCTGAGCACGCAACACCTCACCCTACCCGAGCGTCGACGGGCACTTGAAATCGCCCCCGAGCGACGGGTCGGGGTGCCTCAGGAACGCGCCGTCAGCGTCAGCAGCGTCGCCTCGGGCCGGCAGGCCACCCGGATCTGGGCGTACGGCGAAGTCCCGAGGCCGGCCGACACGTGCAGCCAGGCCGAGCCGGGGTCGCCGTCGCGGGAGGCGGCCGGGTGGCGGTGCAGCCCCTTGGCCCGCGCGGGCTCGAGGTCGCAGTTGGTGGTCAGCGCCCGGCCGCCGGGCAGGCAGACCTGGCCGCCGTGGGTGTGGCCGGCCAGCACCGCGTCGTACCCGTCGCGGGCGAACTGGTCGAGCACCCGCAGGTACGGCGCGTGCGAGACGCCGAGCCGGACGTCGGCGTCGGGGTCGGCAGGACCGGCGACCACGTCGAGCCGGTCGTACTCCAGGTGGGGGTCGTCCACCCCGGCGAAGGCGAAGCGCAGGCCCTCGACCTCCAGCGAGCCGTGCTGGTTGGTGAGGTCGAGCCAGCCGGCGCCCTGCAGTCCGGCGCGGAGGTCCTCGAACGGGAGCTTCGCGCTGTCGGTGTGACGGGTGCCGTCGTCGGGCAGCAGGTAGCGCAGCGGGTTGCGCAGCGTCGGCTCGAAGTAGTCGTTGGACCCGAAGACGAAGACCCCCGGCACGTCGAGCAGTCCTCCCAGCGAGTCCAGCACGGAGGGGACCGAGTCGCGGTGGGAGAGGTGGTCGCCGGTGTCGACGACCAGGTGCGGGTCGAGCGCGGCCAGCTCGCGCACCCACTCCTGCTTGCGTCGCTGGCCGGGGGTCAGGTGCAGGTCGCTGAGGTGCAGCACGCGCAGCGGCGGGCGACCCGGCGGGGAGCAGCGGGATCGTCGCCTCGCGGAGGACGAACCGACGCGTCTCCGCGACGGCGTACGCCGTGACGGCGGCCCCGCCGCGACGGGCACCGAGGAGCGGCAGCAGCCCAGGCATGCGGCCGCTGTCAGAAGAGCCATGAGACCCCACCCAGCCGCGCGCTACACGAACGTTCCGCGGTGTCGCATGAGTGCACTCGAAGGACCGCCTCCGCCAGGACCTCACCGCCGCCATCAAGGCACGCGACGACGTCCGGTCCTCGACGATCCGGATGGTGCTGACCGCCATCACCAACGCCGAGGTCGCCGGCAAGGAGGCCCGCGAGCTCAGCGACGACGACGTCATCGGCGTGCTCTCGACCGAGGCCAAGAAGCGGCGCGAGGCCGCGGTCGCCTTCGAGGACGGTGACCGGACCGAGATGGCGGCCAAGGAGCGCGCCGAGGCCGAGGTGATCGCCGACTACCTGCCGGCCCCGCTGACGTCGGAGGAGATCACCGAGCTCGTCACGGCCGCGGTCGCGCAGACCGGTGCGGCCGATGAGGGCATGAAGGCGATGGGCAAGGTCATGGGCGTGGTCACGCCGCAGACCAAGGGCCGTGCCGACGGTGGCGCCGTCGCCGCGGAGGTACGCCGCCAGCTCGGCTGAGCTCGGCGGGGTGGCCGGGTCAGTCCCGGTCGCCGCCTCCGCCGTTGCCGGGCCCTCCGCCGTTGCCGGGACCGCCGCCGTTGCCGGGGCCTCCGCCACCGCCGTTGTTCCCACCGCCGGAGTTGCCGCCACCGCCGTCGCCACCGCCGCCGTTGTTGCTCGGGGGAGGCGGCGGGGTGTAGCCGTTGGAGATGTAGAGGGTGACGGGCGCGCCGTCGAAGTAGCCCTCACCGCTGCCGGGGTCGGTGAAGGCCACCATCCCCTCGGGATAGCTGGAGTTGCTCTGGGGCCCGACGACGGCCGAGAAGCCCGCGTCCTCGATGATCCGGGTGGCGGTGTTGACCGACAGCCCTCCGACGGAGGGCACCGTGCCCCCCTGGTCGAGCAGCGCGCCGATGTCGGGGGCGGTGAAGGCCGTGTCGTCGAGGTACTGCTCGACGGACCCCATCGCCTGACCCCACATGGGTCCGGCGGTGCCGGAGCCCGAGGGGTCGTAGAGCGGCTCGCCGCCGACGGTGAGGCCGGAGAGCGGGATCGGCTGGCCCTCGGAGTTGGCGCCGGCGATCATGGCGGCGGTGGACACGTTGGGGGTGTAGCCGACGAACCAGACGGCCTTGCCCTCCTGGGTGGTGCCGGTCTTGCCGGCGTCCTCCTGGCCGATCGTGATGCTCTGGCCGAAGCCACCCGGCTCGAGCACCCCCTTGAGGATGTCGTTGACCGTGTCGGCGACGGCGCTCTCCATCACCTGGTCGCACTGCTCGGGGTACTCCTTGAGGAGGTTGCCCTGCGCGTCCTCGATGCCGGTGACCGGGCGCGAGGTGCAGTGCTTGCCGCGGGCGGCGAAGGTGGCGTAGGCCTCGGCCATCTCCAGCGGGCTCACGTCGGAGACGCCCAGGGTGAAGGAGGGGACCCGCTCGCCGTCGGGGTTGGTGAGCACGATGCCCATGTCCTTGGCCAGCTCGTAGGGCTTGCACAGCCCGGTGATCTGCTCGAGGTTGGCGAAGAAGGTGTTCACCGAGTTCTGGGTGCCGGTGTAGAGGTCGTAGGTGCCGGGTTGCCCGTCGAAGTTGCTGGGCTCCCAGACCTCGGTGCTCTGGTAGGGGCAGTCGGGCTTGCCGAACAGGCTGGAAGGGATGTTCTCCTGGGCGGGCACGTTGAGCGAGTAGTCCGGGGGTACGCCGTCCATCAGTGCCTGGGCGAGCACGAAGGCCTTGAACGTGGAGCCGGGCTGGAAGCCGGCGGAGTCGCCGTACTCCTGCGGGACGACGTAGTTGAGGAACGTCTGCCCGAGCTGCTTGTTGCCGCCCATCGGCCGTGACTGCGCGAGGGCCTTCACGTCGCCGGTGCCGGGCTCGACCATGGCGAGTCCGCCGATGGCCTGGTCGGTCGGGTTGACGTTGGCGGCCACCGCCGCGTCGGCCGCCTGCTGGAAGCGGAGGTCGACGGTGGTGCGGATCGTGAGGCCGCCGGTGCGCAGCAGCTGCTTGCGCTCGTCACGGGTCTTGCCCAGCGACGGGTCCTTGAGCAGGTAGTTGGTGACGTAGTCGCAGAAGAACGGAGCCCGCGAGTTCACGCAGCCGTTGTTGGTCGGCTGCGGGTCGATCCCCAGCTTCTGCTTCTTGGTCTTCTCCGCCTTCTTCTCCGTGACGACGCCGAGCTGGGCCATCCGGTCCAGCACCACGTTGCGGCGCTCGAGCGCCGCGTCAGGGGCGTTGGTCGGGTCGAGGCCGGTGGGGTTCTTCACCAGCCCGGCCAGCAGCGACGACTCGCGCAGGTTGAGGTCGGAGGCGTTCTTGTCGAAGTAGTGGCGGGCGGCGGACTGGATGCCGTAGGCGCCGTCACCGAAGTAGGCGAGGTTGAGGTAGCGCTCGAGGATCCAGTCCTTGGAGTACTGCTCCTCGAAGGCGATGGCGTAGCGCAGCTCGCGGATCTTGCGCGCGAAGGTGTCGTCGGTGGCCTCGCGGCGCTCGGCCTTGGTGTCGGCCTGGCTGACCAGCGTCAGCTTCACCATCTGCTGGGTGATCGACGACCCGCCCTGGACGACGCCGCCAGAGGCCTGGTTGGTGAGCAGCGCACGCAACGTGCCCTTGAGGTCGAGCGCGCCGTGCTGGTAGTAGCGGTAGTCCTCGATCGCGACGATCGACTTGACCATGGTCCGCGAGACCTGGCTGAGCGAGACGTTGATGCGGTTCTCGTCGTAGAGCGAGGCGATGGTGTTGCCGGAGCCGTCGAGGATGCGGGTTCTCTGGGCCAGCGGCTCGACCGTGAGCTCGGTCGGCAGGTCGTCCATGGTGCGGGCCACGTCGCGAGCGGCGAGGCCCGCGAGGCCCGCGAAGGGAATCGCGAGGCCGGCGACGACGACGCCCATGATCACGGCCACGGCCCCCATGACCCCCAGGTGGGAGAGCACGCGGGAGGTCGGGAGACGCTCGTCAGGAGGCACAGCCATGTGCTCCACGATAACCGGGGCCGCCCACCCCGACTATTCGTGACTCATCGGGACTAGTCACTTCGGACTACACGAATTGGGCTGAAAGAGGCTGTCTGGCCTGCGTGTCGGTTCTTTACCTTTCAACTCGGATCAACTCGGAGGTCATGGGGACCTCCGATCCCCGCCTCAGAAGTGGGACATCACCATGTGGATCGAAGACTGGGCCCCCTCGGCAGCTTGCCGCCAGGCATCACCCGACGCACTGTTCGTTCGTGGCGCCGAGCAGAACAAGGCCAAGCTCCTGTGCAAGGGCTGCCCGGTGCGGACCGAGTGCCTCGCCGAAGCCCTCGACAACCAGATCGAGTGGGGCGTGTGGGGCGGCATGACCGAGCGGGAGCGCCGCGCGCTGCTGCGTCGCCGCCCGGGTGCCTCGTGGCGCAGCGTGCTGGAGACGGCGCGCGAGCAGCAGACCGTCCCGGCCTCCCTCTGAGCCGGTCCCCCTCGCGGGACCTCCACCGTCACGGCTGACGCCCGGTTCCCCCCGGGGGTGTCAGTCCCCGGCGAGCAGCTCCCCGACCTGACGCAGTCCGGTCAGGTCGTGGACGTCGCCGGCCAGCGCCGGCACGACCGCCGTCGCCACCTGCGGGTGGGCGGCGGCGAAGCGCTCGCGCAGCGCCGACTCGCGCTCGACGAGGCGGCAGCGGTCGCCGTGCAGGCGCAGCAGCCCTGCCGCGACCGAGCCCGGCCGACGCTCCTCGAGCCGGGCGTACGCCGCCATCGCCTCGTCCGCCGACAGTCCGCCGGTCGGCGGTGGGCTCGCGCGGTTGACCACCAGCCCGGCCAGCGGCATCCGGTCCTCGCTCAGCCGCTCCACGAAGTACGCCGCCTCGCGCAGCGCGTCGGGCTCCGGTGCGGCCACCACGAGGAACGCCGTCCCGTCGGCCTGCAGCAGCGCGAAGGTCTGCTGGGCGCGGACCCGGAAGCCGCCGAAGAGGGTGTCGAAGGCGGCCACGAAGGTCTGCATGTCGCGCAGCACCTGCGCGCCGAGGATCTTGGTCATCGCGTTGGTGACCAGGCCGACGCCGGCACTCATCAGCTTCGCCGGGCCCTTGGCGGGCGCGAGCAGCAGCCGGATGAAGCGGCCGTCGAGGAAGCGCGAGAGCCGCTCGGGGGCATCGAGGAAGTCCAGCGCCGAGCGCGACGGCGGGGTGTCGACCACGATCAGGTCGTAGGTCCCCTCGGCCTGCGCCCGGGCGTGGACCTGGCCCAGCTTCTCCATCGCCATGTACTCCTGCGTGCCCGCGAAGGAGGAGGAGAGGGCGATGTAGAAGGGGTTGGCCAGGATCTGGCGGGCCTTCTCGGGCGTCGCCTGGCTCTCCACGACCTCGTCGAAGGTCCGCTTCATGTCCAGCATCATCGCGTCGAGGCTGCCGTCGCCCGCGACGTCCCGCACCGGCCGCGGGGTGTTGTCGAGCTCCTCGATGCCCATCGACTGCGCCAGCCGCGGGCGGGGTCGATCGTGAGCACGACGACCTTCCGGCCGCGCTCGGCCGCCCGCAGCGCCAGGGCCGCCGACGTGGTCGTCTTGCCGACGCCCCCGGAGCCGCAGCACACGATGATCCCGGTCGCGGGGTCGTCGAGCAGCGCGTCCACGTCGAGGACCGGAGCGGTCGAGCGCGGCGGCGGCCAGCGGCCCGACCCGGTGCCGAGCACTGCTTCCCGGGGCTCACCGGGCTGCCCCCATCCCCTGCTCGCGCAGCAGCCCGGCGAGCTCGTAGAGCCCGCCGAGGTCGGCGCCCCCGACCAGCCGGGGCAGCTCGTGGGTGGGGACGTCGAGCCGCGCGACGATCTCGCGCTGCGAGTCCTCCAGCGCGCGGCGTACGGCGTGGTCGTGCCCCTCGGTCAGCAGCCCACCGACCAGCTCCTCGTCGACGTCCACCCCGACGGAGGCGAGGTCGGCGGTGACCGCAGCCGTGTCGATGCTGCCGTCGCGGGCGGCGGCGAGGTCCGCGGCGCCGAGGTCCCGCGGCCGGACCAGGTTGACCACCACGGCGCCGACCGGGAGCCCGGCCCGCCGCAGCTCCTCGATGCCGTCGACGGTCTCCTGCACGGGCATCTCCTCGAGGACGGTCACGAGGTGGATCGAGGTGCGCGGCGAGCGGAACAGCTTCATGACCTGGTCGGCCTGCGACTTGATCGGCCCGACCCGGGCCAGCCCGGCGAGCTCGCTGTTGACGCCGAGGAACTGCGCGATCCGGCCGGTGGGCGGTGCGTCGAGCACGACCGCGTCGTACTGCCGGACGCCGCGACCGCGACGGTCCGCCTTTGCGGCCTCGTAGACCTTGCCCGTCAGGAGCACGTCGCGCACGCCCGGCGCCAGCGTGGTCGCGAACTCGATCACGCCGAAGCGGTCGAGCAGCCGGCCGGCGCGGCCGAGCTTGTAGTACATCGCGAGGTACTCCAGCAGTGCCGACTCCGGGTCGATGTGGAGGCCGTGGACGGTGCCGGCCTGGCCGGTGCCGGTGTGGCCGACCGCGACCCGGCGCTCCTCGTAGGGCAGCGGGTCGACGTCGAAGAGCCGGGCGATGCCCTGACGCCCCTCGACCTCGCAGAGCAGCACGTCCTGGCCGCGGCTCGCGAGCGCGAGCGCGAGGGCCGCGGCGACGGTGGTCTTGCCGGTCCCGCCCTTGCCGGTGACGACGTGCAGCCGGGCGCGCGACCGGTCGGGGGAGGGCATGGCCCCATCGTAGGGAGGCGGTTGTGTGGTCGGGGGCCATACGTGAGGGCCGTCACGCGGGGCTAGGGTGGCGGCGTGGACAAAGTGGTCTCGTCGGCGGCTGAGGCCGTGTCCGACATCAAGGACGGGTCGACCCTCTCGGTCGGCGGATTCGGTCTCTGCGGCATCCCCTCGGTGCTGATCGAGGCGCTGCTGGAGGCCGGCACGACCGACCTCGAGGCGGTCTCGAACAACTGCGGGGTCGACGAGTGGGGCCTCGGTCGGCTGCTGATGGAGAAGCGGCTGCGGCGGATGATCTCCTCCTACGTGGGGGAGAACAAGGAGTTCGCGCGGCAGTACCTCTCCGGCGAGCTCGAGGTCGAGCTGACGCCGCAGGGCACGCTCGCCGAGCGGATGCGGGCCGGTGGCTCGGGCATCCCGGCGTTCTTCACCGCCACCGGCGGCGGCACCCAGGTCGCCGAGGGCGGCATCCCCTGGCGCTACGACGCGGAGGGCAACGTGACCGTGGAGTCGCCGCCCAAGGAGACCCGTGACTTCGGTGGCCGCGAGTACGTCCTCGAGGAGGCGATCGTCGCCGACTTCGGCCTGGTCCGCGCCTGGAAGGGCGACCGGCACGGCAACCTCGTCTACCGCGACTCCGCGCGCAACTTCAACCCGCTCGCCGCGATGTGCGGGCGGTTCACGATCGCCGAGGTCGAGGAGCTCGTCGAGCCCGGCGACCTCGACCCCAACCACGTCCACACGCCGGGCGTCTTCGTCCAGCGCGTCGTACCGCTCACTCCCGAGCAGGCGGCCGACAAGCGGATCGAGCGCGTGACGACCCGGCCTCGCACGGAAGGTGCCTGACATGCCCTGGACCCGTGAGCAGATGGCCGCGCGTGCGGCCTCGGAGCTGACCGACGGCTCCTACGTCAACCTCGGGATCGGGCTGCCGACGCTGGTCCCCAACTACGTCGCCGACGACGTCGAGCTGGTGCTGCAGTCCGAGAACGGCATCCTCGGCGTCGGCGCCTACCCCGTCGAGGGGGAGGAGGACGCCGACCTCATCAACGCCGGCAAGGAGACCGTCACCCTGCGCCGGGGCGCGTCCTTCTTCGACTCCGCCACGTCCTTCGGCATGATCCGCGGCGGCAAGATCGACGCCGCGATCCTCGGCGCGATGCAGGTCTCGAAGGCCGGTGACATCGCCAACTGGATGATCCCCGGCAAGATGGTCAAGGGCATGGGCGGCGCGATGGACCTCGTCCACGGCGCCAAGCGGGTGATCGTGCTGATGGAGCACGTCGCCAGGGACGGGTCCTACAAGATCGTCGACGAGTGCTCGCTGCCCTACACCGGCAGGGCCGTCGTGCAGCGGATCATCACCGACCTCTGCGTCATCGACGTGACCGACGAGGGGCTGAGGCTCGTGGAGCTCGCACCCGGCGTCACCGAGGACGAGGTGCGCGAGAAGACCGAGCCCGCGCTGGTCTAGTGGCCGCCCGGTTCCTACCGGGGCCGGATGTCGTCCACAGGCCTGGGGCGGTACTCCAGTTGGTGTGTGTCGTGATTTCCGTCCAGATGGACAGAATTCAACTGGACTACCCGGATGTCGGTGACGACTCGGCGCGGGGGAGGACGGCCCGGAGCCGGTCCTCGAGGTGGCGGTTCTCCGGCCCGTCGTCGGGGAAGAACGGGTCCCGGCCGGGTAGTGGGAGGAAGCCGACCACGTCCATGACGTCGTAGTACGGCTGTGGCTCGCGCCCCGTGCGCTCGGCGTACGCCGCGGCGAAGGCGTCGGCGGGCTCGTTGCCGTGGCGGATCGCGAGGTTCGTCGAGCAGTGGGCGACGTCCAGCCAGGCCGGGCCGAGGGAGGTCTCGACCCAGTCGACGACGCCGGTGATCCGGGCGCCGCTCCACAGCACGTTGCGCGGCTGGAAGTCGCGGTGGAGGAAGCAGGGGTCGTACGCCGGGGGCGGTGTGCGCAGGAGCGCGAAGGCGTCCTCCCACAGGCCGCCGTCCCGCGCCCACGGCGGCGGGGCGTACTTGGCCTCCCACGCCCAGGACTCGTAGTCGCGCACCGCGATGGTCGGGACCACGGCGTGGACGGTGGCCAGGACGTCCGCCAGTGCGCCGAGCCCGGCGGTGTCGGGGCAGCCAGCCTCGACCCGCCCCGGGAGCAGCGTCATCAGGTGGGCGCTGACGCCGCAGTGCCGCCCCTCGGCGTCGATCGCGAGGGTGTGCGGCGCCGGCACCGCAGTGTCGGCGAGCATCCGCTGCACGTCGCTCTCCCGCGTCGTGAGGGCGGCGCCGTGGCTGCGCCAGGGCTCGCGCGTCATCAGCCGCAGCACGACCTCGTCGGGACCGACGGACAGCGCCAGCATGGCGGACGTCATGCCGCCGGTCAGCCGGCGTACGCCACCGACGGGCCCGACGGCCGACTCCGCCCACCGCAGCGCGGCCGACACGTCCAGGTCGTCGAAGGTCGTCACCTGCGGCATTGCACCATGCGGTCGGATTCACCCGGCGCCGCCACGGTGACCTAGCCTGCGACGGTGGCGTTCTCCGGGCTCTTCGCGGACACCCGGCCGCTCCGGATCCGCCCGTTCCGGCGGCTCTGGGTCGCCAACATCATCACCGTCATCGGCGCCCAGCTGACGGTGGTGGCGGTGCCGGCCCAGATCTACGCGATGACCGGCTCCTCGGCGTACGTCGGCCTCACGGGCGTGTTCGGCCTGGTCCCGCTGGTGGTCTTCGGGCTCTGGGGCGGGGCGCTCGCGGACGTGTTCGACCGCCGCACGCTGCTGGTCGTCACCACCGTCGGGCTGATCCTCACCAGCGCCGGCTTCTGGGTGCAGGCGGCGCTCGGGCTGCAGGACGTGTGGCTGCTGCTGGGTCTCTTCTCGGTGCAGCAGGCGTTCTTCGCGGTCAACCAGCCCACCCGGGCGGCGGTGCTGCCCAAGCTGGTGCCCTCCGCGCTGCTGCCCGCGGCCAACGCGTTGAACACCACGGTCTTCCAGGCCGGCGCGATCGCCGGGCCGCTGGTCGGCGGCGCGCTGATCCCCCTCATCGGCTTCTCCTGGCTCTACCTCGTCGACACCGTGACCCTGTTCGCCACCCTGGGCGCGGTGGTCGCGCTGCCGCGGCTGCCGGTCGAGGGCGCGATGGGCGCGCCCGGGATCCGGGCGGTGGTGGACGGCTTCCGCTACCTGCGCGGCCACCCGATCGTGATGATGTCCTTCGTCGTCGACATCATCGCGATGGTCTTCGGCATGCCGCGCGCGCTCTTCCCGGAGCTGGCCGACGTCTCCTTCGGCGGGCCGGCCGGGGGTGGGCTGGCCTTCGCCCTGCTCTTCGCGGCGATCCCCACCGGTGCCGTCGTCGGCGGTGTGCTCTCCGGCTGGGTCTCCCGCGTCGAGCGGCAGGGGCTGGCGGTCGTCGTCGCCATCCTGGTGTGGGGGTTCGCGGTGATCGGCTTCGGTGTCGCCGCCCTGCTCGCTCCCACCCTCGGCCACTCGATGCTGGTCGTCGCCGTGCTGATGCTCGCGGTCGGCGGCGCCGCCGACATGGCGTCCTCGGCGTTCCGCAACACGATGCTGATGGACGCCGCCTCGGACGCGATGCGCGGCCGGTTGCAGGGCATCTTCATCGTCGTGGTGGCCGGGGGACCCCGGATCGCCGACGTGGGCCACGGAGCCGCTGCGGCGGTGACCGGGGCGGCCGTCGCCGCAACGGGCGGCGGCGTGCTCGTGGTCGTCGGGACGGTCGCGGCGGCGCTCGTCGTCCCGGCGTTCGTGCGCTACCGCGTCACGCGCGCCTGAGCGGGCGTGCGCGAGGCAGTGACCACCGAGCCGAGGGCTGCGGCGACCGCGATGCCGAACACGGCGAGGAACGGGTCGGCGCCGGCCCGCTCCGCGGCGGCGTACCCCATGCCGCACAGCGACAGGGCCAGCGCGGGGCCGAGGGAGTCGGCGATGCTGATCGCGGAGGAGTTGAAGCCCCGGTCGCGGTCCGAGGAGGCAGCGAGCATCGCGACGCCGGTGCGGGAGAAGCCGAAGCCCATGCCGGAGCCGGCGACCACGAAGGCCGCGCCCGCGACGACCGGGTGCAGGTCGAGGCGTACGGCGAGCCACAGGGCGACCGAGGCCGTCAGGAGCATCGAGGTGCCGACCAGCATCGCGCGCTCGCTGGAGACCCGTTCGCCGATCCTCGCCTGCACCTGGCTGGCGGTGGCCCACACGACGCCGACGACGGTGAGGACCAGCCCGGCGCGGGCGGGGGAGAGGTCCCAGCGCAGCTGCAGCACGAGGACGATGTAGGCCTGCCCGCAGAAGAACGCGGCGCTCATCAGTCCGCGCGTGCCGATGACGCTCGGCAGGCCGCGGCCCGCCCGCAGGGTGCCGGGCGGGGTCAGCGAGCGCACCGCGGCGAGCACGACGACGAGCGCGACCAGCGCGAGCACCGGGCCGAGGAGGGCGGCGTACGACCCGAGCAGCTCGACCGCGAGCACCCCCAGCGAGGCGACGACCGCCCAGACCATGCGCGAGCGGGGAGCCGGCTCGTTCTCCGACGTCGCCCGGAGTCCCGGGACGACGGGCGCGACCAGGACGGCGGCGACCACCACGAGGCCGATGATCCCGAGGAACACCCAGCGCCAGCCGACGGCGTCCGCGACGACGGCTGCGATCGCCGGGCCGAACAGCGAGGGCAGCACCCACGCCGCCGCGAAGCTTGCGAACACGGCCGGGCGGAGGCGGGCCGGGTAGACCAGGCCGACCAGGACGTAGAGGCTCACGGTCAGGGCGCCGGTGCCGAGGCCCTGCACGACGCGGCCGGCGACGAAGACCTCCATCGACGGGGCGAGGCCGGCGGCCAGCACCCCCAGGGTGAAGAGCACGAGCGAGCCGACCAGGGCACCGGCGGGACCGCGCCGGTCGCACCAGGCACCCGCGGCGACCGTGCCGACGACGCCGCTGGCCAGCGGTGCGGCGAAGGCGAGCGCGTAGAGGCCGAAGCCGTCGAGGTCGCGGCTGATCGTCGGCATCACGGTGGTGACCGCCAGCGCCTCGAAGGCGTTGAAGGCGATGAGGGAGAAGACGCCGATCGTCGTCGCGAGGTACGTCGGGGAGAGGATGCCGCCGGTCGTGTCGGCCCGGTCGTCCGGGTTCGGGGGCTTGCTGGTCACGGTCACCTGGTCGACGGTAGGAGCTCACGTGCGCTCGAGATCAAGTCCGTCGCGCTGCGGCGATGAGTCCGGCGTCCGGCCGGAGTCGGCCCCAGCGTAGGCACACCCGAGGAGGAACCATGGGCAACCCCGGCGGCAAGGTCGTTGCCGGCATCACGGTCTCGCTCGACGGCTACGTCACCGGCCCCGACGACCGACCCGGGCAGGGCCTCGGCGTCGGTGGCGAGCGGCTCCACCACTGGGTGATGGGCGGGCCGTGGCGCTACGGCGACGATCACTCCTTCGACATGACGGCGGCCGACCGTGCCTGGTACGACGCGGTGACGGCGGGCGTCGGGGCCGGCATCGTCGGCCGCGGCATGTACGACGCCGCGGGCGCGTGGGGCGGCAGCAACCCGTTCCCCGGCACGCTCGTGGTGCTCACCCACCGCGTCGAGGACCAGCCTCCGGAGTCGTCGGGCTTCCGCTTCGTCGACGGCTTCGACGAGGCGCTCGCGACCGCGCAGGAGCTGGCTGGGCCGGGCGACGTCTCGCTCGGGGGTGGCGCCGACGTGGTCCGCCAGGGGCTGGCTGCGGGTGTCGTCGACGAGCTTGCGCTCTCCACCGCCCCGGTCGTGCTCGGCGGCGGCAAGCGGCTCTTCGAGGGGTTCGACCACGACGTCGACCTCGAGATCCTCGACGTGCACCCGACGCCGTACGCCGTGCACGTGAGGTACGCGGTCACGCGCTGAGCGGCGGGAGTAGGGTCGCGGCCATGACCAAGTGGGAGTACCAGGTGGCGCCGATTCCGCTCCACAACGAGGCCTTGATGCTCAACAACTTCGGCCAGGACGGCTGGGAGCTGGTGGCCATCAACACCAACGCGCAGGGTGGCCTGGTGGCCTTCCTCAAGCGCCCGACCGGGGAGGGCTGAGCGGTGACGCACCCCGAGGAGAAGCTGGCCGCGCTCGGGCTGGGCGTGCCCGCCGTCGCGACACCGGTCGCCGTCTACGTCCCGGCGGTGCGCTCCGGCGCCCACGTGTTCACCTCCGGCCAGCTGCCGATGCGCTCCGGTGAGCTGATCATGACCGGCAAGGTCGGGGGTGACGTGAGCCTCGAGGAGGCCGTCGAGTGTGCGCAGCAGTGTGCGCTCAACGCGATCGCCGCCGTGAAGGCCGAGCTCGGTGACCTCGCCCGCGTCGCGCGGGTCGTGAAGGTCGTCTGCTTCGTCGCCTCCACGCCCGACTTCACCGCCCAGCCGCAGGTCGCCAACGGCGTCTCCGAGCTGCTCGGCACGGTCTTCGGCGACGCCGGCATCCACGCGCGGTCCGCCGTCGGCGTCACCGTGCTGCCGCTGGACGCCCCGGTCGAGGTGGAGATCGTCGTCGAGGTCACCGACTAGTGCATCGACTCCCGCTGCCGGACGCGCTCGTCGCCCAGGCCCGGGCGTACGCCGACGGCTCGGCGACCCCGGCCGAGCCGCGGGACGCCGCGACGGTGGTGCTGCTCCGCCCGGGTGCCGGTGCTGGCTCGGAGGTCTACCTGTTGCGGCGGCAGACCTCGATGGCCTTCGCCGGCGGGATGTGCGTCTTCCCGGGCGGCGGGGTCGACCGCCGCGACTTCGACCACGCCGTCGCCTGGGCGGGTCCGTCGCCGGCGGAGTGGGCCGCGCGGCTCGGGACGGACGAGCCGATGGCGCGGGCCCTGGTGTGCGCGGCCGTCCGCGAGACCTTCGAGGAGTCGGGCGTCCTGCTGGCCGGTCCGGCCGACGACGCGGACGCCGTCGTCGCCGACACCACCGGCGACGACTGGGAGGCCGACCGGGTGGCGCTGGAGTCACGCGACCTCTCGCTCACCGACTTCCTCGACCGGCGCGGGCTGGTGCTCCGCACCGACCTGCTCGGCGCGTGGTCGGCGTGGCTCACCCCGGTCTTCGAACCGCGCCGCTACCGCACCTGGTTCTTCGTCGCCGCGCTCCCCGAGGGGCAGGTGACGCGCGACGTGTCGAGCGAGTCGTCGGCCGTGGCGTGGACCCGCGTCGAGGACGCCGTCGCGCAGGCCGATGCCGGCGAGATCCTGATGCTGCCGCCGACCTGGCTGACCTGCCTCGACGTCGCGCAGTACGCCGGGCCGGCCGAGGCGCTCCTCGAGGCCGGGGACCGCACCGTCGACATGTTCACGCCCGAGGTCGTCTCGGACGACGGCGACGGGTTCGTGCTGTCCACGCCCCCGCGCTACGTCGACCTGCTGGCGTCGCGATGACTCACCCATCCGAATGCTCACTTCGTTCCGCTTCGGACGGGGACCCCGATGACTCACCCCATCCGAATGCTCACTTCGTTCCGCTTCGGACGGGGACCCCGATGACTCACCCCATCCGAATGCTCACTTCGTTCCGCTTCGGACGGGGACCCCGATGAGTTGGACCGGGGGTTCGTTCGGCCAGCGCGGGCGCTGCGTGCTCGCGCCGAACGCCGACCACATGACCCTCGACGGCACCAACACGTGGGTGCTCCGCGAGCCGGGCGGCGCCCGCTCGGTCGTGGTCGACCCCGGGCCCCCCGACCCCGGTCACCTCGACGCGATCCGTGAGGTGGCCGGCGACGTCGCGGTCGTGCTGCTCACGCACCACCACCTCGACCACTCCGAGGCCGCCCGGGAGTTCGCCGAGTCGGTCGGCTGCGGCGTACGCGCCCTCGACCCGGCGCACCGGCTCGGCGGCGAGGGCCTCGGTGGCGGGGACGTCGTCGCCGTCGACGACCTCGAGGTGCACGTCGTCGCGACCCCCGGCCACACCGCCGACTCGCTGTCCTTCCTGCTGCCCGCCGAGCGGGTGCTGCTCACCGGTGACACCGTGCTCGGGCGCGGCACGACCGTGGTCGCGCACCCCGACGGCGAGCTCGGCGCCTACCTCGACTCACTCGACCGCCTCCACGCCCTCGCCGACGCCCGCGAGGCCACCGCGATCTGGCCCGGCCACGGCCCGGTCATCGACGACGCGGTCGCCGTCCTCGACCACTACCGCAGCCACCGGCAGGAGCGGCTGCGCCAGGTCGCGGACGCCGTACGACAGCTCCAGTCGGGTGGTGTCGCCGACGCCACGATGCTCCCGAGACAGGTCGTGGAGATCGTGTACGCCGACGTCGACCCGGTCCTCTGGGGCGCCGCCGAGCTGTCGGTGCGCGCCCAGCTCGAGCACCTGCGAGGCGATCAGCCCCGGCGGTAGTCCACCGTCAGGTCGCCGACGCCGTCGATGTGGCCGGCGAGCCGGTCGCCCGGCTGCACCGCGCCGACCCCGGCCGGGGTGCCGGTCATCAGCAGGTCACCGGCGCGCAGCGCCACGAGCGTGCTGAGGTAGGCCAGCGCCTCGGGGACCGTCCAGATCTGCTGGGCGAGGTCGCCCTGCTGGCGCCGCTCGCCGTTGATGTCCAGCCAGATCTCCCCGGTGTCCGGGTGGCCGATCTCGGACGCGAGCCGCAGCGCGCTGCAGGGTGCGGAGTCGTCGAACCCCTTGGCCATGTCCCAGGGGCGACCCGCCTTCTTGGCGATGCCCTGCATGTCGCGGCGGGTCATGTCGAGCCCGACGCCATAGCTGTGGACGAGGTCGAGCGCCCGGTCGGCGGGCACGTCGCGACCGCCGGAGCCGAGGGCGACGACGAGCTCGATCTCGTGGTGGAGGTCAGAAGTGGCCACCGGGAAGTCGAGCTCGCTCCCGCTGGGGACGACCGCGTTGGGGGGCTTGGAGAAGAAGAACGGCGGCTCACGGTCGGGGTCGTGCCCCATCTCGCGGGCGTGCTCGGCGTAGTTGCGGCCGATGCAGAAGACCCGACCGACCGGGAAGACCTGGTCGGAGCCGACGACCTCCAGGACGATGGTGGGCTCGGGGCGAATCGCGAAACGCTCCTGCTGGGCTGTGTCAGCGGCTGGAAGCATAGAAGGACACCTTTCTCTCATAGTGGGCCACGACCTCGGACGTGGCGAACGCGAATGCGAACAGCACGATCAACAGCGACCAGAACTCGGGCATCAGGAAGTTGCGGGAGTAGAGCTCGAACAGGTAGCCGACCCCGACCACGGCGATCAGCAGCTGGCCGATGATGACGCCCTTGAGGCCTCGGATGATGCCCAACCGGATGCCGGCGAGCAACTCGGGCAGGGCTGCGCGCAGCACGATCTCGGTGAACATGACACGTCGGCTCGCGCCGAACGAGCGGCCCATCTCGACCAGCGACGGGTTGACCCGTTCGACACCGACCTGGGTGTCGAGCGCGATCACCCAGACCGCGAAGAGGAACACGGTCACCACCATGGTCGGCAGGCCGAACCCCAGCAGGGCCATCAGCGCCGGGACCACCGCCGTGAGCGGGGAGCTCTCGAAGATGTTGACCCACATGCCCATCACCGACCCGAAGGTCTTGTTGGTGCCCATCAGGATGCCGGCGGCGATGCCGATGACGAACGCGAAGAACATGCCGATCAGGAAGGCCTGCAGCGTGATGGTCACCGCCTCGACGAACGTGGCGGAGCCCATCACCTCGGGCATCGCTGCGAAGACCTCGCTCAGCGGCGGCAGCAGCGAGATGAGCCCCAGCTGGCCGACGACCTCCCAGAGGACGAACCACACCAGCAGCGAGAAGATCATGGGGACGCGTTTTCCGCGGAAGGTCATCTCATTCGTCCAGGTAGCTCTCGAGCTCGCCCCAGATGCGCTCGACCTCGTCGAGGTAGGCACTGCTGCGACGAACTGAATCGGAACCGGCGGAGTGGTCGAG
Organism: uncultured Actinomycetota bacterium; assembly: GCA_963754575.1. Classification (GTDB taxonomy): domain Bacteria; phylum Actinomycetota; class Actinomycetes; order Propionibacteriales; family Nocardioidaceae; genus Nocardioides. Next base: position 414,183 of record CAVWGQ010000027.1, on the reverse strand, counting down.
CTCCGGCCGGACGACCTTGGAGAGCCGGGAGGGCCCGCGGGTCAGGATCACGATCTGGTCGGAGACGTAGACCGCTTCCTCGATCGAGTGGGTGACGAAGACGACCGTCTTGTCCTCGTCGCGGAGCAGGTCGAGCAGGTCCTCCTGGAACTTGCGGCGGATCTGCTCGTCGACCGAGGCGAACGGCTCGTCCATCAGCAGGATGTCGGCGTCCACGGCCAGCGCCCGGGCGAGCCCGACCCGCTGCCGCATGCCACCGGAGAGCTGGTGCGGGTAGACGTGCTCCTGGCCGGCCAGGCCGACCTTGGCGACGTACTCCCGGGCGGTGGCCTCGCGCTCGGCCTTGGGTACGCCGCGCAGCTCCAGGCCGAAGGCCGCGTTGCGCAGCACCGTGGCCCAGGGCATCAGCGCGAAGTCCTGGAACACCAGGGCACGGTCGGGACCCGGGCCGGTGACGGGCTTGCCGTCGACCTCCACGTGTCCGGCCGTGGCCTCGACCAGGCCGGCGATGATCTTGAGGGTCGTGGTCTTGCCGCAGCCGCTGGGGCCGATGATGCTGGTCAGCTCACCGCGCGGGATGTCGAAGGAGACCCCGCCGATGGCGCGCTTCTCCCCGAAGTCCTTGACCAGGTCGACCACCCGCACGGCGGCGTCACCGGTCCGTGGGTAGGTCGTCCGGTCGGGCGGTGATGTCAGGTGCTCGGTCACGTAGGCCTCATCTCGGGTCGGAAGAGTCGGAGCTCCAGTCGCTGGAGCAGGGAGATGCTGACGCTGGCGAAGATGATGATCGAGAAGATCGCCGCGAACATCGCCGGATAGTTGGCCACCGAGCGGTTGTAGGTGATCAGGTCGCCGACCCCGGTGGGGGTGATGACCAGCTCGGCGAGGATCGCGCCGGTGAATCCCTGGGCGAGGCCCGAGGCGGAGGCCGGCGAAGATCAGGCCGCTGCCGGCCGGGATCACGATCTTCCAGATCCGCTGCCAGCGGCTCGCCAGGAAGGCGCTGCCCATCTCCATCAGGTTGGTCGGTGTGTTGGCGATGCCGCGGTAGGAGTTGAGGACGATCACCGGGGCGCTGAGCAGCACCACGGCGAAAACCTTGGCGGCGAAGCCGATGCCGTAGACGAACGTGATCAGCGGGATGATCGCCGCCGACGGCGACGCCTGCAGCACGATGAACAGCGGCAGGCCGATCCACTCCACCCGCGGGGAGAGCCCCATCACCAGGCCGGCGGTGATGCCGCCGATCGCGGTGATCCCGACACCCACGAGCAGCGGCCCGAGGGTCTCGGCGTACGCACTGGTGAAGGTGCCGTCGGCGAGCATCGACCCGAAGGCGGCCATGGTGTCCGTGAAGGTCGGGAAGGCGATGCTGACCGGGACCCGGCCCGCCCACTCCCACAGTCCGAGCACGACCAGGATCGATCCGATCCGGAGCACCCAGGGGTTGGTCGCGCGACTCCCGAGACCACGCGACGTCGTGGACGTGGGGGCGACGGCCGGCCGGAGCGGGACGTCGACGGCCACCGGCTACTCCTGGACCGCGTCGAGCGCGGCCTGCATCGGCTCCAGGGTCCAGAAGTCCTCGACCTTCAGGTCCGTCGGGTCGCCCGTGAGCTGACCGGCGGCGCCGTAGAACTCGAAGTCGTCCTGGGCCGCCTCCTCGCCACCGCAGTCCTGGGTGAAGAGACCCTCCTCGACGCCTTGCTCGTAGTAGGGGAGCAGCTGCTCCTCGAGGTCGGCCGGGAGGTCCTGCAGGAGATCGAGGCGCTCGCGCTCGTCGACGATGAACTGCGGGTCCTCGTTCATCGACTGCCACACGGTGAGGACCTCCTCGAGCAGCATCTGCACCGTGTCGGGGTTGGCCTCGAGCCACTCGGTGTTGGCGAAGAGGACCTCGTCGCTGGCGTCGGTCTCCGGGGTGTCGAGCACGTGGAAGGTGCCCGGCGACTCGCTCATCACGTAGTTGGTGGCGGGGATGTCGAGCACGGCGGCCTTGACGTTGCCGCGCAGCAGTGCGGTGGCGCGCACCTCGGCACCGGAGACGAAGCTGATGTCGCCGAACTCGATGCCTTCCTCCTGCTCGACGATCTTGGCGAGCGCCTCGGTGGTCGAACCGCGGGAGTGGACGGTGAAGCTCTCACCGTCGAGCGACTGCCAGTCGGGGTAGGCCGCCTTGTCCACGACGGGGAAGAAGCGCGCCCCCGAGAGCTGGCAGAAGATCCGCAGCGGGGCGCCCGATCCCTGGATCAGGGCGTACGGCGCGCCGAGACCGACGTCGGCCTGGCCGCCGACGACCGCCTGGTTGGCGAGGTCCTCGTCGGCGAGCTCGATGAGCTCGACCTCGACGCCCTTGTCCCTGACCCGCTCGAGCGCCGTGAACAGCGCGAGCGTCTCGACCGACTCGATGTCGCCGAGCGCGACCCGGAGGGTGCCTTCGCCGCCACCTTCGGCGACACCGCCTCCGCCGCATCCCGTGGCGACCACCATGATCCCGGCCGCAGCCGCTGCGGCGGTCCGGAGCTTCGTTGTCCTCATGTGACGGCCTTTGCTCGAGTGTCCGGCGGAGGAGACCACCGGTGTGGTGTGTGTCACAGCGGACAATATCAGATATGATCTGCGTGTCCAGACCCCGTCGAAGGAGGAAAATGTCGTGGCCGACCTCAAGTCGCAATCGATCTACCGCGCCCTGCGTGAACGCATCCTGGCCAACGACATCGAGCCGGGGGCGCGGCTGGTGATGCGCGAGATCGGCCACCACTACGCGGCCAGCGACATCCCGGTCCGTGAGGCGCTGCGGATGCTCGAGCGCGACGGGCTGGTGGAGACCGTCCCCTACGCGGGGGCCCGGGTGACGTCGCTGACGGCGAAGGAGGTCGACGAGACCTACTTCATCCGCTCGCACCTCGAGAGCGTCGCCACCGGCCTCGCGGCGGAGCGGATCACCGACGAGGAGCTCGCCGAGCTCGACGCCCTGATGGCCAAGATGGACGACGCGGTGGAGGCGCAGGACGGCCCGGCCTTCTCGGACCTCAACCAGGCCTTCCACCGCACGATCATCGGCTGCTGCGGCAACGACATGCTCCGCGAGCTCACGATGGACATCTGGCAGCGGCACTCGGGCTTCCAGCGGGTCTTCCGCAAGGTCCCGGAGCGGCTCGCGACCTCCCAGGAGGAGCACCGCGGCATCATGACCGCCCTGCGCGACCACGACACCGAGGAGGCGGCCCGCCTCGCCCTCCTCCACAAGCGTTCCGTCCGCGACGACGTGAGCACGCTCGTCGAACCCGGCGAGTAGACGTCGAGCTCCGCCTCCCTCGGCGTTGAGTGGGGTCTCCCTCGTCGTTCAGTACCGGTTGCGTCGTGCCCAGACGAGGCCGCCCGCGGCCAGGGCGAGCACGCCGGCGAGGCCGGTGAGCGCGAGGAGCAGTGCCCGTCGGTCGGGGTCCATCGGCCAGTCGGGGGCAGGTCGCTCGGCGACCTCCGTCTCGCCGAGCAGGTCGACGGCGAGCGAGACGTCACGAGGGAGGCCGGCCGAGTCGGCCTGGACGACGCGGGTGACCACGCGGTCCGGGGAATCCGGTGACGTGGTGTCGCGGAGGGCGATCCCGGTCACCGGAGACCGGTCCTGCTGCACGACCAGCACGTCGTCGTCCAGCCAGCCCAGGGGCAGCCCGGGCGCGTCCGAACCCTCGGTGAGTCCCGCCCCGTCCTCCCCCGTGAACAGGTCGACACCGCTCGTCTCGACGTTCGCGATCGCCAGCACGTCGAGGTCGGGTGATGCCTGACCGACGCCGGTCGGCGCCAGCGGCGGATCGATCGACAGCTGCTGGAGGTCCTGCGGCTCGCGGCCGATCGAGCGGATCGTCGACGCCGAGACGGACCAGAGGGCTCCGGAGGGGCCGACGACCGGGACCGCTCCGGTGAGGGGTCTGGGCGGCGTCACGGCATCACTGTCCAGGTCGAGCGTGCGGAACGTGTCCACCTCGGACGAGTCGCCCACGACCGCGCCGTAGAACACCTCGCGGCCGTCACTGCTCCATGCCACCGTGGTGACCCGCCAGGAGACGTCGCCGAACCAGTCCTTCGGGAATTCGACGTCACGGTGCTCGCCCGTCGCGAGGTCGACCACCCGGGCCCCGTGGCTGAGAGCGAAGGCCAGCTGTTGACCGTCGGGGGAGATCGCCAGCGTCTGGCCCTCCGGTCCCGACCACCCCTCCAGCTCGAGCAGCCGGTAGGAGCCGTCGGTCGCCGACACCACCACCGGCGCACCGTGCGCCGTCACGAACGCCACGGCCTGGGTCCCGACCGCCAGGTCGGAGGTGTACGCCGAGGGGTCGTCCTGCACGTGCGTCGGGACCGGGAACAACGTGGCCGGGACGGCCGGTCGACCCTCGACCGGGGTCGCCGGAGCGACCCGCGTCGGCGACGTCATGAAGAGCGCCGTGACGCTGCCCAGCAGGGCCACCACGAGCACCAGGGCAGCGGCCGTGACCAGCCGGTCGGTGCGCCGGGCCCGGCGGCCGCGGGCCCAGACCTCACCGGCGGGCACGGGAACCTCGACGGACCGGTCGGCGAGGCGCGCGAGCTCGTCGCGCAGCGGTTGGGTCATGACGGGGCTCCGATCAGCTCGGCGAGCTCCGGCGCGAGCGTGCGCAGCCGGGCGAACGCCTGCCGGGTGGTGGACTTGACCGTCCCGGCGCCGATGCCGAGCGCGTGGCCGGTCTGCACCTCGGTGAGGTCCTCGAAGTAGCGCAGCACCAGCACGGTGCGCTGCTTGGCGGTCAGTCGGGCCAGCGCCTGCTCGAGCGTGAGGCGCAGGTCGGGGTCCGCGGTAGCCTCGGCGTACGGCAGGTCGTGGTCGACCAGGGCGACCTCGCCGAAGCGTCGCCTCCGCCAGCGCGAGACGTTGCGCGTGTAGAGCGTGCGCCGGACGTACGCCTCGGGCTCGTCGAGCCGCTCCCACCGGCGGGCCGCCTCGACGAGCGCGACCTGCAGCAGGTCCTCGGCGTGGTGGTGGTCACCGGTGAGGAGGTACGCCGTGCGCAGCAGCGCGGCACTGCGCGACGCCACGAACTCGGCGAACTCCGCTTCCTGCTGCTGCATCCAGACCCCCTTCACACCGCCAGACGCGTGCGAGGCGGTGTTCGGGGGTCACCGACACCGAGTGAGCCGGAACTCGACACCCAGCGAGCCGGAACTCAACCCTCAGGGGGTCAGCGGGCGCGGCGGGAGAGGCGCTCGACGTCCATCAGCACCACGGAGCGGGGCTCGAGGCGCAGCCAGCCGCGCGACGCGAAGTCGGCCAGGGCCTTGTTGACCGTCTCGCGGGAGGCGCCGACCAGCTGGGCGAGCTCCTCCTGGGTGAGGTCGTGGTGGACGTGGACGCCGTCGTCGGCGGTGCGGCCGAAGCGGTCGGCGAGGTCGAGCAGCGCCTTGGCGACACGGCCCGGGACGTCGGAGAAGACCAGGTCGGCGTTGACGTCGTTGGCCTTGCGGAGCCGGGCGGCGATCTGCGAGAGGAGACCGAGCGCGACGACCGGTCGACCCTCGAGCCAGCGCAGCAGGTCGTCGTGGGAGAGCGAGGCGAAGGCGACGTCGGTGACGGCCGTGACGGTGGCCGAGCGCGGGCCGGGATCGAAGAGCGAGAGCTCGCCGAACATCTGGCCGGGACCGAGGATCGCCAGCAGGTTCTCGCGACCGTCGCTGGAGGTGCGCCCGAGCTTCACCTTGCCGTCGAGCACGATGTAGAGCTTGTCCCCGGAGTCGCCCTCGTGGAACAGGACCTCCCCGCGGCGAAGCCTGGTCTCCGCCATCGAGGCGCGCAGCGCGCTGGCCGCCTCGTCGTCGAGCGCGCTGAAGAGCGGCGCCTGACGCAGCACGTCGTTGTCCACGGGTCCTCCAAGTTCGCTGGTGACGGTGCTGATCCTAGCCAGTGGTCCAGGTCACAGCCGCATTACGGGCCGACTCGGGACTGTCGTCGTGGCCACCTAGGCTGGCACACATGACGACCGAGAGCCGCACGTCGCTGGTGCGGCGGGCCCGCAAGGTCGACCGGCTGCTCGCCGAGACCTATCCCGAGGCCCGCTGCGAGCTCGACTTCGACGACCCGTTCCAGCTGCTCGTGGTCACGGTGCTGAGCGCGCAGACCACGGACCGCCGGGTCAACGCGGTGCGTCCCACGCTCTTCGCCGCCTACCCCGACCCGGCCGCGATGGCCGCCGCCCCGCGCGAGAACCTCGAGCAGCTGCTCGGCCCGCTCGGCTTCTTCCGTGCCAAGACCGAGTCGGTGCTCAAGCTCTCCGCCGCGCTCCTCGAGCGCTACGACGGGCAGGTGCCGCCCCGGCTCGCCGACCTCGTGACCCTGCCCGGCGTGGGACGCAAGACCGCCAACGTCGTGCTCGGCAACGCCTTCGACGTCCCCGGGATCACCGTCGACACCCACTTCGGGCGGCTGGTGCGCCGGCTCGGCTGGACCGAGCAGACCGACCCGGTCAAGGTCGAGCACGAGATCGCGGCGCTGTTCCCCAAGCGCGACTGGACGATGCTCTCCCACCACCTCATCTGGCACGGCCGCCGTCGCTGCCACGCCAAGAAGCCTGCGTGCGGCGCCTGCCCGGTCGCGCGGCTCTGCCCGGCGTACGGCGAGGGTCCGACCGACCCCGGGGTCGCCGAGGCGCTGGTGAAGACCCAGGGCCCTGCATGAGGACCCGCATCAGGACCTGGGTCGCCATGCTCGCGGCCCTGCTCGTGCTCACCGGCTGCGCCGGCGGCTCCGCGATCCCGGGGCCGGGGCCGGCGCGGATCGACGTCGACACCCCCGAGCTGCGCGAGGCGAAGGTCGTCGCGGGCGTGGAGCCCTGCGTCCCCGGTCGGGGGGACCCGGTCGAGGGCGGCCTGCCCGCGGTGACGCTGCCGTGCTTCGGCGGTGGTCGCGAGGTCGACCTCAGCACGCTGCGCGGCCCGATGGTGGTCAACCTGTGGGCGTCGTGGTGCGGCCCTTGTCGCAGGGAGCTGCCGGTCCTCCAGTCCTTCCACGAGCAGTACGGCGACCAGGTCCCGTTGCTCGGCATCGACTGGCAGGACTCGCAACCGACCGGCGCGATGCAGCTGGTCGAGGACTCCGGGGTGACCTATCCCCTCCTCGCCGACCCGCAGAACCTGCTCGAGGGCGCCGCGCCGTTCCGCTCGATCGGGCTGCCGACGACGGCGTACGTCGACGAGACCGGCCGGGTGAGCCTCGTGGCCGGCGAGATCGAGTCGCTCGACGAGCTGCGCCGCGAGGTTCGTGACCGGCTCGGGATCGACCTGTGAGGCCCGACTGGCTGCGCCCGATCGAGGAGGGCGCCCGGGCGATCACGGTCCACGACCTGACCCGGTTCATGCCTCCCGAGGACAGCGACCCGCGGCGCGGTGCGGTGCTGGTGCTCTTCGGGGAGGGTCCACGGGGCCCCGACCTGTTGCTGACCGAGCGGGCCCACCACATGCGCAGCCACCCGGCGCAGATCTCGTTCCCCGGCGGCTCGATCGACCCCGGGGAGACGCCGCGGGAGGCGGCGCTGCGCGAGGCGGAGGAGGAGACCGGGCTGGACGCGTCGGGCGTCGACGTCTTCGCCGAGCTCCCCGAGCTCTGGCTGCCGCCGAGCAACTTCGCGGTGACGCCGCTGCTCGGCTGGTGGGAGACCGAGAGCCCGGTGGGCGTGGTCGACCCCGACGAGGTGCACGCCGTCTACCGCGTGCCGATCACCGAGCTGACCGGTCCCGAGCACCGGATCCGGGTCGAGCACCCCTCGGGCTGGGTCGGACCGGGCTACCTCGTCGGCGACGACAACGACCGGGTGTTGTGGGGCTTCACGGCCGGGATCATCGCCCGGCTCTTCGACTTCGTGGGGTGGGGCGAGACCGCGGCCGACGCTCCGCTGCGTGCGTTGCCGGCCCACATGCTGCAGGGTGATCCCACGGCGCGGGGAGATCAGACCCTGCCCCGGCCGAACACCCGGTTCCGAGAGCAAGGCTGAGCCCGCTGTGAACGTCCTCGACTGGCTGCTGGTCGTGCTCGTGCTGACCTACGCGCTGTCGGGCTACTGGCAGGGCTTCATCACCGGCGCCTTCGCGACCGCCGGCCTGCTGGTCGGCGGCCTGCTCGGGGTGTGGCTCGCGCCCGCCGCGCTGGGAGACGCCGAGCCGTCGTTGCTGGTCTCGCTCGGCGCGCTGTTCATCGTGATCCTGTGCGCCTCGCTGGGTCAGGCGTTGCTCCAGTTCTCGGGCTCGCGGATCCGCGAGCGGATCACCTGGCAGCCCGCGCGCGCGGTCGACGCGGTCGGGGGCGCCGTGCTGTCCGCCGTCGCCGTGCTCCTGGTGGCGTGGGCGCTCGGCGTCGCCATCTCCGGCTCCGGCATCGCCGGCATCACCGGCCAGGTCCGGAGCTCGGTCGTCCTCAAGGAGGTCGACGCGGTGCTGCCGGACTCGGCTGACTCCGCCCTCGGGGCCTTCAACGACGTGGTCGGCACCGGCTTCTTCCCGCAGTACCTCGACCCGTTCGCCCCCGAGCGGATCGTGGAGGTGAAGCCGGGTCCGCAGCGGCTGCTCGCCGACCCCGACGTCGAGGACGCCCAGTCCTCGGTGCTCAAGATCCGCGGGACCAACGACTGTGGTCGAGGCGTCGAGGGGTCCGGCTTCATCTACTCCGACGGCCGGGTGATGACCAACGCCCACGTCGTGGCGGGCGTCGACGATCCCGAGGTCGAGATCGGCGGGGACACGATGAGCGCCGAGGTCGTGCTCTACGACCCCGACCTCGACGTCGCCGTGCTCGCCCTCGACACCAGCGGCCTGCCGGCCCTGGCCTTCGACCCGACGGTCGCGGTGCGCGAGGGCGTGGCCATCCTCGGCTATCCCCTCGACGGGCCGTACGACGTGCAGGCCGGCCGGATCCGCGCCGAGCAGCGACTCCGCTCACCCGACATCTACGGCGACGGCAGCGTGATCCGCGAGGTCCTCTCGCTGCGCGGGCTGGTGCGTCCGGGCAACTCCGGCGGTCCGATCGTCACCTCGGCGGGCGAGGTCGCCGGCGTGGTCTTCGCGGCCTCGGTCCAGGACCGGGACACCGGCTACGCCCTCACCGCCGACCAGGTCGCGCAGAGCGCCGCGGCCGGGGCGTCCACCTCGGAGCCGGTGGCCACCGGCGACTGCGCCGGCTGAGCGGCCGTCGCGACCTGGGCGTGGTTGTCGAGACCATCGCCGTAGGCGGTCGGTGAGGTCTCGACGTTCGCCCTCGCCCGGGGGCTCGGGCGGCTCGACCAACTACGGGAACCGCAGGCGGTCATCCCGAGCCGAACTCCCCGCCGTCGCTCTTGCCCTTGAGGGCCCGGGGGATCTCCTTGCCCTGCGCGATGGCCTTGTCGGGCCCGCGGACCTGCTTGACCTTCTTCACCCCGACGAAGACCAGCAGCGCGGCGAGCAGCAGGTAGAAGGCGAACACGATCAGGAAGGCCCAGTGGAGGTCGAGGCCGGAGCCGTTCCAGTGGATGAGGTAGGCGATCGCCACCGAGAGCATGATGAGCGCCATCACGGCGAGGAAGCCGGCCGCGGCGAACAGCCCGATGCCGAGCCCTCCGGCCTTCACGCTGACCTTCAGCTCGGACTTGGCGAGCTTGATCTCCTGCGAGACCAGGCTCGAGATGTCACGGCTGGCGTCGGTGACCAGACGACCGATCGTCGGGTCGGTGTCGCGTACGGGTTCCGGGGCCATGCGGTGTTCCTCCGTGGTGGGTGATGGATCGTGCGGTGCTGCTGCGACCCGACCCTATCGCCCACTACGATGGTCCGCGGTGAGCCGGGAAGTCTGGTCGGCCCGTGGGTGCCGAGGGCGCCGACGGTGATGTGATCCATCATGCCCGGAAGGCACTCGTTCGATGAGCAAGTCCGACAACCAGCCCCGTCCCCGCAAGTCCGCCGACGACCGGATGTGGCGGCTGGGTCCCGTCTACAGCGCGAGCGACCGCACCCTCGCCCGTCGGGTTGCCCGCCCGGTCCGCGAGTTCCTGCGGATCGAGAGCGCCGGCTCGGTGCTGCTGCTGACGGCGGCCGTGGTCGCCCTGGTGTGGGCGAACTCCCCGTGGCAGGACGGGTACGACGCGTTCTGGCACGCGCCCGATCTCGCTGGACCTCGGCGTGCTGCGGCTCGAGGAGACGCTGCAGCACTGGGTCAACGACGCCCTCATGGTCATCTTCTTCTTCGTCGTCGGGCTCGAGATCAAGTACGAGATCGTCCACGGCGACCTGCGTGACCCGAAGACCGCCGCGCTGCCGATCGTGGCCGCGATCGGCGGCATGCTGGTGCCGGCCGGCGTCTACGTGCTGATCGTCGGCGGTGGGCCCGGCTCCGGCGGCTGGGGCATCCCGATGGCCACCGACATCGCCTTCGCCGTCGGCGTCCTCGGCCTGCTCGGGCGTCGGATCCCCTCGGCGGCGCGGCTGTTCCTGCTGACCCTGGCGATCGTCGACGACATCGGCGCGATCCTGGTGATCGCGGTCTTCTACACCGAGGACCTCGACCTGGTGTGGCTCGCGGTCGCCTTCGGTCTGCTCGCCGTCATCCTCGGGATGCGGATGCTGCGGATCTGGGCGATCTGGGCCTACATCGTGGTCGGCGTCAGCGTCTGGCTCGCGACGCTGGAGTCGGGGGTGCACGCGACCCTCGCCGGTGTCGCGATCGGACTGATGACGCCGGCGACCCCGTTGCTGCAGGAGAAGGTCGCCCGCGGCTACGCCCAGGAGGCGCTGGCCGACCGCCACCTCGACGCCGACGAGCTGTACCGGATGAAGTTCCTGATCAGCGAGTCGGTCTCGATCGTCGAGCGGTTGCAGACCCGGTTGCACCCGGTCTCGGCGTACGTCGTGCTCCCGGTCTTCGCGCTCGCCAACGCCGGTGTCCACCTCGGTGGCGGCGTGCTCGGCGAGGCACTGGACTCCGCGGTCGCGCTGGGTATCGCCGCGGGCCTGGTGGTCGGCAAGCCGCTCGGTATCCTGCTGGCGTCCTTCCTCGCCGTGAAGGTCGGGCTCGGTCGGCTGCCCGCCGACACCAACTGGCGGATGGTCGCCGGGCTGGGTGCGGTCGGCGGCATCGGCTTCACGGTCAGCCTGTTCATCGCGGGGCTCTCGTTCCCCGGCGAGGAGCTGCTCACGGAGGAGGCCAAGGTCGGCATCCTCGGCGGCTCGCTGGTCGCGGCGCTGCTCGGCATCGGGCTGCTGCTCCTCGGCAGCGCGAAGCCGGCCGACGACGAGTCGTCGACCGGCTCCGCGGATGACGGGGAGTCCGAGGGGTCCGAGGCCCCCGCGGAGGCCTAGCCGCTACTCGTCCGACGAGCCGGAGCCCTCCTTGTCCTGGATCAGGTCCATCACCGTGGAGTCGGCGAGCGTGGTGACGTCGCCGACCTCGCGGTGCTCGGCGACGTCCTTGAGCAGGCGACGCATGATCTTGCCGGAGCGGGTCTTCGGGAGCTCGGGCACGATCATGATCTGACGCGGCTTGGCGATCGCGCCGATCTCCTTCTGCACGTGCTTGCGCAGCTCCTCGATCAGCTCGTCGGGCGCGGCCTCGCCGTCCTCGAGCGCCGACTCACGCAGGATGACGAAGGCGCAGACGGCCTGTCCGGTCATCTCGTCGGCGGCGCCCACGACCGCGGCCTCGGCGACCTTCGGGTGCGACACCAGGGCCGACTCGATCTCGGTCGTGGAGAGCCGGTGGCCCGAGACGTTCATGACGTCGTCGACCCGGCCGAGCAGCCAGACGTCACCGTCGTCGTCCTTCTTCGCACCGTCACCGGCGAAGTAGAAGCCCTGGTCGGCGTAGCGCGACCAGTACGTGTCCTTGAAGCGCTGGTCGTCGCCCCACAGCGTGCGCAGCATCGCGGGCCACGGCTTCTGCAGCACGAGGTAGCCGCCGGAGCCGTTGGGCACCGCCTCGCCCACGTCGTCCACCACCTCGGCGGAGACACCGGGCAACGCCTTCATCGCCGAGCCCGGCTTGCCGTGCGTGACGCCGGGCAGCGGGCTGATCATGATCTGGCCGGTCTCGGTCTGCCACCAGGTGTCGACGATCGGGACCGACCCGGCACCGATGTGCTCGCGGTACCAGACGTAGGCCTCGGGGTTGATCGACTCACCGACCGAGCCGAGCAGCCGGATCGAGGACAGGTCGAACTTCGCGGGGATGTCGTCGCCCCACTTCATGAACGTCCGGATCGCGGTCGGGGCGGTGTAGAAGATCGTCACGCCGTACTTCTCGATGATCTCCCACCAGCGGCCCCGGTGCGGGCTGTCGGGGGTGCCCTCGTACATCACCTGGGTGCAGCCGTTGGCGAGCGGACCGTAGGCCATGTAGGAGTGGCCGGTCACCCAGCCGACGTCGGCGGTGCACCAGTAGACGTCGGTCTCCGGCTTGAGGTCGAAGACGCTCCAGTGGGTGTACGACGTGCCGGTGAGGTAGCCACCGGTGGTGTGCAGGATGCCCTTGGGCTTGCCGGTGGTGCCGGAGGTGTACATGACGTAGAGCGGGTGCTCGGAGTCGTGCATCTCCGCCTCGTGCTCGACCGACTGGCCGTCCACGAGCTCGTGCCACCAGACGTCGCGCCCGTCGTCGTCCTTGCCGTTCCAGTCGACGTCCTCGCCGGTACGGCGTACGACGAGCACGGCGTCGACGTCCTGCCCCTGCTCGCCTGCCTTGGCGACGGCCTCGTCGACGGCCGGCTTGAGCGCGGAGGGCGCGCCACGGCGGTAGCCGCCGTCGGCGGTGATGATCACCTTCGCGCCGCAGTCGACGACGCGGCTGGCGAGGGCGTCGGCGGAGAAGCCGCCGAAGACGACCGTGTGGGGGGCGCCGAGGCGGGCGCAGGCGAGCATCGCGACCACGGTCTCGGGGATCATCGGCATGTAGATGGCGACCCGGTCGCCCTTCTCCACGCCGAGCTCGACCAGCGCGTTGGTGGCCTTGCAGACCTCGTCCTTGAGGTCGGCGTAGGTGAGGTCGCGGGTGTCGTCCTCGGGCTCGCCGACGAAGTGGATCGCGACCTTGTCGCCGTTGCCGGCGTCGACATGGCGGTCGACGCAGTTGACGGCGGCGTTCAGGGTGCCGCCGACGAACCACTTCGCGAAGGGCGGGTTCGACCAGTCGAGCACCTGGTCCCACCTCTGTCCCCAGTCGAGGCGTTCGGCGGCCTCGGCCCAGAACGCCTCGGGGTCGGCGTCCGCGCGGGCGTAGGCCTCCTCCTTCACGTTCGCGTGCTCCGCGAGCTCGGCCGGCGGCTCGAAGCGGCGGTTCTCCTGCATCAGGTTCGACAGCGTCTCGTCAGCCATGGTTCGGAACCTACTCCTCGTGGGTTGTCGGGAGGTTGGACGGGGAACGCCGGGCCGCATGTGTGCGGCCCGGCGTCCTGGGTGGTGCTCTGGTCTGGCCCGGCTAGCAGACCGGGGGCGTCACAGGTCACCTTCCGCGTGCTTGGCGACCAGCTCGGTGCGGCCGGGGTAGCGGATCTCCTCGACCAGCTCCTGCATCACCGGCGGACGGCTTCTTGGTGAACTGGGAGACCGTGATGGTGACGGCGAAGTTGATCAGCATGCCGACCGTCCCGAAGCCGGTCTCGGCGATCCCGAAGATGCCGTCGGAGTTGCCGTAGATGTCGATCGTCCACAACATGTAGGCCATCGTGACGAGCAGGCCGGTCGCCATGCCGGCCGTCGCTCCGGCCGCCGTGCAGTTCTTCCAGAAGATGCCCAGCACGAGCACCGGGAAGAAGCTGGCGGCCGCCAGTCCGAAGGCCAGCGCGACCACCTGGGCGACGAAGCCGGGAGGGTTGATGCCGAGGTAACCGGCGACCACGATCGCCGCCGCCATCGCGATCCGGCCGACCATGAGCTGACGGGCCTCGGTCGCGGCCGGGTTGATCTTCTTGAAGTAGACGTCGTTGGCCACCGCGCTGGAGATGACCAGCAGCAGGCCCGACGCCGTCGACAGCGCCGCGGCGAGCGCGCCGGCCGCCACCAGGCCGACGATCGGGGCCGGGAGGCCGCCGATCTCGGGTGAGGCGAGCACGATGATGTCGTTGTTGACGAAGACGTCGGAGTAGCTCAGCACGGTGTCGCCGGGCAGCTCCGAGATAGGAGCCCCGACCGCGCCGGGCGTCTCGGGCGCCTGCGTGACCAGGCCGACGTCGGCCCAGGTGTTGAACCACCCGGGGACCTCCGAGACCCGGGTGCCCTCGATGTCCTGGATGATCTGCAGCTTGCTGAAGGCCGCCACCGACGGGGCGGTCAGGTAGAGCAGCGAGATGAAGAACAGCGCCCAGAGCGCCGAGAACCGCGCGGCCCGCACCGACTTCGCCGTGTAGAACCGGACGATCACGTGCGGAAGGCCCGCGGTGCCGAACATCAACGCGGCGGTGATCAGCACCATGTTCAGCATGTTCGTGGAGCCGAAGGCAGCGGTGTACTCGCCGAGCCCGAGGTCGGCCTGCAGGCCGTTGAGCTCGTCGAGGATGCTGCCGAAACCGATCTGCGGGACGGCGATGCCGGTGACCTTCGCCGAGACCGCGAACGCCGGGATCAGGTAGGCGATGATGAGGACCGTGTACTGCGCGACCTGGGTCCAGGTGATGCCCTTCATTCCGCCGAGGACGGCGTAGAAGAAGACGATCGCCATGCCGAGGATGACGCCGACCGTGGTGTCGACGTTGAGGAACCGGGTGAAGACCAGGCCCACCCCGGCCATCTGGCCGGCGACGTAGACGAACGAGACGACGATGGCCGCCACGACGGCGATCAGGCGTGCCGTCTCAGAGTACCGGTCACCGACGAAGTCGGGGATCGTGTACTTGCCGAACTTGCGCAGGTAGGGGGCCAGCAGCAGCGCCAGGAGCACGTACCCGCCGGTCCAGCCCATCAGGTAGACCGAGCCGCCGTAGCCGTTGCCGGCGAGACCGATGATGCCGGCCATGGAGATGAAGGAGGCGGCGCTCATCCAGTCGGCCGCGATGGCGGCACCGTTGGCCGGCGCGGGGATGCCGCCGCTGGCGACGTAGAAGCCGGAGGTCGTGCTCACCCGGCTCGCGTAGGCGATGTAGATGTAGATGCTGAAGGTGATGACGACGAACACGAGGGTCCAGGTCTGGATGTCGCTCATGAGTGGTGGACCTCCTCCTCGTACTCGTCGACGCCGTACTCGGCGTCGAGCTTGTCCATCCGCCACACGTAGACCGCGATGAGCAGCACGAAGGTGATGATCGATCCCTGCTGGGCGAACCAGAAGCCCAGGGGGAAGCCGATGAAGTCGATGTTGTTGAGCGGCTCGACGAAGATGATGCCGGCGCCGAACGACACCAGCGCCCAGATCGTCAGCAGTACCGCCATCAGTCGTAGGTTCTTGCGCCAGTACTCCCGGCGCGCCTGCGCGTCCATGGGTCCTCCTCGGGTTCCACCGCGTGGTCGGGTGGGTCGAGGACAGCAATCGCCCGGTCCGGGGTCAAGTCGTCGGTGTGGTCGCGGTCACACTGTGCGCCGAGTGGTGGCGACGCGTCGGTCAGTGGTGGGGTGAACGGTCCGCCGGTCCCCCGAGGCCCCCGCCTCGCGGGTCGGCGGTACCGCTGGTCGCCGGGAACCTACCGTTCGTCTCGCGTGGTGGGCGACGAGTGGTGCTGAGGGGTTCGCGCGCCCCGGCCGCCGCCGTAGCATCGGCGCCATGAGTGCCGCTGCCGGCCAGGAGGCCACCCCGCGAACCCGCCCGGGACGACGGGCGGCCGTGCCGGGCCGTCGGCAGCTCGCCGGCGCGGTGGCGATGATCGCGTTCGGGTCCCTCATGCCCTGGATCTCCACGGCGCTGGGCTCCATCTCGGGGGCACGTGGTCCGGGGCTGTGGACGTTCTACGCCGCGATGCTCGGGCTGGCGGCCTGTCTGGTGCCGCTGCGTCGGCTCGCCCTCGCGCAGGGCGCGCTGATGGCGCTGGTGGCGATCGGGCTCCCGGTGTGGCAGCTGGTCCACGTCTGGTCGTTGGTGGGCACCGAGGGCTGGCTCCCGGGACCAGGACTCGTGCTGGTGTTCGGCGGTGGCGTCCTGGCCGCGGTCGGCGTCCGCCGGATGGCCGCCGGCTGGATCTGAGACCGGGTCCGGTCCTCACCCCCGGTCGAGCTGCACCCGCTCCGGCGTGTGCAGCCTCACCATGACGCGGTGGACGTCGCCGGGCACGCGGTGCCGGGTGGCGAGCGACACCCCGACCATGGTCACGAAGGCCAGCGGGACGCTCCACGCTGCGGGCTGCTCCAGCAGCACCGACCCCCAGCCGTCACCGGGCGGAGTGCCGAGGGTCCACAGGACGGCGGCGCCGCTACCCGCACCGCCCGCGAGGAGCCCCGCCAGCGCCCCGGCGGCGGTCAACCCGCGCCACCAGATGCCGAGCACCAGCAGGGGGCAGAAGGTGGAGGCGGCAACGGCGAACGCCAGGCCGACGGCCCGGGCGACCCCGACGCCGGGGACGGTGAGGGCGAGCAGGCACGGGACCACCACGGCGATCACGCACCCGGCACGGAACGCCGCGATCCCGCTCAGCCGCCGGCCACCGAAGGCCCGCCCGGTCACGTCCTGGCCCAGCACGCCGGCCACCGCGATGGCGAGGCCGGACGAGGTCGAGAGGAAGGCCGCGAAGGCGCCGGCGGTCACCAGGGCGGTGAGCACCTCCCCGAGCGGGCCGGGCACCATCAGGCGCGGGAGCTCCAGGACCAGCACGTCGCCCCGACCGCTGCGGGCCAGCCCCGCGGCGTACACCCGGCCGAGCGCGCCGTAGATCGGCGGCAACAGGTAGAAGAGCCCGAGCAGGGCCAGCACGGCGAGGGTGGTGCGCCGCGCGGCCCGGCCGTCGGGGTTGGTGTAGAAGCGCACCACGACGTGGGGCAGTCCCATGGTTCCCAGGAAGGTGGCGACCACCAGGGAGTAGGTCAGGTAGAGACCCTGGAGGTCGCCTCCGGCCAGGGGCAGCGCCCACAGCTCCGGGCTCTGCCCCGACCCGGTGGCGTCCGCCGGGTGCGGCGCCCCGTCGCCGACCCAGACCACGAGGAGGACCATCAGGGGCAGCAGCAGTGCCGTGAGCTTCAGCCAGTACTGGAAGGCCTGGACGAAGGTGATGCCGCGCATCCCGCCGGCCAGGACGTTGGTGAGGACCACGAGGGGCACGACGACCTCGCCGACCCAGCGCGGCGCCCCCAGCGCTGACTGCAGGGTGATCCCCGCCCCCTGGAACTGCGGCATCAGGTAGAGCCACCCGACGAGCACCACGATCAGGGTGCAGAGCGACCGGACGTGGCGCGACCCGAGCCGGGCCTCGGCGAAGTCGGAGACGGTGTAGGCACCGGAGCGGCGCAGCGGGGCCGCCACCAGGACCAGCAGGACCAGGTAGCCGGCCGTCCACCCCACCGGGTACCAGAGCATCTCGGTGCCGCGCACGAGCACCAGCCCCGCGATGCCGAGGAAGGAGGCCGCGGAGAGGTACTCGCCACCGATCGCCGAGGCGTTGAGGCCCGGACCCACCGAGCGTGAGGCGACCAGGAAGTCGCTCGTGGTCCGGGAGAACCGCAGCGCCGCGGTGCCGATCGCCAGCGTCGCCACGGTCACGACCACGACGGCCAGCAACCCCGGCAGGGACCCCTGGTTCACGGGCGGTCCACGGTCTCGACGAGGTCGGCGAAGTCGTCCTCGTTGCGCTCGGCGGCACGGACGTAGCGCCAGCCCACCAGCACCAGGAACGGGTACGCCGCCACCCCGATGAGGAGCCAGGGCAGGGGCACCCCCTGCCACCTCACCTCGGCCAGCCCCGGCGCCAACCAGAACAGCGCGGGCAGGCTGCCGAGACCCAGGGCGAGCAACAGCAGCGCCACCCCCGCCTGGCGGAGCTGCTCGCGCAGCAGCGATCTCAGGTAGATCTCCCCGAGCCGGGTCTCCTCGTCGATCTGGCGACCGCGGGGCATCGCGGAACGGCGGGTCGGCCGGCGCGAGGGCCCCGTCACGCGGACCCGCTCCGGGGGCCGCTCCGTCACGGTCGGTTCCGCCGGACGAGGACCTCGCGCAGGTGGGGCGTGTGACGACGGCTCACGTGCAGCTCCTGGCCGCCGACCACGACCGAGCACCGGCCGCCCTCGACGCGGAGCTCGTCCACGTGTCCGAGCGCGACGAGGAGCGACCGGTGGATGCGCACGAACCCTGCGTCCGCCCAGTCGTTCTCGAGGGACGAGAGCGGGATCCGCACCAGGAACGAGTCGCCCTCGGTGTGCAACCGCGCGTAGTCGCCCTGGGCCTCGGCGTAGCGGATGTCGCTGCGGGCGAGGAACCGGGTCACCCCGCTGCGCTCGACCGGGATCTGCTCCTCGACCGCCACCACGGCGCCGCCGGAGCGTTCGATCACGCGGCGTACGGCCTCCGCCAGGCGCTCCTCGCGCACCGGCTTCAGCACGTAGTCGACGGCGCGAAGGTCGAAGGCGTCCACGGCGTGCTCGTCGTGGGCGGTCACGAACACCACGCTCGGGGGATCGCGGAACTTGTTGAGCACCTGCGCGACCTCCAGACCGGTGAGGCCGGGCATCTGGATGTCGAGGAACAGCACGTCGACGTCCTCGTCCTGGAGCAGCCGGAGCGCCTCGGTCGCGTCGTCGCAGGTGTGGACCTGCCCGATGCGCGGATCGAGGGCGAGCAGGAAGGCGAGCTCGTCGCGCGCCGGCTGCTCGTCGTCGACGACGAGTGCGGTCAGTGGTGTCCTGCTCATGCGTGCACCCCGGGCGCGAACTTGGGAACCCGGACAGTCACCTTGGTCCCTGCGCCGGGCGCGGTCTCCACCACGAGACCGTAGTCGTCACTGAAGGCGTTGCGCAGCCGGGCGTCCACGTTGCCGAGCCCCACCGAGTCCAGGTCGCTGTCGCCGGCGAGGGCCCGGCGTACCCGCTCCGGATCCTCGCCGACCCCGTCGTCCTCGACCTCGATGACGCACTCCTGGTCGAGGTCACGGGCCACGATCGTGAGGTGGCCGGCCTGCTGCCCGTCGAGACCGTGGCGCACGGCGTTCTCCACGAGGGGCTGGATGCACAGGAACGGCACCGCCACCGGCAGCACCTCGGGAGCGATCCGGAGGGTCACCTGCAGCCGGTCACCGAACCGCGCCTGCTCGAGCAGGAGGTAGCGCTCGATGGAGCGGAGCTCCTCGGCCAGGGTCGTGTACTCGCCGTGGCGGCGGAAGGAGTAGCGCGTGAAGTCGGCGAACTCCAGGAGCAGCATCCGGGCTCGGTCGGGGTCGGTGCGCACGAAGCTGGCGATGGCGCCGAGGGAGTTGTAGATGAAGTGGGGGCTGATCTGGGCACGCAGGGCGCGCACCTCGGCCTCCATCAGCCGGGTGCGCGAGGCGTCGAGCTCGGCGAGCTCGAGCTGGCCGCTGACCCACTGGGCCACCTCGTCGGTGGCCCGGACGAGTGCACCGCTCTGGGAGGACGTGCACACCGTCAGCGTGCCGACCACGACGTCCTCGACGAGCAACGGGCTCAGCACGACGTGCCGGCACGGGCAGCCGGCGTCGTCGCAGGGGTCGAGGACGCTCACCACCGTCTCGCCGATCTCGGTGACGCGGGCGACCAGGCTCCGGACCTGCTCACCGTGGTGCTGCCCGTCGCCGTCCCAGGTCAGGGGAGCCGCCGTGTCCGTGAGCGCCACCCCCGGCGCGCCCAACAGCGTCCGGAGATGCCGGATGCTGCGCTCCGCGCTGGCGGTGGTCAGACCCTCGCGAAGCGCGGGGGAGGCCAGGCTCGCGGTGTGGAGGGCTCGGTACGTCGCCCGGTCGACCTCGGTGCCGAGCCGCGTGCGTCGACGCAGCCAGCCTCGTCCCATGGCGGGAGCGTAGCCGTCCCCAGGGGCGGAGAGCGCCGCACGATGATCGCGCACTCGCCGCCGAGAGCCGGATCCTCACCGTCGCCTGAGCGACCGCTCAGCGGAAGTCGATCAGCAGCATGTCGGTGTCGGTCCCGTCACTGGGGCCGCTCGCGTCCCCGGCCGTCGGGTCGGTGGGGCCTGCGTCGCTGCTGTCGGTCTCGTCGCTCCGCGCACCCGGCCGCTCGTTGACGACCGCCCGGAAGCAGCGGCAGTCGTAGGGGATCTGCATGCCGTCCATGCCGCGGCCGTAGTCGTCGTACAACGCACGGACCGCCTCCATCCGGGCGGCGCGCTCCTCGGGGTCGAGGGTCGAGACGTAGCTGCGCGAGGCGGCCATGTCGAGGATGGACTCGCGGTCGACGCCCTGCCAGAACGGGAACGTCTTGTCCTCGACGAACCCGAACAGCTCGGACTGCACGACCGCGTCGGTGGCGTCGGCGTCCTCGGTCGCGGACGAGGAGCCGAGGGCGCGGCCGAGCTTGCGGACCCACGGGATCCGCTCGTCGCGCAGGTTCCACGCCAGCGCCAGCCGGCCGCCGGGCTTGAGGACCCGCGCGATCTCCGGCAGCGCCCGCGCGTGGTCGAACCAGTGGAAGGACTGTGCGGCCACCACGACGTCGACGGACCGGTCGGGCAACGGGATGTCCTCGGCGCCGGTGACCGAGGTCGGGACATCAGGCAGGTGGCGCTGCAGGATCGCCAGCATGTCGGCGTCGGGGTCGCTGGCGTGGACGTCGTGGCCCAGCGCGACCAGCGCTCGGGTGAGCTTGCCGGTGCCGGCCCCGAGCTCGAGGACGGTCGCTGGTCGACCGCTGCCGCCACCGACCAGCCAGGCCGCGGCCTCGGCAGGGAAGTCGGGGCGCCCGCGGTCGTAGGCCTGCGCCACGGGACCGAAGGATCGGGAGAGCCGGCTCACGTCGTCGTCCATCATCGGCAGGCTACCCGTCGGGGCGGCGGAGCTGCTGGCTAGCCTGACGTCACCATGAGCCCCGACACCCTGGACCGCCTGCAGTCCCTCGAGGGCGTGCCGTCGGCGCTCGCGTCGGCCCGCGACGGCATCGACGCGGTGCTGCGCGACCGTGGCCTGCGCCGCACCGCCCCGGACCTCACGGGTGAGTCGCTGCTGCGCGGTGCCCACGCGAGCGCGGTGCTGGAGGGGTCCGGCTCCTCGCTGGACGAGGTGCGCGCCGGGGAGGGCGACGAGGTGGCCGCGGCGGCGGTCAGGCTCTCGACCGAGCTGCTCGGACTGGCGCCGGTGCTGCGCCGTTCGCCGCTGCAGGCGCTGGCCCGGCTCCACACCGTCGCGGGCGCCGGGACGGTCGCCGACGACCGGCTCGGCCGGCCGCGGGACCCGGAGGCGGCGCAGCTGCTGCGCACCGTCGCCGAGCTGCTGTCCGCCGAGTCGCCCGCGCTGCTCGTCGCGGCGGTCGTGCACGGCCAGCTGTTGTCCGCCGCGCCCTTCGCGTCCCACAACGGGCTCGTGGCACGGGCCGCCGAACGGTTGGTCCTGGTCGCCCGTGGCGTCGACGAGAAGTCGCTGGTGGTGCCGGAGGCCGGTCACCTCGCGCTGCGTCCGGCGTACGACGGGAGCGCGGCAGCGCTGCGCGAGGGCGGTCAGGCGGCCGTCCACCGCTGGCTGCTGTACGCCGCCGAGGCCTACGCCGCGGGGGCCGAGGCCAGCCCGGTCGTCTCCCCCTGACCCGGTCCGCTCCCGGACATGCGAGCGGCACCCGTCCCTCGGATCGCTCCGGGGATCGGGTGCCGCCGCTGACACGTGAGACCTGGCTACCAAGCGTGCTGTCTCAATTGCTGTCCCGGGATGATCCCGTTGGCAGGCGCCCTCAAGAAGGGTGGGTCGCCGCGTGGGTACCTGGCTCACGTGCGGGTCTCTGTGGAGTTCTCTGAGTCCATTGAGACACGTCCGGCGCGACACTTCAAGGGTCGGAGGTCACCTCGTGCCGAGGTGTCCGGTAACCGGTCGGCGCAGGGGCTGCAGCGCCGTCAGGACGCCGGCCGGCGCTTGCGCGCGCTGCTCCAGACCAGCCCGCCGACGGCGAGCGCACCACCGACCGCGAGGGCGGCGAGGGTCGGGCGGGCCGGGGGGAGCGGGACCCGTGAGCGCAGCGCCACCGGCTTGGTGAAGACCAGCACCGGCCAGCCGCGCGAGGCCGCCTGCCGGCGCAGCTCCTTGTCGGGGTTGACGGCGTGCGGGTGGCCGACGGCCTCGAGCATCGGGACGTCGGTGACGGAGTCGCTGTAGGCGTAGCAGGCGTCGAGGTCGTAGCCGATCTGGGCCGCGAGGTCGCGGATCGCGTTCGCCTTCTCCTCGGCGAACGCGTAGTACTCGATCTCGCCGGTGTAGCGGCCCTCCGCGATCTCCATCCGGGTGGCGACGACGCGGTCGGCGCCGAGCATCTCCCCGATCGGACCGACCACCTCGGTGCCGGACGTGGAGACGATGACGATGTCGCGCCCGGCGAGCCGGTGCTCCTCGATCAGGCTCACCGCCTCGTCGTAGACGAGCGGGTCGACGATGTTGTGGAGGGTGTCGGCGACGATCTCGCGCACCGTCGCCACGTCCCATCCCGCGCACAGCTGCGACATGAACGCGCGCATCTTCTCCATCTGGTCGTGGTCGGCGCCGCCCACGAGGTAGACGAACTGGGCGTACGCCGAGCGCAGCACCGCGCGTCGCGAGATCAGGCCACCCGCCTGGAACGGCTTGCTGAAGGCCAAGGTGCTCGACTTGGCGATGATCGTCTTGTCGAGGTCGAAGAAGGCCGCCGTGGGGCGCGTCGGGCTGCTCATGTCAGTTCCCCACTGTAGGTGCCGCAGACGATTCCTTCCGGGACCGCCGGACATCCACAGCTGGGGTTCTGGCGCGTTCCTCCACAGGGCCCGGTCCGGGTCGGCCCCGGCGTCGGCGTACGCGGGAAGGCTGCGGCCATGAACTCACCCCTGGTCATCACCCGTGACGAGACCCTGCTCGACGAGCTGCTGCGCCTCGGCGCGGCCGCCGGCGTGACGCCGGTCGTGGCCCCCGACGGCCTCGGCGGCCTGGCCGGCTGGGGCGCCGCACCGCTGGTCCTCGTCGGCGCCGACGTCGCCACCGAGCTCGCCGCGCTGCGACCTGCCCGGCGTGACGGCGTCCACGTCGTCGCGTGGGGCCGCTTCCCCGACGACGCGATGCGCACCGCGCTGGCGCTGGGCGCGGAGAACGTCGCCGAGCTGCCGCAGTCGGGGGAGTGGGTCGTCGAGCAGCTCACCGACCTCGGCGACCAGCGACCGCGCCGGGCGTGGACGGTCGGCGTCCTCGCCGGCTCCGGAGGTGCGGGGGCGAGCGTGTTCGCGGCGGCGCTCGGCCAGCTCGCGGCGGACGCCGGTGCCGGCCGTGGTCGTCGACGCCGACCCGCTCGGTCCCGGCCTCGACCGGGTGCTCGGGATGGAGGACCGGCTCGGCGTGCGCTGGGACGAGCTGTGCCAGACGACCGGCCGGCTGGGGGCCGCGGCCTTCCGCGAGAGCCTGCCGCGTCGCGACGGGCTGGGCGTCCTGACGTGGTACGCCGGGCGTCGCGGCACCCTCCAGCCCTTCGCGGTGCGCGAGGTGCTCTCGGCCGCGCAGCGCGGGCACGACACCGTGGTCGTCGACCTGCCCCGCTCGCGCGACGTGGTGGTCGACGAGGTCGTCGCCCGGTGCGACCGGGTGCTGGTCGTGGCCCGCCCGACCGTGCACGGTCTGGCCGCTGCGGCCCGGGTGACGGCCGGGCTGCCGGTCGACCGGACGGCATTGGTCCTGCGCGGTCCGGGGCTCGACGACGCCGACGTGGCCCGCGTCGTCGAGCTGCCGGTGCTGGTGCGGATGGGCGACCAGCGCGGCCTCGCCGAGGCGATGGACCTCGGCCTCGGCCCGGTGCGCTCGCGACGCTCGCCGCTCGCGCGGTCGGCGCGCGCGGCCCTCGCGGCCCCGTCCGTCACGACCTCGCCCTCCCACGGAGCCGGCGCCGCGTGAGCACGGACGCGCTGGTCGAGGCCGTCCGCGACCGGCTGTCACGTGACCCCGGCGACCTCACGCCCCACCGGGTCGCGGTGGCGCTGCGGGCCGCGGGCCAGCCGGTCGGCGACGCCACGGTGCTCGCGGTCCACGACGCGCTGCGCCGCGACGTCGTCGGGGCGGGGCCGCTCGAGCCGCTGCTGCGGCTGCCGGGAGTCACCGACGTGCTCGTCAACGGCCCCGACGCCGTCCACCTCGACCGTGGCGCCGGCCTCGAGCCCGCGGGGGTGAGCTTCCCCGACGACGAGGCGGTCCGCCGGCTCGCGCAGCGCCTGGCGGCGACCGCCGGCCGACGGCTCGACGACGCCACGCCGTACGTCGACGTCCGGTTGCGCGACGGCACCCGCTGCCACGCGGTGCTGGCGCCGGTCGCGCGTCCCGGCACCACGCTGTCGTTGCGGGTGCCGAGCCGACGGGCGCTGACCCTCGACGACCTCGTCGAGGCCCGCGCCGTGACCCGAGAGGGGGCGCAGCTGCTCGGGTCGGTGGTCGCCGCACGGCTGGCCTTCCTCGTCTCGGGCGGCACCGGGGTCGGCAAGACCACGCTGCTCGCCGGGCTGCTCTCGCTGGTCGACCCGACGCATCGCATGGTCCTCGTCGAGGACTCCTCCGAGCTGCGACCCGACCATCCCCACGTCGTCGGTCTCGAGGCCCGCCCGCCCAACCTCGAGGGTGCCGGCGAGATCACCGTCCGCACCCTCGTGCGGCAGGCGCTGCGGATGCGCCCCGACCGACTGGTCGTCGGCGAGGTCCGCGACGCCGCCGTCACCGACCTGCTGGCCGCGCTCAACACCGGCCACGAGGGCGGCTGCGGCACGATCCACGCCAACTCCGCGACCGACGTCCCGGCCCGCGTCGAGGCGCTCGCGCTGGCTGCCGGCTGGACCCGCGAGGCCACCCACAGCCAGCTCGCCTCCGCCCTCGACGTGGTCGTCCACCTCGCCCGCGCGGGCGACGGACGACGGGTGCTGCGCGAGGTCGCGGTCCCCGAGCGCGGTCCCGACGGACTGGTGCGGATGAGGTCTGCGGTCGTCTTCGACGACGGCGGTCGCGCGGTCACCGGCCCCGGGGCCGCCGACCTCGAGCGACGGCTCGGCGGACCCCCGTGACCCTCCGAGCACGGGTCGCTGGTCGTCGGCGTGGCGGTCATGCTCACCGTGCTGCTCGCCCTGCCACCGCGTCCGGTCGTGGCCGCCCGGCCGGCGCCGACCGGGTTGCTGCTGGTGCCGGTCGCGGCGTCGGCGTTGGTGGTGCCGCCTGGCCTGGTCGCCGCCGCCCTCCTGGTGCTGGTCGGGGGTCGCGCGTGGTGGCGGCAGCGCGCCGCGAGCAGGGAGGCGGAGGCGACCTCGGCGCGGGTCCTGGAGGCCTGTGAGCTGATGGCCGCGGAGGTCTCGGCCGGTCAGCCCCCGGGCTCGGCCCTGGCGCACGCGGCCGGGACCTGGGCGCCGCTCACCGAGGTCGCCCGCACCGCCGACCTCGGTGGTGACGTGGTGGGGGTGCTGCGGCGGCTCGCGGTCCGGCCGGGAGCGGCCGAGCTGACGGCTCGTGGCCGCAGCCTGGGAGGTGTCCCACCGCAGCGGCGGCGGTCTCGCCGACGGGCTCTCCCGGGTGTCCCGCTCCCTGCGTGCCACCCGCGCCACCCGACTCGTCGTCGAGGGCGAGCTGGCCTCGGCCCGGGCGACGGCGCGCCTGGTCGCCGCGTTGCCGGTGCTGGTGCTCTTCCTGGGCGGGGCGGGTGCCGGCGCGGCCGCCTGGGCCTTCCTGCTGGCGACCCCCGCCGGGTGGGCCTGCCTGGTCGCGGGCCTCGCGCTGGTGCTGGTCGGGCTGACCTGGATCGAGCGGATCGCCGCCGGGGCCTTGCGATGACCTGGCCGGAGAGTCCGCTCCTCGTCGGGTTCCTGGTCACCGCGGGAGTGCTGCTGCTCGGTCGGCCACGACCGCTGCTCGACGTGACGTCCGCGGCGCGCCGCCACCGGCGGCTCCGCGCGACTGGGTGGCTCGGGGCCGTCGCTGGTGGCCGGTGCTCGCGCTGCTGGGTGGCTGGGCGCTGGTCGGTGGCGTGAGCGGCGCAGTGCTCGGTGTGGTGGCCGGCATCGTGGTCCACCGGCTCGCCGCTGCCGCCGAGCCGGCCGGCGTACGCCGTGAGCGCGAGCAGGTCCGTCGTGACCTGCCCACGCTCGTGCTGCTGCTGGGGACCGCCCTGCGAGCCGGCTGCTCCCCGGGGCCGGCCGCCCGCCAGGTCGCGTCGGCGCTGCCGGGGCCGGCGGCGGCCCGGCTGGTCGCGGCGGCCGACCGGCTCGCCCTCGGCGCCGCCGCCGACCGCGTGTGGAACGACCTGGCCGACGACCCCGGGCTGGCACCGCTGGGCCGCGCCCTGGCCCGCGCCGAACGCACCGGCGCCCCCGTCGCCGCCGTCGTCGAACGACTCGCGGACGACCTGGCCGACGCCGAGCGGGGAGCGGTGGAGCAGCGGGCGCGGGCGGTCGGGGTGAAGGCGGCGGTCCCGCTCGGTGTCTGCCTGCTGCCGTCCTTCCTGCTGCTCGGGATCGTGCCGCTGGTGGTGTCGCTCGTGGGCGGTCTGTCCTGGTGACCGCCCCGCCGACGAGCCGCGGACCGTCCACAGGGGAGCCCTCCGACAGCACTGTCCCCAGCCGCTCGCCGGGGGCTCGCCCGCGACCGGGGCAGCGGCGAGGGTCGGGGGACCGGCCGCAACCCGCGGCCCGACCCCGAGGAGCACCCATGACTCGACCCCCACCCGCCGACCCACCCGCCCCGCCCGGGCGGAGGACGGCATCACCACCGCGGAGTACGCCGTCGGCACCGCCGCGGGCGCCGGCCTCGCCGGCCTGCTCTACAAGCTGCTGACCGGGGGCTTCGGCGACCAGATGCTGCGCTCGCTGTTCGACCACGTGCTCGGGCTGCTGGGCATCGGGTGAGCCGTCCGGCCCGTGCCCGGCAGCGGGGTGCCGTCACCGCGGAGCTCGCGCTCGGTCTCCCGCTGCTGCTGGCGGTCACCGTCGGCCTGGTCTGGCTGCTCGCGGTGGGCGCCGGTCAGGTCCGGGTCGTCGACGGTGCCCGCGAGGCGGCGCGCTCGCTGGCCCGGGGCGACCCCGAGCCGACGGCGGTCGACCGGGCGGTCCGGGTCGCCGGTGAGGGCAGTCGGGTGCGGACCACGTGGGCCGGGGGCGAGGTGACGGTCACCGTCACCCGCGAGGTCGCCGGCCCCGGGGGCGTGCTCGGCGCCGTGCCGGGGGTGACCCTGCACGCCGAGGCCGTGGCCGCCGTCGAGTCGCCGCCGTGAGGACGACGCCGGAGCGCGGCGCCGCGAGCCTGCTCGTGGTGGGCTGCCTGGGGCTGCTGCTGGTGCTGGGCAGCGCGGTGGGCGTGGTGGCGGCCCTCGTCACCGCCCACCGCGAGGCGCAGTCGGCGGCCGACCTCGCCGCCCTCGCCGGTGCCTCCGCCCACCAGGACGGCGAGGACGGCTGCGGTGCCGCTGCCTCGATGGCGTCGGACAACGGGGCGTCCCTCGTCGGGTGCCGGACCGAGGGCGACGACGTGGTCGTGGTCGTCGAGGTCGCCGGCCCCCGCTGGCTCGGCCAGACGGAGGACCTGCGGGCCGAGGCCCGCGCCGGCCCCACCTGACCCGAGCCCCTGACGGCCGCGTGTGCCTGAGAACTATCCCTGGGGCGTTCTCAGGCACACGCCGCGGGACGGGAGGGGTCAGGCAGGGGCGTGGCGGAGCAGCGCGTCGAGCAGGACGACGGCGCCGGCCTTGTCGAGCGGGTTGTTCTGGTTGCCGCACTTGGGGGACTGCACGCACGAGGGGCAGCCGTCGGGGCACTCGCAGTCGTCGATGGTGGCCCGGGTGGCGCGCAGCCAGTCGGTGGCGGCGTGGAAGCCGCGCTCGGCAGAAGCCGGCGCCCCCGGGGTGCCCGTCGTAGACGAAGACGGTGAGCACGCCCGTGTCGGGGTGGCGGGCGGTGGAGACGCCGCCGATGTCCCACCGGTCGCAGGTGGCGACCAGCGGGAGCAGCCCGATCGAGCAGTGCTCGGCAGCGTGCGCCGCACCCGGGACGTCGGCGGGCGCGAGACCGGACTCCTCGACGACGTGGTCGGGCACCGTCCACCACACGGCGACCGTCTGCAGCGTCCGCTCCGGGAGGTCGAGCGGCTCCTCGCCGATCACCTCGCCCCCGGGGTGACGGCGCTTCAGGTACGACACCACCTGGTGGGTGACCTCGACGTCGCCGAGGGAGAGCCGGCAGCCGCCCCACTCGACGTGGGAACGCTCGCCGAGCACCGAGATCGAGGTGATCTCGCGCGCGGAGGTCGACCAGCCCGGGTCGCCGCGCTCGAGGATGGCCACCCGGTCGTCGAGGTCGAGCTCGCGCACCTGCCAGGTCTCGCCGCGGTGGAGGTAGACCGCGCCCGGGTGGGCGGTGCCGTGGGCACGACCGCCGTCGACGGTGCCGACCACCCGCCCGGTCGACGGCCTCCAGCAGCTGCACCGCCGCACCGCCGGCGGAGCGGATGTCGGCCAGCTCGGACGCCGGGCGCCGGTCGGTCCAGAACCAGCCGCGTGGCCGGCGCCGCAGCAGCCCGACCTCGGTCAGCCGGTCGAGGACAGCGCGGCTGGTCGGGCCGAACATCGGCAGGTCGGCCTCGGTCAGCGGCAGCTCCTGCGCGGCGGCGCACAGGTGAGGGCCGAGCACGTGGGGGTTGTCGGGGTCGAAGACGCTGGCCTCGACCGGTCGGCCGAGCAGCGCCTCGGGGTGGTGGACGAGGTAGGTGTCGAGCGGGTCGTCGCGCGCGACCAGCACGCCCAGCGCGTCGCCGGCCCCGCGACCGGCCCGGCCCAGCTGCTGCCACAGCGCCGCGCGGGTGCCGGGGAAGCCCACCATCAGCACCGCGTCGAGGCCGCTGATGTCGATGCCGAGCTCGAGCGCGTTGGTCGCGGCGAGACCGATCAGGTCACCGCGGCGCAGCTGTCCCTCGAGCTCACGGCGCTCCTCGGGCAGGTAGCCCCCGCGGTACGCCGCCACGCGCGTCGCCAGCGACGGGTCGACCTCGCCCAGCAGCTCCGCGGTGGTGCGCGCGACCTGCTCGACCCCGCGGCGCGACCGCACGAAGGCGAGGGTCCGGACGTCGGCGATGACCAGGTCGGTGAGCAGGTCGGCCGCCTCCGAGCTCGCCGCGCGGCGTACGGGGGCGCCGTTCTCGCCCTCGAAGGACGTCAGCGGCGGCTCCCACAGCGCCAGCGCGACCCGGCCCCGCGGCGAGGAGTCCTCGGTGACGGCCGTGACCGGCAGCCCGGTGAGCCGCCCGGCGGTCAGCTCCGGCTCGGCCATCGTCGCCGAGGCGAGCACGAACGTCGGCTCCGCGCCGTAGCGGGCGCAGACCCGCCGCAGCCGCCGCAGCACCTGGCTGACGTGGGCGCCGAAGACGCCGCGGTAGTGGTGGGCCTCGTCGACGACGACGAAGCGCAGCGCACCGAAGAACCGCGACCAGTGCTCGTGGGAGGGGAGCAGCGAGCGGTGGAGCATGTCGGGGTTGGTGAGGACGTACTCGGCGTGGTCGCGGGTCCAGTCGCGCTCCTCGCGGGTGCTGTCGCCGTCGTGGGTGGAGATCCGGACGTCGAGGTCGAGCGAGCGCAGCCCCGCCCACTGGTCGTGGGCCAGCGCCTTGGTCGGCGCGAGGTAGAGGACCCCGGCGCCCCGCTGGCCGCGTCGGCCACGCGTCCCCATCGCCGCCGCGAGCGCCGGCAGCTGGAAGGCGAGCGACTTGCCCGAGGCGGTGCCGGTCGAGAGGACGACGTGCTCGCCGGCCCAGGCGGCCTCGGCGGCGGCGACCTGGTGGCGCCAGGGGCGCACCACCCCCCTCCCGGCGTACGCCGCGCGCACGCTCGGCGGCGTCCAGGCCGGCCAGTCGGCGTGCTCGGCCGCTCGCGGGGGCAGCTGCTCGAGGTGGGTGAGCCGGTCCTCGCGACCGCGGTCGGTGGTGAGCCGCTCGAGCAACGAGACGGCCCACGACTCGCCGCCCGTCGCGGGGTCGCTCGGCTCGGCAGTCACCGGGGCAGTCTCGCAAAGTCCACCGACACAAATCCCGCCGACAACTCGCCGACACCCGGTGGATGGTGTCGCCTTCCGCCCCATCGCTGCCCCGGGCGTGCTTTGATGGTGCCGGCAAACGGAGCGACGGACCCCCGACCCCAGGCTGTTCGGAGTCTTGGGCGGAGGGCTGGGGAGAACACACGTGGACCTGACACTGACGACGCGCGAGGCGGATGGCAAGACCATCGTCGCCGTCGGAGGCGAGATCGACGTCTACACGGCACCCAAGCTGCGGGACAAGATCACCGAGCTGGTGGCCAGTGGCGCCTACGACCTCGTCGTGGACATGCAGCAGGTCGAGTTCCTGGACTCGACCGGGCTCGGCGTCCTCGTGGGCGGACTGAAGAAGGTCCGCGCCCACGACGGCTCGCTGCAGCTCGTCTGCAACCAGGACCGGCTGCTGAAGATCTTCCGGATCACGGGCCTGGCGAAGGTCTTCGTCATCCACGACAGCGCCGACCAGGCGCTCGCCGCCGGCTGAGCCGGCTGCGCCCGCTCCCACCGTCGCCAAACTCGCGTGTGGCGCGCCTCACACCGGCGTGCCCCGGAGGGGTGACCCATGCGTAGACTCCGGCTCGTCCGTGAGACGTGAGTCACTCCCAGGAGGAAATACATGACCGGGATCAGTCCCGCTGTCGTGGAGCTCTCCGGTGGCAACTTCGTGCTGGTGCTCGTCGTCCTCCTGATCGCGCTCGGCGCTCTCGGGATGGCCTACAAGTTCCGCCAGGAAGTCCTTGCCGCCGCCGAGGGCACCGACAACATGAAGAACATCGCCCAGGCCGTGCAGGAGGGCGCCAACGCGTACCTCCAGCGGCAGTTCCGCACGCTCGGCATCTTCGCGGTGATCGCGTTCTTCGCGCTGCTCCTGCTGCCGGCCGACGACATGGACGGTGAGGATCTTCCGCTCCATCTTCTTCGTCGTCGGCGCCGGCTTCTCCTCCGCCGTCGGCTACCTCGGCATGAACCTCGCCGTGCGCGCCAACCTGCGCGTCGCCGCTGCCGCCGAGACCACCGGGCGCGAGCCCGCCATGACGCATCGGCCTGCGCACCGGCGCCATGGTCGGCATGCTGACCGTCGGCCTCGGCCTGCTCGGTGCCAGCATCGTCGTGCTCGCCTTCCAGGACTCCGCCCCTGACGTGCTCGAGGGCTTCGGCTTCGGTGCCGCGCTGCTCGCGATGTTCATGCGCGTCGGCGGCGGCATCTTCACCAAGGCCGCCGACGTCGGCGCCGACCTGGTGGGCAAGGTCGAGAACAACATCCCCGAGGACGACCCGCGCAACGCCGCCACCATCGCCGACAACGTCGGCGACAACGTGGGCGACTGCGCCGGCATGGCCGCCGACCTCTTCGAGTCGTACGCCGTCACGCTGGTCGCCGCGCTGATCCTCGGCTCGCAGGCCTTCGGCGACCAGGGCCTGGTCTTCCCGCTCGTGATCCCGGCGATCGGTGCGCTCACCGCCGTCGCGGGTGTCTACCTCACCCAGCCCAAGGCCGGGGAGAACGGGCTGAAGACCATCAACCGGTCCTTCTACCTCTCCTCGGGCATCGCTGCCGTGGCCAGCGTCATCGCGGCGTACGTCTACCTGCCGAGCAGCTTCTCGGAGTTCAGCAACATCGCCCGCGACCTCAGCGGTGCCGAGGGTGACCCGCGGTTCATCGCGGCGTCCGCCGTCGTCATCGGCATCGTGATGTCGGCCGGCATCCTGGCCCTCACCGGCTACTACACCGGCACCGAGTACAAGCCGGTCGCGAGCGTCGGCGAGAGCTCGCGCACCGGTGCCGCCACGGTCATCCTCTCCGGCCTCGCGGTCGGCTTCGAGTCGGCCGTCTACACGACGCTGGTGATCGGCGCGGCCGTCTTCGGCGCCTACCTGCTCGGTGGTGCCACGCTCACCGTCTCGCTGTTCGCGGTGGCGCTGGCCGGCACCGGCCTGCTGACCACGGTCGGCGTCATCGTGGCGATGGACACCTTCGGTCCGGTCTCCGACAACGCCCAGGGCATCGCCGAGATGTCGGGCGACGTCAGCCCGGCGGGCGCGCAGATCCTCACCGAGCTCGACGCGGTCGGCAACACGACCAAGGCGATCACCAAGGGCATCGCGATCGCGACGGCCGTGCTCGCCGCGACCGCCCTGTTCGGCTCCTACGCCACCACGGTGTTCGAGTCGCTCCGAGACGCCAACTTCCGGCCGCGAGCGAGGCCTACCTGCTCGACTTCCAGGTCTTCAACCCGGCGGTCATCGTCGGCGTGCTGCTCGGTGCGGCCGTGGTGTTCCTCTTCTCCGGCCTCGCGATCAACGCGGTGGCCCGGGCCGCGGGCGCCGTCGTCTTCGAGGTACGCCGCCAGTTCCGCGAGATCCCCGGGATCATGGAGGGCACCGGCCGTCCGGAGTACGGCAAGGTCGTCGACATCGTCACCAAGGACTCGCTGCGCGAGCTGGTCACGCCCGGCATCCTCGCGGTGCTGGCCCCGGTGGCGGTCGGCTTCGGGCTCGGCGTCACCGCGCTGGCCGGCTTCCTGGCCGGTGCGATCGGCGCCGGCACCCTGATGGCCGTCTTCCTGGCCAACGCGGGTGGCGCCTGGGACAACGCCAAGAAGCTGGTCGAGGACGGTGCACCACGGCGGCAAGGGCTCGCTGGCCCACGAGGCCACCATCATCGGCGACACCGTCGGCGACCCGTTCAAGGACACCGCCGGTCCGTCGATCAACCCGCTGATCAAGGTGATGAACCTGGTCTCGCTGCTGATCGCCAGCGCCATCGTGTCGATGAGCGTCGGCGACGACCAGAACGACCCGCTGCGCATCATGATCGCGCTGCTGGCCACCGGGATCATCGTCGCCGCCATCGTGGTCTCGAAGCGTCGTTCGTCGCAGCTGATGGACGACGGTGACGGCCCCCCGGCCGAGCGGACCCCGCCGCCGGCCCCGTCGGTCGACGCCCCGCAGGGTGGCACCACCCCGCACGGTGACACGCGCCCGGGACGCACGCACGACGACGTGCGCCGACGCAGCAGTTCTCGCCGGCGGAGACGCAGCCGCGGGAGCACTGCATCCGAGCAGCAGCCCGACCTCGACCCCGTCCCGGCCTCAGTCCGGGCGGGGTCGAGGTGCGTCCGGGGGCGGGTGCGAGGATCGACGGGTGACCCAGATGACGCGGATCGCCCTGCTCTCCGACGTCCACGGCAACCTCACCGCGCTCGAGGCGGTCCTCGCCGACATCGATGCTCGCGGCATCACCCGCGTGCTGAACCTCGGCGACTACGTCGGCAAGGGGCCGCGCGGCCGCGAGGTCGTGGACCTGTGCCGCGAGCGCTGCGAGGTCAACCTGCTCGGCAACTGGGACGACTTCCTCCCCGACCCCGACCGCAGCTTCGACAGCGAGGCGCTGCGCTGGTGGCGCGACCAGCTCGGGCCCGGCCAGGGGGAGTGGCTGCGCTCGCTGCCCTTCAGCCACGACCTGCTCCTGAGCGGTCGCCGGGTGCGGCTCTTCCACGCCAGCGAGGAGACCGTCCACCGTCGGGTCCGCTACGTCCGCAGCCAGGCGGAGTTCGAGGCGCTCTTCACCAACACCCCGGCGACCGGCGACGGTCCGCTGCCCGACGTGGTCGGCTACGGCGACACCCACGACCCGTTCTACGAGTGCCAGCTCGCCGGCCGGACCGCCTTCAACACCGGCAGCGTCGGCAACTGCATGGGTGACCCGACGCCGATGTACTGCATCCTCGAGGGTGTGACCGACAGTCCCGACCCGGCGCCCTGGTCGATCAGCTACGTCCGGGTGCCCTACGACGTGGAGGCCGAGCTGGCCGTGGCCCGAGCGCTCGGCATGCCGCAGTACGACGGCTACGAGCTCGAGCTGCGCCACGGGCTCTACCGCGGGGACCTCGAGGCGTGGCGCGCCGGCGAACCCGTGACCGGCTACCACGAGCGGTCCGTCGTGGCAGGTGGCGCGTGACCGGCTGGGTGCCGCGGCTGCGCGAGGCGCTGCAGGCGGCCGACTACACCTACGACGCCGTGGCCGCGCTGCTCGGCCGCGAGGCCCACGACGCGCTCGCGCGCAACGAGACGACACCGGCCAGGCGGCGTACGAGCGGGGGCTCCGCGCTCGACACGCTGGTCCGGCTCTTCCTGCTGCAGACCGTCGTCACCCGGGCGGCCGCCGACGCGGCGCTCCCGGGCCTGGTCGACGACCTGGACGCCGAGCGGCTGCTCGACGTCCGCGGGGAAGAGCTGGTCGCGCTCGTCGACTGCCGGCCGTACGCCGACGACGACCGGGACCTGTGGGTGCTCAGCGACCTGACCCCCGGTCTGGACGGCCAGCCGGTGCGCGTGGACGCCGACCACGTGCTCGGCATCAGCCCCGCCTCGACCTCGCTGGCCCAGCTCACGCTGCGCGACCCGGTCGGCTCCGCGCTCGACCTCGGCACCGGCTGCGGCGTCCAGGCGCTCCACCTCGCGCCCCACAGCGACCGGGTCGTCGCCACCGACGTCAACGCCCGGGCGCTCTGGCTGACCCGGCTCAACGCCGAGCTCAACGGCGTCGAGAACATCGAGGTCCGTGACGGCTCGTTGCTCGAGCCGGTCGCGGGTGAGCTGTTCGACCTGGTCGCCACCAACCCGCCGTTCGTGATCAGCCCGCCCGGCGGGGAGCGGCTCGTCTACCGCGACAGCGGCCTGCCCGGCGACGAGGTCGTCGAGCGGATCGTGCGCGACGCTCCCGACCACCTCGCGCCCGGCGGCTGGCTGCAGGTGCTCGCCAACTGGGCGATCCTGCGCGACCAGCCGTGGGGCGAGCGGCTCGGCGGCTGGCTGCGCGACGACTGCGACGCGCTCGTCGTGCAGCGCGAGGTGCTCGACCCGCCCTCCTACGTCGAGCTCTGGCTCAAGGACGCGGGTCTGCACGGCGACCCCACCTACCTCGAGCGGTACGACGCGTGGCTGTCGTGGTTCGACGAGCAGCGGATCGAGGGCGTCGGCTTCGGCTGGCTCAACGCCCGCCGCCGCGAGGTGGGCGGCACGCCCGGCACCCACCGGCTGCTGGACTGGCCGCACGCCGTCGAGCAGCCGATCGCGCCGGCGATCGGCCAGTGGGGCAGTGCGGTGGCCGCCGCGCGCCGGTGGCCCCGGGCGAGACCCTGCTGCGTCGTGAGGACGTCGCGCAGGAGACCGTCGGTGTCCCCGGCGCCGAGGACCCGGCGACCGTGGTGCTGCGCCAGCAGCGTGGCCTGATGCGGGCCCGGCAGGCCGACACGGTCGAGGCGGCGCTGGTCGGTGCCTGCGACGGGGACCTCACCGTCGGGCAGGTGCTCGACGCGCTGGGCCAGCTGCTCGACCGCCCGGCCGACGAGCTGCACGCGGCGTACCTCCCGGTCGTGGCGGACCTCGTCGAGGAGGGCTTCCTGACCCGCGGCCACCAGCCGGATTGACATCTCGCGCTACCGTGAGCCGCCGTAGCGCCCAGCCCCCAGCCAGGAGACGTCCCACCCGTGTCCCACAAGCTCGTCATCGTCGAGTCGCCCGCCAAGGCCCGCAAGATCGCGGAGTACCTCGGATCGGGCTACGTCGTGGAGTCCTCCATCGGCCACATCCGTGACCTGCCGAACAGCGCCGCCGACACCCCGGCCAAGATCAAGGACGAGTCGTGGGCGCGGCTCGCCGTCGACGTCGAGCACGAGTTCACCCCCTACTACGTGGTGCCGCGGGACAAGAAGGCGCACATCAGCAAGCTGAAGAAGCTGCTGAAGGACGCCGACGAGCTCTTCCTCGCCACCGACGAGGACCGGGAGGGCGAGGCGATCGCCTGGCACCTCCTCGACGAGCTGAAGCCGAAAGGCATCCCCGTCAAGCGGATGGTCTTCCACGAGATCACCAAGCCCGCGATCCTCGCCGCCGCCGACAACCCGCGCGAGCTGGCGATGGACCTCGTCGAGGCGCAGGAGACACGGCGCATCCTCGACCGCCTCTACGGCTACGAGGTCAGCCCGGTGCTGTGGAAGAAGGTCATGTCCGGGCTCTCCGCCGGCCGCGTCCAGTCGGTTGCGACCCGGCTGGTCGTCGACCGCGAGCGGGAGCGGATCGCGTTCCGCGTCGCGTCGTACTGGGACCTCGAGGGCACCTTCGACGCCGGCAGCAAGCACGACCAGCGGATGTTCCCTGCGCGGCTGCACAGCATCGACGAGAAGCGCGTCGCCCGCGGCTCGGAGTTCGGCCCCGACGGCGAGCTGACCGAGCGTGCCCGCAAGGCCGGCGTCGTCCACCTCGACCGGTCCCGGGCCGAGGGCCTGGCCGCCGGGCTCGGCGAGACGACGTTCGACGTCCGCTCGGTCGAGTCCAAGCCCTACCGGCGTTCGCCGTACGCCCCGTTCCGCACCACCACGCTGCAGCAGGAGGCGTCCCGCAAGCTCGGCATGAGCTCCTCGGTGACGATGTCGGTGGCGCAGCGGCTCTACGAGAACGGCCACATCACCTACATGCGTACCGACTCGACGACGCTGTCGGGCGGCGCGGTGCAGGCCGCCCGGTCGCAGGTGCGCGAGCTGTACGGCGCCGACTACCTGCCCGACTCGCCCCGCGTCTACGCGAGCAAGGTGAAGAACGCGCAGGAGGCGCACGAGGCGATCCGCCCCGCGGGTGACTCCTTCAAGACCCCCGCGCAGACCGGCCTGACCGGCGAGCAGTTCCGGCTCTACGAGCTGATCTGGATGCGCACCGTCGCCTCGCAGATGAAGGACGCCGTCGGCCAGTCGGTGACGATCCGGATCGGCGGTGCGGCCACCAGCGGCGAGGACGTCGTGTTCTCCGCGAGCGGTCGCGTCATCACCTTCCACGGCTTCCTCAAGGCCTACGTCGAGGGGACCGACGAGGGTGCCCAGAAGGACGACGCGGAGACCCGGCTGCCGGCCGTCGAGCAGGGCGACGCGGTCAGCGCGGCCTCGGTGTCGGCCAACGGCCACGAGACCAAGCCGCCCTCGCGCTACACCGAGGCGACGCTGATCAGGGAGCTCGAGGAGCGCCAGATCGGCCGGCCCTCGACGTACGCCTCGATCATCGGCACCATCCTCAACCGCGGCTACGTCTACAAGAAGGGCACCGCGCTGGTGCCGGCGTGGCTGGCCTTCTCGGTGACCCGGCTGCTCGAGGACCACTTCCCGCGCCAGATCTCCTACGAGTTCACCGCGCGGATGGAGGACGTCCTCGACGACATCGCGGGCGGTCGTCGCGACCGCACCAGCGAGCTGGCGGAGTTCTACTACGGCTCCGGCGACGTCGAGGGCCTCAAGACCCTGGTCAACGAGCTCGGCGACATCGACGCCCGCGAGCTCGCGACCTTCCCGGTCGGTCCGGCCGAGGACGGCGTCAACCTGCGCGTCGGCCGCTACGGCCCCTACCTCGAGGGCACCGAGGACAGTGCGTACGCCGGCAAGCGGGCCAACGTCCCCGAGGACCTGCCCCCCGACGAGCTGACCCCGGCCAAGGCGCGCGAGCTGTTCGCCAACCCGGCCGGCGAGGAGATCGAGCTCGGCGAGCACCCCGAGACCGGGCTGCGCGTCGTCGCCAAGAACGGTCGCTACGGACCCTTCGTCACCGAGCAGCTGCCCGAGGACGCGCCCAAGAAGGACAAGCCGCGCACCGGCTCGCTCTTCGCGTCGATGAGCCTCGACACGATCACCCTCGAGGACGCCGTCAAGCTCCTCTCGCTGCCCCGCGTGGTCGGCACCGACCCGGAGACCGGCGACGAGATCACTGCCCAGAACGGTCGCTACGGGCCCTACCTGAAGAAGGGCACCGACTCCCGCTCGATCGAGTCCGAGGAGCAGCTGCTCACGATCACGATGGAGCAGGCCCAGGCGATCTACGCCCAGCCCAAGCAGCGCGGTCGCGGCGCCGCCACCGCCCCGCTCAAGGAGCTCGGCAACGACCCCGTCTCCGGGCAGCCGATCGTGGTGAAGTCGGGCCGGTTCGGCGAGTACGTCACCGACGGCGAGTTCAACGCCACCCTGCGCCAGGGCGACTCGGTCGAGTCGATCAACCTCGAACGTGCCGCTGAGCTGCTCGCGGAGCGTCGCGCCAAGGGACCGGCCAAGAAGACGGCCAAGAAGGGCGCGAAGAAGACCGTCAAGAAGTCGCCGGCCAAGAAGACCGCGGCGAAGAAGACGGCGGCGAAGAAGACCGCCAAGAAGGCAGCGGCGAAGAAGTCCTGACGGGCGGGAGGTCTGTTGGTTTCCCCGCCCGAGCGGGGAAACCGTGACCTGGCACCGGAAACAACCCGGGCGAGGTCACAGGCTCGCGCACGATGTCCGGGCCGGGACGGCCGACACCCCGCGCCGTCACCGCCCGCCCGTAGGGTGACCCCGTGATCCAGACCGTGCACCCGGGTGCCTTCACCGACACCGGGGTCTTCGTGTGCTTCGAGGGCGGCGAGGGCGCCGGCAAGTCGACGCAGGCGAAGGCGCTGGCCGGCTGGCTCGCCGAGGAGGGGTACGCCGTACGGCTCACCTTCGAGCCCGGGGACACACCGGTCGGGCGGGACCTGCGACGCATCGTGCTCGACCCCGAGACCGGGGACCTCTCGCCGCGCACCGAGGCGTTGCTCTACGCGGCCGACAAGGCCGAGCACGTCGACACCGTCGTGCTCCCGGCGCTGGCCGACGGCGAGGTGGTCGTGACGGACCGTTACGTCGACTCCTCGCTCGCCTACCAGGGCGCGGGCGGGCTCGAGTCCTCGCTGGCCGACGGCAGCCTGGAGCGGATGCTGCGCTGGTCCACCCGCGACCTCCGGCCCCACCTGACCGTGCTGCTCGACCTCGAGCCGCGCCACGGGCTGGGCCGGTTCACCGAGCGCGACCGGATCGAGCAGCGCGACCTCGACTACCACTCCCGGGTCCGGCAGTGCCTGCTCGACCTCGCGTCCGCCGACCCCGACCACTACGCCGTGCTCGACGCCCGGCTGCCGGTCGAGGAGGTCTCGGCCGCGATCCGCGACCGGGTCGAGCCGCTGCTCGGGCAGGCCCGCCGTTGACCACGACCCCGGTGCCCGCTGCCCGACCGGTCGCCGCCGGCACGGTCTGGGACGACCTGGTCGGCCAGGACCGCACGGTGGAGGCGTTGCGCCGGGCCGCGGGAGGCCAGGGCATGACCCACGCGTGGCTGTTCACCGGCCCGCCCGGCTCCGGTCGCTCCAACGCCGCGATCGCGTTCGCCGCCGCCCTGCAGTGCGAGGCGGCCTCCGACGAGCGGGGCTGTGGGACGTGCCACCAGTGCCGCACCGCGCTGCTCGGCTCCCACGCGGACATCACCGTCGTGCGCACCGAGAAGCTCTCGATCGGCGTGACCGAGGTGCGCGACCTGGTGCGGCGCGCGGCGCTGTCCCCGGTCGGCCGGCGCTGGCAGATCATGGTCGTCGAGGACGCCGACCGGCTGACCGAGCAGGCCTGCAACGCCCTGCTCAAGGCCATCGAGGAGCCGACCGACCGGACCGTGTGGATGCTGTGCGCGCCCACGATCGAGGACGTGCTGCCGACCATCCGCTCGCGGTCACGGCTGATCACCCTCACCACCCCGACGACCCGTGACGTGGCCGGCTTCCTGGAGCGCAGCCACGGCGTGCCGGCCGACGTGGCGTCGTACGCCGCCCGCGCCAGCCAGGGCCACATCGGTCGGGCCCGGGCGCTCGCGCGCGACGAGGAGGTGCGGGCCCGTCGCGACTCGGTCGTGGCGATCCCGGCGAGGCTGACGTCGCTCGGCGCCTGCATGGGCGCCGCGTCCGAGCTCGCCGAGACCTCCAAGGCCGAGGCCGACGCGATCACCAGCACGCTGGACACCAAGGAGCGCCAGGACCTCGCCGAGGCGTTCGGCGTCGTCGAGCGCGGCCGCCGCCCCCGTGAGTACGGTCCCGCCTGGCCGCCCTGGAGAAGGGGCAGAAGACGCGGGCCAAGCGTCGCCAGC
The DNA here is from genome assembly GCA_963754575.1 of uncultured Actinomycetota bacterium. Classification (GTDB taxonomy): domain Bacteria; phylum Actinomycetota; class Actinomycetes; order Propionibacteriales; family Nocardioidaceae; genus Nocardioides. Next base: position 374,123 of record CAVWGQ010000027.1, on the reverse strand, counting down.
TCGACGTCGTCGACCGGGCGCTGATGGACCTGGTCTCGGTCTACCGCGACGCGATCGCGATCGCCGCCGGGGCGCCCGGCGAGCTCGTCAACGAGGAGCTGCGACCGGCCACCACCGAGCTGGCCAGTGGCTCCAGCGCGGAGCTCAACCTGCGCCGGATCGGCTGGATCTTCGAGGCCCGCGAGCAGATGCTCGACTTCAACGTGCCGATCGCGCTGGCCCTCGAGTCGATGATGCTCGCGCTCCGGTTGCCCGACGGGGCGCGCCGGTGAAGCGGCTGGTGGTGCTGCTGCTGATCGTCGGGCTCGTCGTCAGCAGCGTCGGTTTCGTCGCGCTTCAGGTGCTCGGCGGCAGCAACGACCCGGCGTCGCGCTCCGTGCCAGGTCCGCCGCCGCCGACCGAGCCCGGCTCGGAGGAGCCGCCGCGCGACGCGCTCGCCGGGTTCTACGACCAGACGCTCGCCTGGCGGGCCTGCGGTGACCACGAGTGCTCCCGGCTCGAGGTGCCGCTCGACTACGCGAGGCCGGGTGGCCGAAGCATCGAGCTGGCGCTGCTGCGCGTGCCCGCGACCGGGGAGCGGCGCGCCCCCCTCGTCGTCAACCCCGGTGGTCCGGGCGCCCCCGGCACGGCGTACGCCGCCCGCGCGGAGCAGCGTCTTCCGGCCCCAGCTGCGCGAGCACTACGACATCGTCGGCTTCGACCCGCGTGGCACCGGCGACAGCGCGCCGGTCGACTGCCTCTCCGACGACGAGCTCGACGCCTACCTCGCCACCGACCCCGCCCCCGACACTCCCGCCGAGCGGGCCGGCCTCGCCGCCGGCTTCGCGCGCTTCGGACAGGGCTGCGTCGACGACGACGCCAAGCTCGCCGCCCACGTCTCCACGGTCGAGGCGGCCCGCGACCTGGACGTGCTGCGCGCCGCCCTGGGTCGTCGCTCGCTCGACTACTTCGGCGCCTCCTACGGCACCAAGCTGGGCGCGACGTACGCCGAGCTCTTCCCGCAGCGCGTCGGCCGGCTGGTGCTCGACGGTGCGGTCGACGTGTCGCTGACCTCGCGCCAGCTCAGCCTGGAGCAGGCACGGGGGTTCGAGACCGCGCTGCGGGCCTACGTCGAGAACTGCGTGGAGACCGTCGACGGCTGCTTCCTCGGCGACTCCGTCGACGGCGGGCTCGACCGGATCACGGGGTTCCTCGAGGAGGTCGACGCGGAGCCGTTGCCGACCACGTCGGGCCGCGACCTCACCGTAGGGCTGGCGTTCTACGGCCTGATCACCCCGCTCTACAGCCGCGACAACTGGTACGTCCTCAGCGCCGCGCTGCGCTCCGGCTTCGCCGGCAACGGCGACGTGCTGCTGAGCCTGGCCGACGCCTATGCCTCCCGCGCCCCGGGCGGGGGGTACGCCGACAACAGCTCCGAGGCGTTCCCCGCGATCAGCTGCCTCGACGACCCGTTCGCGCTGGCCCCGGGCCAGGTGGCGGCCCAGGTGTCGGCGTTCGAGCGGGCCTCGCCGTCGTTCGGAGAGGTGTTCGCCTGGGGGCTGATCGGCTGCTCCGGGCAGGTCGCGCGCTCCACCGAGCCGCCGGTGGAGATCGACGGCGACGGAGCCGACCCGATCCTCGTGGTCGGCACGACCCGTGACCCCGCCACGCCCTACGAGTGGGCGCAGGCCCTCGCCGACCAGCTCCACTCCGGGGTGCTGCTGACCCGCGACGGCGACGGCCACACCGGCTACAACGCCGGCAACGACTGCGTGGACCGCACGGTCGAGGACTACCTCCTCGACGGCGAGGTGCCGGAGGACGGCCTGGAGTGCTGAGCAGGACCGGCAGCGTCAGCGGGTCCTGACCGGCTCCGCGATCGCCTGGATCCGCTTCGTGGCCAGCTCGATCATCAGCCGCGCCGCGGGCGACAGGGTGGCGCCGGCCCGATGGACGATCGCCAGCGTGTCGAACTGGCGGGGCCGCAGCGACGTCAGCCCGGCGCCGGGGGCGAGCCGGGGGAGCAGCTGCTCGGCGGCGCCGCGCGGGATGACGGAGTCGGCCAGGCCCATGCCGACCAGCTCGACGGCGGTCTCGACGTCCTCGACCTCGATCCGGGTCGTGGGGTTGCGACCGGTCTCGTGGAGCATCTGGCGCAGGATGATCCGGGTCGAGTCGTCGGCGCGCCAGGTCGTCTCCGGCATCACCAGCGAGGCCTCGGCCAGCCGCTGCGGGGTGACCGGGGACGTCAGCCGCTCGGGGTCGAGGCTGATGTAGACCAGCTCGTCGCGGGCCACCGGGGTCACGCTCATGCCCTCGCTGTTCACGGTCGGCACCGCGATCATGGCCGCCTCCAGCCGCCCGCGCCGCAGCTCGTCCTGCACCTCGTTGGAGTTCTGGCCGATCAGCTCCACCCGGACCCCGGGGTGCTGCCGCAGCACGTCGGCGACCAGTCCCGCGCCGGCGTACAACCGGGCGGTGCCGAACATCCCGAAGCGGATCGTGCCGGTCTCGAAGGTGGTCACGCTCTGCACCGCGCGCCGCGCCTCCTCGGCGGCGGCGAGCGTGCGCTCCGCGTGCGGGCGCAGCGCGTCGGCGACGGTGGTGGGCACGACGCCGCGCCCGACCCGGCGGAACAGCTGGACCCCGCACGTCTTCTCCAGCGAGCGGATCTGCTCGGACACCGACGGCTGGGCGTAACCGAGCTCCTCGGCGGCGGCGGTCAGCGACCCGTGCTCGTAGGTCGCGAGGAAGCAGCGCAGCTGGTGCAGCGAGAACATGAAGGAATCTCCTTGAGGTCACCTCGGAAAGACAGGCTACCGCTATGCCTCGGGCTGCTGGACCATGGAGTCACAGGATTTCCGACGACCCCCGCGAGGAGGACCCCGTGTTCAGCCACCACTGCACCGCCTGTGACCGCACCCAGCTGATCTTCAGCTCCCAGGTCACCGGCCTCACCAACGACGACCTCGGCATCGCGGTCGGCTTCCGCTGCTGGTGCGGCTCCGAGCAGACCAAGCTCACCGGCAAGGGCACGCGCGAGCTGCACGCCGCCGCCGCCTGACCGGGGCACTGCGGTCCCCACCAGACCCACCGACCGGGCGGTCCTGCTCCCACCACGGGGCACGGACCGCCCGGTCGACGCATCCGGTGGGTGCATCGACTGCCCGGTCAGCGCGCGGTTTTCGTGGGTGGGGTCGCCCATCCGTATACTTCCCCGGGTTGCCCGGGCAGTGCAGTACGCCGACCCGGGCAGCGCGCCGCCTTAGCTCAGTCGGTAGAGCGTCTCACTCGTAATGAGAAGGTCGTCGGTTCGATTCCGACAGGCGGCTCCGGTGTGTCGCAAGGATGTCGCAAGACATCGAAACTCCCGGTCCCACGATCCTGCGGCGGTCCGGGAGGCGTCATCGCCGGCGTGGTCTCGCGGCGTCCTTTCGGGTGCTCCGGTGGGCTGGTAGTCGCGGGTCGGGTCGAGGATCAGCTCGCGCAGGAGCTCGCCTGTCAGGGCGGCGTCGACCACGGGACCCTGTAGGTCCTGCCGAGCAGGATGACGTGGGTTCGTGCGTGGCGTTCGCCGGATCCCGATGTGGTCGAGTGGATGCCGTCATCGAGGCTCGTGGCGCGGAGCTTCACGACCAGTTCGCCGTCTCGCTCGCGGAAGCTTGGCGCGGCCCTGGCCGTCGACGTTGAGCGGGGCCAAGTCGGCTTCGAAGCGCGGGGCATCGTCGCGGTCGTGACCGGGCTGGTGTTGGGCCTGGGCCGCCGCGAGACCGGAAGTGCTGGCGGCCGCTAGGGCGGCGGCGAGAATAAGGGATCGGCTGGACTTGCGCATGACGCGACTCATTTCATGGGTGGACGGCTTCTTCATTGACCTACGCAGTCGGACCCCGGATGGTTCAAACGCCTGGCACTCCTCAGAGCTCGCTACCGGGCCTGCGAGGCGTGGTTCCGCGCCGAGCGAGCCCCAAGGCCACGTGCGCCGAGGCAGAGGGCCACCAACGCCATCGCGGAGGCCGCTGGAACTTGCACCCCGTTGACGCCGAGGGAACCTTGACTTTGCTGCCCACGCTCGTCCACCTGACGTGGGTCATAGGTGGACGGTGAGCGGCGGGTCCGAGGTCCAGCGTAGGTTGGCGCGGCTGGCGGATGGCCACGTCGAGGCAGTGACGTTTGGATGTGGCTCGGTCCGTATGGCCGTTCGATTTGCACGTTCCTTATCGCATGTTGGCGGGCGATGCTCACCCCTCTGGGTTTGTGTCGAATTGAGCGTGAACTGCACATTGCCCCCTATTGATCTACGCCCTCGCCACCGGTTGCAGGCCGGCCAATTGCTCACGTCGATCCGGGCGAGACCCTGCTCCGCTGGCTGCCCAGCATCCGCTCGAGCGGCTCGATTCGCCCAGGAGCTGGAGAGGTTGACCGCCGAAGAGAGCTCCGAAGAAGCGCTCAAGACTGGTCTCGCTCAACTGGAGTCAGTGGAACCAAAGCGCTGTGCCGGCTTCGCAACGACGGCCATCGCCGGTGGTCTCGCTGAGAGACAGGTACGCCTGGCCGAACGCCAAGGCGAGCTCATACTCGCGATGTTCGCCGCAGCCCTGTGCCGAGGCAGCAGTATCGGAGGAGTACGCAGCTGCCTTCAAAGTGATTCTCGCAGGTCTGGTCAGGGCTCTCTCCGCCTGAGCCCGTTGTCGAAGCAGCAGCAGTCGCGGTCGCCCCGCTCGCACCCCCCGTGGCGTCTTGGGTGTCATCTCGCGCCGGAGCGACCCTTGCGGTGAGAAGTGTCAGAGCGGCAAAGTGTATTTCGTTGGAATCTGACGAAAGGATCGGCCGATGAGCGAGAACACTGCGCTGAACGTCGAAACGTTGAAGCCCCACGTGCGCGCCGTTCTCGACGAGCTCAGGCGGGTCGGCGATGACGCGGGTCGAGAAGAGCTGGCGACGGTGAACGTCGACGAACTGCGGAAGACCGTCACGCAGCGGAAGAAGGGCGTAGAGCTCGCGAACCGCTCGTCGCCGCACTGCGGCACGTACCACCTGCTGGCCTACATCGCATTGACTCTCTTTGACGACACAGGCGACACGGACTACATCGAGGACGCCCTGTTTTACCTTGACGCAGCCGAGATCGCGGGCTGTAGGTAGTAAGACCTGGACGCTCGCACGCCAGCGTCTGCTGGTCGGCGTCGAGCGGGCCCTGGGGCAGAACGCGGGACCCGATTCATTGCTCGTTCCCGAGCAGTACGGCGCAGCGTGCAAGTCGCGCACGCCTCGGAGCTTTGCGGCGGTGTGACGCACCTGCTCAAGCGCGTGGATCGCGGACGTCCGTCCGGGACGTGCCGGACAGACGCCGGGTGCGCGGTGGCAGGCTTGGAGCAACTTGTTCGGTCTGGGGTAGGAGTCGGGATGGCCCGCAGTCGCTTCCGCGGAGAGATCGTCGGTGTAGGCAGTCGCAGCGGTGTCCGGATCGTCGTCGGCCGTTGGAAGTCCTCGCCACTCGGTGCGTTCGCGGACGTGATGGTCGAAACGGCCCAGGGACACCGGGTGCTCCTGGCCCCCAGTCCGCGGGTCGCGGAGTTCGTGGAGGCGACCTACCGCTTCGACAGTGTGCGCATCGAGGGAGTGCATGTCGAGGAGCATGCCGATGGCGGCTGGTCCGTCCGGTCGCCATCGCTCGTTCTCGACGTGGCGTTCGGCCGTCGGACGCCTCTGGGGCGCCTCCTGCGACTGGTGCCTCCTCGGGTCGCGGAGAGCCCAGTGTGGTGCACGGTGACGGACTCCGTGGCTCGCGTCGCCCTGCGCGGAGTACGCACCCGTGGCACCGCCGGCGGCGGCCGCCGCGAGTGGTACGGGGCAACCGACCACCACGCCGTCACCGGCTTGTCCGGGTTCTTCGACGGAGTGGACCTCGGCGACCTGCGCCCGGTGGTGCCTTCGCCGCGCTTCGGCTTCTCCTCAACCCCTGCGTCACCGTCGATCACCCAGGTGGTGACGACGGTGGCCTGGTGACTGCACCAGGGCTGGTTCGATCACTCCGAGGCCGCCCGTCCGCAGTGGCGTCCCAGCGGGGTTCGATGCTGGCCGATGATCGGTCGGCAGGACGCAGTCCGTGCGTCGCGTCCAACTGCGGCTACTAGTCGATTCACGTAGGACCGGTGTCTGGCCGGGTGGGCCTCGAGACCCTGTCGACCCACCGGGTGCCGCTCGAGCAGGCGGGAGATGTACGACATCGTCCATGAGCAGGCGGACGGCTGTCTCACAGTGGTGCTCAAGCCGGAGACGTGAGGTTGTCCAGATAGGTGGCGAACCCACCGGGTGCCCTGCCACATCGGCGCCCCGAAGTGACCACTCGAATGCCGCCGGAGGCAATCCACGGCGCTCCGGACTCCCGCAGGTTGCGGACCAGCTGGACATCCTCGTGGACCGCCACGTGCGGGAATCCGCCCACGCCGTGGCCAGCCTGGAGCGAGAACCCGAGGTTGGCGCCGAAGACGTGCTCGTGTCCGTCCGGCATGGTGTGTCGCTCCGACCAGAGGGCGAGCTCCACACTCGTCAGGTCGGTCGGCTCGGGCTGCACCGTCCCCACCACGAGGTCATGGCCCGCGGCCGCGAGCGCCACCTGCTCGAGCAGCCAGTGCCCCGGCACCACGGTGTCGGCATCGGTGTTGGCGATCCAGACCTGAGCCGGATCGATCGCCCGCGACCACTCCGTCGCAGCGTCCAGACCGGCATCGCGGGCGGCACCGACCTGACCGACCCGGACCGGCACGGATTCGAGCGTCGGGCGGGCAGAGACGATCTCCGGCGAGCCGTCCAGACACGAGTCGAGCACGACGAAGACCCGGCAGCGGATGGAGGGATCCGTCGTGAGCAGGACGTCGATCGCGTGCTCGACCGAGTCGAGGCAGGCCGGCAGCAGGAGCTCTTCGTCTCGTGCCGGGATCACCACGGCGACCGCGCGCGGCAGGGTCACGACGGACCGCCGAGGACATGCAGGAGAAAGTCGGGCTCCTCGAGGGCCACCAGCTCCGTGGCCGCGCGTGCCCGGAAGGCGTCGTGCACCACGGGTCCGTCCAGTGGCCAGCCCACCGGCTGGTGCCGCCAGTGGCACAGCACGATGTGTCCGCCAGGAGCGAGTGAGTCGAAGGCTCGCCGGATCAGCTCGTCGAGCTCGCGCGGGCTGAGGAAGTAGCCCACCTCGGAGACCGAGACCAGGTCGAAGAGTCCCTCGGGCCAACCGTCCGGCATCACGCTCAGCCGCACCTCGACGTGCGGCAGCGCCGCCAGCCGCGCCCCGGCGGCGGCGACGGCCGTCGGGCTGGAGTCGACGGCGAGCAACCGGTCGCAACGTGCCGCCAGGTCCTCGGCCAGCGCCCCGATGGAGCAGCCGATCTCGAGGACGCGGCTGTAGTGCTCTCGTGGCAGGCTCGCCTGGGTGAGTGCCCGTTTGCGTCGCTCGTACCAGGAGTCCACCTGCCACGGGTCCGGGCGACTGCGATGCACCTCGTCGAGCGCGTCGTCGCTGACCGGGCTCGGGTCCTCCACGACCATTTCGGACCCACGGGTGAAGTGGGCCAGCATCTGTGGGACGAGCAGAACCTCGTCGCCCGGCTTGTCGGAGATCGGCAGGACCTGGCTCGCGTGCGCCGCGATGGCGGACCGCTTAGCCGTTCGCGCCTCGTCGTCGAGATGCCACACCCGTGCCACCTGACACGGCAGGTCCGGTGCGGATGCCCAGTGCCACCACCAGACAGGATATTCCAGCAGTCGGGCATCCGTACGCCGCGCCGTGATCGCTGCCGCCCGCCCTGCCGCCTCGTGGTCGGGGTGCCCGTCCTTGCGCCAGGGCGCGCACAGGACGGTCTCGGCGCCACGGTCTCCCACCACGGCGACCAGGTGATTCACCAGCTCGTCCTCGCGCTCGGCCACCTTGCCGTCGGGCAGCCCCAGGCAGGTGACGTCGGCGGCGGGGGCGACGGCCTCGATGGCCCGCTCCAGCTCGTCTCGTCGCCGATCGGCCAGCGCTTCGCGGGTGAGCGTCGGCGAGCTCGGATGCGAGCCCTCCCCCGCCGTCGCCGAGATCACGACTATCTGCCAACCACGGCGCGAGAGAGTGTTGATCAGTCCCGCGACACCGAGCGACTCGTCGTCCGGGTGAGCTCCCAGCACCACGAGCAGTCCCGGAGTCGGCGGCAGCTCGAGGGTGGCCAACGAGCGCTCGGCCAGGGCCACGTCCCACGTCCGGACCGGTGTGCCCGGGCCGTCGTGGCTGAACTTCGCCGCGGTCATGGTGCGCTGGCCCGGTCGTCGAGAAGCAGGTCTTCGAGGAGCAGTGCGCCCAACGCTGCCTGGTCCCGCTCGGCGTGCCACTGTCGGAGGTAGAGCTCGAGATCCGCGACCCGTCGCGCATGCTCTTCCTCGGTGGCCAACGGTCCTGGTCCGAGGGCATGCGCACAACGACGCAGCACTTCCTCGGCAGCGAGCGCGACACTCTGCCGGACGCGGAGGGCGGCGCGCGCGCCGGCGCCACCGGTGAGCAGACCTGCGTCAGTCGCGGTCGCTGCGTCGGCGAGCACGCAGCGCGCGCCGTGCAGGGCCGCGTCCACCGCCCCGAGATGCATGGTCGCAACCTGATCGGGTGCGCGACCCACCGCCGAGCGCGTCAACCGGCGCGCCAGGCCGACGGCACCGCCGTACCAGACTGCGGCCACCCCGATCCCACCCCAGGCGAACCCGGGCCGGTCGAGGTACCACCCCGGATCGCCGACCGCAGTGGCCGCCACCCGGTCGAAGTCGATCGGACCGGAGTCGACCGCGGTCAACCCGCGCGCCACCCACGTGCCGCTGGCCGCCGCCACTCCAGGGTCAACGAGGTCCACGGCGAAGAGCTGACGCTGCTGGCCGACGTGGGCACTGACCAGGGCTCGGTCGAGCACCGCACCGAGCGAGCACCAGTGCTTGCGACCATCGAGGGCGTACGCCGCACCCGCCGGCCGAGCTCGCAGTGGCTCGCCCGGCCCCTCGGCAGCAAAGACCCCCCAGACTCCAGTGGCGGCGGGCAAGCCTGCTTGTCGGAGGATGGCCAGTGCGTCGAGGTGCGGCTCGAGCACGCGTGCGACGGTGAGGTCGGCTGCACCTGCCGTGGCGAGGGCGGACCAGAGGTGTGCCGTGGCCCCCTGGCCCGGCGCCTGCAGGCTCTCTCCGATCTCGCCGGCCAGCACGAGGGCTGCCTGCACGTCTCCGGCGGCTTCCCTGGCACGACGTGCGATGGCAGCGAGCTCATGGCGCTCGGCGCGCGACAGGTCGCCCAGAACCACCGATTCGCCCGTCACGGGTGGACGTCACGCTCCCAGAGACGCAGCGCGCCGCACGTCTCGATGAAGCCGGGCGCTGTGCTGGGGAGCTTCGTGCCAACCATGGGAGCTCCTCGGCTTGTGGGCGCTCCGGATCACACCCTGGATCGATGCTAGCCAGCGAGCCCGCCGAGCGACACCCTCCCGACAGGTACCACGTGACACTTGCTTCCAGCTCCACCGAGCGCTCAGCGCGGATGGGTCTGTTCCAGATTTCCCTGGCCGCCGCCGTGTGGGGCACCGGGGCCTGGCCGTGCAGCGTGCCGCCTCAGTCGACGGGTGACGTGGCACGCGGACCCGCGCCACCGCGCGGGTGACGCGACGTCTGCACTCCCAGCAGAGAGTGCCCTGCGCATCGGAGCGACCGGATCGAGGACCGTCGAGCAAGTGTGCGAATGTCCCGGTCCCGGCTCGCCACTAGGGTCGGCCCATGCCCGACTTCACCTGGCGCCCGGCCAACGAGGCCACGACCGAGGACGTCGAGGCGGTGTTCGACACCGGCGGTGCCCGCAAGTGCCGCTGCCAGGCACTCAAGGTCCCCGGCTGGATCTGGCGCGACACCACCCAGGAGCAGCGGGACGCCGCGCTGCTGGAGCAGACCGCCTGTGGCACCGCCGGACCGACGTCCGGGCTGATCGGTTTCGTCGACGGCGTGGCGGCCGGCTGGGTGGCGGTCGAGAAGCGGGAGGACTACCCCCGGCTGTGGAGCCGGAAGCAGCCGTGGATGCGGATGGACCCCGAGCTCGAGGGCGTCTGGTCGGTCACCTGTTTCGTCGTCCGCAAGGACTTCCGCCAGTCGGGGCTGACCTACGAGCTCGCCGCCGCCACCGTCGAGTACGGCGAGCAGGTGGGCGCCCGGGTCCTCGAGGGGTACCCGATCGAGCCGGCACCCGGGAAGACCGTGATCTGGGACGAGGCCTCGGTGGGGCTGGCGCAGGTCTTCCTCGACGCCGGGTACGAGGTCGTGGCCTCGCCCACGCTGCGTCGGCGCGTGGTGCGTCGCCGGCTGGTCGAGCACTCGGCTCCGTAGCGGTCAGCCCGCCTTCTCACCCGCTCAGCGCAGGGCCTGGGTCGCCACCAGGATCCCGGCGTAGTGGCTGGCAAAGGCCAGCACCGTGAGGGCGTGGAAGACCTCGTGGAACCCGAACCAGCCGGGCCACGGGTCCGGTCGGTGCAGCCCGTAGACGGCTGCCCCCACCGAGTAGAGGATGCCGCCGGTCGCCAGCAGGACGAGCGTCGCGATCCCGACCGCGGGGCCCAGGCGCGCGGCGCCGTCGAGCAGTCCGGGAAGATAGATCAGCACCCCCCAGCCGCAGGCCAGGTAGATCGGGGGCGAGAGCCACTCGGGGGCGCCGGGCCACAGGCACCGGGCGAGGACGCCGACGGCGGCGCTCGACCACACGATGGCCAGCATCGCGGCACGGTGCTCCCCGTCGAGCAGGAGCAGGGCGTACGCCGTGCACGACCCGGCGATCAGCACGTAGATGTTGCAATGGTCGAGCAGGCGCAGGACGTGTCGGGTCCGGGACGACCAGGTGCCGCGGTGGTAGGCCGCCGAGACCCCGAAGAGCAGGAGGGCCGAGACCACGAAGACCGCCGACCCGGTCCGGGTGACGGCGGTGGGGGACACCGCGACCAGGACGATCCCCGCCGCCAGGGCCAGCGGGACGATCCCGAGGTGCAGCCAGCCCCGGAGTCGCGGCCTGGCCTCGACGATCGACTCGAGCAGGTGGTCCATCACCGGGTGGTGAGGAGAGTGCGGCTCCGCTGGATTCGGCTGCGTCATGGGAACCGGACCCGCGCCGGGACGCGACGACAGGGTCGCTCTCCCGACGCGGATCTGGTGGGCGGGCGCTCGCTCCCCCCAGAGCGGCCCACCTGACGGCGCGCGGCGGCCACCGAGGTGGTCGGTGAGGCGCTGCGGCCGAGGTCGGGAGGACCGGGTGTCCGGGACACGGCGGACGCCGGGTGCGGCGTACGGAGCCGGGAAGAATTCCCCATGACGGTCCTCGCGGAAGGTAAATAGGTAGGTGCTATCGACCGGGGTCTGGGGCCGTGGCGCGGGTCCGTGACCCGCCGTTGCCACAGTATGCACGTCGGGGATCCCTGACGCCACGCCGATCGACCGCCGCGACGGTAAGGTGAAGTCGCCCGGCCCGGGCGGATCCACGTCGACACCAGGGGGACCAGTGCCACTCTCGCTGGACGCGGTGCGTCAGGAGCTCGACGCGGCGCTGGCCGGGGCGGAGCCGGGCATCGAGGCGGCCAACGAGCTGTGTGCTGCGTGCGTCGGGCTGCTCGGCATCGACGGCGCCGCGGTGTCGATGGTCCACGAAGGTGCCCCGTGGTGGACGGTCGGGTCGAGCAACGAGACCAGCCGCCGGCTCGACGAGTACCAGTTCACCTTCGGCGAGGGCCCGTGCCTCGACGCGGTGGCGACCCGGGAGGCGGTACTGGTTCCCGACCTCGACGCACCGCGTGAGCAGAGGTGGCCGGCCTTCACCGGCGCCGTGCTCGACGACGGGATCCACGGGGTGTTCGCGCTGCCGGTCATGGTCACGAGCGACTGCGTGGGCGCGCTCGACTTCTTCCGTGCGGCCCCCGGACCGCTGCGAGGGGTGCAGCTGGCGGGCGCCCTGCTGGCCGCCGAGATGGCGACGCAGCCGCTCGTGACCCTGCTCGGCGACCGAGGTGATCAGGACAGCAGTGGGGAGCCGGCAGCCGGGTTGCTGGAGATCGATCGGATCGAGGTCTACCAGGCCACCGGGATGCTGATCGCGCAGCTCGACGTCGACGCGGACGAGGCCCTGCTCCGGTTGCGTGCCCACGCGGTCGCCACGGGCCAGACCGCGAGCCAGGTCGCGTGGGCCATCCTCGAGCGCGGCCTGCGCCTGGAACGGGACGACGACGGTGGACCCGGGAGGTCCGAGCGATGAGCCGGAACAGGGAACGCGACGTCATCTCGGCGTTCGTCGACCTCTCCAACGAGCTGGTCGGTGACTACGACGTCGTGGAGGTGCTCTCGCGGCTCACGGCCAACTGCGCGCAGATGCTCGACGTCGCCTCGGCGGGGCTGCTGCTGGCGGACGGCCAGGGAGTGCTCCACCTGGTCGCCTCGTCCTCCGAGCGCACCAGCCACCTGGAGATCCTCCAGCTCCAGCGCGAGGAGGGTCCGTGCCTCGACTGCTACCGCGAGGGCGAGCCGGTGGTCGCCCCCGACCTCGCCACGATCGGGGAGCGGTGGCCGCAGTTCCACGAGGCCGCGCGGGAGATGGGGTTCGCCTCGGTGCACGCCCTGCCGATGCGGCTGCGCGACTCCGTGCTGGGGACGCTGGGACTGTTCGGTGAGTCGAGCGGTCGCCTCGCGGAGGACGACCTCGCCCTCGCGCAGGCGCTGGTCCACGTCGCCAGCGTCGCCATCGTCAACGAGAAGGCGGCCGCGGACCGCGCGACCGTGAACCAGCAGCTGCAGCACGCCCTCACCAGCAGGATCGTCGTCGAGCAGGCGAAGGGCGTGATAGCGCACACCGGCGGTCTCGACATGGAGGTCGCGTTCGCCGTGCTGCGGCGCTACGCCCGCGACCACCAGCGCGGGCTGACCGACGTCGCCGCTCTCGTGACGCGACGCGAGCTCCGCGGCGAGGTGCTGATCACGCACGCGCGGACGGTCGCCCTCCTCCCCTGACAGGTCGTGCAAGGATCCGCACGTGCACGACCAGGGGGAGTGGAGACAGGGCGGTACGCCGGAGCTGCCGATGAGCGCCTGGGCGCTGGGCTGGACGTTCGTCGCCGGGCAGGTGCTGCAGCTCGTCGAGGAGGGGCCGCAGGTCTCGGGCGCGTGGCCGCTGTCGGTGCTGTTCGGGATGGCTGTGGTCGCCTTCTTCTCCTACGGCGTGCTGCGGGCCCGGATGGTCCGCTTCGTCCTCGTGGTCGTGCTGATGGTGGTGGCCGGCCTGGGCGAGCTGCTGCTCGCGCTCGACGCCCCGGGTGTCGAGGAGCTGGTGGCGCTCGCGCTCACGGTCCTGCAGCTCGCTCTCCTGGCGTCGTTCTCCCGGAGCCCGTGGTTCGCGTGGCAGCGGACGCGACCCGAGCACTCCCCGTCCGTGGCGCCGGTGCTCGCCCTCGCCCTCGTGGTCGGCGCCCTCGGCGGGGTCGTCGGGGCCGAGGGATCGGCGGTCCACGTGGACGTCCAGGTCTGATCCACCGCCCTCCGTACACTCGTCCCATGCCCACAGCCCGCCCCGGGACGGACGTCCGCCGCTCCACCCGCCAGCACACCGTCGTGCGCGACCTGGTGGGCGAGCTGGAGTCGTTCGTCAGCGCGCAGGAGATCCACCGGTTGCTGCGCGACCGCGGCGAGGCGGTCGGCCTGGCCACCGTCTACCGGCACCTGCAGCGGCTCGCCGACGACGACCTGGTCGACGTCGTGCGCAACGAGCAGGGCGAGCAGCTCTACCGGCAGTGCGCCGACCAGCAGCACCACCACCACCTGGTGTGCCGCTCGTGCGGCCGGGTCGTCGAGGTCACCGGACCGGCGGTCGAGCGCTGGGCGGCCACCGCCGCCGACGACCACGGCTTCACCGACGTCTCCCACACGCTCGAGATCTTCGGGCTCTGCCCGGACTGCACCGGCACCACCGACTGACCCGGCGGCTCCGGTGCCCCGCGTCGTCGTGCTGGTCGAGGGCGAGAGCGACGCCCTCGTCGTACGCCCCCTCGCCGTACGCCGGGGCCTCGCGGTGGACGTCGTCGCCATGGGTGGGATCACCAACATCCGCCGCTACGCCGCCGAGCTCGCCGGCAGCGCCACGCTGCTCGGCCTCGTGGACGCTGCCGAGCGGCGCTACCTCGACGACCTCGACCCGCCGCTCACCGGCGTCTTCGTCTGCGAGCGCGACCTCGAGGAGGAGCTGGTCCGGGCGCTGGGCCCGACCGCGGTGGTCGAGGTCCTCGAGGAGACCGGCGTGATCGGTTCCTTCCGCACCTTCCAGGGCCAGCCCGAGTGGCGCGGGCGCGACCTGACGGCACAGGTACGCCGCTTCGCCGGGGCAGGCTCCGGGCGCAAGGCGCTGTTGGCTGCGGCCATGGCCGAGCGGCTGGCCGACGACGACGTGCCCGCACCGCTGGTCGCGCTGCTCGATGCGGCCGAGAGCGCCGGCGGCGACCCGCTCAGGCGGTGACGAGCTCGGTGCAGTCGGCAGCGAGCAGCACCGCGCCGATCATGCTGGCCCGCTGGCCGAGGCCGCTGAGGACCACCGGGGTCTGCGCGACCGACTCGAGGGCGTGGCGGCGCAGCCCGGTGCGGGCCGGTTCGAGCAGCAGCTCGCCGGCGCCGGCCATCCGGCCGCCGACGATGATGACCGAGGGGTTGAGCAGGTTGACGACGCTCGCCAGCGCCCACCCGAGGTGGAGGCCGGCGTCCTCGAGCGCGCGCTGCGCGGAGACCGTGCCGCGTGTCGCCTCGTCGACGACCTCCTGCAGCGTCACCTCGGGCAGCGTGGGGGAGACCAACCGGGCGATGTGCTCGGCGGAGGTGTAGGTCTCCAGGCAGCCGCGGCTGCCGCAGCGGCACATCGGGCCCTGCTCGTCAACCGTGAGGTGGCCGAGCTCGCCGGCGGTGCCGTCGGCGCCGTGGAAGAGCTCGTTGTTGATGATGATCCCGGCGCCCACGCCGCTGGCGATCTTCACATAGACCAGGCTGCTGTGACCGCGGCCCTCGCCCTGGCGGTGCTCGGCCAGCGCGCCGAGGTTGGCGTCGTTCTCGACCTGGACGGGGACGCCGAGCACGGCCGCGGCCGTCGCGCTGCTGTCGACGTCCTCCCACCCGGGGAAGATCGCCGAGGACCGGACCACGTTGTTGACCACCGGGGCGGGGAGACCGAGGCCGGCGTGGCGCAACGGCCCTCGTCCCTCGAGCAGCCGGTCGAGGATGGCCGCCGCCCGGCCGAGCGCCTCGTCGTGGTCGAGCGGGGCCGTCGAGCTCGAGCCGCTCCTCGGCGAGCACCCGGCCGCTCAGGTCGCCGACGCCGACCGCGACGTGGGCGTGGCCGAAGTCAATCCCGGCCACCACCCCGGCGCTCTCCGAGAGCCGGACCGCGGAGCCGCGCCGACCGCTGCCGGGGACGGTGTCCAGCAGTCCGGAGGCGGCGAGCTCGCGCACGATGTTGGAGACGGTGGCGGGCGCCAGCCCGGTCAGCCGGGCCAGCTCGGCCTGGGTGTGCGCGCCGGTGCCGGTCGCCTCGTGGTCCTCGTCGCCGGCGCGCAGCACCGCCAGCACCCGGTGCTGGTTGGCGGTCCGCAACGAGGCGGTGGAGCCCGGGGAGGCGACACGGCTCGGTGACATGGCTGAACAGTGCACGGTGAGGCTCTTGCGGTCAAGACTTGTTCACAAACCGTCGAAATCAGCGCGAACTCCACAGTTTGTCTTCAACTCTTGACCACAAGGCTGTGACGGTCGACACTCACTGGAAACCCGGGCTGCTGCCCCGACCTCACGAGGAGACCCATCGTGTCCACATCGATCACCCGCTTCGGCGTCGTCGGACTGACGACGCTGTTCGCCCTGGGCGCCACCGCCTGCGGCGCCAACGACGCCCAGACCGGTGGTGACGACAGCAGCGGCGACGGCAAGACGATCGCGCTGCTGCTGCCCGAGTCCAAGACCACCCGCTACGAGCAGTTCGACAAGCCGCTCTTCGAGGCGAAGGTCGCCGAGCTCTGCGACGACTGCGAGGTCAGCTACTTCAACGCCGACCAGGACGAGACCAAGCAGGCCCAGCAGGTCGACACCGCGATCAGCGAGGGCGCGGCCGTGATCGTGCTCGACCCGGTCAACGGCGCCGGCGCCGGCGGCATGGTGGAGTCCGCGCAGGCCGAGGACATCCCGGTCATCGCCTACGACCGCTTCATCGCCGAGGCGGACTACTACATGTCCTTCGACAACGAGACCGTCGGCAAGATGCAGGGCGAGGCCCTGGTCGAGGCGATGGGCGACGAGGGCAGCATCCTGATGCTCAACGGTGCCCCCTCCGACCCGAACGCCGCACAGTTCAAGGCCGGCGCCCACAGCGTCATCGACGCCAGCAACGTCGAGATCCTCGAGGAGTTCGACAACCCCGACTGGAGCCCGGAGAACGCCCAGCAGTTCGTCACCGACCAGCTGGCCAACTACGACCCCTCCGAGATCCAGGGCGTGTACGCCGCCAACGACGGCCAGGCCGGCGGCGTGATCGCCGCGATGACCGGTGCGGGTGTCGACCCGACCGAGCTGCCTCCGGTCACCGGCCAGGACGCCGAGCTCGCCGCGATCCAGCGGATCATCGCCGGTGAGCAGGCGATGACGATCTACAAGCCGATCCCGATCGAGGCCGAGACCGCCGCGGAGATCGCGGTCAAGATCGCCAACGGCGAGGACGTCTCCGGCACCAGCGACACCGGCATCGACCAGACCGAGTACGAAGGCGTGCCGTCGTACATCTTCGACCCGGTCGCCGTCACCGCCGACAACGTCAACGACACCCTCGTCGCCGACGAGTTCTACACGGTCGAGGACATCTGCACCGAGGACTACGCCGACGCGTGCGCGGAGGCCGGGCTCAGCTGATGACGTCGACGCTTCCTGTGTCTGACACGGGTCCGGTGAGGGACAGCGTGCTGTCCCTCACCGGGGTCGGCAAGCGCTTCGGCGCCGTGCAGGCGCTCACCGACGTCTCCCTCCACGTCAAGGCGGGGGAGGTCGTCGCGCTGGTGGGCGACAACGGTGCCGGCAAGTCGACGCTGGTGAAGATCATCAGCGGCGTCTACCAGCCCGACGGGGGCGAGATCGTCTTCGACGGTCGACCCGTCTCGGTCGGCGGCCCCGCCGAGGCCCAGGCGCTCGGCATCGCGACCGTCTTCCAGGACCTCGCGCTGTGCGACAACCTCGACGTCGTCGCCAACCTGTTCCTGGGCCAGGAGAAGAGTTCCGGCTCGGTCCTCAACGAGGTGGAGATGGAGCAGGAGGCGTGGCGATTGCTGCGCACCCTGTCGGCCAAGATCCCCTCGGTCCGGATCCCGATCGCCTCGCTCTCGGGCGGCCAGCGGCAGACCGTCGCCATCGCCCGCAGCCTGGTCGGCAAGCCGAAGGTGGTCATGCTCGACGAGCCCACCGCCGCGCTCGGCGTCGCCCAGACCGCGGAGGTGCTCAACCTCGTGGAGCGGCTGCGCGAGACCGGTCTCGGCGTGATCCTGATCAGCCACAACATGGCCGACGTGCAGGCCGTCGCCGACCGGATCGTGGTGCTGCGGCTGGGCCGCAACGCCGCGGACTTCAAGGTCGAGGAGGCCACCACGGCACAGCTCGTGGCGGCCATCACCGGCGCCTCGGACAACGTCGTCTCGCAGCGTGCCTCGCGCGGTGACGTCGAGCCCGACCAGCCCGAGGGGAGCACCCATGGCTGACATCCAGACCAAGGCGACCAGCGTCGCCGCGGACCTCGCCGACGAGCGGCTGATCCAGAGCCAGGGCCTCTCGGGCTACCTGCGGCTGCAGGGCCAGCGGCTGCGCTCCGGTGACCTCGGCAACCTGCCGGTGATCATCGGGCTGGTCGTGATCAGCCTGGGCTTCTACCTCGAGAACGCGCGGTTCCTGTCCTCGCGCAACATCGTGGCGATCACCCAGTTCGCCGCCCCCATCGGGATCATCGCGCTCGGCATCGTGCTGGTGCTGCTGCTCGGCGAGATCGACCTCTCGGTCGGCTCGGTCAGCGGCATGGGCGCCGCCGTGATGGCGGTGCTGATGGTCAACCAGGGCTTCTCCACGCTGGTCGGCCTGATCGGCGGCGCGCTCGCCGGCGTCGCGGTCGGCCTCGTCTACGGCCTGCTGTTCACCCGGATAGGGGTGCCGTCGTTCGTGTTCTCGCTGGCGGGCCTGCTCGGTTTCCAGGGAGTGCTGCTCTACGTCCTCGGCGACAACGGCACCATCAACCTGCCCGGCGACAGCTACCTGCTGGAGTTCACCCGGTTCAGCTTCCTCACCGGTGCCGCGTCGTACGCCGTGGTGGTGGCGATCGTCGCGGCCTACCTCGGGGCGCAGCTGCTCACCGCCCGCAGCCGGGCCAAGGCCGAGCTGGCGCCGCCGTGGTGGCCGCTGGTGTTCTTCAAGGCCGGTGCGATCGCGGTCGGGCTCGGGTTCCTCACCTACTACGTCAACATCGACCGTGGCTTCAGCTACGTCTGGTGGCTGTTCGTGGTGCTGGTCGTGGTGCTCGACTTCGCGTTGCGGCGCACGGTCTGGGGGCGGCACGTGTTCGCGGTCGGCGGCAACGTCGAGGCGGCCCGCCGCTCCGGCATCAAGGTCGACCGGATCTACGTGTCGGTCTTCGTGCTGACCTCGACCCTCGCCGCCATCGGCGGCATGCTCGGGGCCGGCCTGCTCACCAGCGTCTCGCAGGCCACCGGCACGACCGACACCAACCTGACCGCCATCGCGGCGGCCGTCATCGGCGGCACCAGCCTCTTCGGCGGTCGCGGCTCGGCGTACTCCGCACTGCTCGGCATCCTGGTCCTCCAGGCGATCACCAGCGGGCTCAACCTCGCCGGGGTCGAGTCGGAGGTGCGGTTCATGGTCACCGGTGCGGTGCTGCTCATCGCCGTGGCGATCGACTCGGTCTCGCGCCGGGCCCGCTCGTCCAGCGGTCGCGGTTAGCGCCGCCGCCGCGACACAGGAACGATCAGTTCGACCACGGCCCACCGTCAGCCCACGCTGGCGGGGGCCGCGTCGTCACCGAGCTGATCGTTCCCGTGCCCGCCTCAGCTCGGCCGGGCGTCGCATCGGCACGTGCGGGATGCCGTCGTCGAGGAACTCCTCGCCGTCGGGCGCGAAGCCCAGGGAGGCGTACCAGCCGGTGAGCGGCGACTGCGCGTCGAGCACCACGTCACGGTCGGGGCAGGACTCGAGCGCCGCCCGCATCAGGTCGTCGGCGAACCCGCGGCCGCGCACGGACCGGGCCAGCACCACCCGGCCGATCCGCCAGACCGCGGGGTCCTCGGCCCCGTCGTCGAGCACCCGGGCATAGCCCACGACCGCACCCGCCTGCTCGAGCAGCACGTGCCGCGTGCCCGGCTCGGTGTCGCGGCCGTCGAGGTCGGGGTAGGGGCACTCCTGCTCGACGACGAAGACGTCCTGCCGCAGCTTCCAGACGGCGTACGCCGTGGGGGCGTCGAGGGCGGCGAAGGACAGGGTCCGGGCGTGGGTCGTGGTCATCCGAGGAACTCCAGGATCGTGCGGCGGGCCGCTCGTGCCTCCGGCACGGGCAGCAGCGGATAGACGTGCAGCAGGTCGGGCTGCTCGACGTAGGTGAGGTCCCAGCCGGTGCCCTCGGCGCGCCGTGCCAGCAGGCGTACGCCGGGCAGCAGCAGGTCACGCGTGCCGCAGAGCACCAGCGCCCGCGGGAGACCGGCCAGGTCGCCGAGCGTCGGGCTCACCTCGGGCCTGGCGAGGTCCTCCTCGGAGCCGGCCCACCAGCGGGCGTAGGCGTTGACCTTGCCGAGGAAGAGCCACGGGTCCGCCGCGTCGTACGCGGCGGTCTCGGGCGTCGAGGTCGTCAGGTCGACCCACGGGCTGAGCAGCACCAGCTCGGCCGGCTGCGGGCCGCCACGGTCGCGCAGCGCCTGGGCGAGGGCCAACGCATAGCCACCGCCCGCCGAGTCGCCGGCCAGGGTGAGCCGGCCGCCGGTCGCGGGGTCGGCCCACCGGGCGGCGAGGTCGGTGAGCGGCCCGAAGGAGTCGCGCCAGGTGTGCTCGGGGGCCAGCGGGTAGTCGGGGACGACCACGCGGGCGCCGAGGTCGCGGGCCAGCCGGGCCAGGAACCGGACGTGGAACGCGTCGGTCGGCGCCATGTAGCCACCGCCGTGGACGTAGAGAACGGTCCGGGTCGGCTCGACGCCGCGCGGCGTCATCACGTGCACACCGAAGCCGGCCAGCTCCTCGGTGACCACCGAGAACCGACGGTCGAAGAACGGCACCAGCCGGGTGGGGAACGACCGGTCGAGGCCGGCGTGCCAGCGCTCGACCCGCGCGCGCTCGGCGGGCTCGGTGTCGAGCTCGCGCGAGCCCCGGACCTTCGGGACCACGCGGGCGACGAGGTCGTGGCGGCGGCTCGGCATGGGTGCATCCTGCCCTGCCGGTCGAGCCGGGCGGCAGGGCGCTAGACTGGCGGCGTACAGACAGGGGAGCCCGAACCCGGGCTGAGAGTGCGGGACACCGCAGACCCTCCGAACCTGATCCGGTTGAGACCGGCGTAGGGAGTCGTCACCATGCGTCATCTGCTTCCCGTGGTCCTGCTCGCGGCGAGCCTGTCCGCGTGCAGCCTCACCGCCGGCGAGGACGACCCGGCCGCGAGCGCGTCCGGCGAGCCCGGCGGCACCGTCGTGCTCGTCACCCACGAGTCCTTCTCGTTGCCGAAGAAGCTGCTGCGGGCCTTCGAGGAGGAGAGCGGCTACGACCTCGAGGTCCGGGCCGCCGGCGACGCCGGCACGCTCACCACCAAGCTCGCGGTCACCGCCGACAACCCCACCGGGGACGTCGCCTTCGGCGTCGACAACACCTTCGCGTCCCGCGCCCTCGACGAGGGGGTGTTCGCCGAGAGCGGGGTGACGCTCCCCGACGGGGTCGAGGAGTACGCCGTCCCCGGCGACGACGGCGCCCGGCTGGTGCCCGTCGACGAGGGCCACGTGTGCGTCAACGTCGACCGGACCTGGTTCGCCGAGCGCGACCTCGAGCCGCCGGCCACGCTGGACGACCTGACCGACCCGGCGTACGAGGGGCTCTTCGTGACGCCCTCCGCCCTCTCGAGCTCGCCCGGGCTGGCGTTCCTGATGACGACCGTGGCGGCGTACGGCGAGGAGTGGCCGGCCTACTGGGAGGACCTGCTCGCCAACGACACCCGCGTCGTCGACGGCTGGTCCGACGCCTACTACACCGACTTCACCGCGGGCGGCGGCGACGGCGACCGCCCGATCGTGCTGTCCTACGACTCCTCGCCCGCCTTCACCGTGCCGAAGGCCGGGCAGGAGTCGACGACCGCGGCGCTGCTCGACACCTGCTTCCGCCAGGTGGAGTACGCCGGCGTCCTCGAGGGGGCCGACAACCCCGAGGGCGCGCAGGCGGTGCTGGACTTCCTGCTGTCGCAGGACGTGCAGGCCACGCTGCCGGACTCGATGTACGTCTTCCCGGTGCGCGACGACGTCCCGCTCCCCGCCGACTGGGAGCAGTACGCCGAGCAGCCGGACGACCCCTACGTCGTCGACCCGGCCGAGATCGCGGAGAACCGCGACGCGTGGCTGCAGCAGTGGCGCGACCTGGTCACGGAGTAGCCCGGTGGTGACCCGGGTGAGCGGCGGGTGACCCGCCGGCTGCTCGGCCTCGGCGCGCTGGCGCTGCTGCCGGTGCTGGTGCTGGGCGTGTTCTTCGTGGTGCCGGTCGCCGGGATGGTCGGTCGCGGCTTCTGGCCCGACGGCAGCTTCGCGCCGGGTGCGGTGTGGGACGTGCTGACCCGGGACCGCACCGGTCGGGTGCTGGCCTTCACGCTGTGGTCGGCCGGCGCCGGGACCCTGGTCTCGGTGCTGCTGGGCCTGCCCGCGGCGTACGTCCTGCACCGCACGGCGTTCCCGCTGCGCCGCTTCCTGCGCGCTGCGCTGCTGGTGCCGTTCGTGCTGCCGACCGTGGTGGTCGGCGTCGCCTTCCGGCAGCTGCTCGGCGACAGCGGGCCGCTGGGCTTCCTGGGCCTCGACGGCACGCCGGTCGCGATCGTGGCCGGGCTGGTCTTCTTCAACGTCGCGGTCGTGATCCGGGTCGTCGGCGGGGCGTGGGAGTCGCTCGACGAGCGTCCGGGCCAGGCCGCGGCGACCCTCGGCGCCTCCCCGGCCCAGGTCTTCCGCACCGTCACGCTGCCCGCGCTGCGGCCCTCGGTGGTCTCGGCGGCCAGCGTCGTCTTCCTCTTCTGTGCGACCGCCTTCGGCATCGTGCTCACCCTCGGCGGCAGCCGCTACGCCACCGTCGAGACCGAGATCTACCTGCTCACGGTCCAGGTCTTCGACCTCTCCGCCGCCGCCGCGCTCTCGGTGCTGCAGCTGGTCGTGGTGGTGGCGCTGCTGCTGCTCGCCGGTCGCACCCGCGCGACCGCCCCCGTCGTACGCCGCCCGGCCCGGCCCCACCCGGCTGCGTCGCAGCGACGCGCTGCCGGTGCTGGCGACCCTGCTCCTGCTGGCGTACGTCGCCGCCCCGGTGCTGGCGCTCGTCGTCGGGTCGCTGCGCGTCGGGGAGGGCTGGGGGCTCGGACAACTACGCCGCCCTCGGGACCACCGGCGACCGGCAGGCACTGCAGGTGACCGTCACCGACGCGCTCGCCAACTCGCTGCGGACCGCCGTCGACGCGACCTGGATGGCGCTCGGGACCGGGCTGCTCGTCGCCCTGGTCGTCACCCGGCGGTCCCGGTCGCGGACCGAGCGGCGGGTCCGCGGCCTGCTCGACGGCTTCTTCATGCTGCCGCTCGGCGTCTCCGCGGTGACGCTCGGCTTCGGCTTCCTGATCACCCTCGACCAGCCGCCGCTCGACCTGCGGGACAGCCCGCTGCTGGTGCCGGTCGCGCAGGCGCTGGTCGCGCTGCCGCTGGTCGTGCGGACCCTGGTGCCGGTGCTCGGCGGGATCGACGACCGGCAGCGGCAGGCGGCCGCCTCGCTCGGCGCCGGGCCGTGGCGGGCGCTGGCGACCGTCGACCTGCCGGTGCTGTGGAAGCCGCTGCTCGCCGCCGCCGGCTTCGCCTTCGCCGCCTCGCTCGGCGAGTTCGGCGCGACCTCGTTCCTGGCCCGCGAGGACTTCCCGACGATGCCGCTGGTGATCTTCCGGCTGCTCGGCCACCCCGGCGCGGACAACTACGGCATGGCGCTGGCCGCGTCCGTGGTGCTCGCCGCGACGACGGCCGCGGTGGTGCTGCTCGTCGAACGGCTGCGCGTCACGAGCGTGGGAGCCTTCTGACGTGCTGAGCCTGGACGCGGTGTCGGTCGCCTTCGACGGGGTGACCGTGGTCGAGGACGCCTCGCTCGAGGTGCCCGACGGGGCGGTCGTCGCGGTGCTCGGCCCCTCCGGGTGCGGCAAGTCGACGCTGCTGCGGGCGGTCGCCGGGATCGAGCCGGTCGCCCGCGGCACGGTGGCCTGGGACGGTCGGGACGTCGCCGGGACCCCCACCCACCGCCGCGGGTTCGCGCTGATGTTCCAGGACGGCCAGCTCTTCGACCACCTCACGGTCGCGCGCAACGTGGCCTACGCGCTGAAGCTGCGTCGCGCGCCTGACGTCGACGCCCGGGTCGCCGACCTGCTCGAGCTCGTCGGGCTGCCGGCGTACGCCGGGCGGATGCCCGCGACCCTCTCCGGGGGCGAGCGGCAGCGGGTCGCGCTGGCCCGCTCGCTCGCCGTCGAGCCGCGGTTGCTGCTGCTCGACGAGCCGCTGTCGGCCCTCGACGCCGGGCTGCGCGAGCGGCTCGCCGGCGACCTGCAGCGGATCCTCCACGAGGCCGGCACCACCGCGCTGCTGGTCACCCACGACCACGAGGAGGCGTTCGCGGTCGCCGACCGGCTGGCCGTGATGCGTGAGGGTCGGATCGTGCAGCAGGGCGACATCGCCGAGGTGTGGCGCGCACCGGCCGACCCCGCGACCGCGCTGTTCCTGGGCTACGCGACGGTGCTCGACGGTGACGCCGCCGCCCGGCTGCTGGCCGCCGCGGGGCTGCCACCGGCGCCGGCGGTCGCACTGCGGCGCTCGGCGCTCACGGTGGCCGCCGACGGCCCGATCGCGGGTCGCGTGGTCTCCGCCCGGCTCACCCCGGAGCAGCTGCGGCTCCGCGTCGACGTACCCGGTCTCTGTGAGCTCGACGCCGTCGCGCCCCTCGACGCGCATGCGGGGCCCGGCGACGACGTCGAGCTGCGCGTGGACCACACCCGCCTTGCCCCCATGGCCCGACCCTAGACTGGCGTCCGTGTATCGCCGTGCCTACGTCCTCCTCGTCGGCGTCGCCGTCGTCATGGGTGCGTTGGCGGTCGTCACCGCGCTCGTCCTCGACAAGCGGCTCGCCGACCCCGAGGGCTTCCTCGGCCCGTCGTGGCTGCGGCTGCCGCTGCTGCTGAGCGGCGCCTTCCTCGCCGACATCCTGCCGCGGGTGCTGTGGTTCTCACGCGGCAACCCCGCGCGCTGGCGCGAGATCGTCCGCGAGCGGGTCCGCACCCACTGGACGCGCGAGCGGCTGACGCTCGTGGTCCTGGGGCTGGTGTGCTTCTACATCACCTACGTCAGCTACCGGAACCTCAAGTCGTTCCTGCCGTTCGTGATGGGCGAGAAGAAGTACGACTACGAGCTGCACCTGATCGACAAGGCGCTGTTCTTCGGCAACGAGCCGGCGCTGGTGCTGCACGAGATCTTCGGCACCCAGTGGTCGGCGTACTTCCTGTCCACGATCTACCTGTGGTTCCTGCCGCTGGTGCCGCTGGCGCTGACGGCGTGGCTGATCTGGTCGCGCAACATCTCCTACGGCTACTGGTTCGTGACCTCGCAGGTCATCGCCTGGAGCCTGGGCACGCTGTCCTACTACATGCTGCCCACCCTCGGCCCGGGCTTCTACGCCCCGTGGCTCTACGAGGACCTCTCCTACACCCAGACCACGGCACTGATGGAGTCGCTGTCGGGCGCGCGCGCCCGGGTGGTGGTGCAGGGCGTGGAGGGGGCGGTGCAGTCGACCGCAGGCTTCGCGAGCCTGCACTGCGCGATCACGTTGCTGGTGGCGCTGATGGTGCAGTACACGATCGAGAACAAGATCGTGCGCTGGGTCTTCTGGGCGAACTTCGCGATCACCATCGTCGCGACCCTCTACTTCGGCTGGCACTACGTCGCCGACGACGTGGCCGGCATCCTGATCGCGCTGCTCGCGTTCTACCTCGGCGGCAAGGCGAGCGGGCAGGTCTTCGACCGGCACGGCCTGACGTCCCACCCGACGACGACCACCTCCGCCGTCCCCGTCGACGCCGAGCGGTAGGTCACGCGCCGGCCGCCGCGGTGGCTGGTCGAGCAGCGAGCGGGCTCGGACGGCTCGAGCATCGGGTCGCCTAGAACTACATGGTTGTAGTTTGCAAGTCGACACGCCGGTGGACTGATGTGATTTTTGGGGTTTCTGTTTCTTTTGTGACGAATGAGCACTAGCGTGCCGGTCGTGCCCCGACTCCCGTCGGGGCATGTCCACGACCCGGTGGCGCCCCCCGGCCCACGGTCGCGGCACCGGTGGTCGATCAGGAGGAACCCGTCGTGCGTACAGCCGTCCCGGCCCGTACCGCAGCCCGTACCGCAGCAGCAGTGCTCGCGATCGCCCTGGTGGTCCCCCCGCTCGTCGGCCCTGCGGGTGCCGACGAGGGGCGCATGCCCACTCGCCAGGAGATCCGCGACGCGCGCTCGGCAGCGCTCGACACCGAGCGCGACGTGGCCACGGTGCAGTCCGAGCTCGCGGCTGCGAACGACCGCCTCCAGTCCTCCGCCGTCGCCGCGGCCCAGGCCACCGAGGAGTGGAACGGCGCGCGGTACCGGCTCGAGCAGGCGCGGCAGGCAGCAGCCGCCGCGGCCGACCGGGCCGGTATCGCGCGCACCGACGTCGGGCGACAGCAGTCGGCGTACGCCGACGCGCTGGTCAGCTCCTACGAGATGTCGCCCGCGCTGACGGCCGTCGCGTCGATCGTGCGGGCCGACGGGATCGGCACCGTCGTCCAGCAGAGCACCACCATGCAGGCGGCCGAGTCGGCGCTCGACACCCGCTACACCGGGTTCGTCGCCGCCGCCACGCTGGCCGACGTCGCCGTCGACCAGGCCGACGCCGCCGAGACCGCGGCAGGAGACGCCCAGGTCGAGGCGCGCGACGCCCGTGACACGGCCCGGGCCGCGGCCGCCGCGGCCGCCGCCGAGGCGCAGGCCGTCGCCGCGCAGAAGGACGGGTTGCTCGCCGAGCTCGCCCGGCTGCAGGGCGTCAGCGTCGAGCTCGCCGAGCAGCGGCAGGCGGCGCTCGAGGAGCAGGCCGCCGAGGCCGCCGCCGCGGCTGCAGCCCAGGAGGCAGCCGACGCAGGCCGAGGAGCAGGAGCAGGAGCAGCCCGCCGGACGCAGCCGACGCAGCCGACGCAGCCGACGCAGCCGACGCAGCCGACCGAGCCCGACCCCGCCGACCGAGCCCACCCAGCCCACGAACCCCACCCCGCCGACCCCGCCGTCCCCGCCCACCCCGCCTGCTCCCGGTGGCGGCGTGTCCTCGGCGATCTCCTTCGCCCGCGCCCAGCTCGGCGAGCCCTACCGCTGGGGCGCCGCCGGCCCGGACGCCTGGGACTGCTCCGGCCTCACCCTGGGCGCATGGGCCTCGGGCGGGAAGTCGCTGCCGCACTACTCCGTCGCGCAGTACGAGCAGTCCACCCCGGTCTCGATCGGCAGCCTGCAGGCCGGTGACCTGGTCTTCTGGGGCTCCTCGAGCAGCTCCTCGTCGATCTACCACGTCGCGCTGTACGCCGGCAACGGCCGGATCATCCACGCCCCGCGCACCGGACGCCCGGTGGTGGAGGAGTCGATGTACTACTGGACGACGCCGAACTTCTTCGCCCGGCCCTGACCCGCGAGGTCGTACTGGTCAGTAGATTCGGGGCATGGCCACCGAGCTGACCCCACCCGACACCGTCACCGACGTCCCCGCCGTCGCTACCGAGCCCGACGTGACCGCGCCGACGGAGGAGCCCGGCTACCGCCAGCCCGAGGTCGACGTGCCCGCCCTGCTCGCGCTGCTCGACGGGCGGTACGCCGAGGTCCGCGCGCTGGTGCGCAGCAACCTGGCGGCGTACGACTCCGTGCTCGAGGAGGCCGAGACGCTCGGCACCGACGCCTACCGCGACCGGGTGCGCGACCTCGTCGTCGAGCTCGCGGCGACCGGGCAGACCGGGATGGGCTTCCCGAGCGAGTACGGCGGCGGTGGCGACATCGGCGCCTCGGTCGCGGCCTTCGAGACCCTCGCGTTCGGCGACCTCTCGGTGCTGGTCAAGGTCGGCGTGCAGTTCGGGCTGTTCGGCGGCGCCGTGCTCCAGCTCGGCACCGCAGCCCCACCACGACCGCTACCTGCGCGACCTGATCACCGCGCAGACGATGGGCTGCTTCGCGATGACCGAGGTCGGCCACGGGTCCAACGTGCAGGCGCTCGGGACCGTCGCGACCTACGACCCGGCGACGCAGGAGTTCGTGATCACCACGCACGGGCCGCAGGCGCGCAAGGACTGGATCGGCAACGCCGCGCGGCACGCCGAGCTGGCCGCGGTCTTCGCCCAGCTCGAGGTCGACGGGGAGGGGCACGGCGTGCACGCCTTCGTCGTACCCCTGCGCCGGGACGGCGAGGTGCTCGACGGGATCACGATCGAGGACGACGGGCTCAAGATGGGCCTCAACGGCGTCGACAACGGCCGGATCAGCTTCGAGGACGTCCGGGTGCCGCGGGAGAACCTGCTCAACCGGTTCGCCGACGTCACCGCCGACGGCGTCTACGAGAGCGCGATCGAGAACCCGAACCGCCGCTTCTTCACGATGCTCGGCACGCTCGTGCAGGGCCGGGTCTGCGTCGGCGGCGCCGGCATCAACGCCGCGAAGGTCGCGCTCGCGATCGCCATCAAGTACGGCGACCGGCGGCGCCAGTTCGAGGCGACGTCGCCGCCGGAGGAGGACCTGCTGCTCGACTACGGCCAGCACCAGCGCCGGCTCCTCCCGCTGCTCGCGCGGACCTACGCGCTGCACTTCGCGCAGGAGGTCGTCGCCGACGAGCTGCACCAGGTCTTCTCCGGGCTCGAGGCGGGGGAGGAGCCGCGGCGGCGGCTGGAGTCGCGGGCCGCCGGCACCAAGGCGCTCGGCACCTGGCACGCGACCCGCACCATCCAGGAGTGCCGTGAGGCCTGCGGCGGGCAGGGCTACCGCGCGGCCAACCGGTTCGCCGCGCTCAAGGCCGACACCGACGTCTTCACCACCTTCGAGGGCGACAACACGGTGCTGCATGCAGCTCGTGGCCAAGGGGCTGCTGACCGACTACGCCAGCGAGTTCGAGGAGATGGACCAGTTCGGCATGGTCCGCTTCGTGGCCGGGCTCGCGGTCGACACCGTCATCGAGAAGACGGCCGTGCACAAGCTGATCGAGCGGATCCGCGACGTGCTGCCCGGGCGGCGACGAGTGGGACCAGGAGGCCGGGCTGCTCGACCCGAACTACCACCGGATGATGCTGCGCTTCCGCGAGGAGCACATGCTCGCCGGGGTCGCGCGCCGGCTCAAGCGCGGCATCGACCAGGGGATGAACCCCGGCGAGGTGTTCTCGCGCGTGCAGGACCACGTGATCGGCGCCGCGCACGCCCACGTCGAGCGGCTGGTGCTCGACGCCTTCCTCGAGAAGGTCGCGGGCCTGCCCGACGGCGACCTCAAGGTCGCGCTGAACCTGATGTGCGACCTGTTCGCGCTCACCACCATCGAGGCCGACCGGGCCTGGTGGATCGAGCACGGGCGGCTGTCGGTCACCCGGTCGAAGGCGATCAGCCGCGAGGTCAACGGGTTGTGCCGCAAGGTCCGGCCGATCGCCGTCGACCTGGTCGACGGCTTCGGCGTACCCCCCGAGATGCTGCGGTCGCCCGAGCTGCTCGGCTCGTGAACCTCCGGGACCGGCTGGTCGGCGGCTGGGTCGCCGACCCGCTCTGGGGGTCGTTCTACGACTGGATGGTCGAGCACCCGGGCGCCGGCGGCGCCGCGTGGCGGCTGGGCATGGGCAGCGACCTGCGCCGGCTCTACGACACCGCCGCCGAGTCGGGACGGCTGCCGGCCGGGTCACGGGTGCTCGACGTGCCGTGCGGCGGTGGGGTCGCGCTGCGCGGGCTGCGGCCCGGGCAGGGGATCTCCTACGTCGCCGCCGACATCTCGCCGCGGATGCTGGCCCGCACCGAGGACGCCGCCCGGTCGCGCGGGCGTCGCCGACCAGGTGACCACCACGCTGGCCGACGTCGCGGCGCTGCCGTTCGACGGACGCGTCCTTCGACCTCGTCGTCACCCTCACCGGGCTCCACTGCTTCCCCGACCCGCGCGCGGCGGTGCTCGAGATGGGTCGGGTGCTGCGCCCCGGCGCGCTCCTGGTCGGCAGCGCGGTGCTCACCGGCACCGGGCCGCGCTTCGCGCCGCTGCTGCGGGGTGGCCGGCTGGCACACCTGATCGGGCCGTCCGGCTCCGCCGGCGACGTACGCCGGTGGCTCACCGAGGCGGGCCTGGTCGACGTCCGCGTCGACGTGGCCGGTGCGCTCGGCTACTTCCGGGGCGTGCGGGCGGGCTGACCGGCGCCCTCGGCGGTGGCGAGGCGGGAAGGTTCTTGAGCGAGTCGTGAGGTTCCCGAGGGATCCAGCGATGCGATTTCGCTGGTTACCCGGATATCCGGGTAACCAGCGACACGGCAGACCCGGACCTCAGTGGCCCGGGGTGTCCTTGGCCCGCTCGAACGACGCGCGGACCTCGGCCTCGGCCTCGGTACGGCCGACCCAGTCGGCACCCTCGACGGACTTGCCGGGCTCGAGGTCCTTGTAGACCTCGAAGAAGTGCTGGATCTCCAGCCGGTCGAACTTGGAGACGTGGTTGATGTCGCGCAGGTGCTCGAGGCGCGGGTCGAGCGTGGGGACGCACAGCACCTTGTCGTCGCCGCCGGCCTCGTCGGTCATCCGGAACATGCCGATGGCGCGGCAGTTGATGATGCAGCCGGGGAACGTGGGCTGCTGGAGGATGACCAGCGCGTCGAGCGGATCGCCGTCCTGGCCGAGGGTGTGCTCGATGAATCCGTAGTCGGCGGGGTAGGCGGTCGAGGTGAAGAGCATCCGGTCGAGCCGGATGCGTCCGGTCTCGTGGTCGACCTCGTACTTGTTGCGCTCCCCCTTGGGGATCTCCACCACCACGTCGAACTCGAGCACCGTTGCTCCTCCTCTGCAGACGACCGGCCCGTCCGGGCCGGGAACAGTGTCGCGCACAATGTGACCGAACGCGCAGCCGGGAAGGGGTCTTCAGTGGGCAAGGGTGGTCGGAACCACGCCACGCACGGCCGGCGACGGCTGCCGGTGGTGCTGGTCCTGGTGCTCGTCGTGGTGCTCGGTGGCGCCGCCGCGGCCTGGCGGCTGGGCTACGCCGACGACCTCGTCGACCGCTTCACCACCGCCGACGCGCCCGACCCCGTGACCGAGCCGGCGGCCGTCGCGCCGCCCGAGGGCATCGACGTACCCGAGCTCCCCGAGCCGGACCCGGTGGCCGAGGCCGCCGACGAGGGGCGCCTGCTCCCGTCCGCCGCACGACGCGCGCTGGCGCGCGGCCTCGCCGACCGCGACCTCGGCCGCTCGGTCCACGTCGCGGTGGCAGCGCTCGGCGGCGACGGGTCGGCGTACACCGTGGACACGCGGGGCCAGACCGCCATCCCGGCGTCGACGATGAAGGTGCTCACGGGCACGGCGGCGCTGGCGTCCCTGGGCCCCGACCACCGCTTCGCCACCACCGTGGTGCAGCAGGGCCGGACGCTGACCCTGGTCGGCGGCGGCGACCCGCTGCTCGAGCGCGCGCCGGTCGACGGGGACGTGCCGGACGCCGCAGACGTCACGACCCTGGCCCGCGAGACCGCCGCGGCGTTGCGGGAGCGGAAGGGAAAGGCCTCCCCGGTCCGGCTGGCCTACGACGACTCGCTGTTCACCGGTCCGGACGAGAGCCCCGCCTGGCGCGCCGACTACGTCCCCGACGACATCGTCTCCCCGATCACGGCGCTCTGGGTCGACGAGGGGCTGGCACCCGACCGCTCCTTCCGGGTCGACGACCCGTCCCTCGCGGCCGCCGACGCGTTCGCTGCGGCGCTGCGGCGGGCGGGGGTCCGCGTCCAGGGCGCGCCGACCGAGCGGCAGGCCCCGCGTGGCGCGACCGAGCTCGCCCGGGTCGAGAGCCCGCCGCTCTCGCAGGTGGTGGAGCACGTGCTCGAGGTCAGCGACAACGAGGGCGCCGAGGTGCTGGCCCACCACGTCGGGATCGCCGAGCTCGACGACGGCTCGTTCGCGGGCGGGGCCGCTGGCGTACGCCGCTCCCTCGCCGACCTCGGCGTCGACCTGGCCGGTGCGGTGATCCGCGACGGCAGCGGACTCTCGCGGGACAACCGGCTCGCCATGACGTCCCTGCTCGGTGCGCTGCAGGTCGCGGGCGACCCGGTCCACCCCGAGCTGCGGGCGGTGCTGACCGGCCTGCCGGTCGGTGGGTTCACGGGCTCGCTCGCCTTCCGCTTCGACACCGCCCCCGTGGCCGCCGTCGGCCGGGTGCGCGCCAAGACCGGGTCGCTCGGGGGCGTGCGCTCGCTGGCCGGGATCGCGCTCGACCAGCGCGGCACCCCCCTGGTGTTCGTGCTCGCCGCCGACCGGATCCGCGAGGCGGACACCCTCGACGCCCAGCAGGACCTCGACAACGTGGCCGCCGCCCTCGGCGCCTGCCGCTGCTCCCGCTGACCCCAAACCGTTGAGTTCCGGCTCCCTCGGGGTTGAGTTCCGCCCCCCTCGGCGTTGCGACCCACGGCTAGGGTCGATCCCATGAGTGAGCCCGTGGGTCAGATGGTCGACTGGGACGTCGCGGTGTCGGTCGGCGCGCGGATCGCGGGGCCCGGCCCGGCCGTGTCCCCGCAGGAGGCCGCGGCCGCCGTCGCCGAGCTCCGCGCCGACGCCGACCGCTCGACCGGCCTGGTGCGCGAGTTCACGGGCCTGGCCGCGGCCGAGCACACCGCGCCGGTCCTGGTCGTCGACCGCGAGGGCTGGGTGCGGGCCAACGCCGAGGCCTTCTCGGTGATGCTCGACCCGCTGGTGGCGAAGCTGCAGGAGAAGAAGGGCGCCCCCACCGGGATGGCGCAGGCGATCGGCTCGCGGGTGACCGGCGGCGAGGTCGGGCTGCTGCTCGGCTTCCTCGGCTCCAAGGTGCTCGGCCAGTTCGACCCCTTCCACGAGCCGCACGGCCGGCTGCTCCTCGTCGCCCCCAACATCGTCCACGTCGAGCGCGAGCTCGGTGCCGACCCGACCGACTTCCGGCTGTGGGTGTGCCTGCACGAGGAGACCCACCGGGTCCAGTTCACCGCCGTCCCCTGGATGCGCGGGCACCTCCACTCCGAGGTCGAGTCGCTCGCCGCGACCGTCGACCCCGGCGGCATGCTCGACGGCGGCATCGACCGGCTGGTCCAGGCCGTGCGCGGTGGCGGCAGCGTCCTCGACGTGCTCAGCAGCCCCGCCCAGCGCGAGGTGCTCGACCGCGTCACCGGCCTGATGTCCCTGCTCGAGGGCCACGCCGACGTCGTGATGGACGGCGTCGGGCCCCAGGTCATCCCGTCGGTCGCCGACATCCGCCGCAGCTTCAACCAGCGCCGCAAGGGCGTCGGCCTGCTCGACCGGTTCCTGCGCAAGGCGCTCGGCCTCGACGCCAAGATGGCGCAGTACCGAGACGGCGCCGCCTTCGTCCGCGGCGTCGTCGACAAGGTGGGCATGGCGGACTTCAACGCGGTCTGGGACCGGCCGGAGAACCTGCCGTCCAAGGTCGAGATCGGCGATCCCGCGGCCTGGATCTCCCGGGTCCTCTGACGGAGCACCCGAGTCGATGAGCCTCGACCCGTCCCTGGCGGCCGTCCGGCTGGCAGTACGACGCGGTCTGGCCGACCTCGCGGACGGCACTCCCGTCCTCGTCGCCTGCAGCGGCGGCGCCGACTCGCTCGCCCTGCTCGCCGCGACCGTCTTCGAGCTCCGCGGAGGTCCGGCGCGGGTCGTCGGCGTGACCGTCGACCACGGCCTGCAGCCGGGCTCGGCGGAGCGGGCGAGTGACCTGGTCGGCCGGATGGCGCAGCTCGGGGTCGACGAGACGGTGGCGGTGCGCGTGCACGTCGAGGGTGGCGGGCGGGGGCCGGAGGCCGCCGCCCGCGAGGCGCGCTACTCCGTCCTCGAGGAGGTCGCCGAACGGTTCGGCTCGCAGGTCGTGCTGCTCGGCCACACCCTCGACGACCAGGCCGAGACGGTGCTGCTCGGGCTGACCCGCGGCAGCGGCGGCCGTTCGATCGCCGGCATGCGCGCGGCGTACGACTGCTTCCGCCGGCCGCTGCTCGACGTCACCCGCGCGCAGACCGAGGCCGCCTGCACCACCGAGGGGATCGGGTGGTGGACCGACCCCCACAACAGCGACCCGGCCTTCACCCGCAGCCGGCTGCGCCACGAGGTGATGCCGGTGCTCGAGCGCGAGCTCGGTCCCGGGGTCGCCCGGGCGCTGGCCCGCACCGCCACCCAGCTGCAGCGCGACGTCGCCGAGCTCGACGCCCAGGCGCAGGCGGCGTACGACGCGCTGCGCGACCTCCCGGTCACCGCGCTGGCGCAGCTGCCCGACGCGATCCGGCACCGGGTGCTGCGGCTCGCGGCGCTGGACGCGGGGGCGATCCCCTCGGACCTCACCCACGGCCACCTGCTCGGGGTGGACGCGCTGGTGACCGACTGGCGCGGCCAGCAGGGCGTGGACCTGCCCGGTCACCTGCGGGCGGTCCGGGTCGCGGAGCACGGGGCGTCACGCCTGGCGTTCCACCGGCCGGACACTCCTGCCTGACCCGTTCGGGCCATCTTCGCCCGTTCCGGTGTCCCGCCGACGGGGTGCCGCGCAGAGTGGGAGCGCGGTCACCCCCCGGACCGCGACCACGTCACCCCCCGGACGGAGAAAGCCGTGAGGTCCACGCGACTCGTACCGCTCGCGCTGGCCACGGCGGTCCTCCTGACCGGACTGGCGGCACCGGCCCACGCCGCCCCCGTCCGTCCGCGTATGCAGGGCGTCGTCGTCGACCAGGGCGGGCGCCACGTCGACGACGTGCCGGTGCAGGCGGTGCGCGGCAACGGTAGCGTCGCGGCCAGCGCGCTGACCTACGCCAGCGACCGGACCGACGGCCCGCATCACGGCTACTTCTACCTCGCCGTCGGCGGTGCCGACACCTACGACGTCACGCTCTCCAAGCCCGGCTACCGCAGCGCCGACCTGGGGGAGTACGCCGTCACCCGGCGCGGTGTCGTCAGCCTCGGTGAGGTGCTGCTCGAGAGGAAGCGGGTGCCGAGCACGACCCGGCTCTCGCTCCCCGACCGCACCCTCACGGCCACCCAGCGCGCCGGTGCCGCAGTCAAGGTCGTCACCGCCGCCACGAACCGACCCGTGGGTGAGGTCGCGCGCGGCGCGCACACCGTCAAGGCCGTGTGGCACCCGATGTCCAGCTACGTGAAGGGGTCCACCTCCGCCCCCGTGGACGTGACCGTCCGTGGGGCCCGCGGCCGCACCGTCGCCGCAAGCCGGGGCTGGCTGCCCGGCTCCCCGCTGCTGCGTGTCCTGCAGTAGCCACCTGATTTGGGGGGACGTTCTCCACGTGGGTCGCAGGGCCTAGGCTCATCCGCATGGATGCGTCCCACGTGGAGAACGACCTGCTCAACGTGCTCTACACCGAGGAGCAGATCCGCGCCCGGCTCGGTGAGCTGGCGGCCGACATCGAGACCGACTACGACGGCCAGGACCTGCTCATCGTGGGCATCCTGCGCGGGGCGGTGATGGTCATGGCCGACCTCGCCCGCAGCTTCACCCGCCACATCGAGATGGACTGGATGGCGATCTCGTCCTACGGCTCCGGCACCAAGTCCAGCGGCGTGGTCCGGATCCTCAAGGACCTCGACACCGACATCAGCGGTCGCCACGTCGTGATCGTCGACGAGATCATCGACACCGGCCTCACGCTGTCGTGGCTGACCTCCAACCTCGCCTCCCGCTCGCCGGCCAGCGTCGAGATCTGCACGCTGCTCCGCAAGCCCGAGGCGCTGCAGATGCCGGTCGACGTGAAGTACATCGGCTGGGACATCCCCGACGAGTTCGTCGTCGGCTACGGCCTCGACTACCGCGAGCGCTACCGCAACCTGCGCGACATCGGCACCCTCGCCCCCCACGTCTATTCCTGACGGCTCGAGCGGCCCGGGGTTCAGAGGCCCACCGGGACGCCCGTAGGTTCGCCCGCATTGGGGGCGCCTGCGAGAATGGTCGTCCCACCGTCCCCCTCGACGAAGAGAAGTACGTGAAGCGGATCCTCCTCAATCGCTGGGTCATCGGCATCCTCGCCGTGACCGGCGTCCTGCTCGCCCTCCAGTTCCTCGTCCCCACCGGGGAGTACGAGGAGATCAGCTCCTCCCGCATGGTCGAGTACATCGAGGCCGGCGAGGTCTCCGAGATCACCTTCGTCGACGGCGACCAGGTCATCCAGGCGACCCTCGACGACGGGGTCGACCGCGAGGGCGGCAACCAGGTCATGACGTACTGGCTCACCGACACCCAGGCCGAGATCGAGGACCTGGTCGAGGAGCAGATCGCCGCCGGGAACATCGAGGAGTACACCACCGAGGTGGCACGCCCGAGCTTCATCGGCAACCTGCTCGGCGCGCTGATCCCGTTCGTGCTGATCGTGCTGGTCTTCGTGTGGCTGATGAACAGCATGCAGGGCGGCGGCGGTCGCGGGGTCATGCAGTTCGGCAAGTCCAAGGCGAAGCTGATCACCAAGGACATGCCGAAGACGACGTTCAGCGACGTCGCCGGCTGCGACGAGGCGATCGAGGAGCTCGGCGAGATCAAGGAGTTCCTCCAGGAGCCCGCCAAGTTCCAGGCCGTCGGCGCCAAGATCCCCAAGGGCGTGCTGCTCTACGGCCAGCCCGGCACGGGCAAGACCCTGCTCGCGCGCGCCGTCGCCGGCGAGGCGGGCGTCCCGTTCTACTCGATCTCCGGCTCCGACTTCGTCGAGATGTTCGTCGGAGTCGGCGCCAGCCGGGTCCGCGACCTGTTCGAGCAGGCCAAGGAGAACGCCCCGGCGATCGTCTTCATCGACGAGATCGACGCCGTCGGCCGCCACCGCGGCGCCGGCATGGGCGGCGGTCACGACGAGCGCGAGCAGACCCTCAACCAGCTCCTGGTCGAGATGGACGGGTTCGACGTCCGCGGCGGCGTCATCCTGATCGCGGCCACCAACCGGCCCGACGTGCTCGACCCCGCGCTGCTGCGCCCGGGCCGCTTCGACCGCCAGATCGGCGTCGACGCGCCCGACCTGGCCGGTCGCGAGCAGATCCTCAAGGTCCACTCCCGCGGCAAGCCGCTCGCCGAGGACGTCGACCTGCGCGCCGTGGCCCGGCGTACGCCCGGCTTCAGCGGCGCCGACCTCGCCAACGTGCTCAACGAGGCCGCGCTGCTCACCGCCCGCGAGGGCGGCAAGCTCGTCACCGACCACGCCCTCGACGAGGCCATCGACCGGGTCATCGCGGGACCGCAGCGACGCACCCGGCTGATGAGCGAGCAGGAGAAGCTCGTCACCGCCTACCACGAGGGCGGCCACGCGCTCGTGGCCGCGGCGCTGCCCGGCAGCGACCCGGTGCACAAGGTGACGATCCTGCCCCGCGGCCGCGCCCTCGGCTACACGATGGTGCTGCCCGACGAGGACAAGTACTCCCAGACGCGCAGCGAGCTGCTCAACAAGCTGGCCTACATGATGGGCGGCCGGGCGGCGGAGGAGATGGTCTTCCACGACCCCACCACCGGTGCCGGCAACGACATCGAGAAGGCCACCGGGCTGGCCCGGGCGATGGTCACCCAGTACGGCATGACCGAGACCCTCGGCGCGATCAAGCTGGGAGACTCCACCTCCGAGCCCTTCCTCGGTCGCGACATGGGCCACCAGCGCGACTACTCCGAGGACGTCGCCGCCAAGGTCGACGCCGAGGTCAAGAACTTCATCGCGGCCGCCCACCAGGAGGCCTTCGACATCCTCGAGGAGAACCGCGACGTCCTCGACGCCCTGGTGCTCGCGCTGCTCGACAGGGAGACCCTCGACAAGGCCGAGGTTGCCGCGGTGTTCGAGCCGTTGCGGCTGCGCCCGACGCGGCCCGCGTGGACCGGCTCGGCCGAGCGCACCCCGTCGGAGATCCCTCCGATCGAGGTGCCGCAGGAGATCCGCGACCGGGTCCGCGCCAACGGCACCGCCCCCACCGAGGAGGCCGGTGTGGTCATCACCCCTCCCGGCGCGGGTGGTGACCTCCACGGCGGTACGCCGGAGCCGGGCGGCCCCGGCAGCACGCCGCCCTCGCCCCCGCCGGTGACCCCGTGACCGACCGCATCCACCAGCCCGAGCGGTCGCCGGACGAGATCCCGGACTTCGACCACGCGCGGGCGGAGGCAGCGGTCCGCGAGCTGCTGGCGGCGATCGGGGAGGACCCCGACCGCGAGGGCCTGAAGGAGACGCCGGCCCGCGTCGCCCGGGCGTACGCGGAGCTGACCGCCGGGCTGCGGATGCGGGCGGAGGACGTCCTCACCACCACCTTCGACCTCGGCCACGACGAGATGGTGCTCGTGCGCGACATCGAGCTGTGGTCGATGTGCGAGCACCACCTGGTGCCCTTCACCGGGGTCGCCCACGTCGGCTACATCCCGGCGAAGTCCGGCAAGATCACCGGCCTCTCCAAGCTGGCCCGCCTCGTCGACGTCTACTCCAAGCGGCCGCAGGTCCAGGAGCGGCTCACGACCCAGGTTGCCGACGCGCTGATGGAGATCCTCGACGCCCGCGGGGTGATCGTGGTGATCGAGGCCGAGCACCTCTGCATGACCATGCGCGGCGTCCGCAAGGCCGGCGCCCGCACCATCACGTCCGCGATGCGCGGCAGCATGCGCGAGCCCGCCACGCGCGCGGAGGCGCTCTCCCTCATCAACCGGGGATCCTGACCCGTGCCGTCCCCGGTGCTGATGGGGATCGTGAACGTCACGCCCGACTCGTTCTCCGACGGTGGCCGCTACGCCGACCCCGCGGCCGCGATCGCGCACGGCCGGCGGCTGCTCGACGACGGCGCCGACGTGCTCGACGTCGGGGGCGAGTCGACCCGGCCGGGTGCCACCCGCCCGGTGGTGGCCGAGGAGCTCGCCCGGGTGGTGCCGGTGATCGAGGCGCTGGCCCGCGACGCGGTCGTCTCCGTCGACACGATGCGGGCCGAGGTGGCCCGCGCCGCGATCGCGGCCGGGGCGCAGATCGTCAACGACGTGTCCGGCGGGCTCGCCGACCCCGCGGTCCTCGACGTGGTCGCGGCCACGGGTGTCACCTACGTCGCCATGCACTGGCGCGGGCACGCCGACACCATGCAGTCGCAGGCGGCGTACGACGGGACCGGCGGGGTGGTGGAGACGGTCCGCGCCGAGCTGCAGCAGCGCGTCGAGGCCGCCCGCGCGGCCGGCATCGCCGACGACCGGCTCGTGCTCGACCCGGGGCTCGGCTTCGCCAAGACCGCCGAGCACAACTGGCAGCTGGTCGCAGGGCTGGACCGGATCGCCTCGCTCGGCCTGCCGCTGCTGGTCGGTGCGAGCCGCAAGACCTTCCTGGGCCACCTGCTCGCCGCCGGCGACGGGACCCCGCGCCCGGTCGACGACCGCGAGGCCGCCAGCACCGCCCTGACGCTGCTGCTCGCCCAGCGGGGCGTCTGGTGCGTCCGGGTGCACGACGTCCGCGCCAGCCACGACGCGCTGCGGGTCCTGCAGCGCCTGACCGAGACCGAGGAGACACCATGACCGACCGGCTCATCGTGAGCGGCGTGCGCTGCTGGGGCCACCACGGCGTCTTCGACCACGAGCGCCGCGACGGCCAGGACTTCGTGATCGATCTCACCCTGGGACTCGAGACCCGGGTCGCCGCCGCGTCGGACGACTTGCACGACACCGTCGACTACGGAAACCTCGTGGCCCGGGTGAAGGCCGCCGTCGAGGCGGACCCCGTGGACCTCATCGAGACCCTGGCCGACAGGGTCGCCGGGGAGTGCCTCTCGGACCGTCGTGTTGAATGGGTCGAGGTGACCGTCCACAAGCCCGATGCCCCGATCGAGGCGGACTTCGCCGACGTGGCATTGACGATCCGGAGAGACGCGAGGGAGCCCCGCCCGTGACCGAGACGCCCAACCCGAACATCATCGATGCCGACACCCTGACCGGGGAGATGCGGCCGATCCGCCGGGTCGTCCTCGCCCTCGGCTCCAACCTCGGCGACCGGCTGGCCGCGCTGCAGGGCGCCGTCAACGCGGTGGCCGACACCCCCGACGTGTGGGTCACCTCCGTCTCGCCGGTCTACGAGACCGAGCCCGTCGACGCCCCGGAGGACTCCGACCACTACCTCAACGCGGTGCTGCTCCTCGACACCACGCTCGCCGCCCACCGGCTCCTCGACCGGGCGCTGGCCGTCGAGGACGCCTTCGACCGCGAACGCTCCGAGGTCCGCAACGCGCCGCGCACCCTCGACATCGACCTCATCGTCGTCGGGGACCGGCGCAGCAACGACGAGCTGGTGCTGCCCCACCCGCGCGCCCACGAGCGTGCGTTCGTGCTGCAGCCGTGGCACGACGTCGAACCGGACGCCGAGCTGGTCGACGCCGGTCCCGTCGCCGACCTCCTGGCCGGGCTGGACACCTCGGTGGTGACCCGGCGCGACGACCTCGAGCTCGAGGTCCCGTGATCCAGCAGGTCCCGTGAGCGACCGGCTCCCCGAGGAGCCACCCGGGAGTGCATCGCAGCCGCAGGACGGGATGCAGCCGACCGGCCCCGCCGTCGTCGGGAGCACGGTCATGGTCGGCCTGGTCGCCGGCTGGCTGCTGCACCCCGTCGCCGACCGGTTCGGCACCCCGCCGCTGGTCAGCTGGACGCAGCCCCTCACCCTGGCCTTCGTCGCCGCGGTGCTGCTCGGGACGGCGTACGTCACCCACCGCAGCCTGCACGTGCGCGGCGAGTGGCTGGAGCCGCACCGCGCCGTCAACCGGCTGGTGCTGGCCCGCGCGTGCGTCGTCGTCGGTGGCCTGGCCGCCGGTGGCTACGTCGGGTACGCCGTGAGCTGGCTCGGCCTGCGCGCCGAGCTGGCCGACGAGCGGATGCTCCGCTCGGCCCTGGCGGGCCTCGCCGCCGCGGGCGTGGTCGTGGGAGCGCTGCTGCTCGAGCGTGCGTGTCGCGTCCGTTGCGACCCCGAGGAGACATAACCTCGGGGCATGTCTTCCCCGACTGCTCGCCGGCGACAGCGCAGCACGCGCCTCACGGTCGCCGTATCCCTGCTCACGATCGCCGCGGTGCTGGTCACCGTCGCCTTCCTCGGTGACGCCGCCTGGTTCCAGGCACTGGCCGCCATCTCCTCCGTGGTGCTCGGCGCTGCCGCCACCCGGATCACCTACACCGAGCTGCTGCAGACGCGGCACGACGCTGCGCGCGACCGCGCCGAGCAGGCGCAGGCCTACCGCGGCCTCACCGAGCAGCGCACCGCCGAGCACGCGGAGTTCTCCTCGCGGATGACCGCGCGCGTCGAGCGCCAGGAGCACGCGCTCACCGAGCTGGAGTCGGCGCTGTCGGCCGCGCAGAAGCGGGCGGCCGCGGCGACGCTCAAGTTCAACGCCGAGGCGCGCCGCGCCGAGCTGGCCGAGCAGGAGGGCCGGGCGACGTCCACCCGCCTCGACGAGGCCGAGGAGCGGGCCGCCGAGGCGGTGGTCCGGGTCGCCGAGCTCGAGCAGGAGGTCGACGTGCTGCGGGCCGAGCTCGCCGCGTGGCAGACCCAGCCCGAGCGGATGCGCGCCTGAACGATCCACGACCGCGGCGTGTGCCTGACACCTACCTACCGGTAGGTCTCAGGCACACGCCGCGGTTCGTCGTGGCGCCGGCGTACGGAAGGATGGCGACGTGATCCCCGAGGACAACCGGTTCCACAGTGACCCCGACGGACTCCTCGCGGACTCCGAGCACCTGATGGACGGCTGGCGGGTCGAGCCGCCCGACCCTGCCGACCGGTTCGTGGTCGCCCGGCTGACCCAGCTGCTGCGCGCCCACGAGGACGCCGGCCGCGGCTGGGCCGGTGCGTCGGTCGACGACGTGCTGGTCGAGGTGTCCGAGCAGGGGCTGCGGATGCGCGAGAACGTCGTGGTCCGCGACCTCGCGGGCGAGGTCCGCGCCTGGGGAAGCGTCCACGACCGGGCCGCCGGGCGGATGATGTTCGTCCACGTCGTCGAGCGCGACCTTCCGGACGACGTCGCCGACGCCTGCTCGCTGCTGCTCTTCGACTGGGCCCAGGAGCAGGCGCGCGCCGTCGGGCGGGCCCGCGGCCTCGAGGTCCAGCAGATCGACACCGGCGCCTTCGCCGGCGACCGGCGGCAGGCCGACTGGCTGACCGGGGCCGGCTTCCACAAGGTCCGCTCCTGGTGGCAGATGAGCCGCCCGGTCGAGGCCGACGAGGAGGCGCTGGTCCCCGACCCCGACGAGTGGGAGGACCGGGGCGCCCGGATCCGGCTGGTCGCCCGTGAGGGCCAGGGGCTGCCCGACGAGGAGGACCTGCGCGCCGTGCACGACGTGCTGGAGCAGGCCTTCACCGACCACTTCAACTCCTTCGAGGAGACCTACGGCGAGTTCCTGCACCGGCTCCGTGAGGACCCCGGCCACCGCTGGAACCACTGGTGGGTCGCGGAGCTGGTCGACGACGTGCCGGAGGGTCTCGAAGCACCGGCGGGCCGGGCCCCTGCCGTCGGGGCCCTGATCGGCACGGTCTCGCAGAACACCCAGGGCCCGGACTCCTCCTACGTCTCCTACATCGGCGTCATCGACGCCGCCCGGGGACGCGGGGTGGCCAAGGGGCTGCTGCGCACGATCATCGCCGATGCCGCCCGCCGCGGCCGGAGCAGCGTCGGGCTCGAGGTCGACGCCGACTCCTCGACCAACGCCCACCGGCTCTACGAGGGCATGGGATGGCGCACCAAGTACGTCACCGAGTCCTGGCACAGGGACGTGCCGGTCTCCTGACCCGTCTCCCGCGGTGCTGTGGTCACTGCCGCGGGTGTCAGCACCCGCGGCAGTAGCAATTAGACCGCGGAGGTCGGGTCGGTCAGCGACGCCCGCAGCGCTCGGTGCACCCCGCCGGGGGTGAGGACGCCGACGAACCGGGCGCCGTCCTTGACGCCCACCATGGCCCGGTCGTCG
Organism: uncultured Actinomycetota bacterium; assembly: GCA_963754575.1. Lineage (GTDB taxonomy): Bacteria > Actinomycetota > Actinomycetes > Propionibacteriales > Nocardioidaceae > Nocardioides. Next base: position 331,673 of record CAVWGQ010000027.1, on the reverse strand, counting down.
CGGAGCATCGCGGCGAGCGCCTCCTCGAGCGTCGCGTCCACGTCGATCGCGGCCGCGAGGTCGGCGGCGTTGACGCCGTCCATCGGCTCGAGGTGGGCGGGGTCGATCCGGGTGACGGTGAGCCGGCGCAGGCCGGAGGTCGAGCCGACGAAGTCGGCGACGTAGTCGTCGGCCGGCCGGGCCAGCAGCTCCGCCGGGGTGGCGACCTGCGCGAGCCGGCCGCCCGCGGCGAAGACGGCGACCCGGTCGCCGAGCTTCACCGCCTCGTCGATGTCGTGGGTGACCAGCACGACGGTCTTGCCGAGCTCGCGCTGCAGCCGACCGAACTCGTCCTGCAGCCGCACCCGCACCACCGGGTCGACCGCACCGAACGGCTCGTCCATGAGCAGCACCGGCGGGTCGGCGGCGAGGGCCCGCGCCACGCCGACGCGCTGCCGCTGGCCACCCGAGAGCTGGTGCGGGTAGCGGTCGGCGTACGTCGTGGGCTCGAGCCCGACGAGCTGCATCAGCTCGTGCGCCCGGTGCCGCGCGGTCGCCTTCGACTCGCCGTACAGCAGCGGCACCGTCATCACGTTGGTCTCGATGGACTGGTGGGGGAACAGCCCGACCTGCTGGATCACGTAGCCGATCCCGCGCCGCAGCTCGACCGGGTCGGCGTGGGTGACGTCGCGACCGTCGACCTCGATCCTGCCGGAGGTGGGCTCGATCAGCCGGTTGATCATCTTCAGGGTGGTGGACTTGCCGCAGCCCGACGGTCCGACCAGGCAGACCATCTCGCCGGCCGCGACCTCGAGGTCGAGCTCGTGGACCGCGACCGTCCCGTCCGGGTAGGTCTTGCCGACGCCGCTCAGCCGGATCATCGGGGTGGTGGCGGTACCGTCCATGCCGTGACCCTACTGGCGAGCCCCCGGGTGAGCGTCCGGTGAGCGACTCGTGAGCGCCGCCGAGCCGAGCTGCTACAGCCGCCTCACCAACGAGTGGTTCTGCGGCCAGTACGTCGTGGACCGGCAGTCGGAGATCCTCGACGCGACCGTCGAGCACGTGCTGATCACGGTGGCGGCCGTGGCCTTCGGGGTCGCGCTGGCCTTCCCGCTCGCGCTGCTCGCCCGCCGCTGGCCGCGGCTGGAGTCGACGGTGCTCGGCGTGAGCACCGGGATCTACACGATCCCGTCGCTGGCGCTGTTCCCGCTGCTGCTGCCCTTCACCGGCCTCTCGCCGACCACCGTGGTGCTCGGCCTGGGGCTCTACGCACTGACGATCCTGGTCCGCAGCATGCTCGAGGGGCTGCGCTCCGTGCCCGCCGACGTGCGCGAGGCCGCGACCGGCCTGGGGTACGGCGCGGGCCGGCTGCTGCTGCGCGTCGAGCTGCCGCTGGCGCTGCCGGTGATCATGGCCGGGCTGCGGGTCGCGACCGTCTCGACCGTCGCGCTGACGACCGTCGGCTCGCTGGTGGCGTACGGCGGGCTCGGCAACCTGATCAAGGACGGTGTCAACACCAACTTCCGGGCCGAGCTGATGACCGCAGCGCTGCTCTGCGTGCTGCTGGCCGTGGTGCTCGACGTCCTGCTGGTGCTGGCGCAACGGCTGCTCACGCCGTGGACCCGGGGGGTGGCGGCATGACCGTCCTCGCCGATGCCTGGGCCTACCTCACCGACGCCGGGAACTGGACCGGCTCCGGCGGCATGCTCGAGCTGTTGGTGCAGCAGCTGCTGCTGACCGTCACCGCCCTGCTGATCGCGGCGGCGATCGGCCTCCCGCTCGCCCTCTGGCTGGGCCACCTCGGACGGGGCGGTTTCCTGGCGATCAACATCAGCAACGTCGGCCGGGCCGTCCCCACCTTCGCGCTGCTGGCCCTGCTGGTGACCCTCGACTTCCCCGGCCGCGAGGAGCTCGGCCCCTACGGCCGGGCCGGCCTGGCCACCCTGCTCGCGCTCGCGGCCTTCGCGCTCCCGCCGATCATCACCAACGCCTACGTCGCGGTCCGCGAGGTGCCGGCCGACGTCAAGGAGTCGGCGCGGGGGATGGGCATGACCGGGCGCCAGCAGTTCTTCCGCGTCGAGCTGCCGCTCGCCCTGCCGCTGGTCGTCTCGGGGCTGCGCCTGGCGCTGGTCCAGGTCTGGGCCACCGCGACCATCGCGGCGCTGGTGGCGGGGCCCGGGCTCGGTCGCGTGATCACCGACGGCTTCTACCGCACCAACTACGGCAAGGGCCTCGCCGGAGCGCTCGTGGTCGCGCTGGTCGCCCTGGTGCTCGAGGTGCTGGCCGCGCTCGCGCAGCGGGCGGTCACCCCGCCGAGTGCGGGATCACACGGTGTCTCACCCGCCGGTGGGAGTGACGTGTCGGCGGACCGCCGTACGCTGGAGCCGGCGGCCGGGTCCACCGGCAGCCACGCGGGCTGAACCCCGCACCGGACACGCGCGGCCACGGTCGCGGGACACAGAAGGTACCCCGATGACGCTCACTCGCTCGCTGGCCGCGCTCCTCGCCGCCGGCTCCCTCGTCCTGGCCGGCTGTGCCGGCGACGACCTCGCCTCCGAGGGCTCCGGTGACGACACCGCGGCCAGCGGTGGCGGCCCGGTCTCGATCGCCGGTCAGGCCTTCCCGGAGGCCACGCTGATGGCCGAGATGTACACCCTGCTCCTCGAGGACGCCGGCTACGAGCCGGACGTCAAGCTGGTCGACTCGCGCGACGGCTACATGCCGACCTTCCCCGACAGCGTCGACATCGTGCCGGAGTACGTCGGGGGCATCGTCAACTTCCTCAACAGCCAGGCGAACGGCGACGACGCCGAGCCCTTCGAGGCGGGGGACGGCGAGCAGCTCGCGGCCGACGGCCAGCAGCTCCTCGACGACGCCGGCATCACGCTGCTGGAGATCTCGCCCGCCACCGATGCCAACGCCTACTTCGTGACCCAGGAGTTCTCCGAGGCCGAGGGCGTCACCACGCTCTCCGACCTCGAGGGCATGTCGGTCACGCTCGCAGCCGCCCCCGACTGCGAGGGCCGGCTCGACTGCGAGGGCGGCCTCAGCGACGACTACGGCATCGACGTCACCGAGGTGCTGCCGCTGGGCTATGCCAGCGACCAGACCTACCAGGCGGTGATCGACGGCGAGGCCGAGCTCGGCCAGACCAGCACCACCGACGGCACGCTGGAGTCCCAGGGCCTCGTCGTGCTCGAGGACGACCAGCAGATCCAGCCGGCCCAGAACCTCGTGCCCGCGGTCGGCACCGACTTCCTCGAGGAGAACCCGGACGTCGCCGACGTGCTCAACCCGCTGATGGCGGCGCTGACGACCGAGAAGCTGACCGAGCTCAACGGGCGGGTCGCGGTCGACCGCGAGCAGCCCGCGGACGTCGCCCGCGACTTCCTCGAGTCCGAGGGCCTGCTGGGCTGATCCCGGGCTTGACCTGCTGCCTAGGGGTGGTCGTCGTCCAGCAGGGCGGCGACCACCTGCAGGTCGACCGGCGTCGTGACCTTGAGGTTGCGCTCGTCGCCCTCGACCACGACGACCTCCTGCCCCGGCAGGTAGCGCATCACCACGCCGCAGTCGTCGGTCGCGGTGAAGTCCGGGTCCCGCCCCGCCAGGTCGTACGCCGCCCGCAGCACCTCGGAGTGGAAGCCCTGGGGAGTCTGCACCCGTCGCAGCACGGAGCGGTCGAGGGTGCGGACGACCCGGTCGTCGGCGTCCACCTCGATCACCGTGTCGGTGCTCGTGACCGCCACGTTCACGACCGCATTCGTGGCGAGCGCCGCCCAGCAGTCGCCGATCACCCGTGCGGGGACCAACGGTCGCGCTGCGTCGTGGAGCAGCACCAGGCTCGGCTCGTCGCCGAGCGTGGCCAGCGCCGCGACGGTGCTGTCACTGCGGGTGGCGCCGCCCTCGACCACGGAGGTGACCTTGTCGGCGTACCCCTGCGCGACGACGGCGCGGGCGGCGTCGAGGTGGCCGGGCGCCATGACCACGGTGATCGCGTCGACGTCGGGGTGGGCGTGGAAGCGTCGCAGTGCGTGCTCCAGCAGCGTGCGGCCGCCGACCTCGAGCAGCTGCTTGGGCAGCGCGGACCCGATCCGGGTGCCGGTGCCGCCGGCCAGCAGCACGGCGACACGACGACGGGGCTCCATGCGGGTCATCCTCCCAGCCGGGTGTGACCCAGCCGACTCCGGCGTTCGGTTCCCAGCGGGAAGGCACGGGCGTAGCCTCCTGTTCACTGAGTGACGGAGCAATCGTCTGGTACCCGGCCGGTCCGCAGCAGCGGATGTCGGAGGGACTGCAACGAGAGGTTTCATCGTGAGCGCAACGAGCAGCACGCCCGAGCACGCCCGGCCGCCGGAGGCACGGGCGCTGCGGATCGGCGTCATCGGCGCCGGCCGGGTCGGCGCGGTCCTCGCGGCCGCCCTGCGGGGCGCCGGCCACGCCGTGGTCTCCGCCGCCGGTGAGTCCGACGCCTCGCGCCGCCGGATCGCCGAGCTGCTGCCCGGAGTCCCCACCCGCAAGCCCACCGCCGTCGCCCGGGACTGCGACCTGCTGCTGCTCACCGTCCCCGACGACATGCTCCCGAACGTCGTCGCCACCCTCGCCGCCAGCGGGGCCCTCCACGTCGGCCAGCACGTCGTCCACACCTCCGGTCGCCACGGCCTCGCCGTGCTCGCGCCCGCCGTCGCCGTGGGCGCCCGCCCGGTCGCGGTGCACCCCGCCATGACCTTCACCGGGACCGACATCGACCTGCCCCGCCTCGTGGGCTGCGTCTACGGTGTCACCGTCGGTGACGCCGAGAAGGCGCTCGCCGAGCGGCTCGTCGCCGACCTCGGCGGCCGCCCGGTCTGGGTGCCTGAGGACCGGCGCGCCCTCTACCACGCGGGTCTGGCGCACGGCGCCAACCACCTGGTCACGCTGGTGACCGAGGCGATGGAGCTGCTCTCCGCGTCGGGTGCCGACCAGCCCGCGGACACGCTGCGCCCGCTGCTGCAGGCCGCGCTCGACAACGCCCTCGAGCAGGGTGACTCCGCGCTGACCGGCCCGATCGTCCGCGGGGACGTCGAGACCGTCCGCGACCACCTCGCCGAGGTGGCCCGCAACGCACCCGACACGCTCCCGTCGTACGTCGCGATGGCGCGCGCCACCCTCGACCGGGTGGTGACCGACGGTCGGCTGCTCCCGATCCGCGCGGCCAGGATCCGCGACCTGCTCGACGGCGCCCTCGCGCCCGCTCCCCGCACGCTGCGATGACCCCACCCGCCGTCGCGGCCACCCGGCAGGAGCTCGCCGCGCTGCTCGCCGCCGCCCGCGCGTCCGGTGCCCGGGTGGCCCTGGTGCCGACCATGGGCGCGCTGCACGACGGCCACGCCAGCCTGATGGCCCGCGCCCGGGACGAGGTGGGGCCCGACGGACGGGTGGTGGCCTCGGTCTTCGTCAACCCGATGCAGTTCGCTCCAGGTGAGGACCTCGACCGCTATCCCCGTACCTTCGACGCCGACCTCGAGGTGTGCGCCCGGCAGGGCGTCGACGTCGTCTTCGCCCCGGTGGTCGACGAGGTCTACCCGGGTGGTGACCCGCAGGTCACCGTCGACCCGGGCCCGCCGGGCGACGAGCTCGAGGGTGCGGTCCGACCCGGGCACTTCCAGGGCGTGCTGACCGTCGTCGCCAAGCTCTTCGGGCTGGTCCGCCCCGACGTCGCGGTGTTCGGCGAGAAGGACTACCAGCAGCTGGTGCTCGTGCGCCGGATGGTCGCGGACCTGTGCCTGGCCGTCGACGTCGTGGGGGCCGAGACCCGGCGCGAGCCCGACGGGCTGGCCCTCTCCTCCCGCAACCGGTTCCTCGAGCCCGAGCAGCGCCGCCAGGCGGTGGCGCTGAGCCGGACGTTGTACGCCGCGCAGGCCGCCGCCCCCGAGGGTCTCGACGTCGTCCTGGAGGCGGCCCGGGCCGAGCTGCGCGCCGCCCACGGGGTCGACCTGGACTACCTGGTGGTCACCGACCCCGACCTGTCCGAGCTGCCCAGCGTCGTACCTCCCGGCACCGCGGCGCGGATCCTGGTCGCCGCCCGGGTCGGGTCCACCCGGCTGATCGACAACCTGGCGCTGAGCCTCGGAGGCACCCCCTGATGCTGCGCACCATGATGACCAGCAAGATCCACCGGGCGACCGTGACCCAGGCCGACCTGCACTACGTCGGCTCGGTCACCGTCGACGCCGACCTGCTCGACGCCGCCGACCTGCTGCCGGGCGAGCAGGTGCACATCGTCGACGTCACCAACGGCGCCCGGCTGGTGACCTACACGATCGCGGGGGAGCGCGGCTCGGGCGTGATCGGGATCAACGGCGCCGCGGCCCACCTCGTCCACGTGGGCGACGTGGTCATCCTGATCGGCTACGGCCAGCTGGAGACCGAGCAGGCGCGCGGCCTCCGGCCCCACGTCGTCTTCGTCGACGGCGACAACCGGGTCGTGGCCACCGGCGCCGACCCGGCTGAGACGCTCGGGGAGCCCCTCCTCGTGCGTGGTGACAAGATCGCCCGGTGATCCCTTCCCGCCTCGCGGCGCCCGAGCCCGGCTGGACGACGAGTGCCGACGTCGTCGTGATCGGCTCCGGGATCGCGGGCCTGACCGCCGCGCTGCGGCTCTACGGCCACGTCGGCCGGATCCTGGTCGTGACCAAGGACGTGCTCAACGCGGGCTCGACGCAGTGGGCCCAGGGTGGCATCGCCGCGGCCCTGGGGCCGGGTGACACGCCCGAGCAGCACGAGCAGGACACGCTCGTCGCCGGAGCCGGGGTGTGCGACCGCGAGGCGGTGCGGATCCTGGTCAACGAGGGCCCGGACGCCGTCCACGAGCTGATCAGCTGGGGTGCGGTCTTCGACCAGCACGACGGCGTCCTCTCCCTGACCCGCGAAGGTGGGCACCACCGCGACCGGATCGCCCACGCGGGCGGTGACGCCACCGGTGCCGAGATCCAGCGGGCCCTGATCGCGGCGGTCGAGGCGGCCCCGGAGATCGAGGTCGTCCAGCACGCGCTGGCGGTCGACCTGCTCACCGCGGAGGACGGCGGCGTGGCGGGCGTGACCCTCCACGTGCTCGGCGAGGGCCAGGTCGACGGCGTCGGCCGGGTGCTGTGCCGCGCGGTCGTGCTCGCGAGCGGTGGCCTCGGCCAGGTCTTCTCGCAGACCACGAACCCGTCGGTCACCACCGGTGACGGCATGGCGCTGGCGCTGCGGGCGGGCGCGACGCTGCGCGACCTGGAGTTCGTGCAGTTCCACCCGACCGTGATGTGGCTCGGCGCCCACTCCCAGGGCCAGCAGCCGCTGATCTCCGAGGCGGTCCGCGGCGAGGGCGCGTTCCTCGTCGACTGGGACGGGCACCGGATCATGGAGGGCGTCCACGAGCTCGCCGACCTCGCCCCGCGCGACGTCGTCGCCAAGGCGATCACCCGCCGGATGAACGAGACCGGCAAGCCGCACATGTGGCTCGACGCCCGTCACCTCGGGTCCCCACCTGCGAGCGAAGCGAGCGTCGCCGGTGATCGAGCCGCGAGCGAAGCGAGCGCGTCGAGATTCTGGGGGAAGCGCTTCCCGACCATCCTCGCCACCGCCCGGTCCCACGGCGTCGACCCGGTCACCGACCTGATCCCGGTCGCGCCCGCGCAGCACTACGCCTCCGGCGGGGTGGCGACCGACCTGTGGGGCCGTGCCGGCGTACCCGGCCTCTACGCCACCGGCGAGGTCGCCTGCTCCGGCGTCCACGGCGCGAACCGGCTGGCGTCCAACTCGCTGCTCGAGGGGCTGGTCTTCTCGCGGCGGATCGCCGACGTGCTGCCCCGTGAGCTGCGGGACTGGAGCGAGCCGGCGCCGGAGCATCGTGCTCCCGGGCTGGTGCCCGGCTCGCTGCGTCCCCACCTGCAGGAGGTGATGACCGGCGAGGTCGGCGTGCTGCGCTCCGAGCGCGGTCTCACCGCCGCCGCGGCGGACCTCGACGCGCTCGCCTCCCAGGCCCGGGTCGAGCCCTGCCCGGACTCGTGGGAGACCACGAACCTGCTCACCCTGAGCCGCGCGCTGGCGGCCGCCGCGATGGTGCGCGAGGAGACCCGCGGCTCCCACTGGCGCGAGGACCATCCCGAGCGCGACGACGAGCGGTGGGCCGGCCACGTCGACGTCGTGCTCGAGCGCGGCCGCCCCGCGCCGACCTTCCACCCGTCCCCGGCCACCGACGGAGGTGCCGCATGAGGTTCCACACCCGGTTCCCGCCCGACCTGACCCGCGAGCTGGAGGAGGGCGGGCTCGACGTCGGCGATGTCGTGGACCACGCGATGCGCGGGCTGCAGGAGGACCTGCCGGGGGACGGTGACCTCGACACCACGAGCGTCGCCACGATCCCCGAGGAGGCGCGCGCCGTCGGCGACCTCAATGCCCGCGAGCCCGGCGTGGTCGCCGGTCTCGGGGTCGCCGACGCTGGTCTTCCGTCTCGTGCTCGGTGACGAGGTCACCGTCACCGGCCGGGTGCCTGACGGCAGCGCCGTCGCCGCCGGGGACCGGGTGATGACCGTGTCCGGGCCTGCACGGGGCCTGCTGACCGCCGAGCGCACCGCGCTCAACTTCGCCAGCCACCTCTCCGGCGTCGCCACCGCGACGTCCCACTGGGTCGCCGCGCTCGAGGGCACCCGCGCCCGGGTGCTCGACACCCGCAAGACGCTGCCCGGCTGGCGCGCGCTCCAGAAGTACGCCGTGCGGTGCGGGGGCGGCGTCAACCACCGGTTCGGCCTGGCCGACATGGCGATGGTCAAGGACAACCACGTGGTCGCCGCGGGCGGTGTCGTCCCGGCGTACGACGCGGTGCGCGCGCGCTTCCCCGACCTCCCGGTCGAGGTCGAGGTCACCGACCTCGACCAGCTGCGAGCACTGCTCGCGGCCGGGTGCGACCGGATCCTGCTCGACAACATGTCTCCCGCGCTGATGGCGGAGGCGGTGGCGATCACCGACGGCCGCGCCTCGCTGGAGGCCTCCGGCGGGCTGACGCTGGAGCGGGCGCGCGTCGTCGCGGAGACGGGCGTCGACTTCATCTCGGTCGGCGCGCTGACCCACTCGGTGACCGTCTTCGACCTCGGCCTGGACCTCCGGGAGGCGTGACCGTGCTGCTCGCCGCCGACATCGGCAACGCCCACACCGTGGTGGGGCTGGTCGCCGACGGCACCGTGGACGCGGAGTGGCGGGTCGCGACCGACGACCGGCGGACGTCCGACGAGTGGGCGGTGCTGCTGCGCGGCCTGCTGGCCGAGCGGCTCGAGGACGTCGACGGGATCGCGGTGTGCAGCACCGTGCCGTCGGTGCTCCACGAGTGGCGCGACATGATCGCGCGCCACTTCGCCGACGTCCGCTGCCTGGTCGTGGAGCCGGGCGTGCGCACCGGCATCCCGGTCCGCACCGACAACCCGCGCGAGGTCGGCACCGACCGGATCCTCAACGCGCTCGCCGCCGCCACCGACCTCGGCGGCCCCGCGATCGTCGTCGACTTCGGCGGCACCGCCACGACGTTCGACGTCGTCGACGCCGCGGGCCAGTACGTCGGCGGGGCGATCGCTCCCGGTCTCGAGCTGTCGCTGGAGGCGCTCGGCCGCCGCGGCGCCCAGCTGCGCCGGGTCGAGCTGGTCCGGCCGCGGTCGGTGATCGCGCGCAACACCGTCGAGGCGCTGCAGTCGGGCATGGTCTTCGGCGTCGCCAGCCAGGTCGAGGGGCTGGTGGCGCGGATGGTGGCCGAGCTGGGCGCCGGTCCCGGCGTCGGATCGGGCGACGTGCGGGTGATCGCCACCGGGCACCTCGCGTCGCTCGTGGTCGACGAGTGCACCTGCTTCACCGACCGGCTGCCGCACCTGACGCTGCGCGGCCTGGAGCTCGCGTTCGCGCGCAACCGGTAGCCACTTCTCCACAGCTCTCGAGGGGGTCGTTTCCTCGCTCGGAGCCCGGGGAGCCTCCCTCGCATGTACGGAGAACCCCGCAGGATCCGCGATGTCGCCGACCGTCTCGACCGCCGTGCCGACCAGCTGCGTGCCGAGGGCGACCCCGACTTCGGCTACCACGTGACCGACGTCGTCACGGCCGGCTCACCGGTCGCCACCTCCGGCGTGCCCGACGACGTCACCGTGCTGTCGCTGGAGAACACCGGCGACGTGGTGCCGCTGCTCGACGGCGAGGCCAACCCCGACGCGGCCCACCACACGACCGTCTCGGCCGACGTGCACACCGGCCACCTCGGTGCCGAGGACGGCCAGAACCACGCGGTGTCGACGTACGGCCAGATCGCGGCGGCTGCCGAGGACAGCGGTGACCCCTCGGTGCAGCACGTGCTCGACGGGCTCAATGCCGCCGGCTTCCTCCCCGGGCCCGGAGCGACCTCGACGTCGTTCTCCTTCCAGGCGGTGCAAGGACAAGTACGCCGGTAATTGCGGAGGTATTCGCGTCGCTTTCGGCCACGAATTGCGAACACCTCGAATTCACTGCCAGAATTGATTCGATCGGGGGGGATCACACGACCCGACACGCGAATTGAGGGATCAGATGGCCCAGAAGGTCAACATCGTCCTCGTGGACGACATCGACGGCAGCGACGCCACCGAGACGGTGACGTTCGGTCTCGACGGAACGACGTACGAGATCGATCTCAACGACACGAACGCGGCCGCCCTGCGCGAGGCCGTGTCCGGCTACGTCGGCCACGCCCGCAAGGTCACCGGCACCCGGGGCCGCAAGAAGACGGCCGCCCCGGCCTCCGGCCCGAGCGCGCGCGAGCTGCGCGACTGGGCGCGGTCCAACGGCTTCGAGGTCTCCGAGCGGGGTCGCGTCCCCGCCGAGGTCCGCGACGCCTTCGACGCCGCCCACTGACTGGTTGAATTCCGGCTCCCTCGGCGTTGAGTTCCGTATTACTCGGCGTTGAGTTCCGGGATGACTCAGTGCAGGTGGACCCCGCGACTGCGCAGCACGTCGCGCAGCTCGCGGGTCCACTCCTGGCAGGCCACCTCGGAGAATGAATCCTGGGTGAGAATGATGAAGTACCAACCGCGGCGTCGCAGGAATTCACGCCGTTCCTCGTCGGCTTTCCGGTCCTCGGGCGAGGAATGGAATTCCTTGCCGTCGTACTCCACCGCCACGCGCGCGAACGGATAGGCGAGGTCGAGGCGGTACGCCGGGACTCCGTCCACGACGATCCACCACTGGGGCTCGGGCGCGGGGAGCCCGCGGTCGTGGATCTCCAGGCGGCTCCACGACTCCCCGCTCGACTCCGACCGGGCATCCGTGAGCGGGATCAGCTCGCGCGCCTGGACGACACCGCGACGCCGACGGAACCGACGCAGCAGCTGCTGCATGTCCGCCACCGTGACGCCTCGCTCCCGTGCGAGCGTGTCCAGCGCGGCCAGCGCCTCGCGCCGCCGCAGCCCGCACGCGAGGTCCACCGCCGTGCGCAGCGGCGTCGTGACGGGGACGCCGGCGACGATCTCCCAGTCCTCCGGGAGCAGGTCGCGGGTCCGGCCGTGGCAGTTGCGGCGCTCGGTCGGGGAGTGGCCGCGCAGCACGTAGGTCTCGAGGTCCGGGACGGTCGTCAGCTCGGCGTACCGGAAGACGTCGACGCCGTGGAACCACGCGGCCGTGCGGTCGCACAGCACCGAGTGCTCGCTCATGACCAGGCGGGACGCGGCGGCGCGCACCTCGGTGGTGTCGGGCAGACAGCCGGGGACGTAGACGCCCGTGAAGGGGCGTCGCAGCGTCCCGTCCGCCGCGAGCGCGGCGAGCCGGTCGCCGGTGGTGCCGCGGCGGCGTGCCTCGGCGGTCGTGAAGGGACGGTCGGGAAGGGTGGGTCGCATCATGAGAGCGAGGTGCCCGGGGGGCGGCGTACCGAACCGGGACCGCGGCCGACCTGTGGATGAACCCGCCGGGAGCGGCACTGTGGACGACCAGCGGTTCCGGAGGGACCCGGAACTCGAGCCCGAGGGAGTCGGAACTGAACGGCGAGGGAGGCGGAACTCAACGCGACGGCGGTGGTGTGTTCGCTGTGGGCGGACGCCGGATCCGGGTTAGTGGGAACGCGTAGGGTGGTGTCGGGGTTGTACCCCTCGAAGCGTCCCGTCGACCCAGGCGGGAAGGCCCCCAGGCAACAGGAGCGATACATGTTCGAGCGGTTCACCGACCGGGCCCGCCGGGTCGTCGTGCTGGCGCAGGAAGAAGCCCGCATGCTCTCCCACAACTACATCGGCACCGAGCACATCCTGCTCGGGCTGATCCACGAGGGCGAGGGCGTCGCGGCCAAGTCGCTGGAGAGTCTCGACATCTCGTTGGAGGCGGTCCGCGCCCAGGTCGAGGAGATCATCGGCCAGGGCCAGCAGGCCCCCAGCGGCCACATCCCGTTCACCCCCCGCGCCAAGAAGGTGCTCGAGCTGTCCCTGCGCGAGGCGCTGCAGCTCGGCCACTCCTACATCGGCACCGAGCACATCCTGCTCGGGCTGATCCGCGAGGGCGAGGGCGTCGCGGCCCAGGTGCTGCAGAAGCTCGGCGCCGATCTCAACCGGGTCCGCCAGCAGGTCATCCAGCTGCTTTCCGGCTTCCAGGGCAAGGAGTCGGCCGGCGCCGGCGCCACCACCGGTGCGTCCGGTGGCGAAGCCCCGTCGTCCTCGCTGGTCCTCGACCAGTTCGGCCGCAACCTGACCCAGGACGCCCGCGAGGGCAAGCTCGACCCGGTGATCGGGCGCGAGCAGGAGATCGAGCGGGTCATGCAGATCCTCTCGCGGCGTACGAAGAACAACCCTGTCCTGATCGGCGAGCCCGGCGTCGGCAAGACGACGATCGTCGAGGGCCTGGCCCAGGACATCGTCCGGGGCAACGTCCCCGAGACCCTCAAGGACAAGCAGATCTACACGCTCGACCTCGGCGCGCTGGTCGCCGGGTCGCGCTACCGCGGTGACTTCGAGGAGCGCCTGAAGAAGGTGCTCAAGGAGATCCGCACCCGCGGCGACATCGTGCTCTTCATCGACGAGATCCACACCCTCGTCGGTGCCGGCGCGGCCGAGGGCGCGATCGACGCCGCCAGCATCCTCAAGCCGATGCTGGCCCGCGGGGAGCTGCAGACCATCGGCGCCACGACCCTCGACGAGTACCGCAAGTACCTCGAGAAGGACGCCGCGCTCGAGCGCCGCTTCCAGCCGATCCAGGTCCAGGAGCCGTCGATCGCCCACACGATCGAGATGCTCAAGGGGCTGCGAGACCGCTACGAGGCCCACCACCGCGTCACGATCACCGACGAGGCCCTGGTCTCCGCGGCGACGCTGGCCGACCGCTACATCTCCGACCGGTTCCTGCCCGACAAGGCGATCGACCTCATCGACGAGGCCGGCTCGCGGCTGCGGATCCGCCGGATGACGGCGCCCGCCGACCTGCGCGAGTACGACGACAAGGTCGCCGACGTGCGCCAGCGCAAGGAGGCCGCCATCGACGGCCAGGACTTCGAGGCCGCCGCGCGTCTGCGCGACGAGGAGAAGCAGCTGATCGCGCGCAAGTCCGAGCGTGAGAAGCAGTGGCGTGCCGGGGACATGGACGAGGTCGCCGAGGTCGACGAGGAGCTGATCGCCGAGGTGCTCGCCGTGGCGACCGGCATCCCGATCGTGAAGCTCTCCGAGGAGGAGTCGACCCGGCTGCTCAACATGGAGGACGAGCTCCACAAGCGCGTCATCGGCCAGGAGGAGGCCGTCAAGGCAATCTCCCGCGCCATCCGGCGTACCCGTGCCGGCATGAAGGACCCCAAGCGTCCCGGTGGCTCGTTCATCTTCGCCGGTCCGTCCGGCGTCGGTAAGACGTGGCTGTCCAAGACCCTGGCGGAGTTCCTCTTCGGCGACGAGGACGCGCTGATCCAGCTCGACATGAGCGAGTACGGCGAGAAGCACACCGTCTCCCGGCTCTTCGGCTCGCCCCCGGGCTACGTCGGCTACGAGGAGGGCGGCCAGCTGACCGAGAAGGTCCGGCGCAAGCCGTTCTCGGTGGTGCTGTTCGACGAGGTCGAGAAGGCGCACCCGGACATCTTCAACACGCTGCTCCAGATCCTGGAGGAGGGTCGGATGACCGACTCGCAGGGTCGAGTGGTCGACTTCAAGAACACCGTCATCATCATGACCACCAACCTCGGCAGCCGGGACATCTCGAAGGGCCTCAACCTCGGCTTCCAGCAGTCCGGCGGCGAGGGCTCCTACGACCGGATGAAGATCAAGGTGTCGGAGGAGCTCAAGCAGCACTTCCGTCCCGAGTTCCTCAACCGCGTCGACGAGATCATCGTGTTCCCGCCGCTGACGCAGGAGCAGATCGTTGCGATGGTCGACAACATGATCGCCGGCGTGGAGCTGCGGCTGCGCGACCGCGACATGAAGCTCGAGCTCACGCAGAACGCCAAGAACCTGTTGGCCGAGCGTGGCTTCGACCCGGTGCTCGGTGCCCGGCCGCTGCGCCGGACCATCCAGCGCGAGATCGAGGACGTGCTGTCGGAGAAGATGCTCTTCGGCGAGGTCGGCCCCGGTCAGATCGTGCTCGTGGACGTCGAGGGCGAGGGGCCGACCGCGGCCTTCACCTTCCACGGCCAGAAGATGAGCGAGGTCCCCGACCTGCCGCCGCTGGAGACCGCGGACGTGGAGGCGGCGACCGGCGAGACGCTGCTCGAGGGTCCCGACGACTCCGAGGGGCCGACCGACATCCCCAAGGCGGAGTGATCCACCCGCTGGTCAGGGCAGCGCGTACGCCGCGCCGGTCCTGACCAGCAGCCCGTCCTCCACGAGGCCGGCCAGGCACCTGGTGCGCTGGCCGGCCTCGTGCCACGTGCGGGCCAGCACCACCTCCGGGACCGGGGCGTCGGCGTCGCGGACCGCCGCCATCAGCCGGCCGCGGCACTGCCGGTCGGTCCCGGCCCAGGCCTGGCCGCGCCGCGGCGGTCCGTCGTACGCCGGGAAGCCGGCGGCCCGCCACGTGCACGGCTCGGCCACGGGGCAGTCACCGCACCGCGGCCGGGCCGCCGTGCAGACCAGGGCGCCGAGCTCCATCAGCGCGATCGACCAGGTCGCGGCGTCGGCGTCGTCGGCGGGGAGCAGGGCGGTCGCCCGCTCGCGTTCACCGCGGGTGACGTTCGTCGGCGGCAGCTCGGTCCCGTCGACGACCCGCGCCAGCACCCGGCGCACGTTGGTGTCGAGCACCGCGTGGCGTCTGCCGAAGGCGAAGACCGCGATCGCGGCTGCGGTGTAGTCCCCGACGCCGGGCAGCATCCGCAGCGCGTCGTGGTCGGCGGGCACCTCGCCGTCGTGGAGCAGGACGATCGCGGTGGCGGCGGCGTGCAGCCGCAGGGCCCGGCGGGGGTAGCCGAGCCGCCCCCACATCCGGATCGCCTCGCCGGTCGGCTCCGCCGCGAGGTCGGCGGGGCTCGGCCAGCGCTCGAGCCACTGCGCGTGGACCGGCAGCACGCGGGCGACCGGCGTCTGCTGGAGCATGTACTCACTGACCATCACCGACCACGGGGAGGCACCCGGCCCGCGCCAGGGCAGCTCGCGCGCGTGCTCGTCGTACCAGCCCAGCAGCGGGGCGTGCAGGTCGCTCATGTCGGACCCGATCGTAGGCAGGCCGGTGTGGGAGCGCGGCGACGGGCGGCCGGCTGCCTACGGTGGTGCCATGACGGCGATGACCCGGGGGCCGCTGCCGGCCCGCGTCTACTGGGTGCGCCGCGTCCTGGCGATCAGCCTGGTGACCGCGCTGGTGCTCGGGATTGTCCAGCTGGTCTCGATGCTGGTCGGCGGCGGCTCACCGCAGGAGCCCGACCGGGCGGCACCGGTGGCCGCCGAGGTCACTCCCACGCCGAGCGCCGACCCGACGGCCGAGGACACCGAGGGCCCGAAGCAGGGCAAGAAGCAGACGCGGAAGCAGAAGAAGCAGGACCGCGAGCCGGTCCTCGCCGACCCCGAGGGTCCGTGTCTCGACCGCGACGTCGCCGTCACGCCGACCGCCCGCGACACCATCGGCGGCGACCCGATCACCTTCACCCTCGAGCTGCGCACGGTGCAGAGCCTCGCGTGCACGTGGGAGGTCAGCCCTGACAACCTCACCGTGAAAGTCACCTCCGGCGACGACGACATCTGGTCGAGCCGGCAGTGCCCCCGGGCGGTCCCCACGCAGGACGTGGTGCTGCGCAACAACGTCACGACCGAGGTCGACGTCACCTGGTCGGCCCGCCGCTCGGACGAGGGCTGTACGAAGCTGACCGGCTGGGCCCTGCCCGGCTGGTACCACGTCGAGGCCGCGGCCCTCGCCGGGGAGCCCTCCGACCTGCAGTTCCGGCTCGTGGCGCCCGAGGGCGAGGTCATCACCGAGAAGGTGCCCCCGAAGGACGAGAAGCGCGACAAGAAGCAGCGGGACCGGCAGCAGGGTGAGCAGCAGCGGGACCGCGGTCGGAGTACCTGAGCCAGCCCGACTGGGCTCAGACGTACCGCTCGAGGATCGTGGACTCGGCGAGCCGGGACAGCCCCTCGCGGACGCTCCGGGCCCGCAGCTCACCGACGCCCTCGACGGCCTGGAGGTCGTCCACGCCGGCGGAGAGCAGCTTCTGCAGGTTGCCGAAGTGGTCCACGAGCCGGTCGACGACCGAGTGGGGCAGGCGCGGGACCTTCGCGAGCAGCCGGTAGCCACGGGGGGCGACCGCACCGTCGAGGTGCTCGCCGGTGCCCATGCCGAGCGCCCGGGCGGCGGCGCCGGGGTCGACGAGCTCGGTGGGGGAGAGCGCCTCGAGCCGGGCGAGGTAGTCCTCGGGGTTGCGGGCGCGGCGGCCGGCCGGGAGGTAGTCGCGGATGACCAGCTCGCGCTCGGCGTCCACGCCGGTGATCAGCTCCTCGAGCTGCAGCGAGAGCAACCGGCCGTCGGTGCCGAGCTCGAGCACGTAGTCCTCGATCTCGCGGGCGATCCGGGTGACCATCTCGAGCCGCTGCGCCACGACGGCCACGTCGCGCACCGTGACCAGGTCCTCGATCTCGAGCGCGGAGAGGGTGCTCGACACCTCGTCGAGGCGCAGCTTGTAGCGCTCGAGGGTGGCGAGTGCTTGGTTGGCGCGGGAGAGGATCTGGCCGGAGTCCTCGAGGACGTGCCGGGTCTCGCCGACGTAGACCGCGATGATCTGCATCGACTGCGAGACCGAGACCACCGGGAAGGTGGTCTGCTGGGCGGCGCGGTCGGCGGTGCGGTGGCGGGTACCGGTCTCCTCGGACTGGATCGACTGGTCGGGCATCAGGTGCGTCGCGGCCCGGATGATCCGGGTGACGTCCTTGTCGATGACGATCGCGCCGTCCATCTTGGCCAGCTCGCGCAGCCCGGTGGAGGTGAAGGGGACGTCGAGGGTGAAGCCACCGGTGCAGATGCCCTCGACGGTCTTGTCGTGGCCGAGCACGATCAGCGCGCCGGTGCGGCCACGCAGGATCCGCTCGAGGCCGTCGCGCAGCGCGGTGCCGGGCGCGATCTGCGCCAGGGCAGCCCGCAGCCGCAGCTGCTCCTCGGAGCGGACGGTCGCCACGGTGGGTCCTCCTGGGTGCGAGGTCGGCGGGTGGTCCGGCCGACGCGCGGTCAGTCTAGGAGATGGTCGCGATCCGGACCGGGCGACGTCAGCGAGTCTCACCCACGAGTCGCAGCATCCGCAGCGCGGTGGCGACGTCGCCGACCTCGAGCACCCGCATCCCCTCGACCTGGCGCTCGCCGCTGCCGCCGCGACCGGGGACGACCGCCACCTGGAAGCCGAGTCGAGCCGCCTCGGCCAGCCGTTGTGGCAGGTCGCGCACCTTGCGCAGCTCGCCGGCCAGGCCGAGCTCACCCATCGCGACCACACCGCGCGGAGCCGGGCGGCCGGTGGACGCGCTCGCCAGCGCCACCGCGATCGCGAGGTCGGTCGCGGGCTCGACCAGCCGGGCGCCACCGACGGTGGAGGTGAAGACGTCCTGCTGGTGCAGCCGGATGCCGCAGTGCTGGTGGAGCACCGCGAGCACCACCGCGACGCGGGAGGCGTCGAGCCCGCTCGTCGTACGCCGAGGTCGCTCCGCGGCCGTGTGCGTGACCAGCGCCTGCACCTCGGCGAGCAGCGGGCGGCGACCCTCCATGGTCACCGCGACGCAGGTGCCGGGGACCTGCTGGTCGTGGTTCTCGACGAAGAGGCCGGTGGGGTCGGTGACCGCGACGATCCCCTCGGCGGAGAGGTCGAAGCAGCCGACCTCGTCGACCGGGCCGAAGCGGTTCTTCATCGCCCGGACCATCCGGAAGCGGGAGTTGCGGTCGCCCTCGAAGTGGAGCACCACGTCGACGACGTGCTCGAGCACGCGGGGACCCGCGATCGAGCCGTCCTTGGTGACGTGGCCGACGAGCACGATGGTGATGTTGCGCGTCTTGGCCATCCGGATCAGCGCGGCGGCCACCTCCTTCACCTGGGTGACGCCGCCGGGGACGCCGTCGAGGTCGGCCGCCGCGATGGTCTGGATCGAGTCGACGACCAGCAGCTCGGGCCGGACCTCCTCGAGGTGGGTGAGGACCGCGCCGAGGTCGGTCTCGGCCGCGAGGTAGAGCTCGTCGTGGACGCCGCCGGTCCGGTCGGCGCGGAGCCGGACCTGGGACGCGGACTCCTCGCCGGTGACGTAGAGGGTGCGCCGCCGGCGGCGCGCGGTCTGGGCGGCGACCTCGAGCAGCAGCGTGCTCTTGCCGACCCCGGGCTCGCCGGCCAGCAGGATCGCGGCGCCGGGGACGAGCCCGCCGCCGAGCACCCGATCGAGCTCGGGGACGCCGCTGGAGCGGAACGCCGACTCCTCGACCGAGACCTGGCCGATCGGCACCGCGGGGCGGGTGACGGCGGTGGCGGCCGAGCGGGTCGTGGGCGCCGCGACCTCGGCCACCGAGCCCCACGCCTGGCACTCGCCGCACCGGCCGACCCACTTCGCGGTCTCCCAGCCGCACTCGCTGCAGCGGTGGACAGGACGGGAGCGGGGTACGGCCTTGGGCATGAGGACGACGCTAGGTCACGCCACCGACAGCGCAGGTTATGCTCGCCTTGGATCGATCAAGGGGGCTCTATGACGCGAGTGAACGGGTGGGTCTCGACCACCCCACCGACGCTGGCGGACGTGGCTGAGCTGGCCGGGGTCTCGCGCCAGACCGTCTCCAACGCCGTCAACAACCCCGACCTGCTGCGACCCGACACGCTCGCCCGCGTCAACGAGGCGATCCACGAGCTCGGCTACTCGCCGAACCGGGCCGCCCGCAACCTGCGGACCCGCACGAGCCACCTGATCGGGCTGCGCTTCGCGCCGGCGCAGGAGGGC
The DNA here is from genome assembly GCA_963754575.1 of uncultured Actinomycetota bacterium. Classification (GTDB taxonomy): domain Bacteria; phylum Actinomycetota; class Actinomycetes; order Propionibacteriales; family Nocardioidaceae; genus Nocardioides. Next base: position 312,333 of record CAVWGQ010000027.1, on the reverse strand, counting down.
ACCGCCAACGCGCTGATGGACCGCTTCGTGCACTCCCTCGTCGAGACGTCGAGCGCCGCCGGCTACCACGTGCTGCTCTTCCCGGGCGACCCCGAGGACCCGATCGCCGGCTACGACGACCTGCTGCGCGCGACCGCCGTGGACGCGTTCGTCGCGACCGACACCTACCTCGGCAACCCGCAGGCCGCCTGGCTGGAGTCGCGACGGGCGCCGTTCGTCGCGTTCGGCCGGCCGTGGGACCACGGCGAGGCGACCCACCCCTGGGTCGACGTCGACGGCGCGGCCGGGACCGAGCTGGCCACCGCCCACCTCGTCGAGCGCGGCCACGAGCGGATCGCGTGGATCGGCTGGCGCAAGGAGCAGGTCATCGGTGAGGACCGCCGAGCCGGCTGGACCCGCGCCATGCGCTCGCGCGGCCTCTCCACCACCGGACTGGCCTCCCGCTCGGACGACACCGTCCACAGCGGACGGGAGGCGAGCGCCGTGCTGCTCGACGAGGCGCACCCGACCGGCTTCGTCTGTGCGTCCGACACCCTGGCCATGGGCGTGCTCCACACGCTGCGCGAGCGGGGGCTGGTGGCCGGCCGCGACGTGTCGGTCGTCGGCTTCGACGACTCCCAGGTCGCGCAGGTCGTCCCGCCCGGCCTCACCTCCGTGCGGCAGCCGCTCGAGGAGGTCGCGGTCGAGATCGTCCGCGCGCTCGAGGGGTTGCTGACCCACCCACCCGTGCGGGGCGGCGGCGTCCTCCTCTCGCCCGAGCTGGTCGTGCGCGGCTCCAGCTGAACCGGGTGGGGGCGGCGGGAGGCTCTTGAGTGAGTCGTGAGGTTCCCGAGTCATCCCGCGCTGTGATTTCGCTGGTTCCCCGGATATCCGGGGAACCAGCAGCCGGCCCAACCCCTCAGAACAGCCGCCACCACAGGTTCACCGCGTAGTCGACCGTGAGCCCGTCGTGGCCGGCGAGGACCTCCTCGGCGAGGGCGGTGGGCAGCTCGATGCGGACCACCGCGTCGAGGTCGGCGCGGTGGGTGAACTCCCAGCGCACGTCCAGCGGCACCCTGGTCCAGCCGCGGTCCGACCAGAAGCGCTCGACGGCGACCGGGTCGACCTCGGGGTAGCCGCGGCGGAACCAGGAGCCGAAGGTCGAGCGCGTCGGGTCGTTGTCGATCACGTACGCCGTCCCGCCCCGGCGTACGACGCGGTCGAGCTCGGCGAGCCCCGGCTCGCAGCCCGGCCCGAAGAAGTAGGCCCAGCGCGCGTGGACCACGTCGACCGAGGCGTCGGGGAGCGGCAGCGACTCGGCCAGCCCCTCCAGCACGCTGACGTGGCGCAGCCGGCGGGTACGCCGTCGGGCGAGCGAGACGAGCGAGGGGTGCGGCTCGACCCCCACCACCGACCGGGCGGTCTCGGCGAAGCGCGGCAGGTGGAAGCCGGTGCCGCAGCCCACGTCGAGCACGTCGCGGTCGTCCCACGGCGCCACGGCGCGCATCGCGGCCTCGATCACCCCGTCCGGGTCGACCGCGAGGTTCTCGGCCTCGTAGGTCGCCGGGTGGTACCAGATGTTCGGGCTGGGCCGAGCGCCCGGCGGGACCCGCACTAGTGCCCCGGTCTCGACACGCCCGTCACGACCTCGTCCCTCGGTCGTGGGGCGAGCTCGACCTGGCCCGCGACGGGACACGCGCCTGCGGCGCCTGACCCTGCAGGCTCACAACCGGACGAGGCCGTTCGGCGTCATGAACTGCGCGGCGATGATGCCGGGGGTGCCGTTCGGGGCGACCCAGTCGACCTTCACGTCCTCCAGCGGCGCCTCGACGGTCTCGCCGAGCCACTCCGAGACCCGCTGCGGGTCTCCCGCGATCTCGAGGCAGGCCAGCGAGAAGCTCGGGTCGGCGTCGTGGCTGGGGTGCAGCTCCTGCGGGACGTCCCACGAGATGATGTAGGGCAGCTGCGGGTCGGCGATCAGGCCGTTGATGCCGATCTGCATCCAGTGCAGCGAGACGCCGTCGGGGCGGTGACGATTGCCCGGCGCGGCCTCGCGGCCGAGCCGCTTCTCCGAGATCGTGATGTCGTCGACGCCGACGACCCAGCCGAGCCAGCCGCCGCCGAGCAGCGAGCGGGCACGCACGGCCTGTCCGAAGGGTGCCTTGTCCGAGGCCGGGTGGTCGAGGACCTCGACGACCTCGAGGTAGGTCCCGCCCGCGAGGGGCAGGATCATGTTGCGGGTGCCGAAGCGGGGGTGTACCCCGCCGTCCCTGAATTCGGTGCCGAGCAGTCCCCCGATGCGCTGGGCGGTGCTGGCAAGTCCATCGGGTCCGGCTGCAAAGGAGAGATGGTCCAAGCGCATGACTCATTGTGTGCAACGGGTGCCGCGGACCTGACAGCGGGGTCGGAATTCCTCGACGTCGAGGAGTCGGCGCCGTGGCGGTGCGGGGTCAGCGGGGGTCGGCGGGGTGCAGCGCCAGCGCGGAGCGGGAGCGCAGGTGCGCCTCGCAGTGCCCCACCAGGGCGTCGTACGCCGAGCGCCCCATCAGCTCGACCAGCTCCGGCTCGTTGGTCACGTAGAGCGGGTCGTTCGCCACGTGGGCCTCGGTGTTGCCCGAGCAGTACCAGTCGAGGTCGTGCCCACCCGGCCCCCAGCCGCGGCGGTCGTACTCGGTGATCGTCACCTCGGTGTAGGACGTCTCGTCCTGTCGCTCGACGGTGCGGAACGTACGCCGGATCGGCAGCTGCCAGCACACGTCGGGCTTGGTCTCCAGCGGCTCACGGCCCTGCGCGAGTGCGAGGCCGTGCAGCGCGCAGCCGGCGCCCGAGCCGAAGTCCGGTCGGTTCTGGAACACGCACGCCGACTGGCCGTCGATCTCCGCGGTCCGGGTCTTGGCCTCGCCGTCCTCGTCCTTGGTCACCCAGTCCGACTTCTTGACCGTGCGACCGGGATGGAGCTGCCAGTGCTCCGGCGTCAGCTGCGCGACGAAGGACGCGACCCGCCGCTGGTCCTCGTCGTCGGAGAAGTGGGCGCCGAGCGTGCAGCAACCCACGTCGGGCGACGAGGCGTAGATGCCGGCGCAGCCCTGGCCGAAGATGCACTGGTAGTTCGACGTCAGCCAGGTGAGGTCGCAGCGGAACACCTGGTCGGCGTCGGCCGGGTCGGCGAACTCGACGAAGGCACGCGGAAAGACCAGGTCGACTTCGGGCACAGCGCGAGACTACGCGGCGGGTAGATTCGTCCCATGCGCCTGGGCGTCCTCGACATCGGCTCCAACACCGGCCACCTGCTGGTGGTGGATGCGCACGACGGTGCGCGGCCACTCCCGGCGTACTCCTTCAAGCAGCCGCTGCGGCTCGCCGAGCACCTCGACGCCGACGGCGCGGTCTCGCGCAGCGGCATCGACGCGCTGGCCGGCTTCGTCGCCGAGTCGCTCGAGGTCGCCGAGGACAAGGGCTGCGAGGAGATGCTGCCGTTCGCGACCAGCGCGGTCCGCGATGCCACCAACTCCGACGCCGTGCTCGCCGAGGTCCGCGAGCGCACCGGCGTCGACATCGAGGTGCTGCCGGGCGAGGACGAGGCGCGGCTGACCTTCCTCGCCGTACGTCGCTGGTTCGGCTGGTCCTCGGGGCGACTCGCCGTCTTCGACATCGGCGGCGGGTCGCTCGAGATCGCCGCCGGCGGCGACGAGGTCCCCGACACCGCCTGGTCGCTGCCGCTGGGCGCCGCCCGGCTCGCCCGCGACCACCTCGCCGACCGCAGCGAGGAGGGGATCCGGGTGCTGCGCAAGCAGATCCGGGCCGCGATCGCCCGCGACGCGGGCAACCTGCTGCGTCACGGCAAGCCCGACCAGGCGGTCGCGACGTCGAAGACGTTCCGCTCGCTGGCCCGGATCTGCGGGGCCGCCCCCTCGGGCGACGGGATGCTGGTGCCGCGGGTGCTGCCCAAGGACGCGATGGCGCAGTGGATCCCGAAGCTCGCCGCCATGTCCGACGAGGAGCTCGCCGACCTGCCCGGCGTCTCGCCCAGCCGTACCCACCAGATCCTCCCCGGCGCGCTGGTCGCGGTCGCGGCCATGGACATCTTCGACCTGTCCGAGCTGGAGATCTGCCCGTGGGCACTGCGCGAGGGCGTGATCCTGGAGCGGCTCGACGCGATCACCCGTTTCGCGGCCGACGCGAGCGTCCCGGCGAGCACCCCGTGAGCGCCCCGTGAGCCGGATCGGGCTCTCCACCGCCTCGACCTACCCCGAGTCGACCGCGCACGGCTTCGCCTACGCCGCGCGGCTGGGCTACGACGCGGTCGAGGTGATGGTCGGCATCGACGCGCTGAGCCAGCAGACCTCCGCCGTGCAACAGCTGTCCGACCACCACGGCGTCCCGATCTGCGCCGTCCACGCGCCGTGCCTGCTGTTCACCCAGCGGGTCTGGGGGACCGAGCCGTGGGGCAAGCTCGAGCGCTCCGCGGAGATGGCCGAGGCGGTGGGAGCCGAGGTCGTCGTGGTCCACCCGCCCTTCCGGTGGCAGAAGGAGTACGCCGCCGGCTTCGTCGACGGCATCGCGGCCCTCGAGCAGAAGACCGGCATCCACTTCGCGGTCGAGAACATGTACCCCTGGCGCGCCAGCAGCAAGCGGGGCATGGAGATGTACCTGCCCGGCTGGGACCCCTCGGAGGAGTCCTACGCCCACACCACCATCGACCTGTCCCACGCGGCGATCGCCGGCTCGGACGTCGTCGAGATGGCACAGCGGATGGGGGCGCGGCTGCGTCACGTCCACCTCACCGACGGCAGCGGCTCGGCCAAGGACGAGCACCTCGTGCCCGGCCGCGGCGTGATGAACGCCCAGGGGTTCCTCGAGCACGTCGCCGCCGCCGGCTTCGACGGTGACGTCGTGCTGGAGATCAACACCCGCAAGGCGACCACCCGCGAGCAGCGCGAGGCCGACCTGCGTGACTCGTTGGCCTTCGCGCGGGAGTACTTCCGCGTGCCGACGGTCCCGTGACCACCCGATGACCGCTCCATGACCGCGTCAGGGCGCCGCGGGCGCCGACCGGGTGCGCCGGACACCCGGGCCGCGATCCTCGAGGCCGCCCGCGCCCGCTTCGGCGAGCACGGCTTCGCCGGGCACCACGATCCGCGCGGTGGCCGCGGACGCCGGGGTCGACGCCGCGCTGGTCCACCACTACTTCGGCACCAAGGACGACTTGTTCGTGGCCTCGCTGTCGCTGCCGGTCGACCCCCGGGCGCTGCTGGTGCCCGCGGTGACCGCCGGGCCCGTCGAGAGTGCGGCGGAGCGGCTGCTCGCGACCTTCGTCGCGGTGTGGGACGACCCCGAGGTGCAGCCGGCGCTGCTCACGCTGGTGCGCGGGCTGATGGACCCCGCCGCGTCCCGGCTCGTGAGCGAGGGCTTCCTGCCCGTCGTGATCGAGCCGGTCGGCACGGCGCTGGGGATCGACCGGCCCGAGCACCGGATGCCGGTCGTCGCCAGCCAGGTGTTCGGCGTGATCCTGCTGCGCTACGTGCTGCGCGTGGAGCCGCTGGCCTCGATGCCGGCCGAGCAGCTGGTGGCGACGTACGCCCCGACGATCCAGCGCTACCTCACGGGACCCCTTCCCTGGCCCTTGCCCTGACGGTCCGCAGGTGCACAATTCAACACATGATGAATAACTTGGTGACCGTCACCGGTCTCACCGTCGTGCGCGGCGGCCGGACCGTCCTCGACGGGCTCGACCTCGCCCTCGGCGGCGGGGTCACCGGGCTGCTCGGTCCGAGCGGCTGCGGCAAGACCACGCTGCTGCGCTGCCTGGTCGGCGTGCAGAGGCTGGCGGCGGGCACGGTCACCGTGCTCGGCGCGGAGGCCGGGCAGCGCCGCGCTGCGTCGGCGGATCGGCTACCACACGCAGGCCGCGAGCGTGTACGACGACCTCACCGTCGCCGAGAACCTCGCCTTCTTCGCCCGGGTCCGGGGGCTCGGCCGGGACGCCGTCGACCGGGTCGTCGAGGCGGTCGACCTCGGGGACGCCCGCGACCAGGTGGTCGGCCGGACCAGCGGCGGGCAGCGGTCGCGGGTGAGCCTCGCCGTCGCCCTGCTCGGCGACCCCGACCTGCTGGTGCTCGACGAGCCGACCGTCGGCCTCGACCCGGTGCTGCGCCGCGACCTGTGGGAGCTGTTCCACCGGCTCGCCGACGCCGGCTCGGCCGTGCTCGTGTCGAGCCACGTCATGGACGAGGCCGACCGCTGCGACCGGCTGCTGCTGATGCGCGACGGCGGGTCATCGCCGACGGCAGTCCCGACGCCATCCGCGAGCGGACGGGTGCGGCGGACATCGAGACCGCCTTCCTCGCCCTCGTCAGGGATGCCGCATGAGCCCCCGGGTGACCGCCGCGGTCGCGGGTCGGGTGCTGGTCCAGCTGCGGCGCGACCACCGCACGCTCGCGATGCTGCTGGTGCTGCCGACCTTCCTGATGACGTTGCTGTGGTGGATGTTCGAGGACCTTCCCGGCGACGTCTTCGACCGGATCGGTCCCGGGCTGCTGGCCCTCTTCCCGTTCTTCGTGATGTTCCTCGTCACCAGCGTCACCACGCTGCGCGAGCGCTCCGCCGGGACGCTCGAGCGGCTGCTGAGCATGCCGATGGGCAAGCTCGACTTCCTCCTCGGCTACGCCGTCGCCTTCGGACTGACTGCCGCCGTGCAGTCGGCCGTCGCGGTCGCGGTCTCGGTCGGGCTGCTGGACCTGGAGGTGGCCGGCCCGGTGTGGTTGCTGGGCATGGTGGCGGTCGGCGACGCGGTCCTCGGCTCGGCGCTCGGCCTCTTCGTCAGCGCGTTCGCCCGGACCGAGTTCCAGGCCGTCCAGTTCATGCCGGCCGTCGTGGTCCCGCAGATCCTGCTCTGCGGGTTGCTGGTGCCGCGCGACGCGCTGCCGCCCGTGCTGTCGGCGATCAGCGACCTGCTCCCGCTGTCGTACGCCGTGGACGCGATGCAGTCGCTCGTCGCCTCGGCCGACACCGCGGACGCGTGGGCGGACCTGGCCGTCGTCGCGGGCTTCGCGGTCGCGGGGCTGGCCCTGGGGGCGGCCACGCTGCGACGGCGTACGGAGTAGGAGCGGGCGTGGGGTCCCGCGTAACCTGAGCGGCATGCCACTGCTGCGCCAACCCCTGCTCATGCTGGCCCGCAGCCAGCAGGTCAAGCGGGTCGTCACCGCCATGCCGGTGTCGTCCGGGATCGTGCACTCCTACGTGCCCGGCGAGACCACCGAGTCGGCCGTCGACGCGACCGCCGTGCTGGCCGCGGACGGGCTCACCGCCACCCTGGACTACCTCGGTGAGGACACCCTCGACGCCGAGCAGGCCGAGACGACCGTGGCGGCCTACGTCGACCTCCTCGCGGCGCTGTCCGCGCGCGGGCTGACCCGCAGCGCCGAGGTCTCCGTCAAGCTCTCCGCGATCGGCCAGTTCCTGCCCGGGGTCGGCGACAAGGTGGCGCTCGAGAACGCCCGCACGATCTGCCGCGCCGCCCGCAACGCCGGCACCACGGTCACCCTCGACATGGAGGACCACACCACCACCGACCGCACCCTGGCCACGCTGCGCGAGCTGCGCAAGGACTTCCCGGAGACCGGAGCCGTCGTCCAGGCCGCCCTCCACCGCACCGAGGGCGACTGTCGGGCGCTGGCCTACGAGGGCTCCCGGGTGCGGCTGTGCAAGGGCGCCTACCTCGAGCCCGAGGCGGTCGCCTTCCAGGAGCGGCTGGAGATCGACAAGTCCTACGTGCGCTGCCTCAAGGTGCTGCTCGGCGGGCAGGGCTACCCGATGATCGCGACCCACGACCCGCGGATGGTCGAGATCGCGACCTCGCTCGCCGGTCGCCACGGCCGCGCCCGGGGGACCTACGAGTTCCAGATGCTCTTCGGCATCCGCCCGACCGAGCAGCAGCGGCTGGCCGACGCGGGGGAGACGATGCGCGTCTACATCCCCTACGGCAACGAGTGGTACGGCTACCTCATGAGACGCCTCGCCGAGAAGCCGTCCAACCTGTCATTCTTCGCTGCGCTCGCTGATCTCCAAGAAGTAGGGAGCCTCCCGTGCCCCAGACCGCGATCCTCGGCGCCGGCGTCATGGGGGAGACCCTGCTCTCCGGGCTGGTCCGTGCCGGGCGCCGCGTCGACCAGCTGCTGGTCGGCGAGAAGCGGCCCGAGCGGGCCCGCGAGCTCGAGGAGCGCTACGGCGTCTCGGTGCTCTCCAACGTCGAGGCGGCTCGCAAGGCCGACACCGTCGCGGTCGTGGTCAAGCCCCAGGACATGGGTGACCTGCTCGACGAGATCGCGCCGGTGCTGCGTCCCGGCCAGCTCGTCGTGTCGCTCGCGGCCGGCATCACCACCGCCTTCATCGAGTCGCGCGTGCCGGAGGGGGTCGCGGTGGTCCGGGTCATGCCGAACACCCCGGCGCTGGTCGACGAGGGCATGGCCGCCATCTCGCCCGGCTCCCACTGCGACGACGCCCACCTCGCGGAGGTCGAGTCGCTGATGGCCTCGACCGGCAAGGTGCTCCGCGTGCCCGAGCGGCAGATGGACGCGGTGACGGCGATCTCCGGCTCCGGCCCGGCCTACATCTTCTTCGTCGTGGAGTCGATGATCGAGGCCGGCGTCCACCTCGGCCTCCCGCGCTCCACCGCCACCGACCTGGTCGTGCAGACCGTCGTCGGCTCGGCCACCATGCTGCGCGAGACCGGCTCCCACCCCGTCGTGCTGCGCGAGCAGGTCACCTCGCCCGGCGGCACCACCGCCGCCGCGCTGCGCGAGCTCGAGATCCACAAGGTCCGCGCCGCCTTCCTCGCGGCCATGGAGGCCGCCCGCGACCGCTCCCGCGCCCTCGCCGAAGGCTCCTGACGCCCGACCCTCAGAGGCCGAGGGCGGCCCGGGCGTCGGCGAGGACCGGCTCGGTGACCTGGCGGCAGTGGGCGCTGCCGGCGGCGAAGACGCCGGTGACGTACGCCGGGTCCGCGGCGAGGTCGGCGTACCTGCGCTGGAGCGGCTCGAGCACCGCCACGACGACGTCGGTGACGGCCGCCTTGAGCGCGCCGTACGTCGTGAGGCCGGCGGCCGACCCGCCGCACGCGGCCAGGACGTCGAGCAGGTTGGTCACGCCGGGCTTGGCGTCACGGTCGGCGCGCACGGCGTCGGGGCCGGTGTCGGAGTCGGTCACCGCCCGCGACACCTTGCGGCGGACGACGTCGGGCGGGTCGAGCAGCAGCACCGAGCCCGGTCCGGAGGCCGACTTGCTCATCTTGCGGGTCGGCTCCGCGAGGTCCATGACCCGGGCTCCGGCCTCGGGCGTCACGATCGAGGGCACGGTGAACACCGGCCCGTAGCTGCTGTTGAAGCGCAGCGCGAGGTCGCGGGTGAGCTCGACGTGCTGGCGCTGGTCGTCACCGACCGGCACCTGCGCGGGCCGGTAGAGCAGGATGTCGGCCGCCATCAGCACCGGGTAGGTGAACAGCGAGACCCGGGTCGACGCCACCCCGCGACCCTTCTCCTTGAACTGGATCATCCGGTTCAGCTCGCCGGTGTGCGCGGTGCACTCGAGCAGGTAGGCCAGTCCGGTGTGCGCCGGCACCGCGCTCTGCCGGAACAACGTGGCTCCCTCGAGCCCGGCGGCGAGCAGCAGCGTCATCAGCTCCTGCGTGCGCTCGCGCAGCGTCGCCGGGTCGTGGGTGGTCGTCATCGCGTGCAGGTCCGAGATGCCGTAGAACGCGCCGTCGGTGCGCTGCGCCATCGGTCGCAGCGCACCGAGCAGGTTGCCGAGCGTCAGCCGCCCGGAGGGGGTCAGCAGGGAGAGGGTGGTCATGGGGTGCTCCTGGGGTCGTGCCCTCCGGAGCGCCACGCACGGACGACCGCCACGGAGGGCGGTCGTCGGTCGAAGAGGGGTGCTCGATCGGGTGGCCGCCGTCAGGCGGGCCACCACTGCGCGAGGACGCGGGTCGAGGTCACCGGCTCAGTGTGCCAGTCCGAGTGACGAGAGGTCGAGGTCCAGCAGCGAGGTCACGCGTCGTACGCCGACGCCGCGGTGCACGTCGTCACGGTCGAGCAGCACGGCGGGCAGTCCGGCCGCCGTCGCGCCGAGCACGTCGTCCGCCCAGTGAGTTGCCGACCATGAGCGTCCGGGCCGGAGGCGCTGCCGAGCAGGTCGCACGCCTCCCGGAAGGCACGCGGGTCCGGCTTGGACGCGGAGAGCGTCGACGACGACACGAGCACGTCGACCGCGGCCGTCAGGCCGACCAGGTCGAGCTTGAGCGCCTGGTGCTCGGCGTCGCCGTTGGTGAGCACTCCCACGCGCAACCCGCGGGCGCGCACGCGCTCCAGGTGGGCAGTGCGTCGGGGAAGGTCGTCCACGCCCTCTCGTAGTGCGCGAGGTAGTCGCCGAAGGCGGCGTCGGCCTCGTCGTCGGCGAGCGGCAGCGCCAGCAGGTCCCGGACCCGGGCCCGGCGCTGCTCGGCGAAGGACAGCTCCCGGCGCTGGTAGCGGGAGTAGTGCCGGTCGGAGAGCGAGGTCCACCGGGCGACCAGCGCGTCGTCCGGGTCGGGGAGGCCGCAGGGAACGGCCCCACGCGACGACCGCGCTCGCGGCGGCGGAGGACTGGTCGACGAGGGTGTCGTCGAGGTCGAAGAGAACGGCGTCGAGCACCCCGCCATCCTGCCCGAGGGAGGGCCGCCGGCGAGCAGGGGTAGCCTCGCCGCATGGTGCAGTGCTCCGGGCCGGCGTCGGTCGTCTTCGACCCCAGCCTCACCTCCTACAACTTCGGTGACAGCCACCCGATGTCCCCGGTCCGGGTGGACCTGACGATGCGGCTGGCCGAGGCGCTCGGCGTGCTCGACCACCTCGAGGTCGTCCCGGCACCGTTCGCCACCGAGCAGGACCTGCTGACCGTCCACACCCCGGAGCTGGTCGCGGCGATCACCCGTGCCGGCACCACCGGCGACCACGACGAGGCCCACGGTCTCGGCAGCGGCGACAACCCGGTCTTCCACGACATGCACCACGCGGCCGCCCACGTCGTCGGCGCCACCATGGAGGCGGTCGACCGGGTCTGGTCCGGGCGCAGCCTCCACTCCGCCAACATCGCCGGCGGCCTCCACCACGGCATGCCCGACAGCGTGAGCGGCTTCTGCATCTACAACGACATCGCGGTCGGCATCCAGCGGCTGCTCGACGCGGGCGCCGAACGGGTGGCCTACGTCGACGTCGACGTCCACCACGGCGACGGCGTGGAGAAGATCTTCTGGAACGACCCGCGGGTGCTGACGATCTCGTTGCACGAGACCGGCCAGATGCTCTTCCCTGGCACCGGCTTCCCGAACGACTCGGGCGGTCCCGACGCCCCCGGCAGTGCGGTCAACGTCGCGCTGCCGCCGGGCACCTCCGACGCCGGCTGGCTGCGCGCCTTCCACGCGGTCGTCCCGCCGCTGCTGCGCGAGTGGTCCCCGGAGGTGCTGGTCACCCAGCACGGCTGCGACTCCCACATCGACGACCCGCTCGCCCACATGATGCTGACCGTCGACGGCCAGCGGGCGGCGTACGACGCCCTCCACGAGCTGGCCCACGAGGTCGCCGAGGGGCGCTGGGTGGTGACCGGTGGCGGTGGGTACGCCCTCGTCGAGGTCGTGCCGCGGGCCTGGAGCCACCTGCTCGCGATCGTCGCCGGGCACCCGATCGACCCCGCCACCGACACCCCGGAGGGCTGGCGGCAGCACGTGACGACCTCGCTCGGGGTGGTGGCGCCGCTGCGGATGACCGACGGCCGGACCCCGGCCTACCGGGACTGGTCGCAGGGCTACGACCCTGACACCTGGCTCGACCGCGCGATCCACGCCACCCGTCAGGAGATCTTCCCCCTCCACGGCCTCGACCCGCTCCCCTGAGATCGCCCCCGACACCGTCGTCCCGGCCGCTGGTGGGTAAAGATTCACGCTCAACGCAAGGTGACACGCCGTGCCACTTGAGTTTCATTGGTGATTTGCTTCCCCACCAATCACACGAGGCCCTATCCTTCACGTGCACGTGGGCCCACCGGCGGGGAAGTCGGTGGCGTGCCGCAACAGAAAGTCGGTGCACGATGGAGAGCAAGCCCGGTGACTACGCCGACCCCAAGTTCCTGACGGTGGCGGAGGTCGCGTCCATGATGCGCGTCTCCAAGATGACCGTCTACCGCCTCGTCCACTCCGGCGAGCTCCCCGCCGTCCGCGTCGGCCGGTCCTTCCGGGTGACCGAGGACGACGTGGACGAGTACCTCCGCAAGAGCTTCTACAGCGCAGGCTGAACAGGCCGCGGTTTCGGCCGCTCCGGCGCGGGCGGCTAGGCTGGGCCGGTCCCCGGGTGCACCCGGGGACTGATTCAGTTCTGAAAGGTTTCCCTGTGGGTTCTGTCATCAAGAAGCGGCGCAAGCGCATGGCCAAGAAGAAGCACCGCAAGCTGCTCAAGAAGACGCGCGTCCAGCGCCGCAAGCTCGGCAAGTAGTCACGCGAGGCACGACGCCGTCCGACCCTCCATGAGCGCCGCCGGCAAGGTCGTCCTGGTCACCGGGGTCTCCCGCGACCTCGGTCGTCGCCATGCCCGCGCGCTCGCGGGGGTCCCCGGCGTACGCCGCGTGATCGGCGTCGACGTCGTGCCTCCGCGCGGCGACATCGGCGACGTCTCGTTCGTCCGTGCGGACATCCGCACGCCCGTGATCGCCAAGGTGATCGCGAAGGAGGACGTCGACACGATCGTGCACATGAGTGTGATCTCGACCCCCGGCACTGCCGGGGGTCGCCACACCATGAAGGAGCTCAACGTCATCGGGACGATGCAGCTCCTCGCTGCGGCCCAGCGCTCGCCGGGGCTGCGCCACCTGGTGGTGAAGTCGACCTCGACGGTCTACGGCGCCAGCAACCGTGACCCGGCGATGTTCACCGAGGACATGGAGCCGCGGCGCCAGCCCCGCTCGGGCTACGCCAAGGACGCTGCCGAGGTCGAGGGCTACGTCCGCGGCTTCGCCCGACGCCGGCCCGACGTCCGGGTGACGCTGCTGCGCTGCGCCAACGTGATCGGTCCCCACGTCCAGAGCCCGATCACCTCCTACTTCCGGCTGCCCGTCGTCCCGACGGTGCTCGGCTTCGACGCGCGACTGCAGTTCCTCCACCAGGACGACCTGCTCGCCGTGCTGCAGCACGCCGTCACCGACGGCGTCGCCGGCACCTTCAACGTCGCCGGCGAGGGTCTGTTGATGCTGTCCCAGGCCGTACGCCGACTGCAGCGCCCCAGCGTCGCGCTGCCCTCCTTCGCGGTCGGCAGCCTCGGCTCGGTCCTGCGCCAGGCGCGTCTCGCCGACTTCTCCCCCGAGCAGCTGGGCTTCCTCACCTATGGTCGGGGCATCGACACCACCCGGATGCGCACCGACCTCGGTTTCACCCCGCGGTTCTCCACCGCCGAGGCGTTCGCCGACTTCGCCACCACGCTGACGCCCACCGGCGGCTACGCCGTCCGGGCCCTCGACGCGGCCTCCTCCGTGGTCGACCCGGCCGCCGTCGAGCTGATGGGGGGCCGGCATGGGTGACGCGGAGATCATCCCGATCGGCACCCGCGGCCGCCCCGGTCGGGGCAGCGGGACCGCCCGTCCGTCCTCGGCCGCCCGCAGCCTCGCCGGCACCCCCTCGACGCCGACGCCGCCGCGCAAGGCCGCACCCCGGCGCCGGGCGACGCCGCCCGAGCCCGCCGAGCAGCACAGCCCGTCGCCGAGCAGCAGCCCGTCGCCCAGCCCGCGCCGGTGCCGGAGCGCGAGCCGACCACCACCGAGGAGCGCGCCCCGCTCGCCGGGATCCCGGTCGGGGAGTGGCTCGGTGCCTTCCAGTTCGCCGCGAAGGAGCTCTTCGGCGAGCAGTGGGAGCCGCAGCTCGCGCGGTTCCTGGCCTTCTGGCGCCGTCGCGTCACCGGCGACTACGCCGTCGACGAGTACGGCTTCGACCCCGAGGTCACCGAGCGGTTCCTGATGACCGCGCTGCGACCGATCGCGGAGAAGTGGTTCCGGATCGAGGTCATCGGAGCCGACAACATCCCCGCCGAGGGTGGCGCCCTCGTCGTCAGCAACCACTCCGGCACCCTGCCGATGGACGCCCTGATGACGCTGGTGACCGTCCACGACACCACCGGTCGACACCTGCGCCCGCTCGGTGCCGACCTGGTCTTCCGGATGCCGGTGATCAGCTCGCTCGCCCGCCGCAGCGGTGCCACCCTGGCCTGCCACGAGGACGCCGAGCGGATGCTCGGCGGTGGCGAGCTGGTCGGTGTCTGGCCCGAGGGCTTCAAGGGCATCGGCAAGCCGTACGCCGAGCGCTACAAGCTGCAGCGCTTCGGCCGCGGCGGGTTCGTCTCGGCCGCGCTGCGCACCGGCGTGCCGATCGTGCCGCTCTCGGTCGTCGGGGCCGAGGAGATCTACCCGCTCGTCGGCAACGTGCCCGCGCTGGCCCGGCTGCTGGGCGTTCCCTACGTCCCGATCACGCCGTTCTTCCCGCTGCTCGGTCCGCTCGGGCTGGTGCCGCTGCCGTCGAAGTGGCTGCTGGAGTTCGGCGAGCCGATCCGCACCGACGAGTTCGAGGACGGCGCGGCCGACGACCCGATGCTGGTCTTCAACGTCACCGACCAGGTCCGCGAGACGATCCAGCAGACGCTCTACTCGCTGCTGATGAAGCGCGACTCGGTCTTCCGCGGCACCCCGGCGGGCGACCCCGAGCTGGACTGACCGGCGGTCAGGGGAGTCAGGGCAGGTCCGGCAGGTCCGGCACCACGTCGTCGACGTCCTCGAGCACGTCGTCGAGCGGGTCGTTGCCGGTCCCGCCCTTGATGTTCTTGTCGCCCTTGCCGGTGACGGCCTCGGTGATCTTCTCGATCGGCCCGTCGTCGTCGCCCTGCCCACCGCCGGTGCCGGTCGTGCCACCCACGTCGGGGCTGTCGGGCAGCAGGCCGCCGCCGTCGTCACCGTTGCCCCGCCGTGCCCCCGCCGGACTGCTTCGTGCCCCCGGAGCGGGGGCCCTGACGGGCCTTCGGCTCCTCGGCCGCGACGACCGGGCCGGGGACGACCTCGTCGACGACGACCGGGTCGGCGACCCGGCCGGCAGAGAGGAGGTTGGCCGGGACGTCGGCGATGCCGCCGCCGACAGCTCGGGCACGCCTTCGCCGCCGCCGCGTCGATCTCGGCGAGCACCTCCGCGGCGTGCTGCAGCTCGTCACGGGCCTCCGCCGGCAGCAGCGTCTCGAGCTGGGCGAGGGTGTCCATGCTGGTGGAGGTGAAGTCGCGCAGCTCCTGGACGGCCTTCTCGTCGCCGCTCTCGGCGTAGTCGCCGAGCAGCAGGTCGGAGGCCTGCAGCGACTGGTCGCTGAAGGAGGCGAGGGTCTGCTCGATCGCCGGGCCGTCGGCGAGGTCGCCGGTGCGGGTCAGGGCCGAGACCTCGGCGAGCCGGTCGGTGGCGCGGGAGAGCAAGGACTCGCCCCGCGCCTCGTCGCTGAGGTGGACACCGGTGCTGGCACTCTCGAGGACCTGCTTGAGGGGGTAGAGCATCTCGCCGGGCAGGGCGGACTGGGAGGCCACGGCCAGCGAGCTGGTGGCGCCGACGACGGCGATGCCGCCGACGAACGCGGCGAGCCGCCGGTCGCGGGCGGAGTGGCGCGGGGGCAGCGTCAGGCGCTGGGTGTCGCGGGAGGGGAGGAGCAGGCTCTCGGCGGCGACCATCAGCTCCTCGCGCAACGAGGCGGTGAACTCCGCGCGCGGCTCCGGCTGCTCGATCGCGCGCAGCTGCGCGACGAGGTCGAGGACGTCGGCGTAGCGAGGATCCAGCGCCTCGGTCGAGCTGCTCGACCAGGTCGTGGAACTCCTCAGCGCGACGCTTCGTCGCGAACACCGGGCTCATCGTGCGGGTCCTGTCGTCTCGGCCGCCGGGGCGCCGTGTCGGTCCCCGGTCACAGCCTCCAACGACCCGCGTCGGCGACGGGTTACGGCCGTGTCACACGTGACCGATGGGTAACTTCTCACGCGTCCCGCACCCCCTTCGGCATCAGCTTCGCGAGGTTGCGCACGCCGCGCAGCTGCAGCTGCTTCACGGCGCCGTCGCTGCGGCCGAGGACCTCCGCGGTCTCGGCGATGCTGAGGCCCTGGAGGAAGCGCATGACCAGGCAGTCGCGCTGCTCGGCGGGCAGCTGCTGGAGCGCCTCGACGAGCAGCTCGTGGGTCAGGGACGCCAGCACCGCCGTCTCGGGGCTCTCGGTGGTGTCGTCGTGGGCCGACATGTCCTCGGTGGTCATCTCGAGGCGGGTGCGGCCGGCCTTGAAGTGGTCGGTGCACAGGTTGCGGGCGATGGTCATCAGCCAGGCGCCGAAGTCCTTGCCCTGCCACCGGAAGTTGTTCATCGAGCGCAGCGCGCGGAAGAACGTCTCCGAGGTGAGGTCCTCGGCGAGCTGGGCGGAGCGGGTGCGGTAGAAGAGGAAGCGGTAGACCGGGCCCTGGTAGTGGTCGTAGAGGAGCCCGAACGCCTCCTTGTCCCCGCCGCGCGCGAGCTCGACCAGGGCGATCAGCCGCGTGCCCTGGGCCTCGTCCTCCTCCGAGGAGGCGGCGAGGTGCGTGGTCGCCGTACTGGTCGGAGGGGCCCGACCCGGGCGTGACGGCGGCCTCGCTCAGCAGCCAGCCCGGGCAGCCGCCCATCGGCACCCGGGAGCGACGCCCGCTCGGGTGGGGAGTGCCGAACGCCAGCGCTGCGGCCGGGGGGCGCCGGTCGAGCGAGCAGGGCGGCGACGGCTGCACGCAGGGCGTCGAGCCCGCGCGCCACGTCATCCCACTGATCCCGCTGGTTGCGTTCCACGACCCTCCCGGTCCCGGCTTCCCCCGAGCCGTCCGTCATGGTAGGCGGGGGCTCGGACCCGGGGGAAGGGCTCGCCGCCAAAACATGGTCCAGACCACGTCGGGAGGATCCGGCTCCCGGCAGGCGTGGCTCCGCGTGGTCAGTGGCGGCGGCGGTAGGCGAGCCCGGCGGCCACCGCGCCGCTGAGCGCGCCGGCCGTGGCGCCCACGACCAGCCCGGTCCGGGCCGCCTTGCGTCCGGTGCGGTAGTCGCGCACCCGCCAGCCCGCGGCCCGCGCGTGCGCCCGCAGCCGGGCGTCGGGGTTGATCGCGCAGGGGTCGCCCACCATGGTCAGCATCGGCAGGTCGTTGAAGGAGTCGGAGTACGCCGAGCAGCCGGCGAGGTCGAGCTCCTCGCGGGCCGCGAGCGCCCTGATCGCCTCGCCCTTGGCCGGGCCGTGCAGCATGTCGCCGACCAGGTTGCCGGTGTAGACGCCGTCGACGTGCTCGGCCACGGTGCCCATCGCCCCGGTGAGGCCGAGGCGTCGGGCGATGATCTGCGCGATCTCCACCGGGGCGGCGGTCACCAGCCACACCCGCTGGCCCTGGTCGAGGTGGAGCTGGGCGAGGGCGCGGGTGCCGGGCCAGATCCGGTGGGCCATCGCCTCGTCGAAGATCTCCTCGCCGAGCTCCTCGAGCTCGGCGACGGTGTGGCCCGCGATGAAGGACAGCGCCGAGGCCCGGGTCTGGGCGACGTGCTCGGGGTCCTCGACGCCGACCACCCGGAAGTAGGCCTGCTTGTACGCCGCGCCCAGGATGTCGCGGGTGGTGAAGAACTGACGCCGGTGCAGGCCCTTGGCGAGGTGGAAGATGCTCGCGCCCTGCATCACGGTGTTGTCGACGTCGAAGAAGGCAGCCGTGTGCGGGTCGGCCGGCGTGCTGAGCGCCGTCTCCACCTCCGCGGCGGAGGCCGCCGCCTCACCGGCCAGGGTGGAGCGCTGCTGCAGGTCGAGCCGACGCTGCCTCTCCGGTGTCATGCCGGGGATCGTAGACCCCCCGCACCGGGCGCCACCTGTGGAAGGATCCCGCGCATGCCCGAGCGAGCCGGACCTGGCCGACCTGGTCGCCGCCGCGGCCGCGGACCGCCCCGACGGCGTGGCCGTCGGGGCGGCGGGGGGCCGTCGGCTCACCTGGGCGGAGCTGGAGGACGAGGTCGCGCGGGTCGCGACCGGGCTCGGCGAGGCGGGCGTCGTGGGCGGCCAGCGGGTGCTGATCGCCCTGGGCAACCGGCTCGAGCTGGTGACGGCGTACCTCGGCGCGCTGCGGGCGCAGGCTGTCGCGGTCCCCGTCAACCCGACCTCGACCGCGGGCGAGCTGGCGCGGATGGTCGCCGACTCCGGCTCGCGGCTCGCGGTGGCCGACGCCACGACGCTGCCGGCGGTGCGGGCGGCGGTGGCCGAGGTGACCCGGGCGCGAGCCGGCGAGCAGACCGACCTCGATCCCGAGCTGGTCGGCCGGGCGCTGCCGGTGCGCGTCGTGGCGGTCGACGGGCACCCCGCCGACGGCGAGCTGGCCTGGGACGTCCTGCGCGCCGGCGAGCCGCGCCCGGTTCCGCGGTTGCCCGACCCGGAGAAGCTCGCCTGCCTGCTCTACACCAGCGGTACGTCGGGCCGCCCGCGCGCTGCCATGCTCACCCACCGGGCGCTGCTCGCCAACCTCGAGCAGGTCGCCGGGGTCGAGCCCGCGATGATGCACGGCGACGACGTCGTGCTCGGCGTGCTCCCGCTCTTCCACGTCTACGGCCTCAACGCCGTGCTCGGCGGCGTGCTCTTCCACCGGGCCCGGCTGGTGCTGGCCGAGCGGTTCGACCCGCAGGAGACCCTCGACCTGGTCGAGGACGAGGCCTGCAGCGTGCTGCCGCTCGCGCCGGCGGTCTTCGGGCCGTGGCTGGCCGAGGGTGCGTTCACCGACGAGCAGCTGCGCGAGCGGCTCGGTCCGGTCCGGTTGGTGCTGTCCGGCTCGGCCCCGCTCCCGCCCGAGGTGGTCGAGCGGTTCACCTCGCGCACCGGGTTGGCCGTCCACCAGGGCTACGGCCTGACCGAGGCCGCCCCGGTCGTCACCAGCACGCTGTGCTCGGCGGTCCTGCAGCCCGGTTCCGTCGGGGCGGCGCTGCCCGGCATCGCGCTCCGGCTCGTCGACGAGCTCGGAGGCACGCCCGAGGGCGAGGACCCCGGCGAGATCCAGGTCCGGGGCGACAACCTCTTCAGCGGCTACTGGCCCGACGGCGCGGGCGGTCCCGACGCCGAGGGCTGGTGGTCCACCGGAGACATCGGCTTCCTCGACGCGAGCGGCGACCTCTTCCTCGTCGACCGGGTCAAGGAGCTGGTCATCGTCTCCGGCTTCAACGTCTACCCCATCGAGGTGGAGGACGTCGTCCGCGAGGTCGACGGCGTCACCGAGGTGGCGGTGATCGGCGTCGCCGACCAGGAGACCGGCGAGGCGGTGGTCGCCTACGTCCGCGCCCCCGGCCTCGACCCCGACACCGTCGCGGCCGCGGTCCGGGCGCACTGCGGGGAACGGCTGGCCCGCTTCAAGCAGCCGCAGCGGGTCGAGGTCGTCGACGAGCTCCCGCTGACCGTCACCGGCAAGGTCCAGAAGGGCCGGCTGCGCGGCCTGGAGCGGCTCCGTGCGCAGACCTCCGGATCGGGGCTGCTGGAGTGACCGGCCCCCGGGTCACGCTCTACACCCGCGCCGGGTGCCACCTCTGCGACGACGCCCGGGTGGTCGTCGAGCGGGTGTGCGCCGAGCTCGGCGAGGAGTACGCCGAGGTCGACGTCGACACCGATCCGGCCGTGGGGCCGGACCTGAGGTCGCGGCTGAGCGACGAGGTGCCGGTGACCTTCGTCGACGGCCGCCAGCACGACTTCTGGCGGGTCGACGAGCAACGGCTGCGTACCGCCCTCTCCCGCTGAGGCGCGGGGTAGCTGGTCGCGCGGCCGTCCAGGCCCTCGCCGTACCCCGATGGTGGGGTCTCGACGTTCGCCCTCGCCCAGGGGCTCAGGCGGCTCGACCAACCGTGGGAACCCCCAGGGGACGGCCGGGGCGCCAGCACCCGGTGGGTGTGGGCATTCCCACATGTGCTAGCCGGGGCCCCGCTCGATTTGTTCCCCCGTTCACAAACTCCTAGATTGAGCGACGCCGCTTGGTTCTCCCCGGGTTCCCGAGGCCCGCTGCCACGCGGCTGGAAAGCGGATTTGTGACTTCAGCACGGACGCCCCACGAGACCACCCGGGACATCCCCGAGGCCACGGTCGCCCGGCTGCCCGTCTACCTGAGGGCGCTGTCCGGCCTGGCCGACGCCGGCACGACCACCTGCTCCAGCGAGGACCTCGCGCAGGCGGCCGGCGTCAACAGCGCCAAGCTGCGCAAGGACCTGTCCTACCTCGGGTCCTACGGCACCCGCGGGGTCGGCTACGACGTCGACTACCTGCGCTACCAGATCGCCCGCGAGATCGGCGTGACCCAGGACTGGCCGGTCGTCATCGTCGGCATCGGCAACCTCGGCCACGCGCTCGCCAACTTCTCCGGCTTCCGCAGCCGCGGCTTCCGGGTCGTCGCACTGCTCGACGCCGACCCGGAGCGCCAGGACGAGGTCGTGGCCGGCGTCGACGTGCGTCCCTTCGACGACCTTGACGCCATCGTCACCGAGCACGGCGTCGCGATCGGCGTCATCGCGACCCCGGCGGCCGCCGCGCAGGACGTCGCCGACCGGATGGTCGCCGCCGGCATCACCAGCATCCTGAACTTCGCGCCGACCGTGCTCACCGTCGGCACCGGCGTCGACGTCCGCAAGGTCGACCTGTCGATCGAGCTGCAGATCCTCGCCTACCACGAGCAGCGCAAGTCCGGCGGCCACGCCGTCGCAGCCGACTCGTCCCGGGAGAACGCCTCGTGAGCGTCCTGGTGGTGGGCATCTCCCACAAGTCGGCCCCGGTGTCGCTGCTCGAGCGCGTCGCCCTCGACAGCGACGGCGTCTCCAAGCTGCTCAGCGACGTCATCGCCAGCACCCACGTCACCGAGGCCGCAGTCATCGCGACCTGCAACCGGCTCGAGATCTATGCCGAGGTCGACCGCTTCCACGGCAGCGTCGAGGAGGTCTCGGGACTCCTCGTGGACCGGGCCGGCGCTGCCACCGAGGCGATGCTGCCCCACCTCTACGTCCACTACGAGGACGGCGCCGTCTCCCACCTCTTCCACGTCGCCAGCGGGCTCGACTCGATGGCGGTCGGTGAGGGCCAGATCCTGGGCCAGACCCGCACCGCGCTCCGCGTCGGTCAGGAGCAGGGGACGATCGGCTCGGGCCTCAACGTGCTCTTCCAGCAGGCGCTGCGCGTCGGCAAGCGCTCGCGGGCCGAGACCGGCATCGACCAGGCCGCGCCGACGCTCGTCAGCGAGGCCCTGGCCCAGGTCGTGCCGCAAGGCGTGGCCGGCGCCAAGGTCGTCGTGCTCGGCGCCGGCGGGATGGCGTCGCTCGCGACCGCCACGGTCTCGCGCCGGGGCGCCGCCGACGTCGTGGTCGTCAACCGCACCTCCGGCAACGCCCAGCGCCTCGCCGACGAGTACGCCGTCCGTGCGGCCGGGCTCGACCGGCTCGCGGTCGAGCTCGCCGACGCCGACGTCCTCGTCACCTGCACCGGTGCCGCGGGGGTGCTGCTCAGCGCCGCCGAGGTGCAGGCCGCCCGCCCCGACCAGCGGCCGCTGGCGATCGCCGACCTCGCGCTGCCCCACGACGTCGAGCCCAGCGCTCGCGAGCTGCCCGGCGTCACGCTGGTCGGCCTCGCCGACCTCGCCGAGCGGCTGCGTGACAGCGACGCCGGCCGCGAGATCGACGGCGTACGCCGGATCGTCGGGGAGGAGGTCACCGCCTTCCTCAACGCGCGTCGCCAGGCCAGCGTCACCCCGACCGTGGTGGCGCTGCGCGGCATGGCCACCGAGGTGGTCGAGGGCGAGATGGAGCGGCTCGTGGCGCGGATGCCCGACCTCGACGACGCCGCCCGCGCCGAGGTGCTGCAGACCCTGCGCCGCACCGCCGACAAGCTGCTCCACCAGCCGACCGTGCGCGTGAAGGAGCTGGCCAACGAGACCGGCGCCGTCTCCTACGCCGCCGCCCTCGCCGAGCTGTTCTCGCTCGACCCCGACGCCGTCGACGCGGTGACCCGTCCCTCCGGGGAGGCGCTCTCGTGACCGCGGACCCGCACCCCGCTGCGCCTCGGCACCCGTGCCTCCGCGCTGGCCACCACCCAGTCGTCGCTGGTCGCCGCCCTGGTCCGCGACCGCCTCGGCCGCGAGGTCGAGCTGGTCGAGATCACCACCGAGGGCGACACCTCGAGCGCCCCGCTGGCCCAGATCGGCGGCACCGGCGTCTTCGTCAGCGCGCTGCGCGACGCCCTCCTCGACGGCCGGATCGACCTCGCCGTCCACTCCCTCAAGGACCTGCCGACCGGCGCCTGCGAGGGCATCACCCTCGCCGCCGTACCCCTGCGCGAGGACCCCCGCGACGTCGTGGTGGCCCGCGACGGGCTGACCCTCGGCGAGCTGCCGTCCGGCTCGCGGATCGGCACCGGCTCCCCGCGTCGGGTCTCCCAGCTGCACGCGCTCGGCCTCGGTTTGGAGGTCGCCGGGATCCGGGGCAACGTGGACACCCGGATCGCCAAGGTGCGGTCCGGTGAGTACGACGCGGTCGTGCTCGCCCGGGCCGGGCTGGCCCGGCTCGACCGGCTGGAGGAGGCGACCGAGGTGCTCGACCCGCTGCAGGTGCTGCCCGCCCCCGGGCAGGGCGCGCTGGCGATCGAGTGCCGGTCGACCGACGACGACCTGGCGGCCGCGCTGGCCGCCCTGGAAGACCCCGGGACCCGCGCGGCGGTCGACGCCGAGCGTGCGGTCCTGGCCACCCTCGAGGGTGGCTGCTCGGCCCCGGTCGGGGCCCTCGCCCTGGTGGTCGAGGGTGACGACGGGGACGAGCTGTGGGTGCGGGCGATCGCCCTCTCCCACGACGGCGGCCTCTCGGTGCGGATGTCCGCATCGGGGTCGCTCACCGACGCCACCGGCGTCGGCGCGCGGCTGGCGGGCGAGATGCTCGCCGACGGCGCGGCAGACCTGGTCGCCGAGCAGGTGGGCGACCGGACGCACGACCAGCACACGGAACTGACAGCAGCACCAGCGAAGAGGCAGGCATGACGCGAGCCAAGACCAGCACCACCGGGTCCACTCCCAAGTCCGTTCCCACCGGGTGGGTGTCCTTCGTGGGCGCCGGCCCCGGAGACCCCGACCTGCTCACCGTCCGCGCGCTCGACCTGCTGCGGCAGGCCGAGGTCGTCGTGACCGAGCAGCCCGACCACGAGCCGATGGTCCGCCGCCTGCTCGGGCTCCCCGCCGCGGCACCCGAGGGCGAGGAGGAGCCGGTCGGCCCGCTCTTCGTCGACGGGGGCTTCGGTGAGGACGGCCAGCCGCTCACCCACGCGTCACGCGCGAAGGTCGTGGTCCGCCACGGCAAGAAGCAGCGGGTGGTCCGGCTGATGACCGGCGACCCCTTCCTCTACGCCAGCGGCCCCGAGGAGGCGCAGGCCTGCGTCAAGGCCGGCGTCGGCTTCGAGATCGTCCCCGGCGTCTCCAGCGTCGGCTCCGTCCCGGCGTACGCCGGCATCCCGCTCACCACCAAGGAGAACCGTGAGGTCACCGTCGTGACCTGCGGCGGCTCGGTGGACTGGAAGCGCTACGCCGACGACCGCACCCTCGTGCTGCTGAGCGCGGTCGGCACCATCGGCGACATCGCCCGGTCGCTGGTCGAGGCCGGCCGGCCCGCCGACACCCCGGTCGCGATGACCCGGGTCGGCACGACCACCGAGCAGTCCACCGTCTGCTCGACCCTCGAGCACATCGCCGCCGACGCCCGCGCCGCGCGGATGGAGCCGCCGGCCGTCGTGGTCGTCGGCAAGGTCGTCGACCTGCGCTCGACGCTGTCGTGGTTCGAGACCAAGCCGCTGTTCGGCTGGCGCGTCCTGGTGCCCCGCACCAAGGAGCAGTCCGCCTCGCTCACCACCCGGCTGCGCGGCTTCGGCGCGGTGCCGGACGAGGTCCCCACCATCTCGGTGGAGCCGCCGCGCAACCCGCAGCAGATGGACAAGGCCGTGCGCGGCCTCGTCGAGGGTCGCTACGAGTGGATCGCGTTCACCTCCGTCAACGCGGTCAAGGCGGTCCGCGAGAAGTTCGAGGAGTACGGCCTCGACGCCCGTGCGTTCTCCGGCCTCAAGATCGCTGCGGTCGGCGACCGGACCGCCGAGGCGATCGCGGCCTGGGGGCTGCGCGCCGACCTGGTCCCCTCGGGCGAGCAGTCCGCGGCCGGGCTGCTGGCCGACTGGCCGCCGTACGACGACGTGCTCGACCCGATCAACCGGGTCTTCCTCCCGCGCGCCGACATCGCCACCGAGACCCTCGTGGCCGGCCTGGTCGACCTCGGCTGGGAGTGCGACGACGTCACGGCCTACCGCACGGTGCGGGCCACCCCGCCGCCGGCGCCGACCCGCGACGCGATCAAGACCGGCAAGTTCGACGCCGTCGTCTTCACCTCGTCCTCGACGGTGCGCAACCTGGTCGGCATCGCCGGCAAGCCGCACCCCTCGACGATCATCGCCGTGATCGGCCCCGCGA
Organism: uncultured Actinomycetota bacterium; assembly: GCA_963754575.1. Lineage (GTDB taxonomy): Bacteria > Actinomycetota > Actinomycetes > Propionibacteriales > Nocardioidaceae > Nocardioides. Next base: position 287,787 of record CAVWGQ010000027.1, on the reverse strand, counting down.
CCGCCAAGACGGCCGAGGAGCACGGGCTGCGCGTCGACGTGCTGGCCAGCAAGCCGGACGTGGCAGGTCCTCGTGGACGCCCTCGCCGACTTCGGTGCCAGCCGTCGCGCGGACATGATCGAGGCCGGCCAGCCGGTCACGAAGCCGTCGGAGCGCAAGCCCACCGGTCGCCGCGCCCGGGCCAAGTGATCCCTCCGTCGATGGACGAGCTCGCCAGGCCACTCATCCGGCCGCGGCGCCTGCGCACGACGCCGGCGCTGCGGCGGATGGTGGCCGAGACCTCGCTCGAGGCGCGGCAGCTGGTGCTGCCGCTGTTCGTGCGTGAGGGCCTCGACGAGCCGCACCCGATCAGCTCGATGCCGGGCGTCGTCCAGCACTCGCGGTCCTCGCTGCGGCAGGCGGTCGCCGAGGCGGCCGAGCTCGGGCTGGGTGGGGTGATGCTCTTCGGCATACCCGAGACCAAGGACGCGACGGGGACCGGCGCGACCGACCCGTCGGGCATCCTCAACCTCGCCATCACCGACGCCGTCGCCGAGGTCGGTGACGCGCTCACGGTGATGAGCGACCTGTGCCTCGACGAGTTCACCGACCACGGCCACTGCGGCGTGCTCGACGGGCAGGGCCAGGTCGACAACGACAAGACGCTCGCGCGGTACGCCGAGATGGCGCTGGCCCAGGCCCACGCCGGCGTCGACATGGTCGGCCCCAGCGGGATGATGGACGGCCAGGTCCGGGTCGTGCGCGACGCGCTCGACGCCGCCGAGCACGTCGACGTCTCGATCCTCGCCTACTCCGCGAAGTACGCCTCGGCCTTCTTCGGTCCCTTCCGCGAGGCGGTCGACAGCTCGTTGACCGGGGACCGGAAGACCTACCAGCAGGACCCGGCCAACGCCCGCGAGGGCGTCCGTGAGGCGCTGCTCGACGTCGCGGAGGGAGCCGACATCGTGATGGTGAAGCCCGCGCTGGCCTACCTCGACGTGATCCGCGCCGTGCGCGAGGCCGTCGACGTCCCGGTGGCGGCGTACAACATCTCGGGGGAGTACGCCATGGTCGAGGCCGCGGCCGCCCACGGCTGGATCGACCGCGAGGCCGCCATCCTCGAGACGCTGACCTCGATCCGGCGCGCCGGCGCCGACGTGGTGCTGACCTACTGGGCCGCCGAGGCCGCCCGGCTGCTCGCTCGCTGAGGGCTCAGCCGTTCAGAGCCCGTCGCTTGCGCCGCACCTCGACCGCCACGCTCGTTGACGCCGGTGCAGCGGGTTGTCGACGCTGACCCCATCGGCAACGCACTGTGCCGTCGCCTCGGCCTCGGTGAGCACGTCGTCGACGACCGGGACGTCGCGGCACGTTCGGTACGCCGCCACCGCCGCCGCCACCACCGCCGTTGCCGCCGCCACCACCGCTGCCGCCGTTGTCGATCGGGACGGTGGGCTCCTCGGTGGGCTCGCCGCCGTTGCCCCGCCGGTGCCGCCGGGCTCGTTGACGACGCTCGTCCCGCCACCGCCGGTGCCGCCGCCCTGGGGCGGGGTGGCCGGCTCCGGGTCGGGCTTGGGCTCCGGCTCGGGGGCGATGTAGCCCGCGCTGCTGATGCCGTTGGGGACGGAGGTGAAGTCGCCGGAGGTGTAGGAGTCCATGAAGGACAGCACCAGGTCGACGTACTCGTTGCTGTGGTTGTAGCGGTAGACCGCGGCGCGCTGGCCGGCGGTGGTCGAGAGGTCGCCCTTGCCGGAGCAGAGGTAGACGGCGCTGGACGAGAGCGGCGTCGTCGACGTCCTGCGGGTTGCGCTTGCCGTCGTTGTCGCCGTCGACGCCGACCACGGACCAGGTGGCGGGGATGAACTGCATCGGGCCGACGGCGCGGTCCCACGTGGCGTCGGCGTCGTACTGGCCGGCGTCGGTGTCGCGGATCGCCTGCGTGTTGCGGGTGCCGTCGAGGGCGATGCCGTAGATGCCGGGCTGGGCGACACCGGCGTCGGAGAGGGAGTTGCCGTTGACGCGGCCGTGGTCGGACTCGACGCGGCCGATGGCGGCGATCAGCTGCCAGGAGAGCTTGCAGGAGGGGTCGGCGGCGTTGATGACGGTCTCGGCGCGCTGGTAGGCCGCGAGCGCGGCGGCGGGGATGCCGGAGGTCGAGGCGGTCTGCGCCCTCCGACCGAGCCCGGCGTCGACCTCACGGGTGGGGGAGCCGGACAGCGAGACACTGGCGGGCGCCTCGATGGCGGCCTCGGGGACGGAGGTGCCGTCGGGGAGCGTCGGTGGCCTCTGCTCGCCGGCCACCGCGGTGGTGGAAGGCCCCATGCCCACCAGCGACGCGGTCACGGCCGCAGACAGCAGGGCCAGCGGCAGCAGGGCGGTGGCCTTCTGGAACCGGCCGAATCGCGATGCGGTCATGAGCTTCTTTCTCCGGTGTGGCTCTCGTTCCCCCGAGACGTGCTCCCTCCGGCACGGGGACGATCACTCGACGACTGGTCAACGAGGCCCCGGTCCGTGGGTTACGAAACCGTGACACCACGTTACAGGCCCCGTGCATGACGTGCATCACAACGGGGTGACCTCGTCCCCGTCGCCCCGCGTCCCCCGCGCCCCCGATGCCCCCGCAGTGGGGTGGCTCGGTGACAATGGAGGGGTGGTAGCAACCGAGAGCTCCCAGGACCTCTTCCGCCGCGCCCGGGCGGTCACGCCCGGCGGGGTGAACTCGCCGGTCCGCGCCTTCCGAGCGGTCGGCGGCACCCCGCGGTTCATCCGCTCCGCGCGGGGCGCCTGGCTGACCGACGCCGACGGCAACGAGCTGGTCGACCTGATCTGCTCGTGGGGTCCGATGCTGCTCGGCCACGCCCACCCCGAGGTGCAGGCGGCGGTCGTCGAGGCGGTCAGCCGCGGCACGTCGTACGGCGCCCCGACGCTGCCGGAGGTGGAGCTCGCGGAGGAGATCGTCGCCCGCACGCCGGTCGACTCGGTCCGCTTCGTCTCCTCCGGGACCGAGGCGACGATGAGCGCGATCCGGCTGGCCCGCGGCTTCACCGGCCGCGAGGTGGTCGTGAAGTTCGCCGGCTGCTACCACGGCCACGTCGACGCGCTGCTCGCCCAGGCCGGGTCGGGCGTCGCGACGCTGGCGATCCCCGGCACCCCCGGCGTGCCCGAGTCGGCCACCGGGCTGACCCTGGTGCTGCCCTACCACGACCGGGACGCCGTGACCGCGGCCTTCGCCGAGCACGGCGCCAACATCGCCTGCCTCATCACCGAGGCGGCGCCGGGGAACATGGGCGTGGTGCCGCCCGAGCCGGGCTTCAACGAGTTCCTCGCCCGCACCTGCGCCGAGCACGGCGCGCTGTTCATCTCCGACGAGGTCATGACCGGCTTCCGCGCCACCAAGCAGGGCCAGTGGGGCCTCGACGGCGCGCTCGAGGGCTGGCGCCCCGACCTGACGACCTTCGGCAAGGTCATGGGTGGCGGCTTCCCCGCCGCGGCCTTCGGCGGCCGGGCCGACGTGATGGCCCACCTCGCGCCGGAGGGCTCGGTCTACCAGGCCGGCACGCTCTCGGGGAACCCGATCGCCACCACGGCCGGGCTCGCCACGTTGCGGCTGGCCGACGACGCGGTCTACGACCACCTCACCCGGACCGGTGACGTCGTCAAGCAGGCCGCCACCGCGGCGCTGACCGGGGCCGGCGTCCCCCACGTCGTGCAGTCCACCGGCACCATGTTCTCGGTCTTCTTCCGCGACGGCGCCGTGCGCGACTTCGACGACGCCTCCGCCCAGGACACGGCCGCGTTCGCCGCGTTCTTCCACGCCATGCTCGACGCGGGCGTCTACCTGCCGCCGTCGGCGTACGAGGGCTGGTTCCTCTCCTCGGCCCACGACGACCGGGCGGTGCAGACGATCCTCGACGCGCTGCCGGGGGCTGCCCGCGCGGCCGCGGAGGTGGCGTCATGACCGACCAGACGATCGTCCACCTGCTCCGCCACGGCGAGGTCCACAACCCCGGCGGGGTGCTCTACGGTCGGATGTCGGGCTTCCACCTCTCCGACCTCGGGCGCCGGATGGCGCAGCAGGTCGCCGACGTCGTCGGCGAGCGCGACATCACCCACGTCGTCGCCTCCCCGCTGGAGCGGGCCCGCGAGACCGGCCGGCCGCTGGCCGAGGCCCGCGGCGTCGAGGTCGGCACCGACGAGCGCATCATCGAGTCGACCAACGTCTTCGAGGGCCGCCGCTTCGGCGCCGGCGTGGGCACGCTCAAGAGGCCGTCGGCCTGGCGCCACCTGTGGAACCCGATGCGCCCCTCCTGGGGGGAGCCGTACGTCGAGATCGCGGCGCGGATGATGGCCGCGGTGCACGACGTGCGTGACGCCGCCCGGGGCCACGAGGCGGTGTTGGTCTCGCACCAGCTGCCGATCTGGACGACCCGGCTGCACGTCGAGAAGCGCTCGTTCCTGCACGACCCGCGCAAGCGGCAGTGCACCCTCTGCTCGCTGACCAGCCTCCACTTCGAGGACGACCGGCTGGTCCGGGTGACCTACTCCGAGCCGGCCGGCGACCTGATCCCGACCCGCGACAAGCAGGCGCCGTTCTCGGCCGGTGGGGCGACGGAGGAGGACCGGCCGTGAGGCGCGCCGCGACGCTCGCCCTCACCGGCGTGCTGGTCGGCGTCCTCGCCCTGACCGGCTGCACCGAGGTCGAGGGCACCGGCGACAAGGAGTTCATCTCCGGGGACGGCCAGGTCGTGCAGCGCGGCGTCGACGACCGCGAGGGCGTCATCGACCTCGCCGGCGAGGACCTGGCGGGCGACCCCCTCGACCTCGGCGACTTCCGCGGGAAGCCGGTCGTGGTCACGGTGTGGGGCTCGTGGTGCGGCCCCTGCGTGGCCGAGGCGGACGAGGTGGTGGACGCCGCCGAGCGGCTCGGCGACGACGCGCAGTTCGTCGGCATCAACCTGCGCGACGGCGACCCGGCCCAGGGCCAGGCGTTCGAGCGCAACTACGGCGTGCCCTACCCCTCCTTCTACTCCCCGGACGGCCAGGAGATGCTCGCCTTTCAGGGCGTGCTGACGCCGCGCTCGATCCCGAGCTTCGTCGTCCTGGACTCCGAGGGCCGGGTGGCCGCCAGCATCATCGGCTCGCTGCCCTCGACCACCACCCTCGTCGAGCTCGCGCGCGACGCAGACGGGGGCACTGCCCGTGGGTGACTGGTTCGCCTCGACCGCCGGATCGGGGTCGCTCGCGCTCGCCGTGCCCGTGGCGCTGGTCGCCGGCCTGGTGTCGTTCTTCTCGCCGTGCGTGATCCCGCTGCTGCCCGGCTACCTGTCCTACGCCACCGGGCTGGGCGGGGCCGACCTCGAGCACGCCCGCCGTGGCCGGATGCTCGCCGGTGCCGTGCTCTTCGTGCTCGGCTTCTCGCTGGTCTTCGTCGCCCTCGGCTCGCTGTCCGGTGCGCTGGGTGCGTGGCTGATCACCTGGCAGCGACAGATCACGGTCGTGCTCGGCGTGCTCACGATCCTGCTCGGGCTGGCCTTCGCCGGGCTGGTGCCGTGGCTGCAGCGCGACTGGCGAATCCACCGGGTGCCGGCGGTCGGCCTGGCCGCCGCGCCGCTGCTCGGCGTGCTGTTCGGCCTCGGCTGGACCCCCTGCATCGGCCCCACCCTCGGGGTCATCACCACGCTCTCGATCAACGAGGCGACCGCTGCCCGCGGGGCCCTGCTCTCCGGGGTCTACGCGATCGGCCTCGGGCTGCCCTTCATCGCGGCGGCGCTGGCCTACCGCAGGATGCTGGGTGCCTTCGGCTGGGTCCGCCGCCACCAGCAGTGGGTCACCCGCGCCGGCGGGCTGATGATGGTCCTGGTCGGGGTGCTGCTGGTGACCGGCTGGTGGGCCGAGATCGTCACCTGGCTGCAGCTGCAGCTGGTCTCCGGCTACGAGACGAGCCTCTGATGGCGCGTGACCCGCTGACCGGCGGCTCGGTCGACCCCGGCCCGGAGCCCGGCGGCCGCCGCTCCGGTGAGCTGAACGTCGTCGAGCTGCTGCGCTGGACCTGGCGGCAGCTGACCTCGATGCGCACCGCGCTGGTGCTGCTGCTCCTGCTCGCGCTCGCCGCGATCCCCGGGTCGGTGATCCCGCAGCGCGGCGTCGACTCCCTCAAGACCACCCAGTGGCAGGACGACCACCCGACGCTGACCCCGATCTACGAGGCGCTGGGACTGTTCAGCGTCTACGGCTCGCCGTGGTTCGCCGCGATCTACCTGCTGCTGCTGGTCTCGCTGGTCGGCTGTTTCATCCCGCGGATCGCGGTCTACGCGAAGGCGCTGCGCGCGCAGCCGCCCGCCACGCCGCGCAGGCTCGACCGGCTGCCCGACCACGCGTCGTACCGCACGGACCTGCCGGCCGCCGAGGTGCTCGACCGGGCCAGGACGGCGCTGGGTCGACGCCCGGGGCGTTACCGGGTGCGGCCCGCGGAGGAGGGGGTCGACTCGGTCGCCGCCGAGCGCGGCTACCTGCGCGAGGCCGGGAACCTGCTCTTCCACGTCTCCGTGCTCGTCGTCCTCGTCGGCTTCGCGATCGGCAGCCTCTTCGGCTACCGCGCCGGCTCGATCGTGATCGTCGGCAGCGGGATGGCCAACACGCTCACGCAGTACGACGACTTCGAGCCCGGCACGCTGTTCTCGCCCGACCAGCTCGACGACTTCTTCCTCGGCGTCGAGGACTTCGACGTCCGCTGGATCACCGAGGGGGCCGGCCAGGGGCAGGCCCGCGGCTTCGTCTCCCACGTGGAGTACGCCGAGGGCGACGAGGAGCCGACGGCGTACGACCTGCGGGTCAACCACCCGCTGACGGTGGGGGACACCGACGTCTTCCTGATCGGCCACGGCTACGCGCCCGTGATCACGGTGCGCGACGGCAACGGCGACGTCGCCTGGAGCGGCCCGACGATCTTCCTGCCCGAGGACGAGTCGTTCCAGTCGATCGGGGTGGTCAAGGCCAACGGTGCCCGGCCGACCCAGATCGGGCTCGAGGGCTGGTTCTACCCGACCTACGCGTTCACCGACGAGACCGGGCCGTTCTCGGTCTTCGGCGACCTCAAGAACCCCGCCATCTCGATGCAGGTCTACGCCGGCGACCTCGGGCTCGAGGACGGCTCCTCGCAGTCGGTCTACGCGCTCGACAAAGCCGACGCCGAGCTGGTCACCGAGAAGGACGGCTCGATGTTCCGCGTCGACCTCGCCCCCGGCGGCACCGTCCAGCTGCCCGACGGCCTCGGGTCGGTGACCTTCGAGCGCGTCGAGCGCTGGAACAAGATCGAGGTCAGCCAGACGCCCGGCACGCTGATCGCGCTCTCCGGCGTCGTGCTCGCGCTGCTGGGGTTGCTCGGGTCACTCTTCATCCGTCCCCGGCGGGCCTGGGTGCGGGCGCGTGAGGACGGGGAGGGCACACTGGTCGAGGTGGCCGTGCTGGACCGGGCCGGTGGCGACGACGTGCGTGCCGTGCTCGACGGGATCGTGGCCACCCTCCGGGGTCCGGACCAGGGCCCTGCCGAGGGTCGAGAGCATGAGGAGACGACGTGAGCGACTTCTGGACCGACTCCGCCTGGGAGGCCCTGAGCAACCAGGCGGTGGCCGCTGCCGGCGTCGTCTACTTCCTCGCCTTCCTTGCCCACCTGGTGCAGGTGTCCGCGGCGCGTCGGGTCGAGGAGCCCGCCGAGGTCGCACCGTCGGAGGCCGCGGGCTCCGTGGCGGTCGCGACCGGCGGGCCGGGCTCCGGCGACGCCGGGGTGGCCGTACGCCGGGAGGCGCTCTTCGGCCGGCTGGGCGTGCTGCTCACCGTGGTCGCGGTGCTGGTCCACCTGGTTGCGCTGGTCGCGCGCGGCTTCGCGGCCGACCCCGACCGGGTGCCGTGGGGCAACATGTACGAGTTCACGCTCTCCGGCACGTGCGTGGTCGCGGCCCTCTACCTCGTGCTGCTGCGCCGCTACCGACTGGCGTGGATGGCGCCGATCGTCTGTGGCTTCGTGCTGACGCTGCTGATGGTCGCGGTGATCTGGCTCTACGCCCCGATCGCGCCGCTGACCGAGGCGCTCTACTCCCCGTGGCTGGTGATCCACGTCGTGTCCGCGGTCATCGCGACCGGCGCCTTCAGCCTGGGCGGCATCGTCTCGCTGCTCTACCTCGTGAAGTCCCGCGAGGGTGTCTCCGACCGCGGCTACCTCGGCCGGGTCCCCGCCCCCGCCGACCTCGACCGGCTCTCCTACAAGCTGCACGCGTTCGGCTTCCCGGTGTGGACCTTCGCGGTCCTGATCACCGGGCCGATCTGGGCCCACCAGGCGTGGAGCAGCTACTGGAGCTGGGACCCCAAGGAGGTCTGGGCCTTCATCACGTGGGTGGTCTACGCCGCCTACCTGCACGCCCGCGCGACCGCGGGCTGGCGCGGCCGCAACGCGGCGTACCTCGCGCTGCTCGGGCTCGCGACGCTGTGGTTCAACTTCATCGGGATCAACTTCTTCTCCAGCACCAGCCAGCACTCGTACGCCGCGCCGGAGCCGGGGAGCAACGGCGGCTCAGCCGTCGTCGAGGTTCTCGCGACGCTTCCGCCAGCGCCGGTCGAGATCGCGTAGGAAGTCGGGGTCGTCGTCCGGGCCGGTCACGCGCGGCTCCGTGCGACCGCCGCCCTCGGCGGGCCGGCGCGGCTTGCCGAAGCGCTCGATCAGCCGGATCGTCAAGTAGATCAGCACTCCCAGCAGCAGGACCACGATGAGCACCTTCACCCCCTCAGGATAGGTCGCCACCGGTGACGCTCCAGGGGCCGCCTAGGCTGGAGGGCGTGAAGGAGTTCTGGATCTACACCGCCATGCGCGGAGCGATCTTCGTGGCGAGCCTCGGGGTCGTCGCCGGCACCTGGATGCTGCTCGCCGACGAGGTCCCCCTGCTGTGGGTCGTCGTCGTGGCGTTCGCGCTGTCGGGCGTTGCGTCGTACTTCCTGCTGCAGCGTCAGCGCCAGGCGTTCGCGGTGCGCGTGCAGCAGCGCGCCGACCGCGCCTCGAGCGCCTTCGAGGCGTCGAAGGCGAAGGAAGACTCCGACTAGCCCCTGGCCCGGTGTGTGCTGCTGGTGCTAGCGCTTGCGGCGGGTGATCTGCCGCTGCACCCGGGACCGGTCCTGGCCCAGGACGCGCGCGAGCAGCGCGTCACGGTTCTTCCACGCCAGGAAGCCGCCGACGACCAGCACGATGAGGATGATCCAACCCATGGCGCCAGCCTACGCCGGGTGTCCTGACCGGATCAGAAACCGACGATGTTGCACGGCTCGTCGAGCAGGTCCGCCATCGCCGCGAGCCGGCGTACGCCGTCGTCGTCGCCGGTGATCCGGCCGGCGCGGTGCAGCGTGGTGACGTCGACCGGACCGAGGTAGAGCGTGCCGAGCGTCTCCGCGTCGAGGCGTACGTCGGGCTCCCGGTCGGTCGGCTCGACCACGGCGGCGCCGTCGCTCGTGCGGACGAGCCAGCGACCGGCGGCGTGGCCCTGGGCGTCGTCGACCGCCAGCACCACCTCGCCGTCGGCGGCCCAGGGACGGGCGGCGAGCGCGCGGGGCACGTCGAGGACGCGGACCCAGAGGAACTCGGTGTCGGACTCCACCTTGATGGCGTCGATGTCCACCAGCGCCCAGCGCAGCGGGTCCTCGGGGGTGAGGACGTGGTGGTGGAGCGAGCGGACCAGGTCGATGCCGCCCAGGAAGTCCCAGAGTGCGAGGTGGGCCGCGGCCGTCTCGCCGAGGAGCACGCTCACCTTGATCTTGCGGTAGTTCTGGTCGTCGCGGCCGTCGACGCGGTAGAGCGTGATCCCGTCGACCTGCTCGGTGCCGTCGGGTCCCGTGACGAGGTGGACGGCGGCGCGCATCTGCTTGTCCTCGCCGCGCTCGTGGTGGCTCCAGCGTCCGGTGAGGAAGGGCTCGTAGAAGCCGGGGAGGCCGACCGCGCCGCGGGTGCGGTCCTGGAACTTGTCGAGCTGGTCGCGGATCAGGTCCCAGGCCGTGCGCGGGTCGACGAGCTCGACGCGGCCGGGGTCGGTGAAGTCGCGCAGCCCGAACCTGGTCCCGGTGTCGACGACGACCGACTCGGCGAAGGTCGCGGCGCCGAAGCCCCACCGGCCGTAGATCGTGGCCTCGGAGACGGTCAGCGCCGCGAGGGGTACGCCGGAGTCGACCGCGTCCTGCAGGCAGTCCTCGATCAGCCGGCGGACCAGGCCGCGGCGGCGGTGGGCGGGGCTGGTGGTGACGTCGGTGATCATCCGCAGCGGCAGCCGCTCGCGGCCGCAGTTCAGGTCCTTGTCGAACCAGGCGGTGGTGGCGACCGGCATGTCGTCGGGCGCCCAGGTTCCCACGGGCAACCAGGCGCCGGAGCACACCACGTCGTCGGCGTCGACGTGGTCGCGCCACAGCCTCCCGTACTCCTCGTCGGTGCGGCCGTCGTGGAAGCCGTACTGGACGGCCTGCAGCCAGCCGGTGCGGCGGGCGCGGCCAGCCTCCGAGTCGTCGGTGTGGTCGAGGCGGGCGAACTGGTAGTCGAGGGTGCTCACGTCGGGTCACGCTAGCCCGAGGAGCACCCCCAGTGCCCACACCATTTCCGCGACGCCGGTCTGCTGGAGCACCGGGACGAGGGCCGGACCGGCCGCCCCGCCGAGGACGGTGCGCAGGGCGGGGACGAGCGGGACGAGGAAGGCGAGGCCGAGCAGCGCGAGCCAGGTGGTGCTGACGGCGACCGCGACGACGGCGGCCGCGGCGGCCAGCACGAGCAGGGCGTAGAGGCCGCGGGTCCGCTCCTCGCCGAGGCGGACCGCGAGGGTGCGCTTGCCGGCGACGCGGTCGGTGGGGATGTCGCGCAGGTTGTTGACGACGAGGATCGCGCAGGCGAGCGCGCCGATCCCGGTGCCGGCGTACAGCGCGGGGAGCTCGAAGGTGCCGGTCTGGACGAAGGTGGTGCCGATGACGGCCACCAGCCCGAAGAAGACGAAGACCATCACCTCGCCGAGGCCGAGGTAGCCGTAGGGCTCGTCGCCGCCGGTGTAGAACCAGGCGGCGAGGACGCAGACCGCGCCGACGGCGACCAGCCACCAGGCGGTGGTGGCGGCGAGCGCCAGGCCCGCGACGCCGGCGACGCCGAAGGCCGCGAAGGCGGCGCGCTTGACCGTGGCCGGGGTGGCGCGGCCGCTGCCGACCAGTCGCATCGGGCCGACCCGGTCGTCGTCGGTGCCGCGGATGCCGTCGGAGTAGTCGTTGGCGTAGTTGACCGCGACCTGCAGCGCGAGGCTCACGACCAGGGCGAGCAGTGCCTTCCACCAGACCGCGGCGTCGGCGTGGAGGGCGACGGCGGTGCCGGCGACGACCGGTGCGACCGCGGCCGGGAGGGTGCGGGGCCGGGCGCCGGCGATCCAGTCAGACGAGGTGGCCACGCACGGAAGTCAAGCAGGTCGCACCGGATCGGCTCGGAGCAGGATCCCCACGGCGTAGCGTGCCCGCCATGACCTCGAACCTCGACTGCCTGGGACTCGGGGTGGCGGACGAGGCGGCGCTGTTCGCCCTGGCCGAGCAGGCGGTGGCGGCGGGGTCGGTGGTGCACGTCGCCGACGGGGTGACCACCTACCGCTGGACCGATCCCTCCGGGGCGCGGCTGTCGCTGGGGATCGCCGACGACGCCCTGGTCGACCTGCTCCCGTCGTACGCCGGGACCGCCTCGACCCGGGTGGTCGCGATCACGCGTGTCGGGGACGAGGGACTGGTCTGCGCCGACGTGGTCGACGCCGACGGAGAGCTGGTGACGCGGCTCGCCTGCGACCTCGAGCAGTGGCGGGCGCTGCCCGCGGTGGGCGCCAGCGGCACTGTCTCCCTCACCGGCTTCGGCGTCGACGTCAACGTGCACGCCGACGAGGCCGCCTTCGCTTCGTCCGCGGCCAGCCTGCTGGACCCCTCGACGCCGGACTCCGCGCGACTGGCTGCGGAGTCGTTCCTGTCCTACGGGCTGTTCGACCCCGCCAACGGCGCGCACGCGCGCGTCAGCGGGTCGGTCTCCGAGGTGCACGGCGCGACCGTCGCCGCCACCGGCCAGTCGTTCCACGTCGTCGGGCTCTCGCTCGCCGGGCTCGGGCTGCGGTTCGACGTGTGCCTGCCCGCGGCCGACTGGCCGACCGCACCGCCGCCCGGGTCGGTGCTGTCCGGGACCGTCTACCTGGTGGCGTCGCTGGACGAGCTCTGGGAGTCGTCGTCGCCATCGAGGACGCGGTGGTTCGGGCGGCGACGGCGCCGGCAGCGCGCCAGCGCCGCCACGGCGCCGGAGAGGTATCGCCAGTCACGACCGACGTGCGGGGGCGGTGACCCCTCTCCGGTGGTTGAGGATGTGAGGAGCGCCAGCGACGAGCCTCGAAACCGTCCGGGCCCAGCAAGTACGCAAACTCAGCCCCCGGGTGGTCGATTCCGGGGCTGGGCGCGCAGGCCAGTGACCCCACCGTCGGTGCGGGGGGGTCAGGGGCTGGGTCGATGTCGGTCGAGGGGGCGGGTGCCGGTGTGGTCGCGGAGGTAGTGGTGGCCGTGGGGTGAGCGCCAGAGGTATTCGCCCGGGGCGATCACGGTGTAGCTCCATGAGCCGTGGGTCTTGAGTCGGTGGTGGAAGGTGCAGAGTGCGGCGAGGTTGTCGCTGGTGGTGTTCGGGTCGTCGGGGTCGTAGGGCGTGACGTGGTCGATCTGGCAGCCGCGGGCGGGTCGGTGGCACCAGGGGAAGACGCAGGTGCGGTCGCGTTGGACGACCTGCTCGCGCTGGGTGGGGGTGGGGGTGTAGCTCCGGGTGTGGAGCTGGGTGGCGAGGTCGAGGACCGGTCGGAGGGTGATCCGGGTGAGGCTGTCGCGGCACCAGCCGCGGACCTGGTCGAGGAGCAGCTGCTGCTGGTGACGCTCCAGGGTGGCCACCGGGTCGAGGTGTGCCTCGCCGTCCTCGGTGGTGGTGGCGCCGAGGTGGACGTGCAGGACGAGCTCGCGGGCGGTGGGCACGTTGGTGGTGGCGTCGGCGTCGGCGTCGGTGAGGTCGGGTTGCCCTGGGGAGAGGTCGAGGCTGGTCTGGGTGCGGGCGAGGTCGCCGAGCGCGCGGGAGCGGCGTACGTCGAGGGACTCGTCGGAGCCGAGGTCCCTGAACGCGGCGGCGCGACTGGTCAGGGCGTGGTCGAGGTCGGCGGCGTCGGCGATGCCGAGGACGGCCTCGACCCGGACGGTGCCGTCGAAGGCGATGTCCTGGTCGTGGATGGTGGCGTGGCGTTGGTCGGTGGCCGAGGCCGCTGCTGCATCGGGGTCGTCGGGGTGCAGTGCCGGGGTGGTCTGTGCGCTGCGGAGCAGGGCTTCGGCGACGAGGCGGTCGAGGGCGGCGGTGCCGATCCGTTCGACGAAGGGGGCGACCATGCGGTCGACGTACGCGGCCGCGGCGGGGTGGAGGTCGGCGTGGATGGTGGCTTCCGCGATCCGGCGGGCGCGCCAGGTGGGGACCTCGCCGGCGTGGATCCGGCGCCAGACGCGGGGCAGGCGGTGGCGCAGCTCGAGGGCGTGGCCGATCAGGCGCTTGCCGGCGGTCGTGGACGTGCCGAGTGCTGCGGCGAACTCGGCGACGGAGAACTCGGCCACGAGTGGGCAGCCCCGCCCAGCGATGCGTTCCTCGTGCTCGCTGCCACCGGGGGTGCGGTCGAAGGTGGCGGCGAGGTGGATCGACTCCGGTGGGTGGAGGTCGGCCCAGTCGCAGGCGGTCATGAGGAGCCGTGCCTCGGCCTGGTCGGCGGCGGCTCGCTCGGCCGTCGCGCTCGCGAGCACGGCGGCGGCTGCGAGGGCCGGGTCCGTGTCAGCGAGGATGTCGAACATGTGTTCGATTCTACTCGTGCCTGCTGACAGTGGGAAGGGGTCGCGGAGCTCTGTTGAGAGGGCTGGCGGGACTGCCGCAGTCAGTGTGGCGGGGGTGGTCTCGACAGCCGCTCGCTGGCGCTCGCTGCTCGACCAACTGGTGGAGTCGGTGGGGCCGGGGTTCGGCGCGGGCTAGCGTTCGGAGGGTGCAGGCACTCGCGGTGACCGGTGAGCCGGCGGACGTGGTCGCCACGGTCCGCGGCTGGCTGGAGGCCGAGGACCCGGGGCCGCTGGTGGTGGAGACGTCGGGGTCGACGGGGCGGCCGAAGCGGGTGCTGCTGTCGCGCCGGGCGGTGCTGGCGAGCGTGGCCGCGACGACGCGGCGGCTGGGGAGCGAGGGGCGCTGGGCGCTGCGGCTGCCGGCGTCGTACGTCGCGGGCCTGCAGGTGATCACCCGGTCGCTCGTGGCCGGGCACGAACCGGTGCTCGACGGCTGGGGCGACGCGACCCACACCTCGCTGGTCCCGACCCAGCTCCACCGGATGCTCGACGACCCGCAGGACGCGCAGCGGGTCGCGGCCATGGAGGTCGTGCTGCTCGGCGGCGGCCCGATCGACCCGCCGCTGCGCACGCGCGCGGAGGAGGCAGGGGTGCGGGTCGTGGCGACGTACGGCATGGCCGAGACCTGCGGCGGGTGCGTCTACGACGGCTACGCGCTCGACGGTGTCGCGGTGGCGGTCGGCACCGACGGCCGGGTACGGATCGGCGGACCGGTGCTCTTCGACGGCTACGACGGCGACCCGGCGCTCACCGACGAGGTGACCGAGGACGGCTGGTTCCTGACCTCCGACGCGGGCCGGCTCGACGACGACGGCCGGCTGCACGTGCTCGGCCGGATCGACGACGTCGTCGTCAGCGGCGGCGTCAACGTGCCGACCCCCGCCGTCGCAGCCCGGCTGCGCGAGCACCCCGACGTCACCGACGCCGCCGTGGTCGGCGTCCCCGACGAGGAGTGGGGCCACCGCGTGGTCGCCTTCGTCGTCGGGTCGCTCGACCTCGCGGACGCCCGCGCCTGGGTCGCCGACGAGCACCCCCGCTCCTGGGCGCCCCGCGACCTCGTCGTCGTCGACGCGCTGCCGCTGCTGCCCAACGGCAAGGTCGACCGGCTCGCGGTGCGGGAGCCGCAGCGAGAGGCGGGCCGATGAGGGTCTGGTCGATCCCGATGCGCACCCGCTTCCGCGGCATCACCGTGCGCGAGGGCGTGCTCGTCGAGGGTCCGGCGGGCTGGGGCGAGTGGAGCCCGTTCCTGGAGTACCCGCCCGACGTCGCCGAGCCGTGGCTGCGCTGCGCCGAGGAGTACGCCGCCGGCGACTGGCCCGCGCCGCTGCGCGACCGGGTGCCGGTCAACGTCACGGTCCCCGCGGTGGGTCCCGAGGACGCCCACCGGATCATGCTCGCCGGCGGCTGCCGCACCGCCAAGGTCAAGGTCGCCGAGCCCGGCCAGACGCTCGCCGACGACGAGGCCCGGCTCGAGGCGGTGCGCGACGCGCTCGGTCCCGGCGGGATGGTCCGGGTCGACGCCAACGGCGGCTGGGACGTCGACACCGCCGTCACCGCGATCCGGGCGCTCGACCGCGCCGCCGGCGGCCTGGAGTACGCCGAGCAGCCGGTGGCGAGCGTCGAGGACCTCGCGCTGGTCCGCCGCCGGGTGGACGTCCCGATCGCGGCCGACGAGTCGATCCGCCGGGCCGCCGACCCCTACCGCGTGCGCGACCTCGAGGCGGCCGACATCGCGGTGCTGAAGGTGCAGCCGCTCGGCGGCGTCCGCGCCTGCCTGCGGATCGCCGAGGACATCGGGCTGCCGGTCGTCGTGTCGAGCGCGCTGGAGAGCAGCATCGGCATCGCCGCCGGGGTCGCGCTCGCGGCCGCGCTGCCGGAGCTGCCCCACGCCTGCGGGCTGGCGACCGTCCAGCTGCTCACCGACGACCTGGTCGTCGACCCGCTGCTCCCGGTCGACGGGGCGCTGCCGGTCACGCGCCCCGAGGTCGACCCGGCCGCGCTCGACCGGCTCGCCGCGTGCCCCGACCGGGTCGCCCACTGGGAGGCGCGGCTGCGCGCCGTACGGCAGGATCGGCAGGCGTGAGCACCTCCACCGACCTGGCCCGCGCGGTCGTCACCCGCCTGATCGAGGCCGGCGTCACCGAGGTCGTGCTGGCGCCGGGGTCGCGCAACGCCCCGCTGGCCTTCGCCGCCCACGACGCCGCCGAGGTCGGGCTGCTGCGCCTGCACACCCGCATCGACGAGCGCTCCGCCGGCTTCCTCGCCCTCGGGCTCTCCCGCACCGGAGCCCCGCCGCGGTGGTGTGCACCTCCGGCACCGCGGTCGCCAACCTCCACCCGGCCGCTGCTCGAGGCCGCCCACGCCGGCGTCCGGCTGGTCGCCGTGACCGCCGACCGGCCGGCCCGGCTGCGCGGCACCGGCGCCAACCAGACCACCGACCAGGTGGGGATCTTCGGCCCGCTGGTGGAGACCCTCGACGTGCGAGACCCGGCTCCCGACTGGCGACGTGGCGGGAGGCCCGCTCCACCTCAACGTCCAGCTCGACGAGCCGCTGGTCCCGACCGACCGCTGGCACCCCGACGTCGAGCCGGGGGAGCGGCCGCACAGGTGCGGCCGCGCGATCCACGAGACCGTCGCCCTCGGCCCGCGCACGGTCGTGGTCGCCGGCGACGACGCCGGCCCACCGGCCCGCATCCTCGCCGAGCAGGCCGGTTGGCCGCTGCTCGCCGAGCCGACCAGCGGCTCGCGCACCGGCACCCACCCGATCCGCACCTACCGGGTGCTCCTCGACGGCGACCTCGGCGACCGCGTCGAGCGGGTCGTGGTCTTCGGCCACCCGACCCTCTCCCGGCCGGTCAGCCGGCTGCTCGCCCGCGACGACGTCGCCGTCCTCGACGCCGGCGCGCGCGGCGTCTGGTCCGACCGGCCGTTCGCCGTCGCCGGCCGCTTCGGCTCCGGGCACGCCCGCCGTCGACGGACCCGACGACCCGGCCTGGCTCGAGGCGTGGCGGGCCGCCGACCGCTCGGTCTCGCGGCAGCTCGACGCGCTGCTGGCCGCCGAGCCCGACCTGACGCCGCACGAGGTGGCCGGTGCCGTCAGCCGTGCCCTCCCGCCCGAGGGGCTGCTCGTCGTCGGTGCCTCCAGCCCGATCCGCGACCTCGACCTGATGGTCGCGCCGTACGACGTCGGCGACCGGCGCAAGGTCATCGCCAACCGCGGCCTCGCCGGCATCGACGGCACCGTCTCGACCGCGATCGGCGCCGCCCTCGGTCGGCCCTCGACCAGCCGGGCGCTCGCGCTGATGGGCGACGTGACGTTCCTCCACGACAGCAACGGCCTGGTGCTCGGCCCGCGCGAGGCGCGGCCCGACCTGACGATCGTGGTCGTCAACGACGACGGCGGCTCGATCTTCACGATGCTCGAGCAGGGCGCCCCGGAGTACGCCGACCGCTACGACCGGCTCTTCGGCACCCCCCACGGCGTCGACCTCGCCGCCCTGTGCGCGGCCACCCGGACGCCCCACTGGCGCGTGGAGTCGCTGCCCGAGCTCGAGCAGGCGCTGGCGTCGCCGAACGGCGGGATCGAGGTCGTCGAGGTGCGCGTGCGTCGCGACAACCGTCGCGAGCTCGACCGCCGGATCAGGAGCCTCGTGCCTGACGGCGCCTCGCAACCGTGATCAAGCAGCCGGTCCCTCGGTGGGCGACGCTGGCGCCGGCTTCCACTTCTCGCGCTACCACTTCGACCGGATGATCCGGTCGGTCGCGGGCGAGCCGCCGCAGGCGTTCCGACGACGGATCCTGATCGAGCGCGCGGCGTACCGCATGGTCACGACGAGCGCGCCACTGATCGACATCGCGGTCGAGGCGGGCTACGGCTCGCACGAGGCCTTCACGCGCGCCTTCACCAAGGCGTACGGCGGCCTGCGGCTGCCCTCACGAGACGAGGTGAACGGCATGGAGCTGCTGACGAAGATGGTGGAGCACCACGTGTGGCTCACCGGGGAGATGGTGCGCGTCGCGGCGCGGCTCGACGACGAGCAGCTGGACCGGCCGATCGAGGTCGACGTCGACGACGACGAGCAGACGATCCGGTCGCTGCTCTCGCGGCTGGTCGGCCAGATGGGGATGTGGAACGCCGCGCTCGCGACCCGCGACTACGACTGGTCGGTCGAGGAGCACGAGTCGCTCGCCTCGCTGCGGGAACGGCTGGCGGCCCGACGTACCTCGCGCACGTCCGGGAGGTCGTCGACGAGCGGCGGCTCGACGACACCTTCGTGGACGCCCTCTGCGAGCCGGCCGAGGTCTTCACGCACGGCGGGATGATCGCCCACGTGCTCACCTTCGCCCACCGGCGCACCCTGGGGCCTCGCCGGGCGACCCGATGCTCTGGGTGGCCGACCCGATCACCCGGAACCGGACGTGAGATCCCTCCGGACTGCCTAGGATGGCTCCCCTCGGGACGTGGGCGACAGGGGAGTGGGCCAACAGCTATGGGTCAGGCCGGTGGTGGCGCGGCGACCTGTCGTCGACCGTCGCGGACTCACGGGATTCGAGCTCGTCTACCGCCCCGGGCCTGAGGCCGAGAGCCGCTACGCCGGCGCGGAGCACGGCGTCGTCGCGGTCCACGACCTGCTGCGCTCGCACGGCACGGCGCTCGACGAGGTGGTCGGGACCGGCATGGCCCACTGCCACGTCGACCGTGAGCTGCTCGTCAGCGACAGCCCGCTGATGCTGGTGCCGCACGCACCGTGCTGCGGATCCCCGGCCTCGACGTCGACGAGCAGGTGGGGGCCGGCTGCGTACACCGTCGGCGCGAGCAGTACACCCTGGCGTTCGAGGGCGATGCCCTCACCGACGGGGCTGGGCGGGTCGCTGGAAATCGCGGACCTCGTGGCCCTGGACGTCCGCGACTGGTCTGCCGGGCTGGTCGACGCTGGTGGAGCAGTGTCGCCGCGCCTCCGTCGGCTGCTCGCCCTCGGCTGCGACGGCGACGCGGAGCTCGCCGCGGCCGACGCCGTCGGCTTCGACCTGTTCCAGGGGCGCGCGGTCCACGTCCCCGCCGTGCCACCCGGGGAGGGCATCGCCCCCTCCGCGCTCACCCAGCTCCAGCTGGGGCATGGAGCTGCTCGGCTCCGACCTGGAGATGGAACGGGTCGAGTTGATCCTGCGTCGCGAACCCGGCCTCGTCGTGCAGGTCCTCCACCTCGCGTCGACCGGACGCTCCGGCGGGCTGCGACGGGAGGTCCGCAGCGTCCGCGAGGCGCTCGTCGTCATGGGCACCCGCCGGTTGCAGCGGTGGGCCGCCCTGACCGTGCTGGGTCGGCACGGTCGCACGGACACCGACGCCCTCGTCACCGGGCTGGTGCGCGGGCGGACCTGCGAGCTGCTGGCGCTCGAGCGCGGCGTCGACCCCGCCTTCGCCTTCACCGCCGGGCTGCTCTCGACCCTCGACCTGCTGCTCGGCGTCGACCTCGACCAGGTCGAGGACCAGCTGGAGATCGGCCCGGACCTCGTCGCCGCCGCCTTCCGTCGCGAGACGGCCGTCGGCGCGCTGGTGACCGAGGTCGAGGCCTGGCAGGACGCGGTCCAGCGGGGCGCCGCCGCCACGCCGGGCGACGTCGACCCGGCCGGCGCGGCTGCCTTCGCCTGGGCCACGTCGCTGGTGCAGGTGCTGTCCGCGACCCGCTAGCCGGGAGCCGCCGTTCCCCCGACCCCCCACAATGGGTCCGTGGAGATCGCCTTCTTCCTGGTCGCGCTGATCGTCGTCGTGCTGACGGGGACGGCGGTGGCCGACCGGATCGGGCTGCCGCCGCCCCTGCTGCTGGTCGTGGTCGGCGTTGCCGGCTCCTACCTGCCCGGCATGCCCGAGATCCACCTCGAGGCCGACGTGGTGCTGCTGGGGCTGCTGCCGCCGCTGCTGTACGCCGCCGCGGTGCAGACCTCACTGGTCGACTTCAACGCCAACCGGCGTCCCATCCTGCTGCTCTCGGTCGGCCTGGTCGCGTTCACGACGCTGGGCGTCGGGGCGGTCGCGATGCTGCTGCTGCCGGACCTCGGCTGGCCGCTGGCCCTCGCGATCGGTGCGGTCGTGGCTCCGCCCGACGCCGTGGCCGCGACCGCGATCGGGCGCCGGATCGGGTTGCCCCGACGGGTCGTGACGATCCTCGAGGGCGAGTCGCTGCTCAACGACGCGACCGCCCTGGTGGCGCTGCGCACCGCGATTGCCGCCGCCGGCATCGCCGGCGCCGCCCACGGGGCCGCTGACGTCTCGACCGCCTACGTCGTGGGCGACTTCCTGCGGGCCGCGATCGGCGGCGTGGTGGCGGGCTTCCTGGTCTTCCTCGTCGTCGCGAAGGTACGCCGCAACGTCACCGACCCGCTGCTCGACACCGGCATCTCGTTCGTGGTGCCGTTCGCCGCGTTCCTGCTGGCCGAGGAGTTCCACGCCTCCGGCGTGGTGTCGGTCGTCGTCGCCGGGCTGCTGCTCGGCCACAAGGCGCCGGTCATCCAGACCGCCCAGTCACGGGTCGCGGAGCGGATGAACTGGCGCACCATCGCCTACATCCTCGAGAACTCCGTCTTCCTGCTGATCGGCCTGCAGGCCCGCTGGATCATCGACGACGTCAGCCAGAGCCCGGTCGCCCCGGGCCGGATCGCGGCCTTCTGCGGTGCCACGCTGCTCGCGGTGATCGTGCTGCGGCTGCTGTGGGTCTTCCCGGCGCGCTACCTGCTGGTGCGCCCCGGGGTCGACCCGGAGACCGGGAAGCAGCCGCCGGCGGCGTACACCTTCGTGCTGGGGTGGGCCGGCATGCGTGGTGTCGTGACGCTCGCCGCCGCGTTCGTGATCCCCGAGGAGGCGGTCCACCGCGACATCCTGCTGCTCGCGGCGTTCACCGTGGTGGCAGGCACCCTCTTCCTGCAGGGACTCACGCTGCCGTGGGTCGCCCGCAGGCTCCACGTCCCCTCGCCGGACCCCGCCGCCGACGCGCTGGCCCGCGCGACACTGCTCCAGCAGGCCTCCAAGGCCGGTTTCGCCACGCTGGAGGAGATGGACCACGACGACCCGCACGGCGTGCACGACCTGATCCGGCAACGGATCGACCAGCGCAACTTCGCGGCGTGGGAGCGGTTGGCGACGGTCGAGGACGACGAGACGCCCAGCGACCTCTACGCCCGGGTCCGCACCGCGATGATCGCGGCCGAGCGGGCGCGGGTGCTGGAGATCCGAAGCGAGGGGCGGGTCGCCAGCGACGTCGTCGCCGAGGTGCTCGCGATGCTGGACGTCGAGGAGTCGATGCTCGACATCGCGACCGCCTCGCGCCACGAGGTGCGGACCGCCATCGGCGAGTCCGGCCAGCGGTCGGTGGAGTGCGCCGAGCTCGAGCAGTACGCCGCGGTGGAGACCGAGCCGGACCCGGTCTGCCAGGAGTGCCTCGACGAGGGCCACCGCTGGGTCGCCATGCGCCAGTGCCTGGTCTGCGGGCACGTCGCGTGCTGCGACTCCTCCTCCGGGCAGCACGCCTCGGCGCACTTCCTCGCGACCGGCCACCCCGTCATGGAGTCGGCCGAGCCGGGGGAGGACTGGCGGTGGTGCTTCGTGCACCACACCACCGCCTGACCAGCACGTGACCTACAGCGGCTCGCCCGAATGGGGATGAACGGTTCGTCGTCGTCCTCGACCGCCCCCTGCTCGACCAGGGCCGCGTCGACCTCGTGCGTGGCCACCTCGCCGGCCGCGATCTGCTCGGCCCAGTGGCAGGCGACCCGGTGCCCGGGCGTGACGCCGTCGACCTCGACGACGCGCAGCTGCGGGCGCTCGTCGTCGCAGCGGGTGTCCTGCCGCCACGGGCAGCGGGTGTGGAAGCGGCACCCGGTCGGCGGGTTGGACGGCGACGGCAGGTCGCCGGTCAGCAGGATCTGCTCGCGCTGGTCCTCGACCACGGGGTCGGGCACCGGCACCGCGGACATCAGGGCGCGCGTGTAGGGGTGGAGCGGCGTCCGTAGAGCTCGCCGGCCTCCGACTCCTCGACCATGCCGCCGAGGTACATCACGCCGATCCGGTCGCTGACGTGGCGGACCACGGCCAGGTCGTGGGCGATCACGAGGTAGGTGAGGCCGAACTCGTCCTGCAGGTCCACCAGCAGGTTGAGCACCTGCGCCTGCACCGACACGTCGAGCGCGCTGACCGGCTCGTCGGCCACGATCAGCTTCGGTTCGACGCACAGTGCGCGGGCGATGCCGATCCGCTGCCGCTGCCCGCCGGAGAACTCGTGCGGGTACTTCGTCAGTGCCGCGGGGGGCAGGCCGACCGCCGCGAGCAGCTCGCGCAGCCGGGCGTGGGTCTCGACCTTGTCGGAGGCGAGGCCGTGAGCCTTCATGCCCTCGACCAGCAGCGACTCGACCGACTGGCGTGGGTCGAGGCTGGACATCGGGTCCTGGAAGACCATCTGCAGGTCCTGCCGCTTCCGGCGCAGCTCCTCACCGCGCAGGTGGGCGATGTCGATGCCGTCGAACAGCACGCTTCCCTCGGTCGGCCGCTCCAGGTTGAGGATCGCCTTGCCGAGCGTGGACTTGCCGCACCCGACTCACCGACCAGGCCGTAGGTCTCGCCCCGCCTGATCTGCAGGTCGACCCCGTCGACGGCGTAGACGTGGCCGACGGTGCGATCGAAGATGATGCCGCTCTTGATCGGGAAGTGCGACCTTCACGCCGCGCACGTCGACCAGCACCTCACCGCCGGCGCGGTGCGGGGGTCCTCCACCGGTCACCTGCTCAGTCATGGTGCACCTCCGCTGGGTTCCAGCACCGTAGTCCGGTCGCCGGGTGTTCCTCCCACACCGGGGTCTCCTCGCGGCACCGGTCGAGCGCCCGGGGCACCGCGGCGCGAACGCGCAGGCCGACGTCCACGGCAGGTTGTCGACCACCGAGCCGGGGATCGCGGTGAGCTTCTCTCCGCGGACCGCGTCGAGCCGTGGGATCGAGCCGAGCAGGCCGTTGGTGTAGGGGTGGCCGGCGTGGGCGAACAGCCGGTGCCGGTCGCCGCGCTCGACGATCCGACCGCCGTAGAGGACGTTGACCTCGTCGCAGAGCCCGGCCACCACGCCGAGGTCGTGGGTGATCATGATCAGCGCGGTGCCGGTGTCGACGACGAGCTCCTTGAGCAGCGCCAGGATCTGCGCCTGGATCGTCACGTCGAGGGCGGTGGTCGGCTCGTCGGCGATCAGCAGCCGCGGCTCGCACGCCAGCGACATCGCGATCAGCGCCCGCTGCCGCATCCCGCCGGTCAGCTGGTGGGGGTAGTTCTTCAGCCGCGCCTTCGGGTCGGGGATGCCGACCCGCTCGAGCAGCTCCTGGGCCTGCGGCATCGCCTCCTTGCGGGACAGGCCGCGGTGGCGCTCCATCACCTCGGTGACCTGGACGCCGATCGGCACGACCGGGTTCAGCGAGGACAGCGGGTCCTGGAAGATCATCGCGATGTCGCGGCCGCGCCGGTCGCGCATCTGCGAGGGGGAGAGCGTCAGCAGGTCGGTGTGCCGTCGTACGTCGCCGACCCCTCGACCTGGTTGCCGCCGGCGGGGCAGCAGGCCCATGATCGCCAGCGACGTGACCGACTTGCCGCAGCCGGACTCGCCCACCAGGCCGAGCGTCTGGCCGGCGTGGACGTCGAAGGAGACGCCGTCGACGGCGGTGAAGGGCTCCTCGCCCTGCCGGGTGAAGGTGACGCGAGGTCCCGGACCGACAGCAGCGGCTCCGGTGCTCATCGGGTCACCTCCGCGACTTCGGGTCGAGGGCCTCGCGCAGCGACTCGCCCATCAGCGTGAACCCGAGGGCGACCACGATGATGCACGCCGCGGGGTAGACCGCGAGGTGCGGGTAGGCGTTGATGAACTCCTGGGAGTCGCCCAGCATCTGGCCCCACTCGGGTTGCCGGTCGTCGGGGTTGCCGAGCCCGAGGAACGACAGCGCCGCGGCGTCGATGATCGCGACCGCCAGCACCAGCGTCGTCTGCACGATCACCGGCCCGAGCGCGTTGGGCAGCATGTGGCGGAAGACGATGGCGCCGGGCTTCACGCCGAGCGCGCGGGCCGCCAGCACGTGGTCGCTCGAGCCGTTGCGCGAGCATCGAGCCGCGCAGCAGCCGGGCGAAGATCGGCACCTGGATCACCGCGATCGCGATGATCAGCGTCCACTGGTTCGGCTTGGCGGCCAGCGCGGCGATCGAGAAGGCCAGCAGCAGCGAGGGGATCGACAGCATCACGTCGACGATTCGCATGACGACCGAGTCGACCCAACCGCCGAAGGCGCCGGCGAGGATGCCGAGCACGATGCCGCCGACGAGGCCGAAGATGGTCGCGAACACGCCGACGAAGAGCGTCTGCCGGCTGCCGACGAGCAGCCGCGAGAGCAGGTCGCGTCCTCGGTCGTCGGCGCCGAGCGGATGGCCCGGCTCTGGTCCGGGGACCGGGTTGGTCTGCGGACGCACCTTGTCGATGAGCGGGTTGTCGGCCGGGTCGTACGGCGCCAGCCACGGCGAGATCACGGCCAGCACGACGAACAGCACCGTGATCGTGAGGCCGAGGAGGAAGACCGGGTTGCGACGCAGCCGTCGCCACGCGCTGGCGATCAGGGAGACGCCCGGCGTCTCGTCGACCGACGCGGCGGCGAGGGCGTCGATCCGGTCGCGTGCGGCGGTCGCCGTACGACCGCCGCCGGGTCGGGGGAGCGGGGATCTGGCCCGGCTGGTGTCATCGGCTCACCTGGTCCTGACGCGGGGGTCGATGAGGGCGTAGGAGATGTCGACGAGCAGGTTCACGAGCACGAAGATCGCCGCCGCCGCCAGGATCAGCACCTGCAGCACGGCGTAGTCCTTGTCCCTGAAGGCCATCGCAGAGCGCGTCCCCGATGCCCGGGAAGGAGAAGACGGTCTCGGTCAGGACGGCACCGGCGAGCAGGCCGCCGACCTGGAGGCCGATGTCGTGGTGACCACGGGCAGCATCGCGTTGCGGAGCACGTGGCGACCGCGGATGGTCCGTGCGGTCAGGCCCTTGGCCTCCGCCGTCCGGACGTAGTCGGCGTCGAGGATGTCGAGCACCGAGGCCCGGGTGATCCGGAAGATCACCGCGAACGGGATCGTCGAGAGCGCCAGCGACGGGAGGACCAGGTGGAGCACGGCGTCGCCGGCCGCGTCCCACTCGCGGGTCAGGATCCCGTCGAGGACGAAGAAGCCGGTGACCCGGGTGGCGTCGAGCACGGGATCCTGGCGTCCGGAGACCGGCAGCAGGTTCCACTCCACGGCGAAGACGTACTTGAGCATGAAGGCGGTGAAGAACACCGGCACCGCGACGCCGACGAGAGACATCACGATCGAGGAGTTGTCGAGGACCGAGCCGCGGCGGCGGGCCGCGAAGTAGCCGAGGGGGATGCCGAACGTGATCGCGATCACCATCGCGAAGAAGGAGAGCTCGAGGGTGGCCGGCAGTCGCATCAAGAAGATGTCGAAGGCGTCCGTGCCGGGCAGCACCTCGGTCGAGACCCCGAACTCGCCGTCGGAAGGCGCGCTCCAGGAACTTCAAGTACTGCACGTAGACCGGCTGGTCGAGGCCGAGAGCCGCCTCGAGCGCCGCGCGCCGGCGTCGGGGTGGCGCGCTCGCCGAGGATGGCCGAGACCGGTGCCGCCGGGCAGCGACCGCAACCAGACGAACAACAGCACCGACAGGACCAGCACGACACCGACCATCGCGATCAGCCGGCGCACGATGAAGCGGATCATCGAGCCTCCCTCGGAGTGGGTGCTCGGCACCCTAGAGCAGTGGTGAGGGGGGTCACCCGGGGGGTGACCCCCCTCGACCTGTGTTAGGCTGAGACGTCCGTAGGTCAACCTCACTGGCCGCCGACGCTGACCGTGTCGAACTCCTCGGCCGTCAGCGGGCTCGTCGATCGAGACCCTCGACGTCCGGACCGACGACGAGGGCCGGCGGGGAGTGGCTGATCGGCAGGCCGGGGAGGTACTCCTCCATGATCTGCTGGTTGATCGTCTCGAACGCGGTCGCCCGCTCGGCCTCGTCGACGATGGCGTCGGCGTCCTGCAGGTCCTGGGCGAGCTGCTCGCCCCACGGCATGACCTCGGTGCCGAAGTCGTTCTCCTTCAGGTTGCCGAAGAAGGTGCCGATGAAGTTGAACGCGGCGTCGTAGTCACCGGTCCAGCCGAGCAGGTACGCGTCGTACTTGCCGGCCGTCACGTTGTCCAGGTAGCCACCGTTCCACGACGCGCTGACGACCTCGACGTTGATGCCGACGTCCTCGAGGTTGGTGCGCATGCGCCTCGTAGAGCTGCTGCGGGTCCGGCATGTAGGGCCGGCTGACCTCGGTCGGGAACGCGAACTTCAGGGTCATGCCCTCGGCGCCGGCCTCCTGCGAGCAGCTGCTGGGCCATCTCCGGGTCGTAGGCGTACGGCTCGAGCGAGGTGTTGTAGCCGCTGACGGTCGACGGCATGAACTGCGTCGCGACCTCGGCGCCCTCGGGCAGCTGGGTCTGGACGATCTGCTCGCGGTCGATCGCGTGGTAGAGCGCCTGGCGGACCTTGAGGTCCTTCAGCATCGGGTTCGACTCGGGGTTGAGGCCGAGGTAGAAGATGTTGAACGGGTCGCGGATCTCGACGGAGTTGCCGCCCTCCTCGAGACCGGCCCAGTCGGACGGGTTCGGCAGGTCGTAGCCGTCGATGCTGCCGGCCTCGAGCTCCTGGCGACGGGTGCTCTCGTCGGCGATCACCCGGAAGACGAGCTCGCTCGGTCGCCGCGGGCCTCGCCGTAGTAGTCGTCGATCGCCTCCAGCGTGATGGTGGCGTTGGCCTCGTCGTACTCACCGAACTGGAAGGGGCCGGTGCCGACGGGGGCCTGGGCGTACTCCGGGAAGCTGAAGCCCTCACCCTCGGTGGCGATGCCGTTGGCGTCGCCCTCCTCCATCGCGGTCGGCGACTGCATCGCCAGCGACGAGAGGGTGAGCATGGTCGGGAAGCCGGAGGTCGCGCGGGTGATGGTCACCTGGGCGGTGAACTCGTCGGTCGCCTCGCAGCTCTCGTAGAGCGAGTCCTCCGGGGCGTTGGCGAACCCGCCCATGACGTAGCCCCAGTACTCGGCGGCGACCTGGCCGGCCTCGTTCTGGTCGAACATCCGCTCGAAGTTGGCGCACACGGCCTCGGCGTTGAAGTCGGTGCCGTCGTGGAAGGTCACGTCGTCGCGGAGCGTGAAGTCCCAGACCGTGCCCTCCTCGTTGGACGTCCACTCGGTCGCCAGGCCGGGGACCACCTCGGCGCTGCCCGGCTCGATGTCGAGGAGGCCCTCGAACATCTGGCGGGTGACGCGGAAGGTCTCTCCGTCGGTGGCGTAGAGCGGGTCGAACATCTCGGGGGCGCCGGCGGCGCCGAAGGTGAAGGTGCCTCCCTCGCCGCTGCCCTCACCGTCGCCGCTGCGATCGGACTCGGCGCAGGACGTCACGCCGAGGGCGAGCGCCGCGGCGAGCGCCACGGGGGCGACCTTGCGGATCGATCTCATCAGTGGAACCTCATTCATCGGTCGTTGCCCACCCTGGCGGCGGACTCCAAGTGCCTCGCGACGTGATGCACGCCGCAGGACGTTCCGCGCACACTAGTCCCACGGATCGGTCGCTGAACAGGACGCCACGGGGGGGCTTGGCACACCTGTTATGACTCCGTGACCCGCGACGCCGGGGCGTAGGTTGGTCGATATGCGGATCACGAAGTTCGCTCATGCCTGCCTCCGGCTCGAGCACGGGGCCATCCGGCTCGTCCTGGACCCGGGTGTCTTCACCGAGCGGGAGGCCGTCGAGGGGGCCACGGCGGTGCTCGTGACCCACGAGCACCCCGACCACCTCGACGTCGACCACCTCCGCGCTGCCGACGCCCCGATCTGGACGATCGCGGCCGTCGCCGGGCAGCTCGCCGAGGCGGCTCCCGACCTCGTCGAGCGGGTCACGGTCGTCGCCCCCGGCGACGAGCTCGACCTGGGTCTCACGGTGCGGGTGGTGGGGGAGCAGCACGCCGTCATCCATCCCGACCTGCCGCGCTTCGACAACTCCGGCTACGTCGTGTCGGGTGGAGGTGCGACGCTGTTCCACCCCGGTGACGCGCTGACCGGGCCCGGTCAGCCGGTCGACGTGCTCTGCGTCCCGGTCTCCGCGCCGTGGCTCAAGGTGTCCGAGGCGATCGACTTCGCCCGCTCGGTCGGTGCCCCGCGCAACCTCGCGATCCATGACCGGATCTACTCCGAGGCCGGGCTGGGGATCGTCGACGGCCACCTCGGCCGGCTGCTCGCCGAGGAGCAGTCCTACGTCCGGCTGCCCGAGGGCGCGGACCTCACCTGAGCTGCTTCAGTCGGCGACCAGCGCGTCCCGGACCGGGACGAACTTCGCCTGCGACTCGGCCAGCTCGGCCTCGGGATCGGAGTCGGCGACGATGCCGCAGCCGGCGAAGAGCCGCACGGTCGGGCCGTCGATCTCGGCCGAGCGCAGCCCGATGCCCCACTCGCCGTCGCCGCTGGCGTCCATCCAGCCGACCGGGCCGGCGTAGCGGCCGCGGTCCATGCCCTCGATCGACGAGATCAGCTCGGTCGCCGCGCGCGTCGGCGTACCCCCGACGGCGGCCGAGGGGTGCAGTGCCTCGGCGAGCTGCAGCGAGGAGACGGTCGCGGCGTCGTGCACCACGCCCGCCACGTCGGTGGCGAGGTGCATGACGTTGGGCAGGTGCAGCACGAACGGCGCCTCGGGGACGTTCATCGACGAGCAGTGCGGGTCGAGCGCGTCGGCGACCGAGCGGACGGCGTACTCGTGCTCCTCGAGGTCCTTCGAGGAGCGGGCGAGGGTGGCGGCGAGGGCGAGGTCGCGACCGTCGTCGCCGGTGCGCCGGATGGTGCCGGCCAGCACCCGCGAGGTGACCAGACCGCGCTCGCGGCGGACCAGCATCTCGGGGGTGGCGCCGAAGAGGCCGTCGACGTGGAAGGTCCAGCACATCGGGTAGCCCTCGGTCAGGCGCCGCAGCGGCCACCGGACGTCGATCGACTCCTCACCCGTAGCGATCAGGTCGCGGGCCAGCACGACCTTCTCGAGGTCGCCGACGCCGATCCGGGAGACGGCGTCGGCGACGACGCCCATCCAGCGCTCCCCGTCGAGGGCGCCGTCAGCGAAGCTGATGCCGACCGGCGGTCGCGGCGGGTCGGCGGCGGCCACGGTCGTGGGCTGGTCGAGGCTGCCGCGCGACACGGTGGTCAGCCAGGTGCGGTCGCCGCGTCGCCCCACGACGACGGCGGGGACGCTCAGCACCGAGGACCCGGGCTCGTCGGCAAAGGCGAAGCTGCCGAAGCAGACCAGGCCCGAGCCCGGTTCGTCGATCTCGTCCCGGACGACCGCGCGGGCGGTGGTCTCGTCCCACCACTTCCCGGCGTCGGAGAAGCGGGTGGTCCCGGTCGTGCGGATCTCGACGGCGACGCCCCAGCCGACCAGGCCGTCGCCGCGACGCAGCCAGGTCACGGGCGCGTCGCTCGGGAGCAGGTCGAGCAGCGGGGTCCCGGGGTCGAGGTCGAGGGCGACCGTACGGACGACGAGAGGGCCGGCCTGCCCCTCGGGGATCGCGCTGGACGTCACGAGGGAGAAGCCTACGCCGGGCCCCGACGCCGACCGATTCGGTGCGGGGGCACGGGGGAGGGCCTGGCCGGTGCGGGTCGAGCCCCGTCGTTGCGGCATGGCTGACGGCCGGCACTGGTCCACGGGAGGTCAGAACCCTCCGAGGAAGAGCGCCCACACCCCCCAGGACGCAAGGCAGAGGGTCGCGCCGAGAAGGCAGGCCCGGTACGCGATCCAGCGCCTGGTGTACCCGAGCGCCAAGGCGAGAATGCCGAGTCCGAACCCGACGGCACCCAGGCCGAACTGCGCCGGGTAGCGCCAGCTGTCGTACTGCCCGCCGGAACAGTTCTCATCGCAACGGAACACGAACAACAGCGTGAACCAGAGGGCCCAGTACAAGAGCCCGGCGGTCGGTCGGGGCGTCCTGACCGAGCTGTTGGCGGGTTCCGCTGGGCGCGCGTCCCGCTGAGGGCTGCGGGCGTGCCGGTGGCCCCGCCGTGGGGTGGCGGGGTCAGGGGCGGGGTAGATGTCGGGTGCCGGTGGGGTTGCGGAGGTAGTGGTGGCCGTGGGGTGAGGTCCAGGTGTAGTGGCCGGGTGCGGTCGTGGTGTAGTGCCAGCCGCCGTGGGTCTTGAGGCGGTGGTGGAAGGTGCACAGGCAGGCGAGGTTGGTGGTGTCGGTCTGTGCGTGGGGGTTGTTGGGCTCGTAGGGCTGGATGTGGTCGAGCTGGCAGGACCGGGCTGGTCGGTGGCACCAGGGGAAGACGCAGGTGCGGTCGCGTGCGATGACGACCTCGCGCAGGTGCTCGGTCGGGGTGTAGCCGCGGGCGCGGATCTGGGCGGCGAGGTCGAGGACGGGGCGCAGGGTGACCGTGGTG
The DNA here is from genome assembly GCA_963754575.1 of uncultured Actinomycetota bacterium. Taxonomy (GTDB): domain Bacteria; phylum Actinomycetota; class Actinomycetes; order Propionibacteriales; family Nocardioidaceae; genus Nocardioides. The sequence continues at coordinate 257,373 of CAVWGQ010000027.1, read as the reverse complement.
TGGCTGGCGGCGCACCACTCCTTCACCTGCTCGAGGAGGACCTGCTGCTGGCCTTGTTCGAGGGTTGCGAGTCGGTCGAAGGTGATGGTGCTGTTGCCGGTGTCGTTGCCGGTGTCGTTGCCGGTGACGACGCCGGGACGACGGCGGAGAGGTGGACCTGGAGGACGACCTGGCGTGCCGGCCGCAGGGTCGTCTGCCCCTCGGGGCCCGCGTCGGTGTCGGTGAGGTCGAGGGTGGTCTGGTGGCGGGCGAGGTCGGCCAGCGCCATCGCCCGGCGTACGTCGAGCGGGGCGGTGCAGCCGTCCTCGGCGAGCTGGTGGGCGCGCGCGGTGACGGCGGCCTCGACGTCGCGGGCGTCGGCGGGGTCGAGCTCGCCGCGGAGCAGGGCGTTGCCGCCGTAGGGGGTGATCGGGTCGTCGATGTGCAGGAACCGCGAGTCGCGGTCCTGCTGGTCCTGGTCGTGGTCGGGGTCGGTGGGGGTGCTGAAGCGTTGCAGGGCCTCGGCGATCACCCGGTCGAGGGCGGCGGTGGTCAGCGACGAGGCGAAGGGGGTGACCATCTGGTCGACGAACCCGGCGCCGGTGGGGGTGAGGTCGGCGTGGATGGTGGCCTCGGCGATCCGGCGGGCGCGCCACGCCTGGACCTCCCCGGCCTGCACCCGGGCCCAGAGTCGGGGGAGGCGGTGGCGCAGCTCCAGGGCGTGCCCGATCAGGCGCTTGCCGGCGAGGGTGGACATGCCCAGGGCGGCGGCGAGCTCGGGGATGCAGAACTCCGCCACGAGTGGACACCCCGGACCGGCGATCCGTTCCTCGTGCTCGGAGCCCGGCGGGGCAGGGAAGGTCGCGGCGTCGAGGATCGACTCCGGGGGGTGCAGGTCGGCCCAGTCGCAGGCGGTGAGGAGCAGTCGTGCCTCGGCAGCGTCCGCGATCTGGCGTTCGGACACCGCGGACGCGAGCACCGTCGCGGCCGTGTCGGCCGGGGAGGGTGCGCGGGTCAGGGTGTCGAACATGTGTTCGATTCTAGGTGGAGCCACTGACACTCCCCGGTGCCGAGGCTGGTGTAGGCCTCTGCTTGCATCGGGTCTCGGAGAGCGACTGTCGAGCGAGAGGGGCATGACGTGGAAGCGACGCGGCCGCCCGACCCCGACCTCGGCCTCGAGCCCTGCTGCGCCTGACGGACGTCACGGTGACCGCCCTCGAGGACGTCTCGGAGCGTCACGCGTGGGCCGAAGGTGAGGGTGACCGCACGCTGGCTCACTGGCGCGGGACGCACGAGGACTTCTTCCGGAGCTCCCTCCCTGCAGGCAGGCAAGTCACCGGAAGCATGCCAGTCGTGCTGGAGCGATTCGAACTGCTAGTTCCCTGATCCGAGGGCATGAGACCACGCGTGGCTGCCGCGGGCGTCAGCTCCAGTAGACGATGACCCTGTCGCCGGACCGGACCTCCCCGAAGAGCCACGCCATGCCGTCGTAGTCGCGCACGTTGACGCAGCCGTGGGAGGCGCCGGCGTACCCGTTGGCGGCGAAGTCGGGGCTGTAGTGCACCGCCTGACCGCCCGAGAAGAACATCGCGAACGGCATCGGGGTGTCGTAGAGGCTCGAGACGTGGTCGTCGTTCTTGAGGCCGATCGAGAACTCACCTTCCCGGGTCGGCAGCTCGTCAGAGCCGAAGCGGACGTCGTAGGTCGCCTCGCACGTCGCCGTCGACGACCCAGCGCAACGAGCTCGTGGACTTGTCGATGCACAGCACGCGACCGGTGGTGCAGCGCGGGTCGAGCGCCCCCGGCTCCGGCTCGACGTTGTGCAGCTGCTCGTGGGTGGGCTCGGAGGTCATCGCGACCAGCCGGTCCATCGTGCGCCGGTCCACCTCGCCGGTCTCCGGGATCGCGCGCTTCTCCTGGAAGCCCCGCACGGCGTCCGCGGTCTCGGCGTCGTAGCGCCCGGTGACGTCGCCGAACCACCAGGCGAGCTGCGCGAGCCGGGCCTGCAGGTCGCGGACCCCGGCGCCCGTGTCGCCGCTCGCCAGCAGCGCCGGACCGGGGTGGAGCACGTTGAAGAGCTGGTCGTGGGTCGGGCGGTCGGTCATGGCGACCAACCGGTCCCAGGTGCGGGTGTCGACCTCGCCGCTGACCCGCATGCCGCGCTTGTCCTGGAAGCCGCGCACCGCCTCGCTGGTGGCCGGGTCGTAACGGCCGGTCGTGAGCTCGGGGAACCACGCCAGCTGGAACAGTCGCGACTGCAGCTCGCGCACCTCGACGCCGCGGTCGCCGGGCTCGAGCACCGGGCCGGGGCGGACGGTCACCGGCTCGACGGTCGGCTGCCGGTCCGGACGGGGTGCGGTGGTGCCGGTCGCGGCGGGGCTGGACGGCGCGGCGGCGGGGTCGGTGCCCCGGGCGTCGGGCTCGTCGCGCACCGCCCAGCCCACGCCGTACGCCGTGGTGGCGGCCAGCGCGAGGGCGATCGCGGTGACGAGCAGGGCCCGCAGCAGCTTCATGGTGTCGATCCTCCGTGTCGTGGGGTGGTGCACTGATGAGGACGCGCCGACCGGAGCAAAGGTTGCGGTGCTGGTCGAGGTCGGTCCGCGCCGTACCCTTCAGCCGTGGCCCGTGCAGACCTCGACAAGCAACCGTCCGACGTCCAGCGGATGTTCGACGCCGTCGCCCGGCGCTACGACGTCACCAACGACGTCCTCTCGCTCGGCCAGGACCGGCGCTGGCGCCGCGAGGTCATCGACGCGGTCGGGGCCGGTCGGGGTGACGTGGTGCTGGACCTCGCGGCCGGCACCGGCACCTCCAGCCAGCCCTTCGCCGACCAGGGCGCGACCGTGGTCCCCTGCGACTTCTCGATCGGGATGCTGCGCGTGGGCAAGCAGGCCCGCCCGCACCTCCCCTTCACCGCCGGCGACGGCACCCGGTTGCCGTTCGCCGACGGCCGCTTCGACGCCGCGACCATCTCCTTCGGGCTGCGCAACATCGTGGACCCCCTCGCCGGGTTGCGCGAGCTGCTCCGGGTCACCCGTCCCGGCGGTCGGCTGGTGGTGTGCGAGTTCAGCCACCCCACCAACGCGCCGTTCCGCACGGTCTACCTGGAGTACTTGATGAAGGCGCTGCCGACGATCGCGCGGGCGGTGTCCTCGAGCCCCGACGCCTACGTCTACCTCGCCGAGTCGATCCGCGCCTGGCCCGACCAGCGCGGCCTGGCGGAGCTGCTCGCGCAGGCCGGCTGGAGCGACGTCGAGTGGCGCAACCTGTCCGGCGGGATCGTGACCCTGCACCGGGCGACCAAGCCCCGGAATTAGGGCACGTCGTCCTGCCCTAAATCCGCAGGTCAGCGGCGGTCCACGGTGGGTCCACCCCGGCTCGCGTCACGCTCCCCGCCGTCCTAGACTGTGCCGCGCGCCACCTATTGTGAACGCGTTCACAAGGTCACAAAGAGCGACCGGCGTCACCGAGGGAAGGAACAGCAGGGATGGAGCTCTACACGCCGGTCCTGGCACTGGCCCTCCTCGCGGGGGGCTTCGCGGTCTTCTCCGTGGCGATGAGCGCCTTCATCGGCCCGAAGCGCTACAACCGGGCCAAGCTGGACTCCTACGAGTGCGGCATCGAGCCCACGCCACAGGCCATCGGTGGCGGCCGGTTCCCGGTGAAGTACTACATCACGGCGATGATGTTCATCGTCTTCGACATCGAGATCATCTTCCTCTACCCCTGGGCCGTGCACTTCGACGCGATGGCGCTGTTCGGGTTGGTCGAGATGGTCCTCTTCATCGCCACCGTGTTCGTCGCCTACGCCTACGTCTGGCGCCGCGGCGGCCTCGACTGGGACTGAACGACCACGTGCACGAGGGAAGCGAGTAACAGTGGGTCTTGAAGAGAAACTGCCCAGCGGTGTCCTGCTCACCACCGTCGAGGGTGTCGCGGGCTACTTCCGCAAGGCGAGCTTCTGGCCCGCCACGTTCGGACTGGCGTGCTGCGCCATCGAGATGATGACCTCGGGCGGTCCGAAGTACGACCTCGCCCGGTTCGGCATGGAGGTCTTCCGCGCCAGCCCGCGCCAGGCCGACCTGATGATCGTGGCCGGCCGGGTGAGCCAGAAGATGGCCCCCGTGCTGCGCCAGATCTACGACCAGATGGCCGAGCCCAAGTGGGTGCTCGCCATGGGCGTGTGCGCCAGCAGTGGCGGCATGTTCAACAACTACGCCATCGTGCAGGGCGTCGACCACATCGTCCCGGTCGACATGTACCTGCCGGGCTGCCCGCCACGGCCCGAGATGTTGATCGATGCGATCCTCAAGCTCCACGACCAGGTGCAGGAGGGCAAGCTCGGCGCCAACCGGCTCGCCCAGATCGAGGAGCGCGAGAACGCCGCCCTCACCGCGCTGCCCACCTCCGAGATGCGGGGCCTGCTGCGATGAGCGAGCACCAGGACAACCCGACCAACGTCCCCGCCCAGGCGGGCGAGGTCCAGGCGGTCGGCGAGCGGCGCGGCATGTTCGGCGTCTCCGGGACCGGTGACACCAGCGGCTACGGCGGCCTGGTGCAGCCGGTCGTCTATCCCGGTGCCGCGCAACGCCCCTTCGGCCCTTCGACAGGCTCAGGAGGGACCGGTTGGTTCGACGAGCTCGCCGACGCGCTGGAGCAGCGGCTCGGTGCCGACGGTGTGCCGCACGCGATCGAGCAGGTCGTCGTCCACCGCGGCGAGATCACCTTCCACGTACGCCGCGACGACCTCGTCGCCGTGGCCCGCCACCTGCGCGACGACGAGCGGCTCCGCTTCGAGTTCTGCTCCGGTGTCAGCGGCGTCCACTACCCGGCCGACACCGGCCGCGAGATGCACGCCGTCTACCACCTGCTCTCGATGACCCACAACCGCCGGATCCGGCTCGAGGTCGCAGCTCCCGACGCCGATCCCCACGTGCCGAGCCTGATCGCGGTCTACCCGACCATCGACTGGCACGAGCGGGAGACCTGGGACATGTTCGGGATCGTCTTCGACGGCCACCCCGCCCTCACCCGCATCCTCATGCCGGACGACTGGCCCGGCCACCCCCAGCGCAAGGACTACCCGCTGGGCGGCATCCCTGTCGAGTACAAGGGTGGCTCCATCCCGCCGCCCGACGAGCGACGGAGCTACAACTGACATGACCACCGAACAAGACTTCTACGCCGACTCCAACGAGACCAGCGGGGGTCGGGTCTTCACCGTCACCGGCCAGGACTGGGACTCCATCACCGAGGGGCTCGGCGAGGGCGTCGCGGACGAGCGGGTCGTGGTCAACATGGGCCCGCAGCACCCCTCGACCCACGGCGTGCTCCGGCTGATCCTCGAGATCGAGGGCGAGACGGTCACCGAGGCCCGCTGCGGCATCGGCTACCTCCACACCGGCATCGAGAAGAACATGGAGTACCGCTCCTGGGTGCAGGGCACGACCTTCTGCACCCGGATGGACTACCTCTCCCCGTTCTACAACGAGGCCACCTACGTGCTCGGCGTCGAGCGGCTGCTCGACGTGGAGGACCAGGTCCCGGAGAAGGCGCAGGTCATGCGCGTCCTCCTCATGGAGCTCAACCGGATCTCCTCGCACCTGGTCGCGATCGCGACCGGCGGCATGGAGATCGGTGCGCTGACGGTCATGACGATCGGCTTCCGCGAGCGTGAGCTCGTGCTCGACCTGTTCGAGCTGATCACCGGCCTGCGGATGAACCACGCGTTCATCCGTCCCGGCGGCGTCGCCCAGGACCTGCCCTCGGGCGCGCTCGACGAGATCCGTGACTTCATCGCCCTCATGCGCAAGCGCCTGCCCGAGTACGCCGCGCTCTGCAACGCCAACCCGATCTTCAAGGCGCGGCTCGAGGGGGTCGGCCACCTCGACCTCGCCGGCTGCCTGGCGCTGGGTCTCTCCGGTCCGCCGCTGCGCGCCACCGGCTACGCCTGGGACCTGCGCAAGACCCAGCCCTACTCCGGCTACGAGGACTACGACTTCGACGTCCAGACCTGGGACACCGCCGACGCCTACGGCCGGTTCCGGGTGCGGCTGGCCGAGATGGACGAGTCGCTGAAGATCGTCGAGCAGTGCGCCGACCGGCTCGCCGGCCTCGAGGGCGCACCGGTGATGATCGCGGACAAGAAGATCGGCTGGCCCAGCCAGCTGGCCATCGGCAGCGACGGCATGGGCAACAGCCTCGACCACATCCGCCACATCATGGGTGAGTCGATGGAGGCCCTGATCCACCACTTCAAGCTGGTGACCGAGGGCTTCCGGGTCCCGGTCGGGCAGGCCTACGTGCCGGTCGAGTCGCCGCGCGGCGAGCTCGGCGCCCACGTCGTCTCCGACGGCGGGACCCGACCCTTCCGGGCGCACTTCCGCGACCCGTCGTTCACGAACCTGCAGGCGACGAGCGTGATGAGCGAGGGCGGCCAGGTCGCCGACGTCATCGTCGCGATCGCCTCCATCGACCCCGTCATGGGAGGCGTCGACCGATGAGCACGCAGATCGACGGGACGACCTGGGCGGAGCTCGAGGAGATCGCTGCCCGCTACCCGCAGAAGCGCTCCGGCCTGCTGCCGATGCTCCACCTCGTGCAGGCCGTCGAGGGCCGGGTGACCCCCGAGGGCATCGAGGCGTGCGCGGACATCCTCGGCATCTCCGCCGCGGAGGTCAGCGGGGTGGCGACCTTCTACACCATGTACAAGCGCAAGCCGGTCGGCGACTACCACGTCGGCGTCTGCACCAACACGCTGTGCGCAGTGATGGGCGGCGACCTCATCCTCGAGCGGCTGCAGGGCCACCTCGACGTCGGCAACGACGAGACCGCCCCCCGCCGCGAGGGCGACAGCCGGACGGTCAGCCTCGAGCACGTCGAGTGCAACGCGGCCTGCGACTACGCCCCGGTGATGATGGTCAACTGGGAGTTCATGGACAACATGACCCCCGACTCCGCCGTGCAGCTGGTCGACGACCTGCGGGCCGGCGCGGAGGTCCACTCCACCCGGGGTCCGAAGCTGTGCACCTGGCGAGAGGCCGAGCGCGTGCTCGCCGGCTACGACGACGGGCTGGCCGACGAGGGCCCGACTGCCGGCCCCGCCAGCCTGGTGGGCCTCGACATCGCCCGCGAGCGCGGCTGGGCCGCCCCGTCGGGCACCGCGTCCGGCTCGGCGGACGGCGCACCCGTCGACTCCGACGACCCCGTCGCCGAGGACGCCGCCATCGAGACGGACGCCCCGACCGGCGAGACCGCTGCCGACAAGGAGGAGGGCAAGTGACGGACACCCTCACACCCGTCCTGACGGACAACTGGGGCGACGAGCGCGCCTGGACGCTGCAGGCCTACGAGGGCCGGGGCGGGTACGACGCGCTGAAGAAGGCGCTCGGCATGGACCAGGCCGCGATCATCGAGCAGGTCAAGGACTCCGGGCTGCGCGGACGCGGCGGCGCCGGGTTCCCCACCGGCATGAAGTGGGGCTTCATCCCGCAGGACAACCCGAACCCGAAGTACCTCGTCGTCAACGCCGACGAGTCGGAGCCGGGCACCTGCAAGGACATCCCGCTGATGATGGCCAACCCCCACGTGCTCGTGGAGGGCGTCGCCATCTCCTCCTACGCCATCCGGGCCAACACCGCCTTCATCTACATCCGCGGCGAGGTGCTCCACGTGATCCGCCGCGTCCAGCGTGCGGTCAAGGAGGCCTACCTCGCCGGCCACCTCGGCAAGAACATCCACGGCTCGGGCTACGACCTCGACGTGATCGTCCACGCCGGCGCCGGTGCCTACATCTGTGGCGAGGAGACCGCGCTGCTCGAGGGCCTCGAGGGTCGCCGCGGCCAACCGCGGCTGCGCCCGCCCTTCCCGGCCGTCGCCGGCCTCTACGCCAGCCCGACGGTCATCAACAACGTCGAGTCCATCGCCTCCGTGCCGGCGATCATCGAGCACGGCGCCGACTGGTTCGCCTCGATGGGCACCGAGAAGTCCAAGGGCCACGGGATCTTCTCGCTCTCGGGTCACGTGAAGAACCCCGGCCAGTTCGAGGCGCCGCTCGGCATCACGCTGCGCCAGCTGATCGACCTCGCCGGCGGCATGCGCGAGGGACACCAGCTGAAGTTCTGGACCCCCGGCGGCTCGAGCACCCCGCTGCTGACCGAGGACCACCTCGACGTACCCCTCGACTTCGAGGGGGTCGGCGAGGCGGGCTCCATGCTCGGCACCCGCGCGCTGCAGATCTTCGACGAGACGACCTGCGTCGTCCGCGCGGTGCTGCGGTGGACGGAGTTCTACAAGCACGAGTCGTGCGGCAAGTGCACGCCGTGCCGCGAGGGCACGTGGTGGCTGGTCCAGACCCTGGCCCGGCTCGAGCGTGGCCAGGGCAGCGAGGCCGACCTCGACCTGTTGCTGGACCAGTGCGACAACATCCTGGGTCGGTCCTTCTGCGCGCTGGGCGACGGCGCCACCTCGCCGATCTCCAGCTCGATCCAGTACTTCCGCGAGGAGTACCTCGCCCACCTCACCCACGGCGGCTGTCCGTTCGACCCCGCCGCCTCCACCACCTTCGCGTCCCAGGGAGCGCTGGCCTGATGACGACCACACCCGAGAAGACCGACACCGCCGTGGAGACCGTCTCCGTCACCATCGACGGGGTCCAGGTCAGCGTCCCCAAGGACACCCTGGTGATCCGGGCCGCCGAACAGGTCGGTGTCCAGATCCCGCGCTTCTGCGACCACCCGCTGCTCGCCCCGGTCGGCGCCTGCCGCCAGTGCCTGGTCGACGTCCCCGACGCCGGCAACGGGCGCGGCTTCCCCAAGCCGCAGGCCTCCTGCACCCTGCCGGTCGCCGAGGGCATGGTCGTGAACACCCAGCTCACCAGCGCGGTCGCCGACAAGGCGCAGCAGGGGATCATGGAGTTCCTGCTCGTCAACCACCCGCTGGACTGCCCGGTCTGCGACAAGGGCGGCGAGTGCCCGCTGCAGAACCAGGCGATGAGCAACGGCCGCGGCGAGAGCCGCTTCGAGGGCGTCAAGCGCACCTTCCCCAAGCCGATCAACATCTCGGCCCAGGTGCTGCTCGACCGCGAGCGCTGCGTCCTGTGCGCGCGCTGCACCCGCTTCTCCGAGCAGATCGCCGGCGACCCCTTCATCGCGCTGGTCGAGCGCGGTGCGCTCCAGCAGGTCGGGATCTACGAGAAGGAGCCCTTCGAGTCCTACTTCTCGGGCAACACCATCCAGATCTGCCCGGTCGGCGCGCTCACCTCCGCCGAGTACCGCTTCCGCTCGCGCCCCTTCGACCTCGTCTCCAGCCAGGCCGTGGCCGAGCACGACGCCTGCGGCTCCGCGATCCGCGTCGACCACCGGCGCGGCAAGGTCATGCGTCGTCTCGCCGGCAACGACCCCGAGGTCAACGAGGAGTGGATCACCGACAAGGACCGCTTCGGCTTCCGCTACGCGCAGGCCGGTGACCGGCTCACCCACCCGCTCATCCGTGAGGACGGCGAGCTGCGGCCCGCGTCCTGGACCGAGGCCTTCGCGGTCGCGGCCCGCGGCCTGCACGCCGCCGGGTCCGCCGCGGTGCTGGCGGGTGGCCGGCTGACGGCCGAGGACGCCTACGCCTACGCCAAGTTCGCCCGGGTCACGCTCGGCACCAACGACGTCGACTTCCGTGCTCGCCCCCACTCCGCGGAGGAGGCGGACTTCCTCGCCGCCGAGGTGGTGCTCCGCTCGCCGGTGTCGTACGCCGACCTCGAGCAGGCCACCACCGTGGTGCTCGCGGGCCTCGAGCCCGAGGACGAGGCCGGCACGATCTTCCTCCGGCTGCGCAAGGCGTCGCGGGGCACCCGGCGCACGCGAGTGATCGCGGTCGCGCCCTTCGCCTCCCGCGGCCTGCAGAAGATGGCCGGCCAGCTGGTGCGCACCGCACCGGGCGACGAGCCCGCCGCGCTGGCCTCCCTCGTCGAGCACGCCGACTACGGCATCGACACCGGTGCCGTGATCCTCGTCGGAGAGCGGCTCGCGACGGTCCCCGGCGCCCTGACGGCTGCGGCCGACCTGGCCCGGCGTACCGGTGCCCGGCTGGCGTGGGTCCCGCGCCGTGCGGGTGACCGCGGCGCCGTCGAGACCGGCTGCCTGCCCACCCTGCTGCCGGGCGGCCGCCCGGTCGCCGACGCCGCCGCACGCGTCGACGCCGCCACCACCTGGGGCGTCGGCTCGCTGCCCGAGCAGCCCGGTCGTGACGGCGACGCGATCGTCGCGGCCCTCATCGCCGGTGAGCTCGGCGGCGTGGTCGTCGGCGGCGTCGAGCCCGACGACACCACCGACCCGGACGCGACCCGCGCCGCGCTCGAGGGCGCCGGCTTCGTGGTGGCCCTCGACCTGCGCGAGACCGACGTGACCCGGATGGCCGACGTCGTGCTGCCGGTCGCCCCGGTCACCGACAAGGCCGGCACGTTCGTCACCTGGGAGGGTCGTCCGCGGCCCTTCGACGTGGTGCTGCACAACCCTGCCTCGCTGCCCGACCTCCGCGTCCTCTCCGGCATCGCCGACGAGCTCGCGGCCCTGGGCCACGGCGCCGCCCTCGGCTTCCGCACCGTCGCCGAGGCGCGCAGCGAGATGGAGGAGATGGGCCCCTGGGACGGCGAGCGCGTCGCGCTCGCCGCGAGCGACCCGCTCTCGGGCCCCACCGCCGCCACCGCCACACCGGCGCCCCCGGGGAGCTCCGGCTCGCCACCTGGAAGCAGATGCTGGACAACGGTCGGCTGCAGGACGGCGACGCCGCGCTGCGGGCGACGTCGCGGATGGCCGTGGCCCGGGTGTCCGCCGCGGTGGCGGACGAGGTCGGCCCCACGATCACCCTCACCGGTGACCGCGGCTCGGTCCGGCTCCCGGTCGAGATCAGCGACATCGCCGAGGACACCGTCTGGGTCCCGGCCAACTCCTTCGGCCGGGGCGTGCTCGCCGACCTCGCGTCGCCGGGCAGCACCGTCCGGACCTCCGGCCGCACCACGGGAGGCGCCCAGTGAACCCCCTGCTCACCGTGATGGCGGCCGACGACCTGTCCGCCTTCGGCCAGGACCCGTGGTGGCTCGTCATCGTCAAGGCGGTGCTGATCTTCGTCGTCCTGGTGCTGCTCACGCTGTTCAACATCTGGTGGGAGCGCCGGGTCGTGGCCCGGATGCAGCACCGGATCGGCCCCAACGTGCACGGGCCCTTCGGCCTGCTGCAGTCGCTGGCCGACGGCGTGAAGCTGGCGCTCAAGGAGGACATCATCCCGAAGGCCGCCGACAAGGTGGTCTACCTCCTCGCGCCGGTGATCATCGTGATCCCCGCATTCGTGACCTTCTCGGTGATCCCGTTCGGCCCCGTCGTCGACGTCCCGTTCAGCGACCTGCGCACGCCGCTGCAGCTCACCGACATGCCTGTCGCGGTGCTGTTCGTGCTGGCGATCGCCTCGATCGGCATCTACGGCATCGTGCTCGGCGGCTGGTCCAGCGGCTCGACGTACTCCCTGCTGGGCGGGCTGCGCTCGAGCGCCCAGATGATCTCCTACGAGGTCGCGATGGGCCTCTCGCTGGTCGCGGTGTTCCTGTACGCCGGCTCGATGTCGACGTCGCAGATCGTCGCCTCCCAGGAGGACCTCTGGTACGGCCTGATCCTGTTCCCGTCCTTCGTGATCTTCGTGATCTCGATGGTCGGCGAGACCAACCGTGCGCCGTTCGACCTCCCCGAGGCCGAGGGTGAGCTGGTCGGCGGCTTCCACACCGAGTACTCCAGCCTCAAGTTCGCGCTGTTCTTCCTCGCCGAGTACGTCAGCATGGCCACCGTCTCCGCGATGGCCACCACGCTGTTCCTCGGTGGCTGGCAGGCGCCGTGGGGCCTGGTGCACGTGTGGCCGGGCGCCAACGAGGGCTACTGGCCGCTGCTGTGGTTCTTCGGCAAGGTCCTGGGCTTCATCTTCATGTTCATCTGGCTGCGCGGCTCGCTGCCCCGGCTGCGCTACGACCAGTTCATGGCGCTCGGCTGGAAGGTGCTGATCCCGGCCTCGCTGCTGTGGATCGTCGGCGTCGCCACCGTGCGCGCCCTGATCAACGAGGAGGGCGGCATCGACCGCCAGTACCTCCTGGTCGGTGCCGGGGTGATGCTCGGGATCTTCGTGATCTTGATGTTCCTGCCCGACGGCAGCTCCAGGCGCGGCGCCGCCGAGGAGGAGACCGGGCCGGTGGACGCCTTCGCCGGCGGCTTCCCCGTGCCGCCGATGCCCGCCGGCGGACCCGTCCGCGGCGCGGCCGCCCCGCTGACCTTCGACACCGGCACCACCGTCCGCGATGAAAGGGACACCCATGGCTGAGCAGGACTCCGGGTCTCGCTCCTTCAAGGAGCAGTTCTTGGACCCCGTCGCCGGGTTCGGCGTCACCTTCCGGACCATGTTCAAGAAGGTGGTCACCGAGCAGTACCCCTTCGAGAAGATGCCGACCGCGCCGCGCTTCCACGGTCGCCACCAGCTCAACCGCTGGCCCGACGGGCTCGAGAAGTGCATCGGCTGCGAGCTGTGCGCGTGGGCCTGCCCGGCCGACGCGATCTACGTCGAGGGTGCGTCCAACACCGACGAGGCCGACGGCTCCGGGCGGTTCAGCCCCGGTGAGCGCTACGGCCGCGTCTACCAGATCAACTACCTGCGCTGCATCCTCTGCGGGCTCTGCATCGAGGCCTGCCCGACGCGCGCGCTGACGATGACCAACGAGTACGAGCTGGCCGACGACAACCGCGCCGACCTGATCTACGAGAAGTCGGACCTGCTGGCGCCGCTGCTGCCGGGCATGGAGCAGCCGCCCCACGCCATGCAGCTCGGCGACGACGAGGGCGACTACTACCGCGGCACGTTCAAGGCGGCCGCAGCCGCGGCGCCCGAGCCGGGGGAGGCGGAGAAGTGAGCTTCTGGATCCTGGCACCCGTGATGGTGGTTGCCGCGCTCGGCATCCTGTTCGTCCGCAAGGCGGTCCACGCCGCGCTGCTGCTGGCCGTCGTGATGATCTCGCTCGCCATCCAGTACGCCGTGCTGGAGGCGCCGTTCCTCTTCGCCGTGCAGATCATCGTCTACACCGGCGCCATCTTGATGCTGTTCCTCTTCGTGGTGATGCTGGTGGGCGTCGACGCCTCCGACTCGGTCGTGGAGACGATCAAGGGCCAGCGCGTCATGGCCGCCGTGCTGGGCCTCGCGCTCGGTCTCGTGCTGGTCGTCGCGCTGACCCAGACCGCGCTCGGCACCGCGGTCGGTCTGACCGAGGCCAACGCCGAGGGCAACATCCAGGGCCTCGCCAATGTCCTGTTCTCGAAGTGGGTGCTCGCCTTCGAGGTGACCTCGGCGCTGCTGATCACGGCCGCGCTGGGCGCGATGGTGCTCGCCCACCGCGAGCGGATCACGCCGAAGGCCAGCCAGGCCGACCTCGCTGCCCAGCGGATGCGCGACTACGCCGCGAAGGGCGCCCACCTCGGTCCGCTGCCCGCACCGGGCGTCTTCGCCCGCAGCAACGCGGTCGACAACGCGGCGCTGCTGCCCGACGGGACCGCGGCGGAGTCGTCGGTGTCCCGGGTGCTCGCCGCGCGCGGCACCGTCCGCACCGTGTCCGCCGACGACGTCGAGCGGATGGAGCGCCAGATCGGTGACCCGGCGACCCGGCCCGAGGGTGCGGGCAAGTCCGGCGCGACCGGCAGCACGACCGAGGCCACCGACCCGACGACGGAGGAGGACGGCCGATGACCGAGTACATCGTGCTGTCCGCGATCCTCTTCACGATCGGCGCCGTCGGCGTGCTCGTGCGCCGCAACGCCCTCGTGGTGTTCATGTGCGTCGAGCTGATGCTCAACGCCTGCAACCTGGCGCTGGTGACCTTCGCCAAGCAGCACGGCAACCTCGACGGGCAGATCGCCGCCTTCTTCGTGATGGTGGTGGCCGCGGCCGAGGTCGTCGTCGGACTGGCGATCATCATGACCATCTTCCGCACCCGTCGTTCGGCCTCGGTCGACGACGCGAGCCTGCTGAAGTACTGAGGGGCGAACGGTGACCAACATCTTCCTCGAGGGCGGGGACCACGCGGTCTCCCACGTGCCCGTCGTCGACCCCGGAGCCGCCGACGGCGTCTTCGGCCTGCTGTGGCTGGTGATCGCGCTGCCGCTGCTCGGTGCCGTGGTGCTGCTGCTCGGCGGCCCGCTCACGAAGGGGCGCCTCGACAAGTGGGGCCACCTGTTCGGCACCGCGATGCCGGTCGGCTCCTTCGTCATCAGCCTGCTGATGTTCCTCTCGCTGCTCGGTCGCGAGGAATCCGAGCGGCAGGTCGGCCAGCAGCTCTTCACGTGGTTCCAGGCCGGTGACTTCACGGTCGGCATGGACCTGCTCTACGACCCGCTCGCGGCGCTCTTCCTGCTGCTGATCACCGGTGTCGGCTCGCTGATCCACGTCTACTCCATCGGCTACATGGAGCACGACGCCCGACGTCGCCGGTTCTTCGGCTACCTCAACCTGTTCGTCGCCGCGATGCTGATGCTGATCCTCTCGGCCAACTACCTCGGACTGTTCCTCGGCTGGGAGGGCGTCGGCCTGGCGTCGTACCTGCTGATCGGCTTCTGGCAGCACAAGCCCTCCGCGGCCGCCGCCGCCAAGAAGGCCTTCGTCATCAACCGCGTCGGTGACATCGGGCTCTCGCTGGCGATCGCACTGATGTTCGTCACCTTCGGCACCACCGACTTCGCCGCCATCAGCGCGGTGAGCGGTGAGGCGACCGAGAACACGCTGACCGCGCTCGGCCTGCTGCTGCTGCTCGGCGCCTGCGGCAAGTCCGCGCAGGTGCCGCTCCAGGCGTGGCTGCTCGACGCGATGGAGGGCCCGACCCCGGTCTCCGCCCTGATCCACGCGGCGACCATGGTCACCGCCGGCGTCTACCTCGTGGTGCGCTCGAACTTCATCTTCGAGCTCGCGCCGGTCGCGCAGACGGTGGTCGTCATCGTCGCCACGGTGACGCTGCTGTGGGGTGCGGTGCTCGGGTGCGCCCGCGACGACATCAAGAAGGTGCTGGCCGGCTCCACGATGAGCCAGATCGGCTACATGATGCTCGGCGCCGGGCTCGGGGTCGCGGGCTACGCCTTCGCGATCTTCCACCTGCTGACCCACGGCTTCTTCAAGGCCAACATGTTCCTCGGCGCCGGCTCGGTCATGCACGGCATGGACGACGACGTGAACATGCGCCACTACGGCGCGCTCACCAAGATGATGCCGGTGACGTTCCTGACCTTCGCGATGGGCTATCTCGCGATCATCGGGTTCCCCGGCTTCTCCGGCTTCTGGTCGAAGGACAAGATCATCGAGACCGCGCTCGCGGAGAACTGGGTGGTCGGCGTCCTGGCGATGCTGGGCGCGGGCATCACCGGCTTCTACATGACCCGGCTGATGCTGATGACCTTCCTCGGCCGCAGCCGCTGGGAGAGGGACGCCCACCCGCACGAGTCGCCGAAGGTGATGACCGTGCCGCTCGTCGTGCTCGCCGCGCTCTCCGTCCTCGGCGGCGTGATGCTGCTCGGCGACTGGATCGTCACGTTCCTCGAGCCCGTCGTCGGCGTGGCCGAGCACCACGAGCCGCCGCTGCCCCCGATCGTGATCACGCTGCTGGTCACCGCCACGGTGGCCATCGGTGTCGCGGCCGCGTTCTTCCTCGTCGGCCGGCGCGACATCCCGCGTGAGGCCCCGCAGGACGTCTCGTTCGCCACCCGGGCCGCGCGTGCCGACCTCTACGGTGACGCGATCAACGAAGGCCTGGTGGTGGCGCCCGGACGGCACGTCGTGTCCGGCCTGACCACGATGGACCGCCGCGGCGTCGACGGCGCGGTCGAGGGCGGCTCGTCCGCCGTCGGCGGCCTCGCCGAGGTGCTCCGCCGCGTCCAGAACGGCTTCGTGCGCTCCTACGCCCTCTCGCTCATGGCCGGCGTGCTGCTGGTCCTGCTGACCCTCCTGGTGGTGAACTTCGCATGAGCGACTTCCCCTGGCTCACCACGCTGATCGTGCTGCCGCTCGTCGGCGCGGTCGTGACCGCCTACCTCCCCAGCCGTGGCGTCATCGCCCGGCAGGTCGGGCTCGGCGTCGCCCTCGTCACGTTGGTGCTGGCCGTCGTCATGACCACGCAGTACGACGTGGCAGGTGGCTACCAGTTCTCCGAGCAGCACGACTGGATCGACGTCTTCGGCGCCCACTACGCGCTCGGGGTCGACGGTCTCGGGCTGCTGATGGTGCTGCTGACCGTCGTGCTGGTGCCGATCGTGATGGTCGCGTCCTGGCACGAGACCAGCCCGAAGGCCGACGTCTTCTTCGCGTGGACGCTGGTGCTCGAGGCCTTCTCGATCGCCGTGTTCGCCGCCACCGACGTCTTCCTCTTCTACATCGTGTTCGAGGCCACGCTGATCCCGGCGTACTTCCTGATCGGTGGCTTCGGCCGCTCCGGTCGCAGCCGCGCCGCGGTGAAGTTCCTGATCTACCAGCTCGCCGGCGGACTGGTGATGCTCGGATCGGTGATCGGCCTCTACGTCGTCTCGGCGCAGGCGGGCGCTCCGTCGTACCTCCTGAGCGACCTGTCGCAGCTCGAGATCGACCCGACAGCGCAGAAGTGGATCTTCGCCGGCTTCTTCATCGCCTTCGCGATCAAGGCGCCGATGTTCCCCGTCCACACCTGGCTGGCCGACACCACCGAGAAGGCGACCACGGGCACCTCGGTGCTGCTGGTCTGCATCCTCGACAAGATCGGCACCTTCGGGATGCTCCGGTTCTGCCTCGGGCTGCTGCCGGACGCCTCGCAGTGGGCGACGCCGGTCGTGGTCGTGCTCGCGCTGATCTCGATCGTGTACGGCGCGCTGGTGGCGATCGGCCAGGACGACATGCTGCGCCTGATCGGCCTCACGTCGCTGAGCCACTTCGGCCTGATCGTGCTCGGCATCTTCGTCTACACCGACCAGGGCGGTGCCGGCGCGATCCTCTACATGGTCAACCACGGCATCGCGACCGCCGCACTGTTCCTGATCGCGGGCTTCATCGTCCAGCGACGCGGCTCGGCGCTGATCAGCGACCTGGGTGGCGTCGAGAAGGTCGCGCCGGTGCTCGCCGGCACGTTCCTGGTTGCCGGCCTCGCGGCCTGTGGCCTGCCCGGGCTCTCGCCCTTCGTCTCCGAGATGCTCGTGATCATCTCGGCGTTCGACTACGCGTGGTGGGCCGGTGCGGTCGCGGTGACCGCGATCGTGCTCGCCGCGATCTACGTGCTGTGGATGTACCAGCGCACCATGACCGGCCCGACCCGACCGGAAGTCGCGGGCTTCCGTGACCTCGACCGGCGGGAGGTCGGCGTCATCGCGCCGCTGCTCGTCGCGCTCGTCGTGTTCGGCTTCTACCCGATGCCGCTGCTCGACGTCATCAACCCGAGCGTGGAGACCACGCTGTCGGAGGTGGGCGTGGTGCAGGAGCACCCGGTCGTCCCGGCGACGGAAGGGGAGGGTCACTGATGGAGTTCGTGAAGCCCACAGTCGAGTACGCCCAGCTCTGGCCGCTGTTCGTGGTCTTCGGCGGGGCCTGCGCCGGTGTCCTGGTGGAGGCGTTCGTCCCCCGCTCGCGACGCTACGTCGTGCAGACGCTGCTCGCCGGCCTCGCGCTGGTGGCCGCCCTGGTCGGCACCGGCGTCGTCGCGGCCGACCTCGAGTCCCTCGGCGACGGTGCCGCCCGCGGCAACCTCGCGATGGAGGGCACGCTGGTCCTCGACGGTCCGACCCTGTTCCTGTGGGGCGTCATCCTGCTCTTCGGCATCGGCGGCGTGCTGCTGTTCGCCGAGCGGCACCTCGAGGGCGGCGTCTCGGCGTTCGCCGGCCAGGCGGCCGCGCTGCCCGGCACCGAGGCCGAGCGCCAGGCGTCGACGTCCGGCCTCGACCACACCGAGGTCTACCCGCTGATGATGTTCTCGATCGTCGGCATGATGATGTTCCCCGCCTCGAACGACCTGCTGACCATGTTCGTCGCGCTCGAGGTCCTCTCGCTCCCGCTCTACCTGCTGTGCGGCCTGGCCCGGCGCCGTCGGCTGCTGAGCCAGGAGGCGGCGCTGAAGTACTTCCTGCTCGGCGCGTTCTCCTCCGGCTTCTTCCTGTACGGCGTCGCGATGCTCTACGGCTTCGCCGGCTCGTTCCAGCTCTCGGCCATCAACGAGGCGATCCGCAACGACATCGGCAACCGGACGCTGCTGCTGGTCGGCATGGGCATGCTGGCCGTCGGGCTGTTCTTCAAGATCGGCGCCGCGCCCTTCCAGGCCTGGACCCCGGACGTCTACCAGGGTGCGCCGACCGCGGTCACCGCCTTCATGGCGGCCGCCACGAAGGTCGCCGCGTTCGGTGCCGTGCTGCGCCTCTTCTACGTCGGCTTCGGTGCCGACCGCTGGACCTGGCAGCCGATGATGTGGGTCATCGCGATCCTCACCATGATCGTCGGTGCGGTGCTCGCCATCGCGCAGACCGACGTGAAGCGGATGCTGGCCTACTCCTCGGTCGCGCACACCGGCTTCCTGCTCACCGGCGTGCTCGGCGTGCAGAGCAGCACCGACCTGGCGATCGGCCAGCTGACGTCGCTGCAGGCCGTGCTGTTCTACCTCGTGACCTACGGCTTCGCCACGATGGGCGCGTTCGCGGTCGTCACCCTGGTCCGCGACTCCGGAGGCGAGCAGACCCACCTCTCCCGCTGGGCCGGGCTCGGCAAGGAGTCGCCCCTGGTGGCGGGCGTGTTCGCCTTCTTCCTGCTCGCGATGGCCGGCATCCCGCTGACCTCGGGCTTCATCGGCAAGTGGGCGGTGTTCGCCTCCGCGCTCTCCGCCGGCGCCTATCCCGTCGTCGTGGTGGCGATCCTGAGCAGCGTGGTGGCGGCGTTCTTCTACGTCCGCGTCATCCGCATCATGTACTTCTCCGAGCCCACGGGTGAGGCCCCCAGCGTCACGAACCCCTCGATCCTCACCGCCGCGACCATCGCGGTGGGCGCGGCCGTGACGCTGGTGCTCGGCGTCGTGCCCGGCCCGGTGCTCGACCTGGCCGGTCGTGCGGGAGACTTCATCAGGTGACCTCGACCCCGGCCTCGACAGGGCTGGCGCTGCCCGTCGCCGACGCAGCGCTGGCCGATCGGCTGCAGCGCCGGATGCAGGTCGTCGAGGAGGCGCTGCTCGATCACGTGCAGAGCCGGACGGCGTACGTCACCGAGGCGGCCTCGCACCTGCTGGCCGCCGGCGGCAAGCGGTTCCGGCCGCTGCTGGTGCTGCTCGCGGCCGAGGTGGGCGGGGACCCGGAGAACGACGCGGTGGTCGACGCGGCCTGCGTCGTCGAGCTCACCCACGTCGGGTCGCTCTACCACGACGACGTGATGGACGAGGCCGCGCTGCGACGCGGCGCCGACTCCGCCAACGCCCGCTGGGACAACCACGTCGCGATCCTCACCGGCGACTTCCTCTTCGCGAAGTCCTCCGAGCTGACCGCGGCGCTGGGCCCCGAGGCGGTGCTGATCCAGGCCGAGACCTTCGCCCGGCTGGTCGAGGGACAGATCCTGGAGACCGTCGCCCCCGCCGAGGGCGAGGACCCGCTGGCCCACTACCTCGAGGTCGTCGCCGGCAAGACCGGCTCGCTGATCGCCACCTCCGCCCGCTACGGCGCCCGCTTCGGTGGCGCCCCGCGGGAGGTGGAGGAGGCGCTCACGGCGTACGGCGAGATCGTCGGCTCCGCCTTCCAGCTCAGCGACGACATCCTCGACATCGCCTCCGACACCGACGAGTCCGGCAAGACCCCCGGCACCGACCTGCGCGAGGGCGTCCCGACGCTGCCCGTGCTGATGGCACGCGCCTCCACCGACCCGGCCGACGCGCGGCTGCTCGAGCTGCTCGACGGCGACCTCACCGACGACGCGCTGCACGCGGAGGCGCTGGCCCTGCTGCGCGCCCACCCGGCGCTCGACCAGGCCCGCGCCTACGTCGTCGCCCGGGCCCACGAGGCCAAGGCGCTGCTGTCGGTGCTCCCCGACGGCGCCGTACGCCGCGCCCTCGAGGACTTCGCCGACGTCGTCGCGACACGGACTGCCTAGAGCGCGCTCGCCTCGGCGGACAGTCGCAGCTGGCGGCGCCGGTGGCGGACCGCCTCGTAGGTGAAGACCACGAGCGCGACCCACACCAGCACGAAGCCGATCCAGCGCGAGGCCGGCATCGGCTCCTGGAACCACAGCACGCCGAGGGCGAACTGGATGATCGGGGCGATGTACTGCAGCAGCCCGATGGTCACCATCGAGACCCGGACGGCGGCGGCGCCGAAGAAGAGCAGCGGGACCACGGTGACGATGCCGGCGCTGACGAAGAGCGCGGTGTGGCCGACGCCCTGGCTGAGGAAGGACGAGTCACCCCGCAGCGACAGCCAGCCGAGGTACGCCGCGGCGACCGGGGCGATGTAGATCGTCTCGACCGAGAGGCTCTCGACGGCGTCGACGTCGGCCTTCTTCTTCACCAGGCCGTAGGTCGCGAACGAGAACGCGAGGAGCAGCGCGATCCACGGCGGTCGGCCGTAGTCGAGGGTCAGCACCAGGACGGCGACGGCCGCGAGCGCGACCGCGCACCACTGCACCCGTCGCAGCCGCTCGCCGAGGACGAGCACGCCCATCAGCACGGTGACCAGCGGGTTGATGAAGTAGCCCAGCGAGGCCTCCACCACGCGGCCGTTGTTGACGCCCCAGATGTAGCCCGCCCAGTTGAGGCTGATCACGACGGCACCGACGAGCAGCAGCAGGGCAGTGCGACGGTCGGCGAAGACCGCGCGGACGGCGCGACCGCGGTGCAGCAGCGCCATCACGGCCACGACCGTGACGAGCGACCACAGCACCCGGTGGGCGAGGATCTCCGCCGCCCCGGCCGGCTGGAGCAACGGCCAGTAGAGCGCCAGCAGCCCCCACAGGCTGTACGCCGCGACGCCGTAGCCGAACCCCCGGGAGGCGTCGGAGCGCGGGTCGCGGGCGGTGGGCCCGCTCAGGCGATCGTCCAGGTGTCGCCGCCGTGGATGAGGGCGTCGAGCCGGGCTGCGGGATCGCCGTCGGTGCCGCCGCGGGCGGTCTCGATCTGGGCGCGCGCCTGGTCGTCGTAGGTCGAGCGCTCGACCTGCCGGAAGATCCCGATCGGGGCCTGGTGGAGGTAGCCCGCGTCGGTGAGCCGGGAGATCGCGAACGCCGTGGTCGGGTCGTCGGCGTGGGCGTCGTGCACGAGCAGCGCGTCCTCACCGACGTCGGCCACCGCGACGACCTTGACGCCACCGGTCGCGGTGTCGCGGATCAGGCCCTTGCTCCCGCCGACGCCGAACTGGATCGGCTCGCCGTGGACGAGCGGGATGATCGCGTCCTCCTTGGTGTCGCGGTCCTTGATCGCGTCGAACGCGCCGTCGTTGAAGATCGGGCAGTTCTGGTAGATCTCGACGAACGACGTGCCGCGGTGGGCGGCCGCCGCAGCCAGCACCGAGGTGAGGTGCTTGCGGTCGGAGTCGATGGTGCGGGCCACGAAGCTGCCCTCGGCCCCCAGCGCCAGCGAGACCGGGTTGAAGGGGTGGTCGACCGAGCCCATCGGCGTCGACTTGGTGATCTTGCCCGGCTCGGAGGTGGGGGAGTACTGGCCCTTGGTGAGCCCGTAGATCCGGTTGTTGAAGAGAAGCACCGTCATGTTCACGTTGCGGCGCAGCGCGTGGATGAGGTGGTTGCCGCCGATCGACAGGGCGTCGCCGTCACCGGTGACCACCCAGACCGAGAGGTCCTCGCGGGCCGTGGCGATGCCGGTCGCGATCGTCGGCGCGCGGCCGTGGATCGAGTGCATGCCGTAGGTGTCGAGGTAGTAGGGGAACCGCGACGAGCAGCCGATGCCGGAGACGAACACGATGTTCTCGCGGCGCAGCCCGAGCTCGGGCAGGAAGCCCTGCACGGCCTTGAGCACGGCGTAGTCACCGCAGCCCGGGCACCAGCGGACCTCCTGGTCGCTGGTGAACTCCTTGCCGGTCTGGGCGGGTGCGCCCTCGGGAACGGTCGGGACTCCCTCGACGCCGCTGCGCAGGCCGGGCAGGCCGAGATCGGTGCTCATCGGTGGACCTCCTCCGTGGTGGTGCTCAGGTCGACCTCGATGCCCTCGGCGGCACCGACGAGCCCGCCGATGACGTCCGCGAGCTCGGCCGCCTTGAGCGGCAGGCCCCGCACCTGGTGGTAGCCGACGGCGTCGACGAGGTACTTGCCGCGGATCAGCAGCGAGAGCTGGCCGAGGTTCATCTCGGGGATCAGCACCTTGTCGTAGCGCGCGAGGATCTCCCCGAGGTCCTTCGGGAACGGGTTGAGGTGGCGCAGGTGGACCTGGGCGACCTGGTAGCCGGCCTTGCGGACCCGGCGGCACCCGGCACCGATCGGGCCGTACGTCGAGCCCCAGCCGAGCACGAGCACCTTCGCCGTACCCGTGGGGTCGTCGACCTCGAGCGGCGGCAGCGAGTCGGCGATCCGGTCGACCTTGGCCTGCCGGGTGCGGACCATGTAGTCGTGGTTGGCCGGGTCGTAGCTGATGTTGCCGTGTCCGTCGCCCTTCTCGAGACCGCCGATGCGGTGCTCGAGACCGGGCGTGCCCGGGATCGCCCACGGCCGGGCCAGCGTCGCGGCGTCACGGGTGTAGGGCTGGAACTCCTCGTCCTCACCCATCCCGGCCGCCGTGGCGAAGGCCGGGTCGATGGCGGGCAGCTCGGCGATCTCGGGGATCCGCCAGGGCTCGGAGCCGTTGGCGAGCATGCCGTCGGAGAGCAGCATCACCGGCGTGCGGTAGGTGATGGCGATCCGCGCGGCCTCGAGGGCGGCGTCGAAGCAGTCGCCGGGGGACTGGGGCGCCACGACCGGGACGGGGGACTCCCCGTTGCGGCCGAACATCGCCTGCAGCAGGTCGGCCTGCTCGGTCTTGGTGGGCAGCCCGGTCGAGGGGCCGCCGCGCTGCACGTCGACGACGAGCAGCGGCAGCTCGGTCATCACGGCGAGGCCGATCGCCTCGGACTTCAGCGCGACGCCGGGGCCGGAGGTGGTCGTGACGCCGAGCTGACCGGCGAAGGAGGCGCCGATCGCGGCACCGACGCCGGAGATCTCGTCCTCGGCCTGGAAGGTCGTCACGCCGAAGGACTTGTGCTTGCTCAGCTCGTGGAGGATGTCGGAGGCCGGGGTGATCGGGTAGGACCCGAGGAACAGCGGGATCCCGGACTGCACGCTGGCGGCCACCAGGCCGTAGGAGAGCGCGAGGTTGCCCGTGATGTTGCGGTAGGTGCCGACCGACATCGGCGCCGGCTTGATCTCGTAGGTGACGGCGAACGTCTCGGTCGTCTCGCCGAAGTTCCAGCCGGACCGGAAGGCGGTGACGTTCGCGTCGCGGATGTCGGGGATCTTGGCGAAGCGCTTCTCGAGGAAGCCGACCGTCGACTCGGTGGGGCGGCCGTAGAGCCAGGACAGCAGCCCGAGGGCGAACATGTTCTTCGCGCGCGAGGCGTCCTTGCGGCTGAGGCCGAACTCCTTGACCGCCTCGACGGTCATGCCGGTCAGGTCGACCGGGTGCAGGGCGTACTCCTCGAGCGAGGCGTCGTCGAGCGGGCTCTCGGTGTAGCCGGCCTTGGTGAGGTTGCGCTTGGTGAAGTCGGCGGTGTCGACGATGATCGTCGCGCCCTTGGGCAGGTCGCCGAGGTTGGCGCGCAGCGCGGCCGGGTTCATCGCCACGAGCACGTCGGGGGCGTCGCCCGGGGTCAGGATGTCGTGGTCGGCGAAGTGGACCTGGAACGACGAGACGCCCGGGAGCGTGCCCTGGGGCGCGCGGATCTCCGCGGGGAAGTTCGGCAGCGTCGACAGGTCGTTGCCGAAGGCCGCGGACTCCTGAGTGAAGCGGTCGCCGGTGAGCTGCATCCCGTCGCCGGAGTCCCCGGCGAACCTGATGATCACGCGGTCGAGCTGCTTGACCTGCTTGGTCACCTCGGTCCTCTCCTGGGTCGGCGCACGATCTCTCCACGATAGCCCGGTGCCGAGCGGCGCCGTACCCGTCTCCCGGAGCGGACGGGTGATGCCCGACACGCGGGACCAGCACACCAGCTCCGTGGGGCTGGCGGGCCGAAAGCGCGGTCCCGGGTCAGCGGTAGTTGCTGAACTGCACCGCGAAGTCGTAGTCCTGCTCCTTGACCAGGGCGATCACGGCCTGCAGGTCGTCGCGCTTCTTGCTCGACACCCGCAGCTCGTCGCCCTGGATCTGCGCCTTGACGCCCTTGGGACCCTCGTCGCGGATCAGCTTGCTGATCTTCTTGGCGTCCTCGGAGGAGATGCCCTCCTTGAGCGTGATGCCGATCTTCGACTCCTGACCGGACTGGCGGGGCTCGGAGGCGTCCAGCACCTTGAGCGACACGTTGCGCTTGATCAGCTTCTGCTTGAAGACGTCGAGGACGGCGGTGGCACGGTCGTCGGCGGAGGCCGAGATCTCGATCGCCTCGTCGCCCTTCCACTCGATCGTCGCGCCGGTTCCCTTGAAGTCGAAACGGGTCGCGACCTCGCGGGCGGTCTGCCCCAGGGCGTTGTCGACCTCCTGCCGGTCGATCTTGCTGACGATGTCGAACGAGGAGTCGGCCATGGGTGCCTCCGGTTTCGGGTCTGCGACGTACGTTCGCTATTCTTGCGCTTCGTCGCTCCCCGGTACCAGCCGGGTGACGACATGGCAGATTGCCCGAGCGGCCAATGGGAGCGGACTGTAAATCCGTCGGCTTATGCCTTCGAAGGTTCGAATCCTTCATCTGCCACAGAACCCCCGCCCCGAGCGGGGGTTCTTGCATTTCTCGGGCGCGGACGGCCGACCGGGACGCGGTGGACCAGTCGCTGCAGGGGCGAGGGTCCCGGGAGGGGGTGTCCAAGGCCTCTGCTGTCCGGCTCCGGCCGGCGGCAGTGTGGGTACTCCGCAGGCAGCAGGCCTGGCGGTGGGGCCTGAGTCCGGTCGCGCCGGTGCCAGTGCCCTCACGGTGAGGACCGGCCGAGCAGTTCCATGACCGATGGAGGAGAGACCGATGCAGAAGGAGTCACTGACCGCCCTGGCGCGTCACCACCTGGCGACGGCGGCGGCCGCGTCCAGTGGGCGCAGCGCACACACCGTCCACGGCGGCCACGAGCTCAGGCTCCGGCAGACCGTGATCGCGCTGCGTGCCGGATCGAGCCTCGAGGAGCACGAGAGTCCGGGCGAGGCGACGATCCAGGTCCTCCGGGGTCGCGTGACGCTGGTGGCGGGCGAGGCCAGGTGGAACGGGTCGCCGGGTGACCTGCTGACGGTCCCCGACAGGCGACATGCGCTCGAGGCGGTGGAGGACTCCGCGGTGTTGCTCACGGTGGCCACGCGGGGCTGACGCCCAGGGCGCTCCCCAGCAGCGCGGAGCCGCCCGCCTGAGCGTCGGACAGCGTGGTGAAGAGCCACGCGGTGACCCGTGCGCCCGGGCCGGGTCCAGCAGCCGACCCCACAGGATCAGCACCCCGATCAGGGACATGCACGCCGCGCCGAAGCCGGCCTCGCCCAGGTGGCCGCCGAGGCGGCGCCCGCGACCAGGGCGGAGGCCGTCGGCAGCAGGTGTACGGCGGCGAACGTCCTCGGGTGGCAGGACGCCTGAGCAGGGGCCTGCCTCAGCCGACGTCGGACTCCATCGCCGCCACGAAGTCCCGCTTGACCGAGCGCCATGCCTCGTCGGTCATGGTGCGGCGCCAGTAGGGCGAGCAGGACATCTCGGCGCGGGTCATGCCACCCGCGGTGAGCAGGTGGGTCCGGATCGCGCGGATCTCGTCGGCTTCGCCGTGCACGAAGGCGTGGCCGCGGCCGATGGGCAGGTCGAGCGCGGTGACCGCCTCGGGCAGCGAGGCGGGGCGGTGCAGCCACTGCAGGTCGAGCCCGGCCGGGGCGGCCAGGTCGACCTCGTGCTCGGGGCCGTCGCACAGGAGCCGGACCAGGACCGGTACGTCGTCGGGGCAGGCCTCGAGGGAGGCCGCGATCGCCGGGAGGGCGGACTCGTCGCCGACGAGCAGGTGCCAGTCGGCGGTCGGGTCGGGGGAGTAGTCGCCGGCGGGCCCGTCGAAGGGCAGCACGTCGCCAGGCTTCGCGTGCGCCGCCCACGGCCCGCCCTCGCCCGCGTCGCCGTGGACCACGAAGTCGATCGTCAGCCGACCGGTGGCGGCGTCCCACGACCGCACGGTGTAGCGGCGGCGCACCCCGCTGCCGGGGACCTCGATGTTGACGTAGGTGTCGCACGCGTCGGGCATGGTGAAGCCGGCCAGGCCGTCACCGCCCAGGGCCACGCGGACCAGCAGCGGCGTCAGCCACGTGGTGCTCTCGACCTCGGCGTGCCAGGCGGTCACGGCGTACTCCCTCTGCAGATGACGACGAACGAAGTAAGGCTAGCCTTACTTGGTCGTGGCGCCTCATCCCTGGTTGAACTCCGAGTCCTGGCGGCTGATGATCTCGCGGCGCTCGTCGTGGCTGAGCGCCTCGAGCTGGGCGACGACGTCGGCGGGGTAGCCGCTGACCTCCGGTGCGGGCGGGGTCGGGACGACGGTGTGGACGACCCGGTCGTCGTAGAGGTGGAGCATCGTGAATGCCTGGTGCCCGTCGACCCCGGAGATCAGCCGGTCGAGCGGCGCCGGGTCGGCGGTGTAGCAGCTGGCGGAGGCGACCGAGACCGGGATCCCCTCGAAGGTCGACCACGACGTGTAGTGGAAGTGGCCGCCGACGATCGCCCGGACGTCGCTGTCGCGCACCACGTCGGCCAGCAGGTGCTGGTCGAGCAGCTCGATGATCTCCGCTGCGCGCAGCATCGGCACCGGGACCGGCGGGTGGTGCAGTGCCAGCACGGTGCCGTGCTCGGCCGGCGTCGCGAGCTGCTCGGCCAGCCAGGCCAGCTGGTCCTCGCCGAGGTCGCCGTGGTGGTAGCCAGGCACGCTGGTGTCGAGCGCGAGCACTCGCAGCCCACCGACGTCGTAGGCGCGGTCCTGCGGGCCGGCGTCAGGGCTGTCGAACATCGCTTCGGCGTACGCCGACCGCTCGTCGTGGTTGCCCATCGTCCAGACGACCTGCGAGCCGAGGTCGGCCGCGACCGGCTCGACCAGCTCCCGCAGCCGGGAGTACGCCGCCGGCTCGGCCTTGTCGGCCAGGTCGCCGGTGAACGCGATCACGTCCGGCGGCGTGGTCAGTCGGCCGAGTCGCTCGAGGGCGAGCACCAGTCCGGCCTCCGGGTCGATCGCGTCGTACTGCCGGGCGCCGCCGGCGAGCAGGTGCGGGTCGCTCAGGTGGGCGATCGTGTGACGGGGCGGTGGGTACTGACCGAACTGGACCACGCGTCCGACTGTATGACGTACGCGCGTGCCGGGGAGCCCACCGCCGTGCTGCTACGGAACGACCACCGGAGCGACCGGCGTCTGAGACACCTCAGACGACGCCGACGACACATTGCCGGAGGTGTCGACGGCGGCGATGGCGAAGAAGTACTCGACCCCGTTGGTGAGGGCGTCAACCGTGTACCCGGTGGTGGCGGTGGTGCCCGCGGTCGTCCACGTCGTTGCGTCTGCGGCGCGGTACATGACCACGTAGTGGTCGAGGTCGGGCGCCGACACCGCGCTCCACGACAGCGACACGGCGCTGTCCGCAGGAGTGGCGATCACGTCTCGCGGAGCGAGGGGAGCCGTCACGTCGCGGACCTCGAGGCGCTCGACGTTCGATCGGTGGGCACTGGCACCGTTCGCCCGCTCGACCGTGGCGCGGACCCGGTGCTCACCCGTGTCGAGCTGGGGAAGGGTGAAGGTCACGATGCCGCGACGGTTCTCCTTGCCACTGCGTACGGTGCGCCACGCGTCGTTGCGGTAGATCTCGAGGGCGACCGAACGGCCGCGCCGGACTGGGGAGACCGCCACCCGACCGGCGACCGTGCGGCCCTCGACCACGGTGTTGCGCGACAGGTCGAGGCGCGCCCCCTGACGCTGGACGGTGAGCTTCTTGTCGTCGCTGCTGTCGCCCAGGTAGATCTTGTTGCCGGCATCCTTCTTCAGGACGACCGCGCGGTACTGCGAGGTGGCTCGAGGAGCTCGGAGCGCGAGGGAGGCAAGTCCGCGACTGTTCGTCGACTTCCGGTTCATCGACTTCCACCGTCGGTCGGCGCGCTTCTGGAAGACGACTGTGCGCTTGCTCTGCGGCTTCACGCTCGCCAGGAGCTTCACGGGCTCGCCCTGGATCGCCTTGGCGCGACTGAGCTCCAGCCGGATCGTCGACGAGATCTTGGTCGGCTTGGGTTCCGGCTTCGGCTCGTTCGGGAGCGAGGTGCCGTAGTAGTAGGGCGCTGGGTTGGACTCGCAGGCGACTCCGTCACCTTCGGCGTCGAGTCGGTGCGGGTCCGAATTCGGCCCTCCGTGCTTGAGGAAGAAGATCTGGGCGGCGCGCTGGCTGGAGAAGTCGCCGCAGTCCCGGTCGACGACGGCCGAGGCGGGGGATGCCGATATCGCCAGCCCGCCCCCCGCGATCAACATGAGGGCAAGGTGGCGTGCGACGCGTTGCAGCATTGGTTCTCCAAGATCTGGAGCGCAGCTCTCGCGCCCCCCCCGTTGAGTCGTCCAGAGCGTGTCAGGTCAGTCGCCGGGTGTCTACCGAACGCGGAAATCAGCCCAGCTGCTTCGGCCGCTGCTTGCTCCACCACGTCGCCGCGGCCCTGTAGGCGGCCTGGTCGTAGGAGAGCGGGCGGTAGGGACTGCCGATGAGGGTCATCGACTGCAGGTCGGTGCCGAGGGTGCCGGCGGGCTTCTCGGCGTAGGCCCGGGTGAAGGCGTAGCCCTCACCGGGCGAGAGGAACAGCGTGGTGCCGCCGCCGAGGTCGACCCGCTCCGGGAAGTACTCGCCCACCTCGCCCACGGACCTGCGGACGGCGGCCGCGTCCTTGAGCGGCGTGGCGTTCAGGCCGAGCACCAGGCCGCGGGCGTTGGCGCAGCTGCAGCGGACGTCGTCGTCCAGACCCGAGCCGGTGGCCTGGGTGACCTTGCCGAGCAGCCTGGTGATCGTGGGCGTCCTCGCCGACGGGCAGTCCTTCGGCAGGTCGACGGGGAACTTGAACATGTCCGGCTCGACGCGCTCGAGCATCGCGGTGAGCAGCTGGTCGGCGTCGGCCCTGCGGGGCTCGGTGAAGAACTCGACCATCACCGTGTACTTTCCCGAGGCGACGAAGGCGTACGCAGTACTCGTCGCCGTAGGCCTGGTACATCACCAGCTGGCCGCCGTCGCCGGCCGTGAGGCTCTTCGGCTTCTCGGTGCCGACCTGCTCGACGGCGTCGAAGACGTCGAGGAAGGGCTTGGTGCTGTAGCCGTAGTACGCGGCCCAGCCCTTCTTGGTGGTCGGGACCTGGCACGCGGTGACGCGCGGGTCGCTGACCAGGGCGCGCACGGACGTGTCGACGTCCGGCTCCAGCCCGACTGCCGAGAGCTCGTCGGCGGTGAGCAGCGAGCACGGGTCGACGGGGGATGGCGGCTCCGGGGTCGGCGACGGCGACGGGGAGGACGACGGTGAGTCGGAGGAGGGCGAGGCCTCCGGGTCACCACCGCCTGCGCACCCGCTTGTCACCAGGAGTGCCACCAGCAGGGGTCCCACGAGTGGTCGCACGGTCGGGTAGTTCCCGCTGCGGGCGGTCGGCAAACCCGCTGCGATGATCGAGCCGTGAGCCACCAGATCCACGACATCGGCCGTCGCCGGGCGTGGGCGATCTGGCTGGTGGGGCTCTCGGTCTACCTGCTCGCGATCTTCCACCGCAGCTCGCTCGGCGTCGCCGGGCTGCTCGCGGCCGAGCGATTCGACATCGACGCGACCCGGCTCGCGCTGTTCACCGTCCTGCAGCTCCTGGTGTACGCCGGGATGCAGGTGCCGGTCGGCGTCCTCCTCGACCGTTTCGGGTCGCGGGCGCTGCTGCTCGGCGGGTTGGCGCTGATGACGGGAGGACAGCTGGCCTTCGCGTTCGTCGAGTCGTTCCCCGCGGCCGTGGTCGCGCGGGCGGTGCTCGGCGCAGGCGATGCGATGGTGTTCGTCAGCGTGATCCGGCTGGTGTCGGTGTGGTTCCTGGTCCGGCAGGCACCGCTGGTGACCCAGCTGACCGGGCAGGTCGGCCAGCTCGGCGCGATCATCGCCGCTGCTCCGCTCTCGTGGGCGCTGCGCGAGCTCGGGTGGACGCAGTCCTTCGCGCTCGCGTCCTCCATCGGCGTGGTGCTGATGGTCGCGGTCGCGCTGTTCGTCAAGGACTCGCCGTACGCGTCGAGCGGCCCGACCAGGGTCAAGCTCCGCGCCCTCGCCCGGTCCGTGCAGACGGTGTGGGGCAACCCGGGTACCCGGCTCGGGATGTGGTCCCACTTCACGCCGCAGTTCTCCGCGACCGTCTTCACGATGCTCTGGGGTTTCCCGTTCCTGGTGCGCGGTCAGGGGCTCTCGCCGAGCACCGCCAGCACGCTGCTGATGCTGATGACGGCCTGGGTGGTCGTGGTCGGGCTGGCGCTCGGCTGGCTGGTGACCCGGCTCCCGCTCTACCGCTCGTGGCTGGTGATCGGGATCGTGGTCTCGATGATGGTCCCGTGGACCGCGGTGCTGCTGCGCGACGCCCCGGCCCCGATGTGGCTGCTCGTGGTGCTGGTGCTGACCACCGCCACCGGCGGGCCGGCCGCGATGGTCGGCTTCGACCTGGCTCGGTCCTTCACGCCGTCGGAGTCGCTGGGTCGGGCCAACGGACTGGTCAACGTGGGCGGCTTCTCGGCTGCACTGCTGACGATGGCGCTGGTCGGGGTCGTGCTCGACCTGCGCGAGCCGGGCGGGATGGGCGCCTACGACCTCGACGACTTCCGAGCCGCGATGTCGGTGCAGTACCTCTTCTGGGCGGTCGGCATCGTGCAGATCCTGCGCTACCGCCGGCGCGGCATCGCCCACCTGCACCGGGTGCACCCGGGCGCGATCGAGTCGATGCGCCGGGGTGAGCCCTTCGTCCATCCCGGGTTCAGCGACCGCGAGGGAATCTGAGGGAACGCCGATCCTCCGGCGCGAGGGTCGGCTTGGTTCACCCCGCGCGGGCAGGGCGGATCGTGCCGGTGACCTCACCGAGCGCGATCCGTCCGCCCGCGGTCCCGGGGGCGGTGTAGCGCAGCGTGACCGTGTCACCGTCCTCGAGGAACGTCCGCTCGCCACGGCTGGTCGCGAACGGCTCCTGGCCGCCCCAGCTCAGCTCGAGCAGCGAACCGCGCTGGTCGCGCTCCGGCCCGGAGATGGTCCCGGAGGCGTAGAGGTCACCGGTGCGCAGCGAGGCGCCGTTGACGGTCAGGTGGGCGAGCATCTGAGCCGGTGACCAGTACATCGTGCGGTACGCCGGCCGGCTGATCACCTCGCCGTCGAGCTCGATCTCGACGTCGATGTCGAGCCCGCGCGGCGAGCCGTGGCTGAGGTAGGGCAGCGGCGTCGGGTCCTGCCCGGGAAGGTCGCACCATGCCGCGCCGAGCGCCTCGAGCGGGGTCACCCAGTGGGAGACCGAGGTCGCGAACGACTTGCCGAGGAACGGGCCGAGCGGGACGTACTCCCAGGCCTGGATGTCGCGGGCGCTCCAGTCGTTGAAGCCCACCACGCCGAAGACGTGGTCGGCGAACGCGGTCGTCGGCACCGGTGTGCCGAGGGTCGAGGGCGAGCCCACGACGAAGCCGAGCTCCGCCTCGATGTCGAGCCGGCGCGAGGGGCCGTGGGTGGGGACGTCCTCGCTCGGCGCCTTCCGCTGCCCGCTCGGGCGGGTGACGGGCGTACCGCTGGCGACGACGGTGCCCGCGCGACCGTGGTAGCCGACGGGCAGGTGCCGCCAGTTGGGCAGCAACGGCTCGGCGTCGGGGCGGAACATCTTCCCGACGTTGGAGGCGTGCTCGAGCGAGGCGTAGAAGTCGACGTAGTCGGCGACCTCGATCGGCAGGTGGAGGTCGACGTCGGCCAACGGCACGAGGTGCGGCTCGACCAGGTCGCGCTCGGTCGGGTCGGTGAGCAGCCCGGTCAGCCAGGTGCGCAACGACTCGCGGACCTGGCGCCCCTCCGCCATCAGCGGGTTGAGCGAGGACGCCTGGAAGACGTGGTGGACGTCGAGCATCTCGGCGGCCGCGACCGGCGCGACGTCGAGGAGCAGGTCCCCGATGCGTACGCCGACGCGGGGCTCGTCGGTGCCGCGGGAGAAGACGCCCCACGGCAGGTTGTCGACGTCGAAGAGGGAGCCGGCGGCGCCCTCGACCCAGGTGGTGGCGGTCATGGGGTCTCCAGGAGTCCGAGGGCGGTCAGGTCGTCGAGCGGCTCGCGCACGGAGCACGAGCCGAACGAGGTGAACCAGCGGCGGGCACGGCGCAGGTCACCGTCCCCGATCGCCGCGAGCAGGGGGTCACGCTCGCGCTGCTCGAGCAGCGCGACGACCTCGTCGGTCGGGTCGCCGTCGAAGGCGCGGACCGTCGCGACCAGCACGTTGAGGAACCCGTGGTGGGTGAAGCCGTCCGCGTTGTCGTGCCGTAGCGCGTTGTGCAGACCGGCGGTGCACTTGAAGGGCGTCTCCCGGTCGAGGGCGGCGTCGATCCAGCCGACGAGCGTGGCAGCGGTGGGGAAGAGGTGCTCCTCGAGCCCGCCGGTGCGGAGCTTGAGCCGGTGGCCGGACTCCGCGACCACGTCGGCGGCGCGCAGCCAGCTCCCGGTGTCGTGGACCGGCGGCACCTCGACGAAGACCTGCTCGGGCTGCAGCCCGGCCGCGTCAGCGGCCGCCGCGACCCGGCGGGCATTGCCGGGGAGGTCGTCGAGGTCGCGCAGCGCGATCTCGAGCCCCGCGAGGTCGTGACCGCCCCTGGCGACGAGCTTGAGTGCACCCTCGATCGCGCCGGCGCCGCCGGTCACGACGACGGAGAGCCGCAGCGGGCTGGTCACCTCGGGGACCGACACGTCGGTCACGACGAACGAGCCGACCAGCTCGGCGTACCACTCCTCGCGGCGGGTGACGTGGGCATCGACGGCCCCGGGGAGCGGCTGGTCGCCCGGCGGGAAGATCGCCGCGTCGTCGACCAGCCCGGTCCAGGTGGGGGTGAGCGGGAGAGTCACCCGCGTCACTCTAGGCGGACCGCAGCGGGCCTGCGGTGACCCGCCCGTCCGACCAGGTCTCGACCACCGGGCCGTCGACGAGGGTGAGCCCGTCGGGCCCTTCGTGCAGGTGCTCGTCGGGCAGGTGGGGGTGGGGCGAGAGCACCAGCCGGTCGTCCCGGAGGCCGACGAGGTGCGGCACGCTCAGGCAGGACTGCCAGCCCTCGTCGTGGTCGCCGACGTCGCGGATCCAGAACATCAGGCTGGGTCGGCCCTCGCGGTCCCAGAAGTACGACGGCGCGTAGTAGCTGCCCCAGCTCAGCCGCCCCCACGACTTCGCCGTGAAGCGGCCGGCCTCGAGCGTGCCGAGGGCGTAGCCGGCGTGGTGGAGGGTGTCCGGCGACCACACCGCGCCGACCATCGCCCAGCGGTCCCCGACGGGGAAGAACTGCGGGCACTCCCACATCTCGCCCATCCACGGGTCGCGCTCGTCGCCGGAGCGCTCGAGGGCGACGCCGTCGTACTCCCAGGTGGCGAGGTCGTCGGAGACCCAGGTGGGCACGACCGCCGTACCGCCTCGGGCGGCGCCGCCGACGAACATCCGCCAACCGCTGCCCTCGCGGATCAGGAACGGGTCGCGGAACTCGGTGAGGTGGAGGTCGTCGGGTGCCCGCACCACGACGTCACCCTTGGCCCACGTGTCCCACGAGGGATCGGTGGGGCGGGCGACGCGGACCCGGCCGATGCCGGCGTCGGGGACGTCGACGGCGGTGTAGAAGATCGTCGCGTCCGCCCCGGCACCTTCACCGTCCACGACCAGCGAGCCGGTCCAGCAGCCGCCCTCGTCCGCGTCCGGGGCCAACGCCGCCGGCCGGTGCTCGAACGTGAGCAGGTCCGGGCTGGTGGCGTGGCCCCAGGCGCAGGTCGGGCGGTGGGTCAGGCTGTCGGGGACGGCCTGGTGGAACACGTGGTACCGGTCGTCGTGCCAGGTGATGCCGTGCGGGTCGTTGAGCCAGCCGCGCGGCGCCGTGAGGTGGAGTCGGGGGCGCACCCCGTCAGTCTGCCGCGCGCCACGCCTCCCGGAGGGTGACCCTGCCCTGTGTCTGCAGCAGCGCCCGGCGATAGATCCGCTCGGCGAAGACCACGGTGGCGCCCATGGCGAGCAGCAGGATGACGATCGCGGCGAACGGCTCCCAGACGGCGGCGTCGCCCTGCAGCACCCGGATCGGCATCAGCACGCAGGAGAAGGGTGGGACGTACGACGCGATCGTCAGCGCGGTGCCCTCGAACAGGAACGACCCGAAGAACACCGCCATCATCAGGAACGACAGCGGGGTGGCCGTCGTCTGCAGGTCCTCGGCCCGGCTGGCGAGCGCGCCGGCGACCGCCCACCAGCAGGCGATGAAGGTGAAGCCGATGACGAAGAACGCGGCGAACCAGCCGATCCCGCCGGAGAGACCGGGCAGGTAGGAGCCGTACTCCGTGAACGAGATGCCGATCAGGCCGACCACGACGAGCAGTGCCGTCTGTCCGATCGCGAGCAAGGTGTTGCCGGCGATCTTGCCGATCAGCAGCTGCCGGACCGGGATCTTGGTCGTGATGATCTCGACGATCCGGTTGGACTTCTCCTCCACGATGCTGCCGGAGAGCGTGTAGCCGAAGCCGAGGGCGGCGAAGTAGAAGAGGAAGGTGAGCGCGAGGCCCATCCCCTCCGCGAAGCCCTGCCGTTCGGCGTCGCCCTGGAGCAGGCCGGTGCCGACGGTGCTGCCGGCCTGGAGCTCCTCGAGGGTCGTGCCCGCCTCGGCGGCGTTCGCGCTGAGGGCTGCCTCGCGGACGACCGTCTCGGCCGACGACGACAGGTCGCCCGGGACGTCCTCGTCCCCGACGAGGGTCCAGCCGTTGTCGGCGGGACGCAGCAGCACGTCGGCCTCGCCCTCCCGGAGCAGGGCGACGCCGGCGTCGTCGGAGGCGACGTCGGTGACCTCGATCTCGACCGAGTCGTCGAGCGCGGGGACGCCCTCGGCGAGCAGCCGGGCGGTCTCGCCGGCTTCGGCGGTGGCGGCGACGGTGTAGGTCTCGGTGCGGTCCTCGGACCAGACCTGGAAGCCGAGGAAGCCACAGATCAGCAGGAACGTGATCAGCGTGCCGATGAGGAACGACTTGTCGGTGAGGCGGGTGAGGACCTCGCGACGGGCGACGAGGAGCCAGGGCTTCTCGGCGGTGCTCGACTGGGTGGTCGACCGGGTGCTCGGCTGGGTGCTCGGCTGGGTGTGCTGCTGGGTGCCGGTGTCGGTGCTCATGCGGTGACCTCCCGGTAGATCTCGGCGAGCGGGGTGCGGACCTCGGCCAGCTCGCGGACCTCGCCGCGGTCGAGTGCCTCGGTGAGCAGGGTCCGGCGTACGGCCTGGCTCTCGGCCTGGTCGAAGACCTCGAGCAGGGCGGTGGGGCCGTCGACGTCGACGACGTGGACGCCCTCGAGACCGCGCACCCAGCCGGCGTCGTGGTCGGTGACGAGCCGCAGTCGCTCCGGGCCGCGGGCGCGGAGCTCCTCGACGGTGCCGGCGGCGACGACCTTGCCGGCGCGGAGCACGACGAGGCGGTCGCAGAGCTGCTCGACGAGGTCGAGCTGGTGGCTGGAGAAGAGGACCGGGACGCCGCGGGCGGTCTCCTCGCGCAGCAGGTCGACCATCGAGTCGACGGCGGTGGGGTCGAGGCCGGAGAAGGGCTCGTCGAGGACGAGCGCCTGCGGCTCGTGGAGCAGCGCGGCGATGATCTGGACGCGCTGCTGGTTGCCGAGGCTCAGCTTCTCGACGCGGTCGCCGGCGCGGTCGGCGAGGCCGAAGCGCTCGAGCGCCCGCTGGGCGGAGCGACGGGCCTCGCCGCCGGGGAGGCCGGAGAGCTCGCCGAGGTAGACGAGCTGGTCGAGGATCTTCTGCTTGGGGTAGAGGCCGCGCTCCTCGGGCATGTAGCCGAAGCGGCGGCGGTCGGCGGCGGTGATCGGCCGGTGCTGCCAGAGCACCTCGCCCCCGGTGAGCCCGAGCAGGCCCATGATCATGCGCATCGTGGTCGTCTTGCCGGCGCCGTTGCCGCCGACGAAGCCGGTGAGCATGCCCGGCTGCACGTCGAAGGAGACGTCGTCGACGACCGTGGCCTCGCCGAAACGGCGGGTCAGTCCGCGTACCTGGATCATGCGTCCCACGCTAGGGACCGCCGCTGCTGCTGTGATCCACCTCAGGGTGGAACCGGGACTCCCCCGCGGGGGGGTCAGCCCGCGAGGCCCGCCCGGTGGGCGAAGACGACGGCCTGGACCCGGTCGCGCAGGTGGAGCTTGGCGAGGCAGTTCGAGACGTGGGTCTTGACGGTGGCCTCGCCGAGGACGAGCCGCTCGGCGATCTCGGCGTTGCTGAGGCCCTCGCCGAGCAGCACGAGCACCTCGCGCTCGCGCTCGGTCAGCCGGGCCAGGGCGGCCGCCTCGTCGCTGTCGGGGGCTGAGGTCGGCGTACCGGCGGTCATCTCGGCGATGACGCGGCGGGTGACCTCGGGGGAGAGCAGGGCGTGGCCGCGGCCGACGGCGCGGACGGCCTCGACGAGCCGGTCGGC
The DNA here is from genome assembly GCA_963754575.1 of uncultured Actinomycetota bacterium. Lineage (GTDB taxonomy): Bacteria > Actinomycetota > Actinomycetes > Propionibacteriales > Nocardioidaceae > Nocardioides. The sequence continues at coordinate 220,609 of CAVWGQ010000027.1, read as the reverse complement.
CTCGCAGTTCTTGAGCAGGAAGCCGCTGGCGCCGGCGCGGAGGCCGGCGAAGAGGTAGTCGTCGCGGTCGAAGGTGGTGAGGATGACGACCTTGCCGAGGTCCTCGGCGACGACGTCGGCGGTGGCGCGGATGCCGTCGACGCGGGGCATCTGGACGTCCATCAGGACGACGTCGGGGCGCAGGGCGCGGGCGAGCTCGAGCGCCTCGGCGCCGTCGCCGGCCTCGCCGACCACCTCGAGGTCGGGCTCGACGGAGAGGATCATCCGGAAGCCGGAGCGGACGAGCGCCTGGTCGTCGACGAGCAGGACGCGCAGGGTGTCACTCACCCGCGCCTCCCAGCGGGATCCGCACCCGGACCCGGTAGCCCCGGGTGGCGCGCGGGCCGACCTCGACCTGGCCGCGGTGGGAGGCGGCGCGCTCGCGGATGCCGAGCAGGCCGAGGCCGGTGCCGGAGGTGTGGGGGCGCAGCCGGCCGTCGTCGAGCACCTCCACCTCGGCGTACGGCGCGGTGCCGTTCTCCTGGACGCGCAGGGTGACCGATGCCTGGCCCGCGGTGGAGTGGCGCACGACGTTGGCGAGGGCTTCCTGGGCGGTGCGGTAGAGCGAGAGCGCGACGGTGGGGGAGAGCCGCTCGGCGGCGCCGGGGCGGTCCTCGACGACGTCGTACGACGTGCGGAGTGCGGGGGTACGGCGTCCCGCGACGAGGTCGGGGAGGTCGGCGATGCCGGGGCCGGCGGTGCGGTCGTCGGGCGGCGTACCGTCCTGCTCCTCGATGTCGCGCAGGGTGCCCAGCAGGGAGCGCATCTGGGTGACGGCCTGGCGCGAGCTGTCCTCGATGGCACCGAGGGCCTCGCCGGCGGCAGCCTCGTCGATGCCGAGGACGCGGCGGGCGCCGGCGGCCTGGACGCCGATGACGGAGACGTGGTGGCCGACGACGTCGTGCAGCTCGCGCGCGATCCGGAGACGCTCGTCGACGACGGCGCGCCGGCGCAGGGTGTCGGCCTGGCTGGTGATGGTGCGGGCCTGGTCGGCGAGCGCGGCGCGCTGGCGGGCGCTGCGCCAGGCGACCTGGCCGCCGATGATCGCGCCGGCGAAGTAGACGACGTTGATGATGAAGGTGAGCAGCACCAGGGCGGGGATGGCGGGCAGGAAGCCGGTGTCGTCCGGGGCGTCCTCGCCGAGGAACTCCTGGACCCCGGCGCCGATCGCGAACTGCCAGCCGATCCAGCAGAGCATGAAGAGCAGGATGGTGCTGGAGACGAGCAACGACGTACGTCGGCTCCGGCCCCATGCCATGGCCGAGAAGAGGCCGAAGAAGTAGCAGATCTGCAGCGACAGCTGGCCCATCACCGGCGCCATCGTGACGCCGGTGACGAACATGTGGCCGGCGAGGTAGAGCCCGACGGTCAGGGGGAAGCGCCGGCGCAGGACGAGGGCGAGCGCGGCGGCGGTGAGGACGAGGTAGATCGCCCACCAGGGGGCGTCGACGTCCTCGAAGGCCCCGGCGCTGCGGGCGAGCTCGAGGGTGAGCAGGCCGACGGCCTCGAAGGCGAGGGCCGTGAGCACGTCTCGCCGCCCCACCGGTGGGCCGGGGCGTGACCAGTCGTCCTCCAGGGCGAAGAACGAGGTGAGGCGGGCGACGGTGGACACGGGTCCACCCTAGGGACGACCTCGTCGGCGGGCCTCCGTCGCAGGACGGAGATCTCAGCCGGCGCGGGCGGGCTCGCGGGTGGCGAACAGTGCGGCACCCACATCGGAGGGCAGGACGGTGGTGCCGTGGCCGTCGACCAGACGGTAGAGGTGGTGAGGGGTTCGCCAGACATAGGTGCCTGGCCCGAGTTGTCGGACCCGAAAGCCGGCGTGGGTCTTGGCACGGTGTCCGGTGCGCCCCAACGGCTGGAGGTTGTGGTCGCCGGTCTGCCCGGGCACGCCGGGGACGAAGGGCTCGACGTGGTCGTGGTCGAGGTGGCGACTGACCTGGTTGGCGTGGGGGAAGGCGTCGGCGGGGGTGCGGAGGTGGACGCGCTCGGCGAGCGAGTCGGCGACCTCGTAGGCGTCGAAGGCGGCCTGGTCCGCGACGTTGATCACCGGCCGCACGGTCACGTGGTGGTGGCCGAGCCACTCGGGGATCTCGCTGGCGAGGATCGGCCCGATGTCCTCGACGCGGGCGATGCCGCGGCCCCGGATCGCCTCGTCGCTGACGTTGACGTAGAGGACTGCGCGAGGGCGGGCCCTCGTCACGTCGTCGCTGGCTCCCTGCATCAGGGCGAGGAGTCTGGCTGGCTGGGCGAGCCAGGCGAACGCCTCGGCGCGGAGCACGTCCCGCGTCGTACCGTCCGGGAAGCGGGGTGCCAGCAGGTCGGCGACCTGGTTGACCATCGCGTCCACGACGGCGACGTCGCCGGCGCGGATGCGGGCGAGGACGTGCTGGAGGCCGAACTCGTCGACCCGGCCGAGGGAGACGTAGCGCTTCTTCTTCTCAGCCTCGAGGAGCGCTGCGTGGCGGGCGGGGTCGGCCTCGATGATGGTGGCCTTGACCACCTCGAGCAGGCGGTGGGGCGAGAGCTCGCCGAGGTCGTCTGGCAGCGCCTCGTCGACGAGGCGGACGGCGGCCTCGCTCAGCACCCGGCTGTGGACGGCGGCCTTGCACGCGATCCAGGGCTCGAGCTGGAGGTTCTGCACCGCGCGCCACCAGCGGGGGAGGCGGTGGCGCAGGTCGAGCGCGTCGGCGATCGCGCGGCGCCCGGAGAAGTAGTGGACGCGGCGGGCGATGGAGAACTCGGTGATGCTCAGCTCCTGCACCCACGGCGTCCCCTCGCCGCCGACCTCGACCAGCCGGTCCTCGCCCTGCCACTCGGTCCGCGCACCCCGTCGCGGGTCGCTCCCGTGAAGGTCGGCCCAGTGCGCCGCCAGCGCCAGGTCCCGCGCCTCCGCCGCGCGCCGCGTCAGCAGCTCACCCTCCACGGCCGCCAGCGTCGCGGCCGCGTCGAGGTCGTCGATCGCGGGGTCCAGGTCCACGGTGCTGACGCTAGCCGTGACCACTGACAAGGTCTGGCGACTGAATGGCACATCGCGACACCGCGCCCTCGAGGGCGCCCAGTTCGCCCAGAATCGGGCGGGTGCCGATTCACCGTTGACACCTCGATCGGGAGGCGAGGACCGTAGGACCTGGATATCCGATCGGGAGGCGCCATGGTCGGCGTACGCAGGGCCTTGATCGTCGCGACGGACGAGTACAGCGATCCGAAGTTGACGAGCCTCAACGCGCCCGCCCGGGATGCGCGAGTCCTGGCCGATGTGCTGCGCGACGAAGCCGTCGGTGGCTTCGGGGTCGAGACCGTCTTCAATCGACCCAGCCATGAGGTGGAGCTCGCCATCGCGGGGTTCTTCGGGTCCGGCAAGTACGGGGACACCCTGCTTGCCCACTTCTCCTGCCACGGCGTGAAGTCCCCCAGCGGGGAGCTCTACTTCGCCACGACGAACACCGACCTGTCTGACACGTTCAAGCTCAAGGTCACCGGCGTCCCGTCGGCACTGGTGCGTGACGCCCTGGAGGAGTCGCGGGCCAGCCTGATTCTCTGCTTGGTCGACTGCTGCTACTCCGGAGCGTTCGTCAAGCTCGCCAAGGCGGCCGACACCGTCGATCTGACCGAACGGCTCGGCGGTAAGGGTCGAGCGGTGATCACCGCGTCGACCTCGCTACAGCTGGCGCTCGACGGGGAGGAGGAGCCGTCTCTGTTCACTCATGCCGTGATCGACGGTCTTCGCACCGGTGAAGCAGACCGCGACCTCGACGGGCTCATCTCACTCGACGAGCTGTACAACTTCGTGCACGACCGGGTGACGACTCTCAACCCGAACCAGACCCCGGTGAAGAGCTTCGACGTCCAGGGCGAGGTGTACGTCGCCCGCCGCAGCACGCCCGTCTCCCGGCCCGCCCCGCTGGAACCCGACCTCCTCGCTGACGCCCACGCCTCGGTGACCTACAAGCGTTTGGGTGCCGTCCAGGGCCTGGCCGGCATCCTGGATGAGCAGCACCCTGGCCGGTCGCTCGCCGCCCGCCTGGAGCTGGTCAGGTTGGCCAGCCACGACGACAGCCTGAAGGTCCGAGAGCAGGCGCAGAAGGTGCTGGACGCTGCCGGTGAGCTGCCGGCACCGGTGATCCCCGACTACGAACCGGCGTTGACCACGCGTGGGGGACCCGCCGTCGAGGACCCGCCGGTGACAGAGGATCTGCCGGACACGGACATCAGAGACGCCGCCGAGACCGAGACCGAGACGAAGACCGAGACCGAGACCGGGACAAGGACCGGGGTCGGCGATGGCGAGGAAGAGGGAGAGGGCGAGGGCTCGCACCCTGGCGGGCGCCGCCGAGTGGCCGTGATCGTGCTGGGGCTCGTCAGTGCGCTGCTCATCGGCGGGATCACCTGGCTGGCCCTGGACAACAGCGACAACGTCAACGACGGCAACGAGGACCGCACCACCTCCGGTGGCGAGGTCACGGGGCCGGTCCTGCCGGACACGGAGATCCTCCTGGGCGTCGAGGACCCGGACCTTGGTCAGGCGATCGTGGCGTTCGACGCCGACACCGCTCAGACACGTCCGATCATCTCCGATCGGGCGGCGTTCCGTCCGACGATCTCCGAGGACCGCGAGTGGTTGGTGTACCTGGCCGACCGGCAACCCGGGGGAGGAGGAATCCCCCGGCTGGCTCGCGTCGACGGCACCGAGGACGCGCTGCTCCTCGACGCCGAGGCCAGCGAGACCTGCCCGTACACCACCAGGCCGGCCTTCAGCCAGGACGGCGGGCGCCTCGCGCTGCTCTGCGTCGGTGAGGACGGCGAGACCCTCGGTCTGGCCACCATCGACCGGGGCGGGACCCTGACCGACCTGGTGAGTCAGGGCGACTTCAACGGAGCGCCGACCTGGAACGACGAGGGACGGATCATCGTGGAGCGGGTCGCCGGCGAGACGTCGACCCTGTGGGAGATCTCGCCCGACGGTGGGGAGCAGGATCAGATCACCTACGGGCTGAACGGTTCGGACAGCCACCCGGACTGGTCGGAGAACGGTCTGCTCTTCCTCCGGAAGCAGGGCGGATCCAGCAACGTGTACCACCTGGAGAATCTCGACGACGCGAAGAGCACCACCGGCATCACGGTCAGCGGGAACGCTGATGGGCCGACCTGGGCCCCGGGGGACGAGGCAGCACTGGTCTGGCTGCAGCCCGCAGAAGACGGCGGTACGACGCTCTGGTTCGCGTCACGCACCGATCCAACCCCGATCGAGCTGAACACCGCTGAGTACGGACCGCCCGCCTGGGGCAGCCGCTGACTCACTCCGCGGGCTTGACTGCGGCACTCGCCTCGTCGGCGTCCGGTGTCCTCAACGCCGCGACGAAGGCGGCGACGAGCTCGTCCTGTTGTTCCTTGTCGGCCACGACGGTGATGGTCTTGTCGCCGATCGACATCTGCAGCGGGGGTGTCGCGGGCGAGCGGTTCGCCAGCCAGCCTCGGACCACCTCGATCACCTTCGCGACCGCCTGTATGCCGGGCGCGACGCCGACGACGAGCGCTCCGATGGCCGCGACGTCGAGACCCTTGGAACCGTCGGGCGCTGGACCGGCGGTCGCTTGTTCGACGCGGTCGACCTCGTCCACCTCGAGGATCTCGGCTCGCAACGCGCGCGTCAGGGCGTCGATCTCGTCGGGGTCCGCGTCCGGACCGCTCACGAACTCGACCCGGATGTCCTCGGTCATGGCTCTCTCCTCCCGTTGCGGCCGAGATTACTCCTGGCGGCCGGTCAGGTGACCACCTCGCGTGCAGCCGCGAGATCGATCATGTCCTTCCGGTCGTCCATCAACCGGAAGATGCGCATGGCCCGGCTGGGCTGGGGTGAGACCAGTACGGCCATGGATCCCAGGGCGGTCCCGGGCGGGTCGTCGAGCACGGCGCCGGTGACGTGGATCCCGAGCGCATGGTCAGTCAGCCTCGCTGCACCGGAGGAGGTGGTCGCCTGGCGTGCCTCGCGGGCCGCGTCCATGGCCAGCGCGTGGGGGAAGTCATAGCGGCCGCCGCCACCCGTGGAGGAGACGAGCACGTACTTGGCGTTGACCCGCTCCATCAGCTCCAGGTTGATGCCGTGCTTGGAGGCGTGGTGCGACATCTTGAACAGGTCGCACGCGAGGTAGTCACGTCCCCTGGCCGCCTGCAGCTCCTTCGCGAGGACGGGGTTCTGCTCGTGGTGGAGGTCAGGGAAGTCGATCGTGGTCTGGGCCCACGACGCGAACTGGGCATCGCCTCCGAGCAACAGGCGGCGGCTCCTCTTGCGGACGTTCCGGCGGTTCAGCCGGTCCGCTGAGTCCGGGTCCGGCTCGGTGTAGATGCGATGTGCCGGGTACTCACACATCAAGGTCAGGGAGGAGTTGTTGACCTCGACCCCGTAGGTGTCGAAGCGGGTGCGGAGTCCGACGCCCGGTCCCATGACGGTGATCTTCACCGAGTCCAGGAAGGTGGAAGTTCCGCTCGTCGGCTGCAGCCGACGAATCCAGGGGCTGGTCTCCAGGTGCGCCATCAGCCTGTGGAAGCTCGGACCTGGGAAGAAGTAGCCCGGCTCCCAGAACTGGTCGATGCAGGCGCTGGAGGCGTACGGCGTCGACTGCTTGACCTCGTGGGGAGCGGATGGGTCCGCGTCCGCTGTCGAGGCTGATCCGCGGGAATGTCCAGGGTGGACTGCGTCATAGGTCTCGAACAGCTCATACATTCCGCCGATGTGATCGAAGTGTGGGTGGGTGGCGACCACGAGGCGGATCTGTCCGGGCGAACCCGGTGGCTGAATCAAGGGCTGGGTGCCCGACGCGGCAGGTACTTGGACCTGGTGCAGGGCTTCGATCAGGTCGGGCAGCTTCTGGGTCGTCGCCACGTCGACGATCACCAGACGACGCTCCTTGTCGTTGCTGTCGGGGGGTAGCACGAGGAGTTGCGTGTCACCGTCCCCGACGTTGAGCAGGAAGTACACCAACGCATCCGGCTCATCGATCATCGCCTGGACGAGGGCGCCGACCCCGTCCTCGGCAGGCGCGAGTGTGTCCATCTCCACCGGGTGCAGGACGTCGTTCACCTCACGATCCCCCTCCTCGTCAATGACCTCGTCGAGCGGAGTCACCTTCAGTCGCTTCGCCTTCGGACGTTGCTCACGCTGCTCCTGGGCTTCGGCCAGCAGGTCTTGGTGCTGGCTGCCGTCGAAGACCGCTGAGGAGGCACCTTGATACGCCAGCTTGGCGGCCTCACGGGCCTCGGCGCTGACGTCGTAGAGCGGACCGGGGAAGATGTCAGCCAGATCCTCGACCGGGCGATCCTCAGCCCACCCGGGGGCCGACGAGGAGATCCGGGCGGCGAAGGTGTCACCGGCCCGCGGCCTGCGTAGGAGTTGATTGGGCCGATACAGCTGCAGCCGCACCAATCGCTGCGGGACGGCCGCAGTCATGACGTGCTCCTCCGCATCGGGGGCCCAGAACAGGCGGCCCCGGCTGTCGGCAAGCGGCCACGGCCAGCTCATCAGCTCTACGGTGGCCCCCACGACCTCCTCCACCACGACGTAGTGCCAGTCCTGGCGAAGCTTCCCCGCGCTTCGCACGGCCCCGCGCAGGGCCCACGGCCACCATGCAGGCGCCCCGCCGTCCTGGGGTCGCCCCGGATCAGTCACCCTGAACCGACGCGTCCGTGAGAGGGCGGGCAGGGTAAGGAAGGCTGCCCCGGTCGGCTTTCCGGTCGACATAGGACCTGATGCCTGCGTCGGCGACGACATATCCCCAGTTGATCAGCAGCTCCTGCAGCTCCTCGGGCATGGCGTCCAGACGCGTGGACAGGTCCGCGAGCCGCTTGGTGACCACGGGCTCCGCGTCGAGCGGGTCCGGTACCGGGTATCCGCTGAGGTCGCTGCGGATGCCGACGTACATCCCATCGCGGTCACCAGCACGGAGAGCACCCACCACCTGTTGCTTGCGCAGTGCACGCACCTGGTTGTCGATCACACTCAAGACCCTCACCAGCCCGCGCCCCCAGTCGCCCGGCACGTCGGGCTCCGCGCCCATCAGCCCACCAGCGTCACTCACCAGCACCGTGCGATACCGCTTCCACGCGGTCTCGACTCCCAGGTTGTCGTAGACGCCTCCGTCGCACAGCGAGACTTCGTCTCTGAACCCTCTGCGGTCGGCGAGATCGTTGCCCTGTTCGGTGATCCACTCAGCATCACGAAGATCGAGCGTGCAGGGAGAGAGAAAAGGTGGGAACGCCGACGACGCAGTCACGACGAGCGCCAGCGGCAGCGTCGGGTCGTTGATCCGACCCACGCGGTAGTCAGCCAGATAGGGCTTGGACATCCGCATCAATACCCCCGACTCCAGGTTCGTCGCGTTGAACACGAACCGCGGCTCATCTGGAAGGTCCTGAAGCGTCGCTCCTTCGTACAGGACTCGGTCGTAGACCTTCTCGACCTGGTCTGCGATCGACGTCCACGGCAACGCAGCACCCCGCAACACCGACGAGACGTCGATGTCGGTTCGAGCCAGTGCGCGCACCGGGCTCACGACCACGTCACGAAATGACGTCGCGACCTCATTGACGAAGGCAAGCTCGCCCCAGCTCCGCGCCAGCACGCCGGCCGTGATCGAGCCGCCCGAAACGCTGGAAACCCGCTTCAACCCGCTCAGCAGGCCGGCCTGGTTGAGTCGCCACAGCACACCGACGTGGAACAGCATCGCCCGATACCCGCCTCCGGACAGGCACAACGCCATACCCGGCTCGAGCTCCTCGTCCTCATCAGGCAACCGTCGGACGGGCTGGGTACCCTCCGACCGTTCCCGCGGCGGATCGATGGCCCGTCCGACGGGCAATACGGTGGCATCAGGACTCACCACTATGTCCTCCCCCGATAGGGAATGCACTACCACTGTCGGACAGGTCCAACCGCAGCGCAATACCCCGGATGGGCACCGCCCGCTGATGCTGTTGCGGTGATGAACCGGTGGGGCCGGTGCCCATGCACGATTCTCGGTTTGCCTGCTGTCTTCTCGGATCTGAAACTTTCGCGACGCGTCCCAGGCCAGTGACGGGCGTGACGGAACGTGGCGCTTCTCGGCCGTCGCCTCCACGCCGCGTCACACCGCAGTCGACCACGCTGGCTCAGGCCCCTCTTGCGATCGGCGCAGGGTCCGCGGGACGCTACGGAGAACCACACCGACACAGGGAGGGCGCATGGCTGCATTCGTGCAGGTCATCGAGTTCACGACTACGCGCATCGATGAGGTGAGGAAGCTCGGGGATGAGGTGCGGGATCACGCCGACGGCGGACTGGTTCTCCGGGGAACGTTCGCCGCCGACCGAGACCGACCCAACACCTACCTCAACATCATCGAGTTCGATTCGCACGAATCGGCGATGGAGAACTCCCACCGCCCCGAGACGGCTTCCTTCGCTGCGCGGATGGGCGACGCTGTGCGATGGGCCTCCCACCTTCTACAACCTAGATGTCCTCGATGTATGGCCCGGTTGAGACTGCTCGAGGACGTGGCGCGCAGCAGGACGCTTCTTGGTGGGTCGCTCCAGGCTCATGGTGAGCCGGTGGGGAACTCACTCGTGCTGCGGGTTGAGCGCGTTGGGCGATCCGAGCGGCGACGTGCCTCGCTGAGCCGCTGCATTCCGCCGCGGGTGACCGAGAACCTCAGCTCGCGTGCTGCTGAACGACGTTGAGCACGTTGCCATCGGGAGCGCGGACGAAGAAGCGAGTCACGCCCCAGGCCTCGGTTGTCAGGGGATGAACGATCTCGTACCCACGCTCCTGTGCTTGGCGGTAGGCGGCTTCGACGTCGTCGACCAGGACCGAGACCACGGGGTCCACGGGCGCGGTGGCATCGCTGGTCATCACCTGGAGCGTCGCCCTGGACACCGGCGACGTGTGGCGGGCTACCCAGCCCAGGTCGAACTCCTCTTCAGTTAGCCCGAGGTAGTCCCTGTAGAAGCCCCTGGAGGCGGGGAGGTCGGGTACGTGGAGGTCGGCGATGATCCGCGTGACGCGGATGCGCGACGGGTCGGCACCCCCAGCTGGGCCGGTTGTGCCTGAGGTCTGCTCCGGCGCGGCGCCCAGGAGGTGGATCCAGCGCGGATCCTGCTGGCCCGACCGGCGCTCGAGTTCGCACACCAGCGGTTGCGGGCGGCTCGCCATCCGGCGCAGGCACTCCTCGACCTCGTCCCGATCGGCGAACCCGTGCAACCGCTCGGTGCGAGTGCGCAGTTCACCCGGCGCCTGCGCGCCGCGGAGCAGCAGCACTGTGAGCAGCGCCCGCTCATCGGGCTCGAGGGCGAGATGCTCGTCGAGGATCTGGTGGTACTTCAGTGTCCGGCGCCCGGTGTCGGACCACACGATCCGCAGCAGCCCGCGCTCCTTGAGCGACTTCGCGGTCCGCTCGACGATCTGCTGGTCGAGGTCGATGACGGGGTCGCGGCTGCTTGTCTGGTTGCACGCCGACATCAGTGCGTTCGCGGAGAGGGGATAGGTGGCGGGCACGGTCGTCTGCTTCTCCAGCAGGCTGCCGAGGATGCGCTGGTCAGTCGCATCGAGGACGGGAAGTTCTCTCACGTCACGACCTTAGGTCTGCTTCGGCACGATTGCGGATCGAACAGCGTCCTTCCACCGCGAATGCGAGGTGGCGCCCTCACCTCCCGCGACGAGCCGATCCATGGCATTGAGCAGACAGCCCGACGCCTCATGCCAGAGGAAGTGGCCAGCGCCTGGTTCGACGTGCGACCAGGCGCCAGGGATGCGGCTAGCACTGTCAGTACCGGCGCTCGGTGGCATCGGGCTCAGTTCGCCGACGATCACGCCGACGGGGACCGTGATGGTGGGGAGCGATGCCTCGAGCTGGGGCAGCTGGGCTTGCAGGTCGGCAAACAACCCTTGGTTCGCCGGCTGGGAGAGCTGCACGGGGGCATCGACGGGGCTGCCACTGGATGGGCGAAATACGACGGCCAGAACAGTGAGAGGGCCTCGAGGTCGTCCTCCGGCGTCGAGGTGCCCGCCGTGTCCTTCTCGTCCAGCTCGCGGGCGCGCTCACGGTCGGCCTCAGGCACACGCGCGAGCATCTCGGCCCCGAACGCCTCCGCCCCGCCGTCTCCGACGGCGCCCAGCGGGTCGACGGACAACACGCCGGTCAGTCGCTCGGGGATTCTCGCCGCAGCGTGGAAGACGAGGTGGCCTCCCCACGAGTGGCCCATCAGGTAGGCGGTCTCCCATCCGAGCCCGCCCAGCACCGCGGCGATGTCGGCCACCGCCTCGGCGACCGTGAACTCGCCCCGCTCCGTCGACGGCGCAAGGCCGCGCTGCTGAAAGGTCGCGACCTGGTACCGGGCAGCCAGCTCGGCAACGGCATCGTCGAGATAGTCGTAGTTCATGCCCGGACCGCCGTGGATCGCCAGCACGCGTGGTCCCTCGCCGGTGACCCACCCCACGAGCTCGCCCAGGGGCGTGGCAACCGTGAAAGGGGTCCGTTCCATGACCACATCGTAGGGCGGCCCGGATGCCCTTGATGTGCTCGACGCCCTCGTGATCGAGCCCGTGATCAGCCTCCCGGTCGTTGGAATGACGCATGTCGCGCGTGAACGCTCCCCGATGTGTGCACCCACGCGTCTTCACAGTCCCCCACACGAGTGCGCCGGGAGCCGCGAAGCACCTCATACCATCGCGTGCGGGCGGCCTCACGTGGGTCCACCCTCGTGGTTGCCGCCCATCGCGCTCATCTCGGCGCCTGCGGGGAGCACGCTGACTTGGCAGGCGGGGCGAGGCGAATCCGGCGGCGCTGCATCCTCCCCGGAGCTGACCGCTGGGCCCCCACGTCACACCGCCGCCAAATTTGAGGACGTTCCGCTTCTGACGCGACGGACCAGCCCCTACGCGAGCAACCTTTGTCCATGACAGAGGTGACAGTCGAACAGCCCTTGGTGCTCATCGAGCTCCAGGGTGCTGCTGACGACTTCGCCGCCCGCGCGAAGGCGCAAGAGAGCTGCCGCGACCGTGCACTGCCCGGCACCGGCGCGCACCACCTGCACGCCCACTCTGCCACCCTGTGGCGTCTGGCCGAGAGCAGCCTTCGAGCTCGGATCCACGACCTGGAGATCGCCTCGGCCATGTGAGTGTGACGGGCGCCCCTTCCGCCGCGAGCGACCCAGCCAGAAGTGGGGCTACGGCTCACTGACGTCGGGACTCATGTGCCGCAGTAGGTGGTGTATCGGCCGAAGTCCTCCGGAGCCGGAGCGGCGTAGCGCTCCAGGCCAGGTCGCTCCTCGAACGGGCGCTCAATGACCTCGACGAGCCGCACGAGCGGCTGGAGGTCACCAGCCGTCGCCGCGTCGAGCGCCTCCTCCACCAGGTGGTTGCGGGGGACATAGACCGGGTTGGCGCTGTCCAGCAGGTCGGGGACGGGGTCGAGCGCCCGCCAGCGGGCGAGCCAGTCGTCGATGTCGGCCAGGTCGAGGAACATCTCTCGCAGGGGCGCTGTGTCGCCGCGCGCTGCTGGCCCGAGGGCTCGGAAGCCGCTCGTCCAGTCGACGTGGCTGCCACGCAGCAGCTCGACCAGCTCGTCGCCCAGCTCGGCCGCAACTGTGTTCCTCACACCCACGGGGAGCCCGAGCTTTGCTCCGAGACCTGCCGACCACGCCGCCGAGTAGCGCTCGCGAAACACCTTCAGCGACTCGGTGGCGAGCGCTACCGCGGAGTCCTGGTCCTCGGCGAGCAGCGGGAGGAGCGTCTCGGCGAATCGCGCGAGGTTCCACTCGGCGAGCACCGGCTGGTTGGCGTAGGCGTACCGTCCACCGGTGTCGATCGAGCTGAACACCGTGGCGGGGTCGAATGCCTCCATGAACGCGCACGGTCCGTAGTCGATGGTCTCGCCCGATATCGTCATGTTGTCGCTGTTCATCACGCCGTGGACGAAGCCGACGAGCATCCACCGGGCCACGAGCTCGGCCTGGGCCGCGACGACGGCCTCGAGCAGCGCCTGGTACCGGTGCTCCGCGGAGGCTGCAGCGGGGTGATGCCGCTCGATCGCGTGGTCGGCCAGTCGTCGCACCAGCTGGCCGTCGCCGGTTGCCGCGGCATACTGGAAGGTGCCCACACGCAGGTGGCTGCTCGCCACACGGGCCAGCACGGCTCCGGGGAGAACGGTCTCTCGTTGCACCTGTCGGCCGGTGGCGACGACCGCGAGGGCTCGGGTCGTCGGCACGCCGAGGGCGTGCATGGCTTCGCTCACGACGTACTCGCGCAGCATGGGACCAACCGCAGCACGGCCGTCGCCGCCGCGGGAGAACGGGGTCCGCCCGGACCCCTTCAGGTGGAGGTCCCGCAGCCGACCCTCGCGGTCGACCAGCTCGCCGAGGAGGAGCGCCCGACCGTCACCGAGCCGTGGCGAGTAGCTGCCGAACTGGTGGCCGGCGTAGGCCTGGGCGACCGGGGTGGCGCCGGGTGGTACCCACGTGCCGGTGAGCACCCGGAGTCCGTCCGGGCTACGGAGCGCATCCGGCTCGACACCCAGCTCGGCGGCCAGCGGAGCGTTGAGCACCAACAGCCGCGGATCTGGCGCCTCCTCGGCCTGCCACGGCAGCGCCAGCTCCGCGAGCTCGGTGGCAAACCGGTTGCCGAGCCGGAGGATCGCGGGAGTCGTCGTCACCCCAGCCACCGTACCGAGCGGGCGGTCACGGCGACACGTCCGGTCCTCGTCACCAGGCATGACCTGTTGCCCCCGTCGCTCCAGCCTCAACGCCGGTGTGGCACAGCCCGGCTCAGGCCACCGACGGCGTCGGCCGAGCGATGCAGGACGCGAGTCATCCCCCGAGCAAGGGCGTTGGTCAGGGCCCGATCCAGGCCGGTTCTCGGTGCGCTCCGCGCAGCTATGCGTGGGTCTCGAGCGTGGGCGCGTTGCCTCGGCGCCCGGGTGCAGTTGACTGGACCCATGGCTGCTCAGCTCCTGCTCCTGGCGGACACGCACGTGCCCCAGCGCGCCCGGGATCTACCGGCGGAGGTCTGGCGAGCAGTCGAGACCGCCGATGTCGTGATCCACGCCGGCGACTGGGTCGACGTACGCCTCCTCGACGAGCTGGAGGCGCGGTCTCGCCGACTCGTCGCGTGCTGGGGCAACAACGATCACGGCGAGCTGCGCGAACGCCTGCCCGAGGTTGCGCGCGTCGAGGTGGAGAACGTCCGCATGGGCGTCGTCCACGAGACCGGGCAGAGCAAGGGACGCGAGGAACGCATGAGTGCCGAGTACGACGACCTCGACGTCCTCGTCTTCGGCCACAGCCACATCCCGTGGGACACCGTCACCTCGACGGGCCTGCGCCTGCTCAACCCAGGCTCTCCCACCGATCGGCGTCGCCAGCCACACTGCAGCTACATGACCGCGACGGCAGAGAACGGCGCGCTCGGCGACGTCGTCCTGCATCGGCTCTGGTGCACCGCCACCCGCTGGAGGCTCGTCAGACGACGGTCTCGGACTCGGCGTCCTCAGCCTCGTCCGCGAGTGACCACTTCAGCTGGAACTCGACCTCTTCCTCGTCGTCGCCTCGCTCGTGCTCCACCGAGAAGGTCGCGCGCGCCGGCACCCTGATCCGTTCACCAGCGACCTGGATGCGAAAGGCCGAACCGTTCTCCAAGGCGTCAGCGAGCCGCCGCAGCTTCGCCACGACGTCCTCGGTGCCGTACATCTTCTCAACGTCACGCTCAGGCCTGGCCATGTCGACCTGCTTCCAACAAGGGCGCCGCCTGCCACGGTCGCCGGGTACGGGTCACGGTAGCCACCGTCGTCACGTCCGGTCTGCGGAGCACGAGGCCTGACCTGCGTCACATCGCTCGAGACTCCCTCGTGACGCGGGCCAGCGGGGTGAGCCAGCCGACGTCGACACGTGTTTGGATCCGGACATGTCACGCAGCAACTATGGCCTCGTCAACTTCGGCTTCGATGTGCTCTTGGTGATCATCACCGGCGGCCTCTGGCTGATCTGGATCTTCGTGAGAGAGATGCGACGACGCTAGCTCTCGCGATGTCGGGCCGTGCTGAGTTCGAAGCCTTCACAGCGCAGTGGCAAAGGCGCCCCGAGCTCGACGAGCTCAGGCCAGGCCCGCCTCGATCTCGGCCAGCGCCCGACTGAGGTCGACGCCCGGCGTCCACCCCCACGCACGAGCCCGCGACGCGACGATCTGCCCGGTCCACGCCGACCCGTCCGTCCACACCGGCTCGACGCCGACCGCACGGGTGACGGTCTCGTAGTAGTCCCGGTGGGTGCCGGCCCCGGCGCAGACGTTGACCGCGGTGCAGTCGCCGTCGGCAGGCCCGGTGACGACGCCGACGGCGACGTCCGCGGTGAGGGCGGCGAGGTCGTCGACGTGCACCCAGTTGAAGGCCGCGTCGGGCACGGTCGTCCGGGCCTTCTCGTCGTCACGCATCTCCGCGGGACGCAACGTGTTCCAGACCGAGGTCGGGCCGGCGCCGAGGATGGCGGGCGGGCGGAGCAGCACCCGGGTGGGGCCGGAGACCTCGGCGATCGCGAGGTCGGCGTCCCGCTTGGTGACGGCGTAGGCGCCGGCGTCGTCGGGCACCAGGGCCGAGGACTCGTCGACGTCGCCCACGCCCGGCGAGCGGTCGTAGACGGCGGCGGTCGAGATGTGGACCAGGCGCGCGACGCCGGCCTCGGCGGCCGCGCGCGCCACGGTCGCCGTACCGTCCACCCCGATCCGGGCCTGGGTCTCCCGGTCGCTGCCCATCGGGTGCACGGTCGTCACGACCGCGTCCGCGCCGTCGACGAGGGTCGCGGCGACGTCTGGGTCGGTGAAGTCGCCGACCAGCTCCTCGACACCGTCGAGCGAGGGAGCGGTGCCGGGGCGACGTACGACGGCGCGGACGCGCACGCCACGCTCGACCAGGGACTCACAGACGCGAGAGCCGACGAAGCCGTTGCCACCGGTGACCGCCACGAGAAGAGTCATGGTCCTCGATCCTTGCAGCCGCCCCCACACGACGTACGTCACCGCGGAGACGGCGGCCGACAGCAGCGCGCCCCACGCCAGGTCGATCGGCACGATCGCGACCGGGAAGCCCTCGATCACGGCGAGGCTGGTCAGGTCCCACGTGGCGTAGGTGACGAGGCCGAAGGCCGCGCCCACGCCCGGCGGCCGTGCGGGCGGAGGTGGCCGGCGCGATCGCGAAGAACACCAGCCCCGCGACGAAGATCGCGTAGAAGAGGCCGGCCGCCACCACGTTGGGCTCCTCGGCCAGCAGGTCGCCGAGGAAGTGGTCGTAGAGCCGCGGTGCGACGAGGGTCAGCCAGACCAGGTCGAGCGCGAGGAAGACCACCGCCGCGACGGCGTACTGGCCCAGGGCCGTCCGGAGTCTCATGCTCCTGACCCTAGAGAGACCGGCCTAGGCTCGGAGCATGTCTGCCCCCGCACCTCGTGAAGTCCGCCTCGTCTCCCGTCCCGTCGGCTGGCCGACGCACGACGACTTCGAGCTCACCGCCAGCGACGTGCCCGCGGTCGGCGACGGCCAGGTCCGGGTCCGCAACGTCGTGATGTCGGTCGACCCCTACATGCGCGGTCGGATGAGCGCCGCCAGGTCGTACGCCGACCCGTTCGCGCTCGGCGAGGTGATGCAGGGGGCCGCGGTCGGGGTGGTCGAGGAGTCACGCGCCGACGGGATCGCCGTGGGCGACCACGTCCTGCACGGGCTCGGCTGGCGCGAGGTCGCCGTGCTGGACGGCGCAGGCGCCCGGGTCGTGGACGTGACCGCCGCGCCCGCCTCGGCGTACCTCGGGACGCTCGGGATGACCGGCCTCACGGCGTACGCCGGACTGACCCGGGTCGCCGCCCTGGCCGAGGGCGAGACCGTCTTCGTCTCCGGGGCCGCGGGTGCCGTCGGCGGCGCGGTCGGGCAGGTCGCCCGGGCGCTCGGCGCCGCGCGCGTCATCGGCAGCGCCGGCACCGACGAGAAGGTGCGCCACCTCGTTGACGACCTCGGCTTCGACGCGGCCTTCAACTACAAGGACGGCCCGGTGGGCGCCCAGCTGCGCGAGGCCGCCCCTGACGGCATCGACGTCTACTTCGACAACGTCGGCGGCGAGCACCTCGAGGCCGCGATCGGCTCGCTCCGGCTCAACGGCCGGGTCGCCGTCTGCGGGATGATCTCGGTCTACAACGACACCGAGCCGGCGCCCGGCCCGCGCAACCTCGCCCGCCTGATCCAGACCCGCGGCCGGATCGAGGGCTTCCTCGTCGGCGACCACTACGACCTCATGAGGGAGTACGCCGGGAAGGCGGCCGGCTGGCTCGCGGACGGCACCCTGTCGCTGCGCGAGACCTCGGTCGACGGGATCGACCACGCCGTCGACGGCTTCCTCGGGGTGCTGCGCGGTGACAACACCGGCAAGATGGTCGTCCGCCTCTGAGGCCGGTGCGGGGAGCGTCAGCTGCCGCCGGCGGGCAGCTCCTCCAGCATCACGTCCGGGTTGTCGCGTGCCGTGACCTTCGCCCGCCACTGGTCGACGAAGAGCGCGAGCCGCGTCCCGTCGCTGCGCTCCAGCACCTCGACGCCACGCATCCCGCCGAGCGCGGCGGCGCCGGCGGCGTCGGTGCGGCGCGCGACCTGGTAGTCGAGCCGGGAGAGCCGGACGGGGGAGTTGAACTCGTTGGCCATCCGGTCCTCGACGACCTCGAACTGCATCGGGCCGACGGCGGCGAGCACGGGGCTCTGGTCGCCGCGGAGGTCGGAGCGCAGCACCTGCACGACGCCCTCCTGGTCGAGCTGCTCGATGCCCCGGCGGAACTGCTTGTAGCGGCCGATGTCTCCGGCACTCGCGGTCACGAAGTGCTCGGGGGCGAAGCTCGGGACGGGCGGGTACTGGATGGCGTCCCCGGTGTAGACGGTGTCGCCGACCCGGAGCGACTGCGCGTTGACGAAGCCGATGATGTCGCCGGGCTCGGCGTACTCGACCGAGGTCGTCTCGCGGCCGAAGACGGCCTGGGCGAACTTGGTGGCGAAGGGCTTGCCGGTGCCGGCGTGGGTGACGACCATGCCGCGCTCGAACGTCCCGGACACGACGCGGGCGTAGGCGAGCCGGTCGCGGTGGGCGGTGTTCATGCCCGACTGGACCTTGAAGACGAAGGCACTGAAGTCGTCGTCGACCTCGCGCACGGAGCCGTCGACGCCCTCGGTCGCGCTCGGGTCGGGGGCGAGGTCGAGCAGCAGGTCGAGCAGCTGCGCGACGCCGAAGTTCTGCAGCGCGGAGGCGAACATGACGGGCGTGGTCTCGCCGGCCAGGAAGCGCTCCTGGTCGTGGTCGGCCTCGTCGAGGCCGAGCAGCTCGTGCTCCTCGACCGCGTCCTTCCAGAGGCCCTCGTCGTCGGCCCCGACCTGGTCGGAGGCGAGTCGCTGCTCGGGGGCGCGGGTGGCGCCGCCGGCGGTGCGGGTGTACTTCACGAAGTCGCCCGTACGCCGGTCCAGCACGCCGCGGAAGTCGCCCGCCTCGCCGACCGGCCAGGTCAGCGGCGTCGGCCGGAGCTTGATCTTCTCCTGGATCAGGTCCATCAGCTCGAGCGCGGACAGCCCGGGGCGGTCCCACTTGTTGATGACCGTGATCACCGGGATGCCGCGCAGCGCGCAGACCTTGAACAGCTTGAGCGTCTGCGGCTCGAGCCCCTTGCCGGCGTCGACCAGCATCACCGCGGAGTCGACGGCCGAGAGCACCCGGTAGGTGTCCTCGGAGAAGTCGCTGTGGCCGGGGGTGTCGACGAGGTTGATGACGTGGTCGCGGTAGACGAACTGCAGCGCGGCCGAGGTGATCGAGATGCCGCGGGCCTTCTCCATCGCCATCCAGTCCGACACCGTGGCGCGCCGCTCGCCCTTGCCGTGGACGGCCCCCGCCTCGTTGATCACCCGCGCGTGCAGGGCCAGCGCCTCGGTGAGCGTGGACTTGCCGGCGTCGGGGTGGCTGATGACGGCGAAGGTACGGCGCGGGCGGGTGTCAGGCACCGCCTGAATCTACCCGCTCAGGTCGCGATGTCCTGCGTCGTCGGCTCGTCCGACTTCGCCGCCGCGCGGGCCCGACCCTCCGCTCGTCGCTCCACGAACCGGGCGGCCTGGGTGTCGAGTCCGCCGAGGAAGGTCGCGAGCTCGTCGCGGGCCTGCTCGCCGACCTCGCCGAAGTTGCTCCGGCCGAAGACGTCCCAGTGCCGCAGGATCGGCATGATCACGTCGTCGTGGTGCAGCCGCAGGTCGTAGATCCCGGCCTTCGCGATGATCATCGAGCTGCGCCGGAAGCCGGCCATCGTGGCGCCGGGCATCTCGAAGCCGATGACCTCGTCGGCGATCGCCCGCATCGTCTCGTCCGGCGCGATCTCCAGCGCCGCCGCGACGATGTTGCGGTAGAAGACCATGTGCAGGTTCTCGTCCTTGGAGATCCGGGCGAGCATCTTGTCCGCGACCGGGTCGTGCGTGACCTTGCCGGTGTTGCGGTGCGAGACCCGGGTGGCGAGCTCCTGGAAGGACACGTAGGCGACCGTCTCCAGCGGGGTCTTGTCGCCGGAGTCGTAGCCGGACGTCATGTAGTCCACCCGGGCCCGCTCGAGCTCGACCGGGTCGACCCCGCGGGTGACGACGAGGTAGTCGCGCATCGCGATCCCGTGCCGGTTCTCCTCCGCGGTCCAGCGGCCGACCCACGTGCCCCACGCACCGTCGCGACCGAAGCGCGTCGCGATCTCCCGGTGGTACGACGGGAGGTTGTCCTCCGTCAGCAGGTTGGTGATCATCGCCGCCTTGGCGGTCTCGGACAGCCGGCGACTGCTCCGGCGCCCAGTCCTCGCCGCCGAGGAAGGCGAAGTCACGACCCTCGCTCCAGGGGATGTAGTCGTGGGGGTGCCACTCCTGGGCCAGCCCGAGGTGGCGGTCGAGGTTCTCGGCCACCATCGGCTCCAGGGCCTCCAGCAGGTGCTTCGCGTCGCTCACGGGTCACTCCCTCGATCGGCTGCTCCTGACAGTACGCCGGATCGGCGTAGTAGACAGGGGAGGTGACCCGCGACCTGCACGACCACTTCGTCCACGTCCGGGGAGCCAGCGAGCACAACCTCAAGAACATCGACGTCGACCTGCCACGCGACGCCCTGGTCGTCTTCACCGGTGTCTCCGGCTCCGGCAAGTCCTCGCTGGCGTTCGGCACGCTCTACGCGGAGGCGCAGCGTCGCTACTTCGAGTCGGTGGCGCCGTACGCCCGCCGGCTGTTGCAGCAGGTCGGGGCCCCGCACGTGCAGGAGATCACCGGGCTGCCGCCCGCCGTGGCGCTGCAGCAGCGGCGGGGTGCCCCCACCTCCCGCTCGACGGTGGGCACGCTGACCACCCTGTCCAACCTGGTGCGGATGCTGTTCTCGCGAGCCGGCACCTATCCCGAGGGTGCCGCCCGGCTCGGGGCCGAGGCGTTCTCGCCGAACACCGCGGCCGGGGCCTGCCCGCGCTGCCACGGCCTGGGGGAGGAGCACGACGTCAGCGAGGAGCTGATGGTGCCGGACCCCACGCTGAGCATCCGCGACGGCGCCATCGCTGCCTGGCCGGGGGCGTGGCAGGGCGCCAACCTGCGCAGCATCGTGACCGGTCTCGGCATCGACGTCGACGCACCCTGGCGCACCCTGGCGAAGAAGGACCGTGACTGGCTGCTCTTCACCGACGAGCAGCCCAAGGTGTTGGTCAAGCCCGAGCGTGACCGCATCGACCACGGCTACCACGGCCTGTTCTGGAGCGCCCGCGCGCACGTCCACCACGTCCTGGCCACGTCGAAGAGCCAGATGATGCGGGACAAGGCGCTGCGCTTCGTGCGCAGCGTCGGCTGCACGGCCTGCCACGGGACCGGCCTGCAGGAGCACGCCCTGGCCGTCACCTTCCGGGGGCTGAGCATCGCCCAGCTCAACGACCTGCCCCTCGCCGACCTGGTCGCACTCCTGCGCCCGGTGGCCGAGCTCACCGAGGCCGCCGCGGCGACGTCGTCGGCCGACTCCGGGGAGGGGACCGAGGTGGCGGTGCGCATCTGCGCCGACGTGGTGGCCCGGGTCGAGGTGCTGCTCGACCTCGGGTTGGGTTACCTGTCGCTGGGTCGCACCTCGACGACGCTGTCGCCCGGTGAGGCGCAGCGGCTGCGGATCGCCACCCAGCTGCGGTCGGGCCTGTTCGGGGTCGTCTACGTCCTCGACGAGCCGTCCGCCGGGTTGCACCCGGCCGACGCCGAGCCGCTGCTCGACGTGCTCGAGCAGCTCAAGGCCTCGGGAAACTCGCTGTTCGTCGTCGAGCACGACCTCGACGTCGTACGCCGCGCCGACTGGATCGTCGACATCGGCCCGGGGGCGGGCGAGGGTGGCGGGCACGTGCTCTACTCCGGGCCGGTCGCCGGCCTCGAGCACGTCGAGGGGTCCGTCACCGCCGACCACCTCCTCGGTCGCGCCGCGCCGCTCGAGCGCCCGCGACGCCCGCCGCACGGCTGGTTGCACCTGCGCGGGGTGAGTCGTCACAACCTCGACGACCTGTCGGTCGACGTCCCCCTGTGCGTGCTGACCGCCGTGACCGGCGTGTCCGGGTCGGGCAAGTCGACGCTGGTGACCCAGGTGCTGGCCGAGCTGGTACGCCGCCACCTCGGGCAGCCGGCCGACGACGCGGAGGACAGCGAGCTCGAGATCGACGTCGACGACGCCACCGGACTGGAGGCCTTCGACCGGCTGGTGCGGGTCGACCAGCGCCCGATCGGGCGCACGCCCCGCTCCAACCTGGCCACCTACACCGGGCTCTTCGACGCGGTGCGCAAGGTGTACGCCGCGACCCCGGAGGCCCGCGAGCGCGGCTACGGTGCCGGCCGGTTCTCCTTCAACGTCACCGAGGGACGGTGCGAGACCTGCCAGGGGGAGGGGTCGGTCTCCGTCGAGCTGCTCTTCCTGCCCGGCACCTACGCTCCCTGCCCCACCTGCGGCGGAGCGCGCTACAACGCCGAGACCCTCGAGATCCTCCACCACGGCAAGAGCATCGCCGACGTGCTGGCGCTGTCCGTCGACGAGGCCGCTGACGTCCTGGCCGACGTGCCGGCCGCCGCCCGCAGCCTGACCACGTTGCGCGAGGTCGGCCTGGGCTATCTGCGGCTGGGGCAGCCGGCGACCGAGCTCAGCGGTGGCGAGGCGCAGCGGATCAAGCTGGCCACCGAGCTGCAGCGGGCCCGCCGGGGACACGCGCTGTACCTGCTCGACGAGCCCACCGCCGGGCTGCACCCCGCCGACATCGCCCTGCTCGTGCGCCAGCTGCACCGGCTGGTGGACGCGGGCAACACCGTGGTGATCGTCGAGCACGACCTCGACACGATCGTCAGCGCCGACTGGGTGATCGACCTGGGTCCGGCCGGTGGCGATGCCGGCGGGCGGGTGGTCGCCACCGGTGCTCCGGAGGAGGTCGCCCTGAGCGAGGACAGCGCGACGGCGCCGTACCTGCGCTCGCGACTCTCCGATCAGTAGCCGATCGGTCACACGTCCGCGCGCTGGCACGTCAGGGGGGTAGACACCCGATGGAAGGCTGACCCCATGGACCAGACGGAGACGTTCGTCGCGGAACGACCGCGGCTGCACGGCCTCGCCACCCGGATCCTCTCCGACCCCGCCGAGGCGGAGGACGTCGTGCAGCAGGCGTGGCTCAAGCTGCACGGCAACGAGACGGGGATCGACAACCTGCCGGGCTGGTTGACCACCGTCACGGTGCGGCTGTGCCTCGACCGCCTCCGCCGGCGAACGCCGGTGCCGGAGGCGGACCTCGAGCTCACCGAGACCGCCCCCGACCCCGCTGACGAGGTCGAGCTGGCCGACACCGTCGGCGCCGCGCTGCAGGTCGTGCTCGAGCGGCTGACGCCGAACGAGCGCGTGGCGTTCGTGCTGCACGACAGCTTCGGCTTCGACTTCCCCACGATCGCCTCGGTCCTCGACACCACCCCGGTGGCGGCCCGCAAGCTCGCCTCCCGCGCCCGGAGCAAGGTGCGCCAGCCCGCACCCGAGGACCAGCTCGCCGACTGGGAGGTCGTCGACGCGTTCCTCGCCGCCGCCCGCGAGGGGGACTTCGCCCGGCTGATCCAGCTGCTCGCGCCCGACGCGGTCGTCCGCGCGGACGAGCAGGCGCTCGCGAACGGGACGCCCGAGCGCATCGACGGGCAGCAGGAGGTCGCCACGTTCTTCAACGGCTCGGCCTCGGCCGCGCTGCCGGTCTTCGTCGCGGAGCGGCCGGGCGCGGCCTGGTTCCACCGCGGGGACGCTCGCGTCATCTTCGACTTCACGGTGACCGACGGCGTCGTCCGCCGGATCACCTTCCGCGCCGACCCCGACCTGCTCGCCCAGGTCGCCCGCCGCGACGGCGACCGACCCCACACCCCCAGGAACACTCGCACCGAGGAGACCGACCGATGAAGACCATGACCTGCCGCCAGCTCGGCGGACCCTGCGACCTCGCCCACCGCGGGGAGAGTGCCGACGACGTGATCAACGCCCAGGACCAGCACCTCAAGGACGCGGTCAAGGAGGGCGACACCTTCCACCAGCCCGCGCGCGACGACATGAAGGGTCGCTGGCGGCACCCGAAGAAGTCGCTGGGGTGGTACCGCGACATGAAGCGGGCCTTCGCCGCCCTCCCGGACGACTGAGCACGACCTCACCCCTTGGGGTCGCGGTCACGCTCGAGGCATGACCACCGTGAGCCGCACCTTCACCGTCACCCCGCCGCCGTCCGTCGTCCTCGACTACCTGCGCGACTTCTCCCACGCCGAGGAGTGGGACCCGGGCACCGAGAAGTGCGAGCGCCTCGACACCGGGCCGGTCCGGGTCGGCAGCCGCTGGCACAACGAGTCGAAGATCGCCGGCGTCTCGACCGAGCTGGTCTACGAGCTCACCGAGCTCAGCGACCACCACCTCGTGCTCGTCGGGAAGAACGAGACCGCCACCTCGACCGACACCATCACCGTCGTCCCCGACGGCACCGGCAGCGAGGTGACCTACGAGGCCGTCATCGAGATGAGCGGCGCCGCCAAGCTCGCCGAGCCGGCCGTGAAGCTGGTCTTCGAGAAGATCGGCAACGACACCGAGGACGACATGACCACCGTCCTCAACCGGCTCGCCGCGTCGTCCTGAACGAGGCTTTGACTTCAAGTACTTGAAGTTCCTACCGTCGTACGAGTGAGCCCGTCGACCACCCAGCACACCTACACGATCAAGGAGACGGCTGCCCTGACCGGGCTGCCGGCCAGCACGCTGCGCTACTACGAGTCGATCGGCGTGATCACGCCGGTCAGCCGCGGCGCGAGCAGCGGTCACCGCGTCTACGACGACGGCGACCTCGACCAGCTGATGTGGATCGCCTGCCTCGCCGCCACCGGCATGTCGGTGGCGGACATGAAGCAGTACGTCGCCAACGGCCGGCTCGGCCCGGACGCGGCGGGGGAGCAGATCGAGCTCCTCGCCCAGCAGCAGCGCCGGCTCGCCGTCGAGGCCGAGCAGGTCGTGCTGCGCCAGCAGTACGTCCGGATCAAGATCGACTACTGGACGGCGCTCGAGGCCGGCGACGACGTCCGTGCCGAGGGGCTGTCGGGCGAGGCCCGCGCCCTGGCCGACGAGCTCAAGCGGGCCGGCGCGCAGTAGCGCCACCCGCTCCCACACCCACCACCCCGACCCGGGAGGAACCACCATGCCCACCACCGTCCAGGCCTACGCCGCACCCGCCTCCGGCGAGCCGCTCGCCCCGACCACCATCGAGCGCCGCGACGTCGGCGCCCACGACGTGCTGATCGACATCGAGTGGGCCGGCATCTGCCACTCCGACATCCACACCGTCAACGGCGACTGGGGCCCCCAGCCGTTCCCCGTGGTCCCCGGCCACGAGATCGTCGGCACCGTCTCCGAGGTCGGCGCGGACGTCACCAACCACCAGGTCGGCGACCGCGTCGGCGTCGGCTGCATGGTCAACTCCTGCGGCACCTGCGCCGCCTGCCGGCAGGGCGACGAGCAGTACTGCCTCAACGGGGCCGTCATGACGTACGCCGCCACCGACCGTGACGGCACCACGACCCAGGGCGGCTACTCCACCCACGTCGTGGTCGACGCCGACTTCGTGCTGCGGGTCCCCGAGAGCCTCGACCCCGCCGCCGCGACGCCGCTGCTGTGCGCCGGCATCACGACCTACGCCCCGCTGCGCAAGTGGGAGGCCGGCCCCGGCAAGAAGGTCGCCGTCGTCGGCCTCGGCGGGCTCGGCCACATGGCCGTCCGGATCGCCCATGCCATGGGCGCCGAGGTCACCGTGCTCTCGCAGTCGCTGAAGAAGCAGGAGGACGGCCTGCGCCTCGGCGCGGACCACTACTTCGCCACCTCCGACCCCGACACCTTCGAGGCGCTCGCCGGCAGCTTCGACCTGATCGTCAACACGGTCAGCGCCAAGCTCGACATGAACGCCTACCTCGGGCTGCTCGGCGTCGACGGCACCCTCGTCAACGTCGGTGCCCCGCCGGAGCCGATCGACGTGAACGTCTTCACGCTGCTCGGCAACCGCCGCTCGCTGGCCGGCTCCATGATCGGCGGCATCGCGCTGACCCAGGAGATGCTCGACTTCTGCGCCGAGCACCAGATCGGCTCCGAGGTCGAGGTGATCCGCGCCGACCAGGTCAACGAGGCCTACGAGCGGGTGCTCGCCTCCGACGTCCGCTACCGCTTCGTGATCGACGCCAGCACGCTGTGATTCGCGGGGGTGCGGTCCCGGTAGGGTCACCCACCGTGACCGCACCCCACCCCAGCTACGCGCAGCTGTCCCAGCTCCCGGCGTACGCCGAGCAGCCCGTGCCGATGGCGTTCGAGGACGCCAACGGCCACCTCAACGTCCGCCACTACACCGGCATCGCCAGTGAGGGCCTCGACGAGTCGCTGGTGCCGCAGGGGATCCTGCAGAACTGGCCCGCGCAGGGGCACGCCTGCTTCTCCGCGGAGCACCACATGGTCTACCTCGCCGAGATGCGCACCGGTGACCGGATGTCCGCGCGGGTGCGGCTGCTCGGCCGCTCGGAGCGGGCGGCGCACGCGCTGGTCTACCTGCTCGACGAGACGCACGAGCGGCTCAGCTTCGTGATGGAGGAGATCTTCCTCCACATCGACATGGAGACCCGGCACACGGCGCCGTGGCCCGAGGACGTCGCGGCCGCCCTCGACGCCCGCATCGCCGACGACGCGGACCTCCCCTGGGAGCCTGACGTGTCGGGCTCGATGTCGCTACGTTGAGGGTGTGACCGAGGAGCTCGTCGACCGCGACCTGCGCGGCGCCCGCTTCCGCCGGGTGGACCTCTCCGGTGCCGTGATGCGCGGGGTGATGGTCGACGGCGCCGACATCGACGCGCCGTGGCTGCTCGAGGGTGACGGCTCGCTGCTGGTCAACGGCGTCGACGTGGCGGCGTACGTCGACGCGGAGCTCGACCGCCGCTTCCCGGGACGTGCGCTGCGGCGTGCCGCTGATCCCGAGGGTCTGCAGGCGGCGTGGGCCGCCGTCGAGCGGCAGTGGGAGGCCACCCTCGCCCGGGTCTCGTCGATGCCGGCCGGGACCGTCGACGTCCGGGTCGACGGCGAGTGGTCCTTCGCCGAGACGCTGCGCCACCTGGTCATGGCGACCGACACCTGGCTGCGCGGGGCCGTGCTGCGCGTCGAGCAGCCCTACCACCCGCTGGGTCAACCCAACGTGGAGTACGCCACCGACGGGCACGACCCGGCGGTCTTCTCCGACACCTCGCCCACGTATCCCGAGGTGCTCGAGGTCCGCGCCGACCGGGTGGCCCTCGTCCGCGACTTCCTGGCCGGCGCCACCCCCGAGCTGCTGGCCGAACCCCGCCGCAACCCGTGGGCGCCGGACTACGGGGAGACCGTCCTGCAGTGCGTGCACACCATCCTCGAGGAGGAGTGGGAGCACCACCGCTACGCCGTGCGGGACCTCGACGCGCTCGCGCGCGGCTGACCGACTAGCTCGTCCACGCCCGCCACAGCGCGGCGTACTCCCCGTCCTCGCGGTCGACCAGCTCGTCGTGGCTGCCGAGCTCGCGGATCTCACCGTCGATGACGACCGCGATCCGGTCGGCGTCGTGGGCGGTGTGGAGGCGGTGGGCGATGGCGACGACGGTGCGGCCCTCGAGCAGCGAGTTCATCGACCCCTCGAGCGAGCGTGCGGTGCGCGGGTCGATCAGCGAGGTCGCCTCGTCGAGCACGAGGGTGTGGGGGTCGGCGACGACCAGCCGGGCGAGCGCGATCTGCTGCGCCTGGGCGGGGGTCAGCGCGTTCTGGCCGGAGCCGATCCGGGTGTCGAGACCGCCGGGGAGCCGGCGTACCCACTCGTCGGAGCCGACCGCGCGCAGCGCGTCCCACACCACGTCGTCGGAGGAGTCCTCGCGGGCGAGCACGATGTTGTCGCGCACGGTGCCGATGAAGACGTGGTGCTCCTGGGTGACCAGCGCGACCTCGGTGCGCAGCACCTCCAGCGGCAGGTCGACCAGCTCGACGCCACCGACACGGGCCGAGCCGGTCCGCGGCCGGTTGATGCCCGACAGCAGCCGGCCGAGCGTGGACTTGCCCGAACCGGACGGCCCGACGACGGCGAGCCGCTCACCGGTGCGCAGGTGGACGTCGACGCCGTGGAGCACGTCGTGGCCCTCGCGGTAGGCGAAGCGCAGGTCCTCACCGACCAGCTCCACGCCGTCCGGGCGCTCGTCACCGGGCTCGCGGTCCGCGGGGACCTCGGCGATGCCGAGCAGTCGTGCGGTCGAGGTGGCGCCGACCTGTAGCCGGTCGAGCTCGCCGACGAGCCGGTCGAGCGGACCGCTGAGCGCCTCGACGTACAGGACCGCCGCGGTGATCTCCTTCAGCGACAGCCACCCCTGGGAGTAGCCCCACGCGCCGACGACCAGGGTCACGACCCGGGGCGTGTTGAAGGCGACGTCGATGACGGCGAAGAGCAGGTTGCGCAGCGACATCGTGTAGCGCTCGGCCTGCGAGGAGACCGCGATGTCGTCCTCGCCCTGCTGCACCCGCCGGCCCGAGAGCCCGAGCGCCTCGACGGTGCGGGCACCCTCGACGGTCTCGGTGAGGGTGGTGTTGATCCGGGAGTACGTCGCACCCTCGGTGATGTAGCCCTTCGGCGCGGTCCGCAGGTAGTTGCGCACCGCGGCCGCGCTCGTGCTGATGACCAGCAGCGACGGGATCGCGAGCAACCAGGAGTTCAGCAGCATCGCGACCACCGACAGTGCGACCGTCAGCAGCGAGATGATCGCCATCGGCAGCCCGAACTGCACCGAGCGGCTCATGGTGCCGACGTCGCGCGTGACGCGGGTGACGAGGTCGCCGGTGCTGGCGCCCTCGACCTGACCGAGCGGGAGCCTGAGGACGGTGCCGACGATGAACTCGCGCGCCGACGCGAGCAGGTCCTGGCCGAAGAGGGTCGAGACCCACTGCGCGACGAACGTGGCGACCGCCTGCGCGACCACGACCGCGACGACCGCCCAGGCGATCGCGACGATGCCGCCGGTGCCGTCGGCGGTGCGCTGGACGAGGACGCCGAGCAGGTGCGGGACGACGAGGCCCAGGGCCGCGGCCGCGCCGTTGACCAGCACCAGCGCGGTGAACAGGCCGCGGCGGGTGGTGATCAGCTCACGGAAGAACGCGAGCACCGCGCGGTCGCCCGCGACCGGCCAGCCGCCGACCGGGGTGCGGGCGGAGAGGTAGGTGTCCTCGGCGTGCTGGCGGCGCAGGTGGTGGCGCACCCGCCAGGCGGCGAGGCGCTCGGAGGCGGTCGCGCCGGTCGGCGGGTCGAGCCGCGGGTCGATGACGGGCGGGTCGTCGAGGTGGTCGTCCCAGGTCTCGGCCGAGGTGTCGAGCAGGGTCGAGATCATCGGGCCACCTCCTCGTCCATCGCGCGGGCGACCACGTCGCGGTAGGCGGGCTGGTCGAGCAGGTCCTCGTGGCGGCCGTCGAGCAGCACGGCGTCGCCCTCGAGCAGCACGACCCGGTCGGCGTGGTGGAGCCACAGCGGCGACACGGTGCACACGACGGTGGTCCGGCCGGTGCGCAGCCGGGCGACCCGCTCCGCGATCCGGGCCTCGGTGTGGGCGTCGACGGCCGACGTCGGCTCGACGAGCACCAGGACGGGCGCGTCGACGCCGAGCGCACGGGCGAGCACGACGCGCTGGCGCTGACCGCCGGAGAGGCCGCGGCCGCGCTCGTCGATCCGGCCCTGCCAGCCGCCCGGCAGCGCGTCGTAGACGTCCTCGGCGTTGGCGGCGAGCAGCGCCTCCTCGGCCTGCCGACGGGTGAGCCGGTGGTGCGGGTCGACGGCGTCCTGCAGGGTGCCCGCGAAGAGCTGGCTGGTGGTGTCGCTGACCAGGATGGTCCGGCGTACGTCGGACAGGTGCGCGTCGGCGAGGTCGATGTCGCCGAGCCGGACGTGCCACGGGCCGCGGGTCCGCTCGGCGTCGCGGGCGGCGATCTCGGCACGGCGCCGGGCCCGCTCGGTGCGGGCGAGGCGGGCGGCCCGGCCCTTCGCGTGCTCCTCGTCCTCCTCGCTGACGGGCTCGGTGTCGGGCGGGAGGTAGCGGCCGAGCCGGTCGGCCAGCAGCGCCGACTGCTCGGGCACCGCGCAGACGACGACCGTGAGCTCGCCCGGACGCGCGGTGAAGCCGGTGGCCTCGTCGGTGAGGCCGGCGGTGCCGTCGAGCGGGCGCGGGTCGGCGGCCGCGTGCCACGGCGACTGCGGCTCGAAGATCGCGATCGCCTTGCGGGCGCTGACCAGCGCCCGGGTGACCTTCTGGGCGAACTCGAAGAACGTCCGGATCGGGCCGATCAGGTAGAGCCCGTAGCCCAGGAAGCTGATCAGCTGGCCGATCGTGAGCCGGCCGGCGACGACCTCGTTGGCGCCGAGCCAGAGCAGCAGCACCAGGAAGACGCCGGAGAACAGCACGCCGAGCGCCTCGATCACGGCCTGCCAGATGCCGGCGGCGACGCCGGCCTCGCGAGCGCTCTGCGACTGGCGCTCGTAGTTGCGGCGGAAGGTGCGCTCGCCGCCGATGCCGCGCAGGATTCGCAGCCCGGCCACGATGTCGGTCGCCATCGAGGTCAGCTCGGAGTTGCGTGAGCGCTCGACCTCCTGGCGGCGGTGGAGCGGCTTGAGGAAGGGCAGGGCGACGCAGACCAGCACCGGGGCGGCGACCAGCACGATCACGCCGAGCCGGGGCGAGGTCGCGAGCACGATCGCGGCGACGGCGAGGAACGAGATGAGCTGGGAGCCGGCGCGGGCGATGATCTCGGTCATCGCGCCGAACTCGTCGGAGTCGCTCGACGCCACGCTGAGGATCTCGCCGGTGGGCGAGCGGCGGGGGAGCACGTGGCCCATCTGCGCGGCCTTGCGGGTCACCATCGAGGTCGTGCCGTAGAGGCTGATCAGCCAGCTCCGCACCACCAGCGTGTGCAGCGCGATGCCGAAGACCGCGCCGATCAGCGTGACCGTGAGGATGCCGGCCGCGCCCCACGCGACGGCGTCGGCTTCGCCCGGGACGACCCCGTTGTCGATCGACCAGCCGAAGAGCCACGGGCCCACGATCAGCGGCAGCTGCCAGAAGACGCCGAGCAGCGTGGCGACCGCGACGACGGGCCCTTGCTGCTTGAGCACCCAGCGCAGGAAGCGCACCGGGGTGCGGGTGTCAGGGGTCTGCGAGGGCTGGTCCCCCTCGGGGGACCAGAAGCTGGTCACGATCGGGGGAAAGTCACGCATGGCGTCCACCAGAGTAGGCCCCGCAGGGGACACCCAGCGACGGGTTTTCGGGCAGGGTGGGGGACGTCACGGACGCCGACGCTAGGACCTCAAGCGGACTTGAGCACAAGTCGGCGACCTACGATGGGTGGCATGCTCTCCACGCTCGACCCCGTCGCCGCCGACGAGGTCTACCGCGCGGTCATCGAGCCCCGTCCGCGCACGGTCGTACGCCGGGTCCTGCTGGGCGTGCTCGACCTCTGGTGCGCGCAGACCGGGGGCCGGCTGGAGCTGACCCGCGCGGCGGACGTGGTCGTACGCCGACGCAGCGACGAGGTCGAGGAGCTCCGGGTGCCCGTGCCGGTGGCCGACGACGCCCCGGCCTGGCTGTCCCTCGTGCGAGACGACCTGGCGGCGTACGACCCGGAGGGGTTCCGGGCCGCCTGGGGCATCGACTGACAGGTCGGCCCCCCGGTGACCCCGCGTGGCACGATGGGCAGCACTGCATGCGGACGCCGACGATCGGACATCGGACATGACGTACTACCGGCAGGTGGGCTCGGTGCCGCCGAAGCGGCACACCCAGCACCGTGACGGGGACGGCCACCTCTACCGCGAGGAGCTGATGGGCGAGGAGGGGTTCTCCTCCGACTCCTCGCTGCTCTACCACCGCGGTGTCCCGTCGGCGATCGTCGACAGCCAGGTCTGGGAGCTCGGCGAGCAGCGGCTCACGCCCAACCACCCGCTGAAGCCCCGCCACCTCGAGCTCCACGAGCTGTTCGAGGGCCCGGGTGCCTGCCCCGTCGAAGGACGGCGGCTGGTCCTCGGCAACGCCGACGTCCGGATCGCGTACGTCGTGACCGGGACCGACCCGTCCCCGCTCTACCGCAACGCCATCGGCGACGAGTGCGTCTTCGTGCAGGAGGGCAGCGGCACCGTCGAGACCGTCTTCGGGGTCGTCCCCTACCGCGCCGGCGACTACGTCGTCGTCCCGCGGGCGACCGACCACCGCTGGGTGCCGGCCGAGCCGTCGAGGCTCTACGCGATCGAGGCCAACAGCCACATCGCGCCGCCCAAGCGCTACCTCAGCCGCTACGGCCAGCTGCTCGAGCACGCGCCGTACTGCGAGCGCGACCTGTACGGGCCCACCGCCACCCACCTCGTCGAGGGCACGGACGTCGACGTGCTCGTCAAGCACCGCACCTCGGCCGGCATCGTCGGCACCCGGCTGACCTACGCCACGCACCCGTTCGACGTGGTGGGCTGGGACGGCTGCCTCTACCCCTACACGTTCAACATCGAGGACTACATGCCGATCACCGGCAAGGTCCACCAGCCGCCGCCGGTGCACCAGGTCTTCGAGGGCTGGAACTTCGTGGTCTGCAACTTCCTGCCCCGCAAGGTCGACTACCACGAGCTCGCGATCCCGGTGCCGTACTACCACTCCAACGTCGACTCCGACGAGGTCATGTTCTACGTCGGCGGCGACTACGAGGCGCGCAAGGGATCCGGGATCGGCATCGGCTCGATCAGCCTCCACCCCGGCGGCCACGCCCACGGGCCGCAGCCCAGCGCGATCGAGGCGTCGCTCGGCGTCGACTTCTTCGCCGAGTCGGCCGTCATGGTCGACACGTTCAAGCCGCTCGAGCTCGGCGAGGGCGGCCTCGCGGCCGAGGACCCGGCGTACGCCTGGAGCTGGGCGGGGCGCGGTCCCGACGCGACCGGGGAGGACGGCGGGCCGGCCGTCTTCAGCAACTCGTGAGTCAGGCCGCGGAGTCCGGGGAGTGCGCCGGGTAGTCGGTGTAGCCCTCCTCGGAGCCGCCGTAGAACGTGGCCTTGTCGGGGTCGTTCAGCGGCAGCCCGTGCTCGAGGCGGTGGGGCAGGTCGGGGTTGGCGATGAACGCCCGGCCGAAGGCGACCGCGTCCACCCAGCCCGCGGCCAGCACCCGCTCGGCCTTCTCGAGGTCATAGCTGCCGGCCGCGACGATCACGCCGGGGAAGGCCTCGCGCAGCCGCTCGCGGAAGCCGTCGGACAGTGCGTCGCCGCCCACCCAGTCCGGCTCGGAGAGGTGCAGGAAGGCGACCCCGCGCTCGGCGAGCAGCTCGGCGACGAGCAGCCCGGTGGCCTCGCCGGCCGGGTCCTCGACGCCGTTGAACGAGCCGACCGGGGAGATCCGGACGCCGATCCGGTCGGCGCTCCACTCCGCGGCCGCGGCGTCGACCACCTCGGCCAGCAGCCGGGCGCGCGCGGACGGCGAGCCGCCGTAGGCGTCGTCGCGGTGGTTGCTGCTGGGGGAGAGGAACTGGTGCAGCAGGTAGCCGTGGGCAGCGTGGATCTCGGCCAGGTCGAAGCCGGCGTCGCGGGCGTTCGCGGTCGCGCGGCGGTAGTCCTCGACCAGGCGCGGGATCTCGTCGGTGCCCAGGGCCCGCGGGACGGGGGAGTCGGCGCGGACCAGCCGGCCGTCGGGACCGGACAGCGAGGTCCGGCCGCCGGACGCGATCGCGCTCGCCGAGACCGGCAGCTCGCCGCCGTGCAGGGACTCGTGGTTGACCCGGCCGGTGTGCCACAGCTGGGCCGCGATCCGGCCGCCGGCGTCGTGCACGGCGTCGGTGATGCCGCGCCACGCGGCCACCTGCGCGTCGCTGTGGATGCCCGGGGTGTCGGCGTACCCCTGTCCCTCGGGGGAGATCTGGGTGCCCTCGCTGATCAGCAGCCCCGCGGAGGCCCGCTGCGCGTAGTACTCGCGCATGAGGTCGTTCGGCAGGTGGTCGGGGGCAGGGGCGCGCATCCGCGTCAGCGGGGCCATCAGCACCCGGTGGGGGGCGCGGACGGCGCCGATGGTCAGGTCGTCGAAGAGAGATGCCACGGGGCGCACAACCCCGCCGGGGTGCACGCGCATTCCCGCTCGCCGACGGCTTCCACCCCACCGGGTGGTGGGCTCGGTTGTCCGCGGGTTCAGGATGGAACGCATGAGTCGACGCACGCGCGAGCGCGAGATCACCCGCGAGATCGACGAGGCCGACGTCGAGGTGGAGCAGCCGAAGAAGGCGGCCGCCGGCGTCGAGGCGGTGGCGGTGGCCCTCAAGCGGGCGGTCGATGCGATGGGGGTCACCCGGACCGGCCGCAGCCTGCTCAAGCTCAACCAGGTCGACGGCTTCGACTGCCAGGGCTGCGCGTGGCCCGACCCCGACCCGGAGCACCGCCACACCGCCGAGTTCTGCGAGAACGGCGTCAAGGCCGTCGCCGACGAGGCCACCCGCGACCACCTGGACGCGGCCTTCTTCGCCCGGCACTCGGTCGAGGACCTCGCCGGCCACACCGACTACTGGCTCAACCGGCAGGGCCGGCTCACCGAGCCCTACGTGCTGCGCGAGGGCAGCAACCACTACGAGCCCTGCAGCTGGGACGACGCGTTCCGGCTCGCCGCGAAGCACCTCCACGCCGTCGAGCCCGACCAGGCGGTCTTCTACACGTCCGGCAAGGTGAGCAACGAGGCGGCGTACCTCTTCCAGCTGTTCGTGCGCGCCTACGGCACCAACAACCTCCCCGACTGCTCGAACATGTGCCACGAGTCCACGAGCACGGCGCTCAGCGAGACCATCGGCATCGGCAAGGGCTCGGTCAGCCTCGAGGACGTCCACCGCGCCGAGCTGATCCTGGTCCTGGGCCAGAACCCCGGCACCAACCACCCGCGGATGCTCTCCGCGCTCGAGCAGGCGAAGAAGAACGGCGCGAAGATCATCGCGGTCAACCCGCTCAAGGAGACCGGGCTGGTCAAGTTCAAGAACCCGCAGAACCCGCGCGGCGTCGTCGGCACGGGCACCGAGCTGGCCGACCTCTACCTCCAGGTCCGGGGCAACGGCGACCTGGCCCTGCTCCAGGCGTTCGGCCACCTGCTGCTCGAGTGGGACGAGGTCGACCGCAGCTTCGT
Organism: uncultured Actinomycetota bacterium; assembly: GCA_963754575.1. Taxonomy (GTDB): domain Bacteria; phylum Actinomycetota; class Actinomycetes; order Propionibacteriales; family Nocardioidaceae; genus Nocardioides. The sequence goes on along the minus strand of CAVWGQ010000027.1, from coordinate 185,823 downwards.
CGAGCAGTACACCCACGGCTTCGAGGAGTACGCCGCCGGCGTCAAGGACCTCGACTGGGACATGGTCCTCGCCTCCACCGGCCTCTCGCGCGACGAGATCGAGCAGGCCGCCCGGATGCTGGCCGGCTCGAAGGCCACGGTCACCTGCTGGGCGATGGGGATCACCCAGCACCACAACGCGGTCGCGACGATCAAGGAGATCGTCAACCTCGCGCTGCTGCAGGGCAACATCGGCAAGCCGGGCGCCGGCCTGTGCCCGGTGCGCGGCCACTCCAACGTGCAGGGCGACCGCACGATGGGGATCTGGGAGCGGGTGCCGGAGCACTTCCTCGACTCGCTCGAGTCGGAGTTCGGCTTCACGCCACCCCGCGAGCACGGCTACGACGCGATCGCCGCGATCAAGGCGCTGCGCGACGGGGACGCGAAGGTCTTCATGGGCCTGGGCGGCAACTTCGTCTCCGCCGCCCCGGACACCTGCGTGACCGAGGAGGCGATGCGCCGCGCCGACCTGACCGTCCAGGTCTCCACCAAGCTCAACCGCTCGCACGTCGTCCACGGCCGGGAGGCGCTGATCCTGCCGCCACTGGGGCGCAGCGAGCGGGACCTGACCGGCGGCATCGTGCAGCGCGTCACGGTGGAGGACTCGATGTCCGCGGTCCACGCCTCGCACGGCCCGCTCCCCCCGGCCTCGGCGCTGCTGCGCTCCGAGGTGGACATCATCTGCTCGCTGGCCGAGGCCACGCTGTCGCCCGAGCTCGGGATCCCGTGGTCGGACTTCCGCGCCGACTACAGCAACATCCGGCGCTCCATCGCCCGCACCGTCCCCGACTGCGCGGCGTACGCCGAGAAGGTCGACCAGCCCGGGGGCTTCGTGCTGCCCCACCCGCCGCGGGACCGTCGGGAGTTCGAGACGGACGTCGACCGCGCGGTGTTCTCGGTGAGCCCGATCGAGGTGCTGCACGTGCCGGAGGGCCGGCTGCTGCTGCAGACGATGCGGTCGCACGACCAGTTCAACACCACGATCTACGGCCTCAGCGACCGCTACCGCGGGATCGAGAACGGTCGCCGCGTGATCCTCCTGCACTGCGACGACATCGCCGCCCGCGGTCTCGAGGACGGCGACCTCGTCGACATCGTGAGCGAGTGGGAGGACGGCTCGGAGCGACGGGTGCCCGCCTTCCGGGCGGTGGCCTACGACCAGCCGCGCGGCTGTGCGGCGGCCTACTATCCCGAGACCAACCCGCTGGTCCCGCTCGAGCACACGGCCGAGGGCAGCAACCAGCCGGCGTACAAGTCGGTCATCGTCCGCCTCGAGCGCCACGAGGGCGGCCGGACCGGCGTCATCCCCTCCAACGACGCCGACCGGGTGCTGCCCGACGCCCGCGGCGACGAGGGGAAGCAGCAGCCGCAGCCCCACCAGATGTCCTGACCCGCTGGCAGACTGACGGGGTGACCAATCCCGAGCGCGACCCCCACGAGCTGGTCCTCGACCCCTCCGGCGCGGGGCCGGGCGTCGAGGTGCTCGACCGCGCGCGAGGTGCCGCTCGGCGGCCCCCGGGCGATGCGCGTACGCCGGACCCTGCCGCAGCGCCAGCGCTCGCTGATCGGCGCGTGGTGCTTCGTCGACCACTACGGCCCGGACCGGGTGGCCGACAGCGGCGGCATGGTCGTCGCGCCGCACCCCCACACCGGGCTGCAGACGGTCAGCTGGCTCTTCACCGGCGAGATCGAGCACACCGACTCCGCCGGCCACCACGCGATGGTGCGCCCCGGCGAGGTCAACCTGATGACCGCCGGCCACGGCATCAGCCACTCCGAGGTGTCGACGGAGGCCACCGAGGTGCTCCACGGCGCCCAGCTGTGGGTCGCGCTGCCCGACGCCACGCGGGAACGGTCCCCGGCTTCGAGCACCACGCCCCCGACCCGGTCGCGGGCGCGGGCTGGGAGGCGCGGGTCTTCCTCGGCTCGCTGCTGGGCGTGACGTCGCCCGTCGACACCCACACCCCGCTGCTCGGCGCGGAGCTGCTGCTCGAGCCCGGCACGACCCTCGACCTCGACGTCGACCCGGACTTCGAGCACGGCGTCCTGGTCGACACCGGTGTGGTCGAGGTCTGCGGGCAGGAGACGAAATCCGGCGACCTGGCCTACGTCGCGACGGGCAGGTCCGGCCTGCGACTGACGGCGGGGTCGGAGCCGGCCCGGCTGCTGGTGCTCGGCGGCACCCCCTTCGGCGAGTCGATCGTCATGTGGTGGAACTTCGTCGGCCGCACCCACGAGGAGGTCGTCGCCCACCGCGACGCGTGGCAGGCGCAGGTCGAGGCCGGTTCCGACGGCCGCTTCGGGGTCGTCGACCACCCGCTGCCCCGGATCCCGGCGCCGCCGCTGCCGAACGCCCGGCTCAAGGAGCGTCGATGACCGGGGGGACCGGTCCGGTCGTCGGCGACGACGGGGTGGCGCGCTGTCCGTGGGGTGCCGGCGACGACGTCAACCGCGCCTACCACGACACCGAGTGGGGGATGCCGATCAGCGGGGAGGCGGCCTACCTGGAGCGGCTCACGCTCGAGGCCTTCCAGTCCGGCCTCTCGTGGCGCACGATCCTGGAGAAGCGGGAGAGCTTCCGGGCCGCGTTCGCGGGCTTCGACGCCGACACCGTCGCGGCCTACGACGACGTCGACCGGGCCCGGCTGATGGCCGACGCCGGGATCGTCCGCAACCGGCTCAAGGTCGACGCGGCGATCACCAACGCCCGCGCGACCGTGGGGCTGCGGGCGCGGGGCGGCCTCGAGGCGTTCCTGCTCGGCCACCGACCCGAGCCCGGTCCCGGCTCCGGTGACGACCGCCGACGTCCCGACCACCACCCCCGCCTCGGTCGCGCTCGCCCAGGCGCTCAAGCGCGAGGGCTTCGTCTTCGTGGGCCCGACGACGATGCACGCACTGATGGAGGCGGTCGGCCTGGTGGACGACCACCTCGCGGGCTGCCACCGTCGCGGGCTCGGTCGTCAGTAGCCTCCCTCCATGACGCGGGTCCACGCCTTCTCCGACGACGACGCCCTCGGCCGCCACGACGCGGTCGGCCTGGCCGACGAGCTGGCGGCCGGCCGGGTGACCATCCCCGACCTCGTGGAGGCCGCGATCGCCCGGACGGAGACGGTCGACGACCGGCTCGGTGCCGTCGTCCACGCCGACTACGACGGCGCCCGCGAGCGCGCCGTCGACCCGCGTGGCGGGTTCTTCGCCGGCATCCCCACGTTCGTCAAGGACAACGTCGACGTCGCCGGGATGCCGACGATGCAGGGCACCGACGCCTGGGAGGTCCGGCCGCGGCCCGTCCACGGCGACTTCGCACGGATGTACCTCGCCACCGGGCTGCTGCCGCTGGGCAAGACCCAGCTCTCGGAGTTCGGCTTCTCGGCGACCGCCGAGCACCCGCGGCTGGGCCCGGTCCGCAATCCGTGGTCGCTCGACCACACCGCCGGCGCCTCCTCGGCCGGCTCCGCCGCCTTGGTGGCCGCCGGTGCCGTCCCGATCGCCCACGCCAACGACGGCGGCGGCTCGATCCGGATCCCCGCCTCGGTCAACGGCCTGGTGGGGCTGAAGCCGACCCGCGGCCGGCTGGCGCAGGACGCGATGAACCGGCAGATGCCGGTCAGGATCGTCTCCGACGGCGTGCTGACCCGCAGCGTGCGCGACCAGGCCGCGTTCTACCGCGAGGCCGAGCGGGTCTACCGCAACCTCCGGCTCGCGCCGCTCGGCGACGTCACCGGGCCCGGCCGCACCCGGCTGCGGGTCGCCGTGGTCACCGACGGCATCGGCCGCCCGGCCAGCCCGGAGGTCACCGAGCTGACGCTGCGCACGGCGTCGCTGCTCGAGGGGCTCGGCCACCACGTCACCGCGATCGACAACCCGCTGCCGACCCACCTGCGCGACGACTTCCTCCTCTACTGGGCCTTCCTCGCGCTCGCGATCGTGCGCGGCGGTCGGCGTACCTACGGACCCAGCTGGGACCCGGCCCGGCTCGACAACCTCACCCACGGCCTGGCCCGGCACGCCGCGAAGCGGCTGCACCGGCTGCCGGGCGCGATCCGCCGGCTGCGGGGCACGACGAGCTTCTCGACGTCGTTCTTCGCCGACCACGACGTGCTGCTGACCCCGACCCTCGCCACCGAGACGCCGACCCTCGGGCACCTCGCACCGACGGCCGACTACGACACGATCATGGACCGGCTGCTCGACTGGGTGGCCTTCACCCCGCTGCAGAACGCGACCGGCGACCCGGCGATCAGCCTCCCCCTCGCGACCACCGCGAGCGGCCTCCCCCAAGGGATGATGCTGGGTGCGGGCCCGGGGCACGAGGACCTGCTGCTGGAGCTCTCGCTGGAGCTCGAGGAGGCCGCTCCGTGGGCCCGGATCGACGCCTGATCGGAGTCCCCGGGGAGGCCGCCGGAGCCGATTTCTCGAACGCGTCCACCAGTGTGTAGAGTCCTGCGTCGTTGCCCCTTTAGCTCAGTCGGTAGAGCGTCTCCATGGTAAGGAGAAGGTCTACGGTTCGATTCCGTAAAGGGGCTCTGGGCCGGGTCCCGGCCGCCGTCGAGGCGGCGGGGTTCCCGATCCGGTGGCGGGGTAGCTCAGGTGGTTAGAGCACACGGCTCATAATCGTGGTGTCGCGGGTTCGAGTCCCGCCCCCGCTACTCAGGAACCGAGACCCGAGCAGCACACCAGCACCGCACCAGCAGGACAACCCGAAGGACTTCCCGTGGCAAGCAAGAGCTCCGACGTTCGCCCCAAGATCACCCTGGCCTGCCAGGAGTGCAAGGAGCGCAACTACATCACGAAGAAGAACCGCCGCAACGACCCCGACCGCATCGAGCTGTCGAAGTTCTGCCCGCGTTGCCGCACCCACACGACCCACAAGGAGACCCGCTGACCGCGGCGCTCCTCCCGACCACGACCCGTCCGGTTCCCGGACGGGTCGTCGTCATTTCGGGGGCCCTAGGGTGGGTCCCGTGAGCATCGACCAGAGCCTCGTCGGCCGCAGCTTCGCGCCGACCCCGCCGTACGCCGTCACGGAGGACCACGTCCGGGCCTTCGCCGAGGCAGCCGGGGCGTCGTACGCCGGCGGGCCGGCGCCCGCGACGTACCCCATCGTGCTGGCCTTCGACGCCATGAACGCCTTCCTCGAGGCCGAGCAGGTGGACCTGTTCCGGATCGTGCACGGGGAGCAGAAGTTCTCCTACCTGCGCCCGGTGCTGCCCGGCGACGTGCTGAGCGCGACGCTGACGGTCGCGAGCCTGCGCCAGATCGGCGGCGCCGACGTCATCGGCACCCGCAGCGAGATCACCGACGTGATGGGCGCCCTGGTCTGCACCACCAGCGCCACCCTCGTCCACACCGGGGGTGCCGCATGAGCGACCCCGGCAGCGACCTGCAGCCCGGCGACGTCCTCCCCACGCAGGAGTACGCCGTCACCCGCGCCGACCTGGTCCGCTACGCCGCCGCCAGCGGCGACCACAACCCGATCCACCAGGACGAGGCGGTCGCCCGCTCGGTCGGGCTCCCCGGCGTGATCGCCCACGGCATGTTCACGATGGCGCTGGCCGCCCGCGCCGTCGACGGGTGGACCGGCGGTGCCCGGGTCGTCGACCTCGGCTGCAAGTTCACCCAACCCGTGGTCGTGCCCGCCGAGGGCTCGGTCGACGTCGTGGTGGCCGGGGCCGTGAAGAAGGTCGAGGACGGCCTGGTCACGATCGCGCTCGAGGTCACCAGCGGGGGCCAGAAGGTGCTCGGCATGCCGAAGGCAGTCGTGCGTGCCTGAGCCCACCCCGCAGCTGCGCGACCACACCACGCTCCGGCTCGGCGGGCCGGCCGCGCACTGGGTGCGGGCCACCACCGAGGCGGAGCTGATCGAGGCGGTCACGGCCGCCGACGAGGCAGGCGAGCCGGTGCTGGTGCTCGGTGGCGGCTCCAACGTGGTGGTGGCCGACGAGGGCTTCCCCGGCACGGTCGTCGAGGTCGCCACCACCGGCATCCACCCCGACGTCGAGGACGGCACCTCCTGCGGCGGCGTGATGGTCCGGGTCGCGGCGGGCGAGAGCTGGGACCACCTGGTCGCGGTCGCCGTCGAGCGCGGCTGGGTCGGCCTCGAGGCGCTCTCGGGCATCCCCGGTGCGGTCGGCGCCACCCCGATCCAGAACGTCGGTGCCTACGGCCAGGAGGTCGCCCAGACCATCGCCACCGTCCGGGTCTGGGACCGGCAGCTGCGCGGGGTCCGGACCTTCGCCAGTGCCGACTGCGGCTTCGGCTACCGCCACTCGCGCTTCAAGGCGGACCGGTTCGACGACGTCGGGGGCCGCCACGTCGTCCTCGACGTCACCTTCCAGCTCCCGCAGGGCACCCTCGGCGCACCGGTGGCGTACGCCGAGCTGGCGCGCACCCTCGGGGTCGACATCGGCGGCCGCGCCCCGCTGACCGACGTGCGGGCCGCGGTGCTGGGGCTGCGCGCGGGCAAGGGCATGGTGCTCGACCCGGCCGACCACGACACGTGGAGCGCCGGCTCGTTCTTCACCAACCCGGTCCTCGACCCCGTGGCCCTGCCCGAGGGTGCCCCGGCGTGGGAGCAACCCGACGGCCGGGTCAAGACCAGCGCCGCCTGGCTGATCGAGCACGCCGGGTTCACCAAGGGCTACGGCACCGGCACCGCCCGCCTGTCGTCCAAGCACACGCTCGCGCTGACCAACCGGGGCGACGCGACCGCCGAGGACCTGCTCGGGCTCGCCCGCGAGATCCGCGCCGGCGTCGAGGCGGCGTACGGCATCCGGCTGGTCAACGAGCCGGTCCTGGTGGGCTGCGAGCTCTGACTGAGTGCCCGCACCCACGACGGGTGTCTCCTGGAGGGTCACACTTCAGGCATGAGCTCACCTCGGCCTGGGGCCACCACCCGCAGCACTGCTCGTCCTGCCGCCCGACTCGGGGGTGCGGCCCTGGCGCTCGGGCTGGTCGCTGCGGCGATGTGGCTCGCCTGGCTGGGCTGGGACGACGAGTACGACGTGGTGGACGGGGTCGCCAAGGTCCCGACCGCGCCTGGCAGGTGATCGGGTGTGCGCTCTGCATCGCGGTCGCCGCCGTTGCGGCCCAGCTGTGGGTCCGCGGGCCGGGGGCGGCGTTCGCGCTGTCGGGTGCTGCGGTCCTCGGGTTCGCGGTGCCCTGGTCGGTGGCTGCGGCCGCCAGTGACGACTCGGGCCTGTGGGTCGCCGGCCTGCTGCTGTTGCTGATCGGCGGCGGGATCGGGTTGACGTCCCTGCTGGCGATCACCGGCGCCGTGGCCACCGCCCTGCGGCCGTCTGAGGAGTGAGGGCTGCCGGTCAGGACAACCAGACGTCGATGTCGGTCAGCGCCCGCTCGACCACGTCGCAGGGTGCGCGGCTGGCGCGGAACGACATCCGTGCCAGCTCGGCGAGCTGCGCGTCGGTGAGCTCGTGGGCGGCGCGCATCGTGGCGTACTGCGCGCCGAGCCGCGAGCCGAAGAGCAGCGGGTCGTCCGCGCCGAGCGCCACCGTCGCGCCGGCCTCGAGCAGCTGGGGGAGCGGCACCGAGGTGAGGTCGGAGTAGACGCCGAGCGCGACGTTGGACACCGGGCACACCTCCAGCGCGATCCCGCGGGCGACGACCTCGTCGAGCAGCCGCGGGTCCTCCACCGTGCGTACGCCGTGGCCGAGCCGGCCGGGGTGGAGCGTGTCGAGGCAGAGCCGGACGTGGTCGGGCCCGCGGAGCTCGCCGCCGTGGGGCACCAGCAGCAGGTCGGCCCGCTGCGCGATGGCGAACGCCGGCCCGAAGTCGGCCGTCGAGCCGCGCCGCTCGTCGTTGGAGAGGCCGAAGCCGACCACGCCCCTCCCGGCGTACTGCCCGGCGAGTCGCGCGAGGGTCCGGGCGTCGAGCGGGTGGCGCGTGCGGTTGGCGGCGACCACGACGGCCATCCCGAGGCCGGTGGCGCGTGAGGCGTCGGCGACGGCGTCGAGCACCAGGTCGGTGAACTCCGTGATCCCCCCGAAGCGAGCGCCGTAGCCCGACGGGTCGACCTGGATCTCCAGCCAGCGACCGCCGTCGGCCACGTCGTCCTCGGCCGCCTCCCGCACCAGGCGGCGTACGTCGTCCTCGGTGCGGAGCACGCTGCGCGCCACGTCGTAGAGCCGCTGGAACCGGAACCAGCCCTTCTCGTCGGCCGCGGAGAGCTGGGGCGGCCACTCGGCCACCAGGGAGTCGGGCAGGTGGATGCCGTCGCGCGCGGCGAGCTCGAGGAGCGTGCCGTGCCGCATGGAGCCGGTGAAATGAAGATGCAGGTGAGCTTTGGGCAGGGCAGCAAGCTGCCCTCGCCCCGCGCTCCCCTGCGTTCCCTCGCGCTGCGCGCTCGTCATGGTTGCGGTGCCCGCGGCGGTGTCAGGAGGTAGCCAACTTCTCGGCGGCGGCGAGGAGCACGCAGGTGGCGACGGCGTCCATGGCCTCGCGGACCTCGGGGAGCGCGGGGAATGTCGGGGCGAGCCGGATGTTGGTGTCGTCGGGGTCGTGGCTGTCGGGGAAGGCGGAGCCGGCGGGGGTCAGCGCGACGCCGGCGGCCTTGGCGAGCTCGATGACCCGGGCGGCGGTGCCGGGCAGCACGTCGAGGCTGACGAAGTAGCCGCCCGCGGGGTCGGTCCAGGTCGCGACCTCGCGCCCGCCGAGCCGCTCGGCGAGCACGTCGGCGACGGCGGCGAACTTCGGCGCGATGATCTCGCGGTGCTTGCGCATGTGCTCGCGGACGCCGTCGGGGGAGCCGAAGAACTGCACGTGCCGCAGCTGGTTGACCTTGTCGGGCCCGATCGAGCCCTGGCCGAGGTGGTGGGTGTACCACCCGACGTTCTCGACCGAGCCGGCCAGGAAGGCGACACCGGCGCCGGCCCAGGTGATCTTGGACGTCGAGGCGAACATGATCGGGCGGTGCGGGTGGCCCGACGCGGCGGCCAGGGTGAGGATGTCGGCGCTCTTCGCCTCGTCCTCGGTCAGGTGGTGGAAGGCGTAGGCGTTGTCCCAGAAGATCTTGAAGTCGGGGGCGGCGGTCGGCATCGCGGCCAGTCGCGCGGCGATCTCCTGCGAGACGATCGACCCGGTGGGGTTGGCGTGGGTGGGCACCAGCCACATGCCCTTGACGCTCGGGTCGGAGGCCACCAGCCGCTCGACGGCGTCGATGTCGGGCCCGTCGGCGTTCATCGGCACCGTCACGGTCTCGATGCCCAGCCACGACAGGAGCGTGAAGTGACGGTCGTAGCCCGGCACGGGGCACACGAAGGTGACCTTCTCCTCCGCCGACCAGGGCCGCCCGCCGTCGACCGCACCGTGCAGCCAGAGGTCGACCAGCACCTCGCGCATCATCACCAGGCTGCTGCTGCCCCCGGCGACGACCTGCTCCGGCTCGACCCACAGCAGCTCGGCGAACATCTCGCGGATCTCGCGGATGCCCGCCAGCCCGCCGTAGTTGCGGACGTCGACACCGTCGGCGTCCCGCGGGCCGCTCGGCAGCGCGAACAGGCCGTCGGCGAGGTCGAGCTGGGCGCTCGCGGGCTTGCCGCGCGTGAGGTCGAGGGTCAGGCCGCGCTCGCGCAGCGCGTCGTACGACGCCTGCTGGCCGTCCCGGAAGGCGGCGAGCTCCGCGGGGTCGAGGTCGGCGAGGGGTCCGGTCGGGGCAGTCTGCTCGGGCACCGTCCCATCGTCGCATCCCCGGCCGGGGCCCTCGACTCCGGTTCGACTCCGGTTCAGGGCTGCGGGTAGAGTTTCCGTTTGGTGTCCTCCGCGATGCTTCGGCCTGCCCGCAGACCGAGCAGCACTGCGACGGGGACGCCGTAGGGCACTAGCTCAACTGGCAGAGCATCGGTCTCCAAAACCGAAGGTTGGGGGTTCAAGTCCCTCGTGCCCTGCAAGGACCCACCCAGCAGCACCCGACGGAGAAGAGGAAGGCGATGACGGACAGCCGAGCAGATCGCCGCGACAGCACGGAGCAGCGGACCAGTCCGGTCACGTTCTACCGGCAGGTCGTGGCCGAGCTGCGCAAGGTCGTCTGGCCGACCCAGGAGCAGCTGGTCACCTACTTCATCGTGGTGCTGGTGTTCGTGGCCTTCTTCATGACGTTCGTCTCCCTGCTCGACCTGGGCTTCGGCAAGCTCGCGTTCGAGGTCTTCACCGGCGGTAGCGCGGAGTGAGCGACCCCGACGTGACCGAGAGCAAGACGGACGACCCGACCACCGACGTGACGGAGCAGCAGGTGTCGCAGCAGCAGGACGAGGACCAGGTCGAGGCCACCGAGCCCGACCCGGCCGACGAGTCGGCCACCGACGAGGTCGACGCTGTCGACGGCGTCGACGCCGACGACCAGGACGTGGCAGCGGCCACGGAGGAGACCTCCCCCGGGGAGACCGCCGAGACGCCCGCCGAGGAGGACCCGCTCGAGGCCTTCCGCAACGAGCTGTGGGCCAAGCCCGGCGACTGGTTCGTCGTGCACACCTACTCCGGCATGGAGAAAAGGGTGAAGTCCAACCTCGAGAACCGCACCATCTCCCTCAACATGGAGGACTACATCCACGAGGTCGTGGTCCCCACCGAGGACGTCGCGGAGATCAAGAACGGCCAGCGCAAGATGGTCAACCGCACCCGCTTCGCCGGCTACGTCCTGGTCCGGATGGACCTCACCGACGAGTCGTGGGCCGCCGTGCGCCACACCCCGTCGGTCACCGGCTTCGTGGGCCACGCCCACCAGCCGGTCCCGCTGAGCATGGCCGAGGTCGAGAACTGGCTCGCGCCGACGTTCGCCGCCGTCGAGGCCGAGGCGGCCGCGGCTGCCAACGCCCAGGGCGGTGGCAGCGCCACGACCGCGCCGAAGCGCCCGGTCGAGGTCGCCGACTTCGACGTCTCGGACTCCGTGATGGTCGTCGACGGCCCGTTCGCCACGCTGCACGCGACGATCACCGAGATCAACGCCGAGTCGCAGCGGGTCAAGGCGCTCGTGGAGATCTTCGGTCGCGAGACCCCCGTCGAGCTCAGCTTCAGCCAGATTCAACGAGTCTGACGGGCGCAGCCCGTCAGAACCGAGCGAGGTCGAGCAAGCGCGCGGCCGAGCCTGCGAGGCCGCGACCGCGGGTCGAGACCAGAGGAGTCGCTCGGTAGAGCGATTTCGCCGCGAGCGTCCCGTGCGCGAGAATGAGCACGCAACACCTGTGGCAGGGGACACCCCCGTCATGACCACACGAGAGAGAAAGAGAAGGCAATGCCTCCCAAGAAGAAGATCGCTGCCCTGGTGAAGGTGCAGCTGCAGGCTGGTGCAGCGACCCCGGCCCCGCCGGTGGGTACCGCCCTCGGTCCGCACGGCGTGAACATCATGGACTTCTGCAAGGCGTACAACGCCCAGACGGAGTCGATGCGCGGGAACGTGATCCCGGTCGAGATCACCATCTTCGAGGACCGCTCGTTCACGTTCATCACCAAGACCCCGCCGGCCGCCGAGCTGATCAAGAAGGCTGCCGGCCTCAAGAAGGGCTCGGGCACCCCGCACAAGGAGAAGGTCGGCAAGCTGACCAAGGACCAGGTGCGCGAGATCGCCACGACCAAGCTGCCGGACCTCAACGCCAACGACGTCGAGGCCGCCATGAAGATCGTCGAGGGCACCGCCCGCTCCATGGGCGTCACCACCGACTGATCCACCCTTCGCCGGACACCCGTGGCAGGGCCGCGCTGGCCCGTGGACCACACCCTCACTGAAGAATCGAGAGAGACATGCAGCGCAGCAAGACCTACCGCGCCGCGAGCGAGCTGTTCGACAAGGACGAGCTCTACGCGCCGCTGGCCGCCATCAAGATCGCCAAGAACGGCTCCAAGAAGAAGTTCGACGAGACCGTGGACGTCGTCATGCGCCTCGGCGTCGACCCGCGCAAGGCCGACCAGATGGTGCGCGGCACCGTCAACCTGCCCCACGGCACCGGCAAGACCGCCAAGGTCCTGGTGTTCGCGAACGCCGAGAAGGCCGACGCCGCCCGTGAGGCCGGCGCCGACGTCGTCGGTGGCGACGAGCTGATCGAGAAGGTGGCCGGCGGATGGCTCGACTTCGACGCCGTCGTCGCGACCCCCGACATGATGGGCAAGGTCGGTCGCCTCGGCCGCGTGCTCGGCCCCCGCGGCCTGATGCCGAACCCGAAGACCGGCACCGTCACCCCGGACCCGGCCAAGGCCGTGACCGACATCAAGGGCGGCAAGATCGAGTTCCGCGTCGACCGCCACGCCAACCTGCACTTCATCATCGGCAAGGCGTCCTTCGCCGAGGCCCAGCTCGCGGAGAACTACGCCGCCGCCCTCGAGGAGGTGCTGCGGCTCAAGCCCGCCAGCTCCAAGGGCCGCTACATCAAGAAGGTCACCGTCTCCACGACCATGGGCCCCGGTGTCCAGGTCGACCCCAACCGCACCAAGAACGTCGCGGCCGAGGACGAGGGCCAGGCCTGACCAGAGCCTGACCGGACCGACCAGCCTGAGCATCGACGAGGCCGCTTCCCCTCAGGGGGAGGCGGCCTTCGTCGTCGGCGGGGTCACTCGGTGAAGACCCGCTCGTCGACCAGCTTCTCGGTCACCACGGACCCGGCGGGGTCGAAACGACCGCGCGCGAAGTCCTTGCGGAACTCGATCTCGGCACCGGAGCGGCCGGACCGGTTCTTCTCGAGCGTGAGCACCGACCAGCCCTTGAAGGCCTCGCCGTGGTCGCCGCTGTACATCAGGTGGTGGCGGGCCACGATGTCGGCCTTGTTGGCCAGGACCAGCACCACGTCCGACTCGTAGGCGAGCGCCGTGGATCCCTTCATGTTCCGCGCCCGCATCCGCTGGCCCGGCTCGAGCCCGGCCCGGTCCGAGGCGGAGATGGCCAGCACCGGGGTGTCGAGCTCGATCGCGAGGTCCTTGAGCCGCTCGGTGACGTGGGTGATCGTCGCCTCCTCCTCCATCGGTTGGCGCGGCCGGACCTTCTGGAGGTAGTCGACGACGATGAGCGGCGGTTCCCCGAACTCGGCCGCGACGTCCTGGACGCAGCCGGCGAGGACGTCGAGGTCGGTGTGGCTCGTCGTCGAGCGGTGGACCAGCAGCCGGGGGGCGTAGCCGGTCACCGCCTCGAGCGCGTCGAGACCGCCGGGATGGCGGGCCAACCGCTCGGGCAGGCCGCCGTCGGTGCCGTCGGTGCCCTCGAAGGCCGCCCGGACCTGGTAGACCGACAGCGCCTGGGGGTGGCCGAGCTCGGCGGCCTCGGAGGCGACGACCTTCTGCAGCAGCACCTCCGCCTCGAGCTCGAAGGAGAAGAAGACCACCGGGCGGCCCAGTCGGGCGCTCCGCCGGGCGACCTGGAGCGCGAACGTCGTCTTGCCCTCGCCGTGGGCGCCGGCGAGGAGGTGGAGGGCACCGGCCCGCAGTCCACCGCCGAGGGCGTCGTCGAGCAGGGGGAAGCCGGTGGGCCAGATCCGTACGTCGCGCTCGGGGGAGAGCAACCGGCCGTCAACTCGCTCGAGGACCTGGTGGAGGGGCATCATCAGGGGGTCCACCTCGCGATGACATCACACCCCGCACCCTCCGCGTGGCGTTCCGTCGGGCGCCGGGACACCAATCTGCGCCGGACACCGATTTGGCGGCAGGGGCTGCGGCCGCCTAGTGTCTCCTCTCGTAACCAGAGACCGCCGGTGATCCTCTCGGATCGAAGGTTCCGCAGCAGCGGACGGCCAGCGCAGGAGACAGAGCAGCACCCCCGTGGTGTCCACGCCCTGAGCCTGTGCTCGGGGCGTTCGTCGTTTCCGGGCCTTCCTCGACCAGCGGTCTCACCAGTCCGGAAGGAGACCCATGGCGCGGGCAGACAAGCAAGCGGCCGTCGCGGAGATCGTTGAGTCCTTCAACGACTCCGCTGGTGCCGTGCTGACCGAGTACCGCGGTCTCACCGTGAAGCAGCTGCAGGACTTGCGGCGTGCCCTCGGCGAGAACGCCAGCTACGCCGTGGTCAAGAACACGCTGGCCAAGATCGCCGCCTCGGAGGCTGGCATCGACGGCTTCGACGACCTTCTCAACGGCCCCACCGCGATCGCCTTCATCAAGGGCGACGTGGTCGAGGCCGCCAAGGGTCTGCGTGACTTTGCCAAGGCAAACCCCACCCTGGTCATCAAGGGTGGCGTCCTGGACGGCAAGCAGCTCGACACGACCGAGATCGCCAAGCTGGCGGACCTCGAGTCGCGCGAGGTGCTGATGGGCAAGCTGGCCGGCGCGATGCTCGCGTCGCTCAGCCAGGCCGTCTACCTGCTCAACGCCCCGCTCTCGCAGGCTGCCCGGCTCGCCGGCGCCCTGCAGGCGAAGGCCGAGCAGGACCCCACGATCCTCGCAGGTGGTGCCGGTACCCCGGTTGCTGACGCTGCCGAGGAGGCCCCGGCCACCGAGGAGTCCGAGGAGGCCGCCCCCGCTGATACCGGCGAGGCGACCGACGAGGCCCCCGCGGAGACCGAGTCCACGGACGCCTGACCTCAGGCCGACGTACCCACCACCTGTCACACACGTAGAAGGAAGGAAGCCATCATGGCGAAGCTCACCACCGACGAGCTGCTCGACGCGTTCAAGGAGATGACCCTCATTGAGCTGAGCGAGTTCGTGAAGCAGTTCGAGGACACCTTCGGCGTCACCGCGGCCGCTCCGGTCGCCGTGGCCGCCGCCCCGGGCGCCGGCGCTGCCGGCGGCGACGGCGCTGCCGCTGCCGAGGAGCAGGACGAGTTCGAGGTCGTCCTCGAGGCGGCCGGCGACAAGAAGATCAACGTCATCAAGGAGGTGCGCGCGCTCACGTCCCTCGGCCTGAAGGAGGCCAAGGACCTCGTGGAGGCCGCCCCCAAGACGGTGCTCGAGGGTGCCACCAAGGAAGCTGCGCAGAAGGCCAAGGAGTCCCTCGAGGGCGCCGGCGCCACCGTCACCCTCAAGTGACACACGCGTGAGCTAGCTCCACCTGCAGCTGCGGGGCGGACACCCTCGGGTGTCCGCCCCGCTCTCATTTCTGCCACGATCGGGGACCGTGTCCCAGCTGTGACGACGAACATGTGACGTAGGTCAAGAAGATGCGTAACCTCGCGTCACAGTTTCCGTTGTTACTCGCGAGTGGCGCGCGTCCGGGATGCCGTGCGTGGCTGGATGGCGCAGGTGGAACCGAGCGAGTGTCAGATGGAGGGTCGGGCGCATGGGCGTGGAGATCCAGGTCAACGACCTGACGAAGTCCTTCGGCAAGCAGCTGATCTGGGGCGACGTGACGCTGACCGTCCCCGCGGGGGAGATCTGCGTGATGCTGGGCCCCTCCGGCACCGGCAAGTCCGTCTTCCTCAAGACCCTGATCGGGTTGCTGAAGCCCGACAAGGGCTCGGTCGTCATCGAGGGCACCGACATCGCGTCGTGCTCCGAGCGCGACCTCTACGAGATCCGCAAGCTCTTCGGCGTGCTGTTCCAGGACGGCGCCATGTTCGGCTCCATGAACCTCTACGACAACGTCGCCTTCCCGCTGCGCGAGCACACCAAGAAGACCGAGTCCCAGGTCCGCGACGTCGTCATGGAGAAGATGGACCTGGTCGGCCTGATCGGCTCCGAGGACAAGCTCCCCGGTGAGATCTCCGGCGGCATGCGCAAGCGGGCGGGCCTGGCCCGCGCGCTGGTGCTCGACCCCGAGATCGTCCTCTTCGACGAGCCTGACTCCGGGCTCGACCCGGTCCGCACCTCGTTCCTGAACCAGCTGATCGTCGACCTGAACGCGCAGATCGACGCCACCTTCCTGATCGTCACCCACGACATCAACACCGCGCGCACGGTGCCGGACAACATCGGGCTGCTCTACCACAAGCACCTGGCCATGTTCGGGCCCCGCGAGATGCTGCTGTCGTCGGAGGAGCCGGTCGTGCGCCAGTTCCTCAACGCGCAGCGGGTGGGCCCGATCGGGATGTCGGAGGAGAAGGACGCCGACGAGCTCGAGGCCGAGAAGGACCAGGAGCTGCCGCCGCTGCCGCCGATCCCGCTCCAGATCGACCCCTCGAACGGCATCAAGCGCCGTGGCCAGCGCCCGCCGGGCGACTGGTGCCGCGAGAACGGCGTGACCCCGCCCCCGGGCTCGTTCGACGACGACATGTCGATGGCGACCGGGGCGTGATGTGGCGTCACTGACCTCGTCGCGGGTGCTCGCGCCGGTCGGAGCGGCCGGCAACCTGTTCGCCTTCGCGCTCGACGTGCTGCGCGCGCTGTTCCGGCGTCCGTTCCAGCTGCGTGAGTTCCTCCAGCAGGCCTGGTTCATCGCCTCGGTCACGATCGTGCCGACGGCGCTGGTCGCGATCCCGTTCGGCGCGGTCATCGCGCTCCAGGTCGGCGGACTGATCAAGCAGTTCGGCGCCCAGTCCTTCACCGGCTCGGCCTCGGTGCTGGCCGTGGTCCAGCAGGCGGCGCCGATCGGCACCGCGCTGCTGATCGCCGGTGCCGGCGGCTCGGCGATCGCAGCCGACCTCGGCGCGCGCAAGATCCGCGAGGAGCTCGACGCCATGATGGTGCTGGGCATCGACCCGATCCAGCGCCTCGTCGTCCCCCGGGTGCTGGCCTGCATGCTGGTCGCGTTCTTCCTCAACGGCATGGTCAGCTTCGTCGGCGTCGCCGGCGGCTACGTCTTCAACGTGATGCTGCAGGACGGCACGCCCGGCGCCTACCTCGCCAGCTTCACCGCGCTCGCGCAGATCCCCGACCTCGTGATCGGCCTGGTCAAGGCACTGGTCTTCGGACTCATCGCCGCGATCGTGGCCTCCTACAAGGGCATGAACGCCGGCGGCGGGCCCAAGGGCGTCGGTGACGCCGTCAACGAGGCGGTCGTCATCACGTTCCTGCTGCTGTTCATCGTCAACTTCGTCCTGAGTGCGATCTACCTCCAGATCGTCCCACCGAAGACGGGTTAGGCGAGGACATGGCGAACCTTCCGAGCGCGGTGCAGCGGCCGCTGAACTCCCTCGAGACCCTCGGGGGACAGCTCGCGTTCTACGTCGGCGTGGTGGTCGCGATCCCGCGGTCGATCAAGCGCTACCCGCGGAGATCCTGCGGATCCTGGCCGAGGTCACCCTCGGCCGCGGCGCCCTCGCCGTCATCGGTGGCACCGTCGGCGTCATCCTCGGCATGACCTTCTTCACCGGCGCCCAGGTCGGGCTCTCGGGGTACGCCGCGCTGAACCAGCTCGGCACCGCTGCCTTCTCCGGCTTCGTCTCCGCCTACTTCAACACCCGCGAGATCGCGCCGCTCGTGGCCGGCATCGCGCTCGCCGCGACCGTCGGCTGCGGCTTCACCGCCCAGCTCGGTGCGATGCGGATCTCCGAGGAGGTCGACGCCCTCGAGGTGATGGCGATCCCCTCGATGCCGTTCCTGGTCGCGACCCGCGTGGTCGGCGGCCTGATCGCGATCATCCCGCTCTACGTCGTGGGCCTGCTGTCGTCGTACTTCGCCAGCCGCCTGGTCGTCACCCAGTTCTACGGGCAGTCGGCCGGCACCTACGACCACTACTTCAACCAGTTCCTGCCCCCAGGAGATGTGCTGTGGTCCTTCGGCAAGGTGCTGGTCTTCGCGGTGACGGTCATCCTGATCCACTGCTACCACGGCTACAACGCCTCGGGCGGTCCTGCCGGGGTGGGCGTCGCCGTGGGTCGTGCGGTCCGCACCAGCATCGTGGCGATCAACGTGATCGACCTGTTCCTGTCCATGGCGATCTGGGGCGCGTCCACGACCGTCCGGTTGGCGGGGTGAGGTGAGATGAGGTTCTCCGTCCCCCACAAGGCGCTCGGCGTGCTGTTCCTGTGCCTGGTGCTGCTCTCGGGCTACCTGACCTACGCGATCTTCACCAAGAAGTTCTCCAGCTACGACGAGGTGACGTTGCAGACCAGCAAGATCGGGCTGCAGCTGCCCGAGCGGGCCGACGTCAAGGTGCGCGGCGTGATCGTCGGCGAGGTGCTGGAGTTCGACACCACGACCGAGGGTGCCGAGCTGACGCTGGGCATCTACCCCGACGAGCTCGACACGATCCCGGCTGACGTCACCGGCTCCATCGTCCCGAAGACCCTCTTCGGCGAGAAGTACGTCTCCCTGGAGGTCCCCGAGGGCAGCACCGCGGAGAACGCCTCGCTCGAGTCCGGCGCCACCATCGACCGCACCGCTGTCGCCGTCGAGGTGGAGGAGGTGCTCTCCGACCTCTACCCGCTGCTGCGCACCGTGCAGCCGGCCGAGCTGAACATGACGCTCAACGCGATCGCCACGGCGCTGGAGGGGCGCGGCAACGAGCTGGGCGAGAACCTCGAGACCCTCGACGGTTACCTCAAGCGGCTCAACCCGCAGATCCCCGCCCTGGTCGAGGACCTCCGGCTCACGGCCGAGGTCTCCGACACCTATTCCGACGTGATGCCCGAGGTGGCCGAGATCCTGCGCAACACGATCACCACGACCGGCACGCTCGAGGACCGCGACTCCAAGGTCCGTGCGCTCTACCAGGACGTCGCGGCCTTCTCCGACACGTCGCGGGAGTTCCTCGACGCGAACGGTGACAACCTGATCCGGCTCAGCGAGCTCGGCTCCGAGCAGCTGCGCACCTTCGCCAAGTACGCCCCCGGCTACCCGTGCCTGCTCAAGGGGATCGCCAACGCCGGACCGATCCAGGCCGAGGCGTTCCGGGGCTTCACGCTCCACATCGTGCTGGAGACGTTGCCGAACCAGCCCCGTGGCTACACCGCCGCCGACAAGCCCCGCTACGGCGAGGACCGCGGCCACTCCTGCCTCGGCCTCCCCACCCCGACCGGGTCGCAGGAGAACCCCTTCCGCGACCAGCCCAACTTCGACGACGGCGTCGACGAGCCGACCGGCAAGGGCACCATGCGGGTCGCTCCCTTCGAGAAGCCCTACCGGGTCGGGTCCGGGTACGCCGGCACGGCCGCCGAGGCCGACCTGCTCAAGGCACTGCTGGCACCGTCCATGGGCGTGAGCAGCGACCAGGTCTCCGACCTCGGGGTGCTGCTCGTCGCTCCGATGGCGCGTGGCGCGGAGGTGAGCCTGCGATGAGCCTGCTCGACAAGAAGACCGCCGGCGACCTGGTCCGGCTGACCATCTTCATGGTGGTCACGACGATGGCGACCGGCCTGCTGGTGGTCACCATCGGCAACCTGTCGTTCGCGGACAAGGTGGACTACCAGGCGGAGTTCGTCGACGCGACCGGCGTGGTGAAGGGCGACGACGTCCGGATCGCCGGGGTCAAGGTCGGCAGCGTCAGCGACGTCGAGATCGTCGACCGCTCCCGTGCCCTGGTGACCTTCTCGGTCGCGGAGGAGACCCCGCTCAGCGAGGCCACCCACGCCGCGATCCGCTACCGCAACCTCGTCGGGCAGCGCTACATCTCCCTGACCGAGACGATCGGTGACACCGCCCAGCTGGACGAGGGGGCCACCATCCCGGCCTCCCAGACCTCGCCGGCGCTCGACCTCACCGTGCTCTTCAACGGCTTCAAGCCGCTCTTCCAGGCGCTCTCGCCCGAGGACCTCAACCAGCTCTCCTACGAGATCATCCAGGTCTTCCAGGGCGAGGGCGGGACGCTCGAGGGGCTGCTGTCCAGCACCGCCTCGGTCACCCAGACCCTGGCCGACCGTGACGAGGTCATCGACCAGCTGATCGACAACCTCAACGAGGTGCTCGTCAACATCGGCGACCGCGACGAGGAGCTGGCGTCGCTGATCTCCTCCTTCCGGACCTTCGTGGGCGGGCTCAAGGACGACCGCAAGGCGATCCTCACCTCGCTCGACCAGATCTCGGAGCTGTCCGTGGAGACGGCCAGCCTGGTCGGGCGGGATCCGCAAGCCCTTCGTCGAGGACATCAAGCAGCTGCGCCGCTTCGCGGGCAACATCGACGAGAACAAGGCGGAGCTCGACCGGGCGCTGCAGGTGCTGCCGATCAAGCTCACGAAGGTGGGGAGGACCGCGATCTACGGCTCGTTCTTCAACTTCTACCTCTGCCAGTTCAGCGGACAGGTACGACTGCCCGGCGTCGACCCGCTCGAAGTCACCTACCCGTTGCCGGGCACCAAGGTCTCCGACAGGTGTGATCTCGGATGAAGCCCTTCCGCGAGCGCAACCCCGTCATCATCGGCGCGATCTCGCTCGTCGCCCTCTTCGCCCTGCTGCTGGCCGCCTTCAAGGCGTCCTCGCTGCCGATCATCGGCGGCGGCGACATCTACCACGCGGCCTTCTCGGAGGCCGGCGGGCTCAAGGTCAACGACGAGGTGCGGATCGCCGGCGTCCGGGTCGGCAAGGTCGAGGGCATCGAGCTCGACGGCGACCACGTCCAGGTGACGTTCCGGGTCGACGACGCCGCCGAGTTCGGCCAGGAGACCGCGGCCGCGATCAAGGTCAAGACCCTGCTCGGCTCGATGTTCCTCGCGCTCGAGCCGGCCGGCGACGGCCAGCTCGACGAGGGCGCCGAGATCCCGATGGAGCGCACCCAGTCGCCCTACGACGTGGTCGAGGCCTTCACCGGCCTGGCGGAGACCTCCGAGGACATCGACACCGACCAGCTGGCCGAGTCGTTGACCACCCTGGCCGACCTCACCCGCAACACCCCCGAGGAGTTCCAGGCGGCGCTCAAGGGCGTCTCCGCGCTCTCCTCGAACGTCGCGGACAAGAACGAGGACATCGGGGAGCTGCTGCGCAACCTCGAGAAGGTCTCCGGGGTCCTCGACGAGCGTGACGAGGAGATCATCGCCCTGATGCAGGACGCCGACGTGCTCTTCCGGGCGCTGGTGAAGCGTCGGGAGTCCATCCACCGGCTGCTGCTCGCGACCTCCGAGCTCTCCACCGAGCTGACCGCCCTGGTGCGTGACAGCCGCGCGGACCTCAAGCCCGCGCTGACCAACCTCGAGAACGTGGTGCAGGTGCTGAACAAGAACGAGGACAACATCGACAACAGCCTCCGGCTGATGGCGCCCTTCTACAAGGTCTTCGCCAACACCCTGGGCAACGGGCCGTGGTTCGACACCTACATCCACAACATGCCGCCGGCACCGCAGATCGGGAGGTGATGACGATGAGGAAGCTGGGTCGGTCCCCGTCGTCCTGGGCGCCCTGCTCGTGGCCGCTGCCGTGACCATGTTCAACGGCGAGGACCGCAAGACCGTCACCGCGCTGTTCCCCCGGACCGTCTCGGTCTACGAGGGCAGCGACGTGCGGGTGCTCGGCGTCCCGGTCGGCACCGTCGACACCGTGACCCCCTCCGGCACCGACGTCGTGGTGACGATGACCTACGACGCGGAGGTCAAGCTCCCTGCCGACGCGCAGGCCGTGATCATCTCGCCGTCGGTCGTCGGTGACCGCTACGTCCAGCTGACGCCGGTCTACGACGGTGGCGACGTGCTGTCCGACGAGGCCACGCTCGACCTCGAGCAGACCGCCGTACCGCTGGAGCTCGACGAGATCTACGAGAACCTCGACAAGCTGAACGTGGCGCTCGGCCCCAACGGCGCCAACCGCAACGGCGCGCTCAGCGACCTGCTCGAGGTCACGGCCGACAACTTCGGCGGCCAGGGCGAGTCGTTCAACCAGACGATCCAGGACTTCGGCGAGTTCAGCCAGACGCTCAGCGACAACCGCGAGGAGCTGTTCAGCTCGGCGGAGGCGCTGCAGGGCTTCGTGAGCACGCTGGCCGAGAACGACCAGACCGTCCGCGACTTCAACCAGTCGCTGTCCTCGGTCTCGGGCGTGCTGGAGGGGGAGCGCGAGGAGCTGAAGGCGGCCCTGGGCAACCTCTCGACGGCGCTCGGGCAGGTCTCGACGTTCGTCCGCGACAACGAGGAGATCCTGGGGCGCAACATCTCCGGGCTCAACCGGGTGACCAAGGTGCTGGTCAAGCAGCGTGACGCGCTGGACCAGATCCTCGAGATCGCGCCGACCGCCCTGAACAACCTGGCGCTCACCTACAACCCGCAGGCCGGCACGCTCGACACCCGCTCGAACATCCAGGAGATCGGCGGCCAGATCGCGGCCGACCCGGCGCTGTTCCTCTGCGGCTTCGTCAGCCAGGCCGACACCTCCGGCGACACCTGTGACGCCATCCAGGACCTGTTCCCGCGCGCCGGTGCGATGCCGGGGCTCGAGGGGCTGCAGGGCAAGGACGCCCGGTGGAAGGACCAGTACGACCAGTCCCTCGGTGGGCTCGTGGAGGTGGACCGCTGATGCGCGCGACCCGTGCCCTCCAGGCCCTGGTGGCCACCACGGCGTGTGCGGTGGTGCTCGGCGGCTGCTCCGCCCAGGTCACCGACGTGCCGCTTCCCGGCGGCACCGACGTCGGTGACGACCCGATCCAGGTCACGGCGGAGTTCGCCGACGTCCTGGACCTCGTCCCGCAGACGACCGTGAAGGTGAACGACGTCAACGTCGGCAAGATCACCGACATCGACCTCGAGGGGGAGACCGCCATCGTGACGATGGAGCTCCCGAACGACGTCGAGATCCCCGACAACGCCGTGGCGGAGATCCGCCAGACCAGCCTGCTGGGCGAGAAGTTCGTCCAGCTCGAGGCGCCGGAGTCCGGCGCCTCGGAGACGATGCTGGCCGACGGGTCCGTGATCGAGCTCGACCAGACCGGTCGCAACCCCGAGGTCGAGGAGGTGCTGGGCGCCCTGAGCCTGGTCCTCAACGGCGGCGGCGTGGCCCAGCTGAAGACGATCGCCTCCGAGCTCAACCTCGCCCTCGAGGGGCGCGAGGACTCCGCGAAGTCGGTGCTGCGCCAGATCCGCGACCTCATGGGTCAGCTCGACGACGGCAAGCAGGACATCGTGGCCGCGATCGAGGGGCTCAACCGGCTCTCGATCTCGGTCAACGAGCAGATCGGCACGATCGACGCCGCCCTCGAGGAGCTGCCCAGCGCCTTGCGCACGATCGACGCCCAGCGCGCCGACCTGGTCAAGATGCTGGGGGCGCTCAACGAGCTCGGGGACACCGGGGTCCGGGTCATCAAGGCCTCCAAGGAGGCCACCATCGACTCGGTCCAGCAGCTGGTGCCGGTGCTCACCCAGCTCGCCAACTCCGGCGACGCCTTCGTCAACTCCTTCCACGTCTTCCTGACCTACCCGTTCGTCGACGAGGTCGTCGGCCGGGACCCGCAGGTCGCGCGCAACCTCCACATGGGCGACTACACCAACCTCTCCATCGAGCTCGACGTCGCGCTCACCGGGGACGGCGACACCATCAACCCGCCGGACGAGCCTGCCGGACCCGACCAACCTGCACCACACTGTCCGACGTCCGCGATCAGCTGCCCGACGACATCCCCCTCGACCAGCTGCTGGAGTACCTCCGCAACCTGCAGAACCTCTGCGACGGCGCCGAGGACGCGATCAACGCCTGCCTCGAGAAGCCCACCCTGCAGAAGATCGCCCAGTGCTTCGAGAACAAGCTGGGCGTGACGATCCCGAAGGTCGTCCAGGACGTCGCCGACGCCACCTGTGAGCTGCTCGGCATCCCGGCCAACCTCTGCCCCGACATCGGCGGTGGCGGTGGCGGTGGCGGTGGCGGTGGCGGTGGTGGCGGTGGTGGCGGTCTGCCCGACATCCCGGACCTGCCCGACATCCCGGGTCCGCTCCGCGCCCCCTTCGGCCCCACGTCCTCCGACGGCGGAGGATCCACCCAGAGCGGCCCGACGGTCGGCGAGCTGCGCGAGCAGTTCGACCCCGCCCTGGTCGACCTGCTCGTCCCGGGAATGGTGATCCGATGATCGACCGGCGTACCAAGCTCCAGCTGCTGGTCTTCGTGATCATCACGCTCGTCGGCGTCAGCTTCGTCGGCGCGCGCTACGCCCGCCTCGACCGGATCTTCGTCGACGACAGCTACACCGTCGTCGCTCACTTCTCCGAGTCCGGCGGCATCTTCGCCGGCGGCGAGGTGACCTACCGCGGCGTCCGGGTGGGCGAGGTCTCGACGATGGAGCTCACCGACGGCGGGGTGGACCTCCACCTGTCCATCGACAAGGACTTCGACGCGATCCCGTCCGACGCGATCGCGCTGGTCGGCAACCGCTCCGCGGTCGGCGAGCAGTACGTCGAGCTGCAGCCGCAGAGCGACGAGCAGCCCTTCCTCGAGGAGAGCTCGGAGATCCCGACGGAGAACACCCGGACCCCGATCCAGACCCAGACGCTGCTGACCAACCTGTCCAACACGGTCGAGTCGGTCGACAAGGACGCGCTCGCCACCACCGTGCGCGAGCTCGGCGCGGCCTTCGGCGGCACCGGGGACGAGCTCCAGCAGATCATCGACACCGGCAACGCGTTCATCGAGGACGCGAACGCCAACTTCGACACCACCACCGCGCTGATCCGCGACGGCAACACGGTGCTCAAGGGGCAGGTCGCCTCCGAGAGCGCGATCCGCAGCTTCGCCCGTGACCTGGCGCTGTTCAGCGGCACCCTCGCGGGCTCGGACGAGGACCTGCGCGGCGTCATCGACAGCGGGTCCGTGGCCGCCAACGACCTGCGCCGCTTCCTCGAGGAGAACGAGGTCGACCTCGCCGAGCTCATCAACAACCTCGTCACCACCGGCGAGGTCGTGGTCGCCAACCTCGACGGCATCGAGCAGCTGCTGGTGATCTACCCCTACGTCGTCGAGGGCGGCTTCACGGTCGTCGCGAAGAGTCCGGACACCGGCCTCTACGACGCGCACTTCGGCCTCGTCGAGACCTCCACGCCGCCGATCTGCGAGCGCGGCTACGAGAGCACCAACCGTCGCTCTCCCACGACGGAGCGGGGCAACGCGCCGATGAACCTCCAGGCCCACTGCGCCGAGCCCGCCACCGAGAGCAACGCCCGCGGCGCCCAGCACGCCCCCCAGCGGGCCGGCGCCGACTACGACGCCCCGGTCGTGGCGACGTACGACCCGGAGACGGGCAAGCTCCGGTGGGGGAGCAAGGTGCCGCAGGGTGAGAGCAGCACCGGTACGGTGGCGCCGAGCACGCTCGGAAAGGAGTCGTGGAAGTGGTTGTACCTCCAGCCCCTGACCGCCGGACAGGAGTGACGGACGAGACCACCCACCACGACCCCTCGCGCGCACGTCTCCGGCTGCTGCTCGCCGGTGCCCTCGTCGTGGTGCTGCTCGCCGCCCTCGGGACCAGCACCTGGCTGGTGGCGACCCGTGGCTTCGAGGCGATCGGCCTCGAGCGCGGCGCCAGCGAGACCCAGGCCGACCGCGAGGCCGTGATGAGCCAGACCCGGCAGTTCATGCTGCGCGCCAACACCTACGGCCCCGAGCAGCTCGACGACGCCGGCAAGCTCACCGACTACCGCGCCCTCGTCGAGGAGGTCATCACCCCGAAGCTGTCCGCGTCGTTCACCCAGGAGGTGACCGCCGCCGAGC
The DNA here is from genome assembly GCA_963754575.1 of uncultured Actinomycetota bacterium. Classification (GTDB taxonomy): domain Bacteria; phylum Actinomycetota; class Actinomycetes; order Propionibacteriales; family Nocardioidaceae; genus Nocardioides. The sequence continues at coordinate 160,371 of CAVWGQ010000027.1, read as the reverse complement.
AGATCGTGGCCCAGACCGGCGCCGCCCGGGTCACCGACGTCTTCTCGACCGGCGTCTCGTCCGTCGACGACGACTCCGCGACCGCGCTGATCGCCGGCACCTTCACCACGACGTACCCCACCAAGAAGGGCGGCACCCAGGAGACCGAGCCGGTGCCCTTCCGGGTGCAGGTCCAGCTGGTGAAGACCGACGGCACCTGGCTCGTGGACGACTTCGACCCGATCACGGGAGCGCCCCAGTGACCGATCCCGGCACCGGTCCCGCGACCGGCCCCCACCTCTACGACGTCCTCGACGTCGACCCCACGGCCAGCACGGAGGAGATCCGGGTCGCCTGGCGCACCGCCATCGCCGACCTGACGCCCGCCGACCGCCGCTTCCGGCTCTACAACGAGGCGGCCGAGGTGCTGCTCGACGACCAGCGGCGGGCGGCGTACGACGCGACGCTGCCGGTCGCCGACGTGCCTGACGTCCCCGACGACACCGACGTCCCCGAGCCCGAGACCCCGGTCGCGACGACCCGGGCCCGCCCGCAGGTCCCCACCTGGCTGCTGGCCGGACTGGCCGTGCTCACCGCTCTGGCACTCGGCCTGGCCGGCTACCTGCTCGCCCAGCCCTCCGCGGACTCCGTCGACGAGGCCACCGCCTCGGCGCGCGCCGCCGCCGAGCGGGCGATCGTGCCGGTGCTCTCCTACGACTACCGCGACCTCGAGGGCAGCCGGGAGGCGGCGACCGAGGTCATCACCCCCGACTTCGAGTCCGAGGAGTACGACCGGTTCTTCACCGGCGTCGTGGTCCCCAACGCCGAGTCGACCGAGACGGTCGTGGAGGCCGAGCTCGTGGCCTCCTCGGTGGTCCGCAGCGGTGAGGACCGCGTCGAGCTGCTGCTGTTCGTCAACCGGCCGACCACCAACGCCCGCGACCGGGAGCCGGTCGTCTACCGCGACCAGGTGCGCGTGGTGATGCAGCGGGTGGACGACGAGTGGCTGGTCGACTGCCTGATCACCACCCCCGACGGCACCTGCTGAGACACCTCCCGGGACCGCCCGGCGCGCGGGTTGTGCGAGCCTGCTTGACCTGAGCGTCTTCGACGTTCATGATCTACCGCAACGTCGCGGACTCGTCTTGACGCCGATGTTGTGTCCTGCCCTCGTTCTGGGGTACTCTTCACGTTCGCACTCTTTCTCAGATGCACTTCTGCCTGCCCGGTGGCGGTTGTGTGGTGAAACGGGTGCCATCCACCAGAGAGACCCGTGAAAAGGACACCTCTTGGCTGCGCGCTCCGCCACTGGCAATCCCCGCCGCATCTCGTTCGCGAAGATCACCGAACCGCTCGAGCTTCCCCAGCTCCTCTCCCTCCAGACCGACAGCTTCGACTGGCTGATCGGCAACGACGCGTGGACCGCTGAGGTCCTGCGTCGGCGTGAGGTGGGCGACGACGTCTCGGAGAAGTCGGGGCTGCAGGAGATCTTCGAGGAGATCTCCCCGATCGAGGACTTCAGCGAGACCATGTCGCTGTCCTTCGAGAACCCGGTCTTCTACGACCCGAAGTACACCACCGAGGAGTGCAAGGAGAAGGACTTCACCTACTCCGCCCCCCTCTACGTCTCCGCCGAGTTCACCAACAACGAGACCGGCGAGATCAAGGGCCAGACCGTCTTCATGGGTGACTTCCCCCTGATGACGCCCAAGGGCACCTTCATCATCAACGGCACCGAGCGCGTGGTCGTCTCGCAGCTCGTGCGTTCTCCCGGCGTCTACTTCGAGCGCTCGGCCGACAAGACCTCCGACAAGGACATCTTCACCTCGAAGCTGATCCCGTCGCGCGGTGCCTGGCTGGAGTTCGAGATCGACAAGCGCGACCTGGTCGGCGTCCGCCTCGACCGCAAGCGCAAGCAGAACGTCACCGTCCTGCTCAAGGCCCTGGTGGCCGTCGCCGAGGAGACCGGCGAGGACTTCGACTACGACGCCGTGATGGCCGAGCTCCGCGAGTTCGAGTCGATCCAGCTGACCGAGGAGAAGGACAACACCCAGGGTCCTGACGACGCGCTGCTCGACATCTACCGCAAGCTGCGTCCCGGCGAGCCGCCGACGCGCGAAGCGGCGCTGACGCTGTTGAAGAACTACTACTTCAACCCCAAGCGCTACGACCTGGCCAAGGTCGGTCGCTACAAGATCAACAAGAAGCTCGGCCTCGCCGAGGCGTTCGACCAGCAGACGCTGACGATCGCCGACGTCGTGGCGACGATCCGCTACATCGTCGCGCTGCACGAGGGCCGGGAGACCCTCGCGGCCCCGGCCGGCGACACCGTCGTCGGCGCCGACGACATCGACCACTTCGGCAACCGCCGGATGCGGACCGTGGGCGAGCTGATCCAGAACCAGCTGCGCACCGGCCTGGCCCGCATGGAGCGGGTCGTCCGGGAGCGGATGACCACCCAGGACGTCGAGGCGATCACGCCGCAGTCGCTGATCAACATCCGCCCGGTCGTCGCGGCGCTGAAGGAGTTCTTCGGAACCTCGCAGCTCTCGCAGTTCATGGACCAGACCAACCCGATCGCGGGCCTGACGCACAAGCGTCGGCTCTCCGCGCTCGGCCCGGGTGGTCTGTCCCGCGACCGCGCCGGCATGGAGGTCCGTGACGTCCACCCGTCGCACTACGGCCGGATGTGCCCGATCGAGACCCCGGAAGGCCCGAACATCGGCCTGATCGGCTCGCTCGCCTCCTACGGACGGATCAACCCGTTCGGCTTCGTGGAGACGCCCTACCGGATCGTGAAGAAGGGCAAGGTCAGCGACGAGGTCCACTACCTCACCGCCGACGACGAGGACCGCTTCGTCATCGCGCAGGCCAACGCCGTGCTCGACGCGAAGAACAAGTTCGCCGAGGAGCGGGTGCTGGTGCGCCAGCGCGACGGCGAGGTCTCCGAGGTCCTGGCCGACGAGGTCGACTACATGGACGTCTCGCCGCGCCAGATGGTGTCGGTCGCGACGGCCCTGATCCCCTTCCTCGAGCACGACGACGCGAACCGTGCGCTCATGGGCGCCAACATGCAGCGTCAGGCCGTCCCGCTGATCACCAGCGACAGCCCGCTCGTCGGCACCGGCGTGGAGTACCGCGCCGCCGTCGACGCCGGCGACGTGGTCGTGGCCGAGAAGGCCGGAGTGGTCAAGGAGGTGTCCGCCGACCTCGTCGAGACGATGAACGACGACGGCACCTACAGCACCTACCGGCTGGCCAAGTTCCGTCGCTCCAACCAGGGCACCTGCATCAACCAGCGTCCGCTGGTGAGCGAGGGCCAGCGGCTGGAGGTCGGCTCGCCGATCGCCGACGGTCCGTGCACCGACGACGCCGAGATGGCGCTGGGCACGAACCTGCTGGTCGCGTTCATGCCGTGGCAGGGCCACAACTACGAGGACGCGATCATCCTCAGCCAGCGCCTGGTGCAGGAGGACGTCCTCACCTCGATCCACATCGAGGAGCACGAGGTCGACGCCCGCGACACCAAGCTGGGTCCCGAGGAGATCACCCGCGACATCCCGAACGTCGGCGAGGAGATGCTCGCCGACCTCGACGAGCGCGGGATCATCCGGATCGGCGCCGAGGTCACCACCGGTGACATCCTCGTCGGCAAGGTCACGCCCAAGGGCGAGACCGAGCTGACCCCCGAGGAGCGGCTGCTCCGTGCGATCTTCGGTGAGAAGGCGCGCGAGGTGCGCGACACCTCGATGAAGGTCCCCCACGGCGAGTCCGGCACCGTCATCGGCGTCCGGGTCTTCGACCGCGAGGACGGCGACGAGCTGCCGCCGGGCGTCAACCAGCTGGTGCGCGTCTACGTCGCGCAGAAGCGGAAGATCTCGGTCGGCGACAAGCTGGCCGGACGCCACGGCAACAAGGGCGTCATCGCGAAGATCCTGCCGGTCGAGGACATGCCGTTCATGGAGGACGGCACCCCGGTCGACGTGATCCTCAACCCGCTGGGCGTCCCGCGCCGGATGAACATCGGTCAGATCCTCGAGCTCCACCTGGGCTGGCTCGCGAAGCAGGGCTGGGACCTCGACCTCCACGCTGACAAGGGCTCGGCTGCCTGGAAGGACCGACTCATCTCGATCCACGCCGAGAAGGCGGAGCCGGACACCAAGGTCGCGACCCCGGTCTTCGACGGTGCCCGTGAGGACGAGATCACCGGCCTGCTGGGTGCGACGCTGCCCAACCGCGACGGCAACCGCATGATCAAGGAGACCGGCAAGGCCGACCTGTTCGACGGTCGCTCCGGCGAGCCGTTCCCGGAGCCCGTCTCGGTCGGCTACATGTACATCCTGAAGCTGCACCACCTCGTGGACGACAAGATCCACGCGCGCAGCACCGGGCCGTACTCCATGATCACGCAGCAGCCCCTGGGCGGTAAGGCCCAGTTCGGTGGCCAGCGCTTCGGCGAGATGGAGGTCTGGGCCATGGAGGCCTACGGCGCCGCCTACGCCCTGCAGGAGCTGCTCACCATCAAGTCCGACGACGTGCCCGGTCGCGTCAAGGTCTACGAAGCGATCGTCAAGGGCGAGAACATCCCCGACTCGGGCATCCCGGAGTCGTTCAAGGTGCTCGTCAAGGAGATGCAGTCGCTCTGCCTGAACGTGGAGGTGCTCAGCCAGGACGGGTCGCAGATCGAGCTCAAGGACGCCGAGGAAGACGTCTTCCGCGCCGCCGAGGAGCTCGGGATCGACCTGTCACGTCGCGAGCCGAGCTCGGTCGAAGAAGTCTGAGGGGTATAGATACAAGTGTTGGACGTCAATTTCTTCGACCAGCTGAAGATCGGCCTGGCCACCGCTGACGAGATCCGTCAGTGGAGCCACGGTGAGGTCAAGAAGCCCGAGACCATCAACTACCGCACGCTCAAGCCCGAGCGCGACGGCCTCTTCTGCGAGAAGATCTTCGGTCCCACCCGGGACTGGGAGTGCTACTGCGGCAAGTACAAGCGCGTGCGCTTCAAGGGGATCATCTGCGAGCGCTGCGGCGTCGAGGTCACCCGCTCGAAGGTCCGCCGCGAGCGGATGGGCCACATCGAGCTCGCCGCCCCGGTGACGCACATCTGGTACTTCAAGGGTGTGCCGTCGCGGCTGGGCTACCTGCTCGACCTCGCCCCGAAGGACCTCGAGAAGGTCATCTACTTCGCGGCGTACATGATCACCTCCGTCGACGAGGACGCGCGTCACACCGACCTGTCCTCGCTCGAGGGCAAGGTCGGCCTGGAGCGCGAGCGCCTCGAGAAGCGTCGTGACGGCGCGCTCGAGGACCGCACCAAGAAGCTCGAGGAGGACCTCGCGACCCTCGAGGCCGAGGGTGCCAAGGCCGACCAGCGGCGCAAGGTGCGCGACGGCGCCGAGCGGGAGATGAAGCAGCTGCGCGACAAGGCGCAGCGCGAGCTCGACCGCCTCGACGAGGTCTGGAACACCTTCAAGACGCTCAAGGTCCAGGACCTCATGGGCGACGAGATGCTCTACCGGGAGATGAAGACCTGGTTCGGCAAGTACTTCGAGGGCCACATGGGCGCCACGGCGATCCAGAAGCGGCTGCAGGACTTCGACATCGACGCCGAGGTGGAGTCGCTGCGCGACACCATCGCCAACGGCAAGGGCCAGCGCAAGGTCCGTGCCCTCAAGCGGCTCAAGGTCGTCGACGCGTTCCGCAAGACCGGCAACCAGCCGATCGGCATGGTGCTCGACGCCGTCCCGGTCATCCCGCCGGACCTGCGGCCGATGGTGCAGCTCGACGGTGGCCGCTTCGCGACCTCCGACCTCAACGACCTGTACCGCCGCGTCATCAACCGCAACAACCGCCTCAAGCGGCTGCTGGACCTCGGCGCTCCCGAGATCATCGTCAACAACGAGAAGCGGATGCTCCAGGAGGCCGTCGACTCGCTGTTCGACAACGGCCGCCGTGGCCGTCCGGTCACCGGACCGGGCAACCGGCCGCTGAAGTCGCTCTCGGACATGCTCAAGGGCAAGCAGGGCCGGTTCCGCCAGAACCTGCTCGGCAAGCGCGTCGACTACTCCGGCCGTTCGGTCATCGTGTCCGGCCCGCAGCTGAAGCTGCACCAGTGCGGTCTGCCCAAGCAGATGGCGCTGGAGCTCTTCAAGCCCTTCGTGATGAAGCGGCTCGTCGACCTCTCCCACGCGCAGAACATCAAGTCCGCCAAGCGGATGGTGGAGCGCGCGCGGCCGGTCGTCTGGGACGTGCTCGAGGAGGTCATCACCGAGCACCCGGTGCTGCTGAACCGTGCTCCCACGCTGCACCGCCTCGGCATCCAGGCCTTCGAGCCGCAGCTGATCGAGGGCAAGGCCATCCAGATCCACCCGCTCGTGTGCACCGCGTTCAACGCGGACTTCGACGGTGACCAGATGGCGGTGCACCTGCCGCTGTCCGCCGAGGCCCAGGCCGAGGCGCGGATCCTGATGCTGTCGACCAACAACATCCTGAAGCCGTCCGACGGTCGCCCGGTCACGATGCCGACCCAGGACATGATCATCGGGCTGTTCTTCCTCACGACCGATCGTGAGGAGCGGCCCGAGCCGATCCGTGCGTACTCCTCGCAGGCCGAGGCGATCATGTCGTTCGACCGTGACGAGATCTCGCTGCAGACGCCGGTCAGGATCCGTCTCGACGACATCGTGCCGCCGCTCGAGCTCGAGCTCGGCGCGGACTGGGAGGAGGGTCGTTCGCTGACCCTCGAGACCACGCTGGGTCGCACGATCTTCAACGACGCGCTGCCGGCCGACTACCCCTTCGTGAACCACGAGGTGGGCAAGAAGGTGCTGGGCCAGATCGTCAACGACCTCGCCGAGCGCTACACCAAGGTCGAGGTCGCGGCGTCGCTGGACGCGCTCAAGGATGCCGGCTTCCACTGGGCCACCCGCTCGGGCGTGACCGTCTCCATCGACGACGTCACGACCCCGGACGACAAGGCCGACATCCTCGCCGGCTACGAGGCGCAGGCGGCCAAGGTCCAGAAGCAGTTCGAGCGTGGACTGGTCACCGACGAGGAGCGTCGCCAGGAGCTCATCGAGATCTGGACCCAGGCCTCCAACGAGGTCGGTCGGGCCATGGAGGCCAACTTCGACCGCACCAACCCGATCTACATGATGGTCGACTCGGGTGCCTCGGGAAACATGAACCAGATCCGTCAGGTCGCGGCCATGCGTGGACTGGTGGCCAACCCCAAGGGCGAGATCATCCCGCGGCCGATCAAGTCGAACTTCCGGGAGGGCCTGACCGTCCTGGAGTACTTCATCGCGACGCACGGTGCCCGCAAGGGTCTGGCGGACACCGCGCTGCGGACCGCCGACTCGGGCTACCTCACCCGTCGACTGGTGGACGTCTCGCAGGACGTCATCATCCGCGAGGACGACTGCGGCACCGAGCGCGGCCTGCCCAAGCGGATCGGCGTCGCCGGCGAGGACGGGGTGGTCCGCAAGGACGACAACGCCGAGACCGCGGCGTACGCCCGTTCGGCGGCCACCGAGATCACGCACCCGACCTCGGGTGACGTGCTCGCGGTCGCTGGCGAGGACCTCGGGGACGTCAAGATCGGTGAGCTCGTGGCTGCCGGGATCGAGGAGGTCAAGGTCCGCTCCGTGCTGACCTGCGACGCCAAGACCGGTACCTGCGCCAAGTGCTACGGCCGTTCGCTCGCGACCGGAAAGATGGTCGACATCGGCGAGGCGGTCGGCATCATCGCGGCCCAGTCGATCGGTGAGCCGGGCACCCAGCTGACGATGCGTACCTTCCACACCGGTGGTGTGGCCTCGGCCGACGACATCACGCAGGGCCTGCCCCGCGTCGTCGAGCTGTTCGAGGCGCGGCAGCCCAAGGGCCTGTCGCCGATCTCGGAGGTCACCGGCCGGATCGAGATCGAGGAGAGCGACAAGGCCCGCAAGGTCCTGATCACTCCCGACGACGGCTCGGAGGTCCAGGAGTACAGCGTCAGCAAGCGCTCGCGGCTGCTCGTGGCCGACGGTGACCACATCGAGGTGGGCGCCCAGCTCACGCTCGGTACCCCGGACCCGAAGGAGGTGCTGCGCATCCTCGGCGTCCGCCGGGCCCAGCAGCACCTCGTCGACGAGGTCCAGGCGGTCTACCGCTCGCAGGGCGTGTCGATCCACGACAAGCACATCGAGATCATCGTGCGCCAGATGCTGCGCCGGGTGACCGTCATCGAGTCCGGTGACACCGCCCTGCTGCCCTCCGACCTCGTGGACCGGGTGGTCTTCGAGGAGGAGAACCGCCGGGTCGTCACCGAGGGTGGCAAGCCTGCCTCGGGTCGCGCGGAGCTGATGGGCATCACGAAGGCGTCGCTGGCCACCGAGTCGTGGCTGTCGGCGGCCTCCTTCCAGGAGACGACCCGCGTCCTCACCGACGCGGCGATCAACGGTCGCAGCGACTCGCTGCGCGGCCTGAAGGAGAACGTGATCATCGGCAAGCTGATCCCGGCCGGTACCGGTCTGGAGCGCTACCGCAACATCCGGGTGGAGCCGACCGAGGAGGCCCGCGCCGCGGCGTACTCCGTCACCGGGTACGACTCCTACGACTACGAGTTCGGAGCCACTGGCGGCCAGGCCGTCGCGCTCGACGACTTCGACTTCGGTTCCTACCAGAACTGAGTCACGTGGTCCGAGAAGACCCCCGTCCCGCTGTCGCGGGGCGGGGGTCTTCTGCTTTCCTGAGCAGATGAGCACCTCGCCCGGGCGTCGCTTCGTCGTCGGAGCGTGGTTCGAGGACCACGACCGGATCGCGCACCTGCGGATCATGTGCTCGGGCTTCCGGCCGCGGGCCTCGTGACGGCACCCCCCGTCCTCGGGGTCGACGGCTGCCCCGCCGGGTGGATCGGCGCGCTGCTCGTGGACGACACGGTGGTGCTCCACGTCGCGCCGACGATCGCGTCGCTGGTCGCCGGGTTGCCCGTGGCGCCCGCGGTGGTAGGGATCGACATCCCGATCGGGCTGCCCGACGACGGGAGCCGGGAGGCGGACCGGCTGGCCCGGACCGAGCTGCCGCGGGGACGGAAGTCCTCGGTGTTCCCGACGCCGGTGCGCGTGGCCGTGCTGGCCGACACCTGGCCGGAGGCCAACGCCGCCAACCGGGAGGCGTCGGGCGCGGGGCTGAGCCACCAGGGGTTCAACCTGTGCCGCAAGATCGCCGAGGTCGACGCGTGGGTGCAGGCCGGTCCCGGGGTCGCGGTGGTCGAGGTGCACCCGGAGGTCTGCTTCGCCGCCCTGGGGGCCGACACCGTGGTGGGCAAGCGGACCGCCGCCGGCGCCGACGTACGCCGCGCGGCCCTGGTGGGGGCCGGGCTGGTGCTGCCCGAGGTGCTGCGAGGCCCCGGCTGGGCGCGCGACGACGCGCTGGACGCCTGCGCGGTGGCGTGGACGGCGCGGCGGGTGGCCGCGGGGGAGGCCCGGCGGCTGCCGGACCCACCGGAGGTCTTCTCCGACGGGTTGGCGGCAGCGATCCACGTCTGACCCTTGACACTGCAACGATGTAATCATGTAATGGATGCATGAGTGACATTCCCGCGTGGTTCGCCGGCCGACTGCCGGGCGAGTGGTTCGAGGGAGCGCCGGAGATGACCGTCGACCGTGAGGAGATCACCGTCGTCGGCACGCTGCCGGCCGTGGCCGCCGGCGCCGAGGGCGCCGAGGGCGCCGACGCGGAGTCCGGGCGGATCGCCCGCTGGCGCGAGGACACCCGCGCCCAGCGGATGCGGATCGCGGACGAGGCGGAGTCGCGCTACGGCCGCAAGGTCGCGTGGGGGGCGGTGTGCGGGGAGACCCGGGAGCTGTTCACCCACCTCGCGGTCCCGGTCATGACCCGGCTGCGCCAGCCCGAGCGGCGGGTGCTCGACACCCTGGTCGAGTCGGGGGTCGCCCGCTCGCGTGCCGACGCGCTCGCGTGGTCGGTGCGCCTGGTCGGCCAGCACGAGGACGAGTGGCTGGCCTCGCTGCGCGACGCACTGACCGCGGTCCACGAGGCACGCGAGGCGGGACCCGCGTCCGGCCGCACGCGCTGACGCACCTGACACCGCCACCGGTGGGTGGCAAGGTGGTGGGCATGGCACACGACCCCGCCGACCAGGACCGGATGAACGCCGCCCAGATCTCCGCCGAGGAGGGGCTGGCCGACTGGCGACCCGTGCTCGGCGCGCTGGTGTCCCGCTTCCGGACCGGTGACTTCGTGACCGGCCTCGAGCTCGCCACCCGGGTGACGGCGGCGGCGGAGGCCGCGAACCACCACCCCGATCTCGACCTGCGCTACCCGCACGTCGACGTCACGCTGAGCAGTCACGACGTGGGGGGCATGACGCAGCGCGACGTCCGGCTGGCGCGGGAGATCAGTGCGATCGCCGCCGGCCTGGGAGCCGCTGCGGCCCCGACGGCGCGGACGCTCGTGGAGGTCGGGCTCGACACCTGGGACGCCGACGAGGTGGCGCCGTTCTGGGCCGCGGTGCTGGGCGGCGACCACGAGAGCGGCGAGGTGGCCGACCCCGCCGGCGGCGTACCGACCCTGTGGTTCCAGGACACCGATCGCCACGACGAGCCGCGGCAACGCTTCCACCTCGACGTGTGGGTGCCGGTCGACGAGCTTCGCCCGCGGGTCGAGGCGGCGCTGGCGGCCGGCGGCACGCTGGTCTCCGACGCGGAGGCGCCGAGCTTCGTGGTGCTCGCCGATGCCCAGGGCAACAAGGCGTGCCTCTGCACCTCGGCCGACCGCGGCTGACGATTGGGCCGGCTCTTCGGCCGCCTGCCAGAATCGGCGCGTGAGCACGCCCACCCGCACCGACGTCCTCGTCGTCGGCGCCGGCCCTGCCGGGTCGGCCGCTGCTGCGTGGGCGGCCCGGGCCGGGCTCGACACGATGCTGATCGACGCGGCCGTCTTCCCGCGCGACAAGACCTGCGGGGACGGACTCACGCCACGCGCGATCGGTGAGCTGCAGCGACTCGGCCTCGAGGACTGGCTGCGGGCCCACACCGTGAGCAAGGGGCTGCGGGCCCACGGCTTCGGCCAGACCCTGCACCTGCCCTGGCCCGGTGGCTCGCTGCCCGACTGGGGGTCGGCGGTCGCCCGCACCGAGCTCGACGACCACCTGCGGACCACCGCGATCAAGGCCGGCGCCCGGGCGCTCGACGGCGCCCGCGCCGTGGACGTACGCCGGTCCGGTGACCGCGTGACCTCCGTGGTGTTCCGCACCGCCGACGGCGACGTCGAGATCGGCTGCGATCGGCTGGTCGTCGCCGACGGCGTCCGCTCGCCGCTGGGCAAGAAGCTCGGCCGCGAGTGGCACCGCGACACCGTCTACGCCGTGGCCGGGCGGGCCTACGTCGACTCCACCCGGGCCGACGACCCGTGGATCTCCTCCCACCTCGAGCTGCGCGGTGAACAGGACGAGATCCTCAGCGGCTACGGCTGGGTCTTCCCGCTCGGCTCGGCCGACGGCCGCGGCTCGGTCAACCTCGGCGCCGGCACCCTCGCCACCGCGAAGCGACCCGCCGAGGTCGCGATCAAGCCGCTCATGCAGCTCTACGCCGACACCATCCGCGACGACTTCGGGCTCTCCGGTGAGCTGCGGCTGCCGACCTCGGCGCTGCTGCCGATGGGCGGCGCGGTCAGCAACGTCGCGGGGGTGAACTGGGCCCTGGTCGGCGACGCCGCCGCCCTGGTCAACCCGCTCAACGGCGAGGGCATCGACTACGGCCTCGAGAGCGGGCGGATGATCGTCGACCTCCTCGTCGACCACGACGACCTCACCGCGGCCTGGCCGGAGGTGCTGCGCGAGCACTACGGCGAGTCGTTCTCGATCGCCCGCCGGCTGGCCGGGCTGGTGACGGTGCCCGGCGTGCTGCGGGCGCTCGGTCCGGCCGGGATGCGCTCGGACTGGCTGATGACGCTGGCGCTGCGCTGGATGGGCAACCTGGTCACCGACGACGACCGCGACCGCGCGGCCCGGGTCTGGCGGTGGGCGGGTCGACGCTCGCTCGCGGTCGACGCGCGCCCGCCGTTCTCCTGAGCACCCGGTGGCCGAACGCTGGTACGACGCCACGGTGGCGCTCGGCTCGTTGCTGTTCCGCGTCCTCGACCTGCGCCTCGAGCTCGAGGGCCTCGAGCACCTGCCGGCCGACGGGCCGGTCGTGCTGGCCGGCAACCACATCGGCTACCTCGACTTCATGACGATCGCCGCGGCCGGTCGGGCGCGTGGCCGCAACGTCCGCTTCCTCACCCGCCACGACGTCTGGCACCAGCCGGTGGCGGGCCGCGCGATGACCGGGATGCGGCACGTGCCGGTCGACCGGGCGGCGCCCGCCGCGGCGTACCTCCGGGCGCGCGCGCTGCTGCGCGAGGGCGAGACCGTGGGGATCTTCCCCGAGGCCGGGATCAGCCACTCGCTCACGGTGCGGGGGCTGATGGCCGGAGCCGCGGCGCTGGCACTGGAGACCGGTGCGCCGCTGGTGCCGGTCGCCCAGTGGGGCACGCAGCGGGTCTGGACGGTCAAGCGCAAGCCCGAGCGGACCCGCCACCGACCGGTGGACCTGCGGATCGGCCGCGCGATCGAGCCGCTCCCCGGGGAGGACGCCCGGGCGCTGACCGCGCGGCTCGGGGCGACGCTGTCGCCGATGGTCGAGGAGCTCCAGCAGCGACCGCACCACCGGCCGGAGCCGGGGGACCAGGCGTGGTGGTGGCCCGCCCACCTCGGCGGGGGCGCGCCGGACCGGGTCACCGCGCTGCCGCGGGAGAACCTGCCGGGCCGCGCGGTGCCACCGACGTGGGGTCCCGCCAACTAAGTTGGGTCCGATGGCCAGCACACCGAAGCGTCAGCGGGTCGCGGCGTACGCCGTGATCATCCGCGACGACCAGCTCCTGCTCAGTCGGCTCTCACCCCTGGTGACGGCTGACGAGCTGTGGACCCTGCCCGGCGGTGGCCTCGACCACGGCGAGGACCCCCGCGACGCGGTGATCCGCGAGATCCACGAGGAGACGGGCCTCGACGCCGAGGTCAGCGACACCGCGCGGGTCTACTCCGCGCACATGCCCCAGGCCTGGCGCAGCGGCCGGCGGGTCAACGCGCACGCGGTCCGGATCGTCTACGACGGCTGGGTCGCACCCGGCTCGCCCGAGCCGCACGTCGTCGAGGTCGACGGCTCGACGATCGAGTCGGCCTGGCAGCCGCTGACCGCCGTCCGCGACGGCTCGCTGCCGGTCACCCCGTTGGTGGCCGAGGCCCTGGCCGACGCCCAGCCGTTCCGGATGCAGCGGCTGGCGGCGTACGCCCTGGTGCGGCGTGACGACAGCGTGCTGCTGACCCGGATCAGCCCGCGCGGCCACCACACCGGCTCCTGGACGCTGCCCGGCGGCGGGGTCGACCACGGCGAGCCGCCGGTCGACGCGCTGGTGCGCGAGGTGCGGGAGGAGTGCGGGCTCGAGGTCACCGTCGGCGACGTGCTCACCGTCCACGACACCCACTTCACCGGCACCGCCCCGAGCGGCCGGCTCGAGGACTTCCACGGCATCCACCTGGTCTACGCCGCCACCGTGGCCGAGGGCGCGGAACCGCGGCTGACGGAGGCCGGTGGCACCACCGACGCCGCGGCGTTCGTGCCGCTGGCCGACGTCGAGTCCGGCGCGGTGCCGGTGCTCGACGTGGTCCGGCACGCGCTGGACCGCGGCTAGGGTCGAGCACGTGACGGAGACGGTGTTCACCTACGGCGCGCCCGCCCTCAAGTTCGGGACGGGGTCCTCGGCCGAGATCGGCCACGACCTGGCTGCCAGCGGTGCCCGGCGGGTGCTGCTGGTGACCGACCCGGGTGTCGCGGCCACCGGTCACCCGGCACGGATCGCGGACCAGATGACCGCCCGCGGGCTCGCGGTCACGACGTACGACGCGGCGCGGGTCGAGCCGACCGACGTCTCGATGCGCCACGCGATCCGCTTCGCCCGCGACGGCGGACCGTTCGACGCGATCGTCGCGGTCGGGGGCGGCTCGGCGATCGACACCGCCAAGGCGGTCAACCTGCTCACCACCAACCCCGGGGAGCTGACCGACTACCTGAACCCGCCGATCGGCGAGGGGCGGGCGCCGAGCGTGCCGCTGCTGCCGTTGGTCGCGGTCCCGACCACGACCGGCACCGGCAGCGAGAGCACGCCGGTGTGCGTCCTCGACGTGCTCGAGCACCACGTGAAGACCGGCATCAGCCACCCGATGCTGCGTCCCACGGCGGCCGTGGTCGACCCCGACCTCACGTTCAGCCAGCCGGCGATGGTGACCGCGGCCGCCGGGATGGACGTGCTCAGCCACGCGCTGGAGAGCTTCACGGCACGGTGGTTCGCCGACTTCCCGGCCAAGCAGCCCGAGCAGCGGGTGCCCTACTGCGGCGCCAACCCGATCGCCGACGTCTGGGCGGAGCGGTCGCTGTCGCTGCTGTCCGGTGCGTTCCGGACCGCCGTCCACGACGGGACCGACCGCGAGGCGCGGGAGCAGATGGCGCTGGCCGCGACCTTCGCCGGGCTGGGCTTCGGCAACGCGGGCGTCCACGTGCCCCACGCCAACGCCTACCCGATCGCGGGGCGGGTGCGTGACTACCGACCCGCCGGCTACCCCGACGACGAGGCGATCGTGCCGCACGGGATGGCGGTGGCGATGACCGCGCCGGAGGCGTTCCGCTTCACCTTCGAGGCCTCGCCGGAGCGGCACCTGCGCGCCGCCCGGCTGCTCGACCCCGCGGCGACCGGGGACGGTCCGGACCTGCTGCCGCGGGTGCTGACGACGCTGATGCGCGACATCGGGCTGCCCTCCGGGCTCGCGGAGCTCGGCTACGGCGAGGCCGACGTGACGGACCTGGTGGCCGGCGCGATGCAGCAGCAGCGGCTGCTGGCCACGGCTCCGCGTGTGGTGGGCGAGGACGACCTGGCGGCGGTGTTCCGCGGGTCGATGGAGCACTGGTGAGCCTCGACCTGCTGGCCGGGCTGCGCCGGCGCGGGGTCGAGGACGTCTCCGACTCCACGCTGGACCGGGCGCTGTACTCCTCCGACGCCTCGCTCTACCGGGTCGTCCCGCAGGCGGTGGTCCGGCCGCGGCACACCGACGAGCTCCACGCCGTGCTCGACGTCGCCCGCGAGGCCGGCGTGCCGGTGACGATGCGGGGTGCGGGCACCTCGATCGCCGGCAACGCGGTCGGCCCCGGGCTGGTCGTCGACACCGTCCGGCACCTCGGACGGGTGCTCGAGGTGGACCCCGAGGCGCGGACCGCCCGGGTCGAGCCGGGGGTCGTGCACGCGGCGCTCCAGGCCGAGGCGGCGGCGTACGGACTGCGCTTCGGGCCGGACCCCTCGACCCACACCCGCTGCACGATCGGCGGGATGATCGGCAACAACGCGTGCGGGTCGCGGGCGCTGGGGTGGGGCCGGACCAGCGACAACGTGGTCGACCTGGACGTGCTGTGGGTCGCCGACGACGTGCCCGCGCGGCTCGGGGCGCTGGTCGACGGCCACCTGGGGCACGTGCGGACCGCCTTCGGCCGCTTCGGCCGGCAGGTCAGCGGCTACTCGATGGAGCACCTGCTGCCCGAGAACGGGCGCAGCGTCGACCGGTTCCTGGTGGGCAGCGAGGGGACGCTGGGCGTCGTCGCGGAGGCGACGGTGCGGCTGGTCGAGGACCTGCCGCGCCGGCTGACGGTGCTCGGCTACGCCTCGATGGTGGAGGCGGCCGACGCGGTGCCCGGGCTGCTCGAGGCAGGCCTGCCGCTGGTGGCCTGCGAGGGGCTGGACGCGCGGATCGTCGACCTGGTGCGGGGGAGCGGGAGCCCGGTGCCGGAGCTGCCGCGCGGTGCCGGCTGGTTGTTCGTGGAGGTGACCGGCGAGGAGGTCGTGCCCCCGGCCGGCGAGCTGGGGCGTCGCGAGGTGCCCGACCCGGCCGAGGCCGCGGCGCTGTGGCGGATCCGCGAGGCGGGGGCCGGGCTGGCCGCGCGCAGCCTGGCGACGCCGGCGTACTCCGGGTGGGAGGACGCCGCCGTCCCGCCCGTCCACCTCGGCGCGTGGCTGCGCGACTTCGACGCGCTGCTGCAGGAGTTCGACCTCGACGGCGTGCCCTACGGTCACTTCGGCGACGGCTGCGTGCACGCGCGGATCGACTTCACCTTCGACGACTCCGGCCGGCGTCGCTTCCGTGAGTTCCTGGTCGCCGGGGCCACTGCGCTGCAGGCCTACGGCGGGTCGCTCTCCGGTGAGCACGGCGACGGCCGGGCGCGCTCGGAGCTGCTGCCGCTGATGTACGACGAGGAGTCGCTCGCGCTCTTCGGCGCGGTGAAGGACGTCTGCGACCCCGAGGGGCTGCTCAACCCGGGCGTGCTGGTCGACCCGGCCCCGTTCGACGCCGACCTGCGTCCGGGCCGGCTGCTGCTGCACGACAGCGGCGGGCTGGGGGCCGAGGTCCACCGGTGCACGGGGGTGGGCGCGTGCGTGGCCCCGGTGGCCCGCAACGTCATGTGTCCCTCCTACCTCGCGACCCGCGACGAGAAGGACTCCACGCGGGGGCGTGCCCGCGTCCTGCAGGAGGCGCTCGACGGCAGCCTGGTCGGTGGCCTGCGGGACCCGGCGGTCTCCGAGGCGCTCGACCTCTGCCTGTCCTGCAAGGGCTGCGCGACCGACTGCCCGACCGGCACCGACATGGCGACCTACAAGTCCGAGGTGCTGCACCGGCAGTACGCCGGGCGACGCCGCCCGCGCAGCCACTACACGCTCGGGCGGCTGCCGACCTGGCTCGACGCCGCCCCGTCGTGGGGTCGCCGGCTGGCCGGCCTCGGGCCGGTGTCCGCGGTGGCGAAGGCGGTGGCCGGGGTCGACCGGCGGCGGTCGCTGCCGCTGCCCGCGCCTCGGCGCCTGGCCCGGCCGACCCCGGACGTGCTGCCCGACGTGTGGCTCTGGGGCGACACGTTCACCGACCACTTCGGCCCCGACCTCGCCGCCGCCGCCATCTCCTGGCTGGCCGGCCTCGGGCTGACCGCGCGGGTCGTCCCCGAGCAGGCGTGCTGCGCGCTGACGCTGGTGACGACGGGGCAGCTCGACCGGGCCCGCTCGACGCTGGCCGCGACGGTGGGCACGCTCGCGCCGTACGTCTCGACCGGCGTGCCGGTCATCGGCCTGGAGCCCTCCTGCCTCGCGACGCTGCGCACCGACGCGGTGGAGCTGCTCGACTCTCCCGCCGCCCGGACCGTCGCCGACGGCGTGCTGACCCTGGCCGAGCTCATCACCCGGCTCGACCTCCCGCTGCCCGACCTGACCGGCACCACCGTGCTCGCCCAGCCGCACTGCCACCAGGCGTCGGTGCTCGGTTGGGAGGCCGACGAGGCGCTGCTGCGTCGCGCGGGTGCCGCGGTGACCCGCGTCCCCGGCTGCTGCGGCCTGGCCGGGAACTTCGGCATGGAGCAGGGCCACTACGACGTCTCCGTCGCGGTGGCCGAGACCTCCCTGCTGCCGGCCGTGCGCGCCGCCGGGCCGGACGTGGTGGTGCTGGCCGACGGGCTGTCGTGCCGCCACCAGCTCGCCGACCTCGCCGACGTCCGGGCGCGCCACCTCGTGGAGCTGCTGGCGTCTGCTGCGCGTGAGGTCCACGACGCCTGAGCGCCCGGCGTCCGCGGTTCTGGCACACCCTGGTCCCCACTCGGGATGTCTCCGCGGTGGGTTGTGCCGTGGGGTGCGGCATCACGGGGCGACGTGGCGTGCCGGGTGGGGACCGGGGTGCGGCAGAACGAATCCGCGCCATCGACGGCGGCTTCGATGACGGTCCGCGAGGGCCGCTCGATACGATCGCGGGGTGAACCCCCGCCACCGCCGACTCATCATCCCGGTGGCGCTCGTCGCGCTCCTGCTCGTCGTCCTCATCGCCGCGGTCCTGCCGTGACCAGCCCACCGACCAGCCCACCGGACGGCCCACCGGACGATGCGCTGCCGGAGGCCCTCCACCTCCTCCGCGGCCACCTGCTCGACCCCGACGCCCTGGTCCGCGCGGTCGCGTCCGGGCGGCGGAAGGGGCAGCAGCCGCCGTGGCGCCGGGTCGAGCTGAGGTACGTCGACCTCAAGGCCGGGCGCCACCTGCAGGTGACGGCGTACGACGAGACGCAGGCGCACACCTCCAACCACGCGGTGGGCGAGGCGGCGGGCGTCGCCGTGGACGACCTGCTCGCGCTGCCGTTCGGCAACTGGCACGTCGACACCACCACCGAGGCCCACCAGCTGCGCGTGACCAAGAAGGGCCGACCGCTGCTGCACTCGAGGGCGCTGGCGGAGCAGGTGGAGGTGGACCGGGACCACGACCGCGACAAGCAGCGGCTGCTGCCCGAGGACGACCCGGTGCTCCGCGCGCTCGGCATCTCCGACGAGCAGGGGCGGGTGAAGCCGAGCCGGCAGGCGAAGTACCGCCAGGTCGAGGAGTTCCTGCAGCTGCTCGACGTCGCGATCCGCGACGCCATCGCCCAGGGACACCTGCGCCGCCCGACCGAGGACGACCCGCTGCGCGTCGTCGACCTCGGCTGCGGCAACGCCTACCTCACCTTCGCCGCCCACCGCTTCCTCACCCACGTCCGGGGGCTGCCGGTCCGGATGACCGGGGTCGACGTGAAGGAGCAGTCGCGCGAGCACAACAGCGGCGTCGCCGAGGGCCTCGGGATCGGCGCCGACTTCGTGGTCGGCACGATCGCCGGGGCGGTCCTCGACCCGACCCCCGAGGTCGTGCTGGCGCTGCACGCGTGCGACACGGCGACCGACGAGGCGCTCTCCCGGGCGGTCGGGTGGGGCTCGCCGCTGGTGCTGGCCGCGCCCTGCTGCCACCACGACATCGCGGCCCAGCTGCGCCGGTCTCCGACCCCGGCGCCGTACCAGATGCTGACCCGGCACGGCATCCTCCGCGAGCGCTTCGCCGACACCCTCACCGACGCGCTGCGCGCCTCGCTGCTGCGGCTGGAGGGCTACCGCGTCGACGTCGTCCAGTTCGTCGAGAGCCAGCACACCCCGCGCAACACCCTGCTCCGGGCGACCCGCACCGGCGCCCCGGACGCCGGGGACGGGGTGCGCGAGGAGTACGACGAGCTCGTCGCCGCGTGGGCGGTCAGCCCGCGTCTCGCCGTGCTGCTGGCGGACCGTGCCGGTGCGTGAGGCGCTGACTGGGCTGGTCGTGGCCGTGCTGGTCGCGCTGCCCTTCGGTGCCGGCATCGCCGCGGGGGCCGACACCGAGCAGCGGCCGCTCTTCCGCTTCCAGGACCCGGCCGTGGTCGAGTCCAGCGGACTGGCGGTCGTCGGCGGGCTCGTCATCACCGTCAACGACTCCGGCGACGAGGCGCGCGCGTTCACCGTCGACCCGGCCACCGGCGAGACGGTCGGCGTGACCCGCTGGGAGGGCGGGGCCACCGACGTCGAGGCGGTCGCCCCCGCCGGTGACGGCGCGGTCTGGGTGGCCGACATCGGCGACAACGCCCGCGCCCGCGACTCCGTCAGCGTCGTGCGGGTCCCGGTCGGGCGCGGCGACCGCACCGTGACCGGTGAGCGGGTCGAGCTGGCCTACCCCGACGGCCCCGCCGACGCCGAGGCGCTGCTCACCGAGCCCACGACCGGTCGACTGCTCGTCGTCACCAAGGGCGTCTTCGGCGGTGAGGTGTACGCCGCGCCCGCCGATCCGGCCCCGGGGCGTCCAAGGCTGCTGCGGCCCCGCGGGGACGTGATGGCGGTGGTGACCGACGGTGCCTTCCTGCCCGACGGGGAGCACCTGGTGCTGCGCGACTACGCCCGGGCCGTGATCTACACCTGGCCCGGGCTGGAGCCGGTCGAGGAGGTCGCGCTCCCTCCCCAGCAGCAGGGGGAGGGGATCAGCGGTCGGGGCGGACGGCGACACCCTGCTCGTCAGCACCGAGGGCCAGCGCGCGCCCGTCCACGAGGTGGCGCTGCCGGAGATCGGCCCGACCGCCGAGCCGACACCGCTCAGCCGCGAGGGTCGTGAGCTCCCCCAGGAGGCGGCACCGACGAGCAACCCGTGGCCGTGGCTGACCGGTTTCGGGGTGTTCCTGGTCGCCCTCGTGGTGCTGGGCTTCTCGCTGAGGCCGCCACGGGGCCAGCGCGACCATCCCCGTTGAGGTGAGGCCGGCCGCGGGTGGGGCACCCTAAAATCCGAGCATGCCGCGACTGCGCCGTACCTCTCCCGACGACGTGGGCTGGACCCGGCGGCGTGCCGGCAAGGGATTCGTCTACCTCGACGCCGACGGCCAGCGGCTCACCGAGGAGGAGGCGGCCCGCTGCAAGGCACTCGTCATCCCGCCGGCGTGGAAGGACGTGTGGATCTGCACGGCCGAGAACGGGCACCTGCAGGCGGTCGGGACCGACGACGCCGGCCGTCGCCAGTACCTCTACCACCCGGTGTGGCGCGAGCAGCGCGACAACCTCAAGCACGCCCGCGTGCTCGGGTTCGGCAAGGCCCTGTCCCGTGCCCGTGAGCAGATCCTGACCGACCTGGGCGCCGCCGGGATGCCGCTCGACCGGGCCTGCGCGACCGCGGCGCGGCTGCTGGACCTCGGCTACTTCCGGATCGGCAACGACGTCTACGCCGACACCAACGGCAGCTTCGGGCTGACCACGCTGCAGCGCCGCCACGTCCGTCGTCAGGCCGACGCGCTGGTGTTCTGCTTCGAGGGCAAGTCCGGCGTCGAGCACACCATCCGGATCGACGACCCGGCGGCGATCGCGTCGCTCGACGTGATGCGCAGGCGGCGTGGCGGGGAGCAGCTGCTCGTCTGGAAGGACGGTCGCGGCTGGAAGGACCTCAGTGCCAGCCACGTCAACGACTACCTCCGCGCGACGCTTCCCAGCGTCGGTGACGACGGCTACACCGCGAAGGACTTCCGCACCTGGCACGCCACGGTGCTCGCCGCCGCCGCGCTCGCGGAGTCGGACGAGCCCGGGGAGACGAGGGCGTCGCGCAAGCGGGCGGTGTCATCGGCGATGAAGGAGGTCGCAGAGTTCCTCGGCAACACCCCGACCCTGGCCCGCAAGTCCTACGTCGACCCGCGCGTGATCGACCTCTACGAGGAGGGCGTGACCATCCAGGACGCGACCCGCCGCCACCACGACACCGTCGACGAGCGCCAGGCCGCCCTCGAGCGGGCCGTGCTGAAGCTGCTGAGGTAGGTCGCCCCATGGAGATCACCGTCGTGCAGGGAGACATCACCGCGCAGCAGGTCGACGCGGTCGTCAACGCAGCCAACCGCGCGATGCGCGGAGGAGGGGGTGTCGACGGGGCGATCCACCGCGCCGGTGGTCCGGCGGTGCTCGAGGACTGCCGCCGCCGGTTCCCCCGCGGACTCGCCACCGGCGACGCCGGCTGGACGACCGCGGGTGACCTTCCTGCTCGCTGGGTCGTGCACGTGGTCGGGCCGAACTGGAACCGTGGTGAGCGGGACCGCGAGCTGCTGACGTCCTGCTACTCGCGCGCGCTCGCCGTCGCGGACGGGCTCGGGGCCCGCAGCATCGCGTTCCCGCTGGTGAGCGCGGGCGTCTACGGCTGGCCGAAGGACGACGCCGTCGCCGCGGCCGTGGACACGTTGCGGGCCTCCCCGACGCAGGTCGAGGAGGCCCGGCTGGTGGCCTACGACGCCACGACGTACGACCTCATCGCTCAGAGGTTGTCGACCGCGTAGTCGATGCAGCGGGTGAGCGCCTCGACGTCGGCGGGGTCGACCGCGGGGTACATCGCGATCCGCAGCTGGTTGCGGCCCAGCTTGCGGTAGGGCTCGGTGTCGACGATGCCGTTCGCGCGCAGCACCTTCGCGATGGCGGCGGCGTCGATCGAGTCGTCGAAGTCGACGGTGCCGATCACCAGGGAGCGGTGCGCCGGGTCGGCGACGTACGGCGTGGTGAAGCTCGTCCGCTCCGCCCAGCCGTAGAGGGCGTCGGAGGACGCGGTGGTCCGCTCGACCATGCCGGGCAGCGAGCCGTTCGCGTTCATCCAGTCGAGCTGCTCGGCCATCAGGAAGAGCGTGGCGACCGAGGGGGTGTTGTAGGTCTGGTTCTTCGCCGAGTTGTCGATCGCGGTCGGCAGGTCGAGGAAGGGCGGGACGTAGCGGTCGGTCGCCGCGATCTCCTCGACCCGGGCGAGGGCGCGCGGCGAGAGCACCGCGACCCACAGGCCGCCGTCGGAGGCGAAGCACTTCTGGGGCGCGAAGTAGTAGGCGTCGACCTCGCGCAGGTCGACGGGCAGGCCGCCGGCGCCGGAGGTGGCGTCGACCAGCACCAGGTCGTCGTCGGCGAGGCCGGCGGGCCGGACGACGGGTGCCATCACGGCGGTCGAGGTCTCGTTGTGCGCCCAGGCATAGGTGTCGACACCCGCCTCCGCGACCGGGTCCGGGAGCGAGCCGGGCTCGCTGGACACGACGGAGGGGTCGGCCAGCCACGGCGCGAGCTTCGCCGAGGTGGCGAACTTCGAGGAGAACTCACCGAAGGTGAGGTGCTGGCTCTTCGCGCGGACCAGGCCGAAGCACGCCGCGTCCCAGAACGCGGTGGCGCCGCCGTTGCCGAGCACGACCTGGTGGCCCTCGGGCAGGTCGAAGAGGGTGGCGAGGCCCTCGCGGACCCGGCCGACCGTGTTCTTCACGGGTGCCTGCCGGTGCGAGGTGCCCATCAGGGTCGCGCCGGTCGCGGCCAGCGCGTCGAGGTGGCTGGTCTGGATCTTGCTGGGCCCGGCGCCGAATCGTCCGTCGGCGGGCAGCAGGTCAGCAGGGATCGTGAGTGCGTCGGTCATCGACAACCTTTCCGTGGTCCGGGTGGTGGTGCCTGACGACGCTGTCAGCCCACCTAGTCTGACACCCGTGCTGAGGATCGACCGGGTCGGGTTCGGACACCCCGACGCGCTGCTGCTGATCGAGGAGGTCCAGCAGGAGTACGTCGCGCGCTACGGCGACCGCGACGACACCCCGCTCGACCGGTTGATGTTCGAGCCCCCGGCCGGCTCCTTCTACGTGGGGTACGCCGACGGCGTACCCGTGGCGTCCGGTGCGTGGCGCCGACGCGGCGACCTCGAGGTCTTCGGGACCACCGCGACGGCCGAGCTGAAGCGGATGTTCGTCCGGGAGTCGGCGCGGGGGCAGGGGCTGGCGCGGGTCATGCTGGCCCACCTCGAGCGCACCGCCGGCGTGGGTGGCGCCGAGGCGATGGTGCTGGAGACCGGCACCGCCCAGCCCGAGGCGATCGCGCTCTACGAGTCGTCGGGCTACGTCCCGGTACCGGGCTTCGGCCACTACCTCTGGTCCCCGCAGAGCCGCTGCTTCGGCAAGCCGCTGGCGATGACGGATCCGCCGAAGGGCTGACACCGCCGGATCCGCGACCTACCCTCGACGGTGCTCGCCCCCTCCCCCGAAGGGCCCCCATGTCACGCCCCCTGTCACGCCTCGTCATGGTCGCCGTCGCGACCCTCGCCCTCCTCGGCACCCCGCTCCCTGCCCTCGCGCAGGTCGAGTCGGGCATCGAGGACTACGCGTCCTACCAGCCCCAGACGAAGTGCGCCCCGAAGGCCAAGCCGGGCACCACGGCGCTGGGTCGCTGGATCGTGAAGCAGCACGGCGGCGGCTTCGGCGGCATCTCCCGCTCCTGCGGGGACAGCTCGACCTCCGAGCACAAGGAGGGCCGCGCCTTCGACTGGACCCTCGACGCGACGAGGAAGGCGGACCGGGAGAAGGCCGCGGCCTTCCTGCGCTCGGTGCGCGCCCGGGACAAGGCCGGCAACACCGACGCCAGGGCCCGTCGGATGGGCGTCATGTACATCATCTGGAACGACCACATGTACCGCGCGTGGAACAGCTTCCGCGCCGACGACTACCTCAGCTCGTCGTGCCGCTCCAAGAAGCGGTGCAGCACATCGCTGCGCCACCGCGACCACCTGCACATCTCGCTGAGCCGTCCCGGCGGCCGGGGCCGCACCAGCTGGTACGACGGCCGGGTCGACTGACCCGGCTCAGCCGGCGCCCAGCGACGGCGGGGGAGTCCGGTACGTCGCCGGGGTCGCCGACAGCTTCACCGGGTTGGCCGGGGTCCGGACCCCGGCGACCTCGGCCACGGGCGAGAGCCCGAGCCGCTCGGCCAGCGCGAAGGCCTGGCCGAGGTCGTTGATCGGACCGCACGGCACCCCCGCCTCGGAGAGCGCCCCGAACCACTGGTCCGCGGTGCGGGTGCGGAGCGCGGCCTCCAGCAGCGCCACCAGCTCGTCGCGGTGGGCGACCCGGGCCGGGTTGGTCGCGAACCGCGGGTCGGCGACCAGCCCGGGGAGCTCGAGCACCCCGGCGAGCCGGGCGAACAGTCCGTCGTTCGCCGCGGCCACGGCCAGCGGCCGGTCGGCGGTGGCCAGCACCCGGCCGAAGTCGGCGATCCGCAGCCCCGACAGGGCCCCGGGCGCCGCCGTCACCGGAAGGCCCCGTGACCGGTCAGGGCCTGGCCGATCACGAGCTGGTGCACCTCCGACGTGCCCTCGTAGGTCAGCACCGACTCGAGGTTGAGCGCGTGGCGCAGCACCGGGTACTCGGTCGTGATGCCGGCGGCGCCGAGCACGGTGCGGCACTCGCGGGCGATCGCGATCGCCTCCCGCACGTTGTTGAGCTTGCCGAGGCTGACCTGCTCGGGCGCCAGGACCCCGTCGTCCTTGAGCCGGCCGAGGTGCATCGCGAGCAGCAGCCCCTTGCCGAGCTCGAGGCTCATGTCGGCCAGCTTGGCCTGGGTGAGCTGGAAGCCGGCCAGCGGACGCCCGAAGATCTCGCGTGACTCGGCGTACGCCAGCGTCGGTCTCGAGGCAGTCGCGGGCGGCGCCCAGCGAGCCGAAGACGATCCCGAAGC
Source organism: uncultured Actinomycetota bacterium (assembly GCA_963754575.1). Classification (GTDB taxonomy): domain Bacteria; phylum Actinomycetota; class Actinomycetes; order Propionibacteriales; family Nocardioidaceae; genus Nocardioides. The sequence continues at coordinate 135,474 of CAVWGQ010000027.1, read as the reverse complement.
GGGCCTCGTTGAGGCACGACAGCGGGCCGGTGAGTCCCGCCGCCTCGGGCAGCATCGCCGAGTCGGGCAGCCGGACCCCCTCGAGCACGAGCTCGGAGGTCACCGACGCGCGCAGCGAGAGCTTGTGGCCGACCGTCGGGTGCGCTGAAGCCCGGGGTGTCGGTCGGGACGACGAAGCCCCGCACCCGACCGCCCTCGGACTCCTCCGTGCGGGCCCACACCACGGCCACGTCGGCGACCGACCCGTTCGTGATCCACAGCTTGGACCCGTCGAGCACCCAGTCGGTGCCGTCACGGCGGGCCCGCGTGCGCATCCCGCCGGGGTCGGAGCCGAAGTCGGCCTCGGTGAGCCCGAAGCAGCCGATCGCCTCGCCGGTGGCCAGCCGCGGCAGCCACTCCTGCTTCTGCTCCTCGCTGCCGAAGCGGTGGATGGCGAACATGGCCAGCGACCCCTGCACGCTCACGAGCGAGCGCAGTCCCGAGTCGCCGGCCTCGAGCTCCAGGCAGGCCAGGCCGTACGCCGTCGCGGAGGTGCCCGCGCATCCGTAGCCCTCCAGGTGCATGCCCAGCACCCCCAGGTCCCCCAGCTCGCGGGCGAGCTCGCGGGCGGGGATGGTCCCGTCCTCGAACCAACCGGCCACGTGGGGACGGATCCGGTCGTCGACGAAGCGGCGCACGGTCTGCTGCATCGCCCGCTCCTCCTCGTCGAGGAGACGGTCGACGGCGAAGAGCTGGCTGGGGGTCTGGGGAGTGCTGGACGGCACGAGTGGTTCTCCTGGTGGCGTGGTGGGGCGGGACGTGCGCGACGAGCCGGTGTCAGCCGCCGTACTCGGAGAGCGCACGCTCCGAGCCGGGGTGGAGCGGGACCGGGCCGGTCTCGCTGGCCAGCTCGGCGTCGATCTCCTCCGCGGCGGGGTGCACCTGGGTGAGGGTCTCCTTGCCGTCGAGGACGAGCGTGGTCAAGGCACAGGTCAGGTTCTCAGGCGCGTCGTTGTTGACCATGAGCAGGTTGGGGACGGCGATGGTCGGGATGTCCTCGGCCGTGTCGTAGGTGTCGGCGGGGATCGACGACTCCTCGTAGACCTCGTTGACCTCCTGCAGGTCCCCGAGCAGCGGGGTGACGTCGAGGAACTCGATGTCGTCGCCCATCGAGGTGAACAGGTCGGTGATCGCGGGCGTGGGCAGGCCGCCGGACCAGACGAGCCCGTCGAGCGAGCCGTCCTTCATGCCGTCGACGGTCTTGGTGAGGTCGAGCCGCTGGGCGCGCACGTCGGAGACCTCGAGGCCCGAGGCCTCGATCATCCGGTTGGCGATGACCTCGGTGCCGGACTGGGGCGAGCCGGTGGAGATGCGCCTTGCCCTCGAAGTCCTCGACCGAGTCGATGCCGGCGTCGGCGCGCACGACCACCTGGGTGTAGTTGGAGTAGATCCGGCCCAGCGTCGAGACGTCCTGCGGACCGTCGAAGTCGGCCTCGCCGTTGACGGCGTCGGCGGCGGTGTCGGCGAGCGAGAAGGCGACGTCGTAGTCGCCCGCGACGAGCTGCTGGATGTTCTGCACCGACGCGCCGGTCTCGGCGGCGGTGGCCTGCAGGTCGGTCTCGTCGTTGATCAGCTGCGCGAGGCCGCCGCCGACGACGAAGTAGACGCCGGTCGAGTTGCCGGTGGCGATGTTGATGCGGCCCTCGCCGGCCTCGCAGCTGCTCTCGTCGGCGCCGGCGCCGGCCTGCGTTCTGGGCCTGCTGGCCGCCGCAGGCGCTGAGGGTCAGGGCGCCGGCCAGCGTGAGGGCGCCGGCCGCCCGGGTGAGTCGGACAGATCGCATGGTGGTTCCTTTCAGAGGTGTTTCAGGAGGTCGTGCTGGGGGAGACAGGAGTGCTGGTGGGGGTGCCGGCCGGCGTCGTGCGACGGCGGTGGAGCAGGTGGACGAGCAGCGCGACCACCAGCAGCCCGGCGCCGGCGGCCGCGGTGGCCGGGGCGAGGTAGAGCAGCAGCAGCGCCGCGGGGACGCAGAGCAGCCGCTCGAGCAGGCCGGTCGGGACCGAACATCCAGCCGGTCGTGACCACCGCCAGCGCAGCGACCGCGAGGCTGCAGACGAGGAAGGCGAGCACGACCTCCCAGAACGGGCCGCGGGAGAGCAGCAGGCCGCCGTTGCTGGACACCACGAAGGCGAGCGGGGCGAGGAACGCGGGCAGGGTGTACTTGCAGGCCTGCATCATCGTCGGGATCACCTTGCCGCCGGTGATGGCGGCCGAGGCGACCGCCGCCAGCGCGGTCGGTGGCGAGACCTCGGAGAGCACCGCGTAGTAGAAGATGAACATCGCGACCTGGGGGCTGTCGATGCCCAGCGAGATCAGCGCCGGGCCGATGATCACCCAGCTGAGGATGAACGACGCGGTGACCGGCACGGCGAGGCCGAGGATGAGGATCGCGATCGCGGCGAACAGCGAGGTCAGCAGCACCAGCACCAGGTCGTTCGGCGCCAGCGCGTCGGCCGCCTTGACCAGCAGGTCGGACAGGATCTGGCCGAGCCCGGTCTTGGCGATGGTCGAGGTGATGATGCCCGCCGCCGCGCAGACCGCGATCACCGGCAGGGCGCCGCGGATGCCGGTGCTGAGCGCGGTGTAGAGCCGGTGGGCGTAGTCGCGCAGCGAGTCGCCGAGCGCCATGCGCGGCAGCTCCTCGTCGTGGTCGTCGAAGCCGCTGACCACGGTGCGCCGCGACAGGATCGCCTCGGCGAGCCCGAACAGGGCGGCGACGCCGGTGGCGTAGACGACGGCGCGGAACGGCGGGACGTCGATGGCCAGGAAGAAGACGATCACGCCGAGGCTGAGGAAGTGGTAGCCCGAGCGGGCCAGCAGCCGCAGCGGGCTGTTGATGGGCAGGTCGACGCGCTGGGCGCCGAAGCGGCGGGCGTCGATCTCGACGGCGAGGAAGATGCCGAGGTAGTACAGCAGCGTCGGCACGATCGCCCAGACGAGGACCGAGACGTAGGAGACCCCGAGGTACTCGGCGATGATGAAGGCGGCGGCCCCGAGCGTCGGCGGCGAGAGGATCGCGCCGATGCCGGAGGCGGCGAGCATGCCGCCGGCGGCCTCCTTGGGGTAGCCGGCCCGCTTGAGGATCGGCCACGCGAAGGAGCCGAGCGTCACCGCGGTCGCCGTACCGGACCCGGACACCGTGCCGAGCAGGAAGCCGGACGTCGCGACCGTGCGACCCGGGGCGGTGCCCGAGCGGCGGAACAACGAGAAGCTGAACTCCACGAAGAACCGGCCGGCACCCATCCGGTCGAGCACCGCGCCGTAGATCGTGAACAGCACGATGTAGGTCGCCGCCACGTCCAGCGGTACGCCGAAGAAGCCGCTCGCCTCGTTGTAGAGGCCGTTGATGATCTGCTCGAGGTTGAGCCCGATGTGGGAGATCGGCCAGCCGATCGGCAGGTAGCCGCCGTAGTAGGCGTAGCCGAAGAACACCACGCAGACGATGGGCAGCACGAGGCCGGTGGTGCGGCGCGTCGCCTCGAGGACGAGCAGCAGCAGCAACGACCCGGCGACCACGTCGAGCGTCAGCAGCGAGCCCTGGCGGTCGAGGAAGGCGGCGAAGCCGCCCCCGCCCGAGGCCGTCAGCGGCAGCGGCAGCACGGGGTAGAGGCCCACGACCAGGGCGACGGCGCCCAGCGCCCAGTCGAGCACGCCGGGGTCGTCGGCGGCGCCGGACGCCATGGTCTCCCGGGACCGCGCACGCACCCGGTAGGAGATGAAGATCAGGGGCAGGGTCAGGCCGAGGAACCAGATCAGGTAGTACTGGCTTCCCTGCTCGAGGGGCCAGAACACCTGCCGGATCACGAACAGCGAGACCAGGAAGCACCACGCCGAGACGACGTGGTCGAGCCGGGGGGAGAGCCTGCGGGAGGGCCTCTCCTCGTCGTACTCCGCGGCGAGGGCCTCCACCGTGGCAGGGTCGGTGGGCCCTGACTGCTCGGGGCTGCGGGGCACTGCGCTGGGACGGGACATGCCGGGTAACGTAGGGGTGACGGCCATCACATCAGCCGGCGCTGCCGCAGGCTTTACAGAGACTTGAGGTTCATGCGGGTTCTGCTGGTCGAGGACGACGACCGTGTCGTGGCGGCGCTCGTGCCCGCGCTGCAACGGCACCACCTCCAGGTCAGCCGGGCGGCGACGGCCGCCGAGGCCGTGCCGCTGGTGGGCGAGGTCGACCTCGTCCTGCTCGACATGGGCCTGCCCGACCAGGACGGCCTGGCGCTGTGCCGGGAGATCCGGCTCGCGGCACGACGTGCCGATCATCGCGGTGACCGCACGGCGGGAGGAGGCGAGCCTGGTCGCCGCCCTGAGGGCCGGCGTCGACGACTACGTCGTCAAGCCCTACAGCCAGGCGGTGCTGCTGGCCCGGATCGAGGCGGTGATGCGACGCGTCGGCCGGGCGCCGGTCAGCCTGGTGGCGGAGTGGGGCGACCTCCGGCTCGACCACGACGCCCGGGAGGCGTGGCTCGGCGAGGAGCCGCTCGCCCTGTCGCGCAAGGAGTTCGAGCTGCTCAGCATGCTCGTCCAGGCCGAGGGCGCTGCCGTCACCCGCGAGGTCCTGATGGGGGGCATCTGGGACACCTGCTGGGTCGGCGCCTCGCGCACCCTCGACGTCCACGTGTCCTCGCTGCGCGCCAAGCTGGACCGGCCGGGACTGGTGGAGACCGTGCGTGGCGTCGGCTACCGGGTGGGGAGCTGACCCGTGCGCCGCCGGCTGCTCGTGCTCGCGGTGACCCTGGTCGGGCTGGTGCTGGTCGCGCTGACCGTCCCGCTGACGACGACCTTCGCCGAGGACAGCACCCAGGACCAGTACGTGCGGCGGCTGACCCACCTCAACCGCTTCGCCGTGACCGCCCAGGCCAGCCTCGAGTCGGGGGACGCGACGGCGCTCGACGCCGACGTCGGCCGCTACGTCGAGGTGTACGGCGGGTCGCTGACGGTGGTCGACGCCGACCGCACCGTCGTGGCCTCGTCGGTGGACGAGCCGGACGCGGGGTCCGAGCCGCTCGAGCCGCTCGCGGCCGACGCCCTGGCCGGCCGCACCACCCTGCCGCCGCCCACGGCGTGGCCGTGGTCGTCGGGGGAGATGACCCTCGCCGCCCCGGTCGGGCGGGACGCCGAGGTGCTGGGGGCCGTGGTGATGGTCGCGCCGACCGACCCCGTGCAGGACGCGGTCGCGACCTGGCTGCTCTGGCTCTCGCTGGGCGCGGTGGCGGTGCTGGGACTGACCGTGTTCGGCGTGGTGATCCCGTTCGTCGGCTGGGTGATGCGGCCGGTCGACGACCTGGACGTGGCGGCCCGCCGCCTCGCCGCGGGCGACGTGCGCTCCCGGGCGCACCAGCTCGGTCCGCCCGAGCTGCAGCGGCTGGCCGACAGCTTCAACTCGATGGCCGACAGCGTCCAGACCTCCCAGCGCCAGCAGCGTGACCTGGTCGCCGACGCCGCCCACCAGCTCGGCAACCCGTTGACCGCGCTGCGGCTGCGGATCGAGGACCTGAAGGCGCCCGGTGCCGACCAGGACCGGGTGGGGGCGGCGCTGGAGGAGGCCGACCGGCTCGACGGGCTGGTCCACTCGTTGCTCGACCTGAGCCGGGTGGGGGCCGACGCGGTGGCGCCGGAGACGGCGGACGTCGTCGGCGACGTCCGCCGCCGGTGCGAGCTGTGGGAGCCGGTCTTCGCGTCCCTGGAGGTGCGGGCCCCGGCGGTGCTCGCCGCGTCGGTGACGCCGGGGCTGGTCGACCTGGTGCTGGACGCGCTGCTGGACAACGCCGCGAAGTTCGCGCCCGACTCACCGGTCCTGGTCGTGGTGGCGGGGAGCCCGGAGGCAGGTGGTGGTCGCCGTGCGCGACCAGGGGCCGGGGCTGCCGGCCGACGACGTGGCCAAGGTGGGTGACCGGTTCTTCCGGGGGCGCGACGCACCAGAACGTCCCGGGCACGGGTCTCGGGCTCGCGATCGTGCGGGCGCGGGTGGCCGACGTGGGCGGTCGGCTGGAGGTGCACAGCGCCGGGGGCGGCGGGCTCGAGGTCCGGGTCGTGCTCAGGCCTGGGTCTCCCGGAAGTACCTGACCGCCCCCGGGTGCAGGGGGACCGGCGAGGTGAACGGGGCGGCCGTCACCACCGGCTGCGGGACGCCGGGGGCGACCCGGTCGATGGCGTCCTGGGCGTCGAAGACCACCCGCGTCACGGCGTAGCCGAGCGCCTCCGGCAGCCCGGGATCGGCGAGGATGAAGTTCTTGACGCTGACGGTCCGGGTCGCGCGCGACAGGCCGTACGTCGCCGCGGGGATCGGGCCGGGGACGTACTCCGGCCCGTACCGCTCGACCATGGCGGGCACCCACTCCTCGAGGTCCACCAGGCGGACGGGGAGGTCGGCGGCGAGGGTCGTCACGGTGATGTTGGGCAGGCCGCTGACGAAGAAGAAGGCGTCGATGTCGCCGGCCGCGCAGCTGCCGCGCGGCCTCCTCGAGGGAGCGGTCGTTGCCGCGGACGTCGTCGGTGTCCAGCCCGGCTGCGGCCAGCAGTCGCGTGGCGAGGACCCGGGTGCCGGAGCCGGTCGAGCCGAGCCCGACCCGCCGGCCCCGCAGGTCGGGCAGGTCGCTGACGGGCGATGCCGCCCGGACCACGAGGTGGACGAAGCTGTCGTAGGTGCGGGCCAGCGCGGCCACGGGGACGGGTGCGTCGAAGACGCCGCTGCCGCGCACGGCGTCGGCGGCGGTGTCGGCGAGGGTCAGCCCGAGGCCGCAGGTGCCGTCCGCGACCAGCTGGACGTTGGCGACGGACGCGTCGGTCGGGCGGGTGGTGACGCGCAGCGGGGCCAGCCGCTGGCCGAGCACGCCGGCGAGTGCGGTGCCGTAGAGGTCGAAGACGCCGCCCGCGTTGCCCGTCGCCACCGCGAGCGAGCCGCCCCCGACGTCGTCCCACGACCCACCGCCGCATCCGGCGAGCCCGGCGCCCGTGGCGCCGGTGGCAAGCAGCAGGGACCGTCGTGTCAGGAGCACCACGACCGGAGCATGGCACGTCGGGCGAGGAACCTCAAGTCTGTGTAAAGCCCTCGGGGACCCCGGCCTGCTGTGACGGCGCTCACGCCTACGGTCGACCCATGCCCGCCCCCACCTCTCGCGCCGTCGCCGTGGTCGGCGGTGGGATCCTCGGCGCCGCCGTCGCCCGGCGGCTGGTCCCTCGGGGGCCTGGCGGACCGGGTCGTGCTGCTCGAGAAGGAGCCCGCGCTCGCGCAGCACCAGACCGGTCGCAACAGCGGCGTCGTCCACGCGGGGCTCTACTACGAGCCGGGCTCGCTGAAGGCGCACGCTGTGCCGTCGCGGGGTGGGCATGCTGCGCGAGTTCTGCCGCGAGCACGACGCTGGCCTACGACGAGATCGGCAAGGTGCTGGTCGCGCTCGACGGCGACGAGGCCGCCCGGCTCGCGCGGCATCGAGCAGCGGGCCCTGGCCAACGGGGTGCCGGGCGATCCCGGCAGCTCGGACGCGGCCGAGCTGCGCGAGATCGAGCCCCACGTCAGCGGCGTGGCCGGCCTCCACTCGCCGAGCACCGCGATCGTCGACTACGCGGCGGTCACCCGCACCCTGGCGCGGCTGGTCGTCGAGCAGGGCGGCGAGGTCCGGCTCGGGCACCGAGGTCCTCGACCTGCGCGAGACGTCGGCGGGCGTGGTGGTGCACAGCCGCGGCGCCGGAGGGCGAGCACGAGGCAGTCTTCGACCACGTCGTCGTGTGCGCCGGTCTGCACGCCGACCGGCTGGCGCGCACGGTGGGTGCGCCGGCGGAGCCCCGGATCATGCCCTTCCGCGGGGAGTACCTCACGCTGCGGCCCGACCGGCGTCACCTCGTCCGTGGCCTGGTCTACCCGGTGCCCGACCCGCGCTACCCCTTCCTCGGCGTGCACCTCACCCCGCGGGTCGACGGCGAGGTGCTGGTCGGCCCCAACGCGGTGCTGGCCCTGGCCCGGGAGGGCTACGACTGGCGGACGGTCTCGCCGCGCCGACCTGGTCGAGATGGTCCGGTTCGCCGGGGTTCCGGCGCTTCGCCCGCCAGCACTGGCGCACCGGCGTCGCCGAGATGGCCGGCTCGCTGAGCACCCGCCGCTTCGTCGCCGCAGCCCGCCGCTACGTGCCCGAGCTGTCCGTGGCCGACGTCGGTGCCCGGCCCCGCGCGGGATCCGGGCCCAGGCCATGAACGCGCGACGGCAGCCTGGTCGACGACTTCCGGATCGACCGGCAGGGCCGGGTCACCGCCCTGCGCAACGCGCCCTCGCCGGCCGCGACGTCGAGCCTGGCGATCGCCGAGCACCTCGTCGAGCAGGTCCGACGCCCGATCACAGGAGGCCACTGATGACCACCCGACCGCTGGAGCCCGGACTCTGGGTGATCCTCGCGACGCCCTTCGACACCGCGGGGCGAGCTCGACCACGGCTCGCTGACGCGGCAGGTCGAGCACGCCCTCGCCGCCGGCGCCGACGGCGTGGTCGGCCTGGGAGTCTTCGGTGAGGCGAGCGCGCTGTCGCTGGCCGAGCAGCAGCGGGTCGCGGCCACCGTGGCGCGTGCAGCGGCCGGGAGGCGGGTGGTGCTCGGCGTGTCCGGGCGGAGCGACGGCGGTGGTGGTCGAGCAGGCGCGAGGCAGCCCTGGACGGTGCCGCTCGGCGCCGGTGCCGACCGCGACGACCTGGCGCTGATGGTGCACGTCAACACCGCCGTCGAGGACGCCCTCGTCGGCGCACCTCGCCGAGGTGCACCGCCGCACCGGGGTCGGCGATCGTCCTGCAGGACTACCCGGCGACGAGCGGGGTGGACATCGCGGCGTCCGCCCTCGTCCGCGTGGTCGGCCGCTGTCCCTTCGTCGTCGCCGTCAAGGCCGAGGCGCCTCCCACCCCGCCCGCGATCGCCGAGGTCGTGGCCGGCACCGACGGTGCCGGTCTTCGGCGGGCTCGGCGGCGTCGGACTGGTCGACGAGCTGGCCTGCGGGGCCGCCGGTGCGATGACCGGGTTCAGCGCGCCCGAGGGGTTGCGCGCGACCATCGACGCCTACCGGTCCGGCGGCTTCGCCGCCGCGCGCGTCGACGTGGGCGCCGTGGCTGCCGCTGGCCACCTTCGAGGCGCAACAGGGGATCGCCCTGTCGCTGCGCAAGACTGCTGATGCACCGGCGCGGGGTGCTCGACCACCCCGGCGTACGCCCTCCGGCGCGGGTGCTCCCGCCCTCGCTCGAGCCGCTGGTCGAGCAGCACCTCGCCAGCCCTCCCCACCCACCCAGGAGACAACTGATGGATCTCGGAATCACCGGCCGCACCGCCCTCGTGCTCGGCGCCACCTCCGGCCTCGGTCGCGCCACCAGCGAGGCGCTGGCCGCCGAGGGCGTCCGCGTCGTCGTCGTCGGTCGCCGCCGCGAGCTGGTCGAGGAGCTCGCCACCTCGCTGCCCTCCGCCGCGGGGGTGGTGGCCGACCTCACCGAGCCCGGCGGCGCCGGCCCGGATCGTCGCCGAGGCGGAGGCGTCGGTGGGTCCGATCGACGTGCTGGTCCTCAACGGCGGCGGGCCGAAGCCGGGCGTCGCGGAGCAGCTGGGCGAGGAGGACGTCGGACGCCGCCGTCGCGCTGCTGGTCCGCCCCCACGTCGCGCTCGTGCGCGCGGTGCTGCCCGGCATGATCGAGCGCGGTTGGGGCCGGATCCTCGCGGTCGGGTCGAGCGGGGTGCAGCAGCCGCTGTCGAACCTCACCTCCTCCAACCTCGGGCGCGCCGCGCTCGCCGGCTACCTCAAGACGCTGGCTGCCGAGGTCGCCGGCCGGGGCGTGACCGTCAACATGGTGCTGCCCGGGCGGATCGACACCGATCGCGTCGGCCAGCTCGACCAGGCGGGCGCGGAGCGCACCGGGCGGACGGCGGCCGAGGTGCGGACCGCCGCCGAGGGGACCATCCCGACGCGGCCGCTACGGCCGCCCGGCCGAGTTCGGCGCCGTCGTCACCTTCCTGGCCGGTGAGCCGGCCAGCTACGTCACCGGGGAGCAGGTGCGCGTCGACGGCGGCCTGGTCCGCCACCACTGAGCTCATCCTGAGCCCGCCACCGAGCCCACCGAGTCCCGAGGAGCGCCCGTGCACCTGGCCACCATCACCGACGACCGCGTCGAGACCGCCGTCCTCGTCGATCCCCAGCGTGGGGTCGTGCCCGCCGCCGCACTCGCCGACTGGGCGACGGGTGACCTGCTCGAGGTCATCCGCACCGGCCGGGTCGAGGAGCTGCGGGCCGCGGCCCGGGTCGCGCCCGACGCGGCGTTCCGGGCACGCGCCGACGTCGCGTTCGCCGCGCCGTACCGGCACCCCCGCCTGATCTGGGGGATCGGCCTCAACTACGTCGACCACGCCGGCGACCTGGCGGAGGCGGTGCCGGAGGAGCCCGCGTCGTTCATCAAGGGTGACCACACCGTCATCGGGCCGGGGGAGCCGATCCCGCTGCCGCCGCAGAGCGAGCGCACCACCAGCGAGGCGGAGCTGGGCCTGGTCATCGGGCGTCACTGCCGCAACGTCTCGGAGGAGGACGCGCTCGACCACGTCCTCGGGGTCGTGCCGGTGCTCGACCAGACCGCGGAGGACATCCTGCAGCGCAACCCGCGCTTCCTCACCCGGTCGAAGAACTTTCCGGGCTTCTTCTCCTTCGGCCCCGAGATCGTGCCGCTGGCGGAGGTCGTCGACGCGGCCGGGTCGCTGGCCGACGTGGAGGTCTCGACCGTGCTGAACGACGACGAGTCGCGCACCAGCACCGTCGCCCACATGCGCTTCTCGCCGGCGTTCCTGGTCAGCTTCCACAGCCGGGTGATGCCGCTCGAGCCGGGAGACATCCTCTCGCCCGGCACCCCCGGAGCCGTGCACGTCCGGCACGGCGACACCGTCGAGTGCCGGATCCCCGGGGTGGGGGTGCTCCGCAACCCGGTCAGCCGGGGCTGAGCGGCGCCCCGACGACCAGGTAGCGGTCGTCGGTGATCTCGCGACCCCAGAAGACCGGCTCGGGCATCCGGCGCAGCGTGGCCTCGCGGCCGGTGCCGCGCACCAGGTCGACGGTCTGCTCGGCGCTCAGGCCGGCGCCGGTGGACCAGTTGCCCTCGACCAGCAGCAGCCGACCGCCGGGCCGCAGCAGGCCGAGCCAGCGCTGCAGCGCGTCGGCGGGCGACGGCATCGCCCAGAGCACGTGCCGGCTCAGGACCACGTCGTACGCCGCCGGCTCGAGCGGCGGCTGCGCGGCATCGCCCTGCACGAACCGGGCGACGTCACCGGCCTTGGCCTGTGCGCGACGGACCATCTCCGGGGAGAAGTCGAGGCCGTCCACGGCGTACCCCTCGGCGGCGAGCAGCAGCGACAGCGTGCCGGTGCCGCAGCCGAGGTCGGCGATCCGGGCCGGCGCGGGCGGCAGGTGCTCGAGCAGCAGCGACCGCCAGGCCTCGCGGCACTCCGGGTCGGCCAGGCCGTGGTCGCTCGCCTCGTCGAAGGTCTCCGCCTCGCGGTCCCACTGCTCGATCCTGCTCGTCAGTCCGCTCATCCGGCCAGCCAATCATCCCGCGTGATCTCGTAGCGGACCTCCCCCAGCTCGGCGCCGGGCAACGGCTCGTCCCACTGCTGGACCACGGCGGAGACGTGGCGCATCCCGAGCTTCTCCATCACGCCGCGCGAGCCGGCGTTGACCGCCATCGTGCCCGCCCAGACGACGGGGAGCGCGAGCGTGCGAAAGGCGTGGTCGAGCAGCGCACGCGAGCCCTCGGTGGCGAGACCGCGTCCCCACGCGTCGCGGGCGAGCCGGTAGCCGAGCTCGGCGGTGGTGTCGTCGGCCGGGTCGCGCTGCAGCGTCCACCACCCCACGAAGCGACCGTCCTCACGCCCGAGCCACGCCCCGATCCCGCGGGCCTCGCCCTCGGGGTCGACCCGCCGTCGGGAGTGGTGCAGCGACTCCTCGCGCGACAGCGCGCGGCCCCAGATGAACCGCAGCACCTCGGGGTCGGCGTCGAGGTCGACCAGCAGCTCGAGGTGTGCCGGGACGAGCGGCTCGAGGTCGAGCCGCCCGGTCCGGAGCCGCGGGCGCCGGTCGAGGGGGTCTGGGCTCAGTCGGCCCACTCCTCGCGCCAGCCGTCGACCTGGTCCGCGGGACGGGTGTCGGGCCCGGTGTAGACGGCCGAGGGCCGGATCAGCCGGCCGGTCTTCTTCTGCTCGAGGATGTGCGCCGACCAGCCGCCGGTGCGGGCACAGGTGAACATCGAGGTGAACATCGGCGCGGGCACGTCGGCGAAGTCGAGCACGATCGCGGCCCAGAACTCGACGTTGGTCTCCAGCACCCGGTCGGGCCGGCGCTCGCGGAGCTCGGCGAGCGCGGCCTGCTCGAGCTCCTCCGCGACGGCGTAGCGCGGGGCGTCGAGCTCGCGGGCCGTGCGCCGGAGCACGCGGGCCCGCGGGTCCTCGGCGCGGTAGACGCGGTGACCGAAGCCCATCAGCCGCTCGCCGTCGTCGAGCAGCTGCTTGACGTAGGCGCGGGCGTCGCCGGACCGCTCGACCGCCTCGATCATGCCGAGCACGCGCGACGGAGCACCGCCGTGGAGCGGACCGCTCATCGCGCCGATCGCGCCGGAGAACGCGGCGGCGACGTCGGCACCGGTGGAGGTGATCACCCGCGCGGTGAAGGTCGAGGCGTTCATCCCGTGCTCGGCGGCCGAGGACCAGTAGGCGTCGATCGCCTTGACGTGCTTCGGGTCGGCCTCGCCGCGCCAGCGGATGAGGAACCGCTCGGCGAGCGTGCGGCCCTGGTCGACGTCGCGCTGCGGGACCACGGGCCGGCCGATGCCGCGCGCGCTCTGGGCGGCGTACGACAGCACCATCACGGCGACCCGGGAGAGGTCGGTGCGCGCCTCCTCGTCGGAGATGTCGTAGGTCTGGCCCATGCCGAGCATCGGCGCCAGCATGGCGACGCTGGCCTGCACGTCGGCCCGCACGTCGCCGGTGTGCGTCGCGATGTTGTAGGGCTCCGCGGGCGGCAGCCCGGGGTCGTAGCTGCCGTCGACCAGCAGCCCCCAGACGTTCTCGAACGGCACCCGGCCGACGAGGTCCTCGATGTCGACGCCGCGGTAGCGCAGCGCCGACCCCTCCTTGTCCGGCTCGGCGATCTCGGAGGCGAAGGCGACGACGCCCTCGAGCCCGTGGTGGACCTCGGTGTCCTGCTGCTCGCTCATGTGACCCTTTCTGCGGACCCCGGGATCGTGGGCCGGGGAGCATTCTGCCCCCGGTCTAGGCTCGGCGCCATGCGGGATCTTGCAGCACTGCGTCGGGAGTACGCCGACGAGGGCCTCACCGAGTCCGATCTCGACCCCGATCCGGTGGCGATGTTCCGCCGCTGGTTCGACGAGGTCGACGCCGCCGGCGTCCACGAGCCGAACGCGATGGTCGTGGCGACCGTCTCCGCGGACGGGCAGCCGTCGTCGCGGATGGTGCTGCTCAAGGGGGTCGGCGACGACGGCTTCGTCTTCTTCACCAACACCGCGTCCCGCAAGGGGGAGGAGCTCGCCGCCAACCCCCGCTGCTCGCTGCTGTTCCCGTGGCACCCCCTCGAGCGGCAGGTCCGGATCGACGGCACGGCGGAGCCGCTGTCGCACGAGCGGGTGACGGCGTACTTCGACTCGCGGCCGCGGGGCTCGCGGATCGGCGCCCACGCCTCCCACCAGTCGCGCCCGGTCGCGGGACGGGCCGAGCTGCAGGCGGCGTACGACGAGCTGACGGCGCGCTACGACGGCCTGAGGTGCCGGTGCCCGAGGAGTGGGGCGGCTACCTGGTGCGGCCCGCGGCGATCGAGTTCTGGCAGGGGAGGCCCGGCCGGATGCACGACCGGCTCGTCTACCGCCGGGCGGTCGAGGGTGACGGCGATGGCTGGCGGACCGAGAGGCTCGCCCCCTGACCGCGCCGTGTGCCTCAGAACTACCCAGAGGGCGTTGTCAGGCACACACCGCGTCCTTGAGCCAAATCCCTTGAAGCGGCCCGTCCCCCGTCGTAGCGTGGTGGCACACGGGAAAGGAGGTGGTCCGAGGAATGAATTCTTCAAGGACGCGTGAGGTGGCTGCCCGCTAGCAGCCGGTAGCAACGGTGGGGTGCGACTCCCTGCCAGGCTGCTGACGAATCCACAGCAGTCACCCGACCCGCAGGTGATCCGGACATCACGTCCTCCGGAGCGGGGCCGCCACGGCGGCTCCACGCCTGCGGGTCGTCCGCGTTGTCGGGGTCGCGACCGGCCCGGGCGTCTAGGATCCGGGTGTGGTGTTCACGGAACCCGTGGAGATGAGACGCGCCGACCTGCTGGCCGTCGTGTCGGTCCTCGACCTCGGCCTCGTGATCGAGCACGTGGCGACCGCCGGCACGGAGCGCACCGGCGCCCGCACCGTCGTGCTCACCGTCGTCGACGACGGTGAGGGGCAGCGGACCCACACCCGCGGCGTGAGCCCGAGGCAGGCGCTGCACTGCGCGACCGGCTCGGTCGCGCCGGCGTACCCCCGCCCGGTTCGCACGTCGAGAAGTCGGAGGTGCTGCGGCTGCGCGACCCGGAGACGGGCGGCGAGGTGCTCCGCGTGCCCGTGGCCGTCGACGGCCGGCTGGGTGCCGACCTCGTGCTGGCCGACCCCGAGGGCGGCTCCTTCAGCGACACCGACGTCGAGGGCATGTCCGTCCTCGGCCGCGTCACCGGCGTGGCCCTGCGCAACGCGTGGACCTACGCCCTGAGCGAGCGTCGCCGCGAGGCGGCCGAGCTGACCGCGCGGATGGACGAGTCGGTGCGAGCCCCGGCCACGCTGCTGGGTCCGGTGACCGCGCTGGCCGAGGGCGCCCGCCAGGTCGCGCGGGCCGAGCTCGCCGCGGTCGTCCGGATCGCCGACGGCCGCGTCGACGTCGCCACCAGCTGCGGTGACGGCACCGCGTCGCTGCCCGACGTCCTCACCCGCCTCGACGCCGAGCTCCAGACGGCGCAGCAGGACGGAGAGACGTTCGAGCTCGACCTGCCCGGCACCGACGGTGTGGTCGTGCGCGGGGTGCCGCTGCGACCCGAGCACGCCTTCGAGGGCGTGGTGCTGCTGGTGCTGCGACGCGACCGCGGTCGGTTCTCCTCCGAGGACCGCGCGCTGCTCGAGTCCCTCGTCAGCCACGGCTCGCTCGTGCTGGACCACGCCGTGCTGCAGCAGGAGCGGCAGCAGGCCGTGGTCGCCGCCGACCGCGGCCGGATCGCGCGCGACCTGCACGACCTGGTGATCCAGCGACTCTTCGCGACGGGACTGAAGCTCAAGACGACCCGGCGGACCGCCGGGTCCGGCCACGAGTACGTCGACGCGGCCGTCGGCGACCTCGACACGACCATCCGCGACATCCGGAGCACGATCTACGAGCTCGAGCGCGGCGGGACCTCCTCACTGCGCGGCGAGATCGCGGCGCTGGCGCGGGAGTACGCCCCGGTGCTCGGCTTCACGCCGCTGGTGCGCACGTGGGGACCCCTGGAGTCGATGGTCGGACGCGACCTCGCCGAGCAGGCGACCGCGGTGCTGCGCGAGGCGCTGTCCAACTGCGCCCGGCACGCCGAGGCCTCCGGCTGCCGGGTGGAGGTCTCGGCCCTCACCGGCTGGCTCAGCGTCGAGGTGGTCGACGACGGCGCGGGTCCCGGTGCTGGTTCCGGCGACGGCCACGGCAGCGGGCTGCGCAACCTGGGGCGACGGGCCGAGGAGCTCGGCGGTGCATTGACGGTCGAGGCCGACGAGCCCACGGGCACCCGGCTGCTGTGGCGGGTCCCCCTGGATCAGGCGACCGGCTCCTCCTCGGGGACCGGCACGTCGGGAGACGTCGACGCCACCGGCGCCGCAGCCCGGGGCCAGACCAGCTCGGAGGCGAGCGAGAGCAGCACCCAGCAGGCACCGGTCACCAGCAGGTAGCGCGTCAGCGCGACCTCGAGGGGCATCGCTCCGGTGACCGCGGCGGCGTACAGCGCGGGCGAGGCCACGACGGCGGCCGTCACCAGCACCGCCCCGGAGATCGGGATCATGCGGTCACCGCCAGGCGCTCGCCGGAGACGGTGCCGACCGAGCGGACCTGGGTGGCGCCGAGCAGCTCGGTGTAGGACAGCACCGCGACCGTCGGGAGCGCCGAGGCCACCATCCGGCGTACGCCGGCGCGGAGCTGGGGAGCGCAGACCACCACGGGCCGCAGGTCACGATTCTCCGCCGCGGTGCGGAGGTCGACCAGCTCGGAGAGCACGTTCTGCCCCACCAGCGGGTCGAGGGCCACGACGGCGCCCTGGTCGCCGATGCGCAGGGACTCCAGCATCCGCTGCTCCAGCTGCGGGTCGAAGCTGATGACGTGGACCACCCCGTCGGTGAGGTGGGGGGAGACGATCGCCGGGCCGAGCGCGGAGCGGGCCGCCTCGACCAGCGCGTCGGGGTCCTTGGTGGCGGGTGCCTTGAGGGACAGCGCCTCGTAGATCCGGACCAGGTCGCGCACCGAGACCTGCTCGTCGAGCAGCGACTGGAGCACCCGCTGCACCTCGCCCAGGCTCAGCTGGACGGGGGTCAGCTCGTCCACCACGACCGGGTGGCTGCGCTTGATCATGTCGGTGAGGAGCTTGACGTCCTCGCGTCCGAGCAGCCGGGCGGCGTGCTGCCCGACGACCTCGGCGAGGTGGGTCGTGACGACCGAGGCACGGTCGACGACGGTGGCGCCGCCGAGCTCGGCCTGGGTCCGCAGCTCCGCGGGGATCCACTTGGCCTCGAGGCCGAAGACCGGCTCCTGGGTGGGCTCGCCGGGGAGCGAGCCGAGGAAGTCGCCGATCGCGAGCACCGTGCCCGGCGGCGCCTCGCCGCGGGCGACCTCGATGCCGAAGAGCTTGATGGCGTAGGTGCGCGAGGGCAGGTCGAGGTTGTCGCGGGTGCGCACCGGCGGTACGACGATCCCGAGCTCGCCGGCGATCTTGCGGCGCAGCGCCTTGACCCGGTCCAGCAGGTCGCCGCCGCTGGCCACGTCCACCAGGTCGATGATGTCGGGGGAGAGCTCGAGGCCGAGCGGGTCGACCTGGATCTCGGCGGCGAGCAGCTCGGGGGAGTCGGGGGCGGTCGTGACCGCCGTCGACGGTTCGGCGCTCGCGGGTGCCGCCCTGCCCTCGGCCGGGACCCGGGCCGAGGCCAGCAGCATGGCGCCGCCCGCGATGATGAAGGGCAGCTTGGGCAGGCCGGGGATCAGGCACAGGGAGAGCGCGGCGAAGCCGGCGATGCGCAGCGGCATCTGCTGGGCCGAGACCTGGCGCAGGATGTCGGAGCCCATGTCCGCGTCGGCGGTGGAGCGGGTGACGATGAGGCCGGTGGCGACCGAGAGCAGCAGCGCCGGGATCTGGGAGACCAGGCCGTCGCCGACGGAGAGCAGGCTGTAGGTGGTGATCGCGTCGCCGAAGGACATCCCCTTCTGGGCGACGCCGACCGCGAAGCCGCCGAGCAGGTTGACCAGCGTGATCATGATCGCCGCGATCGCGTCGCCCTTGACGAACTTCGAGGCACCGTCCATCGCGCCGTAGAAGTCGGCCTCGGCGTGCACCTCCTCGCGCCGGCGACGGGCCTCGTCCTCGTCGATGAGGCCGGAGTTCAGGTCGGCGTCGATCGCCATCTGCTTGCCGGGCATCGCGTCGAGGGTGAAGCGGGCGCCGACCTCGGCGACGCGGCCGGCACCGTTGGTGATGACGACGAACTGGATCACCAGCAGGATCGCGAAGACGATGAGGCCGACGATGAGCGAGCCGCCGACCACGAAGTGGCCGAAGGTGTCGATGACCTTGCCGGCGTACCCGTCGAGGAGCACCAGCCGGGTCGCGCTGACGTTGAGCGCCAGCCGGAACAGCGTCATCACCAGCAGCACGGCGGGGAACGCCGCGAACTCCAGCGGCTTGTGGATGAACATCGCGACCAGCAGCACCAGCAGCGCGCCGGTGATGTTCAGCGCGATCAGCAGGTCCAGCAGCATCGCCGGCAGCGGCACCACGAGCATCACGACGATGAGCACGATGCCGGCCGGGACACCCAGCTTGGTCAGCTGCTTCGTCTCCACGTGGTGCCTCTCAGGGGGGTCGGAGGGGTCGAACGAGCGAGCGCCCTCCGTGGCACCGGGTGACGCCGTCCTGGCGTCCACCTGCCTCATCGGCTCGGGAGGACCGCTCCTGAGGAGTTGCCGGCGGCGATCGCGGGAGTACGCCGACGCCGCCCGGCACCCGGCAGCACCGGGGGGAGCTCGGACTCGGCCCGCGGACTGCGGTGCTCCCCGCCGCGGTGGCCGCCGACCCTGCGCGTGATGACGAACGCCAGCACCTGCGCGACCGCGGCGTACAGCTCGGCGGGGATCTCCTGGCCGACGACCGTCGAGCGGTGCAGGGCCCGGGCCAGCGGGATGTCGCGGACCAGCGGCACCCCGTGCTCGGCCGCCTCCTCGCGGATCTTCTGCGCGACCACGCCGGCGCCGCGGGCCACCACCCGGGGTGCCCCCCGCTCGGCGTCGTAGCGCAGCGCCACCGCGACGTGCGTCGGGTTCACCAGGACCACGTCGGCCGACGGGAGGTCGGACATCATCCGGTTGCGGGCGGCAGCGAGCTGGCGCGAGCGGATGTGGCTCTTGACCAGCGGGTCGCCGTCGGACTGCTTGTGCTCCTGCTTCACCTCGTGCTTGGTCATCCGGGTCTGCTTGCCGATCCGGCGGCGCACGATCAAGTAGTCGGCCACCGCCATCACGAGACCGGCGATCGCGATGTTGCGCACCAGGGAGAGCACCTGCTGCTCGACGCTGTCGATCACGGCGGTGATCGGGACCATGCCACCGATCAGCGGCATCAGGGCCTGGACCGCGCCGTAGACGAGGAAGCCGACGACGGAGCTCTTGAGCAGCATCTTCGCGCCCTCCCACCACGACTGCGGGCCGAAGATCCGCTTGGCGCCCTGGATCGGGTCGAGCTTCTTCCAGCTCGGCTTCATGCTCTTGGTGGCGAGGTAGAAGCCGCCCTGGGCGAGGGCGGCGGCGACGCCGACGAGCATCACCGCGCTGCCGAGGATCACCAGCGTGAAGAGCACGTGCGCGGCGCCCTCGCCGAGCAGCAGCAGCGCGTCCTCGGTGTCGACGTCCCCGGTGGGGGAGAAGCAGGACACCATCAGCCTCATCACGGCGGAGAGCTCGCGCTCGAGGAGCATCGGCATCATGATCCCGACCAGCAGCAGGGTGGCCCACCCGCCCAGCTCCTGGGTCCGGGGGACCTGCCCCTCCTTGCGTGACTCCTTGCGCTTCTTGGCGGTCGGCTGCTCGGTCTTCTCCTCGGACATCGCTCACCCCCCGCCCACGAGCGCCGACATCGCCTCGTTGGCGAGCTCGACGAGCCGGTCGACGGCCTGCGGGAGGACCGGGAAGGAGAGCCCGAGCAGCAGCAGCGTGAGTCCGATCTTGGCCGGGAACATCACGTTGATCGCGTTGAGGTGCGGGGCGACCTTGGTCAGCAGCGCCAGGCCCAGGTCGGCCACGAACAGCACCGCGACGAGCGGCAGCGCGATCTGCACCGCGGTGACGAAGAACATCCCGAAGGCGGTGATCATCACGTGCGCCGCGCCGTCCGTGCTCGGCATCTCGCCGAGCGGCAGCACCTCGAAGGTCTTCAGCAGGCCGCCGATGACCAGCAGGTGGCCGCCGGTCGCGAACAGGATCATCGTCGCCAGCATCTGGTGGAACTTGCCGAAGACGGTGTTCATGTTCATCGAGAGCGGGTCGAAGCCCTGCGCGAGCTGGAAGCCGCCGAAGATGTCGATGATCGAGCCGGCGGTGGCGATGGCGGCGAAGAGCAGGTAGGTCACGAAGCCGAGGGCGGCCCCGACCAGCACCTGGGTGAGCGCGGTCATCAGCAGCGGGCCGGCACCGGTGGGCAGCGTGCCGTCGGCCATGGACGGGGCCACGGCGAAGGACAGCCCGAGGGAGAGCACGACCTTCGCCATCATCGGCACGGCCCGGCCGGAGAACGGCGGGACCAGGCTCAGCCAGGCGATGATCCGGATCGACGCCAGCAGGTAGGCCAGCAGCGGCTCACCGGCGACGGTCAGGGTCACCATGTCGGGCCGGCCACGTCAGGCCAGCAGGCTGGGGAGCATCTCGAACAGGTCCCGGGTGAAGTCGATGAGCGTCTGCAGCATCCAGTTCCCGGAGATCAGCAGGGCGATGCCGACGCCGACGAGCTTCGGGACGAAGGAGAGCGTGAACTCCTGGATCTGGGTCATCGACTGGAACAGCGAGATGGCGAAGCCGATGACCAGCGACGTCACGAGGATCGGCGCGGACAGCTTGAGCGCGACCATCATGGTCTGCAGGGCGATGGAGATGACGGTGGTGTCGGTCATGGGTACCTACTGGTAGCTCGAGACGAGGGACGTGATGACGAGACCCCACCCGTCGACCAGCACGAACAGCAGCAGCTTGAACGGCAGCGACACCATGACCGGCGGCATCATCATCATGCCGAGCGCCATGAGGGCGCCGCTGACGACGATGTCGATGACCAGGAAGGGGATGAAGATGATGAAGCCGATGATGAAGGCCTGCTTGAGCTCGCTGAGCACGAAGGCGGGGACCAGCGTCGTCATCGACACGTCGGCGCGGTCCTCGGGCAGCTCGCGGCCGGCGACGTTGGTCAGCAGCCGCAGCTCGTCGTCCCCGGTCTGGTCGAGCATGAAGTCGCGCAGCGGCTCCACGCCGTCCTCGTAGGCGGCGCCGGCGGTCTTGTCGCCGGCGAGGTAGGGCTGCAGGCCGGTGTCGTTCATCTGGGTCAGCACCGGCGTCATGATGAACAGCGAGAGGAAGAGCGCCAGCCCGGCGAGCACCTGGTTGGGCGGGATCTGCTGCAGCCCGAGCGCGTTGCGGGTCAGGCCGAGGACGACCAGCACCTTGGTGAAGCTGGTGCAGGTGAGCAGGATCGCGGGCAGCAGCGAGAGCAGCGTCAGCGCGATCAGCACCGTGACCGACGTGCCCGGCTTGTCGGTGAGGCCGTCGAGGTCGATGGTCACCGAGCTGTCGCCGCTGCTCGGTCCGCTCGGTCCGCGGGGACCGTCGGGTGCCTGCACCACGCCGGTGGTGGCGGTGCTGGTGACGGTGCTGGCGGGGACGGCTGGCGGGGCCGGCGGCCGCGGCCGGCGAGCCGAGGGAGACACCGAGGACGACGACGACCGCGGCGAGCAGCGACGCGAGGGCGCGCAGGGCCCGAGCCCGGCCGGTCACGACGCCTTGCCGGTGGCGGCGGCGATCGCCTGTCGCCAGGTCTCGCCGGAGAGGATGGAGCCGGTGAGGGCGTCGCTGCCCGTACGCCGACGCGTCGGCGCAGCGGCGTGCGCGCCGCCCCGCCGCGGGGCGGCCGACGACTCCTCGTCGACCGTCACCTCGTCGTCGGCGGCCGTCTCGTCGACGAGCAGCTGCAGCGGCGCCTCGACCTCGAGCTCCTCGGGGTCGAGCTCGGTGAGCAGGCTGACCTGGTGGTCGGTGGTGCCGACCACCAGCACCCGGGACCCGACCGTGACGACGGCGACCGAGGTGCTGCGGGACAGCGGCTGGCGGTGCACCACCTGGACGGGTGCACCCTCGCGGCCCGCGAAGCGCTTGCCCGCGACCCGCGCGAGCAGCAGCAGGAGTCCTACGACGACCGCCAGGGAGGCGATCAGCCGGATCGTCAGCTCGAGCACGTCAGCCTGCGACGCTCTCGTCGAGGATCTCGGTCACGCGCAGGCCGAAGTCCTCGTCCACCACGACGACCTCGCCGCGGGCGATCAGCCGGCCGTTGACCAGCAGGTCGGCGGGGCTGCCGGCGGCGCGGTCGAGCTCGAGCACGGTGCCGGGGGTGAGGGCGAGCAGCTCCCGCACGGTCAGCCGGGTGCGGCCGAGCTCGACGGTCACCTCCATGTCGACGCCGTGCAGCATCTCGATGCCGCGGTGATGGGCGGCGGTCGGCACGCTCTGCAGGACGGGCTGCCCGGCCGGGGCCGACAGGTCGCCGAACCCGGCGGGGTCGCGAGCGCGACGACCGGCTGCTCGGTGGGGGCCTCGGAGGAGCGGAGCACGTCGGTGGGCACGAGGAGTGCGCTGGAGCGGGTGCCGCCGCCGATCAGCGGGACCAGGCTGAAGGCGCCGCCCAGGTCGTGGGTGACCAGCGCGACGTCGACGACGCGACCCGGTCCGGAGCGGGTGCCGAGCGCCGTGGCGGCGGCGTCCAGGGCGGGCTGGGCCGCCGCGGCGAGGTCGAGGCCACCGAGCGGGCTGCCGGCCAGGGCCTCGACGAGGTCGCCCCCGACGAGGACGGCGAGGCGCGGCGCGCCCGGCAGCTGCAGCTCGGCGAGCACGGCACCGGCGTACCCGGTGGCGCTGGCGTCGTCCCCGGGGACCGGCAGGCCGGCCACCAGGGGCACCGGGGCCGGGAGCACCGCGGCGGCCGCGGTGGCGGCGGCGACGAGCAGGTCGGTGGTGTCGGTCGGGGGGGTCATGAGTTCTCCTTGGGGGTGCCCACGACGAGGGCCGCGAGCCGGGCGCCGCGTGTGCCGGGGGTGGCGTGGGCGAAGGTGGTCTCGCCGATGGTGACCTCGAGGGGGGCCGCGGCGGGGTGCGAGAGGCGCAGCACGTCGCCGACGGCGAGGCTGCCCAGGGTGTCGGGGGCCAGGCGGGTGGCCCGGAACCGGATCGAGGCGTCCACCGGGACGTCCTGGAAGCGACGGTCGAGCTGGTCCGCGGCGCGGGCGCGCTGGTCGCGCTCCCGGTCCGAGACGGGCGCGGGGGCGGCGGCCCGGGTCAGGTGCGGCTTGAGGCCCGACAGCGGCAGGCACAGGGTCGCGCGGTGCGGACGGTCCCCGATCCGGAGGTCGAAGGTGGCCACGATCATGACGTCGGCCGGGCCGGCGGCCTGGGCGAACTGGGGGCTGTACTCGATGCCGACGAGCGTCGGGGCTGACCTCGACGAGGTCCGCGAGGCTGTACTCCATCTCGCCGAGCAGCCGCTCCACGATGCCCTGGACGACGGCGCCCTCGATGTCGGTGAGCGGCCGGACGGGCTGCTTGTTCGAGCCCGACCCGCCGAGCATGTGGTCGACCGAGGACATGATCGCCGGCAGCGGGATCTCGAGCACGACGAGGCCGGGGATCGGCTCGGCGCTCAGCTTCACCATGTAGGTCGGCGCGCTGAGGGAGTCGACGTACTCGGCGTAGGACTCCTGGACGACCGAGAGCAGCTGCACCGTGCACACCGTGCGCAGCGACGAGGTGAACACGGTGGCGGCCTGGCGGGCGAAGCCGGACAGCGTCGTCTGCAGCAGCCGCGCGTGCTCGCGGGAGAGCTGGATCGGGCGCCGGAAGTCGTACGCCGTCGGCTCGGCCCCCCGTGCGCGACGGCGCGACCGGGCGTCGTGGGACGCACGGGGGGACGCAGTCGTGGGGAGGGTCACGACTGCCGTATCGGCCGCCGGCCGGGTGACCTGAGGAGGATGGCCGGAATTGGTCCGACCCGGCCGGAGCTCCGGGTCGGGACCGCCGGCCCGCTACTGGGTGACGAACTCGGTGAAGTACACCTCCAGCACGTCACCGTGGTAGTCGTGCTCGAGCTCCTTCTGCAGCGTCTCCTTGAACTCGGCGCGCTGCGCGGACTTGATGAGCTCGGCCTGGTCGACGCCGCTGAACAGCTCGATCACGGCGTCGAGAGCCTTGCTGCCGTCGGCCTCGTGCGCCTCGGCCGAGAGCTGCAGCGCGATGCCGATGCGCAGGTAGTGGCCGTCGGCGAGGTTGACCTGGATCGGCTCCATGGTCATGACCTCGCCGGGGACCGGCTCCTCCGGCCCCGAGGGGCGCAGGAAGAACCAGTAGCCGGCGCCGCCGACGAGGAGCAGCAGGACCACGACGATCAGCAGCTTCTTCTTCCGGCCGCCGCCCGTCTCCTCGGCCGGCGCTTCGGCCACGTCGATGTCGGGTCGGGTGAGGGTGGTGCTCATGACAGTCCTCCGTCGCTGTCGGTGGTGGACCGGCCGCGCTGCTCCTGCTGGGCTGCGACGTCGTCGAGCAGCTCGCGGGTGGCGGCCGGGAGGTCGGAGAGGACGACGATGTCCACTCGCTTGTTGACCCGTTGGGAACCGGGCCTGGACGGGTCGACGAGGGGGACCTCGTGGCCGTACGCCGCCGCGCTCATCCGCTCGCCCGGGATCCGGCCGACCTCGGTGAGGTGGCGCAGCACGGTGACCGCGCGGGCGGCGGAGAGGTCCCAGTCGGTGTCGAAGTACTTCGGCTTCACCGGGACCTGGTTGGTGTGGCCGTCGATGCGCAGGTCCTCCGAGGCGGCGCGCAGCACCGGGGCGACGACGTCGAGCACCCGGGCGCCCCGGTCGCTGAGGTCGGCCCGGTCCGGCTGGAAGACGACGTGGCGCGACGTCAGGCTCAGCACCAGGCCGCGCTCGTCGATGTCGGTGCGGACGTCGTGGCGCAGGCCGGCGGTCTTCAGCGCTTCCTCGAGCTCGGCCCGGAGCCCGTCGAGCCGCTCGACCTCGGCCTTCGCGGCGGCGTACCGCTTCTCCTCGGCCTCGAGGAGCTGCTGGGCGCGCTGGGCGCTGGGGGAGGCGCCGGGGAAGGTGTTGGCGCGCATCGGCTCGATCGCCGACACCCCCGGCTGCTCGAGGATCGACTCGGAGCCGGTGAGCACGGAGGTGGACTGGCCGAAGCCCGGCGGCCAGGCCGGCCTTGAGGGCGTTGAACTTCCGCTCGTCGACCACGCTCATCGAGAACATCACGATGAACAGCACCATCAGCAGCGTCACCATGTCGGCGTAGGTCACCAGCCAGCGCTCGTGGTTCTCGTGCTCCTCGTGGTGCCTCGCGCTTCTTGCGCGGCGCCATGTCAGGCGGCCTTCTGCGTCGGGTCGTCCTGCTCGCCCGCCGGCAGCAGCGAGTTCAGCTTCTGGGCGATGATGCGGGGGTTGGAGCCGGCCTGGATCGCCGCGACGCCCTCGATGATCAGCTCCATCCGGGCAGCCTCGAGCTCGCTGAGCCGCTTGAGCCGGTTGCCGATCGGCAGCCAGATCACGTTGGCGGACATGCACGCCCCACAGGGTCGCGATGAACGCCGCCGCGATCAGGTGGCCGAGCTCCTCGGGCTCGGCGAGGTTCTCCAGCACGTGGACCAGCCCCATGACCGTGCCGACGATGCCGATGGTGGGGGCGTAGGCGCCGGCGTCGGCGAAGAACTTGGCGGAGTGCTTGTCCGCGCCGCTTGGCGGCGTGCACCTCGGCCTCGAGGATGTCGCGGACCTCCTCGGGGTCGGTGCCGTCGATGGCCAGCGTGACGCCCTTGACGAGGAACGTCGTCGTCGACCTTCTTCAGCTCGTCCTCGAGTGCCAGCAGGCCCTCGCGGCGGGCCTTCTCGGCGAGCGACACGACGGTCGGGACGACGTCGGCGGCCGGGCGCACCTTGGCGGTGAAGGCGTGTCTTCAACGCCTTCACGGCGTTCTTGGCGTCGGGCATCGTGCCGCCGGCCACGGTGACCGTCAGCGTGGCAGCCGAAGACCAGCAGCATCGGTGGCAGCAGCAGCAGGCTGGCGGGGTTGCCGCCCTCGATCATGTTGGCGACGACGATGACGAGCAGGCCGAGGAGGACCCCGATCAGGGTTGCCGGATCCATCAGTGCGTCACCCTCCAGCGTGCGGGGTGGGTGGTGACCGGCGGCCAGGTGGGCCGGTCGGGCAGCGTGGACCTGCGGGTCGACGCCGAGCAGCGTGCTCGCGGCGATGATGCCGCCGCGCCAGGCGCGGACCAGCGTCGACGACCTCGGTCATCGGCCTCGGCGACGACGTACTTCTTGCCGTCCACCAGCGTCACCACCGTGTCCGGGGTGGCGTCCAGGCGCTCGATCAGGTCGGCGTTCAGCACGAACGCGGATCCTGAGAGTCGGGTCAGCATGATCATTCGGGTTGCACCATCCTGGGCAGTGAGATCCAGGCCCGTCCGTGGGCCTCGCACCTCCCATCGGCCCCCGCCGGGCCGACCTGAGGAACCGGCGCGAGGAACGGGCACGAATGCCGGACGCCCCGGCGGAGCAGGTGCTCCGGGCCGGGGCGTCGGGCTACGTCGGGCGCGTCAGCGCTTGATGTTCACCAGGTCCTCGAGGACCTGGTCGGAGGTGGTGATGACGCGCGAGCTGGCCTGGAAGCCGCGCTGGGCGAGGATCAGGTTGGTGAACTCGGCGGCGAGGTCGACGTTCGACATCTCCAGGGTGCCGCCCATCAGGGCGCCGCGGCTCCGCTTCGCCGGCGACGCCGAGGTCCGGGCTCCCGGAGTTGGCGCTCTCACGGAACGCGGTCTCGCCGACCCGCTCGAGACCGGCCGGGTTCACGAAGTCGGCGATGGCGACCACCGCGATGTCACGCTGCACGTCGTCGGAGAAGGTGCCGCGCAGCACGCCGTCGGCGCCGATCGTAGTACGACGTCATCTCGACGCCGGCCGGCAGGCTCGCCGTCCAGCGCGTTGCGGTTGATGTCGATCGAGCGGACCGTTGGGCGCGGTGCCGGGGGCGTAGCCCTGGACCTTCTTGCCGCTCGGGGCGACCAGGTTGCCGTCGCCGTCCCAGGTGAAGGCGCCGGCGCGGGTGTAGACGCGCTCGTCGCCCGAGCCGAGCACGAACATGCCGTCGCCCTGGATCATCAGGTCGGTGGGGCTGCCGGTCACCTGGGCCGAGCCCTGGGTGAACTTGCCGGTGGTGGCCGCGACCTGGACGCCGAGGCCGACCTGGACCGGGTTGGTGCCGCCGTTGGCCGTTGCCGGGCGCCGCGGCGCCGCGCCATGACCTGGCTCAGGGTGTCCTGGAAGACGGTGGTGCTGGCCTTGAAGCCGACCGTGTTGGCGTTGGCGATGTTGTTGCCGGTCACGTCGAGCATCGTCTGGTTGGCACGCAGGCCGCTGATGCCGGAGAAGAGTGAGCGAAGCATGGGGGTTCCTTTCGGGCCTCAGGACGAGGCGGTGTCGTCGGCCGGGGGGCCGTCGGTGGGACTGTCGGTGGGGCTGTCGGAGGGTTGCCGGCGGGACCGCAGGGGCGTTGGTGACCGGAGACGATGCTGCGCGAGCGGGACCTCGGTGCCGCCGATGTCGAAGACCGGGCCCTGCGCGCCGAAGGTGACGCCGTCGATGGTGCCGGTGCAGGGTGTCGCCGTCCTCGTCGATCCAGGACACGTGCTGACCGACCATCGCGCCGGCGCCGAAGGCCATCTGGGCCCCCAGCATCGCGCCGACGCGGTCGGCGACGTCCTGCATCTTCTCCAGGGCGGTGAACTGCGCCGACTGGGCCAGGAACTCGCCCGAGTCGGACGGGTTCAGCGGGTCCTGGTAACGCAGCTGGGCGACCATCAGCTCCAGGAACATCTGCTTGTCCTCCTGGGCTGCCGTCGTCGACGGCATCCCGGTGGAGAAGGTCGGGCTCGTGACGCCCTCCGGTGGCGGAGATGGACACGATGCGCTCCTCACATGGTCAGGTCGATGCCCCGGGGGGATCGCCTGGCCGGTTCGGGACGGGGCACGGGTGCTCCGTCGGTGAGGCCGTCCCTGGCGGTGGAGCCACCACGCGTCCCTGCGTGCTGGTCATGACTGCCGCCGCCACCGTGGCCGGGTGCGAAGGCATCGTCGTGGCCCCCTCCACCTCCGGTGGCGGGGGCCGTCGACGAGTAGGTGGGGCCGGGGTTGCCGGCCGTGGGGGAGAGGTCGCGCACGACGACCCGCGGGTCACTGGCGCCGGCGGCCTCGAGGACGCGGCGCAGCTCGGGGGTGCCCTCGATCAGCGCGCGCCGTGCCTCGTCGCCGGCCGCGAGCCGGACGTGGACCTCGCCGTCGCGGAGCGTGAGGGTGACCCGGACCTCGCCGAGCGCCTCGGGCTGGAGCTTCATGGTGATCCGGTGGACCCCGTCGCCGTGGGAGGCGAGCCGGACGACCTCGGGCACCACCTGGCCGGTCACCGGCGCCGGCCGGGTCTCGCCGGTGGGCGTGGTCGGCTCGCGACGGTCGGCTGCGTGGTCGGCAGCGGGCGATGGGCCGGCGACGGGTGGTCGGCAGCGGTGGTCGGCTGCACGGTCGCGACGCCCTCGGGTGGCGGCGGTCGGGGTGCGGGCTGGGGCGCGCTCGTCGGAGCTCGTGGTGCTCGTGGGCGGCCGCCGGCTCGGGCGTGCGGCCCTGGTGGGCGCCGGCCTCAGCGTCGGTCAGCCGCTGGCTCGCGGCAGTGCGCCGTGGCGCCGTGGCCTCGTGGCCGCCGTGGTCGGGCGTGCCCGTGCCCCTCGGGCGCGTCACGGTGAGGGTCGCCGACGACCGTGGTCGTCCCGGGCGGTCGTGGGTCCGCCGGCGGCGGGCACGGGGCGCACGGCGGGGACGGCCGGGAGACGGCCGCCAGCACGGCGATCTGCAGTCGGCAGGGCCACTGGTCGGTCGCCGGCGTCCGCGGCCGGCTCCTCGCGGCCGACTCGTCGCTCTCCTGGTCGGCCGATCCGTCGTGCCGAGCCGTCGGTCGGCGGCGGGCTGGGCGCGGCGTGGCCGGCGGTCGGGCGCCGGCGAGCAGCCCCGCCACCAGCGCGGCGAAGCCGCGTCGCAGGGCCCTGGCCGTCGCCGGCCGGGGCGCACCGGCGCCGGCGCGGTCGGGACACGGCGGGAGGGGCGCGATGCTCATGCGGCACCTCCCCACGACGCCATGACCGAGCGGACGTAGTTCTGGGTCTCCGGGTAGGGCGGGATGCCGTCGTAGCGCAGCACCGCGCCCGGTCCCGCGTTGTACGCCGCGAGGGCGAGGTCGACCTTCCCGAAGCGCGCCATCAGGTCGTGCATCAGGCGGGCGGCGCCGTCGACGGCCTGGGCCGGGTCGAACGAGTTCGTCACGCCGAGGCCCTGCGCGGTGGCCGGCATCAGCTGCATCAGGCCCTGGGCGCCGGCGGGGCTCACCGCACGCGGGTCGAAGCCGGACTCCTGGCGCGCGATGGCCGACAGCAGCGCGGGGTCGACGCCGTGGGTGGCGCCGGCCGGTTGAAGAGATCGGCGTACGGCGTCCCACTGACGGCCCGGCCGGCGCTGGTGGCCCCGCCGACGGCGGAGACGCCGGCGGCGCCCTCGGGGATCACGCGACGGATGTAGTCGGGCGGGGTGGTCACGGGCACCACCTGGACGTGGCCGCCGGGGCGGGGTGCCTCGATCATCTGCCCGTTGCCGATGTAGATGGCGATGTGGTCGGCGCCGACGTTGCGGCTCGAGTTGTCCCACGCGATCAGGTCGCCGGGCCTGGCCTGGTCCATGCTCGGGACCGCGGTGCCGGCGCGCGCCTGGTCGGCCGAGAGCCGCGGCAGCTCGATGCCGAACTTGTCGTAGACCACCTTCACGAGCCCGGAGCAGTCCACGCCGCTCTCGGCGTCGGTGCCGCCCCAGACGTAGGGGAGGCCGACCAGCTTGCGGGCCTCGGCGACGACCTGCTCGCCGGTGACGGAGCCGCCGGTGCCGCCGGTGGCGCCGCGGCGGTCGGGGCGGTGGCCGTGGCCAGGGCGCCGGCGAACCGGCTCGCGCCGACCGAGGCCGACGACCGCGGCAGCAGGGCGAGCTGGGACTGGATCTGCTGGATCCGTCCGGTGACGTCGCTGACGGTCATGACGCGCTCCCGGTGGTGCGGCGGGCGCGGAGCCACCGGCTCGCGACCAGGTCGTCGGTCTCGACCCGCTCGCGACGGGTGCGCTCGGCGCGACGGGCCTCGGCGCGCCGCTCGAGCAGCAGCTCGACGGCGGAGAGGCGGGTCGCGTCCCGCTGCCAGTGCTCGCGGGCGGAGGTGGTCACGGTGCCGGCGACGGCGAGGGCGTCCCGCGCGGCGCTCGCCTCGACCGCCAGGGCGGTCGCGGTGGCACGCACGGCGAGGAAGCCGGCGAGGTCGTCCGGGGTCGAGGCCGAGGAGACGGTGGCGAGCCGCAGGCTGACGGCGTCGAGCCGACGACCGGCCTCGCGCTCGTCGGTCGCGGCCTGGCGCAGGCCGAGCCGGCTGTCCTGCTCGCGGACGCCGCGGACGCGGGCCACGGCCTGCATGCCGGCGTCGGGGTGGCCGTCGGAGCGGTTCGTGGCCATCACGCCACCAGCTCGTGGAGGCGTCGCCAGGTCTCCGCGACCGGCGTGGAGTCGTCCATGGACTGGCGCAGGAAGTCGTCGATCTGCGGCATCCGGGCGAGGGCGACGTCGGCGTCGGGGTCGGCGCCGGCGACGTACGCGCCGATCTCGACCAGCTCGCGCACCGAGCGGTGGGCGGCGAGGATCCGCCGCAGCCGGGTGGCGTCGGCCCGCTGGGCGGGCTCGGTCACGGCGCCGACCACCCGGGAGATCGACTCCAGGACGTCGATGCTGGGGAAGTGACCGGAGGTCGCGAGCCGTCGCGAGAGGACGACGTGGCCGTCGAGGATCGAGCGGGCGGTGTCGCCGATCGGGTCGTGCATGTCGTCGCCCTCGACCAGGACGGTGTAGAGCCCGGTGATGCTCCCGGTGGCGGAGGTGCCCGCGCGCTCCAGCAGCTGCGGCAGCAGCGAGAAGACGCTCGGCGGGTAGCCGCGGGTCGCGGGCGGCTCGCCGGCGGAGAGGCCGATCTCGCGCTGGGCCATCGCCACCCGGGTGAGGCTGTCCATCATCAGCACGACGTGCTTGCCGTCGTCGCGGAACCACTCGGCGATCCGGGTGGCGACCATCGCGGCGCGCAGCCGCTCGACCGGGGGAGCGTCGGAGGTGGCGACCACGACGACGGAGCGCGCGAGGCCCTCGGGACCGAGGTCGTTCTCGAGGAACTCGCGCACCTCGCGGCCGCGCTCGCCGACCAGGGCGATCACCGAGACCTCGGCCTCGGTGCCGCGGGCGACCATCGAGAGCAGGCTCGACTTGCCGACGCCGGAGCCGGCCATGATGCCGATGCGCTGGCCGCGGCCGCAGGGCGTGAGCGCGTCGAGGGCGCGGACGCCGAGACCGAGCTGCTGGTCGATCCGGGGTCGGCTCAGCGCGGGCGGGGCGCCCTGGGAGACCCGGACCCGGGTCAGGTGCTCCAGCGAGGGGCCGTCGTCGACCGCGCGTCCGAGACCGTCGAGCACGCGCCCCCGGAGCTCGTCGCCGACCGGGATCAGCAGCGGACCGCCGGTGTGGCGCACGACGTCGCCCACCCGGAGCCCGGAGGTGTCGCCGAGCGGCAGGCAGCTGAGTCCCCGCGGGCCGCTCGCGGCGACCTCGGCGAGCACGGTGGAGTCGCGGCCGTCGACGGCGACCAGGTCGCCGACGGCGGCGGGGACGCCGGTGACCAGGACCTGGAGGCCGAGCAGCTCGGCGACCTGGCCGAGCCGGGCCGGGGCGACCGACCCGAGGGCGAGGGTCCGCAGCTCCGCGCTGAGGCTGCTCATCGCAGCACCTCGCGCAGCCGGGTCAGCGCCTCGGCGGTGCGCAGGTCGACGACGTGGTCGTCGGCCTCCACGACTGCGTCGCCGCGGCCGAGCTGCGGGTCGGCGACCACGGACACGCCGTGGCCGCGGAGCTCGCCGGCGTCGGCGGCGACCTCCGGGTGCAGGCGGACCCGGACCACCGGGTGGTCGGGCAGCAGCCCGAGGACGCGGGCGAGCACGTGCTCGGCGTCCGGGACGGCGCTCCCGACCAGTTCCCGGGTGAGCTCGAGGGCGAGGCCGGACGCCTGCTCGTCGACCGCGCGACACACGCGACCGAGCTCGCCGTGGAGGTGCTCGGCGGCGGCCCGGAGCGCGGCGACGGCCGCGGCGTGCTCGACGCGGCGGCGCTCCTCGTGGGCGGCGGCCTCGCTCGCAGCCTGCTCGGCCTCGGCCTGCGCCGCGGCCACGGCAGCGTGGCGGCCCTCGGCCCACCCCACGGCGTACCCCTGGGCGCGCGCCGCCTCCCGGGTGGCGCCGGCCAGCCGGTCGAGCAGCAGCTCGGTGGCGTCGTCCCCGCGCACGGCACCGTCGCCGAGCCGGGTCCAGGTGCCGTGGCGGAGCTCGGGCATGCGCAGCTCGGTGGCGTCGTCCGAGGACAGGCCGCGCAGCACGCGGAGCTCAGTCGACGAACTCATCGTCACCTCCGCGCCGGACGACGACCTCGCCGCTCTCCTCGAGCGAACGGATCGCACGGATGATGGCCTGCTGGGCCTCCTCGACCTGCGTCAGGCGCACCGGACCGAGCAGCTCGATCTCCTCGATGAGGTTCTCGGCCGCGCGCTCGGACAGGTTGCCGGTGATCTTGGCGCGGACCTGGTCCGGGACGCCCTTGAGCGCCAGGGCCAGCTCGCCGGTGTCGACCTGGCGCAGCACCAGCTGCATGTCGCGGTCGCTGAGCGTCGTGACGTCCTCGAAGAGGAACATCCGGCTGCGGACCTCCTCGGCCAGCGAGGCGTCGAGCGACTCCAGTCCCTCGACGATCTGGCGCTCCGTGGAGCGGTCAGAGCGGTTGATGATGTTGACCAGCGGCCCGAGCCCGCCGACGCGCGAGGAGTCGGTCGGTTGCAGCACCGAGGAGAGCCGGCGCTCGAGGACCGCCTCGACCCGCTTGACGACCTCGGGGTTCGCCCGGTCCATCACGGCGATCCGGTGGGCGACCTCGGCCTGCAGCTCGGAGTCGAGCCCGGAGAGGACCAGGGAGGCCTTCTCGGCGGAGATGTGGGCCAGCACCAGGGCGATGACCTGGGGGTGCTCCTCGGCGATGAAGGACCGCAGCTGTGCGGGGTCGGCGCGCTGGAGGAACTGGAAGGGCAGCTGGATCGCCATCGCGTTGAGCCGCTGCACGACCTCCTCGGCGCGCTCGGGGCCCAGCGACTTCTCGAGCAGGTGCCGGGCGAACTCGAGACCGCCCTGCAGCATGTGCTGGCGAGCGGTGAACAGCTCGCCGAACTCGTCCATGACGCGGCGGGTCTCGTCGGCCTCGACCGCGGAGAGCTGCGCGATCTCGGCGGAGATCTGCTCCACCTCGGCCTCGGAGAGGTGGGCCAGCACCTCGGTGGCGCGTTCCCGCCCGATCTTGACCAGGACGATGGCGGCCTTGCGGGCGCCCTGCCCGGTGAGCACCGCGGTCATCACGAACGCTCCACGAGCCAGCCGCGCAGCAGCGCCGCGACCTCGTCGGGCTGGCGCTCCACCAGGGCCGCGAGCTCGTCGTTGACGCCGCCGGCGGGCACCGGGTCGAGGGCGAGGGCGGTGGGCATGGCGTCGAGCTGCTGGCGGGCGGCGGTCAGCGCGGTCCGGTCGGACTGCTCCTGCCGCAGCTGCTCCACGACGTACGTCGTCGCCTGCTGGCGGGCCTTGGCGTTCTTGCGCGACCGCAGCCAGGCGACGAGCACCAGGAGCAGCACCAGGAAGGCGAGCACGCCGTTGCGGATCCAGGTGTTCTGGACGGCGGCGGCGTCCTCGAGCTCGGCGCGCTCGAGGGCGGCGGCGTTGGCCTCCTCCACCGTGGTGTCGAAGGGGATCATCGAGGTCTGGATGGTGTCTCCGCGCTCGGTGTCGATGCCGATGGCGGCCGAGACCAGGCCGTCGATCTCGGCGGCGTCGACCTTGACCGGCGCATTGGGGTCGACCACGACCGCGGCATGCAGCGACTCCACGGCGCCGGGGGCGCTCTCGCGCTGCTCGACGACCTTGTCGAGCGCGTTGTCGCGGGTGCTGGAGGAGTTGCTGTAGCTGCCGTCGGTGCTGCCGGCGCCCGCCTCGGTCTGGGCGTCCGGGCCGACGACGCCCGCGGCTCCTCCGGCGTTCGGGTCGCCGCCGGAGTAGGTCTCCTCCTGCGTGCTCTCCGAGATGGCGGGCGCGTTGCGCTCGTCCTCGTACGTCGTCGACTCGGTGAGGCTGGTGTCGAAGTCGAGCACGGCGGTGACCTGGACGGTCGCGTTGCCCGGACCGAGGACCCGGTCGAGCATGGACTGGACCTTGGCGTTGAGCTGGTCCTGGTACTCCGCGACCTGCTGGTAGCGCGTGGAGGCGATGCCGTCGGCACCCTCGGTGCCGGACAGCACCCGGCCGGCGGAGTCGGCGACGGTGACCTGGGACGGGTCGAGCCCGTCGATGCTGGAGGCGACCAGGTGGACGATCGCCTGCACCTTGTCGGAGCCGAGCTCGCTGCCCGCGGTGGTGGCGACCAGCACGGAGGCCGTCGCCGGTGCCTGCTCCTCCGCGAAGACCTCCTGCGGGGGCAGCGCGAGGTGGACGACCGTGGTGTCGACGCCGTCGATGGCCTCGATGGTGGCGGCCAGCTCGCCCTCCATGGCCCGCTTGAAGTCGGTCTGCTCCTTGAACTGGGAGGTCGAGATGTCCTGGTCGTCGAGCAGCGCGTAGCCACCCTCGCCGCTGGCGGCGGGGAGGCCCTCGCCGCTCAGGCTGATCCGGGTCGCGTAGACGTCGCTGCGCGGCACCGAGATGGTGCTGCCGCCGCCCGTGATCTCGTAGGGCACCCCGTCGGCGTCGAGCTGCTCGACGACGGCGGAGGCGTCCTCGGCGGACAGGTTGGTGTAGAGCGGTGAGTAGCTCGGCGCGGAGGCCCACTGGAAGACCATGAACCCGGCCAGCAGCAGCGCCAGCGAGCCGACGACCGCGACGACCTTCTGCCCGGCGCTGAACGCCATGAACGAACGGCGGTAGCGCTCCAGCGTCCGCGAGATCCCGGCCTTCATCCGACCTGCATCCGCATGATCTCGGTGAACGACTCGAGGGCCTTGTTGCGCACGGCGACGGTGAGCTTGGTCGCGACGTCGGCCTCGGCGGCGGCGAGCGTGTAGTCGTGGATGTTCGGCAGCGTGCCGGAGGCGGCCTGGACGGCGAGCGAGTCAGCCTTGTCCTGGATGCCCTCGAGCCGGTCGATGCCGTCGAGCACCATGCTCCCGAACTCCTGGTTCGGTCCGGTGGGTCCGGCCGGAGCCGGGGTCGCCGTGGGGGCGACGAGGGGGGTGAACCCGCCGATGCCCTCGATGCCGCTGACGCTCATCGGCCCTGTCCGATCTGGAGTGCGGAAGAGTAGGTGTCCTGCGCGGTCTTGGTCACCTGCACGGACGCCTGGAAGCCGCGCTGGGCCTGGATCAGCGAGGTCATCTGCACCGACATGTCCATCGCCGGGCCCCGGACCATGCCCTCGGCGTCCGCCAGCGGGTGGTCGGGGGAGTGGACGAGGACGCCCTCGGCGTCGCCGAGCTCGATCCGGTCGACGTCAACGCCGCCGTCGGGACGCGAGGAGGCCACCACCATCTGCTCCTGGAAGGCGTCCTCGCTGGTGGCGGTCATGGTGTTGGCGTTCGAGATGTTGTGTGCCAGCGAGTCGAGCCAGGTCTGGTGCATCCCCAGGCTGCTGTTGGCGATGCGCAGCAGGTCGAAGGCGCCCATCACACGGCTCCGGCCGCGGTCGTGATGAGGGAGAAGTGGTCGGTCACGGCCCGGGTCATCATCTGGTACTGGAACTGGGACTGGATCGCCGAGAGCGACTCCTGGCGCAGGTCCACGTTGTTGCCGTTCGGCCCGACGGGCGCGTTGGACGGTGTCTCCTGCGGGGCGATCCCCTCGCCGGTCATCTCGCCACGTTCCAGCGCGGCGCTCAGCGAGGACTCGAAGTCGACGCTGGTCGCGCGGAAGCCCGGGGTGTCGACGTTCGCGATGTTGTCGGCGATGACGCTCTGCCGCAGGGCGAGGCCGTCGAGGGCCGAGGAGAGCACGGCGGAGACGGCGTCGGGCATGCCCAGGGACACGGGTTTCTCTTCCGGGGGGAGAGGGATGCCGGTCCATCGGCGAGGGGGGGTGAGCATTCCGTGCTCAGTACCAGTTTCGGCCCCGCGAGCAGTCCTCTGAGGGTTTTCCCTCAGCCCGGCCGAGGTCGGGACCAAGGTCCCTGCCCCGACCACCCGATCGGGTCACTCGCAGGCGGTCGTCAGGCGGAGACGTCGACGTAGGCCGCAGCGGCGGGTGCGGCCGCGGCCGGCCGGACGGTGCGACCGGCCTGCTGCTTGGCCCGCGACTCGGCGAGCGCCGCCGAGAGTGCGGCCTTGGCGCGGGTCTGGCGCCGGTGGACCTCACGGGCTCGCCCCAGCAGCTCGTCGGGCAGCGGACCGTCGAGGACGGGTGGCTGCCAGGCGACGGGCTCGGGGGCCACGATCGGGGTGGCGGCGGCCCTGACGAGCTGCTCGGTGACCTCCACGTCGCGCTCGAGCCGGTCGAGCACCTCCGCCCAGGCCCGGAGGTTGGCCTCGGACCGCGTGCTCACGCCGTCGCCGCCACGCCCTGCAGGGCGGCCTCGCGCCAGGTGTCGGCCAGCTGGGTGGCCAGGTCGAGGCAGTGCTCGGTGAGGGCGACGTCGCGACGAACGTTGGCCTGCACGAGGGAGACGATGAGGTGGCCGTAGAGCTCGGCGAGGTCGCGAGCGCCGTCCCAGACGTCGATCCGCAGCGTGCTGTGGAGCTCGCTGACGATGTCCTGGGCGTGGACCAGCTGGGGGTGGGCGGCCGCGTGGTCGCCGGCGCGCTGCGCCTCCAGCGCACGACGGCAGTCGAGCACGAGGCGCTCGCAGAGCATCACGAGCAGTCGCGCCGGGCTCGCGGTCTGGACCGCGGACTCGAGGTAGGGGTTGCGGGCGGTGGGGATCATGGGGGGTGCCTTCCTTAGCTTCCCGAGCTGCCCGTGGGCAGGCTGCTGATCTGTCCGGCCAGCCAGGAGGACTGGCTGTTCATCCGGCTCAACGCCGTCTCCAGGGCCGTGAACTGGCGCGTGAGTGCGGTCCGTCGCATTTCGAGGCGTTGGTCCCAGGAGTCGATGTCGTTGGTGAGGCGGGTGATGGTGGTGGTGCGTCCGGTGATCGCGGTGGTGAGCGTCCCGGAAGTCTTGTCGCTGGCCTGTGTCGCGGCGGCCTCGAGCCGGGCGGCGAAGCCGGTCTCTGCGGCGCCGAGGCCTGCCTGCACCGCTGCGGGGTCCGCCTTCAGTGCCTCGGACAGCTTCGCGCTGTCGAGCACCAGCTTGCCGGAGCGATCGGTCTGGATGCCGAGCGTCGCCAGGCTGGTGCCGTCGGTGGGGAAGACGGAGGACAGCAGCTGGCTGCGGAGGGCGGCCACGCCCGTGTCGCCGGCGAGGAGCCCCTTGGTCCTGGCGGTCGGGTCGCTCTTGGTGAGGCCGTCGATCTCGGTGAGGACGGTGTTGACCAGGTCGACCAGCGTCTTGACCGCGGCGGTGGCCGAGGAGGGGTCGCGGGCCACGCCGATCTCGGCGGTGCCGGTGGCACCCGCGCCGAGGATGAGGCTGACGCCCGGCACGACCTCGTCGAAGGTGTTGCTCGCCGAGGTGATCGTGATCGTGTCGCCAAGGGTGATCTGGGCGTCGCGGCCGGCCCGGGCGGTGGCCCCGCCGAGGAGCGGGGTGCCGTCGACGGCGTCGGTGAGCGTGAAGTCGGAGGCGGCGCCGGTGGCGGTCGACTCCACCAGCAACCGGTAGGAGCCCTCGCCGACGCGGACCGCGGTGGCCCGCAGGCCGGTCGCGTTGGCCGGGTCGTTGATCGCGGTCACGAGGCCGCGCAGGGTGCCGTCGGTGGTGAGGTCGAGGGGGGCGGTGCCGTCGAGGCGGTCCAGCCGGAGCGGTGGTCGGCACGCTCGAGCCGGTGTCGAGACCGGTGGCGCCGGCGTGCTCGAGACGGTGGGCCAGAGCGGTCTGGTCGACGCGGACCGAGAAGCCGCTCGGTGTCGCCGAGCTGGTGGTCGTCACGGCGACCTGGTCGTTGCTGGAGGAGGCCTTCAGGGCCGTCCAGGCCTCCGGCTTCAGGAGCTCGGCGGCGCGGGTGGCGAGCGAGGCGACCTTCGAGTTGAGCGTCTGCATCGCGGTGACCGCGCGCTGCTCGCTGGTGACCCGGGTCTGCAGGCGGGCCTGGGGGATGGACTCCAGCTGCATGAGCTGGTCGATGATCGTCGCGGTGTCGAGACCGCTGGCGAGGCCGCTGATGCTGGCTGCTCCGCTCATCGTGGGTCCTCCGTCAGGGTGGCGCTCGGGACGGGACTACCGGGTGGGCCGAGGGTTGCCCGGCCCACCCGGGATCCCGGGGGGTTGCTGGTTCAGGCGGGGCTGGACCAGGTCAGCGCAGCAGCGAGAGCACGCCCTGCGGGGCCTGGTTGGCCTGCGCCAGCATCGCGGTACCGGCCTGCGAGAGGATCTGAGAACGGGTGAAGTTCATCATCTCGGACGCCATGTCGGTGTCGCGGATCCGGCTCTCCGACGCCGACAGGTTCTCGACCGCGACGTTCAGCGAGTTGATCGTGTGCTCGAGCCGGTTCTGGGACGCACCCAGGCCGGCACGGGCGGTGGAGACCGTCCCCGATCTGCGTGTCGAGCACCTCGATGGCGCCGGCGGCACCGGTGCCCGGCGTGGCAGGCGTAGCAGCCACGTCGTCGCCATTGCCGGCGATCCCGTCAGGTCCGTCGTTCCCCGGGGTCCCCGGGGTGCCCGCGACGCTGGCCGCGGTCACGTCGATGCCCTCGACGGCGGTGGCGACCGCGGACACGTTGGCCATGTTCACGGTCAGCGTGTCACCCGAGTTGGAGCCGACCTGGAAGGACAGGCTGGCCCGGCTGCCGTCCAGCAGCTTGGTGCCGT
Organism: uncultured Actinomycetota bacterium; assembly: GCA_963754575.1. GTDB lineage: Bacteria > Actinomycetota > Actinomycetes > Propionibacteriales > Nocardioidaceae > Nocardioides. Next base: position 96,780 of record CAVWGQ010000027.1, on the reverse strand, counting down.
TGAACTCGGTCCGGTCGGCGATGTCGTTGAGCGCGCTCGCGAGCTCGTCGATCTCGGACTGGATCGCCTGCTTCGACTCCGTGTTGTTGGAGCCGTCGTTGGCCGCCTGCACCGAGAGGTCGCGCACTCGCTGCAGGATGCTGTGGACCTCGGTGAGCGCCCCTTCCGCGGTCTGCACGACGGAGACACCGTCCTGGGCGTTGCGGACGGCGACCTTGAGACCACCGACCTGCGAGCGCAGGCCCTCGGAGATCGCCAGGCCGGCGGCGTCGTCGGCGGCCCGGTTGATGCGGAACCCGCTCGACAGCTTCTCGAGCGACTTGGACATCTGGCCCTGCGTGACCGACAGGTTGCGGTAGCTGTTGAGGGCGTCGATGTTCTGGTTGATGCGGAGACTCATGATGCTTTTCCTTCCGTGGATTGATCACCTGCTGGAGTCCGTCCGTGGACTCCGTCGAGGTGGTGATCGGCCCGCCGTCCCCCGGGTTGAGGAATCGGCGAAAGTTTTCTCAGGCGCTGGTGGCGACCTGGGCGACCTGCGGCGACCGGCCGGCGGCGTGCCGGGCGGCGACGGCGGCGAAGTAGGCCTCGCGGCGACGGGTGGCGACCCCGCCGGGGCGCTCGCTGGTCGGCAGCAGGTGCGGGTCGAGCTGCGAGTTCATCGCGTCGCGCAGCAGCACCATCGCCTCCGCCCGCAGCTGGGAGATCCGCGACTCGGTGACCCCGAGCTCCTCGGCGATCTCGGCCATCGGCCGCTCGGCGAGGAAGTAGCCCTCGACCACGGTGCGCAGCCGCTCCGGCAGCTCGGCCACCGCCTCGGTCAGGTAGGTGAGGCGCTCGCGGTGCTCCAGCGACTGCTCGGGGGAGAGGCTCGTCGACACCAGCGTCTCGCTGTACGCCGCGTGCTCCTCGCCGGCCTCCAGCGACAGCACCTGTGCCCGGGCCAGGTCGTCGCGGTTGGCGACGACCTCCTCGACCGGCAGGCCCAGGGCGCTGGCGACCTCGGCGTCCTCGGGCACCCTGCCGAGCGCGACGGTCAGCCGGTTGCGCGTCTCGTCGAGGTCGCGGGCCCGGCGGCGCACCGCGCGGGTGGCCCAGTCGATGCTGCGCAGCTCGTCCAGCACCGCGCCGCGGATGCGCGTGGCGGCGTACCTCGCGAACGGCACGCCGAGGTCGGCGTCGAAGCCGCGACCGGCCTGCACCAGGGCGGTCAGGCCGGCCGAGGTGAGGTCGTCGCGGTTCACGTGGGCGGGAACGCGAGACATGGTCTCGCGGACGATGTGACCGACCAGCGGGATGTGGCTGGTCACCAGGTCGTCCTGGGACAGGGGGCGGGAGGTTTCCGTGCGGGGGGACACGAAGAGGATCGTGGGCGCGGCGACGGTGTTCGGAGGGCGAAGTGGGCGCTCCCGGACCTCCGGAGGTCCCGATCCGGGACCACGGTCCCCGGGGGCATGGCCCGTTCGGGCCATGCGGGGTGACCCCGGCCGCGGTGGCGCGTCGACCGGATCGGTTCACCCCGATCCCTCAGGTCCGCGCTGTGCTGCCGATGGGAGAGGTGACCGTGCAGGGAGCACGGCTTGTCAGAAGCTGTCAGAGGCCCGCGACGGGCGCCGAGGGGAGGACCTGCGATGGAGGCGATGGAGAGGCTGTCGCTGGTGCTGTGGCGCGAGCGCGAGCTGCTCGAGACACTGCACTTCAAGCTCGAGGTCGAGCAGCTGGTGCTCGCCAGCGGCCGCAGCACGTGGTTGATGCACGCCGCCCGGGACGTGGACACCGTCCTGGGGACGATCCGCGAGACCGAGGTGCTCCGCGCGGTCGCTGCCGACGAGGCCGCCACCGCCGTGGGCATGACCTCGAACCCGAGCCTGGCCGCGTTGGCGGACGCCGCGGAGGAGCCGTGGGGCTCGATCTTCACCGAGCATCGCCAGGCCTTCGTCTCGGCCACCGCGGACATCGCCGCGCTCGCCGACTCGAACCGCCACCTGATCTCCGCGGGCTACCGCTCCGCACGCGAGACCCTGCTCTCCCTGGGGGAGACCACCGACGGCTACGCCGCCGACGGCTCGGCCACGGCCGAGCCCGTCCGTCACCGCCTGGTCGACAGGAGCCTGTGATCATGGGGGGCTCCTTCGGCTCGATCAACACCGCTCTCAGTGCGCTGCGCTACCACCAGGTCGTCATGGACACCGCGAGCGGGAACATCGCCAACGTCTCGACCGACGGCTACGCCCGGCGGCGGGTCGTCGGGGAGGCCGTGGGTGCCCCGGCGGTCCCGGCGATGTGGAGTCGCTACGAGGGCAGTGGCGACGGGGTCCGGGTCGGGTCGCTGGACCGGATGGTCGACCCGCTGCTGGACAGCCGCGCCCGGCGTGAGCACGGCTCGCAGGCCTACCTCGACACCCGCGTCGACGTGCTGGCGCGGCTGGAGACGGGACTGGGCGAGCCCGGAGGTGACGGGGTCTCGGCCACGCTCGCCGAGTTCGGGAAGGCGTGGCACGACCTGGCGAACAACCCCGGGTCCGGCGCCGCGCGCAGCCAGGTGCTTGCCGCCGCGCACGCGGTGGCCGACGCGCTGGCCCTGCAGCAGCGCAACGTCACGACCGAGGAGGGCGACCAGCGGGTCGCGCTGCTCACCGACGTCGCCGAGGTCAACACCCTCGCCTCCGACCTCGCCGCCACGAACGAGAGCATCGCCGCGGCCACGCTCTCCGGCAGCGACGCCGGCGTGCTGCTCGACTCGCGGGACCAGATCGCGCTGCGGCTGGCCGAGCTGACCGGCGGCACCGCCGTCGAGAACGGCTCGGGCGGTCTCAGCTTCTCCGTCGGCGGGGTCTCCCTGGTCGACGGCAAGCAGGCCGGGACACTCTCGATCACCTCCGGTGTGAACCCGGACGGGTCGGCCGACGGAGCCGCAGTCAGCCTCGCCGTGACGCCGCCGGGGGGCGGCGCCACGCCCGTGGCCGGACTGGGTGGTGAGGTGGGCGCGGTCGCCGACCTGCTGACCACGACGCTCCCGGGCCACCGGCAGGGCCTGGAGGCCTTCGCGCAGCAGCTGGCGGATGCCATGAACACCGCCCACCAGGCCGGCTACGACGCCGCCGGGAACCCCGGTGGCGCGCTCTTCTCCGTCGACCCGGCCGCTCCGGGCGGTCCGCTGGTCGTGCTCGTCACCGCGGGTGAGCAGCTCGCGGCCTCCGGGGTCGCCGGGGGGCCGAACCAGGACGGCGGCAACGCCACGGCGCTCGCCACCGCTCTCAAGAGCCCTGAGGGCTCCTACCAGCAGCTGGTCTCCGGGCTCGGCAGCGCGGTCGCCTCGACCCAGCGCCTGGCTGCCAACCAGCGCACGCTCACCGCGCAGGTGGACGGTGCGCGCGAACAGCTCTCCGGCGTGAGCCTGGACGAGGAGATGGTCACGATGCTGCAGGCCCAGCGTGCCTACGAGGCCGCCGCCCGGGTGATGACCACCCTGGACTCGGTGCTCGACACCCTGATCAACCGGACCGGGCTGGTGCGCTGATGACCGTCAACCGCGTGACCCAGTCGATGCTGACGGACCGCTCGCTCAGCCACCTCCAGGGCAGCCTGACCCGGCTGGCCGAGATCCAGGAGCACCTATCCACGGGACGGGTCCTCAACCGTCCCTCCGACAACCCGGCCGACGCCGCCACCGCGATGCGGTTGCGCTCGGGGATCTCCGCCGAGCAGCAGTACGCCCGCAACGCCCAGGACGGACTGGGCTGGCTGAACACGATCGACAGCACCCTGCAGGGGACCAACAACCAGCTGCGGCGGGCCCGGGACCTCGCGCTGCAGGGCGCCAACGGTGCGACCGGCCCCGCGGCGCGGGAGGCGCTGGCCGCCGAGGTGGACCAGATCCGCGCCGGCCTGGTCTCCGCGGCCAACACCAACTACCTGGGCCGGCCGGTCTTCGGTGGCACCACCGCCGGCACGGCGGCGTACGCCGACGCCGCCGGGGTCGCGACGTACGCCGGAGACGGCTACCCCGTGAACCGCACCGTGGCCGAGGGGGTGGCCGTCGACGTGCAGCTGGATGGACGGGCCGCCTTCGGGGCCGACGGCGACAACGTCTTCGACCACCTCACCGCGCTGGCCGCCGCCCTGCGCAGTGGAGACGTGGCTGCCGTGAGCAGCAGCATCGACGTGATCGCGGCGGACTCCGACCGGGTCTCGACCGTGCTCGCCGACGTCGGAACCCGCACCCTGCGGATCGAGCAGGCGGCGACACGGGCCGCCGATGCCGAGCTGACGCTCACCAACGCCCTCTCCGAGATCGAGAACACCGACCTGCCGCAGGCGATGGTCGCGCTGCAGATGCAGGAGGTCGCCTACCAGGCGGCGCTGGCGGCGACGGCGCGCGTGCTGCAGCCGAGCCTGGTGGACTTTCTGCGATGATCAGCCCCACCCCGGCGTCCGTCCACCCTGCCAGGAGCGTCATGCCCGAGATCCCCGTGATCGAGCTCGTCCACCCGATGCCCGGCTTCCCGGAGCTGGCGAGGTTCGCGCTGGTGCAGGTCGACGACGACGGTGTGCTCTGCAGCCTGACGTCGCTGGAGGATCCCGGGCTGCGGTTCCTCGTGGTGCCGCCGATGACGTTCTTCCCCGACTACACCCCCGAGGTCGACGAGGACGTCCTCGACGACCTCGGCACCACCGCCGTCGACGACCTGATGCTGCTGTGCGTCCTGACCGCGGGCGAGTCGCTCGCGACCACCACCGCCAACCTCGCCGCGCCGGTGGTGGTCAACACCGTGACCAACCGGGCGCTCCAGGTCGTGCTCGACGATCCGGCGCTCTCGGTCGCCACGCCGCTGATCGCGTGACGGACCCAGCCCGGCGAGCGGGTAGCGTGAGCGCATGCTGGTCCTGAGCCGCCGTGCCGGCGAGAGCGTCGTGATCGGCGACGACGTGACGATCTCCGTCCTCGAGGTGCGCGGCGACGTCGTCCGGATCGGCATCGACGCGCCGCGTTCGGTGGCGGTGCACCGCGCCGAGCTCCTCGCGCAGCTGGAGGCAGCAACCAGGAGGCCGCGTCCCCCAGCGACGACGCCGTCGACTCGCTGCGCCAGGCGCTGCGCCGACGACCCGTCCTGAGCGCTCCGGAGGCTCAGCGACCGAGGTCGAGCTTCGAGGCGAGCACCGCCGCCTGCGTGCGCCGCTGTACGCCGAGCTTGGCCAGCAGCCCGGTGACGTGGTTCTTCACCGTCTTCTCGGCGAGGTAGAGGCGCTCCCCGATCTGGCGGTTGGTCAGCCCCTCGGTGATGAGCGCCAGGATCTGGGTCTCCACCTCCGTGAGAGCCTTCATCCCGGCCGGCGCGACGGTGCCGGACCGCATCCGCTCGATGACGCGCACGGCCACCTGCGGCTCGATGAGGGAGTGACCCTGGTGGACGGCGCGGATGCCGCTGACCAGGGCGGTCTCGTCGATCTGCTTGAGGACGTAGCCGGCGGCGCCGGCGAGGATCGCGCTGAACAGTGCCTCGTCGTCGTCGAAGCTGGTGAGGATCAGGGCCCGGATCCGGGGGTCTGCGGCCCGCACGGTGCGGCAGGCCTCGATGCCGTGGCCGTCGGGCAGCCGACCGTCGAGGATCGCCACGTCCGGCACCAGCTCGAGGATCTCGGGGACCGCATCGGCGATGGTGCCGGCCTCGCCGACCACCTCGAGGTCGTCCTCGTGCTCGAGGAGTGCACGCAGTCCCCGGCGTACGACGGCGTGGTCGTCGAGCAGGTAGACCCTGATCTTGTCGCTCACTGTGCGGTGGAGCCCCTTCCGGAGGTGGTCGTCCCAGCCTAGGTCGTGCCCCGGGCGCGTGCTGCGGTTCGCGCAGGAGCCGCCGAGAGTATCTTCACGATCGGTTCGCTGATCGCCGGGTTCGCGCCTCGGCGACCGGTCGGATGCCGACCTCCCCGACTTCCCCGACCTCGGCGACCGGCTGTCGCGCTACCACACCGCGCCCTGGAGCGAGGGCGCCCGCTCAGGGGGTGCGCAGCCAGACTGCGGTGTCGCCGGGGAGCTTGTCGGCGTCGACCGGGCCGCTGGCCACGAGGACCTCGCCCTCGGGCAGCGCGACGGGGGAGGCGCCGCAGTTGAGGACCACCGTCAGCGGGCCGCGCACCAGCGTGAGCGTGTCGTCCGGGCCGCTCGTGACCGCGACGTCGTCGGCCAGCACGAGCGCATGGGTACGCCGTGCGCGCAGCGCGTCGCGGTAGAACTCCAGCGTCGACCCGACCCGCCCCGCCTGGGCGGCCACGGAGAGGTCGACCCAGTCGTCGGGCTGGGGGATCCACGGCTGCTCGGTCCCCGGCCCGAAGCCGTACGGCGCGGCATCGCCCGACCACGGGATCGGGACCCGGCAGCCGTCGCGACCGGCCTCGCCGGTGCGCAGCGCGGCCGGGTCCTGCCAGTCGATCGGGGCGACGTCGACCTCCTCGAGGCCGAGCTCCTCGCCCTGGTAGAGGTACGCCGAGCCGGGCAGCGCGAGCATGGTCAGCGTGGCGGCCCGGGCCCGGGCCAGGCCGCGCTCGCCGCCGCCGTACCGCGTGACGTGCCGGACGACGTCGTGGTTGCTCAGCACCCAGGTAGGGGCGGCAGCCCCCGCGGTCGCCAGCGAGGAGAGCGTGCCCTCGACGACGTCGGCGAAGGACTCCGCCGACCACTCGGCGAGCAGCCACGCGAAGTTGAAGGTCTGGTCGAGCTCGTCGGGGCGCACGAACCTCGCCATCGACTCCGGCGTCTGCGTCCACGCCTCCGCGACGGCCATCCGGTGACCCTCGTAGGAGTCGAGGATCCTGCGCCAGGAGCGGTAGACGTCGTGGACCTCGGGCTGGTCCCACATCGGCTCGTCCGTGAGGTGCCGTTCGACCATCGAGCCGGAGCCCTCGCCGGCCCCGGACCGGTCCTGGTCGCGCAGCGACTCCTCCTTGAACAGTCCGTGCGCGACGTCCACCCGGAACCCGTCGACGCCGCGGTCGAGCCAGAAGCGCAGCACGTCCTCGAACATCGCGGCGACGTCGGGGTTGCGCCAGTCGAGGTCGGGCTGGGTGGTGTCGAAGAGGTGGAGGTACCACTCCCCGGATCCTGAGCCGTCGTCGGTGCGGGTCCACGCCGGGCCGCCGAAGATCGAGCGCCAGTTGTTCGGCGGCTCGCTGCCGTCCACGCCCCGGCCGTCGCGGAACAGGTAGCGGGCACGCTCGGGGCTGCCGGGGCCGGCGGCCAGCGCGGCCCGGAACCACTCGTGCTCGCTGGAGGTGTGGTTGGGCACCAGGTCGACGAGGACCTTGAGGCCGAGGTCGTGGGCCGTCGCCAGCAGTGCGTCGGCGTCGGAGAGCCGACCGAAGCGCGGGTCGACGTCGCAGTGGTCGGCGACGTCGTAGCCGTGGTCGTGCTGCGGGCTGGGGTAGAACGGCGTGATCCAGAGCGCGTCGACGCCGAGGTCGCGCAGGTGGGGGAGCCTCGCGGTGATGCCGGGGAGGTCACCGACCCCGTCACCGTCGCTGTCGGAGAAGGAGCGGACGTAGATCTGGTAGGTCACGGCGTGCTGCCACCACGGCTGCTTTGGATCGTTCAAAGACATGGTGCGAGTCTGGGCGCGGCGGCCGGACGGGGTCAAGTCGCTGAAGGCTCTCAGCCGGTGAGGAGCGCCGGGTCGACGGCGAACCACACGTGCTCGGCCACGCCCAGCAGCCGGCCCTCGGCGTCGTACACCGACGCGGCGGTGAAGGTCTTGCGGCCGTCCCTGCCGCGGGCCCCACCGACCACGACGTGGGGCTCGCCGACCAGGGGGAGTGCGTCGATCCGGGCGGTCATCCGGCCCAGCACCATCAGTCGCTCCTCGAGGTCACCGGCCCAGCCGCCGACGCAGTCGAGCGCGGCCCAGGTGACGGCGAGCGCGGTACGGCGGTGGTCGTCGGCGTACTCGTGCCAGTCCTCGGACTCGGTCCGGTGCGGCGTCCACGGGGCGGCCACGCGCGTGCGTCCCTCGCCGTCGTCGGCGACGCGGCCGGGGAAGATCCGCAGCCCGTCCCCCTCCGCCCGGCCGGTGCCGCACGCGAAGCAGGTGGGGAAGGGGTGCGAGGTCAGTCCGGCGTACGACGCGGCGCCGGTCGTCGCCGTCGCGAGGTCGACCGGCTCGACCGGGACCAGCGGGCGCGTGACGACCTCGGCGGCGGCCACGACCTCGCCCGCCGCGTCGCGGGCCGTGCCGTCCGTGACGGGCAGCGGCGTGTCGAGCGGGGGCGGCTGTCGCAGCGTCACCTGCACGGTCGGCCACGGCTGGGCGTGGTCGGCCGGGGCGGCGTCGAGGAGTCCGGCCAGCGCGCCGGCGCTCCAGCCGCCGTTGCCGGAGCCGGCCGGACCGCAGAAGCGGGCGGGGACGAGCAGGTCGGTCATCGCCGGATCGCCTCCCAGCGCTCGAGCGCCTCGCGCCGCTCCTCGGCGTGGTCGACGATCGGGTCGACCGGCGTGTGGGGGTCGGCGGCGTCGGCGAGCTCGGGAACCCACTGCCGGATGTAGGAGCCGTCGGGGTCGAACTTCTTGCCCTGGGTGATCGGGTTGAAGACCCGGAAGTACGGCGAGGCGTCGGTGCCGCTGCCGGCGGTCCACTGCCAGCCGTGCTGGTTGGAGGCCAGGTCGCCGTCGACGAGCCACTGCATGAAGTGGCGCGCGCCGTGCTGCCACTCGACGTGGAGGTCCTTGACCAGGAAGCTCGCGACGATCATCCGCACCCGGTTGTGCATCCACCCGGTCGCGCGCAGCTGCCGCATCCCGGCGTCGACGATCGGGAACCCGGTGCGGCCCTCGCACCACCGGTCGAAGCGCTCGTCGGGCTCGTCGTAGGTCATCCGGGCGTACTCCGCACGCAGGTAGTTCCGCGCGGTCTCCGGCTTGTGGTGCAGCACGTCGGCGTAGAACTCACGCCAGGCGAGCTCGCTGCGGTACGTCGCCGACCCGGCGCCGCCGGCCTCGCTGAGGTCGGCCAGCATCGTGCGCGGGTGGATCTCGCCCCACTTGAGGTGCGGACTCATCCGCGAGGTGCCGGGCACGCCGGGCTTGTCCCGGTCGCGGCCGTAGTCGGGCAGCCGCTCGTCGACGAACGTGCGCCAGCGACGCCGGGCCGCCGCCTCGCCGGCGGTCGGCAGCGTCATCCCGTCGGGCAGCGTCGGGTCGGGGATGTCGGTGGTGTCCTCGAGGGTGAGGAACGTGGTGCCGCGTGGGGGGTCCACGGGCGCGCGCCAGCCGTGGGTCGACCAGGCCCTGCTGAACGGCGTGAACACGGCGTAGGGCGTGCCGTCGTCCTTGGTGACCCGCCCCGGCGCCACGGCGTACGGCGAGCCGGTGCGGACCAGCTCGACGCCGTGCTCGGCCAGCGCCTCGGCGACCGCCGCGTCGCGCTGGGACCCGTAGGGCCCGAAGTCGGCGGCGAGGTGCACCCGCTCGGCGCCGATCGAGCGGGCGGCGAGCACCACCCGGCGGACCGGGTCGCCTCTCACGACCTGGAGGCCGCCGGCACCGCCCTTGCGCTCGCGGATCGCGGCGTCGAGGGCGCGCAGCGAGGCCGCGAGGTAGGCCTGGCGGGGCACCCCGGCAGGACCCGACAACCGCGGGTCGAGGACGAAGAGGGGCAGCACGTCACCATCGGCGGCCGCCTCGAGCAGCGCCGGGTTGTCGCCGAGCCGCAGGTCGCGCCGGAACCACATCACCGAAGTCATCACCGCCCACGATGCCACCTGTAGGTGGCATGGGTGAGAATGCAGGGGTGAGCGACCTGATCGACACCACCGAGATGTACCTCCGGACCATCTACGAGCTGGTCGAGGAGGGCATCGTGCCGCTGCGCGCGCGGATCGCGGAGCGGCTGCACCAGTCCGGCCCGACGGTCTCGCAGACCGTGGCCCGGATGGAGCGCGACGGGCTGCTGACCGTCCAGGGCGACCGTCACCTCGAGCTCACCGAGGAGGGCCACCGGCTCGCGACCCGCGTCATGCGCAAGCACCGGCTCGCCGAGCGGTTGCTCGTCGACGTGATCGGGCTCGACTGGGAGCTCGTGCACGCCGAGGCCTGCCGCTGGGAGCACGTGATGTCCGAGACCGTCGAGCGGCGGCTGATCGCGCTGCTCGACCACCCGACCGAGTCGCCCTACGGCAACCCGATCCCCGGCCTCGACGAGCTCGGGGAGACCCCCGGCGAGGACTTCATGGCGGGCGTCAGCCCGCTGTCCGCGATCGCCGGCGAGGGCGAGTCCCGCGTCCACATCCGGCGGATCTCGGAGGAGATGCAGAAGGACGAGGTGCTGATGGGGGCGCTGCGCCGCGTCGGCGCCCTGCCCGACAAGACCGTCGTGGTCGCGCGCACCGCGGAGGGCGTGCTGGTGGGCTCCGGCGGCGAGACCGCGGAGATCATCGACGAGGCCGCCGACCACATCTTCGTCAGGATCCTCTAGCCGCGAGCGCCACCAGGAACTCGCTGCACCCGTCGTCCACGCGGCACGACGCCAGCGGGTCGCCGCGCGTCGTGCCCCGGTTGACGATGACCACGGGGACGCCGGACCTCGCGGCCCGGCGTACGAACCGCAGCCCGCTCATCACTGCGAGCGACGACCCGACGACGAGCAGCGCCCCGTCCACGGGGGTGAGCGCCCCGACCGCGTCGTAGCAGCGCTCGACCCGTGGCTTCGGGACGTTCTCACCGAAGAACACGACGTCGGGCTTGAGGACGCCGCCGCACACCTCGCACCCGGCGACCACGAACCCCGCCCAGTCGTCGACCTCGACGTCGCCGTCGGGTCGCAGCACCAGGTCGGCGTGCGCCTCGCGCCAGTCGGGGTTGAGCGCCTCGAGCCGCTGCTCGAGCGCGGCGCGCGAGGTCTGGTGGCGGCAGTCGAGGCAGATGACGTCGGCGATCCGGCCGTGCAGTGCGACCAGGCGTCGCTGGCCGGCCTCCTCGTGGAGGCCGTCGACGTTCTGGGTGATGAGGAGGTCGGGGTCGAGCCGGGCGAGCGCGCGGTGCCCGGCGTTGGGGGCGGCCCCGGTGAACTTCGCGAAGCCGACGTGCACGCGCGCCCAGTAGCGCTGCCGGGCCTCGGGCCCGGCGCGGAACTCCTGGTAGGTCATCGGCTGCCGCGGCACCGACCCCGGCCCGCGGTAGTCCGGGATGCCCGAGTCGGTCGAGAGCCCGGCGCCGGTCAGCACCACCAGCCGACGCCCGGCCAGCAGGTCGAGCGCCTGGTCGGGGAGGACCGCGAGGTCCGGGTCGGGCATCAGGCGTAGCGGGCGGCGGAGCGCGCCTTGGCCTTGGCGGCCTCGAGGGCGCGGTCCTTCGGCGGGGCCGAGGTGACCAGGGCATCCACGAGGTGACGCGTGATGTGGGCGATCTCGTGCACGGCCTCGTCGAAGACGGCCTGGTTGGCGCTCGACGGCCGGGTCGTCCCGCTCACCTTGCGCACGAACTGCAGCGCGGCGGCGGTGACCTCGTCGTTCGAGGCGGGCGGCTCGAAGTTGTTCAGCGGGCGGATGTTGCGGCACATGCCCCGAGAGTACGACGCCGGGCGCACCTCACAGGCGCAGGAACGAGACGTCGTCGCCGGTCACCAGCACGACCCGACCGTCGGGCAGCGGCACCGTGCGGACCTGGGTGACGTCGTTGCCGTGCTCCACCTCGATCATCCGGCTCGACAGCCGGTCGCCGTCGACCTGCAGCACCGAGACCCACCCGGTCCGCCCCTCCCACCCGTCGGTCACGACCGCGAGCGCGGTGTCCTCACCGGGCAGCCAGGTGAACTGACGGGGGTCGGCCGCGGCCCCGACGACCGAGCCGGGGCGGTAGCGGACGGTGTCGGTGCGCCGCGGCGCGGTGAGGTCGGCGACGTCGAAGAGCGCCGCCTGGGCACCGAGCAGCTGACCGCTGGTGGTGGCGTCCTGGCCGACGCCGATCAGCCGGTCGCCGGAGATGGGGTGGAGGTACTCCGAGAAGCCCGGGATCTTGAGCTCGCCGAGCAGCCGGGGGTCGTCCGGGTCGGCGAGGTCGACGGCGTACAACGGGTCGACCTGGCGGAAGGTGACCACGACCGCGAGGTCGTCGAACCACCGCACCGCCTTGATGTCCTCGTCGACGCCGAGCTTGTCGACGCGGCCGACCTCCTCGAGGGCGGACCCCTCCTCGCGCAGCGTCAGCACCGAGCTGAAGTTGCCGGTCTCCACGCTCGGTCCGACCGCCACGCGCAGCACGCCGTCGTGCTCGTCCAGCGACCAGCGGTCCTCGATGATGCCGTCGACGACTCCCGAGGCGGCGTACGACGTGTCCGTGCCGTCGAGCTCGAAGGAGTAGAGCCGACTCCGTCCGACCTCCTCACCGGACGAGGTCGTGCCACCGTCCCAGCAGCAGCCCCAGGCCTCCCACGGGCTGCTGGCGAGGTACATCCGGGTGGTCGAGAAGTAGGCCAACCGGGTGTCGGTCGCGATGCCGAGCACCTCGGTGTCGGCGGGGTCGTCGGCGTCGAGGCCGACCACCGCCATCGTCCCGAGCGCCGCGTCCTCGTCGCTCGGCACCACGACCTGGTCGCAGTCGAGCAGCGGGGAGGAGCCCGTCTCCACGCCGTCGGCGTCGTACGTCGTGACGGTGGGCAGCCAGTCACCGATCCCCGAGTCGCGCACGACGTCCTGGTTGCGCTCGAGCGCGCCGTCGGTGCTGCGCCAGAAGCGCGGTTCCACGAAGTCGAGGTCGGGCAGCCCGCCGGTGAGGACCAGGCGTACGTCGTCGTCGTGCTGGACCGCGCGCACCAGGCTGGTGTCGACACCACGGTGGTCGACCAGCGTCGGCCTCGCGGGATCGGAGAGGTCGTAGACCAGCAGCCGGGTGTCGTCCTCACCGGCGGTTCCGGTCACCACGAGCCGGTCGCCCGCCAGCATCAGCTCGGCGGCGTCGACCTCGCCCGGGAGGTCGAGGTCGGCGACCTCGGTCGGCCCGCTCCCGGTCACGTCGTAGACCACGACGTCGTCCTCGAGGACCCGCACCAGCAGCTCGCCGTCGGTCTTGACGCCGTCGGGCTCGTCGACACCGACCTCCTGCACGTTGGTGCCGGTCGCGCTGCTGGCCTGCTCGACGACGCTGCCGCGGTCCTCGACGAGCACCTCGGCGCCGGCCGCGGAGTCGTCGCCGCTCGACGACACCGGTCCATCGAAGCCCTCGTCGACCGAGGAGTAGTAGACGTCGGGCGACCCGTCCCAGCCCCAGGGGCCGACCCGGTCCACACCGCGCTCGACGTACGACGCGAGCAACGCGTCGCAGCTGCCGGGGAGGTGGAGATCGGCGTTGGCGAGCCGGATCGGGACGACGGAGCCACCGGTCCCGGGGTCGGGTGGTGCCGTGCTGGTGGTGCCCCCGGCGACGGCGACACCGGCGAGGAAGGAGGCGGTGAGGGCGGTGATCGCCCCGACGGCAAGGCCTGCGCGTGCTGGTCGGGTCATGGCGGTGGGACGGTGTGCTGCCGCGCGGGGTTCCCTGCCACGATGGACCGATGCCGTCCCGTGACCTCGATCTCGTCCTCTTCGGCGCCACCGGATTCACCGGGGGCCTCACCGCCGACTACCTCGCCCGCCGCGCCCCCGCCGGGCTGCGCTGGGCGATCGCCGGCCGGAGCCGCGACAAGCTGGAGGCGGTGCGCGCGCGGCTGACCGCGATCGACCCGGCGCTCGGCGAGCTCGAGCTGGTCGTCGCCGACGCCGCCGACCGGGCCTCGCTGGACGCCGTCGCCGCCCGCACGAAGGTCCTCGCCACCACGGTCGGCCCGTACCTCTCCTACGGCGAGCCGCTGGTCGCGGCCTGCGCCGCGGCCGGAACGGCGTACGTCGACCTCACCGGGGAGCCGGAGTTCGTCGACCGGATGTACGTCGCGCACCACGAGACGGCGCTGCGGACGGGTGCCCGGATCGTGCACGCGTGCGGCTTCGACTCGATCCCGCACGACCTCGGCGCCTACTACACCGTGCAGCAGCTGCCCGACGACGCAGCCGATCACGCTGCGCGGGGTCGTCCGCGCCGGCGGCATGGTCTCCGGCGGCACCTTCCACTCGGCGCTGACCGCGATGTCGAGGCGCCGAAGCAGATGAGGGAGGCATCGCGGCGCCCGTCGCTCGGCCGAGCAGCGCCCCGAGGGCCGGTCGTCCCGCGCCGTCAGCACCCGGCCCCGCCGCGACCCGGTGCTGGGCTACTGGCTGCTCCCGATGCCGACGATCGACCCGCTCGTGGTCGCGCGCAGCGGCGCAGCGGTGGCGGCGTACGGGCCTCGACTTCCGCTACTCCCACTACGTCGGCACCAAGACGCTGAGGTACGCCGCCGGCGGTGCCGTGACGGTCGCGGGAATCGGTCTGGCGGCCCAGGTCGGGCCGCTGCGCAAGCTCCTCGGTGACCGGATCCGGCCCGGGCAGGGCCCCGACGAGGCGCGGCGGACCAGGTCGTGGTTCACGGTCGACTTCGTCGGCGAGGCCGCCGGTCGGCAGGTCCGCACCCGGGTCTCCGGTGGGGACCCGGGCTACGGCGAGACCTCGAAGATGCTCGCCGAGTCGGCGCTGTGCCTCGCCCTCGACGACAACCCGGACGTCGCCGGCCAGGTCACCACGGTGCAGGCGATGGGGGACCGGCTGCCGGAGCGGCTGCAGGCGGCAGGCATCCGCTTCGAGACGCTGGACTGACCACCGGGCGGCGGGGCCGCCGGCTTCCGCAAAATCTCCCGGTCTCACCGGTGCAGGTCTTGTGTGGTCCAGACCGGACGGCCACACTCACCAGGACGGCTGTCGTCCCCGCGGGGACGGCCCGTGGAGCACAGGTGGGGATCCGGTGAGGGGCGTTGGGCTACGCCCTCCCGGGCCACATACCTGACGGCCCCACGGTGAGCCGGCATGGCGGTGGACCCGAGTCGGGGGGCTGTGGGTCCACCGCCCACATCTCGGTGGGGCGAACCTCAGGCGAGGTCCGCGACCACGATCGTGGGTGGAGTGGGCTGCTCCTCGTCCTCCTCGTCCTCGTCCGTCGGGACGGTGGCTGTGTGCCCCAGGCAGGAGTCGAACCTGCGACCTTTCGCTTAGGAGGCGGCTGCTCTATCCGCTGAGCTACTGGGGCGTGCGCCGGGACATCTTTCCACGAGGCCGGGGAGGCCGCGGCAGGGCTTCGGTTTGTGTGTGCGGCGCCGGCGGGTGATATTTGAGGCCTAGCCCCGGCCCTGCCACCCACCGCCTTCCCCGAGGATGCCCCCACCATGAGCGAACCTCCCGTGCCCGACGAGGGCACCGAGGCGACCGGCACCCCGGACGACGGCACCGACGGCACCGACGGCACCGACGGCACCGACGGCCCCAAGCGCCGCGGCAAGGTCCGCAAGAAGCACACGGTCGCCAAGGTGCTCCTGGCCAGCGCGTTGGTGCTCTCGATCGTGACCGGCCTCGGGGTCGTCTACTTCTACCGTCACCTCAACGGCAACCTCACCAAGATCGACACCGACGCGCTGCTCGGGCAGGACCGCCCCGAGAAGGAGAAGGTCGAGGGTCCGCAGGAGCCGCTCAACGTGCTGGTCATGGGCTCCGACACCCGCGACTGCGACGGCTGCGCGCTCGACAACGAGACCGGCGGCAACGCCTCGGACACCACGATCCTGATGCACCTCTCGGCCGACCGGGAGCGGGCCTACGGCGTGAGCATCCCGCGCGACTCGATCGTCGACCGTCCCGCCTGCATGCTCGATGGCGGCGGGGAGACCGAGCCCGTGGACGACATCATCTGGAACGACGCGTTCTCGGTGGGCGGCCCGACCTGCACCGTGAAGCAGTTCGAGGAGGAGACCGGCGTCTTCGTCGACCACATCGTGGTGGTGAACTTCGCCGGCTTCGAGGACATGGTCGACGCCATCGACGGCGTACCCGTGTGCATCCCCGAGGACATCGTCGACCCGGAGCACGGCATCAACATCCCCGCCGGCACCCGCGAGGTCTCCGGGCGCGAGGCCCTCAACTACGTCCGCGCCCGCTACACGCTGGGCGACGGCTCCGACATCGGTCGGATCAAGCGGCAGCAGGCCTTCATCGCCGCGATGGCCGCGAAGGTGATCTCCGCCGACACCCTCGCCCGGGTCGACCGGCTGGTCGGGTTCCTGAACGCGGCGACCAAGTCCCTCACCGTCGACGAGGACCTCGAGAACGTCATCCAGATCGCCAAGATCGGGGTCGGCTTCCAGGACATCGGCCTCGACAACATCAAGTTCCTCACCGTGCCGAACGCCTACTACCCGAGCGACTCCGAGCTGGCCGGACGCGTCTACTGGGAGAAGTCGGCAGCGCGGCTGTGGAAGCAGGTCGCCAACGACGAGCCGCTCGACAAGCTGTTCACCAGCGACTCGATCAGCGCCGGCAAGCTCCCCGGTCAGGGCGGCAGACCGAAGACCCCCGAGCAGATCGCCAAGGCGCAGGAGCGGGTCGAGCAGGACGGGCTCTGCGCGTGAGCGGTCCGGCGGAGCCACGGCGCACGCCGGAGACCGCGGCCCAGCGCCGGGCCCGGCTCGACGCGATCTTCGGTGACACGATGCCCGACACCACCAGTGACGAGCGCGACCCCGGTTCGGGCGGCGACGAGCAGCAGCGGGGCGACGCCTGGCTGCGGGCGCAGGTGCCGCCCCACCACGGCGGCTGACCGACCCTCAGCTGGTCGGCGGCGTCGTGCCTCGCTGCGCGGCCAGCAGGTCGCGGATCTCCTGCAGCAGCGCCACGTCTGCGGGGGTGCCGGCCTCCTCCGTGGCGGCCTTGGGGAAGAACTTGTCCTGCGCCTTCGTGTAGGGCGTGACGACCAGGAAGTAGACGACCGCCGCCATGATCACGAACGAGACCAGCGCCGTCAGCCAGGCGCCCACCGAGACGCCGCCCGGGCTGTAGGACGAGAAGTCCGGGGAGCCGCCGGCCTTGCCGAGCAGGTCCATGATCACCGCGACGGTGGCGGTGACGACGGCCGCGAACGCGGTCGCCATGATGAAGGCGACGGCCAGCTCGACCAGGTTGCCCTTCATGATGAAGTTCCTGAAGCCGGTCATGGGATGCCTCCTCCGGCCCCCGACACGCCGGAGGCCCACGCGCTCGGCCAGGTGGTCGAGATGTGCTGAGCACGCTAGCGGCTGAACGACCAGGTCAGGAACCACCGCGCGGACGCCTCGGTGACCGTCGGCACCGCGGCGGGGGCGACGCCGAGCACGACCAGTGCGCCGCCGGCTCCGGTCGCCGCGGCCGCGGACTCCTGCCCGGAGACCTCGGGGACCGCGAGCACCACCGCGTCGGAGGCGACCACCCGGCTGCCGCCGGCCTGCGGGTCGGTGGCGATCAGGTCGATCCGGTCGCCGGGGGCGAGCAGCGCGGCCTGGTCGGCGTCGGGGAGCCGGACGGGGAGGGTGGTGAGGTCGGGGTGGGCCGCGGCGAGTCCCTCGCCGACCAGCCGGACGTCGGTGATCGGCTCGCCCCCGCGCACCGGCGCGGCCAGGGTCTCGCCGACCGCCTGCCCCGTGACTCCGTCGGGCACCGCGTCGGCCGGCAGCGCGAGGTCGACGAGGTCGTCGTCGGTGAGCGCCCGGCCCGCGGGCAGGTCGCGGGCGGCAGCGAGCACGACCACGGTCGGGGGCGGTGGTGCGGCGACCGCCTGCACGGTGGCGGCCGCGGCCACCCCGAGGCAGCAGGCGGCGAGCAGCCGGCGCCGCGCCAGCACGCGACGGCGTACGCCGCGGCGCAGTCGGAGCAGCCGCCCGGACGGGCGGGGGGAGTCGGTGGTCACGACCTCGACGGTAGGCCGGTCGCGGCCCTCGTGGGACCGCTCTCCACAGGCCTCAGTCGGAGCTGGTGGAGGAGCCGGTCGACGAGGAGCTGGCGGCCTTCTCGGGCGTCTTAGTCGCCGGCTTGTCGCTCGACTTCTCGCCGGGCTTCTCGCTCGACTTCTCCGAGGACCCGGCCTCGCTCGTCGCGGTCGTGCCGCGGCTGTCGTTGCGGTAGAAGCCGGAGCCCTTGAAGACGACGCCGACGGCGTTGAACAGCTTGCGCAGCCGGCCCTGGCACTGCGGGCACTCGGTCAGCGCGTGGTCGCTGAAGCTCTGGAACTGCTCGAAGGCGTGCCCGCACTCGGTGCAGGCGTACTGGTAGGTCGGCACTGGTGTTCCCCGGGGGTCGATCGACGTGGCGCGCCGGCTGGCACTCCCGCCGGTCGACTGCCAATGGTACGGCACAATGTGCAGGCGATGACCTCCCCCGACGCCGACCCCACCACGAGCACGCCTTCCGCGTCCGACGCCCGGACCCGCGAGCCGTCGTGGCCCGAGGTGTTCCGCTCCCTGCCCCGCCCGATGCGGATCACGGCGTACGCCGCCGTCGGCCTGGCCGGCGCCCTCATCGTCTCGCTGCTCGTCGTGGTCGTCGTCGCGCGCCAGCCGCTCCCGCAGACCGATGGGGAGGCGCCGGTGCCCGGTCTGGAGTCCTCGGTGACGGTGGTCCGCGACGACCACGGCATCCCGCAGCTCTACGGCGACTCGGTCCACGACCTGATGCAGGCGCAGGGCTACGTGCAGGCGCAGGAGCGGTTCTTCGAGATGGACGTGCGCCGCCACGTCACCTCCGGCACGCTCTCGGAGCTCTTCGGCGAGGCGACCGTGGAGACCGACATGTTCGTGCGGACGCTCGGCTGGCGCGAGGTGGCCGAGCGCGAGGTCCCGCTGCTCTCGCCCGACACGCGCAACGCGTTCGAGGCGTACGCCGACGGCGTCAACGCCTACCTCGAGGAGCGATCGGCCTCCGAGCTCGCCCTGGAGTACACCGTGCTCGGTGCGACCGGGCTCGACTACGAGCCGCAGCCGTGGACCACCGCCGACTCGCTCGCATGGTTCAAGGCGATGGCGTGGGACCTGCGGGGCAACATGACCGACGAGATCGACCGGGTCCTTGCGCTCTCGCAGAACACCCCGGAGCAGGTGGAGCTGCTCTACCCCGAGGCCGACCCCCGCCGCTTCGCCCCGATCGTCGGGGACGGCGGGGTCGTCGACGGCGTCTTCGACCAGGACGCCGTCGGGGGCAGCCGGCTGCCGCGCCGCGCGCCGGCGTACGCCGCGGACCCGGCGGCCGTCGCGTCGCTGGAGCGGCTGCGCGACGGCCTGTCCCGGCTGCCCGAGATGGTCGGCCGGGGCGAGGGGATCGGCTCCAACAGCTGGGTCGTCGACGGCGACCACTCCTCGACCGGGCAGCCGCTGCTCGCCAACGACCCGCACCTGTCGACGTCGGTGCCGGGCATCTGGATGCAGATGGGGCTGCACTGCCGCAGCGTCTCGGAGGAGTGCCCGCTCGACGTCGCCGGCTTCACCTTCTCCGGCGTCCCCGGCGTGATCATCGGCCACAACGCGGACATCGCCTGGGGCTTCACCAACCTCGGCCCGGACGTCACCGACCTCTACCTCGAGAAGGTCGTGGGCGACGACTGGTTGCACGCGGGGGACCGGCGGCCGCTCAAGCAGCGGACCGAGACGATCGAGGTGCTCGACGGCGAGGACGTCACCTTCCGGGTCCGCTCGACCAGCCACGGCCCGCTGCTCTCCGACGTCTCCGAGGAGTTCACCGAGGTCGGCGAGCTGGTGGGCGACGGCCGGACGCCACCGCCGGGCGGGGAGTACGCCGTCTCGCTCGCCTGGACGGCCCTCGACCCGTCACCGACCGCCGACGCGATCCTGGCCCTCAACCTCGCCTCCGACTGGGACGAGTTCCGCGAGGCGGCCGCCTCCTTCGACGTGCCGAGCCAGAACCTCGTCTACGCCGACCGCGAGGGCCACATCGGCTACCAGGCGCCGGGCCGGATCCCGATCCGCGACTCCGGCAACGACGGCTACCTGCCGGCCGAGGGCTGGCGCTCGCAGGACGACTGGACGGGGCAGTACGTCCCGTTCGAGGCGCTGCCGAGCGTGCTCGACCCCGACGAGGGGTTTCTCGTCACCGCCAACCAGGACGTGATCGACGGACGCGACTACCCCTACGTCCTGGGCCGCGACTTCGACCCGGGCTGGCGCTCGCAGCGGATCCGCGACGTGCTCGAGGAGCAGGGCGAGCTCTCGGTGTCCGAGATGAGCGAGCTGCAGCTCGACGACACCCACCCGATGGCACCGGTGCTGGTGCCGCTGCTGCTCGAGCAGCAGCTGGGGGACGGCTACTACGGCGACGGGCAGGAGCTGCTCGCCGACTGGGACTTCACGCAGCCGGTGTCGAGTGCTGCCGCGGCGTACTACAACGTGGTCTGGAAGAACCTGCTCGAGCTGACCTTCCACGACGACCTGCCCGAGGCGGCGTGGCCCGGTGGTGGCGGTCGCTGGATGCTCGCGGTCGAGGGACTCCTCGAGGACCCGGACCACGCCTGGTGGGACGACCGCACCACCGAGGACGACGTCGAGCGGCGTGACGACGTCGTGCGCGCGGCGATGGTGGCGGCGCGCGAGGAGCTCACCCGGATCGAGTCCCGCAACCCCGACAAGTGGAACTGGGGACACCTGCACCAGCTCGACCTCGTCCACCAGACCCTCGGCACCTCCGGGGTCGGCCCGATCGAGTGGCTCTTCAACGAGGGCGACTGGGAGTCGGCGGGCGGTGGCTCGCTCGTCAACGCGACGGCGTGGGAGGCCACCGAGGGCTACGGCGTGACGGCGGCCCCGTCGATGCGGATGGTCGTCAGCGTCGGGGACTGGGACGACTCGCGCTGGATCAACCTCACCGGAGTCTCCGGTCACCCGGCCTCCGACCACTACACCGACCAGACCGACCTCTGGGCGCGCGGCGAGACACTCCCGTGGCTCTTCTCCGCGGACGCCGTCGAGACCGCCGGCGAGGACACCCTCACCCTGGTCCCCGCGGCCGAGGGTGACGGTCCCTGACAGGACTGTCGCGACACGCCGGTGGGGGCGACAGCCCCGTTCGGGACTATCGCTCGCTGCCGAGCCGGACGACCCCGCAGGCCGGGGTGACGGCGTGGGTGACAGGGCGGTCGTGGGGCTCGACCGGGACCTCGAGCCCGAGCTCGCCGTCGTGCAGCAGCACGCACGTGAAGGTCCCGACGGGGACGCGGGCGAGCGCGCGGTCGTAGCAACCGCCGCCCTGGCCGAGTCGGGCGCCGGACCGGGAGACCGCGAGGCCCGGCACCAGCACCGCGTCCGCGGTCGCGACCGCGTCGACGCCGAGCCGCGGGCCGACCGGTTCGAGCAGTCCACGACGAGCGGGCGCGAGTGCGTCGGCGTCCTCGTGGACCGCCCAGTCGAGGTCGAGGTCGGGGAGCACGACCGGCACCACCACCCGCTTGCCGGCGACGCGCAGCGCGTCCAGCAGTACGCCGGTGCCGGGCTCCCGCCCGATCGAGACGTACGCCGCCACGGTGGCCGCCCGGCGTACCTCCGGGGCGGCGAGCAGGTGTTCGGCGAGGGCGGCAGCGGCGGTCCCCAGGACGGTCAGCGGCAGGGCCCTCCGGGCGGTCAGGACCTGGTCACGGAGGGCCGTCTTCGCGGGGAGTTGCGACGGGTCCACAGGACCAGCCTACGATCGAGGCATGGGTAGCCCTGGCTTGAAGCGCGCACGGCAGAAGATGGCCGACGCCGGTGTCGACGAGGTGGCGATCGAGACGTTCGCCCACTACTACCGGCTCCTCGAGCACGGCGAGACCGGCATGATCCCCGAGTCGACGATCGAGCCGCTCGACATGCGAGCGCGCTCGCCGACGTCGAGGTCTCCGACGAGGACGCCGCCGCGGCGATCGCGGACGACCGCGGTGATCAAGCTCAACGGCGGCCTCGGCACCTCGATGGGCATGGACCGCGCCAAGTCGCTGCTCTGCGTGCGCAAGGGACTGTCCTTCCTCGACATCATCGCCCGGCAGGTGCTCCACCTGCGCCAGCAGTACGACGCCGCGCTGCCGCTGATCTTCATGAACAGCTTCCGCACCAGCGACGACACGATGGCCGCGCTGGTCGCGCTACGACGGAGCTGCAGGTCGAGGGGCTGCCGCTGGAGTTCCTGCAGAACAAGGAACCGAAGCTGCTGGCGAAGGACCTGTCGCCGGCCTCGTGGCCCAACGACCCCGACCTCGAGTGGTGCCCGCCCGGCCACGGCGACGTCTACACCGCGCTGCGCGGCACCGGGCTGCTCGACCAGCTGATCGAGGCCGGCTACCGCTACGTCTTCGTCTCCAACTCCGACAACCTCGGCGCGATGCCCGACGCCCGCGTCGCCGGCTGGTTCGCGACCTCGGGCGCGCCGTTCGCGATCGAGGCCGTGCGCCGTACGCCCTCGGACCGCAAGGGCGGCCACTTCGCACGGCGCACCCGGGACGGCCGGATCGTGCTGCGCGAGACCGCCCAGACGCTTGCCGCAGGACCAGGAGGCGCTCGCCGACCTCGACGCGGCACCGGTTCTGCTCGACCAACAACCTGTGGTTCGACCTCGAGGCGATGCGCGAGGCGCTCGACGTGCGCGGCGGCATCCTCGGCCTGCCGCTGATCCGCAACGTCAAGAACCTCGACCCCGGGGACCCGGGCACGCCCGAGGTGATCCAGGTCGAGACCGCGATGGGAGCCGCGATCGAGGTCTTCGAGGGCGCGCAGACCATCGAGGTCGGCCGCGACCGGTTCGTGCCGGTGAAGACGACCAACGACCTGCTGGTGCTGCGCTCCGACGTCTACGACCTCGGTCAGTGACTTCGTCCTCGACCAGGCCGCCGACGAGGTGCCGTTCGTCGACCTCGACGGCGACCACTACCAGCACGTCGGCGAGTTCGACAAGCGGTTCCCCGAGGGTGCGCCGTCGCTCAGGGAGGCGACCCGGCTCGACGATCGAGGGCGACTGGACCTTCGGCCGCGGCGTCCGGGTGGTCGGCGACGTCGTGCTCGACGCCACCAGCGCCAAGCGGGTCGACTCCGGCACCGTCCTCTCGGGCGACTCCGCGCATGGCTGACCAGGTCACGTCGGTCGATGACCACCTCGCCCGGGTCCTCGCGGGCATCGAGCCGCTCGGGGACTTCCCGCAGCCACTGATGGAGACGCTCGGGCTCGCGGCCGCCGAGGACGTCGTCTCGACGATCCCGCTGCCGAGCTTCGACAACTCCGCGATGGACGGCTACGCCGTGCGGCACGCCGACGTCGCCAGCGCCAGCACGGATGCCCCGGTGCACCTGCCGGTCGTCGGCGAGATCGGGGCCGGCCAGGCCCGCTGCTCGCTATCTCGCCCGGCACGGCCGCCAAGATCATGACCGGCGCGCCGGTCCCGACCGGTGCCGACTGCATCGTCCCCTACGAGTGGACCGACCGCGGCGTCGCGCAGGTGCAGGTCTCCCGCGCCCCGGACCCGGGCCAGCACGTACGCCGGGTCGGCGAGGACATCGACGCCGGCGACCTGCTCGTCGAGCAGGGGACCGTGCTCGGCCCGCGCCACCTCGGCCTGCTCGCGAGCGTCGGCCGCGCCACCGTCCGCTCCCGCCCGCGCCCGCGGGTCGTGATCCTCTCGACCGGGTCCGAGCTGCGCGAACCCGGCACCGAGCTCGGTCCCGACTCGATCTACGACGGCAACTCCTGGCTGCTGGCCGCCTCGGCCCGCCGGGCCGGCGCCATCGCCTACCGCGTCGGCATCGTCCCCGACGAGCCGCGCGCCTTCCTGGAGGCCCTCCACGACCAGCTGGTCCGCGCCGACCTCGTGGTCACCAGCGGCGGCGTCTCCCAGGGCGACTTCGACGTCGTCAAGGAGGCGCTCTCGCCGCTGGGCACGGTCTGGTTCGGCCCGGTCGCGATGCAGCCCGGCAGGCCGCAGGGCTTCGGGGTCGTCGGCGAGGACCGGGTCCCGATCTTCACGCTCCCCGGCAACCCGGTGTCCTCCTACATCTCCTTCGAGATGTTCGTGCTCCCGGCACTGCGCCGGCTGATGGGGAAGGCGCCGTACTCCCGCCCGTCGACGCGGGCGCGGCTGACCCACGGCGTCTCCTCGCCGGAGGGGCGGCGGCAGTTCCTGCGCGGCTCGTTCGAGCGCGGCCGCGGCGGGCCGACGGTCAGCCCGGTCGGCGGCCCCGGCTCGCACCTCATCGGCGGGCTGGTCGACGCCAACGCGCTGATCGTGGTCCCGGAGGACACCACCGGCCTGCCGGCCGGCGAGATGGTGCAGGTACTCGCGCTCGACGAGGAGTTCTGATGGGTGAGCGGTTGACGCACGTGGACGAGGCGGGCGCCGCCCGGATGGTCGACGTCTCGGAGAAGGACGTGACGATGCGGCAGGCCGTGGCGAGCGGCCGGGTGCTCGTCTCGCCGACCGTGGTCGGGCTGCTCCGGGGCGACGGCGTACCGAAGGGTGACGCGTTGGCCGTCGCCCGGGTCGCGGGGATCATGGGGGCCAAGCAGACGCCGGCACTGATCCCGCTGTGCCACCCGCTCGCGATCTCCGGCGTGACGGTGGACCTGTCGGTCGCCGACGACGCGGTGCTGATCACCGCCACCGTCCGCACCACCGACCGCACCGGGGTGGAGATGGAGGCGCTCACCGCCGTCTCGGTCGCCGCTCTCACGGTGATCGACATGGTCAAGGCCGTCGACAAGGGTGCGGTCATCACCGACGTGCGCGTCGAGACCAAGACCGGCGGCACCTCCGGCGACTGGAACCGATCGTGACCGGCTTGCGTGGCGAGGTCGTGGTGGCCTCCAACCGCGCCGCGGCCGGGGTGTACGCCGACGAGACCGGGCCGCTGATCGTCGAGTTCCTGCAACGGCTCGGCTTCGTCGTCGACCCGCCCGTGGTCGTCCCCGACGGCGACCCGGTGGGCCGTGCGATCCGCGGGGCGGTCGACGGCGGCGCCCGGGTGGTGCTGACCACCGGCGGCACCGGTCTGACCCCGACCGACCTGACCCCCGAGCAGACCCGGCCGCTGCTCGACCGCGAGGTGCCGGGCATCGCCGACGCGATCCGGCAGGCGGGCCTCAGCCAGGGCATCCCGACCGCCGCGCTCTCCCGCGGCCTCGCCGGCGTCTCCGGGCAGTGCCTGGTCGTCAACCTCCCCGGCTCGCGCGGCGGGGTGAAGGACGGCCTCGGCGTGCTCGAGGGGCTGCTGGTGCACGCGGTGGAACAGGTCGTGGGGAGCGACCATTGAACCTCGGCTGGCCGGCCACGCTCCGGTCGGGCGCGGTCACGCTGCGACCACTCGCACGCGCCGACCAGGAGGCGTGGTGCGACGCGCGCCGTCGCAACGCCGACTGGCTGCGGCCCTGGGACGCCACCGTCCCCCCGGGCGCCGACAGCCGCCCCACGACGTACCCCTCGCTGGTGCGCCGGCTCGGCAAGTTCGCGCGGCAGGGGTCGACGTACCCCTTCGCCGTCGACGTCGACGGCCGCTTCGCGGGCCAGCTGACGGTCAACAACATCGTGCGGGGCTCGGCGCAGTTCGCCTCGATGGGCTACTGGCTCGACCAGCAGTACGCCGGGCGTGGCGTGATGCCGCTCGCGGTCGCGATGGCGATCGATCACTGCTTCACGGCGGGCCAGCTGCACCGGGTCGAGATCTGCATCCGGCCGGAGAACACCAACTCGCTGCGCGTGGTCGAGAAGCTCGGCCTCCGCGAGGTCGGGCTGGCGCCGCGCTTCCTGCACATCGACGGCGCGTGGCGCGACCACCGGATCTACGCGATCACGGTCGAGGAGTGCCCCGGGGGCCTGGTGGCTCGCCTGCACCACCAGTCACACGAGTGATTTCGCGACACACCATGCACGCTCCCGTCCCAGCCGCCGCCGCGCTCCTACGCTCAGGCTCGTGGACGACCTCTCTGCCCTGATCTTCGTGGCCCTCGCGGTGGCCTGGGCCGTCTACCTCATCCCCAAGGCGCTCCAGCACCACGAGGACGCCCAGCGCAGCCGCTCGGTCGAGCGGTTCTCGCACACGATGCGCGTGCTCGCACGCCGCGAGCCCGTCAGCCGGCGCAACGCGCGGCTCGTCGTGAGCCCCGGGCGTACACCGTCCGCGCCGACGGTCATGACCAAGCACGTCACCCCGCGCCCGACGGAGCAGGTGGGCACGTCGGAGCCGGCCGCTCCGGTCGTCCCCCGCGCCCCCTTGACCCGCGCCGCCGCCAACCGGGCCGCACGCAAGCGTCGCCGGGTGCTCGGCACGATCCTGCTCGGGCTGCTCGCCGTCGTCGGTGTCGCGGCCTTCGGCGTCATCGGGTGGGGCTGGGTCGCGATCCCGGCAACCCTGCTGGTCGCCGGGCTGGTCGCCTGCCGGCTCATGGTGCGCGGCGAGGAGCTGCGCCGCGTCGACGCCTGGCTCCACGAGGCCGCCACCGGCGAGGTGCCGGTCATCCGCGCCGAGCTGCCCGCGCTCGAGGGTGACGACCCGCTCGAGGACACCACCTCGACCCCCGTCATCACCGACCCCAGCCTCTGGGACCCGATGCCGGTGACGCTGCCGACCTACGTCTCCAAGCCTGCCGCCGAGCGCTCGGTGCGCACCATCGACCTCGACTCCACGGGCGTGTGGACCTCCGGCCGCACCGAGGTCGACGCGGCGATCGCCCGCCAGTCCGACGAGGACGACCGGGCCCGCAAGGCCGCCCGCGTCGAGCAGCAGCGCCGCGCCACCGGCTCCTGAGCACCCGGGCCCGGTGGTTGAGTTGGGTGTCCCTCGTCGTTGAGCTCCGGCTCCCTCGTCGAGGCGGTCGGAACTCGACACCGAGGGACCCGGAACTCAACGCTTAGGGTGGCGCATGGCCGTCGCGACCCTGAGCGAGTCCCGTGCGTACGCCGAGACCCCGGAGCACGTGTTCGACGTGCTGATGGCGGTGCCGCTGGAGCAGGTGTTCACGCACCGGCGCGGCCCGATCTCGCCGATCCGCGCCGTCCGCGACGCGCCGCCCACCTGGGACGCGGTCGGCCAGACCCGCACGATCCTGCTCTCCGACGGCAACCGGATGCGCGAGGCGCTGACCTCCGTCGACCGGCCGCGCAGCTTCGGCTACGAGATCACCCCGATCCGCGGGTCGCTGGTGCTGGTGACCTCGCGGGTCGAGGGGAGCTGGCGGGTCGACCCGGAGGTGGTCGACGCGGAGCCGGGCTGCCGCGTCACCTGGACCTGGCAGGTCCACCACCGCCAGCCCTTCGGCCGGATCGGCGTACCGCTGCTCGCCCGCTTCTGGAACGGGTACGCCGCCGAGGCCCTCGAGGAGCTCGAACGGCACCTGGCCACGGCGTGAGGGCTGATGCGGAGCCGTCCTCGACCTGGTGCTAACGTCTGTCACCGCTGGGGCTGTGGCGCAGTTGGTAGCGCGTCTCGTTCGCAATGAGAAGGTCAGGGGTTCGAATCCCCTCAGCTCCACCACCAGGACCGTCGGCGCCCTCCAGGGGACTCGGCGGTTCCGTCCTTCCGGGAGGGGTCGGCCGCAGCCGAAATCCGCGGCACACCGCCCTCCGGGTGGCGAGTCGGCGCGTGGCGCCTACTAGGGTGACGTCGCGCCTCGCCCCATCAGGGGTGTGGGCCCACGTACCGAGAGGAGTCACGCATGAACAAGGCAGAGCTGAAGGACGCCGTCGTCCAGGCCAGTGGCCTGAGTGGCGCGGACGCCGACCGCGCGATCGAGGCAGTGCTCTCGACCATCGTCACGACCGTCGCCGGTGGCGACAAGGTGACGCTGCCGGGCTTCGGCACCTTCGAGCCCCGCGAGCGTTCGGCCCGCCAGGGTCGCAACCCGCAGACCGGCGCGACGATCGACATCGCCGCCACCACGGTCCCCGGCTTCAAGGCCGGCGCGAAGTTCAAGGACGCGGTCGCGGGCTGATCCAGCCCACCGCACCCGTACGACGTACGAGGGCCGGTCCTCCCCACGGGGAGGGCCGGCCCTCGTCGTCATACGGTCGACTGCGTTCGCGTCACTCGACGGTCGGGGCGAGCTCGATCTCCTCGAGCGTCCCGTCGTCGGCAAGGTCGATCTCGGTCACCACGGTGCCCGGCACCAGCGCTTCCACGCCGGCGTCCTCGTCCTCCTCCTCGACCAGGTCGTCGTCGTACTCGATCTCGGTGTCGTCGGTCACCACGTAGGTGGCGGATCGGGTGTCCGTCAGGTCGATGACGAGGTCGCCGGTCTCGGCGTCGAAGGTCACGATCGTGCCGACGAGGTCGTCGCCGTCTTCACCGTCGTCGTCCCCGCACCGGTCCTCGTCGGAGTCGTCGTCGTCCTCGTCGTGCTGGCCGTCATCGTCGTGGTCCTCGTCGCCGTCGGGGACGTCGTCGTCGTCGGAGTCCGGATCGTCGGGATCGGTGCCGTGGTCGTTCTCGTCCTCGTCCGCGACGTGGTCCTCGTCGGAGTCGTCGTCGTCCTTGCCGCACCGCTCGTCGGCGTCGTCCTCGTCCTCGTTGTCCACGTCGTCGTCGTCGTGGTCCTCGTCGCCGTCGTCCACGTCGTCGTCGTCGGAGTCGGGGTCGTCGACGTCGGTGTCGTGCTCGTGCGCCTCGTCCCCGTCGTCGTCCCCGTCGTCGTCGGAGTCCTCGTCGCGGGGGTCGCCGTGCTGCCGGTACTCGGCGAGGTTGCGCAGCCCGTCCCGGTCGGCGTCCTTGGCGGCATTGGCCCGGTCGGGGTCCAGCCGGTGGCGGACCTCCCACCGGTTGGGCATGCCGTCGCCGTCACGGTCACGGTCGGCTGCGGCGGTGGCGCCGGGACCGGTGAGGGCGAGGGCAGCCAGGCTCGACGCTGCGAGCAGCGCGAGCGGGGTCCGGCGCGGAAGGGGGACATCGGGACCTCCAGTGCGGGGAGTGGGCCCGCTCGCCACGGGGGTGGGCGAGCGGGTGAGTCCACCATCCGCCGCCGTGACCCCGAGTGCAGCGGTTCGGTCGAATTCAGTGCACCGTGGTCAGCAGGGCGTCACGGCACGTGACACCTGCAGCGCACCGTGGCTGCCGTAGCCCACCAGCCGCCCCCCGGCCGGCTTCCCGTCGAAGCCGATCATCAGCAGCGCACCGTCGTGCTCGACGACGCTCGGCCACGGGATGTTGGAGGGGTACGGCGCGTCCACCTCGCCGGTGACGCCCGCCTCGAGGTCGAGCACGAGGTAGCGGCGGGCCACGCCGTCGCTCGCCAGCACCACCCAGCCGTCGGTCGAGTCGTCCGTCGTGAGGCGGTGCAGCGTCGGGCCCTCGGTCTCCCTGAGGTGGCCGGCCGCCCCGCGCAGCTCCAACGCGTCCAGGCTGGGACCCGACGCCACGACCGGGTGGAAGCGGAAGAACTTCCGGGCGCTGACGTACGCCGCCAGCCAGCCCTCGTCGGTCCGCACCAGGTGCGGGTCCCAGACGCCGACCGAGGAGAGCCCGTCGGTGGGCAGCCGCAGCGGCCGGGTGTCGAGCACGTGCCGGCCCTGCAGCAGGTCGGCGTCGGTCTCGGCGAGGGTCGCCGCCACCGACGCGCCGGTGCGGTGGAGGTCGAAGTCGCCCCAGGTGCTGGTGGCGAAGAGCCAGCGTTCGCCGGCCTCGTCGTCCGCCACGCGGAGCAGGTGGCTGGCGTGGTCGCCGTACACACCCGCCTGGTCGGGACGGCGGAAGAAGACGTCGCTGAGGTGGGTCAACGTCCAGGTGGCCGGGTGGAGCGACCAGACCGAGCTGTGGGCGGTGTCGAAGAAGCCGGGCCCGGCACTGGTCGCGGTGAGCAGCAGCGCGCCGTCCCGGGTGTACGCCGAGCCGTCCGCGTGGGTCACCAGCCGGACGTCGCGCAGCCCGAGCTGGCCGAACGCCCGGAGCGCAGCCCCCTCGGCCCGCAGGTCGGCCAGCCACGCCTCGGCGTGGGTGTCGATCCGGTCGCGCAGGTCGACGACGCCGCGGACGACCCAGGCACCCCCGGCCGGCCCCATCCTCGTGCCACCCGACCACGGCCAGCCGGGTGCCGGTGAGCGTCAGGGCCACCCGGTCGACGGGCCCGTCCGGGCGACCGCTGCGGCGGCTGCGGTGCTCGGTCGTCCCGGTCGCGTCGGTGACCGCGAGCGAGAAGCCGGTGCCGTCGTACGTCACGGCCAGCCGGTCCTCGCCGCTCGTCAGCGCGAGCTCGACCGGCTCCCCGGAGTCGCGCACCACGGCGACGTAGGGCGCCAGCGCCTCGGGGAGGACCCCCGGCAGCGCCAGCTCGATCGGTCGGATCGTGGCGGCGTGCTCGAAACGGGGGAGGCTCACGGGGAGGATCATGCCCTTGACCGGGGAGCGGGCGGCGGGTGAGGTTGTCGCCATGCGCGCACCGCACGAGAACGTGGCGACCGTCCTGGTCGACCCGACGGTGCTGGTCGACCTCGAGCTGGAGCTGGTCGGGCTCGACCTGTGGCTGTGGCCGGTCGCGACCGCGCCGCACCTCGGCGACGGCCCGCGGCAGGCCTTCCAGATGCGGCGGCGGATGTTGATGGGCCAGCGCGGCGGCTGGGACCTCGCCGCCGACTGGGTCGTCGCGTGGATCTCCTTCGGCGACTCCTGGCGCGAGGGTGCCGAGCCGCTGTCGTGGCGGGCCCGGACCACCCTCTACGCCGTGCTCGACGAGCACGGCGCCCACGTACGCTACCGCCGCGGCCTCGGCGGCGTGCCCCCGCTGGACGTGCCGCGCGAGCAGTCTGCCTAGGGACACCCCCTAGCATTCCGGCGTGGAGCCCGAGCTGACGACCCTCATCGCGAAGCCGGCCACGTGGCAGCGGATCCAGCGCTGGCCGAGCGCCTTCCTGCTGGTGCTGGGGCTGTGGTCGCTGGTCTACGGCTTCGAGCCGGCGGGGCTGCTGGCGGCGGTCATCGGCTTCTGGGGGACGGCCGAGTTCTGGCGCGGGATCCACGTCACCGGCGACCGACTGGTCGCCCAGGGTCGGATCCGGCGGCACACGGTGCCGCTGGCCGAGTTCCTGCAGGTCGGGATCAGCCCGGCCCGGACGGTCTGGGTGCAGGCGCGCGGCCGGCGCACGCTGGTGCTGCACATGGCCGAGTCGCGCACCGACGTACCGGGCAACGTGACCGACGTCTGGGAGCGGCTGCGCGAGCTCGCCACCGCCGCCGGGGCCGAGCTCGACCCGCCGCTGGACGACCTGGTCCACGCGCCGCGGCCGAGCACGCCGTTCTTCGGCTGGTGAGGCTCAGATCCAGCGGCTGAACCAGATCCGGTCAACCCAGTCGCCGTGCTCGAGCAGCTGGTTGGTCCAGATCGGCCAGAACCACGCGAAGTTCAGCAGCACCAGCAGGAAGAACGAGCCGGAGACGACCACGCCGACCGTGCGTCGCGCCGACGGTTCCCGGGAGGTCCCGACCAGCGTGCCCATCACCATCGCGCACGCGATCGCCATGAACGGCACGCACATGATCGCGTAGAACAGGAAGATCGGCCGGTCGTCGTTGGCGAGCCACGGCAGCCAGGTCACGAGCGTGCCGAGCACCGGTACGCCGAAGCGCCAGTCGCGCTGTCCGACCCAGAGCACCGCCGAGGCCAGCAGCGCCAGGCACGAGCCCCACCACAGCGCCGGCGTACCGAGGAGCAGGACCTGGCGCAGGCAGTCGGAGCCCTTCGGCGCGGTGCAGCCCTGGGTGCCGGGCTGGATGTCGGTGTCGGCGGAGACGCCGACCGGGCGGTTGAGGAACAGCCAGCCGCTCGGCTGGGACTCGTAGGTGTGGTCGGAGTCGTCGAGGAACTCGGTGTGGAAGACGTAGACGTCCTGGTGGTACTGCCACAGCGAGCGCAACGACTGGGTCACCTCGCCGAGGCCCGAGGCGTCCGGCTCGGACGCGGTCGGCCACGGTGTGCCGCCCTCGAACTGGGTGTACTGCGTGTCGGAGAGGTGCTCCTCGAACTCGCCGGCATGCATCAGCCAGCCGGTCCAGGTGGCGACGTAGACGACGAACCCGACGAGGACCAGGTAGCCGAACGCGGGGACGCCGTCGAGGAGGGCCGAGCGCAGCACCGGCCACCGGACGCCGAAGGAGCGGCGCGCGCCGGCGCTCCACAGCCACGTCAGCAGCCCGAACGCGGCGAGCACGTAGAGCGCGGTCCACTTGGTGCCGACGGCGAGCCCGAAGGCGACCCCGCCGACCAGCAGCCACGGCCGCCAGAGCAGCACCGGGCCCCAGCCGGACGTGACGCCGTCCGGCACGCGGTCCGCGAGCCGGGCGCGGAACCACTGCCGGTCGGCGACCACGCAGTGCACCGCGCACAGGCTGAAGAACGCGACGTAGATGTCGAGCAGCGCCAGCCGCGACAGCACGAAGTGCAGCCCGTCGAAGCAGACCAGGAGCCCCGCCACGCAGCCGAGCAGCGTCGAGCCGGTCAGCCGCTTCGCCAGCCGGATCGTGACCAGCACCAGCAGCGCGCCGACCACGACCGCGGGGATCCGCCAGCCCGTGGGGTCGAGCCCGAAGAGCTTCTCGCCGGCGCCGATGATCCACTTGCCGACGTCCGGGTGGACGGCCAGCGAGGGTTCGTCCACCCAGAAGCCGCGGGTGTCGCCGGACTCGACGAGCTTGTCGGCGTTGTCGACGTACTTCAGGGCGTAGCCGTGGGTGACCAGCGACCACGCGTCCTTCGCGTAGTAGGTCTCGTCGAAGGCCAGCCCGCCCGGGCGATCGAGGTGCCAGAGCCGCAGGAAGAAGGTCAGCAGCGTGACGGCCAACGACGCGGCCCAGCTGGCCAGCGGGGCGTCCAGCCCCGTCCGCCCGTGCGGCTCCCGGGGTACGGCACGCTCGCGCGCCAGGGGTACGCCGCCACCGGCTGCCGTGCGGGAGAGCCCGACGACCGGCGTCGAGGTCACCGGGGCGCTCATGGTGCCCGACTGTAGACGGCGGCCCGCGCCCCGGCTGCGATGATCTGGGGATGAGCGGCACCCTCGTCCTGGCGGCGACCCCCATCGGCCAGGTCGGCGACGCCCCGCCCCGGCTCGCGGCCGAGCTGGCCGGCGCCGACGTCGTCGCGGCCGAGGACACCCGCCGCCTCAAGCGGCTGTGCACCGACCTCGGCGTCGAGGTCGGCGGCCGGGTCGTGTCCTACTTCGAGGGCAACGAGGCGGCCCGCACGCCGGTCCTGGTCGAGGCGCTGCTGGCCGGCGAGCGGGTGCTGCTGGTGACCGACGCGGGGATGCCGAGCGTCTCCGACCCCGGCTACCGGCTCGTCGCCGCCGCCGTCGAGGCCGACATCCACGTGACCGCCGTCCCGGGGCCCTCCGCGGTGCTGACCGCGCTCGCGGTGAGCGGGCTGCCGGTCGACCGGTTCTGCTTCGAGGGGTTCCTGCCGCGCAAGGCGGGGGAGCGCTCGCGGCGGCTGGCCGGGCTCGCGGGCGAGGAGCGGACGATGGTCTTCTTCGAGGCACCCCACCGCACCCACGCGACGCTGGCCGCGATGGCGACCGCCTTCGGCGACGACCGGGCCGCGGCGGTCTGCCGCGAGCTGACCAAGACCCACGAGGAGGTACGCCGCGGTCCGCTGGCCTCCCTCGTCGCCTGGGCGGAGGAGCGGGTGCGCGGTGAGGTGACGCTCGTCGTCTCCGGCGCGGTCCCGGTCGCCGCCGTCGCTGCGGATCCCGACGCCTACCGCTCCGCCGTCGCCGACCTCGAGGCATCCGGCACCCCGCGCAAGGACGCGATCCTGCAGGTCGCCCGCCTCGCCGGCGTACCCAAGCGCGAGGTGTACGACGCCGTCCACGTCGCCCGCAGCGGTCCAGACCCGGGCCGGGATAGTCCCTAACGAGGCTGTTGCGACACGCCGGTGCGGACGACAGTTTCGGTAGGGACTATCCCCCCGTCGGGTCCCACCTAGGCTGGAGCCCATGAGCCAGGGACCGATCCGGGAGCGTGCGGCGACGGAGGAGAAGTCCGGGGCGAGGCGGGACCGGGAGCGTCCGCCGGCGCCCGAGCCGCTGCCCCACCCGGTCGTCGACACCCACTGCCACCTCGACATCGCCGACGGCGACTGGCTGGCGACCGAGGACGCCATCGCGGCGGCGGCGGCGGTCGGGGTCCCCCGGATCGTGCAGATCGGCTGCGACCTCCTGGGCGCCCGGTGGGCCGTCGAGGCGGCGGCCACCCATGACGCGCTGGTCGCCGGCGTCGCGCTGCACCCCAACGAGGCGCCGCGGTTGGCGCAGGCGGGCGGGCTGGAGGCGGCGTACGCCGAGATCGAGCGGCTCGCCACCGCCCACGACAGGGTCCGCGCGGTCGGTGAGACCGGGCTCGACCACTTCCGTACCGGCGAGGAGGGACGAGCCGCCCAGGAGGAGAGCTTCCGCCGCCACATCGACCTCGCGAAGCGGCTGGACAAGACCCTCGTCATCCACGACCGCGACGCCCACGACGACGTGCTCCGGGTGCTCGACAGCGAGGGGGTCCCGGACCGCTGGGTGATGCACTGCTTCTCCGGTGACGCGGACTTCGCCCGGGCCTGCCTCGACCGCGGCGCCCACCTGTCGTTCGCGGGCCCGGTGACCTTCAAGAACGCCGCCCCGCTGCGCAACGCGCTGGTCGTGGCCCCCCAGGACCGGCTGCTCGTCGAGACCGACGCGCCGTACCTCACTCCCGCGCCCTACCGCGGCCGACCGAACGCGTCCTACCTCGTCCCGGTGACCGTCCGGGCGATGGCCGAGGTGCGCGGCGAGGACCTCGAGGAGCTCTGCGCGGCGCTCGACCGGAACACCGAGACCGCCTTCGGCGGGCCCTGGTAGCCGCCCGAAGGGAACGAGTGACACCGGTGTAGTGCACGTGCGCCAGGTCACCCGGTGCGTACGTGGGTTTGGCATGACCACCGACCCTCGTTATCGTTTCGTGATTGTTGGCCGGGATCGGGACTGATCTTGAGGCCGGCGCCGAGGGTTCGACCCACCTGGTCCGCCCTGCGAAATCCCCCGTTTCGTGCAAGCCCCGCACCCGAGGCTGTTGCGCGCTCGGGGGAGGTGCTGGCTCCCGAGGCCCGGGGAAGAACGACGTTCGGAGAATTGTGCAGACGCTCGGCACACGCATGGTCCACAGCAAGGCAGTCCTCATCACTCTCGTGACCGCGGTCATCCTGGCGCTCGCCGGGACCACCTACGGCTACAACGCACTCAGCAAGAAGGTCACCCTGAGCCTCGACGGCCAGGAGCGGGAGGTCGTCGTCATGGGCGACACCGTGGCCGACGTGCTGGCGTCGGAGGGCATCGAGGTGGGCGAGCACGACCAGGTCCTCCCCGCCGCGGACGAGGACATCGACGACGGCAGCGCCGTCGCCGTCCGCTACGGCCGGCAGCTCGAGCTGAGCGTCGACGGTGAGACCACCACCCACTGGACGACGGCCACCGACGTCGGTGCCGCCCTCGAGGACCTCGGCATGCGCTTCGGCGGCGCCGACCTGTCGGTCTCCCGAGGCGGCAGCATCGACCGTGGCGGGCTCGAGCTCGAGGTCGTCACCGAGAAGAAGCTGACCCTCGCGATCGCGGGCAGGAAGCCGGTGACCAAGAAGGTCGCCGCGCTGACCCCGCAGGACGCGCTGGAGGAGGTCGGCGTCACGATCGACAAGCACGACGTGGTGACGCCGAAGGGCGGCGCCGAGCTCGAGGACGGCGACAAGGTCGTCTACACCGACGTCGACGTCGTCACCCGCCGCTTCAAGGCCGAGGCCGTCGACTTCGAGACCGTCGAGCGCTCCGACGACTCCCTCCTCGAGGGCAGGACGAAGGTGCTCCGCGCCGGCCAGGACGGCAGCCGCGACGTGACCTACCGCGTCACCTACCGCAACGGCGAGCTCGTCGCCCGCACGGTGCTGCGCCAGGAGGTGCGTGACGCCCCGGTGTCCGCGCTGGTCGCGGTCGGCACCAAGGAGGAGCCTGTGGCTCCGCCCGCGCCGACCACCAACTTCGCCTCCGGCGGGACCGTCTGGGACCAGC
Organism: uncultured Actinomycetota bacterium; assembly: GCA_963754575.1. Lineage (GTDB taxonomy): Bacteria > Actinomycetota > Actinomycetes > Propionibacteriales > Nocardioidaceae > Nocardioides. The sequence goes on along the minus strand of CAVWGQ010000027.1, from coordinate 60,862 downwards.
TCGCACAGTGCGAGTCCGGCGGCAACTGGGCCATCAACACCGGCAACGGCTACTACGGCGGCCTCCAGTTCAACCTCCAGACCTGGCAGGGCTACGGCGGACCGGGCTACCCCCACACCGCCTCCCGCGAGACGCAGATCGCGATCGCGACGAAGCTCCGTGACGCCAACGGCGGCTACGGCGCCTGGCCGCACTGCTCCGCGCAGCTCGGCCTGCCGCAGTGATCCCGACCGGGGTTCACTAGCCTTCACCGCATGACGTCCTCCGCCGGTCCGAGACTCCTCGGGCCGGCGGAGGTGCGTTCACTGGCCGCCGAGCTCGACCTGCGACCCACCAAGCAGCGCGGCCAGAACTTCGTCATCGACGCCAACACCGTGCGCCGGATCGTGCGCGAGTCGGGGATCACCGGCGGCGACGTGGTGGTCGAGGTCGGACCGGGCCTCGGCTCGCTGACGCTGGCGCTGCTCGAGGTCGCCTCCCGCGTCGTCGCGCTCGAGGTCGACCCGTTGCTCGCCGGTCGGCTCCCCGCCACGATCGAGGAGTTCGCCCCCGACCACGCCGCGCGCTGCGAGGTCGTGCTCGCCGACGCGTTGCGCGTCACCGAGCGTGCCCGGCCCGCCGCCGACCGCACTGGTCGCCAACCTGCCCTACAACGTCTCGGTCCCGGTGCTGCTGCACCTGCTCGCCCTGCTGCCCTCCCTCGAGCGCGGGCTGGTGATGGTGCAGGCGGAGGTCGCCGACCGGCTGGCCGCCTCGCCCGGCTCCAAGGTGTACGGCGTCCCGTCGGTCAAGGCCGCCTGGTACGCCGACGTACGCCGCGCGGGTGCCGTCGGTCGCACCGTCTTCTGGCCGGCCCCCAACGTCGACTCCGGGCTGGTCGCCTGGACCCGGCGCGAGCCGCCCTCGACGACCGTCGCCCGGCAGGACGTGTTCGCCGTCGTCGACGCCGCCTTCGCCCACCGGCGCAAGGCGTTGCGGGGAGCCCTGCGCGAGCTCGCCGGGTCGGCCGAGGCGGCCGCCGCCGCCCTCGAGCACGCCGGCGTCGACCCGCTGGCGCGCGGCGAGTCCCTGACCATCTCCGACTTCGTCCGGATCGCGGAGGGCCTGGCATGACCGGCACGCCTGTCACGACGGACGAGCGCACTGTCACCGTGCACGCCCCGGGGAAGATCAACCTGCACCTCGGCGTCGGCGCCCCCCGCGAGGACGGCTTCCACCCGCTGAAGACCGTCTACCACGCGGTCGACCTGCACGACACGGTCACCGTGAGCGACGCCGACGTGTGGTCGGTGTCCGTCGAGGCGGACGGTCCGATCGACCTCGCCGGCGTACCCCTCGACGAGGGGAACATCGCGCTGCGCGCCGGCCGCGCGCTCGCCGCTTACCACGGGCTCGAGAGGTGTGCTCACGTCGAGATCCGCAAGGGCATCCCGGTCGCCGGTGGCATGGCCGGCGGCTCGGCCGACGCGGCCGCGACGCTGGTCGCGCTCGACCGGCTCTGGGAGCTCGACAGCGACGACGCGACGCTCTTCGGGCTCGCGGCCGACCTCGGCTCCGACGTCCCCTTCGGGCTCGTCGGGCGCAACGCGCTCGGCACCGGCCGCGGCGAGCAGGTCGAGCAGCTGCCCGGGGTCGAGTCGCCGCGCTGGTGGGTCGTCGTGCCGTCGTCGGGGGAGGGGCTCTCGACCCCGGCGGTCTACCGCCGCTTCGACGAGCTCACGCCCGGCGCCCCGGCGCAGCCGCGGGCACCCCACCGGCTGGTCGAGTTCCTCGAGGACCCCGTGGCGGACCTCGCGCCGCTGCTCCACAACGACCTCCAGGCCGCCGCGCTCGACCTGCGTCCCGACCTGGCCCGGCTGCTCGAGGCGGGCGAGGCCGCCGGCGCGCTGCGCGGCATCGTCAGCGGCTCGGGACCGACCTGCGTGTTCCTGTGCGCGGACGAGTCCGCCTCCCTCGAGGTGGCGCAGTCGCTGCGCGCGTCGTACGACGTGGTGCTCACCGCCGGCGGGCCCGTGACAGGAGCGCTGGGCCGATGAGCGCCGCCACCAACCTCCTCAATCTCGAGAAGGTGTCGAAGTCCTACGGCGTCCGGCCGCTGCTGAGCGAGGTCTCGCTCGGCATCGGCGCCGGCCAGCGGATCGGCATCGTCGGGCGCAACGGCGACGGCAAGACCACGCTGCTGGAGGTCATGACCGGGCTCGAGGAGCCCGACAGCGGCCGGGTGTCACGCTCGCGCGGGCTGCACGTCGGCTACCTCCACCAGGGCGACGAGCTGGTCGACACCCACTCCGTCCGCGAGGCGGTGCTGGCCGGGCGGGCCGACCACGAGTGGGCCGCCGACCCCGCGATGCGCGAGATCGTCGAGGTGCTGCTCGAGGGCGTCGAGCTCGACCGCGCGGTGATGGGGCTGTCCGGCGGCGAGCGGCGTCGCTGCTCGCTGGCCAACCTGCTGCTCGGCGACCACGACCTCGTCATCCTCGACGAGCCGACCAACCACCTCGACGTCGAGGCGGTCGCGTGGCTCGCGGCCCACCTGGTGGGGCGCGCCTCCGCGCTCGTCGTCGTCACCCACGACCGCTGGTTCCTCGACGCGGTCTGCCAGTGGACCTGGGAGGTCCACGACGGGGCCGTCGACGCCTACGAGGGCGGCTACGCGGCGTACGTCCTGTCCAAGGCGGAGCGGCAGCGGCAGGCCTCCGCCTCGGAGGTACGCCGGCAGAACCTCGTCCGCAAGGAGCTCGCCTGGCTGCGGCGCGGTGCGCCCGCGCGGACCGCCAAGCCCAAGTTCCGTATCGACGCCGCGACCGTGCTGATCGAGGACGAGCCGCCGCCGCGCGACCGGCTGGAGCTGCAGAAGTTCGCCGCGCAGCGGCTCGGCAAGGACGTCGTCGACCTCGAGGACGTCGACCTCTCCCGCGGCGACAAGTCGCTGCTGCGCCACGCCACCTGGCGGCTCGGCCCCGGCGACCGGGTTGGCATCGTCGGGGTCAACGGCGCGGGCAAGACGTCCGTGCTCTCGCTGCTCTCCGGGGAGCTCGCGCCCGACGTCGGCAAGGTCAAGCACGGCCGGACCGTCGACCTGCAGCACCTCACCCAGCAGCTCGACGACCTCGACCCCGACGGCCGCGTCCTCCCGACCGTCGAGTCGATCAAGCGCGTCACCCGGCTGGCCGACGGCTCCGAGATCTCGAGCTCTGCGCTGCTGGAGCGCTTCGGCTTCACCGGCGACCGGCTCACCGCCCGGATCGGCGACCTGTCGGGCGGCGAGCGGCGCCGCTTCCAGCTGCTGCGGCTGCTGCTCACCGAGCCCAACGTGCTGCTGCTCGACGAGCCCACCAACGACCTCGACATCGACACCCTCAACGTCCTCGAGGACTTCCTCGACGGCTGGCCCGGCACGCTGGTGGTGGTCTCCCACGACCGGTACTTCCTCGAGCGGGTCACCGACTCGGTCTGGGCGCTGCTCGGCGACGGCCAGATCTCGATGCTCCCCCGCGGCGTCGACGAGTACCTCGAACGCCGAGCCGTCACTTCTGCAGGTTCGAAACCCGCCGAGCCGTCACTCGTGCAGGCTCAGAACGCACCGAGCCGTCACTCGAGCAGGCACCGATCGGGCAGCTCCGAGGAGCGGGAGGCGCGCAAGACGATCGCGCGCCTCGACAAGCAGCTGGAGCGGGTGGCCGCGCAGCAGGCCGAGCTCGACGCCGAGATGGCGGCGCACCTGACCGACTACGAGCTGCTGGCCGAGCTCGGCCGTCGGGCCGGCGTCCTGGCCGACGAGCGCGACGCGCTCGAGCTCGAGTGGCTCGAGGCCGCCGAGCTGCTGGAGTGACGGCTCGGCGACTTTTGAACCTGCAGAAGTGACGGCTCGGCGACTTCTGAAGCTGCAGAAGTGACGGCTCAGCTGAAGGGGGTGAGCAGGACCCGGAGCAGGGCGGCGAGGCGGTCGCGGTCGGGGTCGGTGAGGTCGGCGAGCAGCGCGTTCTCGGCGGCGAGCAGCTCCTCGAACGCCGCATCGACCGCGGCCTTGCCGTCGGGGGTCAACCGCACGATCACGCCGCGGCGGTCGCCCGGGTCGGGGGAGCGCTCGACGTAGCCCCGCGCGGCGAGCCGGTCGACCCGGTTGGTCATGGTGCCGCTGGTCACCAGGGTCTCGCGCAGCAGCCGCCCGGGCGACAGCTCGTACGGCGCACCGGCCCGTCGCAGCGCGGTCAGCACGTCGAACTCCCACGACTCCATGCCGTGGCGGGTGAAGGCGTCGCGACGGGCGAGGTCGAGGTGGCGGGCCAGCCGGGAGATCCGGCTGAAGACGGCCACCGGTGCGAGGTCGAGGTCGGCCCGCTCGCGCGCCCACGCATCGGTGAGCTCGTCGACCTCGTCCCGCATGCGAGCAGAGTACCCCTTGTCAAGAATCTTGATGTCAAGATAATGTGAGGGCATGTTCACCTGGGACGCCGGCCGCTACCTCGCCCACGCCGGCCATCGCGGCCGCCCCTTCCTCGACCTCGTCGCGCAGGTCCGGGCCGAGGCACCGGCCGACGTCGATCGACCTCGGCTGCGGCCCGGGCAACCTCACCCGGCTGCTCGCGGAGCGCTGGCCGCACGCCCGGGTGCGGGGGGTCGACTCCAGCCCGGAGATGGTGGAGGCGGCCCGGCAGGCTGTCGAGGGGGTCGAATTCGAGGTCGCGGACCTGCGGGACTGGCTGCAGCGGGCCGGGCAGGTCGACGTCGTCGTCTCCAACGCCACCCTGCAGTGGGTCCCCGGACACCTCGACCTGCTCCCGCGGCTGGTCGACCGGGTCCGCCCCGGGGGCTGGCTCGCGTTCCAGGTGCCGGCGAACTTCCACGAGCCGTCCCACACGATCTACGGGGACCTCGCCGCCCAGGCGCCGTACGCCGAGCACGTCGGTGACGTGGCGGTGCCGGCCAGCCACGAGCCCGGCGTCTACCTCACCGCGCTGGCGGAGGCCGGCTGCGAGGCCGACGTCTGGGAGACGACCTACCTCCACGTGCTGACCGGCGAGGACCCGGTCTTCAGCTGGATCTCCGGCACCGGGGCGCGCCCGACCCTGCAGGCGCTGCCCGACGACCTGCGCCCGGAGTTCGAGCAGGAGCTCAGGTCGCGGCTGCGGGCGGCGTACCCCGACTCCGGTCACGGCGTGGTGATGCCCTTCCGGCGGGTGTTCGCCGTGGCTCGACGCTCCGAGCTGGGGACGGGGGCGCAGCCATGAGGCTCCACCACGTCCAGGTCGCGATCCCGCCGGGCGGGGAGGACCTCGGGCGCCGGTTCTGGGTCGAGGGACTCGGGATGACCGAGGTGGCCAAGCCGGAGGCGCTGGCCGGTCGCGGCGGGTTGTGGGTGCGTGGCCCCGGCGGTGCCGAGGTGCACCTCGGCGTCGAGGACCCCTTCCGGCCGGCCCGCAAGGCCCACCCGGCACTGCTGCTCAACGACGTCGCCGCGCTCGACGAGGCGGCGGTCCGGCTCGTCGACCTCGGCTTCGAGGTCGACGCCACCGAGCGCTCCACCTTCCCCGGCCACCTGCGCTGCCACGCCTTCGACGGCCACGGCAACCGGGTGGAGCTCCTCGCGGTGCCCTGACCCGGAATACCCTCGAGGTGTCGCACGTTCTCCTGTCGACACACCCCCGGGGGTATGCTCCGGGTCACGAGGAAGGGAATCGCATGACCACGATCGAGATCGTCGCGGACAACCTGGACCAGACGGTCCGCGACCACGACATCGTCCTGATCGACTTCTGGGCGAGCTGGTGCGGCCCGTGCCGCCAGTTCGCACCGGTCTACGAGGAGGCCTCCGAGCGTCACGACGACGTCGTGTTCGGCTCGGTGAACACCGAGACCGAGCAGCAGCTCTCCGCGGCCGCTGGGATCAGCTCGATCCCCACCCTGATGGCCTTCCGCGAGGGCGTCCTCGTCTTCTCCCAGCCCGGGGCGCTGCCGGCGCCCGCGCTCGAGGAGCTGGTCACGGCCGTGAAGGGCCTCGACATGACCGAGGTGCACGCCCAGGTCGCCGCCCAGCAGGAGAAGCAGGCATGAGCGCCACGATCACCACCACCGTGGCCGCGTCGTACGACGACACCGTGGCGCGGGTCCGCGAGGCGCTCGCCGACCAGGGCTTCGGGGTGCTGACCGAGATCGACCTCCGGGCCACGCTGAAGACCAAGCTCGACGTCGACGTCGCCTCCCAGGTGATCCTCGGCGCGTGCCGGCCGCAGCTGGCGCACCGCGCGCTGCTGGCCGCCCCGTCGGTGGCCGCGCTGCTGCCGTGCAACGTCGTGGTGCGCGACCTCGAGGACGGCACCACCCTCGTCGAGGCGGTCGACCCCGACGCGATGATGTCGGTGGTCGAGGACCCCGACGGCGAGCTCGCGGCGGTCGCCGCCGACGCCCGCACCCGGCTCGACGCCGCGCTCGCTGGGCTCACGCACGACACGAGGGACGAGACCTGACATGGAGCTCAACGCCGAGGAGATGATCCCGGTCATCAACCGGATCAAGCGCGCGCAGGGCCAGCTCGGCGGGGTGCTGCGGATGCTGGAGGAGGGGCGCGAGTGCGAGGACGTCGTCACCCAGCTGGCCGCCGTCTCCCGCGCGCTGGACCGTGCGGGCTTCGCGATCGTCGCGTCCGGCCTGCGGCAGTGCATGGTCGACGGCAACGACCCCGACGACCTCGACGTGAAGAAGATGGAGAAGCTCTTCCTCTCGCTGGCCTGACCGTGCGTGACGGAAATGGTTACCCACCGGTAATGTCCGGGTCATGCCCTCCGTCCTGACGCTCTGGAACACGATGAGCCGGCTGCCCCAGGGCGCCCGCCTCTTCTCGATCGCGTTCGCCCAGAAGGCGCCCTACTTCGCCACCATCCACCCGCGCTTCACCGAGATCCGACCCAACCGCGCCTCGCTGGTGATCCCCAAGCGGCGGGGGGTGCACAACCACCTTGGCACCGTCCACGCGATCGCGCTCTGCAACGGCCTCGAGGCCGCGATGGGCGCGCTCGCCGAGGCGTCGATCCCCGCCGACAAGCGGTGGATCCCGAAGGGCATGACGGTCGCCTACACCGCCAAGGCCACCAGCGACATCACCTGCACCGCCGAGACCGACCCCGAGCAGTGGACCGGGACGGACCCGGACGTGCCGGTGCGCGTGCGCGGTGTCCGCGAGGACGGCGAGGTCGTGGTGGAGGGCGAGATCCGGCTCTGGGTCACGCCCCGCCCGCAGCCCTGACGAACGCGGGGTTGGTCAGCGGGTCGGTGAGCGGTGCTGCCTGCCGGCCCGGATGTCGAGTGATTGAGGGCTGAACCGGTCCGCGCCGTACTCTTGACCCGCTATGTCGACGCCCACGCTTCCCCGTACCTACGAGGTCGTCACCTACGGCTGCCAGATGAACGTCCACGACTCCGAGCGGCTCACCGGGCTGCTGGAGGACGCGGGCTACGTCGCGGCCCCCGCGGACGACCAGGCCGACGTCGTCGTGTTCAACACCTGTGCGGTGCGCGAGAACGCGGACAACAAGCTCTACGGCAACCTCGGCCACCTCGCGCCGGTGAAGGCGGCCACGCCCGGGATGCAGATCGCCGTCGGCGGCTGCCTGGCGCAGAAGGACCGCTCCACGATCGTCGAGAAGGCGCCGTGGGTCGACGTCGTCTTCGGCACCCACAACCTCGGCTCGCTGCCGGCCCTGCTGGACCGCGCCCGCTCGCAGGCCGAGGCGCAGGTCGAGATCCTCGAGTCGCTCGACGTCTTCCCCTCCACGCTGCCGACCAAGCGCGAGTCGGCGTACGCCGCCTGGGTCTCGATCAGCGTCGGCTGCAACAACACCTGCACCTTCTGCATCGTCCCGGCGCTGCGCGGCAAGGAGAAGGACCGCCGACCCGGCGACATCCTCGCCGAGATCGAGGCGCTGGTGGCCGAGGGCGTCTCCGAGGTGACGCTGCTGGGGCAGAACGTCAACGCCTACGGCGTGGAGTTCGGCGACCGGCAGGCGTTCTCCAAGCTGCTGCGTTCCTGCGGCGAGATCGAGGGGCTGGAGCGGGTGCGCTTCACCTCGCCCCACCCGGCGGAGTTCACCGACGACGTCATCGAGGCGATGGCCGAGACCCCGAACGTGATGCCGTCGCTGCACATGCCGCTGCAGTCCGGCTCCGACAAGGTCCTCAAGGACATGCGCCGTTCCTACCGGCAGTCGAAGTTCCTCGGCATCATCGAGCGGGTCCGTGCCGCGATGCCGGACGCCGCCATCACGACCGACATCATCGTCGGGTTTCCCGGCGAGACCGAGGAGGACTTCGTGGCGACGCTCGACGTCGTCCGGGCGGCCCGCTTCGCCGGCGCCTTCACGTTCCAGTACTCCAAGCGCCCCGGGACGCCCGCCGCCACCCTCGACGAGCAGGTGCCGCCCGACGTGGTGAAGGACCGCTACGGCCGGCTCGCCGACCTGGTGAACCAGGTCGCGTGGGAGGAGAACCAGCGACAGGTCGGGCGCACCGTCGACCTGCTCGTCGCCGAGGGGGAGGGCCGCAAGGACGCCGCCACCCACCGGCTCTCCGGCCGCGCGCCCGACAACCGGCTGGTCCACTTCGTGCCGCCCGCCGACGAGCCGGTCCGCCCGGGCGACGTGGTCACGGTCGAGATCACCTACGCCGCCCCCCACCACCTGGTCGCCGACGGACCCGTCCTCGGCGTACGACGGACCCGGTCGGGTGACGCGTGGGAGGCCAGGACCCTTGGACCCGCGAGCCCCGGGTCCGTCGGGCTCGGCATGCCCGCCCTCGGCGTACCGGCTCCCCTGCCGGAGGCCCCCGCCTGCGGCTGAGCCCCCTGTCCCGCGGCGTGTGCCTGAGAACGCCCCCTGGGTAGGTCAGAGGCACACGCGGCGGACCCGGAGCGGTCAGTCCGAGCGCGGATCGGTCTTCGAGTAGCCCGCCTTCGGGGGCAGCCCGTCGGGGTTCTCCTCGGTGGCGCCGGGCCGCTGCTCGGGCGGGGAGTCCTCGTCGGAGGGTCGCTCGGGGGTCACGTCACGGACACCATCGGTGCCGTGCTGGCCACCCGGGCCGGTGTGGCCCTCGCGCTCGCTGCTGACGCCCATGTCTCCCGCGGCGTCGTGGTGCGAGTCCTGGATGTCGCGGGGCTCGGTCGGGTCGCTCATACCGGGTCATCCTCCTGCGGGTTGCTGGCGCCGTCGCTGTCGCCTTCCTGCTTCTTGTCCTCGAGCTCGGTGATCTCGTCGGGCACGTGGTCCTCGACCTGGGGGTTGTCCTCCGGGTTGAGGTCGCGGCCGACCACGTCGTCCTGGTCGCCTGCGAAGGGGACGTCGTCGTTGATCGCGTCCGCGCCACCGGGGTTCTCGGGGGGCGGCTCGGTCTCGGGGGTGGGCATGGGGCTGAGCTCCTCGTCGGGCATGGGGTGCCTTCCTCTCGCGGTCAGAATCCGAACGTCAGGTAGCACTCGCCCGAGCCGAGCGAGGCCAGGGCGTGCGTCTCGTGGGGGACGACGGGGTCGGGCAGCGCGTCGAGCGGGAACCACCGCAGGTCCGCACACTTCTCCGGCTCCACGATCCTCGCCTCACCCGTCCAGGTGGTCGCGGTGAAGAAGAAGTCGACCCGCTCGTCGATCGGCTCGGCGTGCCGGGTGCGGTGCATCGTCAGCTCGAAGCGGAGGTCCAGCCCGGTGATCCCGAGCTCCTCGGCCGCCTCGCGGTGCGCCGCGTCGTACGCCGTCTCCCCGCGCTCGACGTGGCCGGCGGCGGCCGCGGCCCAGTGGTCGTCCATGTAGCCGGTGTTCCGCCGCAGCTGGAGCAGCACCTCGCGGTCGCCTGCCCCGCCGTCACGCAGCAGGAAGACGTACGCCGCCGGGACCACGACGAAGCGGTCAGCCACTGCTGTCCGAGGGCTGGTCGTCGGACGACCCGGCGTTCTCGGCGGTCTCGCTGTCCGGACCCGGCTCGTGGCCGGCGTCGCCCTCGTCGGGGAGCTCGTCAGCATGCGTGCCGGGGGGCTGCTCGGTGACGTCGAGGGTCTCGTTGGACTCCTCGGGGACGGGCTGGGTCACCGCACGTCCCCGTCCTTCTTGCCGTCGAGCTTGTCCAGCGCCTCCTTGGCCTTCGACTGGCCGGTGCCGATGTGCTTGGAGTACTTGCCCTTGGTCTTCGCATCGGCGGTCCCAGCCGCCTTGTCGATCCCCTGGGCGATCTTGTCGCCGTGCTGGTCGACGGCCTGCTGCGCCTTGGCCTTGAACTTGTCGAGGAAACTCATGTCTCCGAGACTAGCCAAGTGCACCCCGCCCCGATCGTCGCCGTCGTCGGGGCGACGGCTGCGGGCAAGACGTCGCTCTCGCTCGACCTCGCCGAGCGACTGGGCGGCGAGGTGGTCAACACCGACGCGATGCAGGTCTACCGCGGCATGGACATCGGGACCGCGAAGCTGCCGCCCGCCGAGCGCCGCGGCATCCCGCACCACCTCGTGGACACCCACGAGATCACCGAACCGGTCTCGGTCGCGGCCTTCCAGGCCGAGGCCCGCGCGGTGATCGCGGAGCTGCGGGGGCGGGGGGTGGTGCCGGTGCTGGTCGGCGGCTCCGCGCTGTACGTCCGCGCCGTGGTCGACCGCTTCGAGTTCCCCGGGACCGATCCGGAGGTCCGGGCACGGCTCGAGGCGGACCTCGCCGAGGTCGGGCCGGGCGGGATCCACGAGCGGCTGCGCGCGGCCGACCCCGAGGCCGCGTCCCGCATCGGGTCCGAGAACGGGCGCCGGCTCGTGCGCGCGCTCGAGGTCGTCGAGCTGACCGGTCGTCCCTACTCCGCCTCGCTGCCGACCCTGGAGTACGCCGACACCGCGACCGTGCAGGTCGGTGTCGACCTCGACCGCCCGACGCTCGACGCGCGGATCAGGCAGCGGGTCGAGGCGATGTTCGCCGACGGGTTCGTCGCGGAGGTCGAGCGGCTGCTCGCGGCCGGGCTGGCCGAGGGCCGGACGGCCTCGCGGGCGATCGGCTACCCCGCGGTGGCGGCGTACCTCGCCGGGGAGCTGACCCTCGAGGAGGCCCGCGAGCGGACCGCCGCCGCGACCCGGCGCTTCGCCCGCCGGCAGGACTCGTGGTTCCGCAAGGACCCGCGGATCCGGTGGGTGCGCTTCGACGCCGAGGACCGGGTCGAGCAGGCGCTGGCCGCTGTCGGTGGCCGGTGACAGGCTCGCCCCATGAGTCGGACCGTCTACTACACCGCCACCACCCTCGACGGGTTCATCGCGACGTCGGACCACTCCCTGGAGTGGCTGCTCTCGCGTGACATCGATGCCGAGGGGCCGATGAGCTACCAGGCGTTCAGCCGCGGCGTGGGCGCCTGCGTGATGGGTGCCAACACCTGGCAGTGGATCCTCGACCACGACCCGGACGGCTGGGTCCCCAAGCCGACGTGGGTCGTGACGCACCGCGACTTCGCGCCGTCGGAGCAGGTGCGGTTCGGGGTCGCCGACCCGGGCGAGGTCCATGCAGCGATGGCGCAGGCCGCCGACGGCCAGGACCTGTGGATCGTCGGCGGTGGCGAGCTCGCCGCCCGCTTCCACGACGCCGGGTTGCTCGACGAGGTGTGGCTGCAGTACGCCCCGGTCACGATCGGGCAGGGCGCACCGGTGCTGCCCCGCCACGTCGAGCTGCGGCTCGAGGAGGTCGCGCGCAACCGCGACTTCGCCTGTGCCCGCTACACGGTCGACCGCGGCACCCCGGGCGCCGTCGCCCCGTAGTCTGGGGCCGTGACGACCACACCCGCCACCGCCGCGACCTGGACCGAGATCGGCTCGTACGCCGAGCTGGTGGCGCTGCTGGGGGAGCCTGCACCGCGGGTCCGCGACAAGGCGCGCGACGCGCTGCTCGACGTGGACGTCGCCTGGCTCTCGGCCGCGCCGTTCTGCGTGATGGCGACCGCCGACGCGGACGGCCGCTGCGACGCCTCGCCCAAGGGTGACCCGGCCGGCCAGCTGGTGCACGTGATCGACGCGCGGACGATCGCCATCGCGGAGCGGCCCGGCAACCGGCGCGCCGACGGCTACCGCAACATCCTCGTCAACCCGCAGGTCGGGCTGAACTTCATCATCCCGGGCCGCGGCGACACGCTGCGGATCAACGGCCGCGCGCGGCTGGTCAGCGACGCGCTGTTCTTCGACGAGATGGTGGTCAAGGGCCACCGGCCGCTGCTCTCGGTGGTCGTCGACATCGAGGAGCTGTTCTTCCACTGCGCGAAGGCGTTCCTGCGCTCGGGGCTGTGGAAGCCGGAGACGTGGGACCCCGAGGCCGCCGTCGCTCGTCGCGCGGTGCTCGCGGCGAAGGTCGAGCCCGACGGGCGTTCGGTCGACGAGCTCGACGAGTACTACGGACCGGCGTACGAGGCACACCTGTATGGCTGAGCCGGTCACCTTCTGGAAGGGCCACGGCACCGAGAACGACTTCGTGCTGCTGCCCGCCGACGCCGACCTCACCCCCGCGCGGGTCGCGGCGCTGTGCGACCGGCGCGCCGGGATCGGCGGCGACGGCGTGATCCGGGTGGCCCACGAGGGCGGCCGCTGGTTCATGGACTACTGGAACTCCGACGGCTCGCTGTCGGAGATGTGCGGCAACGGCGTCCGGCTCCTCGCGTTGCACCTGCGCGAGGAGCACGGCGTGACCTTCCCGCTCGAGGTCGCGACCCGGGACGGCGTCAAGGTGCTGCGCGAGAGCGAGCTCGGCTTCACCGCCGACATGGGCAGCCCGCGGGTGCTGGGTGACACCTCGGTGTCGGTGGGGGAGCGGACCTGGCCGGCGGTGCACGTCGACCTCGGCAACCCGCACGCCGTCGCGTTCGTCGACGACCTCGCCGACGCCGGTCCGCTGCACGACCCGCCCACGCACGACGAGGCGGTCTACCCGACCGGGGTGAACGTCGAGTTCGTCGTACGCCGCGGCGAGCGCCACCTCGCCATGCGCGTCCACGAGCGCGGCTCGGGCGAGACCCGCTCCTGCGGCACCGGCGCCTGCGCGGTGATGGTGGCAGCCGCGGCCGCCGACGGCGCCACGCTGCCCGCGACCTACCGCGTCGACGTCCCCGGCGGCACCCTCGAGGTCACCCTCGACGGCCCGCTCGACCAGGGCGGCCGGGTCCACCTCGACGGCCCCGCGGCGATCGTGGCGACCGGCACCACCTCGCTGTAGGGCCGTCGGTTTCCCCGCCCGGGCGGGGAAACCGTGACTTCGTGACGGAAACAACCGTCACGAAGTCACAGGCTCGCGCACGAGGTCCGGGCCCCCAGACCACCACGCGTACGCCGGGCAGCCCCCCGATAAGGTCCGGCGCATGGACATCTCCGGCTCCTCCGCCCTCGTCACCGGCGCCGCCTCGGGCATCGGCGCGGCCGTCGCCCGCCAGCTCGCCGCCGCCGGTGCTCGCGTCGTGGTCGCGGACATGAATGCCGTGCTCGGGCAGCAGGTCGCGACCGAGATCGGCGGCGTCTTCTGCCAGGTCGACGTCACCGACACCGGCCAGATCGAGGCGGCCGTCGTCCGCGCGACCGAGCTCGGTCCGCTGCGGGTGCTGGTCAACTCCGCCGGCATCGGCTGGGCCCAGCGCACCATCGGCCGTGACGGCGAGTTCGACTCCGCCCACGACCTCGATGCCTTCAAGCGGGTCGTCGCGATCAACCTGGTCGGCTCCTTCGACGCGATCCGGCTCGCCGCGAGCGAGATGTCGAAGCTCGACCCGACCGCGTCCGGCGACCGCGGCGCGATAGTGAACATCGCCTCCGTCGCGGCCTTCGACGGCCAGATCGGCCAGGCGGCGTACGCCGCCAGCAAGGGCGGTCTCGTCGGCCTCACGCTCCCCGTGGCCCGCGACCTGTCGGCCGCCGCGATCCGGCTCAACACGGTCGCCCCGGGCCTGATCGAGACCCCGATCTACGACTTCGCCCCCGACCCGGCGGCGTTCAAGGAGCAGCTCGGATCCTCGGTGCTCCACCCCAAGCGGCTCGGCACCCCCGACGAACTCGCCGCCATGGTGATGGCCTGCCTGACCAACTCCTACATGAACGCCGAGACCGTCCGCGTCGACGGCGGCATCCGGATGCCCCCGAAGTAGGTCGGACCGGCTCAGAACTGTTCGCGGTCCCGCGAGCAGTCGCCGGTCTCGGTGCGGCCGGTGGCGCAGTCCTTCGGGATCGCGAGCTGGAGCCCGGCCAGCAGGACGGCGGGGCCGACCAGCAGTGCGAGCGACCACACCAGCGGCCGGCGGTCGCGCAGCACGGCGAGGACGGCCAGGACCGCGGCGACGACCGCGACCGCGATCCACAGCCACGTGAAGCTGCTGCCGTCGTCGGCGCAGACGAACGCGGCGTACGGCGAGCCCGGCGCCGCGCTGCGACCCTCGCTCATGTCGTCGGGGCAACCGACCACGTCGAACCAGATCCGGACCCAGACGATGCCGCCGGCCAGCACACCGGCGGCCGCCGCGGGCAGCGGCAGCCAGCGCAGCAGGCGTCGGCCGAGGGAGGCTCGGGCAGGCTCCATGACGGGGAGGCTAGCCCTCCAGCACCGCCAGGGCGTACGCCGTCTCCACGTCCTCGTCGACGTGTCGGGTGCCGTCGGCGAGGGTGACGACCCAGCCCTCCGACGTCCGCGCGAGCGACAGGAACGAGCCGCCGAGCAGGTCGCGCAGCTGGTGCTCCCACGGGATCCACAGCACCTCGGCGGCGGGGATCGAGTCCAGCGCCCACTCGGTCGTGCCGTTGAACTTCACCAGCCGCCCCGAGGGCAGCTCCTCCACCTCGATCGTCAGGTCCGCGAGGACGAAGACGTCGTCGAGGTCGCGGCCGGGGACGACGAAGCGGTCGCCGGAGGCCGGGACCCAGGGTCGGCCCTGGTCGCGCAGCAGGTGGTCGACCTGCTCGGCGAGGTGCGTGGTGATCACCCACCCATCATGAATACATTCGCAACCCGCCGCGCCGCGACCTAGGCTGGGCACCACATGACGAACGCACCTGACTTCAACCTCGACGACGCCCTCGACGCGACCCGGGACTGGGACGACGCCGACGACCAGCCCGACGACCGCGCTGCCGACGAGCAGTTCGAGAGCGGCTACGCCGACGTCCCCGACCCCGAGGCCGACCTCACGACCGGCGAGCAGGACCTGGCCGAGCGCCACCAGCTCCGCCGGGTCGCCGGGCTGCGCACCGAGCTCGAGGACATCACCGAGGTCGAGTACCGCCAGCTCCGGCTCGAGCGCGTCGTGCTCGTCGGCGTCTGGACCGAGGGAACGGCGCAGGACGCCGAGAACTCCATGGCCGAGCTCGCGCTGCTCGCCGAGACCGCCGGCTCCGAGGTGCTCGACAACGTCTTCCAGCGGCGCACCCGCCCCGACCCCGCGACGTACGTCGGGCGCGGCAAGGTCGACGGGATCCGCGAGATCGTGCAGGCCACCGGCGCCGACACCGTCATCTGCGACGGCGAGCTCGCGCCCAGCCAGCTGCGCAACCTCGAGGACCGGCTCAAGGTCAAGGTCGTCGACCGGACCGCGCTGATCCTCGACATCTTCGCCCAGCACGCGAAGTCCCGGGAGGGCCAGGCGCAGGTCGAGCTCGCGCAGCTCAACTACATGAAGCAGCGGCTGCGCGGCTGGGGTGGCAACCTCTCCCGCCAGGCCGGTGGCCGGGTCGGCGCCGACGGCGGGGGCATCGGTGGCCGCGGCCCCGGTGAGACCAAGATCGAGACCGACCGACGACGGATCAACACCAAGATCGCCAAGCTGCGTCGCGAGCTCACCGAGATGAAGGGCACCCGCGACACCAAGCGGCAGGAGCGCCGCCGCAACCACGTGCCGAGTGTCTCGATCGCGGGCTACACCAACGCCGGCAAGTCGAGCCTGCTCAACCGGCTCACCGACGCCGGCGTGCTGGTCGAGGACTCGCTGTTCGCGACGCTCGACCCGACCACGCGGCGTACGACCACGGCCGACGGCCGGGTCTACACCATGAGCGACACCGTCGGCTTCGTGCGCCACCTGCCCCACCAGCTGGTCGAGGCCTTCCGCAGCACGCTCGAGGAGGTCGCCGACTCCGACCTGATCCTGCACGTCGTCGACGGCTCCCACCCCGACCCCGAGGGCCAGCTGGCCGCGGTGCGCGAGGTGTTCGCCGAGATCGACGCCGGCAAGGTCCCCGAGATCGTCGTCATCAACAAGGCCGACGCCGCCGACCCGATGGTGCTGGCCCGGCTGCAGGCCCGCGAGCCGCACAGCCTGGTCGTCAGTGCGAAGACCGGCGAGGGCGTCGCCGCCGCGCTGGCCGTGATCGAGGGCGAGCTGCCCCGCCCGAGCGTGGAGTTCGCGGCGCTGCTGCCCTACGACCGCGGCGACCTGATCGACCGGCTCCACCGGCATGGCGAGATCGACCAGATCGAGCACACCGGTGAGGGCACCCTGGTCAGCGGCCGCGCCAACGCGGACCTCGCCGGCGAGCTGGCGGCGTACGCCCGCTGACCCCTCGCGGGGACCAGCGGGCGCCGCCGCCCGGTGCTCGAGCTATCGCTTGACCGGCCGGCAGGCCCGGCCGATCCGTGCGACCTCGCCGCGGTCGACGACGACCTCACGGCTGGCGAGGACCTTGCCCTTGCGCAGGCAGGTGAGCTGCCAGGCCTCCTTGATGCCACTCAGCTGCGGCGGCTCGGGGCTCTGGAAGGTCACCTCACCGGTCCAGTCGCCGTCGACGTCGCCGCCCTCGTAGTTCTCCGCGACGACCGTGTAGGTGCCGGCGACCGGGTCCGGGACCCGGATCACCTCGGGGTTGTCGAGCGTCGCCCCGGAGCCGACCGTCTGGCCGTCAGGGCCGAGGACGTAGAAGTCCCAGTCGGCGCCGCCGGGCCAGCCGAGGCTCAGCGTGGCGAACCCGTTGTCGACCTCGGGCTGCCCCTGGATCTCGAAGGTCGTCTCCTCCGACTCGCCCTCGGCAGGCACGCCGGCGGGGTTGACCAGGTCGATCGACTCCTGCGGGTCGGCGACGGCCTCGCGGCCGTAGCGGCCCACGACCAGCGGTCGGGTCGAGGGGTTGACGTCCATCACGAACGCGCCGCCGTGGGAGGCGTAGCGATTGACCAGCGTGTCCTCGAAGAAGATCTGCCCGCGGGTCGAGCCGTCCTCCTGGATGACCGGCGAGGTCGGCGAGACGTGGGTCTTGCTGAGCACGATCTTCGTGCCCCGCGGCGCCTTGCCGCCGATCCGTGAGATCAGGTCGTGGTCCATGGCTGCCTCGGCCGCGGTGTAGTAGGCCTCGCGGTTGCCGCCGTTGCCGGCGCCGGCCGCGGGGTCGAGCCCGAGGTACTCGGCGACGACCGCGTCCTCGTAGGCCGGGTGGAAGCCGTCGGGACCGATCTCGAAGGTGAAGCCGAAGCCGCCGGTGATCCAGTAGCTCCAGTCCTCCGTCGAGCCGGAGGTGTCGTAGAGCTGGTACGACGCCTGGCTGGTGTAGCCGTTGGCGCCCGCCATCGCGTCGCCGAGAGCCTTGTACGCCGGCTCGTCGGGCGACTTGCCGGTCGAGGCGATGGCCGGCGGGCGCAGCACCAGGTTGGAGTAGGTGTGGTTGCTGATCATCATGGTGACCGCACGCTTCGAGATGAACTGGCGCACCGCGTCGGACTCGGGCTCGCTGCCCGGGCCGTCGCCGCGGTAGGTGTCGCTCAGGTAGTTGGTGCTCGCACCGCCGCCACCCCAGAAGCCGGGGTAGTTGCGGTTGAGGTCGGTGCCGCGCAGCCGGCCGTTCTCGTTGTCGTCGCAGGTGCCGTCGGTCTCGGCGTCGGGGGTGTTCTCGGAGATGGAGCAGTTCTTGCGCTTCATCTCGTAGTCGAAGGTCGAGAAGTCGCCGAGCGGCTCCGCCTCCCGCGAGATCTGGAAGCCGTCGACGTTGACGATCGGCACGATCACCAGCCGCGAGCCCTGCAGGATCTCGCGAGCCCGCGCGTCGGCCTCGCGGTAGGACTGGAGCAGGTCGATGCCGAACTCGATGGTGTGCTCCGAGCTGGGCCACTCGCGCGCGTGGTGGGCGCCCATCAGCATGAAGACCGGCTTGCCGTCGCGGACGTCGTCGGCCTTCGTGGAGATCTCGAGGCCGTGGATGTCCTCGCCGAGCACCGTCTGGTTGGGCAGCGTCACCGGCTTGGTCAACCGGGGGTAGTCGGCCGCGAGCTGGTCCAGGTCGGTGAGGTAGTCGTCGTAGGTCCGGTAGGCCGTGCGGCCGCTGGGCAGCGGCGACGCCGCGACCCGTGCGGCGTAGCGCCGGTCGGCGCGGCGCTGGTCGGCGGCGGCCGCCTCGAGGTCGGGCTCCTCCACGGTCCAGGAGTAGCCCGCCTCGCGCAGGGTCCGGGCGTCCTGCGCGTCGTACAGGATCACCTCGATGCCCTTGGTCGTGACGTGCTCGGTGATGTCGAGGCCGAGCCCGACGACCTCGTTGCGCTGGGCGACGGTCGGCGCGTCCACCATCACGACCCGCGTGGGGACGTCCTCCGGCTCGTCGCCGGGTGCGGGTGGGGCGCCGGAGGCGGCCGGCGGGCCGGCCAGGGTCGCGGCGAGCGTGGCCGCGAGGCCGACGCCGAGCGTGCCGAGTGCAGCACGACGCAGGGCGCCGGTGGGACGGGATGCAGTGGTCATGGGTCCTCCCGAGATACGCGGCACCGGGATGTCGGCCGCGGTGACCCCACCCAACCCCACACCACCGACGGTGTCGAGGGGTCGCCACGACCGTGGCTAAAAGATGTGGAAAGGAAGATTTCGGGAACCTGTCCGTTGCACGATGTCCGCGTGGCCATCCGGATGTACGGCGGCGCGGCTGCCGCCGTCTTCGCCCCCCTCGACTCCGTGTCGCGCGCCGAGCAGGTCGAGCGGCGGCTCACGGACGCCATCGTGCTCGGCCTGATCCCGACCGAGGAGCAGCTCCCGGGCGAGGCCGAGCTGAGCCGGTTGCTCGGTGTCTCGACGGTGACGGTGCGCGAGGCCCTGCGCGCGATGCGCGCGGCCGGCCTGATCGAGACCCGGCGCGGGCGCAACGGCGGCTCGTTCGTCCAGGAGTCGCGCGAGTCCGCGCTGCGCCGCGTCGTCGAACGGCTGCTGATGCTCAGCACCGCGCAGCTGCGCGACCTCGGTGACCAGTACGCCGCACTCTCCGGCGCCGCCGCCCGGCTCGCCGCCCGGCGCGCCACCCCGGTTGACATCGCGCGGCTCTGGCGCGCCCACGACCAGGTCGCCGACGCGACGACCGAGTCGGAGCGCCGACGGGCCGAGAGCCACCTGCAGATCGAGATCGCCGCCGTCGCGCAGTCGCCGCTGCTCTTCCGCGACGAGGTGACGATGCAGGCCGAGATCGGGCCGCTGCTGTGGCTCGGCGCCGGCCACGAGGAGGTCCACGCCCGCAACGCCGACCTCGCCGGTGAGGTGGTCGCGGCGATCGCGGCCGGCGACGGCGACAAGGCCCGCGCACTGACCGAGGACCGGGTGGCCGCCTGGACGGCCCACCTCGTCGAGCTCCGGCTCGAAGAGCTGGCGGTGGCCCGTGGCTGACGTGGTGGACGGGGTGGTGGCGCGGCTCGAGTCGTTCCTGACCGGCATGCGCGCGGCGGTCGACGAGCTGGTGGACGTCGCCGAGGCGACGCTCACTGCTCGGCCGCAGCCGCGCCGGGCCGACCTCACCGAGGTCGAGCGCGTCGTACGCCTCCGCCTGGGGGAGCGGGAGGAGGTCGTCCACGGCGGCGGCTTCGTCGCGGCCCCCGACGTGCTCTCCGACGCGCCGTGGTGGCTCGAGTGGTTCGCGTGGGACGCCGGAGTCGTGCAGCGGCTGGTCTCCGACACCAACCCGACCGGGGCCCACTTCTTCGACTACACGTTGATGCCGTGGTTCGCCGGCCCGCGCGACCGGCCCTCGCCGGTCGGCACCGTCACCGGCCCCTACGTCGACTACCTCTGCACCGACGACTACACGGTCACCTTCACCCAGGCCGTACGCCGCCCCGACGGCTCGTTTGCCGGCGTGGCCGGCGTCGACGTGCGCGTGCTCGCCGTCGAGGACGCCTTCCTCGCCGAGCTGCGCGCCACGGGCCGGCTGCTGGTCCTCGTGAACACGCTCGGGCGGGTGGTCGTCTCCACCAGCGCCCGGATGCTGAGCGGCGACCTCGTGCACGAGGTCGACGTCCCGGCCCTCTTCACCTCCGGCGACCCCCTGCTGACCCGGCTCGTCGGGTCGGAGCTGGGACTGCTCGACCTCGGTTCCCGCTGAGCGGTGGCGTCGCTGAGCTGCGGAATCCCCGGCTGAGCGGGAAGACCTCTGCTTCTCGGGTGTTGCAACGCCTTGGAAGCGACAGCTTCGTCGAATAGCCGGGGATTCCGACGCCGCCCACTCATCCGCCCCCGCGGTTTGGTGCAGGGGGAGCGGTGGGAGAGGATTCGGCCCATGTCGCGTGGCGCGTGGTTCCGTCTCCTCCTCGTGGTCGGTCTCCTGGCCGGCTGCGTCTGGATCTCCGTCGAGCGGGAGCCCCGGCTGGGGCTCGACCTCCGCGGCGGCACCCAGATCACGCTGGAGGCGCAGAGCACCGACCGGGTCGAGGCCAACGCCGAGAACGTCGACCAGGCGATCGAGGTGCTGCGCGGTCGCGTCGACGCCCTCGGTGTCTCCGAGGCCACGCTGACCCGCGCCGGTGAGGACCGGATCCTGGTCGAGCTGCCCGACGTGCAGGACCCGCGCGAGGCCGTCGCCGCCCTGGGTCGTACGGCGCAGCTGGACGCGCGCCCGGTCCTCGAGCAGGGGCTGCCGACCGAGCCCAAGCCCAAGGACCTCGCCGAGGGTGAGATCGCGCTGCCGGACGTCGACGGCGCGGGGACGTTCGTCACGCTCGGCCCGCCGGTGCTGGCCGGTGACGACCTCACCAGTGCCGACCCCCAGCTGCCGCAGAACGGCACGGCCTGGGTGGTCGCGGTCTCGTTCACCGGCGAGGGCCAGGACGCCTGGCAGAAGGTCACCGGCGAGGCCGCGTGCGCCCAGGGGACGACCAACCGGGTCGCCTTCGTGCTCGACGACGAGATCGTCTCGGCCCCGACCGTGGGGCCGGAGTTCTGCCCCAACGGCATCCCCGGCAACACCCAGATCGAGTACTTCTCCCAGGAGGAGGCCAAGAACCTCTCGATCCTGATCGAGGGTGGCGCGCTGCCGCTCCCGGTCGAGGTCATCGAGCAGCGGACCGTCGGCCCCACGCTGGGAGCCGCCGCGATCGAGGCGTCGTGGCAGGCGGCCCTGATCGGGTTGATGATCACGCTGCTGTTCATCGCGCTCGTCTACCGGTTCGTCGGCTTCATCGCGACGCTCGCGCTGACGTCGTACGCCCTGCTCGCCTACGCGATCCTGGTCGCCCTCGGCTCGACGCTGACGCTGCCCGGCCTGGCCGGCTTCGTGCTGGCGATCGGCCTCGCCATCGACGCGAACGTGCTGGTGTTCGAGCGTGCCCGGGAGGAGTACCACGAGCAGCCGAAGGCGGGGCTGCGTCGCGCGCTGGGCATCGGCTTCAACAAGGCGTGGACCGCGATCATCGACTCCAACGTCACCACGCTGCTCGCCGCCGGCCTGCTGTTCGTCTTCGGCTCCGGGCCGATCAAGGGCTTTGGGGTCACGCTGTCGATCGGTGTCATCGCCTCGATGATCTCCGCGCTGGTCATTGCCCGGGTGCTCACCGAGTTCGGCGTCGCCAACCGCTTCGTGGCCCGCCGACCGAAGATCTCCGGCCTCGCCAACCTCGGCCGGGTCCGGATCTGGCTGGAGCGCAAGAGCCCCGACCTGATGGTGCGCCGCGCGCTGTGGCTCGCCGTCTCCGGCGCCGTGCTCGTGGTCGCGGTGGGCGGCATCGTCGTCAAGGGGCTCAACCTCGGCGTCGAGTTCACCGGCGGCCGGGTGCTGGAGTACTCCACCACCCAGCCGCTCTCGGCGGACACCGCCCGCGAGGCGGTCGCCGAGGCCGGCTTCCCCGAGGCCACCGTGCAGGAGAGCGACGAGGACAAGATCTCGGTCCGCGTCGGCCAGCTCACCGACGACGAGGCGGTCGAGATCGAGCAGGCTGTGGCCGAGGCCGGCGGCGGTGCGACCAAGGAGCGCGACGAGAAGATCGGCGCCTCCCTCGGCGAGGAGCTGCGCGACAAGGCCCTGATCGCCTTCGGCATCGCGCTGCTCGTGCAGATGCTCTACCTCGCGATCCGCTTCAAGTGGACCTTCGGCGTCGCTGCGGTGCTCGCCATGTTCCACGACGTGGTGATCGTGGTCGGCCTGTTCGCCTGGCTGGGCAAGCCGATCGACGGCGTCTTCCTCGCCGCGGCGATGACCATCATCGGTCTCTCGGTCAACGACACGGTCGTCGTCTTCGACCGGATCCGTGAGCGCTGGCGGCTCTCGCACGACCAGGACTTCTCCGACGTCGCCAACAAGGCGGCCGTCGAGACGATGCCGCGCACGGTCAACACCGGCCTCGGCGCGATGTTCATCCTCGCCGCGCTCGCCGTCCTCGGTGGCGACTCGCTGCAGGACTTCGCGATCGCGCTGCTCGTCGGCCTGGTCGTCGGCACCTACTCCTCGGTCTTCACCGCGACCCCGCTGCTCACCTACCTGCAGGAGCGCTGGCCGATGTCGCGCGCCCAGAAGGTCAAGCGGACCGCACGCGAGACCGAGGACTCCGGCGCCGTCATCTGACTCCCTCACTCCCGCGGTGGTACTGCTACTCCCGCGGCTGTCAGCACCCGCGGGAGTAGCAACAGCACCGCGGGAGTCGGGAATGCTGGAGGATGCGGACGTGGTCCTCAGCGGTCGGGCGATCCGCCACGCGCGCGGCGCTGCTGCGGCGCTGGTGTTCGCCGTCGTGGCGGTCCAGCCCGCGCCACCAGGCCCGAGCGAGAGCGCGAGCCGCTGCGAGCAGTTCCGCACCGCGTCCGCGGAGCGGCTGGCACTGGTGACCGGCTCCGGCGCCGAGACGCTCGTCATCGGGGACTCCTGGTCGGCCGGGCTCGGCCTCGACGACCTGGCCGACTCGTGGCCGACCCGGCTGCCGGGCCGGGTGCGGGTGGCCGGGTTTTCCGGCTCGGGCTTCAGCGCCGACGCGAGCGAGTGCGGCGAGGTGTCCTTCGCCAGCCGGGCCGCCCGGGCGGTGACGCCGGCGACCGGGCTGGTCGTGGTCGAGGGCGGCCTCAACGACGTCGACCGCACCGACGCCGAGATCGAGGCCGGGTTCGCCGCCCTCGTCGACGTGCTGGGCGAGCGCCGGGTGGTCGTCGTCGGCCCCGCCGCCGCACCGTCACGGGCGGCTGCGGCGGTGAGGGTCGACCTGCTGCTGCGCCGGCTGACCGAGCAGGCGGGGTGGGAGTACGTGGCGGCGTACGACTGGGAGCTGGGCTACCTCCCCGACGACCTCCACCTCACCCCGGCCGGGCACGCGGAGTTCGGCGACCTCGTGGCCCGGGCTGTCGGTTCCGGCGCCTAGGCTGCCCGGGTGCCCGACGCCCCCGCCCGCCCTGCCGTCACCTCGAAGGCCACCTCGGAGGTCACCGTGACCGAGGTGCTGGGTGCTGCCGTCTCCGCTCTCGGCGGCCAGCAGCGCGACGGCCAGGTGGCGATGGCCGAGGCCGTCGCCGGGGCGCTCGCGGACAAGCAGCACCTGCTCGTCCAGGCCGGGACCGGCACCGGCAAGTCGCTGGCCTACCTCGTCCCGAGCCTGCTCCACGGCGACCGGGTCGTGGTCGCCACCGCCACCCTCGCCCTCCAGCACCAGCTCGTCGAGCGCGACCTGCCGCGCCTCGTCGAGGCGGTCGAGGCCTCCCACCCCGAGGTCGACACCTCCTACGCCGTGCTCAAGGGCCGTTCCAACTACGCCTGCCTCCACCGGGTCCGCTCGGGCGTCCCCGACGACCAGGGTGCCCTCGTCGACGTCCCGGAGGGCTCGCTGGGCAAGAAGGTGCTCGAGCTGCGGGCGTGGGCCGAGCAGCAGGCCGAGACGAAGGGCACCGGCGAGCGCGACGCCGCGCCGCGCCACACCGACCGCGAGTGGCGCCAGGTCAGCGTCGGCCACCGCGACTGCCTCGGCGCGAGCAAGTGCCCGTTCGGTCAGGAGTGCTTCGTCGAGGTCGCGCGCGAGCAGGCCCACCGCAGCCACCTCGTCGTCACGAACCACTCGCTCCTCGCGATCGACGCGATCGAGGGCGTGCCGATGATCCCGGACTACGACGCGGTCGTGATCGACGAGGCCCACGAGCTGACCGCGCGGGTGACCCAGGCGGCGACCGACGAGCTGTCGGCGTTCGACGTCGACCGGGCCGCGCGCCGCTCGCAGCGCCACGTCGAGGGTGACCAGGCGAACGACCTCGCCGACGCCGGTGACGCGCTCGCCGCGGCGATGGAGCAGGCCGAGCCGGGGCGCTTCGACGACGTCCCCGAGCAGCTGGCCGACGCGCTGGTGCTCGTGCGCGACGCGGCGCGCGCCTGCCTCTCGGCGTACCCCCGCGAGAAGGACAGCGGCGAGGGCGACGCCGGCCGGCAGCAGGCGAAGGGCTCGGTGCAGGAGGTCTTCACGACCGCGGACCGGATGGCGGCCGGCGCGAAGGCGGACGTGCTGTGGCTCTCCGACGGTGGCCAGACCCGGCAGCCGCGGCGGCTCCACGTGGCGCCGCTGCAGGTGTGGGGGCCGATGCGCGACAAGCTGCTGGCCGACAAGACGGTGGTGTTCACCAGCGCGACGCTGCGCCTCGGTGGCGACTTCGGCGCGGTCGCGACGTCGCTCGGCATGAAGCCGGCCGAGGAGCTGGCCGAGCCCGAGGAGGGGGTCGTGCCGTGGCGCGGGCTCGACGTCGGCTCGCCGTTCGACTACGGCAAGCAGGCGATCCTGTACGTCGCGCGCCACCTGCCGCCGCCCGGCCGCGACGGGCTCGGCAAGGCCCAGCTCGACGAGATCGCCGAGCTCGTCGACGCCGCCGAGGGGCGCACCCTCGGGCTGTTCTCGAGCCGGCGGGCCGCCGAGGCCGCGGCCGAGTTCGTCCGCGAGCGGCTGCCCCACCTGACGACGCTCGCCCAGGGCGACGCGCAGCTGCCCGAGCTCGCCAAGCAGTTCGTCGGCGACCCCCACACCTGCCTGTTCGGCACGCTCAGCCTGTGGCAGGGGCTCGACGTCCCGGGCGACACCTGCCAGCTGGTGCTGATCGACCGGATCCCGTTCCCGCGCCCCGACGACCCGCTGATGTCGGCGCGGGCCAAGGCGGCCGACCAGGCGGGCCGCAACGGGTTCATGGAGGTCTCGGCCACCCACGCCGCGCTGCTGCTCGCCCAGGGCTCGGGCCGGCTGATCCGCACCACCACCGACCGCGGCGTCGTCGCCGTCCTCGACCCGCGGCTCTCCACCGCCCGCTACGGCTCGTTCCTCAAGGCCAGCCTGCCGCCGATGTGGACGACTTCCGACCCGGCGCTGGTCCGCTCGGCCCTGAAGCGACTGGCGGCACCCCCGTCCTGACCTGAGTGCGGCGTGTGCCTGAGAACTACCCAGAGGGCGTTGTCAGGCACACGCGGCGGAGGTCAGAGCCGGCTGACCCCGTCGTACCCGCCCTTCGGGCCACCGACACCGAAGAAGGACGCGACGGTCGGGGCGACGTCGACGGTGCGCGCTTGCTCGGAGGACGAGCGGCGGCGGGGGACCCGCGGGTGGCCGCCGGCGAGGAAGAACGGGATCGGGATGGTCGCGGGGTGGCCGTGGTTGCCGGGGATCGGGTTGGAGCCCGGGTCCTCGGAGAAGCGGCGGCCGGCCTCGCAGTAGAGCACCACGTCGCCGGCCTCGGGCCCGAGCCGCAGGAAGCGGTCGGTCCGCGGGTGCGCATGGAGTACGCCGTCGAGCCGCTTCGCTGCCCGGCGCATCCGCTCGATCGCGGTCTCGCGCTGGCGCTCGGGGCCCAGCCAGTAGAGCAGCTCGGCACCGCCGTTCTCGGCGATCGCGACCCGACCG
The DNA here is from genome assembly GCA_963754575.1 of uncultured Actinomycetota bacterium. Taxonomy (GTDB): domain Bacteria; phylum Actinomycetota; class Actinomycetes; order Propionibacteriales; family Nocardioidaceae; genus Nocardioides. The sequence goes on along the minus strand of CAVWGQ010000027.1, from coordinate 34,836 downwards.
GCGAGGAAGGAGTCGGCCTCCAGCGCGGCACCGACGCTCACGGTGTCGGCCGACCCCGACCAGTCCATCGAGTGGTCGGCGAGCACCACGATCATGGTGTGCTCCCACGCCCCGGTGGACGTCAGCCGGTCGACCAGCCGGGCGACCTGCAGGTCGGTCGAGACCAGCGCCGCCTGCCGGGCGATCCGCGCGTCGAGCGGGCCGGTGAAGTCGGTGTGACCGACCCGGTCGACGTCACCGAGGTTGACGAAGACCAGGTTCGGGTCGTGCTCGTCGACCATCGCGAGCGTGGCGTCCATGGTCGCGACGTCGGGCGCGTGCCCGGAGACCGGGATGATCGGCGCCGGCTCCCAGCGGTAGGTCGCTCGGGTGCCGAAGATCCCGAAGAGGTACTCCTTGCTCAGCACCGTCCCGGTCGTGAAGCCGGCCTTGTCGAGCCGCTGCAGCACGGTCCGCGCCCGCAGGTCGCGCGGCCGCTCGAGGGTCCGGGTCTCGCCGAGCTCGCGGTCGTAGATCACGTTCGCCGGAACGCCGGTCCGGTCGGGGCGCAGCCCGGTCATCATCATCACGTGGTTGGGGATGGTCTCCATCACCGGCAGCGAGTGGGCCTGCGGGTGGTTGAGCCCGCCCGCGCGCAGCGCCGCCAGGGTCGGGGTCAGCGACGTGGTGATCTCGTCCGGCTTGCAGCCGTCGACCACGAGGACGTAGGCCCGTTTGAGGCCGCGGGCCGCGGCGGCGTACCCGCTCGGGAGCAGCACCGTCGAGAAGACCGCTCCTGCGCTGCTGCCCAGGAAGGTACGCCGACTCAAGGTGCTCATGTCCCGCCTTCCACCGGTGCGGAGGCGGGCTCGACCTTGCTGGTGCCGGACCTGGTCCGCCAGGACGAGTCCCAGCGGACCGTCGCGCCGCGGTCGGCCCGGTCGCTGATCACGAACCAGTCCATCTGCGCGCGCCGCCGGGTCAGGTCGAGCACGGAGTAGCCGTGGTCGTCGAAGTTGAGGTAGCGGATGTGCCGGTTGTTGGCCTTGATCCCCTCCTCGACCACCGTGCTCGTGGCTCCCGTCGGGTCGCCGGTGATGTCCTTGAGGTTGTTCGACGTGACGGACGAGCAGACGAACTCCACGCCGACCGTGTTCCGCGCCGGGTTGTCGGGGAGGTAGGTCGAGGCGTCGAGCGGCAGCTCGCACGCCCACCCGGAGTGGATGTCGCCGGTCACGAACACGACGTCCTCGACGCTGTGGTTCGAGAGGTGGCGCAGCACCCGGTTGCGGTCGGCCGTGTAGCCGTCCCACTGGTCGGTGTTGTAGGGCACGCCGTCCTCGGGCAGCAGCCCGGTGACGTCGTTGACCGCGCCGGTCAGCTCGTCGGGCAGGGTCGCGAAGTTCACCGGCGCGATCATCACCGGGTTGCCGACCAGCTTCCACTGCGAGCCCCGGCGCATCACCGACTCGCGCAGCCACCGCAGCTGACGACGGCCGGTGATCGAGCGGTCAGGGTCGCTGACGCCGCCGGTCTGGTCGACCTGCTCGTCGCGGTAGGTCCGCAGGTCGAGCATCGAGATCTCCGCGAGCCGGCCGAAGCTCAGCCGCCGGAAGAGCCGGGTGCCGTCGCGCAGGTCGGCGGTGCCGCTCATCCGCACCGGCATCCACTCGTCGTAGGCCCGGTGCGCCCGCGCCCGGCGCCGGCGGTAGTCACCCTCGGAGGCGGGCTGGTGGTTCTCCGCGCCGTCGCGCCACTGGTCGTTGGTGACCTCGTGGTCGTCCCACGTCACGATCCAGGGGTACTTCGCGTGCAGGTCGGCGAGGTCCGGGTCGGTCTTGTACTGCGCGTGCCGGCGGCGGTAGTCGTCCAGCGACACCATCTCGCGCGCCGGGTCGTGCGGCCGGATGTCCTCGTTGGCCTGGCCGTAGCCGTACTCGCCGGGCGCGTACTCGTAGAGGTAGTCGCCGAGGTGCAGCACCGCGTGCAGGTCGTCGCGGGCCGCGAGGTGGCGGTACGCCGAGAACCAGCCGGCCTGCAGGTTGGCGCACGAGACGACGCCGAAGCGGAGGTTCGCCGGGGTGGCCCTCGGTCCCGGTGCGGTGCGGGTGCGGCCGACCCGGCTGGTGACGCCGTCGTAGCGGAACCGGTAGTGGTACCAGGTCGCGGGCTGGAGGCCGGTCACGTCGACCTTGACCGTGTGGTCACGCGCCGGACCGGTCACGGCCTCCCCGCGGCGTACGACCTGGTCGAAGCGGGCGTCGGTCGCGACCTCCCACCGCACGGTCACGGTCGGCCCCACCCCCGAGCCGGGAGTGGCGGGCGGCGTCGGGGTGACCCGGGTCCACAGCAGCACGCCGCGCGGCAGCGGGTCGCCCGAGGCGACCCCGTGCGCGAACACGTCGGGGTCAGCGGCCCCGCTCGCGGCGGTCCGCCCGACGACGGGCAGCACGGCGGCCCCGGCAGCGCCGGTGGCCAGGACGGTACGACGGGGCAGCGGGTGGCTCACGCTCCCTCAACGACCCACCGCCGCCGCGGTTAGCAAACAGCGCGTGAACACCGTCGACACAGGTGGTCGAGCAGCGAGCGCAGCGAGCGGCTGTCGAGACCTCCGGTCACCGACCCGCGCACGTCAGCTCACATCCGCCGCAAGACCGCCGTGACCTTCCCCAGGATCGTGGCGTGGGTGCCGTCGATCGGCTCGTACGCCGCGTTGTGCGGAAGCAGCCAGACCTGGCCGTCCTTCTTCTGGAACGTCTTCACCGTCGCCTCGCCGTCGATCATCGCCGCGACGATCTCGCCGTTCTCGGCCGTCGGCTGCTGCCGGATCACGACGTAGTCGCCGTTGCAGATCGCGGCGTCCACCATCGAGTCACCGCTGACCTCGAGCAGGAACAGCTGGCCGTCGCCGACGAGCTGCTTGGGCAGCGGGAAGACGTCCTCGACGCGCTCCTCGGCCAGGATCGGGCCACCGGCGGCGATCCGCCCCACGACCGGGACGTACGCCGCGGCGGGGCGGGCATCGCCCGAGCCGGTCTCGTCCGGGCCGCTGTCGTCGGCCGAGCCGATGCTGCGGCGCGCAGCCATCACCTCGGGCAGGAACACCTCGAGGGCACGCGGGCGCTTCGGGTCGCGCTTGAGGTAGCCCTTCTCCTCCAGCGTCTTGAGCTGGTGGGCGACGCTGCTGGAGCTGGTGAGCCCCACCGCCTCGCCGATCTCGCGCATGCTCGGCGGGTAGCCCCGCTTCTCCATCGCGTCCTTGATGGTGGCGAGCACCTTCTGCTGGCGCGCGGTCAGTCCCGTCACGTCGGCCGGACCGTCGGGCAGCTCGGTGACCTTCTTCGCGGGCTTCGCAGGCTTCTCAGGCATGGCCGCAGAATGTCACTCCTTCGCCCGCGGATCAAACACCTGTTCGAACGGCGTGTCGGGCTCACGCCAACCCGCGCAGGCGCAGCGCCGCCTGGGTGCGGTCGCGCACCTGGAGCTTCGCCAGCACGCTCGAGACGTGGTTCTGCACCGTCTTGAGGCTCAGTCCCAGCTCGCGGGCGATCTCGGCGTTGCTGTGTCCCCGGGCCACCAGGGCCAGCACCTCGGCCTCGCGTGCGGTGAGGTCGCGCCCCGCGGGACGGCGCTCCGTCAGCCGGGCGGCCATGCCCGGCCCCACCACTGCACCTCCGGCGGCCACGGTGCGGATCGCCGCCAGCACCTCGTCCTGTCCCGCCTCCTTGAGCAGGTAGCCGCGGGCGCCGACGCGCATCGCGGCCACCACGCTCGTCTCGTCCGCGACCATCGTGAGCACCAGGACGGCCGTACCGGGTGCCGCGGCGACGATCCGACGCGTGGCCTCCAGACCCGGGGTCCCGGGCAGGTTCAGGTCCATCAGGACGACGTCCGGCAGCAGCCCCAGCGTCCGTGCCACAGCGGTGTCACCGTCACCGGCCTCACCCACCACCTCGATGTCGCGCACGGTGGCGAGCAGCCCGGCGAGGCCGGTGCGGAACAACGGGTGGTCGTCCACCACCAGCACGGTGATCACGTGGCCACCCCCGGCGCCAGGGGCAGCCGCAGCGTCACCGTCGTCCCCCGCTCCCGGCAGGAGACGTCCACCTCGCCGCCGATCTCGCGGGCCCGCTCGCGCATGCTGATCATGCCCACGCCCCGTCCGGCGGCGGCCCCGCCGCGCCCGTCGTCGGCCACGGCGATCACCACGGCGTCGGGCCCCAGCGTGCCGGTCAGCCGGCACGTCGCCGCGTGCGCGTGGCGGACCACGTTCGTCAGCGCCTCCTGGGTGACGCGGTACGCCGCCACCTCGACGGCGGCAGGCAGGGCGGGCCGGCCCTCCGGCAGGTCGAGGGTGATCTCCAGCCCGGTGCCCTCGAGGAGCTGGCGACCGAGCTCGGCGACCGCGCCGAAGAGTCCCAGGTCATCGATGACCGGCGGCCGCAGCCCCTCGACGATGCGGCGCACCTCCACGACCGTCTGCTGCAGCCCGTCGCGGAGGCGACGGATCTCCTGCTCGGGGTCGGCGCCGGCGCGGAGCAGGTTCGACACGGCGTCGACCTGATAGCCCAGACCGGCCAGGGACGGGCCGAGACCGTCGTGCAGGTCGTTGCGGATCCGGCGCCGCTCCTGCTCGCGCGCCAGGACCAGCTCCCCCCGGGCCCGGTTCAAGGAGTCCACGAGGGCGGTCGTGTGGACGGCGCCGCCGATCTGGCGCGCCAGGTCCTCCAGCAGCGACCGGTCGCCAGGGCGCAGCGTGCGTCCCGCCCACAGGAGTGCCCCGACCGGCAGGCCGTACGCCGTGAGCCCGACCCGCTCGGTCGGCGCAACCTCCGCCCCGGCCCGGGCCAGCGAGCGGCCGGCGGCGTCGAGGATCTCGGCGTGGTCGAGGCCCAGCCCGTCGACGATCTCGGCCGTGAGGTCGACGAGCAGGGCCCGCGCGTCGGCGGCGTCGGACAGCCTGCGCCCGGTGTCGGAGAGCACCTCGGCGGGCGTCGACCACCGGCCGTAGGTCAGCCGGGTCACTCCCCGCTGCAGCGAGTCGCGCAGCGGTGCGAACGTGACGGCGACCACCCCGGCCGCCACCCAGGGCAACCACGGGGTGCCGCGGTCGTGCAGCACGACGCCGACCCCGCCCACGACGAGTGCGTACAGCCCGGCCAGCGCGGCGGAGAGCGCCACGAAGGTCAGGGTTCCCCGGGCGGCGCTCTGCACGTCGTACAGGCGGCGCTGGAGCATGGCGACAGCGACGGCCGCGGGGACCGGGAGCGAGGCGAGGGCGAACATCCACGGCTGCACCCACGGGGTGGCGACCAGCGGCAGCACCGCCAGGGGCGTGGCGAAGGCGACGCCGAAGACGCCGATCTGCTGGCGGACCAGCTCGCCCCCCTCCCGCCACCGGGCCACCAGGGTCCGGACCGCGACGACGAGCACCACGAAGGCGGTGGCGAGCGCCCCCAGCGCGAGCAGGTCCGCCAGCACCTGCCACGAGTCCGGCACCCCCCAGGGGTTCTCGGTGCCGGCGAGCCGCTCCTCGAGGGGGACCGGCGCCACCAGGGTGCCCAGCGTGAAGGCGGTGACGCACCCCGTCACCAGCCACGCGGACCGGCGGCCGGGGGCCCGGCCGTCCGGGAAGACGAGGGGGAGGAGCAGCACCAGCAGCAGCCAGCCCAGCCCTCGAGCAGCCGAGCCCAGCACGCCGAGCAGCACGTACGACGCCTCGCCCGGGTCGCGTCCGGTCCCGACCACGGCGACGGCGAGCAGGGCCTCGCCCAGCCCCCAGGCCAGGCTGCCCGCCAGCATCAGCCGCCCGACCCGGTGCCCGGGACGGGCGACCTCGACGGCTACCCCGACGACGGCGTACGCCGTCACGGCGACGGCGACAGCCAGGTCGTCGGCGAGCGGGCGACCGGTGGCAGCCACCGACGCGACCACCGCACCGGTGGTCGCGAGGGCGGCCAGCAGCGCCGCCACCGTCACCCGGGCTGCGCGCATCGCCTCACCTCGGGTCAAGAGTGCCCGATGTCGACGTCACACGGGTCGATTCCGCGGCCGGTTCCGGGGACTCGTCGCGGTGGCGGAGCATCAGCACCCCGACGCCGACGAACCAGACCATCCACACCAGCGTGCCCCAGTCCTGCTGGCCGACACCGGCCAGCGGGGTGGAGGCCAGCAGCGCGACGCCGGTGACCAGGCCGAACCCCCCGAACCACCTGGCGTGCACCCGGTCGGCGAGCGCGGCAACGGCGAAGCCGATCGTGCTGCCGCCGAGCAGCATCAGGCTGAGGAAGTAGCCGAAGATCCGGATGTTGTTGAGCGCGAAGGCGGTGTCGAGGTCGAGACCGTGCTGGGCGCCGTACATCGAGGCGCCACCGGCGGGGAAGCCGACCGCGAAGGTGACGGCGACGTAGAGCAGGCCGCAGGCGGCGCCGGTCTGCGCGGCCCAGACGGCCGGCCTCGGAGCGACGGCCCAGCGCCCGGCCCAGGAAGGCGAGGGCGGGCACCATCAGCAAGAAGCCGAAGGACTCCAGCACCCCTCCTGTGAAGGCGCGGCTTAGGTCCCCCTCGACGTAGGAGTCGGCGATCCCCTGGGTGCCGTCGGCGAACAGCGCCCCCTGCTGGAGCGCGATCCCGACGGGGATGAGGACGACGTGGGCGAGCGCGAGCGCTCCGGCGACCTGCCAGAGACGGCGTGAGGGTGTGGTCATGACTGCTCCTCGGATCGGTGAGTGGTGCTCCGAGGGTCCGTGCGATCGGGCCGCGGCACCCCGGGCCGGTTCCCGGGTGACCCGGGAAGATGTCCCGGTCGGGGCACGGCCACCGCACGGGTGGTTGACTCCCGCGCATGACCAGACCCGACCCGTTCCAGCTCCCGGTCCAGTGTCGTCGTCACCGGTGGCGCCCGCGGCATCGGTCGCGCCATCGCCGAGCTGCTCGTGGCCCGTGGCCACGCGGTCGTGCTGACCGACGTCGACGGCGCCGCTGCCGCCGACACCGCCACGGAGATCGGGGCCGAGGAGGGACTCACCCACGACGTCCGCAACCCCGCCGACCACCGTGCCGCGGCCGAGGCTGCACTCCACCACGGGCCGCTGACAGCCTGGTTCAACAACGCCGGCGTCGGCGACGACGGGCTGCTCGCGGACATGACCGAGGACCAGGTACGCCGCCTCGTCGAGGTCAACCTGCTCGGCACCATGTGGGGCATGCGCGCCGCCCTGGACGCGTTCGGCCCCGGCGGGGGAGACGTCGTCAACACCGCCTCGCTCGCCGGCCTCGGCCCGGTCCCCGGCTACGGCGTGTACGCCGCCACCAAGGCCGGCGTGGTCTCGCTGACCGGCTCCGTGGCGATCGAGACGCCGCCGAACGTCCGCGTCCACGCGGTGTGCCCCGACGTCGTGCAGACGGCGATGCTCCACGAGGGCCACACCCACGACTCGCTCGGCTCGCGGCTCGCCCACTCCGGCGCGCAGGTGCTCGAGCCCGAGGAGGTCGCCCGCGAGGCGGTCGGCCTGCTCGGCGGCAACCGGGTCCTGCTTTCGGTGCCCCGCTCCCGCGGCGGCGTGGTCCGGCTCTCCAGCCTCGCCCCCTCCCTCTCGCGCCACGCGATCCGCCTGGTCGAGGCCAGGGGCCGCCGCGCGATCGCGAAGGACGCCGGCCGCGCCGGCCGGCGGTAGCAACCGTCGCCACGCAGTTCGAACAGGTGCTTGACTCGTTCGAACAGGTGCTCTAACTTCGTACACGTGTTCGATCGAACGTCTGATCGAAGCCGTGACTTCTGAAGGTTGTCAGTGGTCTCCGCCAGAGTTCAGCTCGAACACACCACACAGGCTGACCGCCACTTCCCCAGGAGGTCCCGATGAGCACCATCGCCATCACCCCGAACGCCATCCACACCCCGTCCGTCCGGCTCACCCGCCGCGGCCGGCTGGTGGTCTTCACGATCGGACTGATGGTGGTGCTGACCCTCGGCGTCCTCTGGGGCACCGGCTCGGTCGCCACCGAGCGGCCCGGCTCCGACGCGACCCTCGTGGTCCAGGTCGAGTCCGGCGACACGCTCTACGACCTGGCCGCCCGCGTCACCACCGACGGTGACGTCAACGCGATGGTCGAGGAGATCGAGGACCTCAACGACCTCGAGTCCTCGATGGTCTACGCCGGCCAGAAGCTCCGCGTCCCCGTCGAGTGACCGCCCGACTGCCCGGCGCCTGAGGCGCCCCACGGTTCACAACTGAATACCTCCTCGACCAGTGCCCGACTCGACCCCGGGCCTGGTCGGGGGCCGGGGAAGACTGCGCCCCGGATCGGTGCCACCTGGTGACACCGATCCGGGGCGCAGCGGCGTCCTCAGCAAGTGCGGTCGAGCCGCGAGGCCGAGCCAGCCAGGTGGTCGAGCCGCTGAAGTTCACCGACCAGTTGGTCGAGCCGCCCGAGCCGCTAGGCGAGGGCGAGTGTCGAGACCCGGTGAGTCGGCAGGTCTCGACAGCCGCTCGCTGCTCGACCAGCTGCGGCAGCCTCAGCGGGCGGCGCGCCGCCCACCGGGGATCCGGGGCGCCTCGGGTTCGGCGGGGGTGGCTGACGGGGGAGAGGTGATCCCCAGCTCCCGCAGCACCCGCGCACCCAGCATCAGCCCGACGAACAGGCACGCGACCGCGCCGAGGGAGGCCAGGCCGAGGTAGAGCCACGCCCCGGACGCGCCGGCGCGGGCCTCGACGCCGAAGTCGATGGCCGCCTTGACGAGGTAGCCCCAGGCCACCACGCCGAGCGTGAGGCCGAGTGCCAGCAGCAGCACGGTCGGACGGAACCGCGCCTTCGTCCTGGCTGCTGCGCGTTTCCCCCGTGTCGACACGGCGCCATTGTGTCGGATCGCTGGTTGTCGTGGGGGAGGACCTCGGGCTTCGTGTCGCCGCGCGGCCACCGCCCGGCTAGAAGCCGATCACCAGCCCGGCGATGGCGGCGTTCGACAGGTTGGCCAGCGACCCGGCCAGCAGTGCCCGCAGCCCCAGCTGGGCGACCTCGGAGCGCCGCTCGGGAAGCAGCGAGCCGATCGTGCCGATCTGGATCGCGATGGAGGCGAAGTTGGCGAAGCCGGCCAGCGCGAAGGTCACGACCGCCACCGTCACGGGGGAGAGGCCCTCGGAAGCTGGGCCGAAGTCGGCGTACGCGATGAACTCGTTGAGGACGGTCTTCTGCCCGATCCACGACCCCGCCTGGGTGGCCTCCGACCACGGCACGCCGAGCAGCCACGCCAGCGGCGCGAGCGCCCAGCCCAGCAGCTGCTCGAACGTGAGCCCCTCGACCCCGAACCAGCCGCCCACCGTGCCGAGGATCCCGTTGGCCAGCGCGATCAGCGCGACGAAGGCGATCAGCAGCGCACCGACGGTGACGGCGATCTTGCCGCCGGCCATCGCGCCCCGCCCGAGCGCGTCGATGGCGTTGCGCGACTCGGTGTCCCTCACGGAGCGGACGTCGATCTCGTCCGTGGGCCGCTCCGCGTCGGACGCCTCGGAATCGGAATCGGAGTCGGGCTCGGGCTCGGGCTCGGGCGTCGAGTCGGGCCACATGATCTTGGCCATCAGCAGCGCGGCGGGAGCGTTCATCACGGTGGCGGCGAGCAGGTACTCCAGCGGTGCGCCCAGCAGCGAGTAGCCCACGAGCGTCGACCCGGCCGCGGCGGCGAAGCCGGCCGACATGATCGTGAAGAGCTGGCCGCGGCGCAGCGAGCGGAGGTACGGCGCGATCATCAGCGGCGCCTCGCTCTGGCCCAGGAAGATCACGGTGCTGGCGTACATCGACTCGACCCGGCTGACCCCGAGCAAGCCGCGCGAGCGCGCCGCCGATGAGGAACGTCGCCCACTGGACCACCCGCAGGTAGAACAGCAGCCCGATCAGGGCGCCGAGGAACACGATCACCGGCAGCACCTGCAGGGCGAAGATGGTGCCGTCCTCCGGACCCACCTCGACCAGGGGTCCGAAGACGAACGCGGTCCCTTCCCCGGCGTACCCGATCAGCGTCTCCACGCGCCCCGAGACCCAGCCCAGCGCCCGCTCGCCGGGGCCCCAGCGGAGCACCAGCAGCGCGAAGAGCACCTGCAGCGCCAGCGCCACCCCGACGGTGCGCCAGGAGATGCCGCGGCGGTGGGTGGAGACCGCGACGGCCACCATTATCAGGACGGCGAGACCCAGCACGCCGCGGAAGTCAGCCATGCTCCCGATTGTTCTCATGGTGTGAGCGCATCCGCCTCACCCGTGAGGACCGCGACACGCCGCGGCGGAGAGCTGCGCAACCCGCTGACCTGCGGTTTCGGGAATGTCCGGAGTCTGTTCCCGGGAAAGGTTGCGCCGACTCGCGACCACAACATATGGTAGTTACATCGATGTGGTTTTCCACATCTAGTTCCACAGAAAGCCTGATGTGATCCACGGTATGGCGCCGTTCATCCACAGGAACCGGCCACGATTCCACAGCGAGGAGGCCCGCAATGCACTGCCCGTACTGCCGCAGCACGGACACTCGCGTGGTCGACTCCCGGGTCGCCGAGGACGGCGGCTCGATCCGCCGGCGGCGTACGTGCGCGTCGGAGAGCTGCGGCAAGCGCTTCACCACCGTCGAGCTGATGCAGCTCTCGGTGCTCAAGCGCTCGGGGGCCACCGAGCCCTTCACCCGCGAGAAGGCGATCGCCGGCGTCCGCAAGGCCTGCAAGGGCCGTCCGGTCTCCGAGGACGCGCTCGCATGTCTCGGGCAGGCCGTCGAGGACACGTTGCGCCAGTCCGGCGGTGCGGAGATCCCGGCCCACGAGGTGGGCCTGGCGATCCTCGGCCCGCTGCGCGAGCTCGACCAGGTCGCCTACCTCCGCTTCGCGAGCGTCTACCGCGCCTTCGAGTCGGTCGACGACTTCGAGAAGGAGATCGACCTGCTCCGCATGGAGCCACACCCTCAGCCCACGGGCTGACCACGATCTGACCCGGCGTGTGTAGTGGGGAAGCTGCATGCGCCGGGTCACACCACCTGACTTGTCGGTGGCCAGGGCCACTATTGAGATGCACGACCAACACACCAAGGGGAGAAGCTCGATGACGGAAACCGTGAGCGGCGCAGCGACCGGCAGCAGGACCGACCGGACCGGCGTGGAGATCAAGCGGATCTTCAGCACCGAGGGGGTGCACCCCTACGACGAGCTCACCTGGGAGCGCCGCGACGTCGTCCAGACCAACTGGAAGACCGGCGCCACCGTCTTCGAGCAGCGCAACGTGGAGTTCCCCGACACCTGGAGCGTCAACGCCTCCACGATCGTCACCACGAAGTACTTCCGCGGCGCCGTCGGCACCGAGGCCCGCGAGCAGAGCCTGCGCCAGCTCATCGACCGGGTCGTGAAGACCTACCGCCAGGGCGGCGAGGACCACGGTTACTTCGCGACCGACGCCGACGCCGAGCTCTTCGAGCACGAGCTGACCTGGCTGCTGGTCAACCAGTACTTCTCCTTCAACTCCCCGGTCTGGTTCAACGTCGGCACCCAGTCTCCCCAGCAGGTGTCCGCGTGCTTCATCCTCTCCGTCGACGACTCCATGGACTCGATCCTCAACTGGTACAAGGAGGAGGGGTTCATCTTCAAGGGCGGCTCCGGCGCCGGCCTCAACCTCTCCCGCATCCGCTCCTCCAAGGAGCTCCTCTCCTCGGGCGGTACGGCGAGCGGCCCGGTCTCCTTCATGCGCGGTGCCGACGCCTCGGCGGGCACCATCAAGTCCGGTGGCGCGACGCGTCGCGCGGCGAAGATGGTCGTGCTGGACGTCGACCACCCCGACATCGTCGAGTTCGTCGAGACCAAGGCCAAGGAGGAGGACAAGATCCGCGCGCTGCGTGACGCGGGCTTCGACATGGACCTCGGCGGCGCCGACATCACCTCCGTCCAGTACCAGAACGCCAACAACTCCGTCCGCGTGAGCGACGAGTTCATGCGTGCCGTCGAGGAGGGCACCGACTTCGGGCTGCGGTCGCGCAAGGACAACTCGGTCATCGAGACCGTCGACGCCCGCGAGCTGTTCACCAAGATCAGCCAGGCCGCCTGGGCGTGCGCCGACCCGGGCCTGCAGTACGACGACACGATCAACGACTGGCACACCAACCCCGAGACCGGCCGGATCACCGCGTCCAACCCGTGCTCCGAATACATGTCACTCGACAACTCGTCGTGCAACCTCGCCTCGCTGAACCTGCTGAAGTTCCTCAAGGACGACGACACCTTCGACGCGCAGCGCTTCGCCGACGCGGTCGACCTGATCATCACCGCGATGGACATCTCGATCTGCTTCGCCGACTTCCCGACCGAGTCGATCGGCGACACCACCCGCGACTACCGCCAGCTCGGCATCGGCTACGCCAACCTCGGCGCGCTGCTGATGGCGATGGGCCTGGGCTACGACTCCGACGGCGGCCGCGCGATGGCCGGCGCCCTCACCTCGCTGATGACCGGTCGCTCCTACGCCCGCTCGGCGCAGCTCGCCTCGGTCGTCGGCCCGTACGCCGGCTACGCCCGCAACGCCGACGCCCACAAGCGGGTCATGCGCAAGCACCAGGCGGCCAACGACTCGCTGCGCACGATGCACTCCACCGACGTGGCCGTGCACAAGCTGGCGACCCAGGCCTGGGCCGACGTCATCAAGGGCGGCGACGCCCACGGCTTCCGCAACGCGCAGGCCTCGGTGCTCGCGCCGACCGGCACCATCGGCTTCATGATGGACTGCGACACCACCGGCATCGAGCCCGACTTCTCGCTGGTGAAGTTCAAGAAGCTGGTCGGCGGCGGCTCGATGCAGATCGTCAACCAGACCATCCCGCGGGCGCTGCGCAAGCTGGGCTACCAGCCGGAGCAGGTCGAGGCGATCGTCGCCTACATCGCCGAGAACGGCCACGTCATCGACGCCCCCGGTCTGAAGTCCGAGCACTACGAGATCTTCGACACCGCGATGGGCGCCCGCGCGCTCAAGCCGATGGGCCACGTGCGGATGATGGCCGCGGCGCAGCCGTTCCTGTCCGGTGCCATCTCCAAGACGGTCAACCTGCCGGAGTCGGCGAGCGTCGAGGAGATCGAGGACATCTACCTGCAGTCGTGGAAGCTCGGCCTCAAGGCGACGGCCGTCTACCGCGACAACTGCAAGGTCGGCCAGCCGCTGTCCGACGGTGGCGGCAAGGCCACCAAGGACGCGAAGGACGCCTCCGACGCGAAGGACGCTGCCGAGGCCGCGACCAAGGTGATCGAGAAGGTCGTCTACGCCCCGACCCGCAAGCGGCTCCCGAAGTCGCGCGTCTCGCGGACCACGTCGTTCACCGTCGGTGGCGCCGAGGGCTACATGACCTCGGGTGCCCACGACGACGGCGAGCTCGGCGAGGTGTTCCTCAAGCTCGGCAAGCAGGGCTCGACCCTGGCCGGCGTGATGGACGCCTTCTCGATCGCGGTCTCGATCGGCCTGCAGTACGGCGTCCCGCTGGAGACCTACGTCTCGAAGTTCTCCAACCTGCGCTTCGAGCCGGCCGGCCTCACCGACGACAAGGACGTCCGGATGGCGCAGTCGATCATGGACTACATCTTCCGCCGCCTCGCCCTGGACTACCTGCCCTTCGAGAAGCGCTCCGACATGGGGATCTACTCCGCCGACGAGCGCCAGCGCTACCTCGAGACCGGCTCCTACGAGCAGACCTCCGAGGAGACCGGCTCCGCGGGAGAGCTGCTTCCGTCAGTTGGTCGAGCAGCGAGCGAAGCGAGCGACGTCGAGACCATCACCGACGTCGAGACCTCCGGAGCATCGATGCACGACTCCAAGGGCTCCGACCAGCGCGAGGTTCCCGCCAAGCCGACCCTCGGCGAGGCCCACACCTCCGCCGAGCTCCTGGAGAAGATCACCGGCACCGCCGTCGACTCCCCGCTCTGCATGACCTGCGGCACCAAGATGCGCCCTGCCGGCTCGTGCTACGTCTGCGAGGGCTGCGGCAGCACCTCCGGCTGCAGCTGAGCCAAGGCCCCCGAACCGGCGCGGACGAGTAGTGACTCGCCGCGTCGGTTCCAAGCTCGGGGCGACAGTTCGAGTCACAGGTGCAACGCCGTTGGTTGAGCGCCCCACTCCGCCAGCCAGCGACGTGCTGATCGGATCACAACAGGTGGCGCAGATGATCCCGTAGTGGGGCGTCGCAGACGTAGACGTACGTTCCGAGCATCCCTCGGGTGAGCAGTACGGCGTAGATGTTGCGGACGAACTGCAGGATGTCGTCGTCCGTGTATGAGACGCCGAGCATTCGGTTGTTCGTGGTGCCACTGGGGTCGTAATAGTTGCGTGCGGTCGAAGTAGATGCGATCGCCGACGGGGTCGTAGCGCAGATCCTTGCCGATGATGACGCCCGCGTAGTTGAGGTCGTAGCCCTGGATCGTGTGGATCGAGCCGACCTCGTCGACGGAGGTCGGTGAGTTGACCCAGTCGATGTCGCTGGTGTTCCAGCGGAGCTGCAGGCCGTCGACGCGGATGTCGAGGGCGTCTGGGATCGTGCTTGCCCCTCCAAGGCCAGGCGAAGCCCGCGAGCAGTCGGGCAAGACCGTCTCCCGTTCTCGCGCGCATGATCGCATCGCGCATCCGGCCGGGATCGTCGAAGAAGCGCAGGTCGTACCCGCGGAACTCGCTGGCGTATCGGTGACCGAGCCGTCCAGGACGCCGCGGACGTAGCCGACGTAGTCGTCGCCAGCCTGCACTCGCATCTGGGATGTCAGTGGGTAGTTGCGACCCCTTCGCTGCACGTCTCGACGAGCGCACGCGTCGTCGTCTACCGGGAGGTCAGCCGGTCGAACGGCCTGCGCGCCGTCGAGGAGATAGATCTGATGCTGGCTCTGTGCAGTCAATCCAGTCCAGCTGGGTGAGGATGGGTCGTCCTGACCGAACAGGTTCTCGTTGATGTCGACGAACATCTTGTTGAGGGTCCGGCCGCCTGCGCCGCCCGCTGGTTGAGCCGGTGGGCCTCGTCCACGATGAGCAGGTCGAACTGCTCGGGCCGCGCTGCCGACCTCGAAGGGGCTGAGGACCTGCTTGGGCGACAGCCCCGGCGTCTTGCGAAAGACGTTCTTGATGGATCGGCGCAGTGACTGCTGAGGCACGACCATCGCGACGCGGAAGTCCACCAACAGCTCCGGATAGCCCGGCACGAAGAACTCCGAGAGCAATGAGTCGCTGTCCGGCGGCTCCGTGACGTCGGCGTGCTTGATGTCCATCAGCAGCTTCATCAGGAAGATGCCGACGACGGTCTTGCCGGTGCCGGGCGCACCCTGGATCACGATCCGACTGGACGCGTGCGATGCCAGGTCCTCGAAACAGGCCACTGAGGATGTCGTCCACCGCGATGGCCTGATCCTGGGTCAGCGCCTTGAAAGGAGACAGCTTGAAGAGGTCCGTGTTCTCGATCTCGTGAATCGGCCTGCTGAAGGCGCCTCGCTCGCGCAGCTCATCGAAGATCTGTCGGAAGGTGCGGCGGTAGTCCTCGCGCCCGTAGTAGTCCGAGTCCGTAATTCCGTGGTTGCCGTTGAGGACGTCGAACTGGCCGTCGCCAGCGAACAGGCGGATCAGGAAGGACTCGAGGTCGAGGCAGACGGACTTGTTGAAACTGTCGTCGACGACGACTCGTGCGCTCTTCAGCCGATTGCGCTGTGCGGGAGGCGAGGTGCTGCCGGAAGCGTGCCGACCACGTTGAGTGACTCGCCGACGTAGATCTTGCCTGCCCCGTCGAGGGTGTAGACGACCGGCCAGTTCCTGAACTGGGGCTCCAGCGGCGCCCAGGCGGCGAGCTGATCCGCAGTGAAGCTGACCTCCTCAATCCGGAAGCTCGGTCATACTTCTCGCTTCGACCGCGCGCCTTCTCGACGGGATACTTGGCTCGTGTGACCTCGAGCTTGTCGAGCACGACTTGATCGAGGTCGACCCCAAGCCTCGCTGCCAGCAGGTGGCAGTACGTGACCACGTCGGCGAGCTCTTCCTTGACGCGGTCGCGATCTGCGGCTTCGCCCACTGAAAACACTCGAGCAGCTCGGCCGCCTCGATCACGATGCTCTTGGCCAAGTTGTCTGGGCTGTGGAACTGCGACCAGTCGCGTTCGTCCACGAACGCACGCAACTGCTCGGGAACGGAAAGCGCCATGCCAGCACTGTAAGACGAGGCCACGGTCCTATCCCGCAGCCACCGTGGCCGAGGCGAAGAAGTCCGAGGGCATCGCTCGCTCGAGCTCCCAGGTGATGGCGATCGGTCGCTCACCTTCATGGGAGACGTAGCGGACTGGGCCAAGGAACACGTACGGCGCTGTGCCGAAGTCGTCCTGGTGGTTTTCCCGCGCGAACAGCAGGACGTTGCTGGACCCGGAGAGGTAGCGCTGGCCAGTGGGTGATCTGACAGTCGTGGTCGACTGCGACTCCCAATGAAAGAGCCTCGGGCTGATCGGGTAGTCGCGATACATCGTGGTGGGCGAGTAGTCGGCCTCTGACTTCTTCAGCGTGACGAACAGAATGTCCGCGTTGAAGGCCTCGGCGTATGCCACTCCCTGCATCATGGCGACCGGCTTCCGCTGCAAGCTGGCGTAGTCGAGGCCCGCGAGAATCTCTTCCCTCTGGTAGCGGCCGTGCACCCGCAGCGGCACCTCGGCCAGGTCTCCGCTCAGCTCGTGTGTCTGGTGCCGGCCCCCCTCGAAGCCGATCTCCACGACAGCTCGAAGTTCATCTCGTACTGCTTCCTCGCTGCGGAGTGCCGCCAGTGCCTCGTCGTACGACGCGAAGCCACCGCCACCCGGCCAGATTGAGAACAGCAGCATCTTGGCAAGTCGCTGCTCGCCGGGGCAGAGCTCATCGAAGGGCCGCGTATCGCCGTTGAGAAGTCGCTCGTAGTTATCGGCTCGCAGTGGATCCTCGACGTGAGTAAAGGCCCGGACTCTCTTCATGAGCGCTGTCTCGAGCGCCGATCCCATCGGCGTCGAGTGGCCGGCATCGCGCTTCAACTGCGTCCACGAGCGCTGACCCTGCCGAAGAACATCAGCAAGATCGATCCCAGACACGTCCAGGAAGGTGGGCAAGTCCTGTTCACCGTAGGACCGGAGCTCGGCCACCATGTGGCTCCACCTGCTGGCGACTTGCGACCGGATGTTGTCGAGGACGAGGGCTTGCGCTTGCTTGTCCATCACGATCTGGCAGCCCGACGGCAGGAACGGAAAGTCCCGCTCTATCGCTTGCTCCAGGCCCCGCCGGGTGTGACCGGTCAGCGCACGCAGCTTGATGTCGAAGCGGAACTCCTTGCGCTGATGCCCCACGAAGTCGAGGACAGTAAGGACTGGCTTCGTGGCCGTCCGGCGCAGCCCACGTCCCAGTTGCTGCAGGAAGACGGTGGCGCTCTCCGTCGGGCGCAGGAACAGCACCGTGTCGACGTCGGGGAGATCGAGACCTTCGTTGAACAAGTCCGCGGCGAACAAGATGTTCACTCGCCGAGACTTCAGGTCGTCGAGGGCTCGGTCGCGATCGGCCCGATGCGTCGTTCCGCTGACCGCCGCTGCCGGCACTCCAGCGGCGTTGAAGACCTCAGCCATGAACTCGGCGTGAGCCACGCTGGCGCAAAAGCCGAGCGCTCGCATGGAGCCTGGGTCAAGCACCTTGTCTCTCAGCTGGCTGAGCACGATGGCTGCGCGCGCTCGGTTGCCTGTATAGACGCTAGACAACTCCGATTCGTCGTACCTTCCGCGGCTCCAACCGATCTCCCTGAGGTCTGTGCCGTCGGCGACCGCGAAGTAGTGGAAGGGGCAGAGGAGGTCGGCCCCGAGTGCGTCCCAGAGCCGCAACTCAGTTGCGGTACGGCCTTCGAAGAAGGTTCTGACGTCGTGTCCGTCTGTTCGCTCCGGCGTTGCGGTGAGACCGAGAAGCTCCTGAGGCGCAAGGCGCTCGATGAGGCGGCGGTAGGTGGTCGACTGTGCGTGGTGGAACTCGTCGATCACCACGACGTCGAAGGCGTCCACGGGCAAGTTGTCGATGCCGTACGACGTGAGAGCTTGGATGCTCGCGAAGACGTGCTGCCAGCGCTCGGGGCGCGTTCCATCGACGTACTTCTCGCCGAAGCTCTCATCGGCGAGTACCTCGCGGTAGGTCCGAAGAGACTGCTCCAGGATCTCTCGACGGTGCGCAACGAACAGCAGGCGAGGCTGCTCCGCTCCGGTGCACAAGCGACGGTAGTCCAACGCGGCAACGACGGTCTTGCCTGTGCCGGTCGCCGCTACCACGAGGTTTCGGTGGCGATCGTGAACGGTTCGCTCGGCTTCAATCGCGTCCAGCATTTCCTGTTGGTAGGGGAACGGACGAACTTCCAGCCCGGACAACGTGATGGTCACGCGACCGTGCCGGGCGGCGCCGGACGCCTCGGCCAGGGCGTCATCTAACCGGTCGCGATCATGATCGGGGTCGTAGAGCTCGAAGCTGGCGTCGTTCCAGTAGGTGTCGAAGGTGGCGTGATATTTCTCCAGCAGAGCCGGAGTGCCGACCCGGGAGAGCCGGACGTTCCACTCGACGCCATCGAGAAGGGCAGCCCGAGAGAGATTCGAGGAGCCCACGTACGCCGTGTCGAATCTCGTATGACGTCGGAACATCCACGCCTTTGCATGGAGTCTCGTTCGTTGTGCGTCGTATTGGATCCGAACCTCGGCGCCGAGCTCTCGGATGAGTCGGTCGAGGGCCGCACGCTCGGTGGCGCCCATGTAGGTCGTGGTGATCACGCGGAGCGGCGCGTCGCGAGCCTTCAGTCGGCGTAGCTGAGGTTCGAGGAGGCGGAGACCATGCCACTTGACGAAGGCGCACAGCAGATCGACCTCGTCGGCGGTGTCGATCTCCGCGCGCAATTCGGCGCCCAAGCTGGGCTCGTCCTTGCTGTTGGTCAGGAGAGCCGCTTCGGACAACGGGATGCTGGGGCGCACATTCTCGAGTGGCACGGCTCCGGGTCGAACTGGCTCAGCGATCCGAAGAAGTTGGCTCGCGGGAAGCGCGACGAGATCATCAGCGCACTTCAACTCTTGAAGCAACCTGTTGACGAGAGCGAGGCGGGCTTGCTCGTCCTTCGTGGCACTCAGCACACGCTGGACTGCTTCGTAGATGTGGCGTGCCAACACGTGTGGCTGATCGGCGACATCTACCTTCTGGAAGTCGGCGATCCCCGTTGCGTTGGCGTCCAGGCTTGCGGAGAGAGCTTCGGTGACTAGCGATTCGTACAGTCCGAGATCCACCACGCGAGCTTGTCAGGCTGGGATGTACATTTCATGCGAACAGGCCGGTCCTGCAACAACGACGCCCGCAATCGGTTGACGAACTTCCGCGATATCGAGACGTCGGCGGCAGTGTGAGTGACCATTCCCGGAGAGACATCTTCTACGGGGGTTTCACCATGTCGTCACCGATCGCACCGCCTGGCTGGTTTCCGGATCACGAGAATCCGATGCTGCAGCGCTACTGGGATGGCCAGCGCTGGACGCACCACACACAGCCCATGGCGGCCGCGCCGGGCCAGGTGGTCAGCGATGGATCGTCACACGGTCTCCGCGCCCGGTGGGGTGCGTTCCGCACTCGGACCAAAGTGCTGCTGGTCGTGGCAGCGTTGATCCTGTTCGTAGCGATCTTGCCTGGTGAAGACGAGGCTCCCGCCGGGGCATCTGCGTCCGTCGGGAATGCCGCCCAAGGCGATGCTGAGCCGGACGAACCGACCCAAAGTGCGGAACCGACCGCTGAGCCCTCTGCTGCTCCTGAGCCCGAAAATGCAGCCGTCCCGGCGGTTGCTGCCAAGCAACTCGACCAAGCCCGCGCGCAGCTCGAACGTGCCGACCTCGTGGTTCGAGTCGTCAAGAAGCCCTCGTGGAAGCCGTTGGGGACCGTCTTGAGCCAAGGTGTCCGAGCCGGCAAGCAGGTCGCCCTTGGAACAGCCGTCACCCTCGTTGTCGCAGCGGCTATGCCCTCGGTGCCCGGTGTCGTGGGGCAGAGCGGTACGTCGGCGCTGACGGCGCTTCGACGGGCTGGCTTCACCGTACGGATCGTGAAACAGGTAGTGACTTCCGGGAAGTCGGGCGTGGTGCTGCGGCAGACCCCTGCGGCCACGAATCAGGCCGCTCCTGGGTCCGAGGTCGAGGTCGTCGTGAGCAACCTTGTGCGACCGGTCGCTCCCCCCGCTCCCGCTCCAGCGAACTGCACGAGCGGCTACTCGCCCTGCCTCACCCCGGCGCCGGACTACGACTGTGCCGGCGGCTCGGGCGATGGGCCGAGTTACACCGGCTACGTGCGTGTGACCGGCTCGGACCCCTACGACCTCGACTCGGACGGCGATGGAGTCGCGTGCGAGTCCTGACAGTGGTCGCTCGGCGACGCACGCGCCAAGGTGACTCGCCGAGCGTAGGTCTCTGCAGCGCGAGCAAGCATTGCCTCCAGGCCGACACTCGAACGGACTTGTGCAAGCGATTCTCCCCGCCCGGCTGATGGCAGTGCAACCCCTGGGGTGACAGGGTTATCAGGCACCCCGGAGAGAGCCATTCAGCACGACGACTGGAGGAACCGTGACCGCATCGTCCAACGCCGCCAAGGCTGCGAAGCTCGCGGCGAAGTACGGGCCGCACGTCGCCGCGGCGGTGAAGGTGGCGGGTCCGGCCGTGAGGGAGAGCGTCGAGACGCAGCGCAAGCGGATGGAGAGCCGGCACGCGGCGTACGACAAGGCGGGCACCCTGGCGCAGGGGAGCGTGCTGCGCCAGCGCGACGGCAACGACGTCGTGTGGGTGGTGTTCACCGGCGACGAGCCGGTGGCCGTCTATCCGGAGGTGGCGACACCGATCGCCGAGCTGGTGAGGAGCGCTGACCTGTCGAAGCGGGTCACGCCGGCGGAGTTCGAGGCGGCGAAGGTGCGCACGCGTGCCGCGCAGGCTGCGCGGAACGCCGCCGGCCGGGTCAAGCCCGGCGGCCGCAAGAGCGGCTCCGACCGCGAGCTCGAGGCGTAGCGCTTCAGGCCGCGGAGTCGGGCAGCGCGTCGTCCATCGGGATCGGCACCAGGTCGTGGTCGCAGGCGCGGTGGACGACCTCGATCGGGATGCCGGCGTGCCGGCCCACGTCGTACAACGCACGTGCCCAGGCACGGTCCTCGGCGGTGATGCCGCGACGGCCGGGGCGGGAGCGGAGGAACGCGATCCGGCCGCCGGGGGCGAACTCGTCGCGAAGCTCGGCCATCAGGTCGGCGAGCCCCGCGACCTCGTCCGGCGACGGTGGCGTTGCCGCCTCGTCGATCTGCGTGACGTGCGGGAAGAGCTCGTCGTCGGCGGTGATCAGCACGAACCAGAGGCTCGGGCTGGAGAAGCCGAGCGGGCCCATCAGGTGGCGCCAGGCGTCCTCGAGATCGGTCTGGGTGCGGAGAGTCGGTCGGTAGTCCATGCTCCGACCCTGACCCGGATCGCGGGCGAGCGCGACCGCTCCTCCACAGGCGCACTTCCTGCGCTGTTGTGGGGCCACTTGTTGCTCCACAGAGGGGCCTTCCGCGCGGGTTTTCACAGGGGGCTGAGGTGATGCGGGGACCTGTCAGTGGGCACGCCGAGCGTGGAGGCGTGAGCCAGCACGCCATCCCGTTGCAGCACCCGATCGAGCGGTGCGTCGCCGCCGTGTCGGCTGCGCTGGACGACGCCGCGAGGTCGTCGGCGACCTACCTGTCGACGGGGGCCAAGCGACGATGCTCACCGAGCTGTCCCGCCAGCTCGCGCGGGTCGAGGGGCTGCGGCTCGCCGTCATCGCTGTGGCGGGAGACGTCGCCGACGAGGACGCCGTGCGCTCGGCCGGGGCGTGGGTGGCGGTGGACGCCGGCCTCGCACCGCCCGAGGGGCGCCGCCTCCAGCAGCTCGCCGAGGCGCTCGACCGTCGGTGCGGCCACGTCGCCGCGGCGCTGCTCGAGGGAGAGCTGTCCCGACCGCAGGCCGAGGTGATCGTGACCGCCCTGGACGCGCTGCCCACCGACCTCGATCCGGACCTCCGGATCCGCGCGGAGCAGCACCTCGTGGAACAGGCGGCGGACTTCGGGCCGCGCGACCTGCGCCGGCTCGGGGAGCGGGTGCTGGAGGTCGTGGCTCCCGACGTCGCCGACGAGCACGAGGCGCGCGCGCTCGAAGCGGCCGAGCGGCGAGCGCGCGAGCGGATGTCCGTACGCCGCCGCGAGCTCGGCGGCGGTCTGGTCCGGATCATCGCCGACGTCCCGGTGCTGCACGCCGACCTGCTCTACGCCCAGCTCCACGCCTATGCGTCACCTCGGCGCGACCACCTCGAGCACGTCGACCGGGTCGACCCGGAGTCCGGGGAGCGCGTGCCCTACGCCCGGCTGCTCGCGCAGGGCTTCTGCACGATGCTCGAGCGGTTGTCGCGCAAGACGACCCCGTCCCAGGCCGGGGTGTCCGCCACGGTGGTGGTGACGATCGACCAGGACAGGCTGAGCGAGCAGCTCGCGGTCGCCGGGCTCTCGACCGGGAACGCGATCAGCGCCGGCGAGGCCCGCCGGCTCGCGTGCCACGCTGGGATCGTGCCGATGGTGCTCTCCGGGGACTCGCGCCCGCTGGACGTCGGGCGCAAGAAGCGCCTCCACGACTCCGCCCAACGACTGGCGATGGGCGTCCGGGACGGCGAGTGCCGGGCGGCCGGCTGCGAGATCCCCGCGGCCTGGTGCGAGGCCCACCACCTCGTCCCGTGGTCCTCCGGCGGAGCGACGAGCGTGGACGATGCGGTGCTGTTCTGCGGACACCACCATCACCGTGCACACGACCGGCGCTACGACCTGACGAGGATGCCCAACGGGGACATCCGGTTCCATCGGCGGGAGTGAGGGGTCACGATGCGGCGGCCGGCTGTATCGTCGGCTCCCGGCCTGCCCAGGCCGTCATGAAGTCGGTCCACCCGTGCTCGGTGACCAGAATGAGGTCGGAGTCGTAGAGGGGCGCGAAGTGGTTCGAGTAGCGCCATCCCCTCAGCCAGACGCCCTCGTTGGGCCCGATGATGCATCGCCCGGGGCGTACGACGACGGTTACCAGCGCATGGTGCGGCGGTCGCACGTCCGGAAGCGAGAAGGACCGGGCCAGCTCAGGCAGCAGGTCGCGGATGTCGTCGTCATCGTCGAGCAGGGCAGGGATGTCCAGCTCACGCACCTCGACGAGGTGCTGGTCCGTCGACGGTGCGCGGACGAGGACGGCGTACGCACGGTCCTCAACGAGCTCGACCCGCTCGGCCACCTGGCGGATGAGCTCACCGGGATCGCGGATCTCAAAGGATTCAAGAGTCATGACGTCAGCCTGCACCGGAGCGCCGTTGATCGACGCGCGTTATCCACAGGCGCCGGCCGAGGCCTTCCCCGGCGGCCCCGATCTGGCGATGCTCGACGGCATCGAACAGAGGAGTGCCAGATGGGCTACACCACCGACTTCGTCGGCAACTTCACGATCACTCCGGGCCTGAACGATCACGAGATCGAGTACCTGGACGCGTTCCGGATGTCACGCCGTTGCCTCCGGCCCGGTGGGCCGTACGAGGTGCCCGGAAACCCGCGCGCCGAGACCTCGGACGACTTCCCGGGCGACAACTACAACGTCCCGCCCCGGGGCCAACCGAACCTGTGGTGCGACTGGCAAGTCTGCTGGGAGGGTGACTGCCTGGCATGGGACGGCACCGAGAAGAGCTACTCCATGGTGCCGTGGCTGCGCTACCTGATCACCCACTTCCTCAAGCCCGGTGGCCGGGCCCAGGGGCGACGGGGCTTCGAGGACTTCACGTTCGACCACGTGGTGTCCGGGACGGTGGTCGGGTGTCGGCGTGACACCAAGGAGCTGTTCGCCGTGCGCGTCGTCGATAACCGGGTGCGTGAGTCCGTGCTCAACCCGGGCCACCCCGAGTGGGTGAGCTTTCCGCCGCTGCCGTACGAGGACGAGATCGACCGGTGGACGACGCGCCGGAGGCGTCGGCCGCTCCCGTCGGACGGGACCGTTCTGGAGCTCCGCCGCTGATCGGGGACCTACTCTGTGCGCGTGGCAGATCCGACCAAGAAGGCGCGCGACGCGGATCGTGACGCAGCGATCGAGGTGGTCGAGGCGGCGTACGCCGACGGGCAGATCACCCAGGCCGACTCCGAGCTGCGGGTCGGGCGGCTGCTGCAGGCGCGGACGATCGGGGACGTGGAGGTGCTGGTGCGGGACCTGCAGGGGGCTGCGGGTGGCCCGGGGGTTTCGAGGCTCACTTCGTTCGCACCTCAACCACCGGGCAGGCACCAACCACCGGCCGGGCGTGGGGTTCCAAAGGTCGTGTGGGTCATCGTGGCCGTCTTCCTGGTGTTCGCCGCCGTGAGCGTGGCGGTGCCGCTGGTGGTGCTCAGCTCGGTCGAGGGCGGGGTCGTCGACTCGGCGGAGGTGGCGGGGCCGGACCTGATGTCCCACGAGGGATACGAGTCGTTCGTCGCGGCGGTGGACGAGAAGACCGGGTCGTCGACGGTCTACGGCGCCACGATCTACCCCGGCTACGCGATCGTCGAGGTGCCCGTCGGCGGCCGTTCCCAGCGCTCGGTGAGCTACTACTACGACGGCGACTGGGAGGACTGGGGCGGCAGTGGCACCGCCATGACAGACCGCTTCGACCTGATCGACCTGGACGGGCGTGCGCTCAAGGCCCTCGTGGGACAGGTTCAGGTCGAGGACCCCGACACCTGGTACGCACTCGTGAACTCCCCCGGGCGGGGGAAGCGGGTGTGCGTCTCCGTCTACGCCTCGAACGAGTACGACGAGTCGTCCTACGTCGACGCCACCTGCGACGGCGACGTCGTCTTCACGCCCCAGGGGTGACCGGCCGGCGGCGCAGGTACGCCGCGAGCAGCGCGCCCGAGACGTTGTGCCAGACCGAGAAGACGGCGCCGGGGAGCGCGGCGAGCGGGGAGAAGTACTGCGCCGCGAGGCCGGCGGCGAGCCCGGAGTTCTGCATCCCGACCTCGACCGCCATGGTGCGCCGCACCCGCTCCGGCTGGCCGGTGAGGCGCCCGAAGCCGTAGCCGATCGCGTAGCCGAGCCCGTTGTGCAGGATCACCGCGGCGAGGACGAGCAGGCCGGCGTCGATGATCGAGTCGGCGCTCCCGGAGACGACCGCCACGACGACCAGCGTGATCGCGACGACCGAGACCCAGGGCAGGACGGGCAGTGCGCGGTCGACGAGGCGGGGGAGGAGCAGCCGGACGACCAGGCCCGCGGCGACCGGGAGCAGCACGACCTGCAGGATCGACGTCGCCATGCCGAGGCCGTCGACGGGGAGGTACTGACCGGCGAGCCAGAGCGTCAGCAGCGGCGTGAGGAGCGGCGCGAGCAGCGTCGAGACCGAGGTCATCGCGACCGAGAGGGCGGTGTCGCCCTTGGCGAGGTAGGTGACGACGTTCGACGAGGTGCCGCCCGGTGCGCAGCCGACCAGGATCACGCCGGCCGCCAGCTCCGCGGGCAGCTGCAGCGCGTACGAGATCGCGAACCCGAGCAGCGGCATCACGGCGTACTGCGCGACGACGCCGAGCAGCACCGGCAGCGGGCGGGTCGCGACGAGCTTGAAGTCCGGCAGGGTCAGCGTCAGCCCCATCCCGAACATGATCACGCCGAGCAGCGGGTTGATGACCGCCCCGAGCGGGGTGAAGGTGTCCGGCGTCGCGAACGCGACGCGCGGCGCCGGCGAGGATCAGCACCGGGAAGAGCGTCACCGCGACCCGGGCGCTGCGGTCCTCGCTGGTCAGGGGCGTGGTCGTGGTCGTGTCGTCCCGAGAGGTCACGGTCATCGATGCTCACACCCGGCGCCGGGTGGGGCTCGCCGCGTCCGGTGCGCGAGACCCGCTACTTGCCCATGCCACCTATCAGGCCGCTCACGATCTGGCGGGTGAGGAAGAGGAAGAGGATGACGAGGGGGGCGGTGGTGATGGTGAGGCCGGCGAAGACGGCGCCCCAGTCGGTCTGGTACTCCCCGAAGAAGTTCGTGAGGCCCGACGGGCAGCGTGTACTTCTCGGTCGTGCGCAGCAGCACGAGCGGGAAGAAGAAGTCGTTCCACAGCTGCACGAACTGGAAGATCGACACCGTCGCGATCGCGGGCTTCACCAGCGGCAGCATGACGCGCGCGAAGATCCGGAACTCACCGGCGCCGTCGAGCCGGGCGGCCTCCTCGAGGTCGCGGGGGAGACCACGGAAGAACGCGGCGAGGATGAACACCGAGAACGGGATGCCGGTGGCTGCGTAGACGAGCACCAGCCCGAGCCGGGAGTCCACCATCCCGAAGGAGCCGAGCAGGTAGAAGATCGGCACGACCGCGAGCTCGATCGGCAGCGTGAGGCCCGCGATGAAGTACGCCGTCAGCACGCCGTTGCCGCGGAAGTCGTAGCGCGAGAGGGGGTACGCCGCCATCGCCGAGACGACGACGCACAGCACCACGCCGGAGACGACGACCAGCACCGAGTTGGAGAAGTACGTCGCGAACCGGGCCTCGGTCCAGGCCTCGACGTAGTTGCCGAAGTAGAGCTCGGTCGGCAGCCCGAGCGGGTCGTTGAAGATCTCGTTGCTCGGGCGGAACGAGTTGAGCAGCATGAAGAGCAGCGGCCCGACGGCGACGAGCGCGTAGCCGGCGAGCAGCAGCAGCACGGCGATCCGCCGCACGTCGAAGGACGAGGACGTGGAGGAGGGAGCACTCACGTCAGCTCCGCCTCCCGCTTGCGCAGGTAGCGGTTGGCGACCAGCGCGATGCCGAAGATGAAGAAGAACATCAGCACGGCCAGCGCGGAGGAGAGCCCGATCGCGTTGACGCCGCCCTCGAAGGCGGTCCGGTAGAAGACCAGGCCGAGCACGTCGATCGAGCCGGCCGGGTCGCCGCGCGAGCCGCCGACGGCGTACGCCAGCGCGAACAGGTTGAACGAGCCGATGAAGGTGAGCACGGTGACGGTGCCGATCGCGGGGGTCAGCAGCGGCAGCGTCACGTGGCGGAACGCGCGCCACGGGGTGGCGCCGTCGACGCGGGCCGCGGCGTCGTACTCCTCCGGGATGGAGGCGAGCGCGGCGCCGAAGAGCAGCATCGGGAAGCCGACCCACTGCCAGGCGTTGATCAGGATCACGACCGGCAGCGCGGTGCCGGGGTCGCCCAGCCACGGCTGCGACAGCGACTCCAGCCCGACCTTGTCGAACGCCGCGTTGAGCACGCCGAACTGCGGGCGCAGCATCAGCACCCACAGGTAGCCGACGACGAGCGGGCTGACGAGGTAGGGCAACGTGTACAGCGTCTGGAAGACCCGCTTCGTCAGCTTGCGCCGGTAGAGCAGCACCGCGAAGAACAGCCCGAGCGAGTTCTGGATCAGCATCGTGCCGACGAAGAAGACGACGTTGTGCCCGAAGGCGCTCACCAGCTGCTCGTCGAGCGGGAACGTCGTGAACAGCGCGACGAAGTTGTCGAGCCCGACGAACGAGCGGCGCGCGGTGCCGGCCCAGTCGAACAGGCTGTACTGCAGCGCCGAGAACAGCGGGTAGACGACGAAGACGGAGTAGAGCAGGAGAGCGGGAGTGAGGAAGACCGCGAGGACCCGGAGCGGCGGGGCCGGGCGCCGGGTGGAGACCCGGCCTGCGCCACGACCCCGCCGGGCGGTCACGCCCCGGGCTCGAACCACTGCGAGACGCCCTTCTGCAGGTCGGCCGAGACCTGCTCGGCGTCGCTGTCACCGAGCAGCATCTCCTGCAGGCCGGCGGCCATCAGGTCGGTGCCGGTGGGCTGGCCGTAGCGGAAGTCCTGGAGCAGCAGGTACGGCGTGGGCGACTCGGCGCGCAGCTCGGAGATCTCCTGCAGCACCGGGTCGGTGGGCGTGACGCCCTCGGCCGGGTTGAGCTGCTTGAGCTCGTCGCTGACCATCTGGCCGAACTCCGCGGTGGCCATCCAGCGCACCAGCTCGACGGCCTGCTCCTGGTCGGGCGAGGTGCTGTTGACGCCGAAGGAGGCGTCGACCCAGCCGGGGGTCATCGCCTCGTCGGCGACCGCGCCCTCCGGCGGCGGCACGGCGAAGACGCCCAGGTCGAGGTCGGGGTTCTGCTGCTGGAAGAAGGCGAGCTCGAAGGAGCCGCCGGGGTACATCGCGGCGCGCTCGCTGGTGAAGAGCGTCTGCGCGGTGGCGTAGTCGACGCCGACCACGTCCTCGCCGAAGTACGGCGTGAGCTGCTCCATCGTCTTGATCGAGGCGACGTAGTCGGGGTCGGTGAAGTCCTTGTCGCCGCTCTGCACGGCCTCGGAGAACTCCGTCCCGCCGTAGCGGGGCGCGGTGAACAGGTCGTGGAGCATCGGCAGCGTCCAGTTGTCCTTGCCGGTCACGGCGTACGGCGTGACGTCGGCGTCCTGGAGCGTCTGGCTGACCTCCATCAGCTCGTCCCAGGTCGTCGGCTCCTCGAGCCCGTTGTCGGCGAAGATCGCCTTGTTGTAGAAGACGACGAGCGCCTGGCTGGCGAACGGCACGCCGTAGAGGCCGCCGTCGCTCTCGCAGCGGCCGCCCTGCAGCACGTCGTCGGGGATCGCGGACGTGTCGACGTCCTCGCCCTCGAGCTCGACGAGCCGCCCCGCCTCGCACAGCGGCTGGAGGCCGCCGTACGCCCGGAGCTGCGCGACGTCGGGGCCGCCCTCGGCGCTGAGGCCGGTGGAGAGGATGGTGTCGTACTCGGTGTTGACGTAGGGCTTGAACTCGACGGTCACGCCCTCGTGCTCGGCCTCGTAGGCGTCGAAGATTCGTCCGTACTCATCGACGTCCTCCGTGCGCCACGACCAGACCTCGATCGTCGTCCCCTCGCCGTCACCACCTCCCGAGGAGGAGTCCGTGGAGGGCGCGCACGCCGCCAGCAGTGCCACGCCGAGTCCGGCGGTCACGATCCCGAGCTTCGACCGCATGGTCGTTTCCTTCCGTCGTCCCGGTCAGGGAGGGGTGGGGGTGGTGGTGAGGTGGTCGAGGGCGCGCCGTACGACGCCGTCGCCGGCGTCGAGGGCGGCGCGGGCCGAGGCGGCGTCGGTGTCGCCGAGCAGCCGGACCATCGCGACCCGCAGGTCGCCGTCGGAGTCGTCGAGCACGTCGGCGCAGGTCTCGAGGTCGCAGCCGCTGGCCTGCGCGAGGATGCCGACCATCCGGCCCTGCAGCTTGGCGTTCTTGGCGACGACGCCGGTCATCAGGTTGGACCAGGTGTGGCCGAGCCGGATCATCACGGCGGTCGAGAAGGCGTTGAGGACGAGCTTCTGGGCGGTGCCGGCCTTCATCCGGGTGGAGCCCGAGAGCACCTCGGGGCCGGTGTCGGGGCAGACGTGGACGTCGGCGAGGGGGGCGATGGTGGCGTCCGGGTTGGCCGAGACCAGCACGGTCGGGACGCCGCGGCGCCGGGCCTCGCCGAGGGCGCCCGCGACGTACGGCGTACGTCCGCTGGCGGTGAGGCCGACCGCGAGGTCGCCGGGCATGAGCACGTCGGCGTCGGTGGCGCCGGTGGCCTCGTCGTCCTCGACGTTCTCCAGCGCCTGGCCGAGCGCCTGGGCGCCGCCGGCGTGGTGGGCGACGACCCGGTCGGGGGAGACGCCGAAGGTCGGGGGCAGCTCGGCGGCGTCCATCGCAGCGACCCGGCCGGAGGTGCCGGCGCCGAAGTAGTGCACGGACCCCCCGCTGCGCAGCGCGGCGACCGCGAGGTCGACCGCCCGCTCGAGCTCCGGCAGGGTGGCGGCGACGGCCGGCGCCACGGTGGCGTCCTCGTCGTTGATGACGCGCAGCAGGTCGGCGGTCGGGAGCAGGTCGAGGTCGGCGGTGCCCGGGTGGCGGCGCTCGGTCGGCGCCTCCACCGGCAGCGGCGGGCGGAGCGCGGTCATCGCTTCTTCCTGCCCACCCGGCGGTCGGCGACCGCGTCGGCGGTGAGCTCGAGCGCGCGCTGGCTGGTGTCGTAGGTGCGCTGGGCGAGGCCGACGAAGACGCAGTCGATGACGGTCAGCTGGGCCAGCCGGCTGGCGGTGGCGCCGGAGCGGAAGGTGGTCTCGCGGGCGGCGGTGGTGAGCACGTGGTCGCCGAGCAGCGCCAGCGGCGAGCGGGGGAAGTTGGTGACCGCGACCGTCGTGGCGCCGGCGCGGCGGGCGACCTCGAGCGCGTCGAGGGTGTCCTGGGTGGCGCCGGAGTGCGAGATCGCGACTGCGACGTCGCCCTGCGTGAGCAGCGCGGCGCTGGTGAGCGCCATGTGGGGGTCGGGCCAGGCGAAGGCGACCCGACCGATCCGGTGCAGCTTCTGCTGGAGGTCGAGCGCGACGAAGCCGCTCGCGCCGACGCCGTAGACGTCGACCCGGCCGGCCCCGACAAGCGCCTCGATGACGGCGTGGAGCTCGCGCAGGTCGAGCTGCTGGGCGGTCTCCTCGACCGCGCGGGCGTCGGCGAAGGCGATCTTGGCGACGACCTTGTCCAGGTCGTCCTCGGCGACGATGTCGCCGGTCAGGTCACGGGCGCCGGCCGCGCCGCGACCGCTCTCCGCCGCGAGGGCGAGCCGGAGGGCGGGGTAGCCGGTGAAGCCGACCGCCCGGCAGAATCGGATGACGGTCGTCTCCGAGGTCTCGCACAGGTGCGCCAGCGCGCTGATCGTGGAGGCCGACACCGCGGCGGGATCGGCGAGCACGCGCTCGGCGACCCGACGCTCGGCCGGCGCCAGCGTCGGCAGCAGCGCGCGGATTCGGACCCGGGTGTCGGGCGTGGCGGTGTCGGGCATGTTGGAAAGTTACCGTCCAACGCGCCCCGACGGCAATGACCTACGACGGACTTCTCGTTACGGTGTCCGGCGTGGAGCTGGTGATCGGGGTCGATGCGGGCGGGACGTCCACGCGGTGCCTGGTCGCCGCGACCTCCGGTGAGCGGCTCGGCTCCGGTCTCGCGGCCGGCCTCAACCAGCGCTCCAGCGGCGGTGACCCCGTCGCCCACCTCGTGGGTGCGATCGGCTCCGCGTTGGGTTCGCTCGACCGGACGTCCGTGGTGGGCGGGGTCCTGGGGGTGGCCGGGGCGGGCGCCGCCGGCGCGTCGGAGGTACGCCGCCAGGCGGTCGCCGCCTGGGAGCTGCTCGGGCTGCCGGGGGAGCCGGTGGTGGTCACCGACCTGCTGACCGCGTTCGCGTCCGGCAGCGCGGCCCCCACCGGCAGCGTCCTGGTGGCCGGCACCGGGGCGGGCGCGGCGGCCGTGGTGGAGCACCGGGTGGTGCGGCAGGCGGACGGTGCCGGCTGGCTGCTCGGGGACGTCGGCTCCGCGGTCTGGCTGGTCCGGGAGGGACTGGTCGCCGCCGTGGCCGACCTCGACGGGCGGGGGCCGGCCTCCTCGCTGACCGGGCCGCTGACCTCGGCGCTCGTGGGGCACCCGGGTCAGGGCGTGCAGGACGTGATCGCGGCGGCGTACTCCTGGGCGCCGGCGGCGCTCGGCTCTCTTGCTCCGGTCGTGACGACCCAGGCTTCTGGTGGGGATGACGTAGCTGCGGCCATCGTCGAGCGCGGTGTGGCGGGGCTGCTCGCCTCCCTCGACGCGGTCCGGTCCGACGCTCCGGGTCCGGTGGTGCTGGCGGGCGCGCTGCTCACGACAACGGGACCGGTGCTGGCCGGGGTCTCCACCGGGCTGGCCTCGCGGGGGGTCCCGTCCCCCGGCCGCGCCGACCACCCCGCCGCCGGTGCCGCCTGGCTCGCCCTGGTCCGGCGCGGGGTGGCCGACCCTGCGGTGCATGCCGCTCTCACGCGCCCGTAGGTCTCGACGACCGCTCGCTGCGCTCGCTGCTCGACCAGCTACGGCTGCGGTTCGCGTAGTTGGGCGAGGGCGATCGTCGAGACCCTCACCGTCGGCGTGCGGTGATGGCGCGGGGTGGTCCCCACCTGGGGGTGCGTGGACGTCGGTGGTGCCGTGGGGTGCGGCAGATCCGTCTGCGGAGGTACGCCGGGTGGGGACCGGGGTGCGGCACATCCCGGGAGCGCTGGTTTCGAGGTCGTGGGTCGAGCCTGTCGAAACCACCCCCACCACCGACGGACTCACTGTCGGCGGACGGTGAGGGTCTCGACAGTCGCTCGCTGACGCTCGCTGCTCGACCCACTACATCTGCTCGACCAGCAGACCTCAGTCGCGGGAGGGGGACCAGCC
Source organism: uncultured Actinomycetota bacterium (assembly GCA_963754575.1). GTDB lineage: Bacteria > Actinomycetota > Actinomycetes > Propionibacteriales > Nocardioidaceae > Nocardioides. Next base: position 2,660 of record CAVWGQ010000027.1, on the reverse strand, counting down.
GTCTCCGGTGAGGTGGTCGACGCGGTGGCGGTCGAGGCGGACCCGGTCGACGTACACCCCGCGACCCTGGCTGGTGGCGTCGCTGGCGTAGCGCCAGCGCACCTCGACCGGGCCGGGCGGCAGCGCCGCCGACACGTCGTGCCAGGTCCGGCCGCCGAAGCCGGACAGCACGCCGTCGGTCACCGGTGTCCCGTCGAGGGTGAACGGCAGCGCCGTCCAGGTCTCGCCGCCGTCGGTCGACGACTCGAGGGTGACCTCGTCGAAGCCGGCCTCGGTGTCGTACCAGAGCGCGGCGTCGAGCACCCGCCCCTCAAGAGCCGGCGTCGTCAGCGTCACCGTCCGGGCGTCACCGACCCCGGAGAACCACGAGGTCCGACCCTCGCGCGGCTTCACCGCGACCGCGCGGGCGAGGTCGCGGGCGACAGCCCGGCGCGCGGGGTTGTTGCTGCCCCAGTCGCGGGTCGGGTGGACCCGGTTGGTGAGCAGGATGACGAACGAGTCCGCGAGCGGGTCGATCACCACCGACGTCCCCGTGAACCCGGTGTGGCCGAAGGTGACCGGGCTCGACATGCCGTCCATGTACCACCGCTGGTCGAGCTCGAAGCCGAGCCCGTGGGCGTTGCCCGGGAACGCGGCGTTCTCGTTGGTGATCATCGCGCGCACCGTGTCGGCCTCGAGGATCCTGGCGTGGGCGTAGCGGCCGCCGTTGAGCAGCGTCCGGGCCAGGATCGCGAGGTCGTGCGCGGTCGAGAACAGCCCGGCGTGGCCGGCGACGCCGCCCAGCGACCAGGCGTTCTCGTCGTGCACCTCGCCACGGATCATCTCCCGGCCGGCCCACGGCTGCGCCTCGGTCGCCGCGATCCGGTCCCGCAGCGACGCGGGCGGGGTGTACATCGTGTCGCGCATCCCGAGCGGCCGGGTGATGCCGTCGGCGACGACCTCGTCGAGCGGATCTCCGGTGACCTCCTCGACCAGCAGCCCGAGCGTGATCAGGCCGAGGTCGGAGTAGAGGTAGGCCTCGCCCGGCTCGGTCCGCGGCGCCACCGCGAGCACGGCCGCGAAGCGCTCCTCGACCGTGTCGTAGCCGCTGTAGAGCGGCAGCCACGACGGCAACCCACCGGTGTGGGTCAGCAGGTCGCGGACGGTGATGTCCTCCTTGCCGTTGGCTGCGAAGTCGGGGAGGTACGCCGCCACCGGCTCGTCGAGGTCGACCAGCCCGGCCTCCACCTGCTGCATCACGACCAGCGTGGTGAACGTCTTGGTCACCGAGGCGAGGTCGACGATCGTGTCGCGCTCCATGGGCACCTGTTGGTCGGCGGAGCTCCGTCTCGGAATCGGTGTAGCGCAGCGCCCTCCCGGCTGCGTCGTGCACCGCGACGACCCCGTGCCGCGAGGCCAGCACGACCCCGCCGGCGTACATCGGGTGCGTGGGGGAGGGCTCGAGGAAGGTCCGGAGGTCGGTGGACATCTGCTCGAGCGGGCCCGGCAGCAGCCGGGCCGCCCGCGCGCTGCCGGCCCGCAGCCGGTGGTGCTCGAAGCGCAGGTCCTCGGGGGTCACGTCGGTGGGCACCGTCGCCGCACGCGACGCCTTGTGGCGGTCGTCGGGAGCCGGCCGGCCCGGCGCCGCACCCGCGGCTCCGAGGCTCGCCAGCACCAGGCCCAGCGCCACGACGGGAGCAGCCATCGCGGTCGACCTGCCCGCCCTCACGAGCGCCCGCCCGGGTAGAGCAGGTGCCGCGAGCGCAGCCGACGGAAGCCGGCCAGGTCGCGCTTCCAGCCGCGACGATCTCGTCGACGTCGCACCGGCGTCGATCGCAGCCGGGCCCGGTCAGTGCCGGTGAGCTTGTCCATCCAGTACGGACCGGTGGTCTCGCGCCAGTCGAACTCGGGGTAGAGGTCGCGGCAGGTGACCATCATCGTGATCGCGGTGCGGATCGCGTCGAAGTCGTCGCGGTCGGTGACGTGCAGCTGGACGCCGGCGCAGGTCGCACCCGTGTGCTTGGAGGCCAGCGGGAGAAGTACGCCTCGCGGAACTCGACGCCCGGCAGGTCGCGCTCCTGCAGTGCCTCGGCCCAGCGGTGGTCGACGTACGGCGCCCCGATCAGCTCGAACGGCCGGGTCGTGCCGCGGCCCCCGAGAGGTTGGTCGCCTCGAACAGCAGGTGCCGGATAGACGACGGCGGTCTCGACGCGCGGCATGTTCGGCGAGGGCATCACCCACGGCTGCCCCGTGTCCTCGGCGTACATGCTCCGGCGCCAGCGGTGCATCCGCGAGACCGCGAGGTCGACCGGGCCGTCGGCGGCGGCGTCCTCGGCCAGGAACTCGGCGATCAACAACCCGGCGAGCTCGCCGACGGTCATGCCGTGCTGCTGCGAGATCGCCTTGCGCCCGACGAAGGTCGAGTTCTCCAGGTGGAGCACCGGCGTACGCCGCGGTGGCGCCGATCGGGTCGGCCGGTCGAGGACCACGGACCGCGCCCCGGCGATCGAGGCGGCGACCATGCAGTCGTACATCGTCCAGATGTAGGTGTAGAACCGCGCCCGACATCCTGGATGTCGAACATGATCGTCTCGACGCCCGCGTCGGCGAAGTAGTCCGCGACCTGCTGCGGGTCTTCGTGTAGGTGTCGTAGACCGGGATCCCGGTGCGCGGGTCCGGCC